>OZ246405.1:0-1232850 GCA_965231005.1 uncultured Gammaproteobacteria bacterium
GGCAGTGTCTCAGTCCCAGTGAGGCAGGTCACGCTCTCACGCCTGCTACTGATCAGAGCCTTGGTAAGCCTTTACCTTACCAACAAGCTAATCAGACATAGGCCCCTCTTCGAGCGAAAAATCTTTACATGAGAATGTCTTATGACCCCTCATGTCTATCGAGTATTAATCCAGATTTCTCTGGGCTATGCTCGACTCGAAGGTAGGTTACCAATGTGTTACTCACCCGTTTGCCGGTCCGTAATACTCCGAAGAGTATCCGATCCCTCGACTTGCATGCCTTAAACATGCCGCCAACGTTCATCCTGAGCCAGGATCAAACTCTCAATTATAGTTGTCTCACGACAACAAGAGTTTCATCTGTTCCCCGACATGTCGGGGAAGGATTCAAAATTTTGTTTTAGGAATAAACAGTATCATTTTTGTCACACTTATATAACAAACTTTACCATTTATGTTTTTGGTTGATTGGATTGAATTGTAATGTGCATTTTCTTTCTTGGAAAGAAAAAAGAGGAACTTGGAGTTGCTTTTGCGACAGACGCTTCACGTTACTCTTTCCTCTTCCCAGTATCTGTTACCAGCGGTGCTGACCAGACTTAAAAAGATAAATTTTGCTGCTTCTTGATAGCTCCAACACTATACATCATTGCTAAAAACCTGTCAAGTCCCTATATGTGTATAGTGGATGATTTGGGGATAATTGACGAAACCAATGAAACTATGGTATATATGACCTGAACAATCGACGAGTGGAGGCTCTCATGTCCAAACAATCAAAAATCCAGGTTGGTGACCTGGTTGCAGTACTTGCACTTACGTCTGACAAGGCGTTTTTCATCAAGGAAGGACCCAGGGTCTATGGAAAGGATGTCTTTGTCCTTCCGAGCACACTGGTCCGGGCTGCGAGCGACAACACGCTCGACTTGATCCAGATGATTCTCAGGAATCAAATCGGTGCGACAACATGGTCTGAACCGACTCTTTTGGTGAAGATGTTTCCACAGCCGACTCTGTCTGAACAGCGGGTACACGTGTACATCGTGACTGAATGCGTCTGCACTGGACAGCCAAAGGGAACGCAGGGCATTCCATTTATGCATGCACTCGCGATTCAGCAAGGATACAATCCTCCGGGCGATCCCAAATACGGACCATTCGAAGACTGCGCCTTGGTAGCTGCAATGTTGCATGCGATTCGCATCGTCGCGCGTATGGATCAACTTCGTTCCCTCGCAGGAGCGGTTGATAACGCTATGCGCAACGGACAGACACAGCCAACGGCATGAACAAGGAGACAAGGACTACAACACAACCCCCGCAGGTCTTCCTCGGGGGTTGAATAATTTGTGGATCAAAGAAATCCCGTCAGTCGCGACTGACGGGATCACTTTTTTACAAATAAATATTATTTTTCCTGAATAACCATAATCTTAACTAATCAAAAAAACATCCTAAAGTGGGTATTTTTTTGTTTTGACACAACTTCTATATTTTGATATAACTGTACCGAATGACATCAGCCAGGAGGATGTGATGCAAAAGAAGAAAAGCCAAGCGCCCGCCACCGGCGAGAACCCCAAGAAGAAGCGAGAAACCAAGCCCGCAGTCCCGCCATGTCACGAGGATCTGGAGCTGCAATACATGCGAGAACTGCAGGAAGGGCAGGGTCGTAACGCCACGGATCACACCGGAACCCCACCCCGCGGCCGTGTCATGCGCAGCGGCTAGTAGCTGTTACAACAGGCAGCGTCAAGCCAAGGAGACAGTCGGGAGAGACCGGCACAAGACCCTGGGATGCTGTATGCTGCTCAGGGTCGCATCTTTAGAAAAACACCATACATATGGTGCTTTTATTTTTATGCACGAATTTGTCCATCCCCTTTTACAATCCATTTATAACTGGTGAGTTCTTTCAATGCCATTGGACCGCGCGCATGAAGCTTTTGCGTACTAATTCCAATTTCAGCTCCAAGACCAAACTGCGCACCATCAGTATATGCTGTTGATGTATTTGCATACACTGCAGCAGCATCTACATTGTTTAAAAATTTCTCAATAACTTCTTCATCTTCTGCAACAATTGCTTCACTATGTTTTGAACTGTATGTTGCAATATGTTTGAGTGCTTCATCTAAACTTGAAACAGTTTTAATAGACATTTTATACGATAAAAATTCAATGCCAAAATCTTCTTCTTTTGCTTGATGTAACAAAGCTGAGTCGTAATTATTTTCCAATACTTTAAAACTTTTTTCATCTGCAAAAATCTCTACATTTTTTTCTTGTAGACGATCGACAATTTCTTTTACATGTTCTGATTGGGATTCATGAATAATCATTGTATCAAGTGCATTACAAACACTCACTCTTCTTGTTTTTGCATTAAAAATAATGTCTTTCGCTTTTTGAAGATCTGCGCTTTTGTCGATGTATGTGTGCACAATTCCAGCGCCAGTTTCAATAACTGGAACTGTCGCATTTTCACGAACAAAATCAATAAGATTTTGACTACCGCGTGGAATAATAATGTCAATATACTTGTCTGCATCTAAAATATCTTTTACACATTCTCGTCCTGCTGGGGCAAGATACAAAATATTTGGATCAATACCATGAGCAGTCAATACTTCATGAATAAGCCGGACAATTTCCTCATTACTAAACTGGGCATCACTACCGCCTTTTAGAACACAGGCATTTCCAGATTTTAAGCAAAGTGAAAAAACATCAAACGTAACATTTGGTCGTGCTTCATAAATAATGCCAATCACACCAAGTGGCACTGAAATCTTTTTTAATTCAAGTCCATTGTCCAGTGTCCGCTCTTCTAATATATTTCCAATAGGATAATCAAGTGATGCAACATTATTCATATCATTTGCAATACCAAATAACCGTTCTTCATTTAATTCAAGTCGGTCATATTTTGGATTACTCTCATCCATTCTTTCCAAATCTTTTCTGTTTGCAACTAAAATCTCATCTCTATTTTTTTCAATTGCATCTGCAACATCTCGCAACACAAAATTTATCTTTTCTTCTGAAAGATTGATAAGACTACGACTTGCCTGTTGTGTTAATTGTAAACTTTTTTTTATGTCCATATTAAAATTTTTCTGATTTTTTCTTTGCAGCCTCTATTGCATCTTTGAATATTGTTTCAAAATCATGTTCTTTCATGTGTTTCAATGCCTGCTCTGTTACCCCACCTTTGGATGCGACATCTTTGACCCATTGCTCAGCACTTTTTTCTGACGGCTCCATACTTTTTGCTGCACCAACAAATGTATACCGTGCAAGCCTTGCTGCCTGATCTGGTGCAAAACCAAATTCCTCTGCTTTTTCTTGTAGCAATTGTGAAAGATAAAAAAAGTATGCAGGACCACATCCAGCAATTGCACCGAATTCGTTTAACTGATCTTCTTCTTGCAATTCAAACTGATGTCCAAATGTGGCAAATATTTTTTCAACGTTCTTCTTGTCCTCTGAGTCACAAATATCACTAGCAACCCAACCAGTAACTCCCTCTCCAATCCCTGTTGCTAAATTTGGCATGCTACGCACTACACGAGCCACACCAAGTTTTTCAGAAATATCTACGATTGTTGTGCCTGCCATGATTGAAATAATGAGTTTGTCAGAAAGATCGGCAGAAATTGATTCTGCAAGTTCATCAAATCCTTGTGGTTTTACTGCAATAAGCAGAACATCAGCATCTACAACTTTTTCATTAACATTATCTCCTCTGTCACATCCAATAACATCAAAAGAATGGGCTGCAAGTCGACCAGAAATAACACTCCCCATTTTTCCCATTCCTATAATACAAATCTTCATACGTTTAATACTAAGTAGTCATAATGAACTAGTACTTTTTCTCCTTTTTTTCCAATCCGCTCAAGAGCAACTGTTGAGTCATACTCTGCCTTTCCAAGTCCAATTGGTTTTCCTTTTTCATTTTTAATTTTTATAATATCACCTTCTTCAAACTGTCCTTCAATTTTTATTATACCAACTGGCAAAATACTTGTCGCCTTTGACTCATCGAGTAAAATATCTTCGGCACAGTCGTTTACATGAATCGCACCTTTTTCATATCCTTGTGAATGTGCAATCCATTTTTTAACAGCAGACATCTTTTTTTCTTTCGCTAAAATTGTTGTTCCAACGTCTTTCCCAGATAAAAGATCTGCAATCGTATTATCTTTTTTTCCATTTATAATATGTGTTGCAATTCCAATAGACGCACACTTTTGTGCAATACCACATTTTGTAGCCATACCACCTCGTCCGAGTGAAGACGTTTTATTTGTTGCAAATTGTGTTGCATCAATAACATCTGGATCAATTTCTGATAAAAGTGTTGCATCTTCACTATTTGGATCTCCATCATACACACCATCTACTCCTGTAAGAATAAGAAGCGCATCAACATCTCGCATGGCAGCAACAAGACCAGCCAATTCATCATTGTCTGTAAACATAATTTCTTCTACAGCGACAACATCGTTTTCATTTAAAATTGGAATCACGTCTTCCCCACTCAGCGCATCAAAACATTGTTTCATATTTAAGTAATGATGACGATCACGAAAGTCATCTTTTGTTGCAAGCACTTGTGCTACTGCAATGTTGTATTCCTGAAACAATTCAACATATGTGTTCATTAGTGGAATCTGTCCTACTGCAGCAAGTGTTTGACGAACTGCGACTTCATTCTTGGTATTTTTTAATTTCACAAGAGCACGTCCAGCCCCCATAGCACCAGAACTTACCATACTCACCTCAACACCATCTTTTTTTAGTTGAGCTATTTGTGCAACAATATGTTTCATTCTTTGAATATCCAAAAGACCATTATCTTTTGTGATAACGTTTGTCCCAATTTTAATTACAATTTTCTTATACATAAACTGATTACATACAAATTACAAATGATACAAATTTACAAATTCCTTCCGTCACTTTCATTTGTATATTTGTACTATTTGTAATTCGTATGTATTTAATTCGATTTCTTTTTCCGCCACTCTTTTATTTTTTTGTGATCCCCACTTTTTAACACTTCAGGAACTTTCCATCCTTTAAAATCTGCTGGCTTTGTATATTGAGGATATTCAGCATCAATCCCTTCTGCATGTGTTTCTTCTTTTGTAGATTCAATATTGCCAAGTACACCAGGAATCAATCGAGAAACTGCTTCGACAATTGTTAACGCACCTAGTTCTCCGCCTGCTAGTACATATGGCCCAATTGAGACTTCTTCGTCAACAAGATGATCTGCTACTCGCTGGTCAACACCTTCGTATCTTCCACAAATAAATGTAAGTTCATCGTACTTACTCCATGTTTCTGCAAGACGTTGGTCAAATTGTTTTCCACGGGGGGAAAGCAAAATTGTTCTTTTCTTTTTTGCAAGCTTTCCAGAAAAAATCTTCTTTATCTTTCCAAGTCCATCTGCTTTTGAAAATGGAATTGCATCAATTGATTTTAATGCAGAAAAAATTGGTTCTACTTGCATAACCATGCCAGGGCCACCACCATACGGTGTGTCATCAATTGTGTTATGTTTGTTTCCTGCAAACTTTCGAATGTCTACTGCATTGATATTGATTGCTTTACTTTTTTGTCCACGACCAAGAATCGACTGGCTTGCATAGTCTTCAATAATCTTTGGAAAAATTGTGAGAATATTGAATTTCATAATTAAATAAATGGCTCGGACAATGCCGAGCCTTTATTATATCATTCTTACTTCTTTCCGTCTTTGATTGCTTGTTCCACACTCTTTGGAACTTCATCGTATTTTTCAAACTCCATGGCATAGCTTGCTCGGCCTTGAGTCATAGAGCGCAAACTTGTTGCGTATCCAAACATTTCTGAAAGCGGGACCAACGCACGAACAACTTTTGCATTTCCTCTGTCTGTCATTTCTTGTACTTGTCCACGTTTTGAACTTAGGTCACCAATAACGTCACCCATGTTTTCTTCGGGAGTAGTAACTTCAACTCTCATGATTGGTTCAAGAACAACAGGATTTGCTTTAAGTGCAGCAGCTTTGAACGCCATACTTCCTGCCATTTTAAATGCAACTTCACTAGAGTCAACTTCATGGTAACTTCCGTCGTATACTGTTGCTTTAATATCAACAAGTGGATATCCAGCAACAACACCACGATCCATTGCTTCTACAATACCTTTTTGAATTGGTTGAATATATTCTTTAGGAATAATTCCACCCTTAATTTGATCAATAAATTCAAATCCTTGTGCTTCTTCCATTGGTTCAATCTTAATCCAACAATGACCATATTGACCACGTCCACCAGATTGCTTCACATACTTTCCTTCTGCTTCTGCAACTTGTCTAATTGTTTCCTTGTAGGCAACTTGTGGTTTACCAACATCTGCTTCAACATTGAATTCTCGTTTCATTCTTTCAACAAGAACTTCTAAGTGCAATTCTCCCATTCCAGAGATAATAGTTTGTAATGTTTCTTCATCAGTTTTAATTTTGAATGATGGATCTTCTTCTGCAAGTTTCTGGAGTGCAAGTCCCATTTTTTCTTGATCTTGTTTTGTTTTTGGTTCAATAGCAACATGGATAACTGGTTCTGGGAATTCAATTTGTTCAAGGATAACTTGACGATTTTCTGCACAAATTGTGTCACCTGTTTTTACTGCTTTCAAACCAATCGCAGCTGCAATTTCTCCTGAGTATACTTCTTCAACATCTTCACGAGAGTTTGCATGCAAACGAACTAAACGACCAATACGTTCTTTCTTTCCAGATGTTGTGTTCATAACATAACTTCCAGCTTTGATTGTTCCAGAGTAGACACGGAAAAACACAAGTTTTCCAACAAATGGATCTGTTGCAACTTTAAATGCGAGTGCCGCTGCTGCTGCAGCATCGTCTGGTACAATTTCAACTGTCTTTTCTGAATCATCTGCACTTACCGCTTGAATTGCTTCAAGATCTGTTGGTGCAGGAAGATAACTAATAACACCGTCAAGTGCAAGCTGCACACCAATGTTTGCAAGTGCTGATCCACAAAATACAGGATACAAGTCATCGTTCAATACCATAGAACGAATACCTGCACGCACTTCTTCTACACTTAATTCTCCACCTTCTAAATATTTATTCATTAGTTCGTCATTTGCTTCTGCAACTTTTTCAAGTAATTTTCCACGGTATTCTTTTACTTGGTCTTGCAAGTCTGCAGGAATGTCAATTTCTTTTACTTCTGTTCCCATGTTTCCTTCAAATGCAAATGCTTTTTCTGCAACAAGATCAACAACGCCTTTAAATTCACCTTCTGCACCAATTGGAAGTTGTACAGCAAATGCTTTTTCTGAAAGACGTTCGTTAATTGATGTAAGAGTCATGAAGAAATCTGCTCCAACTTTATCCATTTTATTTGCAAAACAAATTCGAGGAACAGAATACTTATCTGCTTGACGCCACACTGTTTCAGACTGTGGTTCTACACCTTGTGAACCGTCGAATACAGCAACAGCACCATCGAGCACACGAAGTGAGCGTTCAACCTCAACAGTAAAGTCTACGTGTCCTGGTGTATCAATAATGTTAATTCGGTGATCATTCCAAAAACATGTTGTCGCAGCACTTGTAATAGTAATACCACGTTCTTTTTCCTGTTCCATCCAGTCCATGTCTGACTCACCGTCATGTGTTTCACCAATTTTATGTTTCTTTCCTGTATAGAAAAGGATACGCTCAGTCATTGTTGTTTTACCAGCGTCAATATGGGCCATGATCCCAATATTTCGAGTTTTGTCGAGAGAATATTCTCTAGCCATATATTTAATTGATTATTTAGGTTATTGTTTTTGTACCCACATACACTTTTCAATGTATGTGTAGTAAATTCGAGGAAACCGGAAACTGGAAATCAGGGATCAGGGAATACTCTATGTTATTACTTGTGTAGTCCCTGGTTTCTGGTTTCTGATTTCTAATATTAACGTGCAAATCGAGCAAAGTGAGCAAATGCTTTATTTGCCTCTGCCATACGATGTACATCTTCTTTTTTCTTCATTGCTCCACCAACACCTTCGAGTACATCCATAAGTTCGTGTGCTAGCTTCTCTTCCATTGATTTTCCTTTTCTTGCTTTTGTTGCTGCAACTAACCAACGAAAAGCCAATGCATTTTGTCTGTATGTTTTTACAGGCATTGGAATCTGATAGTTTGCACCACCAACACGTCGTGTTCGAACTTCTACCTGTGGTTTCAATGTTTCAATTGATTTTTCAAACAACTTAAGTGGATCTTCATTCATTTTTTCTTTCATAATATCAAAAGCTCCGTACACAATACTTTGTGCAACCGTCTTCTTTCCACGTTGCATAATGCTATTAATAAATTTTGCAACCAATTCACTATTGTACATTGGATCTGGCAAAACTTTTCTTTTTGGAATGCGTTTTCCTCTAGCCATATTAATTATTAGTTTATCTTATTATTAAAATTACGCTTTAGGCTTCTTTGCCCCGTATTTTGAGCGTCCTTGTTTACGACCTTCTACTCCTTGTGTGTCATACACACCTCTTACAATATGGTAACGCACACCTGGCAAGTCTTTTACACGACCACCTCGAATAAGTACAATTGAGTGTTCTTGTAAATTATGACCCTCTCCTGGAATGTACGCGAGTACTTCTGATCCATTTGAAAGACGAACCTTTGCAATTTTTCTCAACGCTGAGTTCGGTTTCTTTGGTGTTGCGGTATATACTTTTGTACAAACACCACGTTTAAAAGGAGATCCCTTTCTGTATGTTGTTTTTTTACGATGCAGACTATCATAAGTAAACTGCAACGCAGGCGACGTAGATTTTGTCGTCTTCTTTTTTCTTCCCTTTCGAAGAATTTGATTCATTGTTGGCATAACAATTAATGTGATAAAAGCTAAAAAGGTTTGTGAAGGTCGAAATTACACACCTTTTGCGCTTTTGTTAATAAAAAAATCCTCTTTGCAAGAGGTTGGAGTTTCGAATAAGTACTATTATATAGTATCACCCGAACGTGTCTTCCCAATTTGGGAGAACTTCACCTCAATAAAGAGATTACTCCGTTCTTGCCTGCTCTTTGTGTTTCTGAGCATTGGCAGCATTGTATACTATTATGTTTTGTTTGTCAAGAGCCTTCACAAAAACGCTTTCTTTTGATATAAAAAAGAGGAACGACCTTCCCCACACCGTCAGGAGAGATGGATGAGATATCTATGTCTGGCACTTGTATTGCTGGGATGTAGTGCTACCCAGACAGCTCCTTTTTCTACGACAAAGACAAAAGTCGAGCTTATTGCCCCGTCGGGTGATGATGAACTGACACATCGAGTCTACGAACTCAATACTGGATTTCATATCTTTGATGAAGTCGAGCATGAGTCAAGTAAATTACCACACACTCGTGGCTTGGTTATTGTGTTGTTCCCCCACTCAAACACACAAACCGACCGAGATAGTATCAAAAAATTCTGGACAAGACGTGAGCATAATCTGAGAATTGCATGGATTGTCAAACCAGAAAAAGACGACCCAAACAGTCTATTCATCACACGAAAGTTTTCAAAAGACTACTTTCAGTGTGGTCTAATGAATAACGGCATGTTCCTGGTAAAAGCAAGAGGTATCTTTGTTTGCACTGATGTGCTACTGAGACGCTCCATAATCTACGCGAAACACGGAACATTTGACCATCCTGACACCTGGTAGTTCATCATAACAGTCGATATTGTCGATGGCAGCATGTTATGATGATGCAAAAACAAGGAGGAGTGATCTGCCCACTCCGTCTCTATGATTTTTTTACAAAAAAATTAAAGAAACAAAAATAACCGCGCCGTGCGGTTGTTTTTTTAAAAAAAGTTGACCTCCGCCCAAATACATGGACGGAGGCCTTGGTTGTTCTTCCCCCTTCTTTCTCTAGATTCCCTTGTGACAGTACCAGCCGGGCATGGTCTTTCCTGCGATACTGCAGTTCACTGTGCAGCCGAGCTCGCTCGGCTTCTTGCCTACGAACATGGACTCGTCTGCCTTTGCTTTCGCAGTTCCCTGGCTGCAGTCTTTTGTGATCTTGGCAAACGTCTGGAAAATCGGATCCATCATGTTCTTGTCAGCCTTGACGACCGAGAACATAGAAAAACCCTTCATAACCGTGGTCGAGTAGGTCAGCTTGGTCCCGATGTATGACTTGGTCGCGACTTTCCCGCCTGTCTTGTTGACATCGGTGTAAAAATCAACGTCTGTAACGACAAAACTCCATCCCTTTTTCACCTCAAGGGGTGTCTTCGGATCAATGACCTTGCAGCCCTTGGATCCAAAGCACAAGTTTTGGGTGTAGGGATTTCCATCGTTGCATTGCGAATCAACGGCACAACACACAGGAAGTACGGCGCCCGGAATCGGCATGTGTACACAACCCTTCTTCGGGTCGCACGAATCCTTGGTGCATGGATTGTTATCATCGCAGATGGGCTCGATAATTGAGCAAGCGTAAAAGTCGTGGTTAAAAACCTGGTAAGAGCATGGACTCTGAGCCTTAGTGGGCTTGCACTCCACTTTGACACAACCATACAACTCCTTGGCCTTCGATACCACCTCGCACACCTCTTGGTTGTTCGTGTTGCAACCAGCAGCAGGAAAAGCTCCATTCTGATTTGGCATGCACGGCTGACACTTTCCAGGCCCAGCCTGGTACTCGTTGTAGCAGTACTTGCCCCGCGGAGAGTTCTGGCAGTCCAAGTTGGACATGCAGCAGTTCGGGCTTTTTTCATGCTTGCACTTTTTCGTCTTGAGGTCGCAGTAGTCGTATGTGCAGGTGTCGAAGTCATGACAATCGCTCGAGTCAAGGCAACAATTACCTTGCGCAGTCGGCTCGTGCTGGCAGCCCTTCCAAACGTCACAGAAGTCGAACGTGCACTCATTACCGTCGTCGCAATCCTTCTTGAACGTGGTGCAAGCGCCTTGCGTGCACTTCTGGTTTTCGCAGGCGAGATTGCCAAAATGCGTACAGGTTGCATCTTCTGCAAGAGGAACATGCTGGCAGCCAGACTTGATGTCGCAGCTGTCAACAGTACAGGCGTTGCCATCGTCACACGCATTCACGGGTTTGACAGAGTAAACACATGCAAACTGAAGACCAGAGGTACCGTAGATGTTCTTGCATTCCTGAAAAGTGCAAGCGTTACCACCCTTGCAGAGTTTGTCGTCTGGTACGTGTTGGCAGCCTCCATTTTCAGGCTCGCACGAATCGTGAGTACACTCAACACCGTCGTCGCACATCCACTCGTGGTAGCACTTGCCAGAGAGCACACCGCATTTGTCGATCGTGCACGGATCACTGTCCATGCACTCGCTGTCCTTGACGCACCAGGAGCTAGCGTCGGTAGAAATTCCCTGGCCATCAATCTGATGACCAAGATCTCCACCAGATGCATCAGCGGAAGAAGAAATGCCGCGCTCAACACCACTCGAACAGGAACAAGCCAGTACGAGGATTGAGAGAGAAAAAGTTGTTCGCATGATTACCTCCATGCAGTGAGGTTAGTTGTTCGTTTGCCCTAGTCGAAAGAGATGTCTATTTCTCCCCACGAGGGCAAACGTACATATAAAGAACGAACAGCTAAACCTAGCAAAAAAGAGAGAATCTGTCAAGATTATGTTCTAGAAGGTACGTTAAATAAAATTTTTATAAAAGCTATTTGACAGTAATAAAGACCATTTGAAATAATTATTAGTAATTGTGCCTCCTGGCAGGAAGGACTAAAATTTCTCTCTGCCACGGGGCACAAGCGAGCATGTTGCTTTTCTTGTTCTCCTCGTAAGGAGCTACCAACAATGAACCGACACCTAATGTATCTCGCGTGTTTTTTTCTGACCTTCTCTCTTTCCAGCTGCGATGTCGACAACGGAAACGACGGCTCGGCTGATGCCCACACATCCAGTTCAAGCAGTGGTGGATCATCCTCTGGCTCCGGCAGTGGTATCCAAAAAGATGAGTGCACAGTGGGCTCGCCAGTCTATGCGCCGAAGTCTGCCCGCACTTCGTCCAAAGGCACCAAGTTCTACAAGGCTGCTGTGACTTCGTACGATGAGAAGAAATCGCAAGACGATTGCTTCAAAAACCCTACGCACAAAGGTACAAAGCAAAGTCCCACACTTTGGTTCCACGTACACATCGCGAGAAAAAATGGAGAGGACGCTGTCTCTTCCAAGAGAATCGCCGAGATGGTCGCATACGCGAGAAAGGAATTCTCTCCTCGAGGATATTCTGTCACAACACTCCAAGTGTTCAACACTATCTCATCTCAGTATTGGAACCTGAGTCAATCAGAATTCCGAGCTTTGATTCTAAACTACCACAGCCTCGCGACCAAAAATCCATTCGCAATTCCAGTGTACTTCGTCGATACAATCTTCGGTAGTAAGAACACAACAGGGGCGGCAATGCGAACTGGTCTTCGTGGAATTGCAATCTCAGCAAATGCTGACAACTCAACCTTTGTACACGAGATCGGTCACGTACTTGGACTATACCACACACACGATACAAGTAACGGTATGACTCCATGTAACAACAGCAAGTGCAGCTCGACTGGAGATCTCATTTGCGATACAAAACCTGACCGACGATCCTGCAGCACTTCAAACTGCTACAGTACCACTTGTGCTGACAAAGCATGCAAACCAGATCCAAAAAACTTCATGTCCTACTACGGAAGCTGTCGCAGCAGGTTCTCGGCACGACAATGGCTGGTCATGCACTGCGTACACGACACACTCTTCGAGTAACACCCCACGCATCCCAATCAAACAACTCAACAAGGAGACTCCCCCCGACAGGGCACGGTTCAAACCAAACCCTGTTTTTTCATATATCAAGAGTAGTCTCTTGATTGACGAGAACAAAAATTTATGTTTAGGTATAAAAGCAAACATCCTTTTGCACCAAACTCCAGGAGGACAGCATGCTTTCAAAACGCTCTGTATACTCCGCTCTACTTCCCGCTCTTTTCATCAGCTTTTCGGCTGGATGCTCACAGACACAAGTAACACAGATAACGCAAGAAAAGGTATTCATCATTACGGACAGGCTTCAACCACAACAGATTTCATCTCACTGGCACAAAGTCATGAAACCTGATGATGAACTACTGATCAATGTCTTGAAAAACAGGCAACCACTTGTGTTCTTTGTGCTTGACTCACGAAAAGCAACAGCAAGACCCATTGCATCATATTGGAAATTTGCATCAACAAAGTATCCAGTATTTTGGGTCGACCTCTCTGACACAGACAGTCGAATTGCACGATTTCTTGGAAATCGCTTTGCTGCAAAACGCACAGACGTTGCAGTTCCTGCCTGTTACTTCAGAAACACAGACACAGCAGTCTACCGACAAGGTCTTGAAGGCTGCACAACAGACTTCTACAAACTCGTCTACCTGACGAACTACTCACAAGGGGGTGACCAATGAGGACGTTTCTTTTTTTTCTGATCCTACTCGTTTTCGCAGCTGTTGTACTGCCTGGGTGTAGTGCGCCGCAGACGACCACGAAGAAGAGGGCACAGCCCAAGGTGTTCTACAACCACGGACCACAGGAAGTGCCAACCGTTGAGATGCCTGAGCTCGAGCCTGGCAAGATCCACGTCTTCGACATGTCGCGCGGACTCGAACGCTTGCGCACGTCGCATGGCCTGGTCATTGCGCTCATGCCGCACACAAACGCGCCCAAGAAGCTGAAGGCAACAATTCGTGCGTTCTGGGATCAGCGAGCAAGTGAGTATCTTGTCGTGTGGATCAAATACAAGAAGCTGAGCGGCTTTGGAACCGACACGGTAAACAAGTACTTCTCGCGTGGCAAAGTCACATGCCGACTCGTGAAGGACGGCAAGTACTTGCGTGCCAGTGACACCGAGTTCGGCTGCACGCACGTGCTGCAAAGCGCGCACAAGGAAGAAAAACGCAAGATGCAGAAGAAGAAAGAGGTGCCTTACTTCGGCAAGAACAACGGGTGGTAAGTCCTTAGAAAAGCGTCTACATCACCTAAAACAAGGAGGAAGCGGACTTGTTCGCTTCCATTCTCTGATCATTTCTCTGAAGTGGAAAGAGAATAAAAAAGAATCTCAACTTACCGAGATTCTTTTTTTTCCTTAAGAAAAATCATTCAGTTGTAACTCCATCAAAGTGTTCTTCCTGCTCATCTGCTTTTGTTTTGTGAATAATTCCGTCCTTATGTTCTGGTGGGGAATAAATACTATACAACTTTAATTCTTTTTCACCAGTATTAATCACATTGTGATTTGTTCCGCCAGGAATTACTATTGCAAAATCATCTTCAACATCATGTTCTACCTTATCGAGAATAACTTTGGCACTCCCCTGTTCTATTCGAATAAATTGATCTAAATCATGAACTTCTTCGCCTATTTCATCACCAGGCTGCAAGCACATGAGTACAAGCTGACTATTTTTGGAAGTATATAACACTCGACGGTAATCTGTATTTTCTAACGTAGCTTTTTCTATATTTACTATATATCCTTTCATATTAAATAATTAATTACTAAAACAAACTTGCTCCACCAGTAAACAATGAAAATAAATACGTCATAATTGGAAAAAAGAAAGAAAACCCACCAAAGAAAATAAACGCAAGTAGTATCATGAATCCATATCTTTCTAATTGCATTTTCAATCTATATTGACTGTCAGGAAGTAGTGCATACAACAATTTTGATCCATCAAGTGGTGGAATTGGAATAAGATTGAATACACCAAGTAAAATATTTGCGTAAACAATGATTGATAAAAATCCGACCATGGTAGGAGGAACCAATGATGATTGGACTACAAGGCCAAAAACAAATGCAAGAAAAAAATTCGATAGTGGCCCTGCAATTGCAACCCATACTGGACCCCACTTTTGGTCTTTTAAATTATATGGATTGTATGGTACAGGTTTGGCATAGGCAAAAAGAAACCCAGTTGGAATCAGCAAAATTGGCAAAATAATAGAGCCAAACAAATCGATGTGTGCCTTTGGATTCAGGGTCAGTCTTCCAGCATAGCGAGCAGTTGGATCCCCAAGAGAATCTGCAACCCACCCATGAGCATATTCATGGATAATTGCTGAAAAAATGATTACGACAATGAAAAATAGCATGAATGGAAACGTCATAGGCAATACTTGACAAAAACTATACGAGTCTATATAATATGCAGGCTAATAACTTTGAGTATACAAGACTCAACTAACAAATTCAATATGGCAAGAACATGTGAAAAATGCGGAAGAGGCCCTAAAAAAGCAGCAAACAGAAGCCACGCAAAGAATAAAACACTTCGTCGTCAAAAAGTAAACTTACAAAAACACGACGGACAAAAAGTCTGCACAAGCTGTATTCGTACAAAATCAAAACAAGCAGCATAAAAAAATTCCGACGATCTCGGAATTTTTTATTTAAAGTTGAAAACTAGGGTGTTGAAAGATAAGAAGAAAGTTTTTGTAATGCTTCTTCAATTTCTGTTTCTGTTACTCCAAAAGAACAACGGACAAATCCTTCTGCACCAAATGCTGCACCAGGAACCATTGCAACATTTGCGTGTTCAAGAACTTCTTTACAAAACCCAACTGAATCATTTGATGCAACACCAAAATCTTTCATTGAAATGAAGCAGTATAATCCAGCTGACGGTTTTGAAATATTTGCAGCAAATAATTTGTTAAATGTTTCAACAAACAAGTTCCTTCTTTTTTCTAATGTTTGCTGGACATCTAAAATAATTTCTCTTGCATGCTCAAATGCAGCAACAGTAGCCCACTGACCAATGCTCGATGTATTACTTGTGCTTTGCCCTTGTATTTTTGCAAGAACATCGATAATGTCTTTCCTTGCAAAGACAAAACCAACACGCCATCCTGTCATTGAAAAAATCTTACTTGCACTATGCACAATAATCACGTTGTCCTTATACTCAGCAAAGGATGAACATGATGCATATGTTAAATCATCATAGACGAGTTCACTGTAGACCTCATCGGAAATTACAAGAATGTTTTTTTCTTTTGCAACTGCTAAAATGTTTTTTATCTCATCTTTTGAATAAAATACCCCAGTTGGATTTGAAGCATTATTCAAAATCAAAAACCTTGTCTTTTCAGTGACTGCAGCTGCAATTTGTTCTGGACTAATTTTCCAATTATTTTCCTCTTTCGTTTCAAGAATAATGGGAGTCCCACCTGCAAGACGAATCATACTTGGATAGGAAACCCAATATGGCGCAATAACAATTGCTTCATCTTCTGGATCAAGCAGTGCTTGGCAGAGTGCATACAGTGCAAACTTTCCTCCGCCCGTCACAAATGTTTCATCAATAGAAAAATTCGTATGATATGTTTTATTCATCCATTTACAAGAAGACTCTCGTAATTCTGCAATACCACGAACTGGTGTATAAAATGTTTTATTTTTTTTCAGTGCATCAAACGCTGCTTGCTCGATATGAGAAGACGTATCAACAAATGCCTCACCAGCACTCAAATTATATACACGCTCTCCTGCTTTCTTTTTCTTAAGAGCCAAGGAATTTATTGTGAGCGTTGCTGAGGGAGGAATGTTTATTCGCTGTGAAAAATGCATAGTAATAATTAGTACATCAATAGTACACTAAACCAAGACGACGTTGCAAACAAAAAACCCGGTAAACCGAGCTCTTTGCGATCCTACATTTCAGCAGTATGATCATTATCCCTAAATCCAAGTGGAGAACCGCAGCACCAGTCCACGGACTGAAGCAATATGAGTAACCCTAGAGATAATATTGTAGAATAAGATTATACTGTGTGAAACAAGGATCTCCTAAAGTATACGCCCAGAAATATGCAATGTCAAACGCGTTCTTTGTGCATAAATATCAACTCATTTTATGCAAAAAGTAGGCGCTTCCTTGGATGAACTGACGCCTGACCGCACAGAATCTGTGCGGGGCAACGTACTACTCACCCAAGGAATGCAGGATCAACTTCAGGCAGGACATCCACGTTCTTTCCACTTCTTGTTGACCTCGCCAACATCGAAAAAGAAATCTCTTCCATACCTTCTAGCCATGTCTTGGCCATCGCGAATTTTCTGTCCAGAATCATCATCGTACTTCTTTGTTGCCACATCAACGACAATTTTGAAATACCTGTCTGGAGGCTGAGGTGCCTTCCTTCGACCTGTTGATCTCCTGCGTAGACCTTGTTGTCTTGTCTTAGCCATTTCCACCCCCTTTGTTTGAATGACTGGAAAAATAGCCACATTATCTTTCCACTCACACAAACAAAATCACCCCAGTTTCTTGGGGTGATGTATATTTATTCTTTCTTACTTACATTCGCATCCTTCGCATGTACAGTTTTCACATTCACACTTGTTATACATCACCCTGGTATCATATGTCACGACATATGAAATAACGCCCTTGTTGACGAGGGGCAAATTGTTGTGTGAAGGAAATTCATATATATTTACTTTAGCCGGTATAAAGCATATCGTCAAATTCTTATCCACAATTAAAAAACTCCGGAATCACCGGAGTTTATTTCTATATATTAGTTTCTTTCATCATCCATGTATAAGTGGAGGTAATCAGTCTTGTCATATTCAAATATTTCATCTTCACTGAAAAATCTTTCGACCTCATCTTTTCCTGTTTCTACAGAATCTGAACAATGAACTACATTACACATTCCCATTGCAAGATCTCCACGCATAGTACCAGCATCTGCTTCGCGAGCGTTTGTTACTCCTGCAATCAAGCGAACAGCTTCTACTGCACCACGTCCTTCTGCACAAATAACAGCAACAGGACTTGATTTCATGAATTTCTCAACTCCAGGATAAAATGGCTTTTCAACGTGGTGTGCATAATGCTCACGAAGTTTTTCTTCACTGAGAAGCATCATTTTTAAACCAACAATTTTAAGCCCTTTTGTTTCAAGGCGAGACAATATATTTCCAACCAAACCACGTTGTACACCGTCTGGTTTGACAATAATGATTGTCTTTTCATAAAGTCCTTCGAATTTCATAATACAATTTTATATATAAGTATAGCCAAGTATACCTGAAATCACTGAAATTGTCAAGATTTTGTAGCCCTTTCAATGAGATCTTCATCTTTGTCAAAATCCAAAATACCTAAATCCATGTAAAAACCAACCAAATCTGAAGGAGCCTGCCCTCTATATGACCAACCTTTTTTAATGGCTGCATCGACCGCACCTACTGCATCTCTGTGAATACGAGCTTGCATTTGCTCTGTCCAAGAAGATAACAACTCTGGCTTCAATCTAAGAATGCGAATCGCCTGATCAAATGCCTCCCCCTTTTTTGCTTTTTTCTTATCTTTATATCCTTTCTGAACTTTGAGAGTAAGGTACTCGTCGTGCAGATCACTAATTTCAGGATGAGCTGATAAATTATGTCCTCGATGTGACTCAAAAAATTCTTCTAAAAATGCATACTGTTCGGAAGGATCATCAATCGCGTCATACTCATCAATAACATCTCTCACTTCCTTATCTCGTTTTTCTTCCTTGTCTCTTTTGTATGCATCATCGATTGCATCAAAATGACTTTTCAAACTTGGATCATTATGTTTTAAATTCAAACAAAACGCAATCTGGTTTGCAGCACCATAATTCCCTGAGTCAACTGCAGCTATAAACTTTTCTCTACCAAATGCAAAAAGTTCTTCTGGAGAGGAATCAAAAATTCTGTTATTTATCTCATCTCTATACTCTGCCTCTTCGTCCTCACTAGCACCATCATAGAAACTAAACAGTGCATCAAATAACCTCCCATATCTTGGTGATAATTCATTCTGACACATGCCAATCAGTCTTAGAGTCTTATCATCCAATCCCTGCTTAGGTTGTTGTGCCTTTACATCTTTTGCTAGCTCACCCATATAAATATTTTAATAGTAACAAATGTACTCTATCAAGAAGTGACAAATCTGTAAATCACATCTCACTAATATCAGACAAAAAGCTCTTTTTCTTATTTTCCCATTCATCTTCCATAGGAACATACACAACATCATCTACATCATCGCTTGGATCTGACCAAACACTACTTCCAAGAAGACTGTGATAGTCAATAACATCTGCTGGAATCTCTTCTAAAAACATACTTGGACCACTGGACATAACATTGAATCCAGCAGAAAGTGGATAGCTTAAACATAAATGAGTTTTTGCTCTTGTAATAGCTACATAGAATAATCGACGCTCTTCTTCTATACCATTTGATTCTCGTAGTGCTCTATCATTTGGAAACTGTCCATTTGTCATATGCAATAAAAATACTGCGTCCCATTCCAATCCTTTTGCCTGATGAATAGTGGAGAGTACAACAACATCTTCATCACCACCTCTTTCATCTGGTTTTTTATAACTTTCTTGCAAAGCTGCTTCTGCAAGAAATGTTTCTAAATCTTTTGCAGATAAAGCAAACTCTGCGAGCTGCTCAATATCTTGGAGTCGATCTCTGTAATTTGGATATTCAGTTTCTAAATACTGTGCATATCGTGAATGTCGTACTGCTTGAATAAGAGAGGAAGGATCTTTTGTTTCAATGTCCTTTAATGACTGATAAATAGAAAGAAACTCATTCCATCCAACTTGCGCGCGTGTAGACAAACTCTTTCCAATTTCTTCAAATTTGTTTGACTGAATTTTTTGAATAATTTTTTGGACTGTTGCAGGTCCAATTCCAATTTGCATGTTTAGGACTCTACTCCATGCAATGGTATCATTTGTATTTGCAAAAACTTTTAAATATGAAAGAACATCCTTAATATGTGAGCGTTCAAAAAAACGAACACCGCCTCTATACTCATATGGAATATCACGCTTAGTAAGTTCCATTTCCAAAAGTTGGGAATGATGTGATGCTCGGAATAGTACAGACATGTTATTTAAATCAATTCCTTCATCTCGCAATTCTAATAATCTCTGAGCAATGAACTGTGCTTCTTCTTCCTTGTCTGCAAATGCACGTACTTCTGGTTTTACAAACGCGTCTTTGTACGCACGCAACTTTTTCTTGTGTTGATGTTTATTCTGAGATATAACTTCGTTTGCAACAGTAAGAATATTTGGTGTTGACCGATAATTTGTTTCGAGTTTGAAAATTTTTCCCCCTGTATATTCATCAGTAAAATCTAAAATATTTTTAATTTCTGCTGCACGAAACGAATAAATACTTTGTGCATCATCTCCAACAACTAATAAATTCTGATGATGGCTGGAAAATAAACCAATAATTCCTGCTTGTAATTTATTCGTATCTTGATACTCATCTACAAGGACATATTGAAATTGTTCGCTAAATTTTTTTCTTACTTTTTCTGATTTTGAAAGCAATAAATATAAATAAACAAGTAAGTCATCAAAATCCATTGCATTTGCTTCTTTCTTTTTTCGTTTATAATCAATTGCTATTCTTGTAATGACATCTGCAATACTTATCCATTGAGGATATTTTAATTCAAGAATTTCTTCAACAGTACACATGGCATTTCGTGAATAACTTACAATGGATTGAATAACCTTTGCAGAGGGAAATCGTTTTGCATTTCTGTCTACTCCTTCTTGTTTCAAACAAAGTTTAAATAAATCTCTGCTGTCTGCGCTATCGAGAATAGTAAAATTATTTTGAAACCCAAGCAGTGCAGCATACTTTTTGAGAATTCTGTAGCCAATATGATGAAATGTCCCTGACCAAGGAAGCCGTACATCTCCTTTTGTCAATTCTTTCACACGTGCGATCATTTCTCGTGCAGCTCTATTTGTAAATGTTACAAGCAATATTTCATTTGGCTTCACACCTTGTTCTAACAAATATGCAACACGATATGTAATTGCTCTTGTTTTACCACTTCCTGCACCCGCCAATACTAAACAATGACCATCACCTTTGGTCACTACAGTATATTGTTCTTTGTTTAGTTCATTTTTATAATCAATCATCTTAAAAGGCCATAAAAGCTTTAAAGGCTCTAAAGGCCACAAAAGCCTTTACGGCATTTATGGCTTTTAGGGCCTTTTTAATCGTAACAAAAAAAGGCAGCCGTCGCAATGAACGGTACCTTTTTTTGGCAGATACATGACAATAGTCACGTACGCTATTGTATAGATAACGTGTATCAAACCTTTTATAAAATAACGAATTATTCTGTAAGAGGTTTGTGTTATCTCCACAACAGCTGACGGGCACGTGATCACAGTCGTGTTCACGTCCCGCAGCCCCCTTGTTGTAGTTGATTGAATTCCTATGCACCCAGACGAACAGCTTCGAGCGCCTTGCCCTGAAGAACCATGGTCATCCTGTGCGCCAGGCTTGTCGTCTCATCAAAGTCTCGACCGATCACGATCTGGCCACAGGCGTTCAACGGCTCTCCGTCGATCTCGTGCGCCAGCTTGTGCACATGGTACAGCTGTACTCCAGGATTGCCACCGCCCATGTACATCAGTCCAGGCTCTTGCAGGTGGTGTCGCGCGATTGCATAGTGATCGATCCGAGGATCAACGCCATGAACGTTTCCGAAGTAGATAGTGCAGCCCTCAGCAAATCGCGATTTAACCCGCTGGAGCACACCATAGGCGTAGAGCGAGTTCGAAACACGAGCGTTGAACTCGAGCAGACGAGACTCGCCGTTAGGCAGAAGTGCCAGATCCAGATTGATGGTTCCGCGGTACCCGGTCTCCCAGATGACTTGGAGGATGGGCCGCACAAAGGCGACTGCCTGCTGAATGCGCTCCCAGGTGAAGCTTCCAATCCCATGACCCTCAGACGCAACGTAGTTACCCTCGTGAGAACCAACATTGCCAGCAATGATATCCTCGACGTTGATGAACTGGTTGCCACCGAGCCCCTGGAGCTTTTGAACACTGGCGAACAGGAAGTAGATGCCATCATCTCGGAGCTCGAACGTCAGCGACACAGGCAGGTGCGGGAGGAATACCTCGACAATCGCACCCTTGGTCGAGACGTCACGATCTTCGTAGTCTTTGGGATTTGGCATTTTCCCAGCTGGACAGAACAGCATGTCTTGCGTGCTTGCACCATCAGGCGTGAGTTTGACCACGTACGGTCCGAGCTGATTTGCCCTTTTCATCTCCTTCTTCAGCGACTCTTGACTTCGGCAGATCCTGAACCGAGGAAACAGATGATCCAAACCGACCCGGACTGCCCACTCGCGCGACTTGACCTTGTCGTTCCACGGTGCTGCCAGCTTTGGCAGTGGATTGCGAACGTGCTTGGAGCGGTCGAGCCGAAACTGACCAAATCCGCTCAAACACGAACGTGCTGCCAGAAGCGGGCCGAGCTCGGCGATGAACCGTTCGCTTGCCTTTGACGAGCAGAACATCTCGAGCGCACCGTTGTTCCGCAAGACATCCAAAATGACATCGAGCGTAAACGGAGACCGGAGAACTGCGTTGTACAAGCTCTCCCCCAGAGCCCGTTCAACCCAGACAAGCTCGTCAGCACCGAGGCCTGCGGCCACCAGGTCTTCCCTGTGTCGTGCTTCACCAGCCTTGTTGCACTTGCTGACGACGCTAACACCTGGAAGCGTGTCTCCTGGCCGCCGATCGTACTTTGGAAAGCCAGGCACGTCCTTTTCAGTCAGTGTTGGATGGTCAGCATCTGCATCGTGGATGCGCACACAGTCGAGTCCAACAAGGGACCTTTTTGCACGCTTTGCTTGAAGTCTTTCTACTACTGGATTGCCCATGATCTTTTACCCCCTTGATCAAATGGTTGTTTGTTGTGTAGATAGACAATGTAGGAATTTCCCACTCTTGCCACCGAAAGACAATCTATTGTCCTTTGGTAGCAAGAGTGGTTTTTAGTTGGAAAGAACTGCGTAACGTAGCAATTTTTTTAACTTATGTCAACAGCGCAATAGTATAAAAGAAAAATCGCTCTTTGTCGAGCGATCCTATTATTGGTGTTATCTTAGTCAAAAATTCTTTATAACTACCTCAAATATGCCGCCCGACTGGGTGGATAATGATAATAGAAATAATTGCCTTTGCTATGTAATTCATACTATCTATAACTTAACAAGCCAAAGTTCATTCGTCAAACTCCTTGTGGATAATATATTTTTAATTTTATCGCTAAAACGAAATAACGAAATTGAGAAATTAGGAAATTAAGGGAATGAGGTAAAAAGATCCTATCCTCCAATAGCCTTGGGTATTTATCCAAAGCCCGCTATTTCTTTATTTCCTTATTTCTTTATTTCTGTTATTCCGAAACTAACACAACCCTCTCCCCATTCCTCACATCACCCCCATTCCAATCATGGATAGCATTCATGAGATTTTCATAAGAATAAACAAAATTTTTGCCACGTTTAGTTCCAGGATCATTTGTGATAAAACTATCTTCTGTATATCCACGGATGATGAGCGCATGATAGTCTGGGCCACCATCAGAAAAATATGGATTGGCAAGTTGCTTTCCATTTGCCACAACCAACACTGGATGTCCTGCTGCTATAGACTCTTTTATTTCTGCAATTGTTGGATCTTTTGTAATGCGACCTTTTTTGGAAACAACATGTTCAAACAACGTTCTTATTTTTTCTATAGTAATGCTGTACTTCCACCCCTGCTTAGTTTCCCAATCAATCATCTTTAGCATTTCGTCTCTCGAAAAAATTGGAATCAAATTATATCCTTTATAATATGCATCGAGCATAAGTACTGCTGCTTCTTCGCATGCATCTTGCCAGGGTTGATCCCAATTAAATTCTGGAGCTTGTGATGTAAATGGAACATCTAAATTTACTTCTTTAGGAAGTTCCTTTTTTTTAACAATTTCTTTTTTCAATTCTGGTTCTTCTTTTTTTACTTCTTTCAAAATTGTTTCTTTATTTTTTTCAGAAATTGGTGGATGTTCTTTTTTTACAACTTTTATATGCTCAATGTTTTGACCTGTATTTGTTTCTGTCGAGACTGTCCACATGCGAATTGTTGAAAAAACAAAAAAAAGGATGAGTATCCCACATATACTATTAAATATGTGAACATGCTTTTTCATACTTCTATTTTACAATCTCTGTACAAAAAAATAAACGCTACAGGGTTATAGATGCAGAAAAAATAAATTCAGCAGGTCCTTTCATTTGAATATGACCGTTTTCCATTTCTGAAATTTCTAAATCTCCACCAGGAAGAGACACTGTACACGTACGCTCTAAATTTTTTTCCTTACGACCAATAGCAAATGCAGCACAAGCACCTGTTCCGCAAGCCAACGTAATTCCACACCCACGTTCCCACACTGCCACAGCAATATGTCTCAATGAACGTATTTCAGCAAACTCAACATTAATTCTGTTTGGAAAATATGGATGTTGTTCCATATTTGGACCAATGCTTTTTAAATCAATATCGTCTAAAGAATCTACATATGTTACAGCATGTGGATTTCCAAATGAAACACAACAAAAATTAAAACCAAATAACGCTACTGTTTGTTTTGGAAAATCTTTACTTTCAAACTGAGGAATACCCATGTCTACAGCATACTGGTCATCAACCATGTCAATTTTTCTAATTCCTGATCTTGTATCGACAAGAATGGAATTCTTTTTTCCGTTAGTTATTTTTTGAAAAAATGCAGCAGTACAGCGGATACCATTTCCACACATTTCAACTGTCTTGCCATCGCTGTTAAAGTAATTCATAAAACAGTCTGCCTTTTTGCTTTTTCCAACTAAAATAAGTCCATCTGCACCAACTCCAAAATGTCGGTCACATAGAAACTGGACTTGTTTTTCGTCTAGTTCAATGACTCCATCACGATTATCTATAACAATGAAGTCATTCCCCAACCCATGCATTTTTGTAAATTCAATCTTCATGTTTCAACATCAAATTGTGTTATAAGCTGATCAAATGTTTGTCCTTTTCTTATGCACCGAACACTATCTCCATCGACTAACACTTCTGCAGGAAGGATACGCAGTTGATAATTACTTGCCATACTCATTCCATATGCCCCTGCTATATCAATACTCAAGATGTCGCCTTCTCTAATTTCATTCAAAGATCTTTCTTTTGCAAAATAATCTGCACATTCACAAATATTTCCTGTGATATCATATTCTTTTCGTGGACCATTCGGATTTGAACAATTCCGTATTGGATGATATGAGCCATACATTGCAGGACGAACCAAATGATGCATACCTGTATCAGTGCCGACAACAGCTCTACCACTGATTGATGTCTTTATTGTATTCACTTTTGTCAATAATTGTCCAGCCTCGGCAATAATAAAACGACCTGGTTCAAATCGAAGCGTTAGTTCTTTTCCATATTCTTTACAAAATGCAGAAAATTTTTCAGATATAAATGTACCTAATGATGCAAGATCCAATCGTTCTTCATCTGGTTTATAAGGAACACCAAAACCACCACCAACATCAATAAACTCCAAATGATCAAATTGTTTTGCAATGTCTAATATAACATCGAGAGCTAACTTTGGTTCTGTAAGTCCCAGCCACCCTGAACCAATGTGTTGATGTACTCCAACCACAGTAAGATTGTGTTCTAATGCAATGCGTTTTACTACTTCAACATCTTGAAATGAAATACCAAATTTTGAATTTGGCCCACCAGTAATATTTGTTTCGTGAGAGGCAGATCCAACATTTGGGTTAAAACGAACACTCACATTTGAGCCAGGGAATGTTTGCCCATATTTTTTTAATCGAGAAAGTGACCCAATATTTAAGAGAACACCAAGTTCATGAACTGTTTTCATTTCTTCATCTGTCATGTTATTCCCAGTAAACATTATGTTTTCTTTTTTACAACCAACATGAAGTGCAAGTTGCACTTCTTCTACAGAAACAGCATCTACACCACAACCTAAACTAATAATAAGTTTTAGCAATGTTGGATTGTAATTTGCTTTTACTGCATATAAAAATTCTGTCTTAGGATATAAACCAATATGTTCTTGCAATTCCCGTACACGTGTTCGAATAACATCTGCATCATACACATATAACGGACTGCCAAATTGTTTAACTAATTGTTCTTCAGAAATATTCATATATATGAATTATAGAAAATAATGGAAATCAGTTCCACCCCGGAGCCCAAAAAGGACTCCGGGGTTTCACAGACGGCATCATGTCGAGGTCACGAGGAGCGAACCTCCCAGATCTGGATGCCACATGCCTGAAACGATCATGTCTGCACCTTCCAAGCTCTTGTGACAAAATCCTGTCAGCGTGAATGCACCGTCCTTGGCAGGAGTGCAATCCTCTTTTCGGATGTCGAGTGGAGGCGGATTGAAACCGACTCCCTCACCACGCACACGGGCAGAAAGACGAAACACACCATCAGACTCTTGAACATCGGTCACGTCAACCAAAAAACGCATGAGCCACCTCCTTGTCATTTGTTGTAGACCCACTATATATATCTTCAATAGATATACATGGTGGGTCAGCGAACGTCTGTGAAACGTTCGCGCCCTCCTGTTCTCCTTGAACCCCTTACGCCGTAGCAAAAAGCGCATTGTAGATTGCCACATAGCCGGTCTTGTAGTCGTCCTCGTGCAATCCAATGACAATGCCAAAGCTTGATCCACCAACATCCACATGCCGTACAGCTGAGATGCCCGCGTCTCGAAGAGCGCAGAAAATGTCGGCCAGCACAGTCACGTTGTTTGCGCCAAGTGTTTCTCCGACGACGCAGATGACGGCAAGGCCATCACTGATCCTGAATTCAACATCTCTATCCTCACGACGAATCGCGGCTTCGAGGATGCGACGTTCCTCTCTTGGGAGTTCCTGAGTCGGAATCGTGAACATGACTGAGTCGATTCCTGTAGCGACGTGTTCGATGGGAATGTTGAGCGTTTGAAAATGAGCTGTAATCCGTGCAAGCGCACCAGTTGCCTGGTTGAAACCTTCGAAACCGACATTCAGTGCAGTCATGCCAGTCTTTCCATCCATCATGGTGACGGTCTCTCCGCCCACTCCGTTCTGCGGGACAATCCATGTCCCAGGTGCATCTGGTTTGTCGACATTACAAACACGAACACTCAGTTCTGGCTTGTGACGACGAACAATACGGAGTGCATCGGCATGCAGTGGCTGTGCACCAACTTCACGAACTGCGCGGTGAACTGTACGGTCGATGAGCTCTGGCTTAAGACCAGACAATTCGAGAATACGCGGATCACCGCGAAGAACACCATCGACTTCTTTCCAGACTTCGAGCATGCTCACATCTGGAAGAGCGCACGCAATGAGCGCTGCTGTGATGTCAGTTCCACCCGAAGGAAGAGTGCGGATTTGTTCTTTGCTATCACTTGCGGCAAAGCCAGCCATGACAAACGGCTCACCGTTGTGCAGTTCTCTTGCCCTTGTGCGTGTACTACGCCAATCAACATGGCCATCATGACCAACACGCGTGCACGCATATGCATCGATGAGCCTGAGGCCCAAAAACTCAGAGAGCAGCTCTGCCATCATGATCTCGCCAGATCCGACAATCTCAGCGCACCACTGATCGTATTCGACTTTCTGGCTTGTTATTCTTTCGAAATGACGTTGCATCACATTCTGGACACTCTTTTCAGAAAGATGACCCTTGAATGCACCCACATACAAAGCCTCGACCAGTGACCAGATTGAATTTTCATCAATCTCAGCACAGATCATGCCTTGAAAATAGGCAAAGCAATTTGCACGAACCCCACTTTCAGGCCTTTTCTTTGTGCTCAGATTTGCCAGGACTTTGAGCAGTTCAGTCGCGCGAAGCAATCCCACAGCTGGTGCCGAAGTAATAACGCCAATACGCTTTACTCCATCGTCACCACTCTTGACCAGCTGCTTTACTTCCGCAAGGCGCGCAGGATTACCAGCTGTTGTTCCGCCGAGTTTGATAACTGCAGTGTTTGTCCTCATGATGTTCCCCCTTGGATTTGAGTTCGATGAGAAAATGAATACCATGTGTTTCCACTTCCTCAATGAAACCCAAAACGATTTGTAGATTTAAAAAATCCCGCTTATACGGGATCTTACTTTATATGTAACAAAAGTACTATCCCATGCGCGAGATCTTCTTTGTCTTTTTTACATTTTTTACAATGCTATTCATATATAAGGATATTACCACATAAGAAAAATTAGTCAAATGCCTTTGTCTAATAAAAGGCCATATTGAAATATTGACTAATATACGCTAGACTATTTTAAAAAAGAAACAACGCATTGCTATATGTTCAAAATTATAAAAAAATCATCTGAGTGCAGAGCAAGAACAGGAGAAATAACTACAGATCATGGTGTTATCCGTACGCCTGCTTTCATGCCTGTTGGTACACAGGCAACAGTAAAAAGTTTAAGCGTAGATCAGATTGAAAAAATCGATGCTGACATTATTCTTGCAAACACATATCACCTTCATTTGCGTCCTGGAGAAGATGTTATTGAATCATTTGGCGGACTACACACATTTATGAATTGGAACAAACCAATACTTACTGACAGTGGTGGCTTTCAGGTGTTTAGTCTTGCAAATAAAAATAAAAAAATGTTTGAAAAGGAAGATGCTGTTATTGGTCAAACAAACCAAGGTGGACTTGTAGACATTGATAAAGACGGTGTCACCTTCCGCTCGCATATTGATGGATCTAAAAAAAGACTTACTCCAGAATCTGCAATTGATATTCAGCACAAACTTGGTGCAGATATTATTATGGCATTTGATGAATGTACACCAGACAATGCAACTGAATCATATGCAAAAGAAGCAATGGAGAGAACACATCGGTGGGCAAAACAATCTCTTGAGGCACACAAAAAAAATACATCGTATCATGGATACAGACAATTTTTGTTTGGAATTATTCAAGGAGCAAACCACAAAGAACTTCGTGAAGAAAGTGCACGGATAATTTCGTCCATGGATTTTGATGGTATTGCTATTGGTGGAGAATCTGTTGGCTATAATATGGAAGCCACAAAAGAAATTCTTGATTGGGTTAATCCAATTATTCCAGAAGATAAACCACACTACACAATGGGCGTAGGATATAATCCATTTGATTTATTTGAAGTAGTTGAACGTGGAGTAGACATGTTTGATTGTGTTGCACCAACACGCATTGCACGCAATGGAACACTCTATGTTGCGTCTGAGAAAAAAAATAATTTTAAAATAAATATTCGCAATGCAAAATTTAAGCATGACGAAACACCAATTGACAAAGATTGTAATTGCTCAACATGCAAAAATTACTCTCGAGCATACATTCATCATTTATTTGATACAAAAGAAACACTCGGACTTACACTTGCATCAATTCACAACCTCTATTTTATGACAAACCTGATGGAAAAAATAAGAACTGCTATTGGTGAAGATACCTTTTTAACACTGAAAAACGAATGGACATAGTTTGACAGAAGCAAATTGAAAAGATACTATCAACATAACGGTAACAACTACCAAGGGGGAATATGATCGATTCAGAACCTGAACAAAAGCATCGGCCGCCAGACAAACGTATCAGACGACGAACTGGCAACAAGCGACAACGAGGCAAGACGCCAACACCACCGCGTGTCAGGCGGATTACCTCACGACATCGTGGCCAGCCAGATGGCAAGCCACTGCAATACTACGAACCGAATACAGACTGAACCGATCTCGTCAGTCCCCCTAGCACCGCTCCTTTGAGCAATGTTAGGGGGACTGACAAGGAAAGCAATTAACAACTAACAATTAACAAAAAACAAACCTACATAGCTTGTTATTTGTTACCTGTTAGTTGTTTTTTATTATGCAGCCTTTCTATCAATATCAATTCCACCATCTTCACCACCAAGAACATACTCCCCTTTGTATTCATCATCGTTATCAATTTTATAATGTATTGTTGATGCTGCTGGAATGTCATCAGAATCTTCATTCCTTTTAGCACCTTCTCTTTTCTTGCGCCCAAGATGAGCTCTATGGTCTTTACTCTTTGGTTTTGAACCATGTCTTCCTCTGCGTGAATCAACTAAACCAGACCCTCGTAATTCTCTTTCTTCACCATGCTCATCCATAATAATTTCTCCTGGTCTTGGCAATCCTCTTTTGTCCCCTTTTCTTTTAATTTGCATCCACTTTCTTGTTGCTTTTTTGTGAAGTGGCTTTTTTTTTGATTTATTTGTTGTATCACGTCGCAAGCCCTTTTTTGTTTCTGACCCACCAGATTCGATAGCTCTTGGCTGTGTGACAATATGTTCTTTTGATTTTGGATTGGAAAATTCTGCTAACTCTTTTTCAGATAATTCAGCTCGATGTACATCAACACCACCACGTTTTTTTCTCCGTGTACGTTTATGTTCTCCTTTTTGTTTTCCCATTGCTCGAGACAAATCTGCTGCCTCTGCATGGCCTCTGCGTAATCCTCTCATACAATTAAGATTATGCGGCTAACTGATCGTTATCCTTTTCTAATTCATAAGGAAATAAATTCATGATCTCTCCAATTCCTCTTCGAAATACATTATAATCACCAATCATCCGATTGATGGCATCTTCTGACTCATCATCCTTGGCATCCCGCTTACGAAGACCATATGTCAAATCATATGCTACTTTTGAAATTTTACTGTGATCAATACCTTTTCTAAAATGGTCACGAACTATATCCAACTCACTATCATACCTAGGTTGTCCATCTTGCTTTGCCCTGTCAAACCTCCTATCACATAAAGCAACCCAAAGTCGAGCAAGTTTCATTATCTCTTCTTCAGGAGAAGAATAATACCCTCCAGAACCTGTTTCATCATAATTTAAATATAACTCTTCACGACGATATTTATTAACTTCAACATCATGAACCAATGTATTATGATGCTCCGCATACAGAGCATGTATTTTCTTATAGATATCTATAACGGCATCTCCAATTGTTTTTAATTTTTTATGTCGATCTTTATCAAACGCATCATCATTTAATTTGTATTCTAACAAATCTCGAATATGCCCAACTCTATTTTCATATGCCTGCTGTATTCTTACACTTCTTTCATCTTTTTGTGTAAATAACACAGGAAATAAATCTGCTGCTGTTATGTTTTTAAAACCACTTCTAAATAATTCTCTGACAACTTCTTGTGAATGTTTTTGCTTTTCAAATATTGCGTCCTCTGTTGATACTTCTGACTCAAATAAAGGTAAATTTTCCTGTTCAAGAATAGCCTGTGCTTCAAGCTCTGCTGGAGTCCTATCTGAAAATAATGGTTCAGGACGATCTGGCTTCACTCTTTTATGCCGCTCTGCAGATGGATGATGAGTAATTTCTGGATTATCTTTTGCCCACTGTGGCCCTCGTTCTCTTTTTCTCCTTTTTTTCTCTTTTATTGCGCCAGCTCTTCTTCTTATCTTTCTTTCCTCTGCATCCCCTCTATTCACCTTTACAATGCCGACGGTACTAACGTCGATCTCTTCTTCCTCGCCATCCTCTCCAACCACTTCCCTTGTTCCTGCACGATATATTTTAGATTTAACTTGTTTCCCTCTATGCCGAACATGCATCCCTTCTGAGACATCAGAACCGCCATGATGACTAATTGCCTGATCGCCTGTTATTTCTCCAAGTTCTTCAACTTTTGCCTGCTCTTCTGCTTCAAGATCATCATAAAAATCTTGTCTCTCTTTCGATGTTACATGGTCATCCTTTTCCGCTCTCCCTTTTTTCCCAATTTCATCAAGCGTTCGCAATGTTAGTTCCTGATGCAAATGATCTTCTCCGTATTCATCTGCAAAATCTTCCATTGCAATAAGTGCCTCTTCTGGATTCAAACCTTCATCAGGAATCTCATCAATGCCTCGATGTTGCTCTCTTACATGCATTAAATTCTTCCAATGAGCTCCAGATTTTCTAATTAACCATTTTCCAGTTGTTTTTTTCTTTTGATCTTTTGGTACGTTACCCAAAGAAGGATCATGTTTATCATCATCCTTTTGGAGCGGCATACGGCTCAACATTTCATTGAGTAAATTTGGCATATGTTTTAATGCATCAATCACGTAAAAGGCGATGCCTCACGTGACAAGCATGGCATCACCAAAGCTATAAAATCTATAATCTTTTTTAAGTGCCTCTTGATAACATTGTAACAAAAATTCAGTACTATTTCCAAAGGCACTCACCAACATAAGCAATGTTGATTTTGGCAAATGAAAATTTGTTATCATCGCATCGATAACAGAAAAATTAAATCCTGGTGTTATAAAAATATCTATGTCTCCTTTATACGCACCCACGACATGTTCTTTATTTTGATGCAACAATCCAATTCCTTCTAATGTACGGACGGTTGTTGTTCCAACAGCGATAATCCTCCTTCCTTCTTTTTTTGCAGTATTTATTTTTGTCGCATTCTCTTCTGTTAATTCAACCCATTCACTATGCATGCTATGTTCTTCAATCGTATCTGACTTTACAGGCAAAAATGTTCCAAGACCTACATGAAGAGTTACTTCTGCAAATTCAATACCTTTTTCTTTTATTTTTTTTACAAGCTCATCAGTAAAATGAAAACCAGCAGTTGGCGCAGCAACAGAACCCTGATACTTGGCATAAATGGTTTGATACATATCTAACTGATGTGGTTCATCTTTTACATACGGAGGAATGGGAATGCTTCCATAGGTATTTGCTTTTTCAATTATTTGTTCTTCTGTGCCTTCAAATTGAACGAGGATTGTTCCATCTTTTTCTTTTATTAATACATCACAATAAAAATCATCTGCAATATGAATTCTCATACCATGCGACACATGCCGTGCTGGTTTGGCAAGTACTTTCCATACACCAACATTTTCCATTTGACGGACAAGAAATAATTCAATATCTTTTTTATGTTCCCACAAATCTTCATTATTCTTTGATAATAATTTTGCCTGCAATCTTGCCTTAAACACTTTGGAATTATTCCAAACAAGCACATCTCCTTTTTCTAAATAATCAAGAATATGAAAAAATTGACGATGTTCTATCGACTTTTCTTCTTTATTAACTACCATTAATTTACTATGATCGCGCGGCTCAACAGATTTCTGTGCAATACTGCTTTTTGGCAATCTGTAATTAAAATCGCTCGTCTGCATAATTCTTGAAATTGGAAATTAGAAATTTGAAATTAGGGCATTAATCAAGACGTCATTTTTATGCTCCCTAATTTCCAGTTTCCAATTTCTAATTTCTTAAATACTTATTTACATTCTTATTATGATCTTCCAATGTTTTGGCAAATTTTGCTTCGCCTTCGAGTGTTGTAATAAAATACCAGTTTGAATTTTTTTCAGGATAAATAGCAGCCATAATAGATTCTATACTTGGATTTGAAATTGGTCCTGGAGGAAGCCCTGCATGTTTGTATGTATTCCACGGATTTTTACTAGACCGATCCTCTGCAGTTGTAAACACATCTCCTTTCTTTCCAAACACATAATGCACTGTTGAGTCTGCCTGCAGTCCCCAGTTTGCATCGTATCGTCTCCAAAAAATATCCGCGACTTTTGGACGATCTTTCTTTCCTCTTACTTCTCGCTCAACCAAACTTGCAATGGTCATGACTTCATGAACTGTCCTATCTTGTTTCTTTATGTCTTGATACATTTTTTTTGTAAATTGTGAATCGCGATGCTCAACTAATCTATCGACAACGTCTTCGACTGTTGCATCAGAATAAATTCTATATGTTTCAGGTGCTAAATATCCTTCCAAACTCAATGTAAGCTTGAGATCTTGCAATACGTCTGCCTTTAACTTTTTATGTGATGTGGATTGTGTTGCAGGTCTTCCAGCGACTGAGAAAAATTCTTTTTCTGTCCCAATATTCTGCTCTTCAAGATATGCTGCAATATCTCGTAAGTCCCATCCTGGCAAAATAGTAATTGTTTTTTCATTTACACCAGGTTCAGACAGTACTGCTGCAACACGTGAAAGTGTAATAGGGGCACTCACAGTAAATGATCCAAAATTAATATCTTTATCAATTCCTTTGAATGAAACATACTTTTTGAAAATCCATGCATTGCGTATAACCTGTTCTTCTGCCAAACGATCTGCAATAACAGAAACAGATTCATTCTTTTTTATTTGGAAATCAACCTGATCAATCTCTTGTGCAACATCTGTGTAAATTTCTGTATAAAAAAACCAAGCGCCAATAAGAGAACAACATACTACTACTCCTACAATAAATTTATACATATTATTCAAATATATTTACGTGCTCTCGTGCCCATGATAAACGCTCTGGAACACCTACATCAATCCATGGCTTGTCTGATTCATACACGTACAAATCTTTCATATGAGGAAATACATCATATTCAATACTAAATGTGTCGCTCGCTGGAAAATATTTTTGTGCGTGTTTTGTAAAAAGATAAACGCCACCATTTTGGTATCCAGGCTTGTGTTGACCTTCTTTTTCTTTAAATGCAGTAAGGTGATACTTGTCGTTGTATTCCAACGTCCCATAACTTGCAACATCTTCAACATAACTTCCAAGAATGATTCCATCACTCTCTGAGTCTAAATAAGAAGCCATGTCTGAGAGATCCCCTGTTGTAAGGATATCTCCATTCAATATCAACGTTGGCTCTTCTGGTTTTTCAACAAATGATAGTCCATTTTTTATCGCACCACCAGTTCCTAATTTTTTTTCTTCAACAGCATAAATAATCTTTATACCATTTCGCTCAGATCCAACTTCTGTCATCAGGACATCTGACAAATGACCAGCCGCAAGCACAACCGTGTCTATACCAAGTTTTTTTATTTTTTCTAATTGCCAATCTAACACAAGTCTATCACCAATTGGCAATAAAATTTTAGGAATTGATTTTGTTATATCTCCCAACCGCGTAGAAAGACCTCCACAGAGAATTATTGCATTCATAATGGAAATAATAATGTAAATACAATGTACGATGCAATAGATGCATAGACAATTCCTCCTACAATATCTCTTGGATAATGGAAGCCTGCATACACACGTGCAAATCCAACACAAAAAGCAACGAACAAACCAACACACCAAGCAAACCACGGTGCACCAATATAGAGTAACCCTTCTGCAAGAATGAATGCTGCAATAGTATGGTCAGATGGAAATGACTTCCAACTCATGATTGGTTTGTATAGTTGATGGACCTGTTTCATGCTTACTGCAGGACGCGGATCCTTTAGAATCCAAGCTGTAATGTAACTTGCAATAATCGCCACAAAAAATACTATGCCAAGAAATATCCAAAAAGATACAAACGCATTGGGAGCATCTTTATAAAAATAATATGAATAGACAAGTACTCCTGCTGCAAGGAAAAAAATAAGATAAAATGCCAACAAGCCAACAAGTGTATCAAGCCAAGGATATGTTCCTTGGAATTTATTTATTCTTAAAAATAATTTTGTGCTCCATGTTTCTTTCATATATGCTTATCTTATTTTTGAAACGATCCAACGAATTAGAGAAAATAATGAGTACCACTTTTTTTTGAAAACGATTTCAACTGCTTTTGGATATGATTCAAATGCTCCACCAAAACCAACTTTAAATCTTGTAATCCCTGACCATTTGTGATGCTTGTTCCAGCAGGCATTGTGAAAACACTGTCCTCCCTCTTTTAAGAGAGGTGCCACGCCACCAAAATCATATTCAGAAAAACCATTCTCTTTTGCATATTGTATTGCCTGCCACTGAATTACATATGGTGACATAACATTTCTGTGTGCGTTTGAAGATGCACCATGCAAATAGGTAAATCGATTTCCAAATCCTACACATAGTATAGTTGATATTGGTGTATTGTTAAAATACGCAACAAACTGTGTAATCATGTCTGAAGCAATCATTTTCTCATAATATATTTTATCATGACTTCGAAATGCATCACGATTTGTTGTCTCTTTATTTAACTGCCAAAAAATTTCTGAATTTTTTTCTTTTTTTACTTCAACACCTTTTCTTTTTGCTAATCGAATATTGTATCGTGTTTTGCTGTGCATGTTTTCAAGAAGTACTTCTTCTGATTCTACAATTGATAACACGTGTGTCTGTTTTGGTTGACGATTTTTTATAGGTCTACTGTAATATGATATTGAATCAAATTCTTTTTCTGGTTCAACACGAATAAAGGTATATCCTCTTTTTTTCAAATAATCAAAAAAAAGCATGTCATGCTCCTTGCGGGTAGATATATACTTTGGAATATAAAGAGAATCAATGCCAAACAACCGCTGTTCTTCAGTCCCTTGGACTTGGGCAACAACACGATCCTGATCCTTAAGCTGAATTCTTAGCACTTTCTGTCCTACAGAAGCCTTAAATTCACCCCAATCCCATGATTGTAGAAATGAGCTAGTTTTAGGCTCAATCCAGTCTTCTTTTTTGTTACATTCAGTAATAATCATGGCTATATAATAGCTAAATATAGGCTAAACTGCAACAGGTCGACAAGCCCTTGATTTTTTTCTAAATCTGGTATATACTCCTGAACAGTTAATTAGAAAATGCTTAAAAAGCTGTAAAAGCCATAAAGGCCTTAAATGCCTTTTCAAATGAGCGTTTATTGCCTTTAAAGCATTTAAAGCCTTTATGGCATCTTAGTATGAGTACTCCAGTAAAGAGAACACCGAAAAAGAGAACAAAAACAAGACGTTCTCACCATAGCTTAACCACAGTCAAGACAGGAACATGTGAAAAATGTGGTGCAGTTACACGTCCACACCATGCATGTCCATCATGTGGTACATACCGCAAACGGAGTGTAGTTAATGTTGCAACACGAGCTGCACGTCGTTTACGAAGAACAAAAAAAATTAGTTAGCTTCGTCCTTCAACAACAAAACATAATTTGGAAAGGTAATATACTATGTCAAATAGACATCTTGCTCGTTCCATTGTCATGCAAATCTTATATCAATGGGATTTTAGAGACAAACCTACTGCAGCATTGCCTGCGATCATAGAAGAACAACTTCGAGAATTTGGGGTTGGCTTAGAAAAAGATCGAGAGTATGTTACCACCACGACAAATGCTGTCATAGATCAAATTGAAGAAATTGATAAGGTGATTGTAGAGTACGCAACAAATTGGCCGCTCGATCAAATTGCAATTGTTGATAGAAATATTTTGCGTATTGGAATTTATGAAATGAAATTCAATGATGATATTCCAGCAAAAGTAGCAATTAACGAAGCAATTGAAATTGCAAAAACATATGGTGGGCCTTCATCTGGAAAATTTGTAAACGGTATTTTAGGTGCAATTTATAAAGATCTTAATGAGGAAGAAAAAAATACAACTGAAAAATAAAATTCATTCATTAGACTCTATCTCTCACTGCTCACGTTCGAACGTGGCTAGTGAAATATAGGGACTACTAGTATATAACATGTATGGTAGTACCAGCATACGAAGAGAGAAACTTCTCAAAACTCGAAGAGATCCTCGGGATCACATTCAAAAACAAAAATCATCTTGTACAAGCTCTTGTACACCGATCTTTCTTAAATGAAAATAGAGAATTTCCTTTGGCGCATAACGAGCGTCTTGAATTTCTTGGTGATGCAGTTCTTGAGCTTGTTGTTACAGAATTCCTTTTTGAGAATTATCTTAATCCTGAAGGAGAACTTACAAACTGGCGTGCAGCATTGGTTAATGCTAAAATGTGTGCACTTGTAGGAAACGAAATTGGACTAGATGAATTTCTGTTCCTTAGTCATGGAGAAAGCAAAGATACGAGTGTAAAAGCACGAGAATATATTTTGGCAAATGCTATTGAAGGAGTAATTGGTGCAATATATATTGACCAAGGTTGGGACATGGCAAAACAATTTATCACACGATGGATTATTACAAAATTGCCAGAAGTACTTGAAAAAGGTCTTTGGATGGATCCAAAATCTCGGTTCCAAGAAGCTGCCCAAGAAATTGTTGGTGTAACACCAACTTACAGAGTACTAAGTGAAGATGGACCAGATCATGATAAAATATTTGTCATTGGTGTATATCTTGATAAGGAAAAGATTGCTACAGGACAAGGTGGAAGTAAACAAGAAGGACAAGTTGCAGCAGCAGAAAAGGCACTTGAGAAAAAAGGGTGGAAAGGTCCAAAAGTTGAAATTTTAAAACGAAATCCAGAAGATCCATTGGGATAGTCTGGACCACGCGCCGTTAGCTTTCCGACGCAAACGCAAAGCGTTTGGTCGGAATCCCGTACCCCCGACAAAGTCGGGGCGTCGGGACAGTTTCCGCCATAGGCGGATCAGCCTTTGGCTGAGGTAGAGCAGGCAAAAATTGATGTAACAACCAATAGATATTAGACGCTATACGATAACAAGCGCCGTTAGCTCAGTTGGTAGAGCAGTTGCCTCTTAAGCAAACGGTCGAAGGTTCGAGTCCTTCACGGCGCACACAAAACCTCGCATGCGAGGTTTTTACAACACAGGCCCCTGTGGTGTAATGGATAACACAACGGTCTTCGGAACCGTTGATGTGGGTTCGATTCCTGCCGGGGGCACGAGGATAAAAAATAGGATGCAAGCATCCTGTTTTTTATTTGAGTGGCTCCGTGCAGGAAGACGTAGTATTGACAAATATGCACTATTTACTATTATTAATAGTTGTACTTAGATACAATAAAAATCGGTTCTTTTCACTCTGGTAATTCTCAGCATATTACCGGACAAATCCACTCCACCCGCGTGGTGCAGTACATGGAGACACAACATGCTCAAATCTTTTAACGACGATCTCAAAAAGAAACCACTGCACATCACGTTCCTTTTCTGTTTGACCCTCGTCAACGCAGGATGCAGTGAAACGCAAAAAATTCCCTCGAATGATGCAAGTTCATCCCAGCAGGACTCTCTGGGCAACAGTGCTGATGGATCTGTTTCAGCTCAGGATAAGGTCTTGCCAAAACCGTGCAATGGCGATTTCGACTGCGAGCCCGGAGCTTGCGATAAAGACAGGAACGTTTGCGTCGCATGCTATGATGGCTATGGCTGTCCACCAAAATCCTTCTGCCACAAACAGCAGTGTGTCCCGACGAAAGTCTGTTATTCAAGCACAGATTGCAAAACAACCCAGCAAGTTTGTGAAGATGGAAACTTTCTGTGTGTTGATTGTCTTACGACAGATGACTGCCCACAGAATCAGGAATGTATAGAAAAAAAATGCCAGGCTGTTGCCACATGCAAGTCTGACAAGGACTGCTCTGCTGTCTGCAACAAGGATAAGGGCTGGTGCGTCGACTGCGTTTCGTCTGCTGACTGCAAGGCTGATGAATTCTGCACGTCCTGGGGAACCTGCGATCCCACTGTTTGTTCTAATCACTCCTGTGCCGAGACAGCCCTTGGAACAAGATTCTTCAAGTGCAGATCGGATGGAGCAGGTTATCAAAACGTTGCCCCGTGTGACGACAAGGATGAATGCACCATAGACACCTGCGACGTCGTCAAAGGCTGCAGTCACTCTCCCAAGTCAGGTGGCAATTGCGGTAGTGGCTGAGGTTTACCTAACAACATGGTCTTATCGCTACTGAACTTCTCATGAGCGAGTACCACATCCGATCCGCGCATTTGCTGCGATCAAGTCCTCACCGGACGAACATCGCGCACGTGCGGATCGGGGACTTTAAAAGAACATCCTTCAAAACGCTTGCCCTGAGCGACCGAGCCGCTCGCGAGCAGCTCGGGAGTCGAAGGGTGTTTTTTTGATCATTTAAGCAATTCTCCAATCACAATCACAGGCTGGATAATCTAAAAAAGTTGATTAATTCTATAGTTGGTATATACTTAAAAAAGATACATAACTTTTACACATGGAAAATATACTTGGACATTATTTTGGTGTTGACTGGTTTGCAATGATTATGACACTTTTATTTCTTTACTTAATTGGAAATAAAAAAAGGTATGGCTTTATTTTTTATTTACTCGGAAATATTGCGTGGATGTATGTAAATGCTACAGCAAAAATATGGCCAGGAGTAATACTAAACATAACTCTTATTATTCTCAACTTTAGAGCGTACATAAAATGGAAAGAATAGATTTGAAAATATGAACAAAATCACACTCACAGCAGACGTAATCATTACATACGACGATGGAAGTATTGTTTTGATAAAACGAGGAACAGAACCTTTCAAAGGAAAGTGGGCATTGCCAGGTGGAAGACTTGATGGAAATGAAACACTTGAAGAAACTGCTATTCGTGAAGCAAAAGAAGAAACAGGACTTGATGTCCAGCTGAATAATATTGTTGGAGTATATTCTGATCCAAATAGAGACCCCCGTGGAAGGTATGTAAGCGCGGTTTTTACAGCAACTCCTGTTAGTGGTGAATTACATGCATCGTCAGATGCAGCTGAATATCTTCGTACAAAAGATTTTACAACACTCGACTTGGCATTTGATCATGATAAAGTCATTGCTGACTATTTGGAGACACTTAAATAAAAAAATAAAACAAGACTCTTTCAAGCCTTGTTTTTTATTTAACATGTTTATTTCCTCTTACAAACTATAATCCTTGTCCTCGTTTTGTTAAACGTATCATCTGGAAGTTCATCAATAATTTTTAATGATGTTGTAATTGACTTTTGATCGTCTTTCCATTTTTTATTATAATCCCACACTTTTCCAGGAGGTAAAATACTAAAAATCATTTTGCGATATGTTTTCATGTGCGGCACGTGCTGATATTTATCAAGAATATCAAAAGCAGTCTTTGTAGCAGGATGTTTAGAATATGGCTGTGTTAAAAACATAATCTGCATCCAAAGATCAGTTACCTTTTGCCATGTTGGTTTGATCTTTGAATATTTTTTTATTATTGGTTCAACATCTGCAACAGTAGAAGTTTCTGGAAAATAACTAAACACTCGTTCTACAAACACACCTTTTGGTTTAAGCCACGATGCAATATTTTTATAGAGAATAAATTGATCTTTAAATTTAAGATTCCCTTTTATATAATCACCAAAAACAACATCAAAAGATGCAGGCGGTAGTGGGGCTGTTAACCAACTTGCTCGTGTCCACACTTCCCTATCTGATGATTGTTTCATCAGTTCTGTCATGGCAAGTGTCATTTCTATATTTACATCTACAAGAGTTACCTGCACATTGCGATGCTTTGCAAGCATGTCACGAATTTCTGGAGTTGAACCCATGACAAGAACACGTGGATGTTTCTTCCCTTTTGTATATTTTTTGAGTAATGCTTCAAACGTGCGAATATTCCCTTTTGATGGACGAGGTCCTGGGCCAAGTTTATGCCACGTTTCAGCTATCTTTCGCCATGGTTCTGTATGTGTTTTTTTGGACATATTATTTTTTCTTACAATACCAAAATGGAGTTACATTGGAATATGCATAGTCAGTAGCATGGACTACATCTTCAATAATAAAATATGGATCAATATCATTACGCAAATCTTGCTCATACCCTATGTCCCACTTTTTCTCCAGATCTCCCCAAAATGTGTATAAATGAGTAAGTAATGTACTAATATTTGGAATCTCCTCTTGTTTCCACTCACCTTTTTCCCAAAATGGAGACACAAGCTGCCACACACGCTGCATACTTACATCTTTTGTTTCAGCATCGTATGAGTTTGTTAACAATTCAAAAAATAATTCAAAGGCAAGTTGGTGGGTATACGTACGTTTTGAAAAATCCTCAAATATAATTTGAGTATCTCGAAACGGCCAATTGTCTGGAACTTTATGTACTCTGTGAATATATGAACCCGAGGATTTAAGGACTCGAAGCAATGTAGTATGAAATTCAGGCCAATCTTTTCTTGGAATATTTGACCAAGAAAAATCTCCCAATACTGCATCGAACGTGTTGTCAGGCAAGTCATTACTCACCCAACTTCCACAAATCTGTGTGTCTTGATCTGCATCGTTCACAAAAGAATTCATTGCATGTATCATTTCTTGATTGATATCAATAATAGTCACATCAAAGCCAAGACTGTGTAAGACATTTCGTGTCTCTGGTGTTGCACCAAGCACAAGTGCATTTTTCCCACTTGTTTCAGCAACCTGCTCAAGAAGCGCACCATAAATCTCTTGATCTTGGATCGATGGTCGTCCAGGAGGTGTGTAGTATTTTTCCCATGTCGATGCCAAATGCTTCCATGGTGAGGCAAATACTTCTTTATTTTCTGTATTCATATGTGTGTATTCTACTCTCTAGTGGTATAAATTTCAACTAAACAAAACAAGACTTTTTTAAGCCTTGTTTTTAATTATAAATCTTTCCCTAATCCCTGATTTCCGGTTTCCGATTTCTATTCCAGAATTATCCCATCAATCGCCTTAAGAATCTTTTCTCCAGTAACAACATCTGTTGCTTCAACACGAACTTTTGAACTAAGCTGTGTTTGCCCAGCATTTACTTTGTGAAGTTTTACTTTAAACTGATATGCAAGCACATCAAGCTCTGTTGGCATGGTTGGAATTGTCCAAATCAATTTATTTTTTTGTTCATCAACAGTAACTTTTCCAGCAGGAGGAACAAGTGTTGTTTTTTCATCAAAACTTACATCTCCAAAAAAGTCAGCACTAATGTTCAAATCTTTAAGTTCATGAAAACTATTATTCAAGAGCCATGTCACTGTGTACATTTTTTGATCATTTGGTTCTTTTTTCACATCTGCTCGAACTTCGAGTGAAAGGTCTGACTGAATAGTAAGACCTATGCTATTACTTGAAATAATTTCCTTTTTCGACCCGAGGTCGACCAGCCTCTGGCTGGCATCCACCTCACCATCGTACTGAACATCACCAAAAATCTTTCCTGTCCATGTTTCAAATGCTGCCAAGTCTGTTACATCACTTGTTTTTACTGGCAACTGAACATCAATAACAACAGACTCCCCTGGCGCAATACTTGCCAATTCTTTTACTTGTCGTTTATCCCATGTAATTTCTCCACGACGTGTTGTATCATCAAGTTGTTCACCACGGATGGTTCCATCTGCTGGATCTTCTACCTTTGCCCAATGTAAAATACTTTTCTTTTTGATCGATGGCGCATCAAATACAAGACGAACTTTTGCATTTTTTAATGTTGCTTCTCCAGCATTTTTTGTGACAACACTTACATTCAATTTTTCACCTGGCTCTACTGAAAGATCACCAACACTTCCATTGATAATGACAGTGGAGACAATTGTTGTTTCTACAAGTTTTAGATCAATAGATTCTTCTGCCAAGACAAATGCATCATCTATCCCCTGTCCTTTTGCAATACCAAGAACTTTAGTTTTAAATGAAATCTCTTTTGCACCTTCTTCTGAGTCAAAACTTCCAACAATATTTACTTTAAACTCTTCATCAAAATCTTTTGTTGTCCATTGCAGCTCGTCTAAAGAATCACTTTCAGGAGTACTACTCTTTTTTGTAAAGACTTCTTCTCCTTCTACAACAACTGCAATTCGTTCAATTGAATCTGGAAATCCATCTTCCTTTTTTACGCTTACAGTAAATGGCACGTCAGATCCTTGTGGGACTTCTTTTGGAATACCTATAGTAAAGGAAATTGGAGAATCAGTTGCTTTTGTATTTAGACTTGTTACTTTTTGAAATTCAGAACTAAAGTTTTCTGGGAAGTAATTTAAGAATACACGCACTGATTGTGATTCTCCAAGACTTCCATGAAATGATCCAAAAATATCAATAATACCACCTTCGTCTGATTTGATTTCACCAAGATCCCATTTGTCTTTTGTATTGTTGCTCGGCTCTACACTTGCACGATCAAACACAAATCCAGCAGGATAACGAACTTGCAATGTTGCATTGTTCAAAGAAATAGATTGTGTATTTCTGTATCGAATGCGATACTGCACTTCATCTCCTGCAACAACCTGCTCTTCTCCTGACACAGAAAGAATAACATCTTCTTCTGAAAATTTAGATGGTGACTGCAGCACAAAAAAACCAACCCATGCGACTGCACCAAGAAATACTAATGCAACAAAGAGAGTTAATAGTGCGCGAAATGTTCCTCTCCCTTTTCTTTTTTTAAACTTTGTCATATCTGGCATGGATCCATCACTGTTCTCATAAATTTCTGTCAATTCTTTTTCAATCTTTTTTGAATACTCTTTTCGAGACAATGTTGCTTTTGAGCGTGACCGTGATGGTGTTTTTTTTGAAGCAGTCTTTGGTCTTTTTATTGTCTTTTTCTTAATTGAAGACCGTGAAGACGTAGGAGATAATTTCTTCTCTGTAAATGTTTTTCGGCTTCCAGAAGACTTCTTTGCTTTGCCTGTACTCTTCTTTTTTTCTGGCATATTTATAACGTAAATAAGATCTAAAGTACTACCATTGTAACAGATGGGGTATAAGAGTCAAGGATTTCAAAAAGAAATAGCGAAATAAAGAAATAAAGAAATAAGGGGCTTTGGATAAATGCCGAACGGCTGTTGAAACATACAATCTTTTTACGTTAACCCCTTATTTCCTGTTTCTTTATTTCTTTTAACAAAAAAAGCCTTTATGGCTTTTTTAGCATTTATGGCTTTTAAGGCCTTTTTAATTTTTTTCCATAACAACACCAAGCACCTGGTCTTCATGAAGCGTTGTAGTAAACAGTGCCCCATTTACAGCAAGCTGTATGTCACCCCGAGATCGCCAAACTGGCTGCCACCCATCTGGATACACAATTTGGGAATGAAATGCACTATTGATTCCTGACTGTTTTTGAATAAACAAACTATACCTGCTTCCATGCCGCTGAGCATCTCCAAAAAATATGTCTCTCCACTTTTCTTGTGTTGTTAACTCTGCTTCTTCTTGCTCCATTTTTACTTGCATTGGAAGTTTATAAACAAATGTCACCTCACTTGTTTCTCCAGGAAGAACACTCATCCAATTTCCAAACGTTGTTTTGCCAAATTGTTCTGACACACGCGTACCACTTTGTGCATGGATTCCTTTTTCTTTTTCAAAATCAGCCAAATGTGGATCTTGTCTATACCATTCTTCTGGAACTTTAAAGACATCTTCTGGCGGATAGGTAAATCCATTTGCATCAAGAAGTTCAGACCCTTTTGGAACATATACACGAATATAATCTATATTTGGTCCACCATAAAATTGTTCCCCTGCCACACCAGTGTGTGTTCGTTTTATATTCACTGTATTGATGATTGATCCATCGTCCATAACTTGTGCTTGGTGTGTAATATCTTGTTCAATTTTTGCATCTGACTTTTGACCACCAATATTTGTATTCACAACCATAAGATAATCTTGTGTTGGTGCTGTTTCAACAATTTCACCTGTCCATCCAAAAGATCGAATTTCTTTTTGTAACTCATTATCAATAAACGATGCTTGTATTTCTTTTTGTTGTGCAGCAGTATGTATTTCTGACAAGAGCCGAATTGCAGAAACAGCATCAATTTCTTTCATTCCTTCAAGGAGTTGTTCAAGCATGCTTGCAACAACTGCTTTTGGTTTATTTTCTTCTTTATCATAATTCAATTCAACTTCTTCTTGAACTGTCTGAAGTACATTGTCTGCATCGACGAGCAAATCAAATTCTTCATTTTCCATAGGACCAACAACACGAAGGAATCGTTCTAAAACTGATGCATTAATTGCAATGACTCCATCGACGGTTGCTCCTCTACCATGCTGATAAAACCATGCCATTTTTTCTGCCGAAGCAGCAAAATCTGGAAACCAATTACTATCTTGAAATTCCCAACGTCCATTTACTACTTGTAATGGCTCTGGTGGTTCTACAAATACATTGAGTTGCCCTTTGATATCGTATGTGCCTCCTCCTGGGACTTCAATATTCATAATTTTTCCTTTTTGAACATCAACAACAGCAAAGCTTCCTAAAAATCCACCAGTTGCACGAAGTTCATGATTGTTCTGGAACATAACAAGGTATCGCTTTAATCCGTCAGCACCGAAAACCTTATTAATAACATCGACAAGGTCTGCTAAGTCACCCATGTCACTAATAAACGCAGCAAATAATAATTTAAACTCTTCAAATGCATCCTGATATTCTGTAGGAAGAGAAGATGATTCAACATGTTGGAGATCTTCAAGTGCAAGTCGGTATTGTGGGACAGAAGCTTGTAAATGATCTTGAATAATATTGAATCGATCGGTCATATTCAAATCATCATCTTCACTTGCAGCACTCACGCCTTTTACTAAATAGGTATTACCCAATGCCAAATGATGGCCAGCACTGAGTACATGTTGTCGAGACCGAACTTGTTTTCCAATAACAGGTAGCATACTTGCTACAAAGCCTAATATTTGATGTTCTTGATCGACAAAAGACTGCGCTTCATTGAATGATCCAAGTGCACTATTCAAGTCAAATTGTGCTTGGGCAATATTTGCCTGAAGAGCAGCGAGTGTTGAAGACTGAAGAGAAAGAAACGCATTGGTGCTTTGCTCTACCAGTTCAGCACTGTCTTGTCGAACCTTTTTATAATATCCAAATGCAGGAAATGGTAGGCTTCCAATCAACACAAGAATAACAAAAGAGGCAATAAAACGTCGAACAGTAAATCCTTGGACAAACTGTTGTGCTCGGTTGTCTACGGCATTGAATGCACCATTCCATTTTTGTTTTACAGATGAGGCAACAGTGCGATGAAATGTTATTCGACGTCGTGCTTTTTTTACAACAATACGATCGTCTCTTTGTAAAATTGGTTGAGATACCACTCCTTGTGTTTGTTGTTTTCTAACCATATTTCGAAGCTGAACAACCTCTTGCTCAAGACGTTCGATTTTTGTTTTCTGATTTGCTTTGCGAACCATGCTTGCCAAATCAATTCCCTCTCGGATTGGAGCAACTTTTTCATATGCTTCTCGAAATGCTTTTACGCGCTCTGGCGCGACCTTCTTTTCTGGGCGCAAATCAACAATATGTGGTGATTGTTTTTTATCGTGGCAAACATGAACAACGACAGATGGTTTTGTCGTTCTTTTTTTCCTCTTTTTGACATGAGGAGTACTATTGAGCGATGCTCGTTTACATGTCCGTTTTGTGTGTCCAGGACGTCTGCAAACTGAGCATTTTCGCTGCTTTTTTTCTGCCATGTTCTTCGCTATTTATAGATATATTATACCATGAATCTGTAATAAATAGCAGAAGAATTGGGTATAAACCGACTGCATTCAACACACCTCTCATTCTGTCATTGCGAGGAATGAAGCGAAAGCGTAATGACGAAGCAATCTAGTGGGAACTGCTAGAAAAATTCCAATGAGATTGCTTCGTCGCCCTACTGCCTATCGGCAAGTAGGGCTTCTCGCAATGACAGGAATCTTTTAATAAAAAAACCTCCCCCTGCTAAAGGGGAGGTAGCCGAAGGCTGGAGGGGGTTTACTTTTTTACGAGAAACTCCGAATAAACATCCAACGTCTCCTCTGCCATCCTTTTCCATGAATATCTTTTCAACTCTTCTACACCTTTTTGTTTTAGTTCAAAACGAATATCCTCGTCTACAAGCGCACGTTCAATTGCAGAAGCAAATTGTTCATGGTCTTCTGGATCAGCATACAGTGCAGCTTCACCTAAAATTTCTGGGAGGCATGTTCTGTTTGAAGAAACAACAGGAACGCCATGACTCATCGCTTCAAGCGGTGGCAATCCAAATCCTTCGTACAAACTTGGAAATGTATAAAGTGTTGCATGTTTATAAAGAGTTAACAATTCATCATCACTAACAAAATCCGTATAAACAACATTGTTACATTGTTTTATTTCTTCACTTTTTAAAAGTTTTTCATAAAAATAATTTTTCTTTCCAACGAGCACAAGTTGATATTCATCTTCAAATGTTTTTTCAATAATTTTCCACGCATTTAACAAACCTTTTAAATTCTTGTGTGGAAACGCCACTCCAACATACAACACATACGGCTTGGCAATATTAAACTTTTTCAAAACAGAATTATTTGTATCTTGTGTCTTATGATTTAAGTAGGCTTCATATGTGACACTCATCTTATCAAGAGAAACATTAAGTGTTTTGTGCACATCTTGTCTTGTAAACTCACTTGGCGTAAAAATATGTTTTGCTTTTTTTACTGCATGAGCAAGCACTACTTTGTATGCAATATATTTGAATGCATAACGAAACCACCCAAGCGTGCTTGCTTCACGAGTTGGATAATGCATGAGCAACAAATCATGAACAGTGACAACAAATGGATCATTATAAAACAGAGGTACGTTCCAGTGTGGAAAATGCATCAAATCTATTTGTTCTTTTTTGAGAATGCGTAAAAATCTGAATTGTTCTTCCCATCCATACCAATGTATGTCTGCAAGAACTTTTCGAATCTTTGGATGTTCTGGGACAAGCTCCCAATTATCTTTTTTTAAAAATAAAACATACTCATCATCACCAGACAGTGTAATAAGATGATCAATGAGTTGTTGCGTATACCGACCCAATCCCCCACATTGAGGACCAAGCATTCGTGCGTCTATGCCGACTCTCATACATTGCGTTAATGAATAGAGTCAGCATAGCACTTGATAGCAGACGAGTCAAAAGAGAATGTGTTGCTTATATGTATTCCAATCCATCTGTTTTCTGGCATATGTGATCAAAGACGTCTTCTGGAATGTTCTCATATTTTTCAAGAGAAATCATTTTTTTTGCCTGTTGTATCCAAGCAGCGTCATAACTCATGGCATTTTCAATATCTCTTAATTCATTCTTTAATTTATCAACAGCATCTTTTGAAAAAAATAGTCCCCAACATTCTTGCTTTGCAATGTCTGCATGCTTCAAAACTCTTTCGTGTACATCTTTTTCTATTATAAGTTCCTCAATATGATCTTCAGTATTGTCAATCAATTCTTGGTGCTCTGAAATTGCTGATTCTTTTTCAATAACCATTTTTGCCAGAATAAACTGCCTTTTTTCTTCTTCTGTTTTTGGTGAATAATAATTATCTAGTGCCTCTTCGTATGCAAGACCAGCATACTCAAGTAATTCTACATCTGATTCTCTAAGCATAAACAATTCAATCTGATGAACTGATTCTGCAGAACCTTGGTGTGCCCACTGATGCAACATACCTCGAATTGTGTCGGTTGTAGTTGAGTTATTAGAGGTATGATTTTCTCGTATACTATCTGATTTTTCTGTAGAGAAAGAAGCTGGTGTGTCTTGGATGAGATCTTTTGTGAGAAAAGAATGTTGAGATGTGTATATAATATTTCCCCCCATATAATTATTGTTATGAATACTATATCTAACTTACCAAAGAGGAAAAAACATGCAAAAAAATAGCCGAAAAAGGGCCATTTTTATCACTTTTGTTTAATTTTATATATAAAACCTACTTCTGAGCCACATCAGTAAGCAAGGAGAAAAAATCGGCTGCAGCATTATTCCAATTAAACTTCTTTGCCTGATCCAAACCTTTTTCGATGTATGTTTGTCTTACCTCCTTATCTGATGCGAGCAATTCCATACCCTGAATGATCTCTGAAATATTATATGGATTCACCAAATACGCAGCTGGACCAACGACTTCTGGAAGCGACGAAAGATGACTGGTAATAACTGGTGTGCCTGCAGCCATTGACTCAAGAACTGGAAAACCAAATCCTTCATACAAACTTGGAAATACAAATACACTTGCAAGTGAGTAAAGCGTTTGTTTTTCTTCCTCAGTAACAAAACCGACGTAACGAATCCCAGGAGCAACACATGCTCGACGAATAATATGTTTGCACTTCCATCCTTTTGGTCCTGCAATAATAAGTTCATACCCTTTACTCCTGAGCGAGCTCTGCTCAAATGCTTGAATTGCACCCAACATATTTTTTCTTGGTTCAACTGTTCCTAAAAAGAGAATAAATTTTTCAGGAAGATTATATTTTTGAATGCACTGTGATTTGTCAGACGTATCAATATCTTGCACTGACATACCTGGTTGAACAACTGAAATTTTTTCTGAATCAATGTCAAAATAATCAATAAGATCATGTTTTGTATGAGCACTCGGAACAATAATATGATGTGCGTTTTGACATTGTTGTTTTGGTCTTACCATTTTGTGCCACAGCAATCTTTTTTTAGAAAAAAATTCTGGAAAAAGTTCGAATGACAAATCATGAATAGTAAGGACATGTTTTGTATTGGAAGAAAATGATGTGAAATGTAAATTTGGAGAAAAAAATAAATCAAATTCCTTTTTCATTATATTGTTGATCCGAGGTCTTTGAAACAATACCATTGAAGAATGTAGGATCTTGTTTGGAAATCGTGATGCAACAATATGAACATTGTCTTGCAAAAAATTTGGAATATATTCAGATACATTTTTAAACGAATTATAGAAAAGATAATAATTATTTTTTTTATCAAGCGCAAACAAGGACTGTAATAGTCCCTGTGTATATTGTCCCACACCTGTTTTATGTGGTGTTGCAAGACATCGTATGTCAATCCCGATGTTCATATTATAGGACTTATCTTAAAGGTGATTTTGTATCAGTTTTAGATCAGTTTTGAGTGAAAAAAACGAAGATTGAGGAATGATACCCGGTGGTATCACGACGAAATATGAGTTTTTTGCAGCCAACACTGGCTGAAAATGAGTCATGAATCACTTTTAAGATAAGTTCTATCTATCTATAAGAAATATCTAGTGCGCATTGGTTTAATCCTTGTTTAAACTCTTCATATCTGTGGTGAACATATTGTTGCATACGTGTACGAAATGCATGTTCATCATATCGCGAAGCCCACTGACGAATTTCATGAGGATTCCATGCCTGAGCATCAAAATTAAGAAGAGCATCTAAAAGTGCTTCCCATGTTTGTTCATAAAACAATATTCCTGTCTTCCCTGGAATAACTGTTTCTGTTGCTCCGCCAACACCATACGCAATAACAGGACGACCACAGGCCATGGACTCAATTGGTGTAATGCCAAAATCTTCAACTTGTGGATGGATAAATGCTTTTGCACGACTGAGCAATTTTACTTTTCCTTTTTCATCAACACGCCCAAGAAATTGAATATTGCTTTTCGCTTTCTTTTTTAAGCGCTCAAGTTCTGGTCCATCACCAAAAATTTTTAAATTCCAGCCAAGTCGATTGAACACATGCACTGCAAGATCAAATCGTTTATATGGAACAAGGCGTCCACCAGTAACAAAATAATTTCCAATGTTTGGTGCTATTGAAAAATCAGAAATAGTAATTGGAGGATAAACAATATCACTTTCACGACGATAATACTTTTGGATCCGTTGACGTACGGTTTGGGAATTTGCAATAAAGTGGTCAACTCTGTCTGTGCTCATTTTATCCCACAGCCGCAATTTATAAATAAGACGTGGCAAAAATGCTTTAATTGCTCTGTTGTATTTTAAGTCTGCAATATATTTGTGTGTGTCAGTCCACAGATATCGTGTTGGGGTGTGGCAGTATGAAATATGCAATGTTTCCGGACGAGTAAGGACCCCTTTTGCAAATGCACTTGTAGAAGAAACCACTATGTCAAACTCATCTAAATTATGACGCTCTGTTGCCAGAGGCATAAGTGGTAAATACCATTGGTAGCGTGTTTTTCCAAATGGAAGTCGTCGAATAAATGATTGACGAACTTTTTTTTCAGAAAATTGAGGAAGTTTTTTCTTGTCATGAAAAAGGACAAAAATTGGCGCATCTGGCCAAATTTCTTGAAACGCTTGAAGCACACGCTCAGCTCCTCCATCTTGTGACAAATAGTCATGTACAAGTGCAACTTTCATATTTACTCAACTTTCCTTTTTTTCAACAGGATGAAGGGGGTTTTTAAAAAAATAATAATATCGAGTGCAAGATTCCACCGTTCAATATATAAAATATCTAATTTCATTTCTTCTTCAAATGATAAATCACTTCGGCCAGAAATTTGTGCAAGTCCAGTAATACCAGGCTTAAGTGTAAATACATGCGGATACTTATCTTTGTATTGATTTACCTCTCGTGGCTGATGAGGACGAGGACCGACAACACTCATTGATCCACCTAGAACATTGAAAAATTGTGGCAATTCATCAATGCTCCAGCGCCGCATAAACCGACCAAACCCTGTAACGCGAGGATCATTTCCTATTTTATAAATAGGGCCCTTGCGTGTATTTGATTTTTTAATAAGTTCTTGTTCTTTTTTTTCTGCTTCAGCTCCAGCTTTTCCAAATTGTTTTCCAGTAGAGAATTTTTTAAACATGGAACGAAACTTGAGTGTATAAAATATTCTCCCACGAAGTCCAACTCGTTCATTTTTGTAAATAATTGGAAATCCAGTTTCAAACAAAATAATAATACTGCTGAGTACAGTAATTGGGCTTGTAATAACAATGACAAACATACTTAAGACAATATCGAGCAAGCGTTTAATAACTCTTCCCCACGCGCCAAGTGATGTGCGTCGAAGTTCTACAATTGGCACACCACCAACAGGGTGAATGATCATGTTGCTTGAATATGTTGCAAATACATCTGCTGAATATTTAAATGTAACATGAAGCCGATCGCATGCTTCAATTGCCCGTAAAGCCTCTTTTTCATGTGCACGAGGATTTGCGAAGATCATTTCATCGATCTTGGTTTTTTTCATTTTGTTTTCAGCGTCTTCATTAAATGTTTTATATGTTCCAATGACTTTGAATCCGAGCTCTTTTCTTTTTGAAAGTGTTTGTTCAATTGTTTTTGCAACACTGTCAGATCCAATAATAATAACGCGACGAAGACCAATACCCATGCGATACATAAGTCCTTTTAATCCTCGAATAAGAATTCTTCCAAAACTTACATACACAATAGAAAGAACCCAACCAACAGCAACAAGAAAACGAGAGTCAAACAATTCTTGTGTAAACATGATGTAGACTGCAACAGCACCAAGCCCTGCTGAGCATGCAAATAAAATGCGTGTAAGATCATGACTCAATTTTCTGTTTGGATCAGGACGGTAGAGTCCAATGAGGGCAAACAACACAAGCCAGCTTAGTGCTACCCACGATGCAATCGATGTAAAATCAAAAAGACTCAAATCAAATAACACTGGTTTGAGTGAGACTGCCCAATCTGAAAAACGAAGTGCATATGCTGTAACTGCAGCTGCCACGAGCATGAAATAATCAACTGGAACCTGCAAAATCATCAATAAAATTTCAGAACGTTTCATAGAGAATCAATAATATAATTATGTTTATTTTACGCAAAAAAATGACTTTGGTCAACACAGTAACCCACCTTGACAAAAGGTATAAACTATGGTATATTCTTATGGTCTTGTTCATTACAGATGATCGATTTGGCCTCTGGCCAGATAGGAAAGTCCGAACTCTTCTCAATTTTATTGAGGTCGTGGAAGTGGGTAACACCCACCCACTGCATTGTGAAATGTATGTGAGGGACAGTGCCGCAGAGACAATACTAGTCCCGTCGCTCGTGAGCGACAGGACAAAAGGTGAAAAGTGTATAGAGGTTTTTGATCTCGAGTCAAAAGTTACTATACTCTATCCTGTGGTGACACAGGTTAGTGGTAAACCCTTCCTAGAGAAAGAGCAGCGTTTTCCGTTTACGGGATTCGAAAAGTTAGCTCGTTACAGGTGTTTGGTAACAAACATCGCAGAGAAATGATCATCACCCGCAAGGGTACAAAATTCGGCTTACGTAGTGGACAAGACAACAAAAAAACACCATGATTGGTGTTTTTTTGATACCCTCCGAACTTCACAGTTGCGTAGCCCGAAGGGCACACATTTGTTTGGTTCGGAGTTTGTTCTCCTAGTTCTTGCAGCTAGGCTGCGGTGGGCTCGGACGCGACGTGGTCCTTGCAGACCGGGCAGGCTTCGTCGGTGTAGCCGTTGCTACTGCAGTGATTGCATCGGTCAAAGGTTCCTCCTCTGCTGTGCTTCTCCAGACCGCTACCACCACAGGGCTCGCACTTCTTTTTGCGGATGTTCTTGCATGCCATGCAATAAAGCTCGGCACTCACATGCTCTGCGCTGATGGTCCAGCCGTTTTTCTCGAGCCTTGCGACCACGGAGTGACGCGTCGAACACGTGTTCTTGTCGAGCATGCCATGATGACCGCCGTACGAGTAGCGCTGCATCTTGATGGTTGCCATGTCCCAGGCAGACCTTTCAATATAGACCCTTGCCTCGAAGAAGATGTGGTACCGATCGCCATCACTGCCGGCATAGCCGAGGACGCACGAAAAGTTCCGCAGTTCTCCGTCTGGAGCACCATCGAAGTCAGGCCGACCCCACCAGGCCGCAAGACCGAAGTCTGCGTCGGTGTAGATCCTGCCGTGAATCGCAGCGAACTCCTTGACTGCTGCGATCGCGATCGGGATCATTTGCAGACAAAAAGCCAGTCCTTGTGTGACTTTCAGGTCTTTTCCTTTCTTTGCCATTGTTTCCCCCATCTGAAGGGAACTCCTGGACAACATGTCCACGAGGCTGCCATCTGAGCAGCGCCCTACTTCTCACATTTGAGAGTTAAAGCGCTACTGAGATGGATACTTGATCCTAGTATATATTGAAACATTTGTCAAGTATAGACCAAAAAACAGCCCAAAGGCTGTTTTTTTGTAAAAAAATTAAATTTTTTTAATCCAAAAAATAATCCTTTTCAAGCTGCTGCACTACAGAGCCTGGTATAGTTTTTTCTAGTGAAAGTGGACTATCTCTGTGATAAAACACCTCCACAAAAATTTCTAAAGCATCAGAGGTTCTTTCAATCTTCTCTTCACCCTCAACAGCCTCCCCCATTTCAAATAACTGCTCACTAGACTCACTTCTATCTGGATCTGTTGCTCGAGTTTGAAGTAATTCTGCAAAGGCAGAACGGACAGATTGCAAAAACTCTGGAGTGCGCAAATCATCTACTAATTTTTCTTTTCTTTCTGATGCATCTTTTTTCATCTTATCAACATATTCTTTTGGCATTGCCTGAAAAGCAACTGCATATTCAGATTTTGGCTCACTTGAGCTAACCGCATCTATGGCAGCCTCCATTCCATGCTTGTCACGCATATGAAAAGCACCCAATTCATTACCAACACCATGACTGTCAGTTGTAATACCATGCATCCCCATAACAGCCATGATTGTATTCTCTTCTGCGCGAGTTAAATCTCTACCTGGCGTGTTTGCGATCGCTTGTAAAAGTTCAGCAGATCTTTCACTGCTAAATTCTGGCTTGTCAGACCCCTGCTCCCAGGACAATGGATTTTCAACCAGCCACTGAACATGTCCTAAAACTCTGCCTGCTTCTCCAAAAGCTGCGGCCTCGTCTGGTTCTAAATTTTTAGGCATGAAAGGACCAGCTTTTAGAACTTTTTCATATATTCCCTCACTTGTCTCTTCCTGAGGAGGATGATGCCTGTCTCTTTTACTATCCATATTAAAATTTTGTTATTATTAAAATGTAGTGTAAAGCTTTTTCAAATAAAAGACAAATTTGAATTTAAGATCAAAAAAACTCGTCTTCGCCATAGGCTACGCCGAGTAAACTCTTTCATTCGATAAATCCTCTTGTAGAGTTTACTTGGCGGAGTCCTGCCTGCCGGTCCGATGCGCAAGCGATACGGACTCCGTACCTTGCGTCGGAGCAGGCAGGCCGAAGGACGTAGACAAGTTCTTTTGATCTATCCCGAGCCGCACAGTTGCAGAGCTTTCGTCCGGAGGGACGATCGTTGCAGGGTAGTACGAGTCGGGTGACAGGCATATATGACAAGAACATTTGAGGAGGGTATTCTAGGACAGCCTAGGCTTGAGTCCATTTGTAACAGCGATCCGAAACAGATCTGCACGAGTACTAACACCCAGACGTCTACTGATCTCCCTTGAATGTGATTCGACTGTCCGGTGGCTCACACCAAGAATTTCTCCTACTTCGCCACACGTATGACCACTAATGATCCATGACAAAACTTCGAGCTGTCGTTTTGTCAGAGACTTGAGAGGACCTCTAGCAACAATCTGTGACATAGGACCTGAAGCAGGCTGAACTACTCTGCTGGCGAACCTGAGTGACACACCACCAGATCTATTTCTTGAAACCTCAATTGAGAGAATAACCTTCTGACCTTCTTCCGGAATATCCAGCTCAAAGGAGTCAGCAGCGACTTTCACAGAAATTGTCTTTGTTTTAGGAGCCATGCTACCTCCTTGTTCTTGTGTAGCCTGTTTATATCAGCAAACGCTTAGTTTGTCAATTCAAAAACCCGGCTTTTCACCGGGTCTTTTCTGTGCTCAGGAGAGGACTTGAACCTCCACAGGAAAAAATTCCCACAAGGCCCTCAACCTTGCGCGCCTGCCTGCCGGCAGGCAGGTCTACCAAATCTGTTTAATAAAGTTATTTTTATCCATTCCTTCCCTGATCCAGACTTTAGATATTTCTCCCGTTTTCTAGCTTCAATTCTTGTCGAATATTTTTCGTAATATATCAAAAGAAAAGGTCTGTAAAAACGTGTCACTCTTTCTTTTCCACGCTCATGTTCTAAAACCCGTCGCTCAAGGTCATTCGTTAGACCAACATAAATATAATTCTTTTGAAGACTTTTTAATACATACACATGGTACATATTCCACTCCTTAATTCACTGTGCGGAGTTAAGGACCAGATTGCAACCTTAATCTACTTTTCAACCTGATAACCATGCAGGAGAGGACGATCCGGTCGAGGGATGAGCCATTTAATATTTGTCTTTTGTAGCCTTATCGCTCGTATTTCTTCCAAAGAACTCCATGCAGTAAGCAATTGGTCTGATGCTCCTTCCACGTATAATCCAAAGATGTATGAATGATCTGCAAGAGCTCCAAGCCTAGTAACCATTGCAGTAGAAATCTGATCCGAGCAAGTGTCTTTCGTTTTTCCACCAAGACTCACAAGTCCACTACCAGACTCTTCTCCAGAATAACTAAGTCCAGTTATATTTAAATCAAAATCTCTACAGAGTATTGTAAAAAATTCCGAATGTGAAGAAAGTGATTTGTTCAGTGCTATCCCAGCCCTAAGAGTAGTCCCGATACTATCACCAGAAGCGTCTTGTATCTCTTTCCTCATCTCCTCGATCGCTTCTTTATCTTGATCTGCTATTGACTGAGGTTCAACTGAGAAAATGGCACATCCAGACAAAAAGAAAATAACTAAAATAAGGCCGCAAAGAGCAGTAACAGATGAAATTTTCTTGGCTTGTAATAACATGTGCGCAGGAGAGGACTTGAACCTCCACCCTGTATAACCAGGACCAGGCCCTCAACCTGGCGCGTCTACCGATTCCGCCACCTGCGCGTGTTTTGAATATTTTTTATTTTTAAATGTTGCGCGCCTGCCTGCCGGCAGGCAGGTCTACCAATGGAGTTTACCTGCCGGAGCTTTAGCGTAGGCAGGCCACCTGAGCATATCTAGAAATTAAAAATTGGAAATCAGGGGTTAGGGAATACTGACAGTAATATCTTATTTAGTTCCCTAATTTCTAGTTTCTAGTTTCCAGTTTCCAATTTCAATTTTTAAAATCTTCTTCCCTTTCCAACAATCATCTTAATTCTACTCTTTGCCAATTTTATTGTAATCTTTGTTTCTTTTGATTCCTTTCCATCGGCCTGCACAACAAAGGGTTTTGTGCTACTTACAATCATTTCTTCAAATGGGAACACACTTGGATCTTCGTATACTGGACGAATAATTTTCTTTCCAAGTACTGGACGTAAAAACGCTTCTAACTTTCCATCTTGCGGATGAACTGTTACACGATCCTGCTTTCTCATTCCTCTCCATTCAAATGGCTGTAAGTTACACACAACCAATTCAATTTTTGCACCTTGTCGTGCCGATACTTTAAACCGTTCATCGTACTGCACAGTCACATCACTTGCAGGAATATGCAGACGAGAAATAAAATATCTATTATTGAACCAACCTACATCTAACTTTACTTTTCTTCTTCGTGAAAGAACATCACATGCTTCTACACCAACTGGAATACCAAGCACATCTGCGATTGAGTTATCCGATCCTATAGGGAGAAAACCAAAGAGCGTATCGCAAATTGCTGCGCGAGAAAGAACATGACCAAAGGTCTCATCATTTCCAACAATCACAATAGCGGTCGCGCCACGTTTTATTTCTTCCTCTACAATTGCATGTGCATTTGTATAGTTTTGAAGTCGGATTATTTTACCAGCAATACCAAAGTCTGTCAACCGTGTCTCCATGGTCTTAATGGTACTTGCAAACTTTTTTTGCTTTAAAAAGTTGTCGTATAAATATACGTACATAATAGATAACAAATTGAATCTGAGAAAAATTACTCAGACAATGCTTCCTCTGTTTTTATACGACTTTTTGATGTTCCCTTTTTTCTCGTTACACCACCCTTTACCATCTCAATTCCTTTCATAGTAATTTTTCCATGAACAAGTGCACCAGCTTCAACAGAAAGAACTTTACATGCAATATCTCCAGCAATACGCGCTGTTGCCTTTAAATCAATTCTATCACTCACTTTTACATTTCCAGAAATTTCACCAGCAACCACTGCTTCACCTGCACGAACATTTGCAGAAATTTTTGCTCCTTCTTGGACAGTAAGCAAGCGGCTTGTTTTTACATTTCCAGCAACACTTCCTCTGACAAGGATATCACCTTCAGAAGAAAAGTCTCCTTCTACATGGACAGAAGGGCCGACAACAGTCTCTACTGTATCTGGTTCTTTGTTTGTTTCTGGATCTTCATAAATTGGCTCTGGAGTTTTTTGAAACATATATACTTGTTATAAGTAGGATAAAGATTGTCTATAGGTTTGTATATAATAGCGCATGTCTCAAAAAAATTCAAATCCTTGAATACAATATGTGGTCAAAGAAAAACAGGCTATTATAGCCTGCTCTTTATGATGGTTGTTCTTGTTCTCGAAGCTCTTCCCAGCGCGTTTGAATGTCAACCATAATTTGCTCAGACTCATCCAACCCCTGCCCGCTCGATAACTTCTCCATAATAGCCAGCTGCTTTCTACTTGCTTCTGCAAACAAAGATTCCATGGTATGCATAAATGCAGGATCATGATCCATAGATTGATTATGTGCAACTTCGTGTGTCATAGTGCGCCAAGCTTCGTAAAAACCGTGATTGATAGTCTCGCTGTTTAACCCAATTGCTTTCCGCGCAATGTTCAAACCTTTTGATCCTGTGCCATTGTAAATAAACATCTCATTTTGAATTGCAACTCCTGTTGACGCATGAACATATACTTGTAACAATGCAAGTCTTGCAAGCTGTTCCTTTGTTGGTGCTAGTTCAATTTCAAAATCATTAATGTTTGCATCTTCTGGTGTAAGTCTATCTGCGATCCTTTTAATTTCATTACTGATTATTGCAACTGCACTCGCCTTTTTACTATCCTTTAATTTTGCAGAGACCGTATCAATTTCTGCACGACTGTGCTCTTCAATAATTTCTGCAAGATTTTTTCCTGTCAAATACCCTGCACCAACTTCTGCTGCTCCATAAAAATCACTGGACTCTCTCCATAAAAGATATTTATCAATCCGGCTTAACCCTTCTTTTTCATTTTCTGTACTTTCGCCTGCTTCAATTTCTTTTGTGATTGTTTTAAGCTTGTCTACTACTTCTGTTAGTTCAGGAACTTTTTCAGCCACACGCGAAATCTTTTCTTGGACTTTATCTGATGCTTCGACCACTTTGTGTTCTCCGCGTAGTCGTGGATCACGAAGATCTTGCTCTACTGGAACGTCTTCTAGTGATCGCTTTTCTTTTGTAACAACCTTTTTATCTGTTTTTTCTTTATTCTTTGCTCCTACAGCAGGTGTTTCTTTTTGAGTCAATCCTTCTACTGGCGCAGAAAGCAAATCTCTAAGTACTTTTGCTGATTGTTCGTCCAAATCAAACTCAAAAAATAATCCGCCTTCTTGCTTAGACTCAGTAGTCCGTGAAAGCAACATATCCTCTCCTACAACATTATCTTTCTCAACACCAAATGTTGCAACATACTCACCTTGAGAAAGAAACGCACGATCATCTCTAAAATAAGAATTTGAAAGTCCTTCTTTAGCTACACCTCGTAGGAACGAAAGAGCCTTCTGATCATCTGTCTTTACACGAACCAATGGATGGGATAACAATTCTTTTGAAATCTTTACATCAGAATAAATTCGAAAGGAGCCTGGCCGATCTGGTCGTTCTATACAATTTCCTTTTATACTCGCAAGCCTACTTACTATCATTTTTAATAATGCTTCTGAAGAATCAACATCATCAAATTCTTCAAAAGAAACTTCTACACCACTTTCTTTTGCTGCAGCTTCTCTTGCAATTTTTGCATTATATCTCTCTGGCTTTGCATTTACTGCCACATCAAGTGAATCGAGTTTTGAACTTGCCTCTGGCATACCAATTTTAGCAAAATAAGGAGGACACAACACATATCCCTGTTCTCTCAGTTCACGTGCGTTGTTCTGATTGACTGAATTATCCATTGCTAAATATTTTTTTCCTCCAAAATGCTCGTCAAATTGTGTTGGTGAATAATCTTTAATACGATACGAAGCTCCAAGACGACGAACCATTTCTTCAATGACAACAAAACAACCAGGACGCCCTGAACTGGAAAACATACCACCATCTGAAAGTGTGCTCCACAAATGTTCAGATGCTTTTAATTGAGCAAGTAAATTATCTTTATCCATTGAATTCACCAGCTCACGAGTATATTTTTCAAGTTCATAAGCCTTCACTGGCGGTCGATCAACATTCATTGCATATTTCACATTATTTAACTGCAATGTCATAAATTCAGGACCAACCCAAAAATCTTCTTCTGTTTCACCTTTTTTTTCATAACTCATCACTTGTCCATTCAAAAAGAGTCGACCTCGTTCTGTTTTACCAAGTGCATGGAGTGGAAGCCATTTAATTGCGCCATGTTTATTCTCAAAATCAGGATCTTGCAAAAAAGGATTCTCTTTTGAAACACCAATTGACTTAAGCTGATCCATTATTGCAAAAATTTTAGGATCAGAAGTATCAATCACATATGCATTTGATCCTCTAGATTCTGTTTGTTGCAAATCTGCCAATAACCAGTCATGTTGCACATCTTTCATCGGTGACTGGCCTTTTCTTGCTAAGCGCTCTCTCATGTCAGCATTCACATCTTCTGCTCTATTTAAACTATAATCAACCTTCCATCCTTCACCATGAATTTCAAACGTTTCTACATCAAAATCACGCAATAACCGTATCGCTGCTTGCTTTAATCCAATCCCATTTCCACCTGCAGTATTTCTATCATCAGGTTTTTCCGAATGTGGACTCAGCACACCTGTAGGATCGTTAAATTCCCAATTTCCTCTAATAATATACCGCCGCTTTCCTGGGCTAATTTCTTCACTAACAATAGATACACCATTTAACGTACCAGGATCTTCTGGATTGTGATCAACAAAATTCTGAACTAATTCTCGAGAAAGCCATGCTGCATTGTATTGATCCTTTGATTTATCTAAAAATTTATCTGTTGTAACAGGATTTGCATCTTTTCCATATTCACTTTCATAAAACCAGCGAATCATCTTTTGATCTGTTACAAATCCTGATGGACCAGTCTTTTCTAGCTCTCTAGCAGGCACATCTGGGACATTAGCCGAAGCTGGCTCAGTCTGGACAGGCCTGTCAACTTGTTTTTCCCTTCTTTCCCTAGATGGAGGCGTTTGTACTTCTGGAGGTGTCGACGCTGACTTATCCCCTTTCCCTATACCAAAAAAACGCTTCCAACCTGGTTTGGAGTGTGAAATATCTAGATTAGGTCTCCTATGAACCCCCATATTACATTTCTTCTACTGTTTCTATAGTTAGTAAGCGAAGCCCTTCTTCTAAAACTTCCTTTACTACTGAGCTAAGCGCAAGTCTTGCATTAACCACATCTTTACTTTCTGCCTGGAGTACAGAATGGTTGTGATAAAAATCATTAAACGCATGTGCAAGATCAAAACAATATTTTGAAATAACAGAAGGATTATATTGCTGCAATGCCTTTTCAACAACGGTTGGGAATGATGCAAGCATTTTGAGTACCTTTTTTTCTTCATCTTCTTTTATAGCATCAAAATCGACCTTGGAAATTTTTCCAGCTTTTTTTAATAAACTATTAATACGCGCAACAGCATACAAAATATATGGTGCACTGTATCCATCAAAGCTTGTTGCTTCTTTAAAATCAAACGTAATATTTTTCTTAGCCTCATGCTTTTGCATGGTAAGTTTGAGTGAAGCAAGAGCCAATGTGCGAGCAGTTGAATTAATCTGCTCTTCACTCCAATCTTCATGACGCTCTGCAGTTTCTTTTTCTAATTTTTCTACAATCTCATTTCGTAAATCTTCATATAAAATTACTTGCCCAGTACGAGAAGACATTTTTCCACTTGCTAAATTTACAAGACCATGTCCAATATGTGTCATCTTATGTGTAAAACCAGATAATTCCAACACTTTAAATAGTTGTTTGAAATAAAAATCCTGTTCAAGTCCAGTTAAATTAATGCTTTCTTCAACATTGTGTTTTTTGAATTTTTGCCGTGCAAGTTCTAAATCACTTGTCATGTATAATCCAGCCCCGCTTGATTTTCTTAAAAGTGCAATATCCAAATTATATTCATTTAAATCAACAATAACAGCACCCCCTTCTCCAACTTGCGCTACCTTGTCTTTTAAAAGTTTATCTACAACTTTTTGTCCTCCATCTTTTACTTGATTTTCTAAAAATAATTCAACGTGCTCGGCTTTTAATTCTTTGTGAAGAATTTCAAACCCTGCCAAGCTTGCGTCTCTGGTTTTTTCATATAAATCCCAGATTTCAGGATCACGAGATTCAAGTTTTTGTTGTAATGCTTCAAGTTCTGGTTTAAGTTCTTCATTGTCTTTAATATGCTGACTTGCCTCGGCATAGACTTTGCCAAGCCATTGCTGAGTATTTTTTTCTTCTATGTTACCGTCATGCAAATTTAAAATTCCCCACAAACATCTTACAACATTTGTTCCAAAATCATTGATATAATTTATTGGAACAACAGTATATCCACTTTTTCTATAAAGCTGAACCAAAGTATTTCCAATGGCAACATTTCGCAAATGTCCAACATGAAATTCTTTATGTGTGTTTTGCGATGGATATTCAATCATCATTTTCTTTCCTTTTCCAATATTGTTTGATCCGTATTTGCTCCCCTGTTTTTGAATGTCAGTAATAACTAATTTAGCCAGTGCTGATGTATTGATATAAAAATTTACATATGGACCAAATGCTTTTACATCTGTAAAAAGATCTGAAGAACTAATATCTATTTTCTCAATAAATTCTCCTGCAAGTTCAACTGGATTCTCCCCCTGCTCTTTTGCAAATGAAAAAACAGGAAACGCTAGGTCTCCCATTTCAGATTTTGGTGGAGGAGCTAAAGAAATATCACCAGAAATTCCAGCTTTCTTTAATACGCTCTTTATTTCTTTCTCTATCTGGCTGTGCATCATACTATTTTTGCAAAAAACCTTTTTCCTTTTTGAATAATATCTCCAGCATTTGCTGTGTGATCATGAGCATCAACCTTTTCATCATTTACTTTAATAGCATCACTATCAATTAAGCGACGAGCATCTGATTTACTTTTTGCAAATCCTGCTTCAACTAATACCTCTACAATTGTTTTTCCAGCTGCTTTCAATTCTTCCATATCTTCTGGTTTTTCATTTGATTGAATCACACTTGCAAAATGATTTTTTCCTTGCTCGGCTGCTGCTTCTCCAAGAAATGTTTTTGTCACTTCAAATGCAAGACGCAATTTTGCATCTCGAGGATTCTTAGCACTTGTAATTTTTTTGACTTCTGCAATATCCACATGCGTACACAATTCAAATCCAAGCATAATTGATTCATCTGACCAACGCATTACTTTCCCAAACATATCTTCTGGAGAATCGTTTAATGCAATCATATTCCCTTCGCTCTTTCCCATTTTCTTCCCAGCACCATCAACAAGCAATTTAGTTGTGAGAACAAACTTTTCCTTTTTCTTTAAATCTTTTAACAATGTTCTTCCTGCAAGCATGTTAAATGTTTGATCATTTCCACCAACTTCTCCATCAACGTCCATTGCAACAGAATCATATCCTTGCATAACAGGATATAAAAATTCATGAAGATAAATTGTTTTTCCTTCTGATAATCTATTTTGAAACATATCACGCTCCAAAAGTTGCGGAACAGTAAAGTTTGTACTTAACTCAACCACGTCTGCAAATGACATACTTCCAAGCCATTCACTATTATATTTAAGCTCCACTGGATTATCACCCTTAAAATCAAGAATCGCAGATGCTTGTTCTTGGTATTCTTTTGCGTTTTCTAGCACATCTTCTTTTGTAAGTTTTTTTCTTGTAGAAGATTTGTCAGTTGGATCACCAATCATTCCCGTAAAATCTCCAATAAGCATGATGACTTTATGCCCAAGATCTTGGAACTGACGTAGCTTTAGCATGGTAATTCCATGACCAATGTGAAGTGTAGGCGCAGTCGGGTCATACCCAGTATAGAGTGTTAGCTGTTTTCCAGAAAGTAATTCTTTTTCCAAAAACGCACGCTTGGGATATACATGCTCTACTCCTCTGTCTAAAAGTTCTTTAATTTTTTTCTTGTCTTTTGATACAGCCATATTATTTTTTTAATGTATTGAGTTGTTGTTCTAATTTTTCAAATTTATCTTTTGCATCTGCTAATTTTCTTTTTTCTGCATTAACAACAGATTCTGGTGCACTTTTTGTAAATCCTTTGTTACTCAACTTTCCTTCTAAACTTTTTACAAATGGTGCAACCTTTTTCATTTCTTTTTCAATACGCGCTGTTTCTTTTGCAATATCTACTGTCCCCTTTAGATCAATAAATACTTCAATACCTTTTTCAACAAAACCTACAAGTCCATCTTTATCTTTTATTTTTTTCTTTATATCAATGTCTTGAACGCGAGCCAATCCTTGAACAATATGTTGATTATCTTTCACAATATCTTCATCATCTCCTGTAACAATAATATCAATCTTTTTTCCAGCCTCAATTCCATATTCATTTCTAAGTGAACGAATGCCCACGACAATATTTTGAATTGCATCAAATCCATGAGTAGGATATACCATTGCTTGCGCTGGCCATTTTTCTACCATAAGGAATTCTTCCTTCCCATAAACTTCTTGCCAAATCGCTTCTGTAACAAATGGCATAAACGGATGCCAAAGTTTTAATACATTGTTCAATATATAATTAAGTATATCACTTTTCTTCCCTTCTATCTTTGCAATTTCCAAATACCAATCAGCAAGTTCATTCCAAGTGAAATCACGAAGTTTTTCTCCAGCAAGTGACAAACGAAATTCTTGAATATCATCGCTTACTTGATCTATCAAATCATGAAGGCGAGAAAGAATCCACTTATCTGCAAGTGTCTTTCCTTCTGGTTCTTTTATATCAATAACAGGTTTATCAATGTTGAGCAATGTAAATCGTGAAATGTTCCAAAGTTTATTTGTAAAATTTCTAAAACTTGCAATCTTTTCTTCACTGAGTCGAGAGTCATTTCCTGGTGTTGCGCCAATAATTAATGAAAGTCGGACAGCATCGGTTCCAAATTTTTCTGAAACATCGAGTGGGTCAATAATATTATCAAGTGACTTACTCATTTTTCTTCCTTTTTCATCCCGAACCAGTCCATGAAGATACACTGTTTCAAATGGAATTTGTCCACGAAGATATGTGGTCATTAAAATCATTCGGACCACCCAAAACGTTAAAATATCATATCCTGTTTCAAGAACACTTGTTGGGTGATAGTTAGCTAAATCATGTTCAGGACCTAATTCTCCTTTTTTAGGATTTTCCTGGACGGGCCAGCCCATCGGAGAAAAACTAAACATGCCAGCACTAAACCATGTATCAAGCGTATCTGGATCTTGTTCCCATCCTTCCCCTTCTGGTGGTTCTATACCAACATACACCTCCTTGTCTTTATACCAAGCAGGAACTCTATGTCCAAACCAGAGCTGTCGAGACAAACACCAATCTAATAAATTATCAACCCATTGAAAATAAGATTTTTCAAAACGTGCTGGCAAAATCGTAATATGTTTTTTCCGGACAACATGTTGCAAAATAGATTGAATACTAACTTCTTCGCCTTTTTTGATTCCTTCAATCTCTGAATGTGGCATTTTAAATGTTTGTTTTACATTCAGCCACCACTGTTTCATAATTTGCGGTTCAATCACACCACCACCACGACTGTTTGTTGCAAGCTGATGTTTGTAGTTTTCATCAACTCTGTTAAGCAATCCCTTTTTATCTAATTTTTTTACAATCTTTTTTCTTGCCTCTTCAATATGCATGCCAGCAAACTCTCCTGCAATTGGTAAAAGCTTTCCATCAAAATCAATCACTTGTTCTTTATCCAAATCCCAACGTTCTGCAATAAAAAAGTCAGTCGTATCATGCCATGGCGTAATTGTCATAACTCCAGACCCAAATTCTGGATCTGCTGCCTCATCCTTTATAACAGTTGCAATAATTGGACCATTGATCCATTCACATTCAAACGTATCTCCATGTTTGTAATCAGCGTACCTATCATCATCTGGATGCATAACAACATATTTGTCACCAAACTTTGTTTCAGGACGAGATGTACCAATTTCAAATGGTCCGTATTGAAAATAATAAAACGGTGCTTGTTCTTCTTTTCTTACCACTTCAACATTTGAAACATTCGATTGCATTTTTGGATCCCAATTTACGATTCTATCTCCTCTATAAATGAGGCCAGCATCATACATTGTTTTAAATGCAGTACGAACTGCAAGATTTAAATTCTCATCAAGAGAATAATATTCTCTTGACCAATCCATTGATGTTCCCATTTTTTTCGCTTGCTTCACAATTCTGTCATGACTGTTCTGTGCAAACTCTTCTACACGACGTAAAAATTTTTCCCTTCCTAAATCATGTCGAGTCTTTTTTTCTTCATCCCACAATATTCTTTCAACTTTTTCCTGTGTTGCAATTGCCGCATGATCTGTTCCTGGAACCCACAATGTTCTATCGCCTTTCATTCGATGATAACGAATCATAACATCTTCAACTGCAAGCATCACTGCATGACCAATGTGAAGTGTTCCTGTAACATTTGGTGGCGGAAGAACAATTGAAAACGGCTCTGCATTTTTATCTGTCCCCCCTTTTTCAATACAAACATCTGGATTAAAAAATCCGCTTTCTTCCCAGCGTTTGTAAATATCATCTTCGTATTGTTTTGGTTCGTATGCCTTTGAAAGTTCTTTTTTATTTGCCATATTTCTTAGTCCACCATTTTTTTATAAAAGGAATAGAAAGTGTTGAAAGATACCACCCTACAGCTGGGACAAGTGCTGTGCGCCACGCATCTGCACTTTCAATCATAATAAGCCAGACAGCTGCAATAAGATATGTAAGAACAAAAATGGTTACCTTGCGAAATCCACTTGTTTCCCAGGCCTTATCTGCTTCAACTTTTTTATTTCTTCCTTCAATTTTTTCTACCCTTTGTTCAAGGTTAATATTGTCTTTCATAACTACTAGTGTAGTAAAAAAAAGCTAAAAAAGCAAGATTTCTACAAAATAAAGAAAAGGCGAAAAAGCTAAAAGGCGAAAAAGCTAAAAATTCTGAAAATGCTCTAAATTAAGTCAAAATCTCCCTAAAATTGATCTTTCTTTAGTGGACAATCCACTGTGGGTATACAATGATTGACAAAATTCGGCTGAGTTGATACAATAATTAACTTCCTAAACCTAGGAAGCCAAACGAACAACAAGGGGGTAACCATGTCGCTCATTCGAAAGGCAAGCATCACGTGTTTGGGCGCATTAACTTGCGTCTCAGCTGCCGTAATCCTCAACTCGCTTTTGGCTCTGGTCTTGATTGGCTTTTTGCCCATGATCCCATTCGCGTACGGTTTGGCCAAGAAAAAGCCATACTTGACTTTTTTGGGCCTGGGCGGAATGATCGGCATTTCCCTGCTGCATTTGAGTGTGCACTTGGAAATCCATCCATCACAGATCATTGAGACACTTTTCTTTGCTCAGGTTGCAGCTGTAGTTCTCTGGGTGATCGAGAAGGTCCGGGAGGACAAATGAGCATTCGCAAAAAAGCCAAATGGTTAGTCGCGCTGCCGTTTCGTGTTGCAAGGGGCATTGTTCGACTCAACTTGGCAGCAGTAGACGCTGCAGCCGAGATATGGCTTGACCTTCGCGAGTCAGATACGACAAACGCATACCAGGTATACCGCCAAATCGTACGGCTGGAAGATCCTGTTGAAGCACTTTGTCGCTCACAGAACATTGACCACCAAACCGCAAGTGTTCTGTGGCACCAACTGGTCACTGAATTCCACCCCGATCCGAAAAGATATTGGGAACTTTACCCAGACGAGCAGCCAGATCTGAACTGAATGAGACAACACACAAAAAAGGAGGAGCTCCCTGCTACCACGCGGGGTCTCACATAGGTACAGTTAATAAAAGTGTATCTGTGTGAGGAGGACACAATGATCACATTCACAAAGCTCTTTTTGTACATGTGCACAGGTGCGTTCCTCGGAAGTGCCTTGTACATATTTGGGATGGACACAAATACCATCTCAATGATTGCTGCGTTCTACCTTTTCATGGGAATCGTAGTATATCGTGGGAATCTGTTAGGATGCGGCATAGGCACTGCCTTCTCAAGCATTCTCTTGACAGACAAACACTCACCCAAAACCATTGCCATGTACGCTTTCATCATGCTGCTGGCAACACTCGTCTGGATGACCATGACGAGACAAACAGAACGACAAAGGGGGGAACCATGACTTTTCTCGAGGTGCTCGGCATCATTACTGTCATCATGACCATTACGTACGGAGCAATCTGGTTCAAGCTCATTCCGTGGGTAGAGAAACCAAAAGGCCCAGTTGAATTTCTGGCATACCCACCACGTCTGCCAGGAGATATCTTCGGGATGATCGTGTTTGGCATGATTTCAAGAGATTGGCTACACGTACTGTTTCTATTGCCGCTGCTCTTGCTCTCGCTCGTCCCTGCACTTGTCGTGATGGTGATAGGAGTTGTTTCACTCTTCCTGATCATCATCTTCTGGTTCACCATCGATTTCGTATCGTACTACGGAGTCGTATTCATTGACTGGGTTGCACGGGCGTGGAGTTCGTGGAGAAAATAATAAACAACAAAGGCGCAACAACAAGGGGGTTTGTCCTGACACTGTCGGGACTCACCATCAACGTATATATAATTGTGCGTTCATGGTGGGAAGAACAATATTAGTTACTAGATAATAGTTAATAGACAACTAGGCTGGAAACTTCTTACAAAGCACAATAAATAATAACTATTAGCTAATAGCTAATAAACTATGGCCCTTAATGTAAATGAACAAATCAAAAAACTAATTGACGATAAGAAGCATGTCCTTATTACATTTAGTCCAAAAGGAAAAGGCGATGCACTTGCTAGTGCAGTTGCGCTATCTTTGTATTTGAAAAAACTTGGAAAACGAGTGGACATTGTATCAGACGGATTTGTTCTTCCCCGTCAATATAAATTTTTGAAAGGATCAGAAACAATTGCATCTTCATTTTCACATTTACAAAAATTTATTATTACGATTGATGCAAAAGATGCTGGTGTCCAGGAATTAAGTTATGATGTAAAAGATGGAAAACTTCGCATTTTTGTAACACCGAAAAAAGGATTCTTTACAAAAGAAAAATTGCGCACTGCACAATCTGATTTTAAATATGATTTGATTGTTACGCTCAACACGCAGGACTTAGAATCACTTGGCTCACTCTATGACAACAATGTAGAACTCTTTTACAAAGTTCCAATTATTAATATTGATCACAATCCTAGCAATGAACATTTTGGTCAAGTAAATCTTGCGGATTTAACAACAACGACAACAGCAGAAGTTATCTTCAACATGATTAACAAAATAAATCCTGAAACGATTGATGAACATATTGCAACAGCACTTCTTACAGCGATTGTTGCAAAGACACGTAGCTTTAAGTCAGACAATATAAAACCACATACATTACATCTTGCAAGCAAGTTAATCACACTTGGTGCTGATCGTGATTTTATTGTTAAAAATCTTTTTCACACAAGATCAATTGCTGCATTAAAATTGTGGGGGCAAGCACTCACAAATTTGAATAGTGATCCTGATATTGGACTTGTTCATACTTCAATAACTCGTGATGATTTAACAAGAACTGCTGCAGAAAAAGATGACATTCCAGATATTATTGATGAATTAATTAGTAATTCACCAGAAGCAAAATTAACATTGCTCTTATTTGAAGATCCTGAAAAGACAACTCCATACACTGTGCATGGTATGCTTGTGACAGATCGCGGATACAATGCACTTCAATTGTTAAAAGAATATAACCCAGTTGGAAGTATTAATTACGCATCATTTGTTATTACAGATGTTCCAATGCAAGTTGCAATAAAAAATATCCGCGAACAATTGCGGAGTCAGCTTATAAAAAATGTCTAAGACATTATTCTTTTTTTAATCCAGCTGCTGAATATCGATTACTTGCATTCCAAAGTAACCAACCACCATCAGTATATTTTTCAACCGCGTCAATCTGGGCGCGTATTTTATTTGCATCATATACTGCACCAATATTAAAGGCTTGAATCCAGGGACGAGACTGTGCTCGTTTTCCTTCAAAATACGGAGATCCTGCTTTCATTCCATTTTCAATAACCAACCCAGGATGCGCTGCTGGATTTTCCAAACCAATGTGGCCTGCAGGATAGTGGGATGGATACATCATTGGACAGATATAGTCGATAGAATCTACAGCATCTTCAAGACGTTGCCCAATAGACATACCATCATGACGCTCCATAACAAATCCAAACATATCAATAGAAATCCATGCGGGCCAAGATGAAAGCTTTTGATCCAAATATGCAAAAAATTCACGCATAACCTCTGCACGCGATCTGTCACCATTTGTATAGACTACTTGACTCATGTTTCCATCTGAAGGAAACCTAACATAGTCAAAATTAATTTCATCAAATCCCAATCCAATTGCTTCTTTTGCTATACCAACATTGTAATCCCACACAGATTTTTGCGTTGGATCAACCCAAGCAAGTCCTTTATGATCACGCCACAGTCCCCCACCTTTTTTGTGAATTGCCCATTCTGGTTTTCGTTCTGCAAGAATTGGATCTTGAAACACTGTTTGTCGCGCGATTACGTAAATGCCATTGTCATGAAACTTGCGAATCATTGCGCGTACATCTTTTATCCTATGTTTCTCCGTTTTAAATTCATTGACCCAAAGCAAATTACTGTCGTACAAAACATATCCTGAGTAATCTTTGATATCAACAACAACAGCATTTAATTCTGTGCTATTAATTAAATCAATAATTGCATCTACCTTTTTAGGCAAATTTGCAGAATATGCTGTAAGGTAGAGTCCTTTGATTTCTTTTTTAATTGGTTTGGATATAATTCTTTTTCCAGGAATCGCCGCATCGTGCGATACCATTGCCAAGCCATCTTGTGTGTGACTTGTTACATTCCACTGCCACCCAACACCAAGGAGCGCAAACATACCTATACCAATTGCTAGAATAAGATATAAATGCGGATGTTTGTAATTTGGTTGATTAAGCATTACTTTTGGTTTTCTTTTCTAATCGATGCAACTGTAAGAATAATAACACAATCAAAGAGAGGAAGAAAGAAAAAATGTATGGATATCGCATATCCTTAGCAACGAGTAGGGCTGCAGCAAATAAAATTGGATATTCAAGCACATTGTGTAATAAATTTGACAATGACATTGTTGTTGCCCGATTGTACGAATGAAATCGTTTGTGAAATAGTTCGGAAAATAGTGGAAAACGGAACGCTTCGACAAGCGTAAGTAATATATACAAAAGAAGGAGAATGTATGGTTGTGGCCATACAAACATAAATACAACAAAAAACAATGCAAATACTGTATAGAGATAATTCAATCTATCAATCCGAAGTCCAACAGGATATTTTGTATGAAAATGTCCTACATACCAATACCAAATAAACTTTGCAAGATGACTAAATGACCAAGCAAAACCAATGAAGACAATACTTATTCCCAGATCTACAAAGAACTTTTGATAATATGACCACAACATAAATAAAGCAAAAAACAAAATTTCCTTATTTAATAATGCACGCAATAATTCTTTGTCATTAATAAGCAATTTCCATCCATCTTTAATTACTCCTGCCTCGGTTTTCTCAACATCCATTTTATGATCTGGCTCGACAATACGCAGCGCAACAATAAAGGCAACAATTGTACCAAGGACATCAATCAAAAGAAGAGAAATAAATTGACTATCTGTCAAATCTTTGGCGATAAGTACTCCAATAATAGGAGTTATTATTTTGAAAATACTGTGTGATGCACGATACTTCCCAAGTCGAGATAACGAATCATGTTCTTGACCTAACTCACGCTCTGTATCGTACACTAATGCTTCGTCTGTTCCAGAAAGACTTGCATACGAAAGTCCCATGAATAATATACCAACACCCATCCAAAAAAAGCCGTGAGCAAAAATAAAAATATTCCACTGGATACAAGCAAATATAATGCCTAAGATAATCGTTTTCTTCCTGCCCCAGCGATCTGCAAGATAACTTGATGGTATTTCAAAAATAAGAGAGGCTGTTGCCCAGACCATGCTTACATAAAGAATCTGAGAAACTGTTAAACCACGATGGATATAAAATAGTGCAATAACAACATTGATGACTTTTGTATTTAAAAAAGCACGAATCCAAAACATTCTGCGAAAATTCTTTTCTAGTTGTTTTCTTCTTTTCTTTGTCATGACAGGCATTATTCAAAAATCAAACTTGCAAAAAACATTTCTGCTTCACCAAGCATAATACTTCCCTCTTTTCCAACTCCTTCTGCACCAAGAACAATGGTCTTCCCATCGTGAATATATCGAGCGTGACTATTCCCAATAATGACAAAAGGAATGCCTTGTTTATTTTTTGAATGACGAACTAATGTTTTATCATTAATTTTTGGAAGATACTCAAATTCTTTTTCTGCAACTAAAATATAAAAATGAGATATTTTATTTCGTGGATCTTGAAAATGAATATATTTTTCAAATGCTCCATCTAGATCAATTGAATCGAGTAGTGTTGAGTCTCCATCTCGACTACTGACTTGCATCCATGCTCCAAACGGTTCACCCCAAGAATATGTAACAGAAAATCCATATTCAGTATCCATGTATTGTTCAGCATATGGTTCAACATACTTATCTAAATCATTTTCTAACAGTCCTGTATCAGTAGCAGATTTATATAAATAAACCCCAACAATCAATACAACAAAAAGAAGTATGAATAATGGCCAATAAAAATAAACACGTAATTTCATACTTACACTGTTGAGTTGACAATGACTTCTCCTTGTCGGAGAACGATCATTTCTCCATGTTCTATTTTAATAATAGTTGATGGACTTTGGTGAGGAAGCGTTCCTGCATCTATAAATATATCCGGTTGATTTTCTTCATCCTGAAACATGTTCAAAATACTTTCTGCATCATATGCACTTTCTTGTGCAGCAATATTTGCAGAAGTTGACACAAGTGGTTTTCCTAATTGCTCAGACAATTCTGCAGCAAGAGAATGTGCTGTTACACGAAACGCAATTGTATTGTCTGAACCAAAAACACCTGAAACAAACGGATGTTCTGGTACAAGATCAACCACAGCTGTAAGTGCTCCTGGCCAGTATCTATTTGCAATCGTTTCTAATGTTGGAGACCATTCAATGTGCTGCATAATCATATCAATGTCAGGAACAACAACAAGTACTGGTTTATCTTTTTGACGTTTTTTAATATCAAATATTTTTTGAACAGCAACCTCGTTTGTTGCATCACAACCAAGCCCATAACATGTTTCTGTTGGATATACTATGACTGCACCATTACGCAATTCACTTGCAATCTCATTTATATCAATGTCCTCTTGTTTGATGACTTTCATTCAAAATAATTAGCAACTAACAATTAGCAATTAACAACTTAGTATAGGATGATTTTACAAGAAAGGAATTAGTTATTAGTTACTAGCTAATAGTTAATAGACAATATAAGAAAGATCTAAGCCTAATTTGCTAATAAATAGTAACTAATAGCTAATAACTATTAATTCCGATCTTATCTTAAAGAATCTTTCTATACAAGTTTGTTAATTGTTAGTTGTTAATTGTTTTTTGTTATACCGAAGATATGCCTCAATAAGAGCATCAAGATTCCCGTCTAACACTTCATCTGGGTCCTGTGTTTCAAACTTTGAACGAAGATCTTTTACCATTTTATATGGGTGAAGAACATATGATCTGATTTGATTTCCCCATTCTGCACTTTTGTACTCACCACGAAGTTCTTTTGTTTCTTTTGCCTCCTCTTCTTCGCGCAACGTTTCTAGTCTTGAATGAAGCACACGCATTGCTGTTTCTTTATTTTGTAATTGTGATCGTTCGTTTTGACATTGTACAGTAATTCCTGTTGGAATGTGCACAATCCGTACAGCTGAGTATGTTGTGTTCACACTTTGACCGCCTTTTCCTCCAGACATAAATGTATCGATGCGTAAATCTTTTGGATCAATCTCTATATTCTCATTATGCGCTATTTCTGGAATAACTTCAATTGATGCAAATGATGTATGTCGCATTTTTTCTGCATCAAATGGTGAAATCCGTACAAGCCGATGCGTTCCATGTTCTGATTTGAGATGGCCAAATGCATATCTTCCTTCTACACGAAATGTTGCTGACTTTATCCCTGCCTCTTGTCCACGCGATTCATCTAACATTTCTGTTTTCCACTCCTTCTTTTCACAATAACGAAATACCATGCGTTGTAGCATTTCTGCCCAGTCTTGCGCTTCTGTTCCTCCACTTCCTGCATGAATTGAGACGATTGCATTTTTTGCATCATGTTTTCCAGAAAGGAGTAAATAAAATTCAAGTTTTTCAAATTCTGTTTCTAACTCGCCAATTCGTTTTACAACACCCTCTTGCATTTCTTCATCTGGATTTTTTTCTAAATCCTTTGCAAGACTTAACAGTTCTTCTACTTCTTCTTTCATCTTTGTCCATGTTTCAATTTCTTTTCTATATTCTTCGTGTTGCTGAGAAACATTTTTTGCATTGCCTTGATCATTCCAAAAATCTGGATCCTGCATTTCTTTTTCCATGCCATGCATGTGCGCAATCATATCATCAATATCAAGAAGCGCCCATGTGTCTACAATACGCTTTTGTAATGCTTGAAGTTGTTTTATGTAATCTTTCATGTATTAAAATAATTTCTGTCCATTTTCTACTTCTCGTTCTGGCTGAGTCAACACAATACGACCTTCTTTATCTGCAAATCCAGTTATTAAACATTCAGAAACAAATGGTCCAATCTGTTTTGGTGCAAAATTTACAACACCCACAACTTGTTTTCCGAGTAGTTCTTCTTTTGTATACAAATCTGTAATCTGCGCTGATGACTTTTTTATTCCTATTTCACTACCAAAATCAACCTGCAATTTATATGCAGGCTTTCGTGCTTCTGGAAAATCTTTAACATCAATGATTGTTCCAACACGTATGTCTACTTTTTCAAAATCATTGTAAGAGATAACGTTCATAACACTATTAATTGACGCTAAATGTTTTCAGCACAACTCGAAGACTATCTCTCAAAGAAGAATCAAACTGCCAGCGATAAAACGTATCATCATGTTTTGCAATCATTACAGTTTTTTTCTTATCATATAATAATTGACCTCCAGCATTATTCGCAAAGACTAAACTTTTTTCTGCTGTAAATCCATACCATGTAATGCCATTGACATTCTCGGTAAATATTGGTGAAACGACTGCTTTAGCATTTACATCGGGATCATTCTTATTATCATCCCACCATTTTTTTACAAAAGCCTCGGCAGATAGGTCTTCCAATCCTCTAATTTCAGGATGAACCTCTGGATCGTTCATTGCACTTAAATTAGCTCTCATATTATTAGGAAAAACAACAGAAAGTTCTATTGCCTCATCAGGATCTATTGGGTATATGACAACGTCTGTATCAACTTTCACACCAATAGGAGTGACAAAAGAATATCCAAATGCATTATTTTTATATGTTACTCCTTTCTGGACTTTGTGAACAACTTGATTTGTATCATTTTTTACGTCATCTTTTTCTTCGATGATAGACTCTACAACAGATTCAGAAATATGAAGTGTTACCTCAGCATCACCTCGCAAAAATGCTCTGTAAAAATATACAGGAACGGCTAGGACAAGAAAAATTGTTGCAACAAGTCCAATTTCCCCTCTCCTCTTAGGCCCTTCTTTGTAAAAGAAAATGATTGATCCAATAGAACCAAGGAAAAGCCAAACAAAAAACCAAACCGTTCCACTATGTTTAAGATCGTTTCTCCTGATAATAGATAATAGCATCAATGCCCACAAAATAAGATTGACACCTAATGCTACAAAAATTAGTACTGAGATAATTGTTTGCATAAAAAATACAAGCTTAGTAGGAATCTACTATACAGAAAATTTAGCAAATCATCAACTTTCTGACCTATTAAAACAAGACTTTTTTTCAAGCCTTGTTTTCTTTTAATTGTTCTTTATCTTTACATCATCCCTGGCATCCCACCACCCATTGGCGGCATAGCTGGGGCAGCATCTTCTTTTGGAAGATCTGTTACAACTGCTTCTGTTGTCAAAAGCATTCCTGCAACTGACACAGCGTTTTGCAAGGCACTTCGTGTAACTTTTGTAGGATCAATCACACCAGACGCAACCATGTCTTCATACTGTCCTGTTGCTGCATTAAATCCAAAATTTCCATCATGTTTTTTTACTTCATCTACAACCACAGCACCTTCAAATCCAGCATTAGTTGCGATGATTCGAAGTGGTTCTTCTACTGCTCGTTTTAAAATATTCACAGCAACCAATTCTTCATCATTGAGCTGTGCTCCAAGTTGGTCAAGTGCTTTTGAAGCGCGAAGAAGTGCAACACCACCACCAGCAACAACACCTTCTTCTACTGCAGCTTTTGTTGCGCCAACAGCGTCTTCGATTCTATGCTTTACTTCTTTCATTTCTGTTTCTGTTGCAGCACCTACTTTAATAACAGCAACACCTCCTGCAAGTTTTGCAAGACGTTCTTGTAATTTTTCTCTATCAAAATCTGAATCTGTATTTTCAATAAGTGTTTTAATTTGTGCAACACGTGCAGCAACTGCTGCTTCATCACCTTGTCCTGCAACAATGGTTGTATTGTCTTTTGTTGAAACAACTTTACTTGCACGACCAAGATCTTCCATAGTTGCATTTTCAAGTTTCAAACCAACGTCTTCGCTAATTACTTTTCCACCTGTAAGAATTGCAATATCTTCGAGCATTGCTTTTCGTCTGTCACCAAATCCAGGAGCTTTTACTGCAAGGACATTGAATGTACCACGCAATTTGTTTACCACAAGTGTTGCAAGTGCTTGTCCTTCAACATCTTCTGCAAGAATCACTAATTCTTTTTTTCCACTTTGTGCGACGGCTTCTAGAACAGGAAGAATCTCTTCAAGTGAAGAAATTTTCTTATCTGTAATCAAAAGCATTGCATCTTTAAATTCTGCTTCCATACGTTCTGGACTTGTGATCATGTATGGAGAAACATACCCTTTGTCAAAACGCATTCCTTTTACTGTTTCAATTTCCAAACCAAATGATTGTGATTCTTCTACAGTAATCACACCATCTTGTCCAACTTCTTTCATTGCATCTGCAATCTTTGCTCCAATCTCACGATCGTTTGCAGAAATTGACGCAACATTTGCAATTTCATCTTGTTCTACTGGTTTTGAAATATTGTTTGTTAATTCATTCACAATTGCATCAGCCGCTTTGTGTAATCCTTTATTAAGCGCAACTGGATTTGCACCTGCTGTTACATTTCGCATTCCTTCTTTTACAATTGCTTGTGTAAGAACTGTTGCTGTTGTGGTTCCATCACCAACAACATCATTTGTTTTGCTTGCAGATTCTTTTACAAGTTCTGCACCAATATTTTGAACTTTATCTTCAAGTTCAACTTCTTTTGCAACACTCACTCCATCTTTTGTAATTGTTGGTGAACCATATCCGCGATCTAACACAACATTACGTCCTTTTGGACCAAGTGTCACCTTTACTGTATTTGCCAATGTATTTACTCCTTCGAGAAGTCCTTGACGAGCCTCTTCATGAAAATCAATTTTTTTTGCCATATCAATTTATGTTAAATACTATTATGAAAGAATTGCTAACACTTTATCTTGTGAAACAATTTTATAATCTTCTCCATTTACTTTTACTTCTTCTCCTCCCCATTTTTCAAATAATACTTTGTCTCCAACAGAAACTTCCATTTGACTTCTTGTACCAGATTCAAGAACCTTTCCTGGTCCAACAGCTACAATTTCTCCTTCTGCTTTTTTTTCTTTATCAACTGTATCTGGAAGAACAATTCCAGAAGCAGTCACTTCTTCCTCTTGTAGAGGTTTAATAACAACGCGATCACCAAGTGGTTTGATATTCATAATAATATAAATATAAATAATAGATGAAATTCTGTCACTCATGACTATTGAGTGATAAATAGTATGCTTATCTTACACTAAATAAAAAATGTGTCAAGATTATAAAAGGCCATAAAAGCCTAAAAAGCTAAAAAGGCCTTAAAGGCCCGGACAATACATCTCTTCTTTTTTAGTGCTTTTTTGTCTTATTTAAGCAAAAAATCAAGTTTTTAATCCTAAGCATTTAGAGCATTTATGGCCTTTACGGCATTTAAAGCCTTTTATTAAAAAAAGCCCACAAAAGGCTACACACTCAACGCACCGACAAGATATGAAACCGTGATGCCTGTCGTAACACGGTTTCGACTTGCGAATACTTGTGTATATAGCCAATTGTAAGCTCTTCCTTTGGTGTATGTACTTTCTCATGAATACGAAGAGGTGTCAACCTTGAAAATTTGGCTAATTTAGGACAAATTGTGAACAAAAAGTGGATTAGGTGTGCACAAGTTGGGGAAGCATTCTTATAACAATCCCCCAGTAAATGGCTGATAGCATAAGACCAATATATGAAGAAAATAGATAATGATCAAATGTACCTAAAACAAGGTAAATGATAGCAAAAAGAAAAATCTCTTTTGAAAAACCTGATAAAGAAAGCCACGAATATATAACTCCACACAAAAGAACAATACCAATCACACCGACTTCTGCTAATAAGAGAAATCCAACATTATGAACTGGTTGGTATGCCCAACCAGGCAATCCAGGATGATTTATCGCGAGGGCCAAAGAATAGTTCCCTATTCCAACACCGACTAATGGATTATTTTTTATCAATGCAAAAGATTCTTCATAACCAGAAATTCTTTCTTCCACTGATTTTATTTCTAAACGCGAATCAGGAAAAAATCTTGTTTGTACAATTGGAAGATACAAAAGGGTAAGAATAACGAACACTCCAACTCCAATAATAATTGGACGTAAGAATTTTTTCCCATACATGATTAGCAACCCCACAAAGCAAACAAGAAGTGCGAGCCATGCAGAACGACTGAACGTGAAAAATAATGATATCAATAATATGAAATAACAAATATTGGATAATAAATGATTTTTCTTGTTTTTAAGAAACATGAGTAAGAAAAGTATAATTGCAATAACTAAAAAACCACCAAACACATTTGGATGAGTAAATCCTCCATACGCACGCAACACTCTACCAATTGCATTTCCTGCTACCACAGCCGTTCCTGGTTCAGCAACAACATGAGATGATGTCCCAAGTATTGTCGAAACAAATGTTGACTGGGAAATAAACTGCCAAATACCAAGAACACCTTGCACAACTGCACCAAACACAAACCATCTCATAATCTTTTGAAGATCAATTGGTCCAATCAACAGAAAAAGAAACAATAATGCTGCTTCCATAATACGAAGTGCTTGTTGTTGTGCGACATCTACATTTATTGACCAAAATACAGAAAAGAAAATATATAATAAAAAAATAAAAACACTCAATATAAACATTCTATCCTTTGTCAGATAAAATTCATTCTTTCTTATTTGAGAACCTCTCTTCTTCCAATACCAAAAAAAGAAAAAAACTAATAACATCCATAACAAAAACTCTGTTGCATAAAATCCAAGTGTTGCATACTCCAGCTTTGCTCCATTCAAAATATATTCATTGTATATCCAAATCGTATGCCATGGGAGAAGGAAGACAAATAGATTGATGGACCACTGTAATAAAGTTTCTATTGAAATTTTTCTTTTGTTTATAATATTCATATTAACTATAACCTCATTATACACCAAAAAAAGAGGTGATTGACAATAAAAATTAGCAATGCAATAATGAAAAAGCACTGGGGAATTCTGCCTCAGCAGCCACATCAAGGAGCAACATCATGAGCACAGACGGACTTGGCGTTTCATTCAACATCAACAAAACAGTCTGGTTCAAGCCCACAGAGCGCGGGTTGGCTGTGATGAGAGAAACCGTGCATGCTCAAAGGGCAGCAAAGGTAACTCAGAGGAAGCCATGGTGCAGTCTCAACTTTTGCGTCTTCGCAAAGATCTTCGGCCCACACTTGGGCTCTGGCTACTCGATGGTGTACGATGGCCAAATCCTTCTGACTGAGCCACCAAGGAACTAGCGCAGCCGCACACTTCACAAACCGAATAAGGGGGACGGGAAAGTCACACGACTTTCCTTTCTTCTTTTCCAATCCTTGTCATCCACTCCTGCTTAAAATACTCTCTTCTATCATTGTCATGAAATTTTAACATTTCATCACTAACAATCACATCTGTTTTGTGAGAGTCAAAATCAATATTCTTTTCTTTTAATTTTTTCAATTGAATATTCCTCAACATTCTTTCTAGTGAATCTCCAATGCTTCCACTGAGCAATGTTTCAAAAACTCGTTGAAAGGTATTTGTAAAAACATTGTGTGAAACCTTCCACAAACCAAGCGGATTAAATGCTTCTGATGTATTTGGAAGATACTTTTTTGTCCAAGCATTTTTCTCTTTTATGACTTGCGAAACATTTGACGGATCAAAAACAGGAATAAGTTGTTCAAGCCAATATGTTAGATAAATATCAGGCTGCTCAATTGCAACAGAAGAGAGATCAAGATGACTTTCTCCTGCATAAAAACTAAGACAAATTTTATCTTTACTTTGTAAGGTTGTAATGCGTAATTTAAAAAAATGAAAAAGTAAAATAATAAAAAAACGAGCAAACCACATACGTCCATCTTTTATAACAATAAATGTATCAATATCACTCTCCTCTTTTGTTGAAATAGTGAACTGGTTGCAAACAAAAAATGCACGAACAAATGGAATAAACCGGATGATCTTTGCTGCACGCTTTGCAATCTTCATTTTTCGACGTAACAGCGAAGGCATGGATTTACGGTTTTGAATCGTAGAACTTTGTTGAGGCAAAAAATAAAAACTTTCTTGTCTTTCAATTCTTCCAGACAACACCTCACTATCGAGCATATCCAAAAAAGCAACATACGAAATTTCCTGATTGCTACCCCACTGCCACTCGTAAAGCTCTTGGGCAGTCAATGGATAATCAAATATGCCAAAGTAAGCAATTGTTTTTGTAATTGATTCACTCATAGTATCTATAGTGTAACCCAGATCGGTTGTTATGTCACCTATAAAAAAACAACTAACAATTAACAACTAACAACCTATCTAGGAATTGTTAATTGTTAATTGCTAGTTGTTAATTGTTGTTAATCAACCAACGTTCCTTCAATCACTCCACCACTTTTTCCAGAACCATCATCTTTATTTTTCTTTCGAAACATCACCCATTGTTGTACACCAGTCAATAGTGTTGAAAGGAACCAGTAAAGCGCAAGCCCCCCTGGGAAACTCAATCCAATGAATACTGTCATCACTGGCATAAAGTAAAGCATTTGCTTATTCATCATACTCATCATATTCTCATCCTTTCCACCTTCACCAGCTTCTTTTGGAGGTTTTCTACTTTGCATCATTTTTGCCTGCCAATATTGAGCACCACCAGCAAGAACTGCAAGCACAGGACTTGTCTTACTTAAATCAAAAAGACCAAATGATATTGGATTTATATTTCCAGGACTTGGAACAAATGAATAGAGCAAACTAAAATCAGTTGATGAAAGAGTCTCTCGTAACACCCAATACAGCGCAAGAAATACTGGTAATTGGATAAGAATTGGCAAACAAGAACCAAGTGGGTTTACCTTGTGCTCTTTATATAACGCCATTGTTTCCTTTGCCATTGCTTGCTGATCATCTTTGTATTTCTTTTTCAATGCCTCCATTTTTGGTTGAAGATCTGCCAAAGACTTCTGAGCAGCAATTGATTTTTTAGTCAAAGGATACAATGCCAATTTAATCAAAACTGTTAATACAAGAATAACAACACCTACGTCCAAGAAGATATTGTAAAAGCCAACAAAAAAGTTAAATATTGGCTGATAAAGGATAAGTTCAAATAATGCTTTCATAGTGGAACGAGTATATCACAGGTGTGTAAAAAGCTCAACGCCCCGTGTTTGCTTCGCAAACCGGGGCGCTGTTCAAAAATCCTAATTATTTTGATTCTTCAGCTGAATCCTCTTCAGATTCTTCTTTTGCATCAGTTGGCTCTTCCTCAACTGATTCTTCTTTTTCTTTATCTTCTTCTGAGTCAGGTGCATCTTCTTGTGATTCATCTTTGCTTTCTTCTACAACTTCTTCTTTTTCTTCTGATGCTTCTTTCTTTTCATCTTCTGAAATATCTTCGTCTTCGCTGCTGACTACTTTTTCTTCTCCACCTTCTTGTACAACATCAATCTTCCATTCAGTAAGAGATGCTGCAAGACGAACATTTTGACCATTTCGACCAATCGCAAGTGAAAACTGATCTTCAGCAACAAACACTTTTGCTTCTTTTGTTTCTTCGTCTAATTCAACACGATCAACTTTTGCTGGAGAAAGAGAATTTTTAATAAATTCTTGTGCATCTTCACTCCATGAAATCACATCAATTTTTTCTCCACCAAGTTCAGCAATAATAGTTGTAATTCTACTTCCACGTTGTCCAATACATGAACCAATTGGATCAATAGATTCGTCGTCTGTAGATACAGCAACTTTAGAACGTTGTCCTGGATCACGAGCAATACCTTTGATAACAACTGAACCAGATGCAATTTCTGGAATTTCTTGTTCAAAGACTGCTTCAATCATCTTTTTACTAGATCGAGAAAGTAAAATTTCTGGACCACGTTTTCCCATTTCAACAGAAATAATATAAAATTGTGTTCGCATTCCTGGACGCAAAAATTCACCTTGTACTTGTTCTTCTGGTGAAAGAATACCAGTAATTTTTCCTAAATCAACAAGTGTATTTCCACTTCTGTCACGACGTTGAATTGTTCCTTGAACAATTTGTCCTTGTTGATCTTTGAAATCTTCAAATACACTGTTACGTTCAGCCTCACGAACTTTTTGAATAATAACTTGCTTTGCCGTTTGAGCTGCCATACGACCAAAGTCTCCAGGCACATCAAGATCAATGCGAAGTGTTTCACCAATCTTTGCACTTTTTTTATGTTCCTTTGCTTCTGTAATCATCATTTCTGTTTTTGGATTGAAGTGAGGAATACCTTCCACTTCTTCTTCGGTGATATCTCGCCCTTCTTTTCGTGCTTCTTCACGAAGATCAGCAAGTTGTTCTTGTGCTTTTTCCAAAACGTCTTCATCAATGTCTTCGACAACAACTTTTTCATCCCACACTTCCATATCTCCAGTTTCAGAGTCAAATTTTACTTGTACGTTTTGTTGACGATTTCCAAAATCTTTTCTGTATGCTGCAGCAAGCGCGATTTCAAGCGCTTCCATGACAACATCAACATCAAGTCCTTTTTCGTCAGACAGAAACTTGATTGCTTTTGTAATATCTGAGGCCATAAATAAATAATTAACAATTAACAACTAACAATTAACAAATTTAATAGGGAAAGAATATTTAATACGAGTACGAGAACGATATCACTATCTATTATCTAATATAGAGAATAAATCAGATAAGACTGACGTCCTTTTCTAACAAAGCCTTTCTATACTAAGTTGCTAATTGTTAATTGCTAATTGTTTTTTGATTAAAGAAAAGCAGCTTTAGTAAGCTACTTTATTGTTAATATAATACCATATTATGTACGTTTTGTCAATAGCAATTACTCAACTGGGATAATATAATGCCTAATTATAGGCGATTTATCATAAAAATCTACATACACACCAATATGTTCAAATTGAATTGGTGTATCTTCAATGTTTATCCCTTTTATTATGCAATACTCCTGAGCTGTTCGTTTAAGACGGAGAATCTTCTGCCTTCCAGTTGCTCGCTCAGCACTCCCAACCTGTCCATTTCTTGTTTTGACTTCAATAAAGCAGAGTGTTTTTTGGCCACGTTTTGTATGCCAAGCAATAATATCAATCTCTCCTCTTCGTGTTTGAAAATTTTTTTCAAGGATGCTGTAGCCTTCCTTTTGTAAAAAAAGAACGCTTTGCTGCTCCCCCCACGCACCAAGACGTTTCTTTTTGTTCCCTCCTTTCATATTTTAAAATGTTATTGACATGAGCCATTTATACAACTCTTTCCAGCAGCACATCCATCAATACAAAGCTGTGAACAAACACCTGCTGCAGATCCTGTGTAATTCTTAATTGCGCGACAAAGTGTTCGTTCATTTCCTAATCCATACACTCTTGACTTTTCTGTAATCTTATTAAATGAATGCATGAATTTTTTTGAAATATCCATAACAGATATTCTTGTTGCTTTCAAAAGATTTGCAGAACCAGTATTTGAATGCGTTCCTCCACCAAAGTTACATCCAACTTCCTGATCAAAACCAGGATCATTGAATGAACAATCCAATACACCATCTTTTCCACAGCCATTTCCAATTAAATCTGACCAAGAAGATTGTGAACATGCATTTGCTGGTGCATCATCACATACAATCTCGTTTACAAAATGTCCGCCTCCACTATATTTAAATTGTTTACAATAATTATCAAGATCGAGTGAAGAAGAGTGATATGTGTTTGGTCGAAAGTTTGGGGTATAACTCATTTTATTTTCCTTTACATATTCATCTACATTGAATAAATCGAAAGTATCAACGTATTCTTCACCTAAAAATCCAAGTTCATGGCCTAATTCATGAAGAACAACACGTCCTACTTGAAATTCTTTGAAACAAGTTGGAGCTGTTTTTGAAGCAAGACAATTCTTGAGTGGTTGACTTGCAATGCCAAATGTTACACCCTTGTTAAACGTACACTGTCCACTGACTGCTCTTGTCTGTACCTGTGTCAGTGAGTCATCATCAATCATTGCATAGAAAATTGTTTTTCCTTTGAAATTATGGCTCAAATACATTTCCTGACTCTTGGAAAGTTTTTCCCAGCCAAAAAAGATACTACTAAAATTCCCAAACTCCCATGTCGCTTCGTCGACTGTGAGTTTAGTATTGTACTTCCAAAAATTAAACTTATTCTTATTTGATTTTATTGGTTCAACATTTAGCAAGCTCAATTTTGCATCTGTTGTAACGTATGAAAGGATTTGTTGGAACAAATTATCATCAAAACCAATATTTAAAAATACAATATTAACCCTGTTTTCATTTGAATTATTCTGCCCTTGCAGGACTGGTGAAAATGTTCCTACGTTCATTGCAGGATAGACAAGGACATTTCCTCTGTACCGCCAACTGTCAAACTTTTCTACATCTGGATGATTCACTGGTGTTAATCCCCATCCAACATATGATGGATAAAAATCATATGTTTGTTTTGTTCCATTATTATTTGTAACAGTAAATGTAAAGTAAAAATAATATGCACCTTCGTCCAGTGTATATTTAAACGAATGGATCTGACCAATCTTAATATTGTTTAATGTTTGTTCATAGTAAAAATTCTCATCTGCAAATTTTGTTAAGCCAGCGGGGACTTCTGTTCCATTAGCAGCCGTTGGCTGATCCACAATCTTCATCGTTAGATCAATCTGTTTACTATTTGCAAGAATATCGTCTCTTACAATAGGAGTAAATGGCAAAATAATTTCACGACCTGCCACTTCGTACTGTGACCAATATGTTCCATTTGTATCAACCCGAGCTGGGAGCCTATTTTGTTGTGCAGCACTGCTTGGACTTTTCTTGAACGACTGTAGTGAATAAAGAGAAAGTGTTGTGTCTTGAACTAAATTACAATACCTATTTGGAATAAATTTTGTTATGTAGCCTGGTGCAGACGCAACAATAGTATGAATCTCGCTTTTTAATAAATTCCCATCCAACACAGCTTTCCCCTGACTGTTAGTTTTTGCAGTCATTTCAATATTTGAATTTCCAAATGCAATATTAAATGGTGTTACATGCAATGGATCCATTTCACTATCGCGTCCATATACAGTTACAAGCGCATTTGAAACAGGTTGACCATTTGATACAACTGTTATTGTTCTATTTGTCCACGGACAGCCCGTCTGATTCACAACAAACTGTTGATTGCTAGTCTGCTTTGTTCGTGTATCTTTAATTTGAATTGTTGGTTGTGGTGTATCTACTTTGGTTGGTGGAGAAATTGTTTGTGTTGTCTGCGGCTTTTGCACCACACTTTTGTCTGCTGTGTTCGTAGATTTTTTAGCAGGAGTATTTTTGACCTGCGGTGTAGATTTTTGGACAACCGGCTGTTTTTTGACAACAGTCTTTTGTATTGGCTGAACCGTCTTTTGTGCAGGCTGTGTTGTTTTTACAAAACTTGAACCACCAGATCCAGTGTTATATTGTTCTGTCTTATCAATTACAACAATACGATCCCAACGAAACCCAAAAGAATTAAATTCTTTTTCATCTTTAATATGTTTTTTAATTTGTTTTGATGCATCTGTTGGATCTGGTTCAAGGCGATACACATCTGCAGAGTCAGGATATTTTACAATTGTATAATTTGGATGACGATTCGTATAATTAATTTCTGAACCAGTAAAGTAATTATTTAATAATCTCTGATCAATATCCTCAATCCAATTCCATGAATATCCTAATTTGTTAAATACTGACTCATCAGTAATCCAATATTTTTCATTTCCCAAAAGAAGATATACTTTTGGGTCATCAACCGTTTTTACAAGTGCCCCATATTTTGGATCATACAATGGCCCGGCCGGCATAAATCCTAGATGATCTTTTGGAATAGAAGCAAGCTCATAAGATGAAACGTGTGTGACTTCATTCCAAGAATAAAAATATGTGAAGTATTTCTTTGCTGAGCGGAATGGACGCTTTGTACATTGTTTTGTTATGTAATAGACTGCACTGCTATTTGGCGCCTTATATGCATTTTGCTCTGGCAATGGGCAGCCAACAGCTTGTGTTGATTGAAAAAAATACCCAAAAAACAAAAAAAGGCCTGAAGTAAAAAGAAGCCAATAAAAATATACTATTTTTTTGCTTAAATTAGTCAAAAACATATGAAAATCAAGCTTTTATGGCCTTCATAGCTTTTAAAGCCTTTACGGCCTTTTTACGATTGCTTGAACAATACCAGCCCTTTATGAAATTGTCCAACTGGGAACTCCTCTTGCAATACAAATCCGTGTGTTGTTGCCCATTTCTTAATATCTTCAAAATCAATAAAATGTTCGTCTGATGGTCCAAAAGTTAATCCTTTTTTTGACCAATCAACAATAATGAGACGGGCTTTATCTTTTAGTAAACGATGCGTTTCATCTAAGACTGCATGTCTATCTTTTGACTGAACCAATGTATTTACAAGAAAACCAACATCAAGACTATTTGCTGGAATAGCAGTCTTTCCTGTCCGTTCTAAATCTGCCCAGATGGTTTGAATATTATTTAACTTACTTAGCTCTGCACGTTTATGAACTATCTCGAGCACTGATTTCATAATATCAATCCCATACATAATGCCATGATCACCTAAAATATTTGCCGCAGGAAAAAGAATATGTCCAGTTTTTCCACATCCAAAATCTGCAACATGCATGCCTGGCTGAAGCTGTGCTTTTTCAAAAAGCAAGTGTGGATCTACCATTTGATTCCCACTGTGATACATAATGCAAAATTAATTTTGAATGCCAAACATACGACCAAATACATTTAAAATCAATGGTCCTAATAGCCCTGTCATACCCATCATGGCAACGAAAATAAAAACAATGCCTAGTACTTTATAAAAAAAACGGGATCCACCAAAATGCTGCTCAGCCCAGTCACTTCTCCCAAACATTTGCAATACCCATTCTGTTTTTAACACCATAAAAACTCCGACTGCAATAGCTAATAAACCTACAAAATATTTCATACAATATTATTTTAAACACTACTAGTATACTTCAAAAGGCTAAAAAGGTCTAAAAAGTGAAAAGGCAAAAAGGTCTTTTAGACCTTCTCGCTTTCAAAAATCTAATAACTAATAGCTATTAACTAGTAACTAATGGCATCAACTCACCCTTTGCATGAAGTGCTGCCAAGTCATCATATCCACCAATAAACTTTTCTCCAATAAAAATCAACGGTACGGTCATATGACCAGTTTCTTTAATTAGTTTGTCACGAACATCTGGGTTTGCTTGCACATCGGTATCTTCAAATGGAATGTTCAGTGATGCAAAAAGTTCTTTTGCTCTGTGACAGTACGGGCAATATGGTGTTGTATATATTTTTACTTGTTTCATATTGTAGATTTCTAGGTACGGATTTTCCATCCGATTTTAAATAAATACCAGACAAGAGAACCAAGGACAATAATTGATCCAAAAATCACTGCAAGCCCAATAGTAAAGCTACCTTCTTGGATCCCAATCATAGAATACCGTAATCCATCAACAAAGTAGAAGAACGGATTAAATTTTACAAATATCTGTGCTTTTTCTGGCAACATGGTGATTGAATTAAACACGCCGCCCAAAAACGTAAGTGGTGTTATGATGAATGTGTTTAAAAGTGCAAGTTGTTCAAAACCATCTGACCAAAGACCAATAAGCAATCCAATAAGAGAAAAAATAAGTGCAACAGAAATACTATAAAAAAGAAATAACCCAAGGTTTGCCATGTTTGCTGCACTAAATAAAATAGCAATAATATAGACACCAAATCCAACAATTAATCCACGCGTCACACCGCCAATCACATATCCCAAAACAATTTCCAAATGAGAAAGTGGTGCAACTAATACTTCTTCGATGTGCTTTGCAAAACGCTGAAAGTACAAAGACGAAGATGTTTGAGAATACGTTGAAGAAATAAGATTTAACATGACAATTCCTGGAAGGACAAAGTCAATGTAACTCACACCAACAATGAGATCAATGCGTGAACCAACAATATATCCAAATACTAAAATGTATAAAAGCGCATTAATCCATGGACTCACAAGTGTTTGTGTACCAACACGAAGAAAGCGCTGCACTTCTTTATAAACATGTGTTTGTAATCCTATAACATTCATATACGTTCTTTGGTAATTTCAAGATATCTTTTTTCAAGTGTTTTTCCCCCTTTTGTAAATTCTTCTTTCTTCCCAACAGCAACAAGCTTTCCATGATTGATAATTCCTATTCTGTCACAAAGATGTTCTACCTCTTCAAGATAATGAGAAGTAAACAAAATTGTTTTTCCTTCTTTATTAATTTTCTTTAAATATTCCCAAAGCTCATGTCGCAATTCTACATCAACACCTGCAGTCGGTTCATCAAGAATAAGAAGATCTGGATCATGCATCATAGCGCGAGCAAGCATAACACGTCGTTTTAATCCACCAGACAATTCACGGAATTTCTTTTCTGCATGCGCTGTCAGTTCAAAAATCTCCAAGAGTTCTTTTATTCTTTTTTTCCGTTCTGATCGCTTTACTCCAAAAAAACCAGCATTAAACCAAAGAATATTTTTTACTTTTGCAAATACATCAACATTGTATTCTTGTGCAGAAATACCAATATTAAATCTGGCTTCTCTATAGTCTTTTTGAACATCTTTTCCAAAAAGTGTTATCGTGCCTTTTGAAAATTTTCCTACGCCAGTAATACAACTTATGGTCGATGTTTTTCCAGCGCCATTTGGACCAAGAAAACCAAAAAATTCTCCTTTTGGAATTTCCAAATTTAAATTATCTACAGCAACAAAATCACCATATTGTTTTGTAAAATTTTTTATTTCTAAAGCTAACATAATAAAATGCTTTAAAGGCCATAAAAGCCATAAATGCTGTAAAAGCTCTTGTATTAATCAATATCACACCAAGTAAAGCCTTTAAGGCCTTTATGGCTTTTAAAGCTTTTTCAGCCTTTTAAGAACTGTTTTATTTTTCTCATTATTCTCCACTTCATAAGAGAACGAGTACTCAGATGTCCACCTTCTTTTAGAAACAACGTGGCAGAGCCAATATCTTTTGCAAATTGCTTTACAGGTTCTGGCAACACTACTTCATCGTCTAGTGCATGGATAATCATAACTTTTTTTCCATCAATACGATCCTTTTGTGCAACTGGATTATAAAATGTACCTTCGCTTAACTTTTTCCAATCTGCCATATCATATCTGTACCCTTGTCCAAATGATTTTTGCACTGTTTCTCCTAACCAATCAATTGGTTCATCTCGACTCTCTTGTGTCCAATCAACAACAGGAGAAACGCAGATAATTTTTTTGACTCGTGGGTCTTTTGAAACAAGCATTGCAGCTGGACCGCCAAAACTGCTTCCAACAATGTATATTTCTGGTTTTTCAATCTTATATTCGGCTCCATCCCAAAGACTTATAAAAGATTTGTGAATACCATCAATAACATCAAGAATATCTTTTGTTGGTTCGTCTTTTAAAAATGTACCACTACTTTCCCACGTTCCTCTGTACCTTGGAAAAAATGACCAATAGTTATTCTTATGCATCGCCATCATGGCACGCTTATTCCCTGGCAAACCTGGCATGCCTTTACAAAAAATCATCACCTTGTTTGATGGTTTCTGTGGAGGTAAAAATTCGCAAATAATGTCCTTTTTAAAACGCGTGCGTAGTGCGTGCATAAAATCAGAAATTAGAAATTGGAAATTAGGGATCAAACTAGGAACAACTATATAGTACACAGATTACCAAGATAAAAACAGATTTACCAGGATCTGATCCCTGCCTGCCGGCAGGCAGGTGTGAAAATCCTGGTCGATCCTGGAAATCTGTGTACTATTTAATCGAAACTAGATAATATATAATTCGAAAATTTAAACTAAAACAACCTAATTTACTTCCCCAATTTCTAGTTTCTAATTTTTAATTTCCTTCTTATATATGGATGCCAATAATGAACAAAAATTACTCCCAATACTATCCAGAGAAACATGTGCCAAATATCAGTGTGCCCATGAAGATTTAAAGCATTTTCACTATAGTCCCAAAGTCTTCTTCCAAAGAACCATAATCCAATAATTCCACCAATGTATTCAACAATTGTGAAAATAATTCCTGGCATAATTTCACGAAAAAACGCTGGAAACTTTTCTATAAGAGGCTGAGCTATTATTACAGCAACTGCTCCACATCCATAAATAAGTGCAAACGGAACATACACTCCAAACGATATTGCCGCGCCCCCAAATACAAATTCCATTGGTCCTAAGCTCCAAATTGCAGAATCAATAAACCAACCAATAAATCCGTAAATAAAGAAAAAATAGATAAGAGATTTATAATATTTTTTTTGTTTTTTATTCATAGCAATAATCAAATAATAACACAACATCGCCGTTTTGGCGATGTTGTTCAATTTGTACTAATTGTTATGCCCAGTATCCCATGTAACTAAGCCAAAGACCAATGATCAGAGTAAATAAAATTGCAAATCCAGTCCACCAAGATTTCTTTGCTTGTTTTTCAGACCAACGAATAAATGAGTCTGGCCACACCATAAAGATTATTCCTTTGATAACAGCTCCCCATCCAAATAAGGTAATAAGACCCTTGTAACTCCATTCCCAAATGTTGTGAACATTTACCATTAAGAGTCCAATAAGGAGTGCAAACATAGAAAATGTCCAGACAGCCCCATCACTTTTTTTAAAATGAGCGACTAAATCCTTGTACATGTTTTTGTTTACAAGAAATGCAAGCGCAATCACTAAATAAAACGGACCAAGGATGCGAGCGAGAAGCATTGATGTTTCCATAGTTACTTAAATTAAATAATGAATACAAACAAATCTGTTTTAGATGAGAGCTTTTAAGGCCTTTTAAGCTTTTATAGCCTTTACGGCATTTTCTAGAACCAGTCCATTGCTTTTGTAACAAACATAAATGAGTTTGCAAGGGACTTCATAATCTTGAAGAATTGTGATACTCCTGGTGTTTCGTCAAATGGAATACTTGAACCAAGAGAACTGAAACTTGTATTTACAGAAGAATCACTATTTGATGCACAGGAGCTTGATTCATAACTGCTCCAGCAATATCCATTACACCATCCATAACCAGCACCAGTACAGTCTGATTCTGTGTAACAATAGTTGTAATTTGATGAACAATCTGTTGATGTCCACTGAGAACTGTCACCATTAGAAGAACTACTGCCAGAATTAGAGCCGCAGGAGCTTGATTCATAACTGCTCCAGCAATATCCATTACACCAACCATAGCCAGCACCAGTACAGTCTGATTCTGTGTAACAATAGTTGTAATTTGATGAACAATCACCAGATCCAAAAGTATTACTATCTGATCCACTACCACAGTCATTTGGACAACTTCCACTGCTCTCTCCTGATTCACAAGTTCCATCATTATCACATGCTGAAGAATATGAGTCTGACGATGTATATGAGCCTTCCTGACAGCCAGTTGGACAACCATTGTCATCCCACTTACACCACTTGTCAGATGAACTTCCGTATTTACAATCATCACAAGAATTTGGTGAGCTACATGTCACTCCTGCTTTTACACAGGAACCTGTTTGACTGTTGTACTCCCAGCCATCCCATTCACTACATGAAGTGGACCAACTATCCCCTGTTGAACCTGAACTAGTAGATCCTGATGATGAACCAGATGAATCTGAACCTGAGCTGTGAGATCCAGATGTTGAACTTCCGCACCCCGTTGCACAGCCACTACTATCCCAAACACATCCATCAGCACATAAAGTTGAGTCACAAATTTTATCACCAGTAAAATTATTATATTGATTCAACTTACATGCAGGAGGTGCCTTACAATCTTTTGGACAATTTTCAACTGTCTCCCCATCGTCACATGTAAAGTTGTAGTTACATGGATCCTTTGGCGGTTCTTCTACAGGTGGGACATAATCTTTGTACTTACATCCTTCAGAACTAAACCATTTACATGATGACTGTGCAAAACATGAAGAGTCTGTTGAGTAATCATCACAGTTTACAGTGGTTGGATCTGGCGTCGTGCTTGTTTCAGATGGACAATTATCTTCATGATAATTTGATCCGTTTGTTAGATAGCCAGGATAGTTATAATCACATTTTTTCTCATTATTTAACTGACAATATCGCACGCCTGCGCTATCCCATCTACTGTACGCAAATCCTGGACACGAATCTTTATCACCTTCATATACTCCACCAGAACAGTCTGCATAACAAGATTCTTTTGTTTCTCCATTATCACATGTGCCATTTCCACAAGAATTTCCTGAAGAATAATCCTGACAACCAGTTGGACAACCATTGTCATCCCACTTACATGTAAGACCAGAAGAAGATCCATATTTACAACTGTCACAGGATTTTGGTGCACTACAGGTCACACCTTTTGTAATACATGATTCTGTTTCTTTATTATATTCAAACTTCTCACCACAAGAAGGTGTGCCACTACAATCACTACAACTATCATATGTTTCTCCTGAATCGCAAGAACCATTATAGTTACAACTACCATTTTCTACAAAGTCCTGAGGACAGTTTGTTGCATCATAGTTACTTCCATTTGTTAAATAACTTGGATAATTGTAATCACACTTGAATTCAGTATTTAGCTGACAATATCTTTTACCAGCTTTATCCCATTTACTATATGCAAATCCAGGGCAGGAATTCTCATCACCTTCATATTCAGTCTTCTTACAATCAGAAGCACATGTGTCTAATTCTCCTGGAGAGCAGATATTATCTCCACAAACATAGTCGCTAGCCCCTCCTGTACAATTAGGTATACCAAATGTTTTCCAGTTTTTATCATTACCAGCATCTGGCATCCAATAAAATTCTGATTTTACAATTTTTTTACACTCTGCTGCAATACCAACAATATAACTGTTGTATTCACTGTCAGTTCTATCTAGAATATATGACGATTCAGAATCACCATCGTAGAAATACCATGTATATTTTACCCACGTAGGTTTGTCATCTTTTTTCTCTACTAAAATAACATCAAAATGATCTTTACACGCTTGAATCATTTTTTCTCCAGCATCAGTTCCTCTTGCTTCACAATGTGCTACACCCTCTTCATTTGAATACACTGTTATTCCATCTGGGAATGTGTATCTAAATGGATCTGGTTTTATTTCTTCATCTTTTTCACATCTATCTGGAATGGAACAACCTTTCTCATCAGTAGTATATACAGTATGTGTTCCTTCAGGACAATACAACATGGTTGTATAATTACATACCACTTCTTCTTTAATACATTCTCCAGGAATCCAACAGCCATTGTCACTTTTAACTGGCTCACGATAAAAACCAGGAGCACAAGGAGCTACATAATATTCTGGACAAGCTAAAATTTCTTTTTCTTCACATTTTTGAGTTTTAAAATTGTAATACTTTCCATATCCACAATCATAGTCCTTTGGTTCACATTTGTTTAAATGATCATCATAGTAAAAACCATCATCACAATGCTTATAATCAAATGGAACACAGTCACGAGCTTTTTCATCCCATCGATATCCTTGTTTACAATCTATTGAAGTTGTTTTATGGCATTCTGGAGGATAAATAAACTTTGCTTCTGCTTCATCATAATATCCTTCACATTTGTCTTTTTGATCTGGGACACAGTAAGAAAGATCATAATCCCAGTGCATTCCCCAACCACAATTTTTAAACTCTACTGGTGGAACATAATATGGATCTTTTACACATTGTTTTATTTTTGCATCATAGTAATGTCCAGGTTGACAATCTATAAGAAAATCATCATACGTGACACAATAGCCTAGTCCATAATCCCAGTACCCTGGTGGCTGACATTCAGGATGATCTTCAACTTGAATTGCCCACTCACATCCCTTTACACTAGAATTTGCTTTACAATATGCATCACATTCTTCAGGCGTTTTACATAGACCAGCCAAAGGATTATTCTCTCTGTGTTGAATTTGTTCTGACTCAATTCTATTACGTTCGCGGATCAAATCGTCTGCTAGGCGCTCTTTTTCATGACGTAAATCTTGTTCTATAAACTGAAGTTGAATTTGTTGACAGACATCGTCACACCACGGATCAAGTTTGAGACGTTCTTCGAAAATCTTCTTTTGCTCTTCATATTTTTTTGTTGCAATTTCGTATCTGTCGTCAATTTTCTCTTCCCACAATTTCTTACGCTCTTCAAAATCTTCCCAATCAACATCATTTAATTCTTCCCAAAATTTTTCTTCTTCTTTTCTTTGCTGTCTATCAAATTCATGATGAAGTTCTCTCTCACGAAAATCAAGGGAAGCTCGTGCTATATCTCTCTCCTTTTCAGCTCGTCGTTCTTCCATCTTTCTTCTCTTAAATTGGATAGCATCTTGGAACCCATCGTCATTATTTCTAATTTCATTAATCACAAAATCTGGAACATCAAAAAATCGTTCATGGAACTTGTCAAAATCTTCTGGCTCAACAATATCTTGCATATGTCGTTTGAACCGTTCAGCATTCTTTTTTGCAAACTCATCAACAAACGAATCTTCAAAGTGCAAATTCTCAAATACTGCTATGTCTTCTGGATCAAGAGTTGTAACACGATTCCAAAACTTATCTCCTTCTCTTTTGAATCGTTCTTCTGTCTTGTGTTGCATGTCTTGCTCAAGTTTTTCAAGAAATGCTCTTTTTGTTGGATCTGACTTTACTTCTTCTTCCAATTCTTGGAGAAGACGGAATGTTTTTGGCGTTGGATTTTTTGTCATTTCTTCAGAAAGTTTTCTAAACCGCTCTGCTTGATCTTGTGATTCTGAATCTTTAAATTCACTTACAAATGCATCCAAAGATTGTTTTTCATACTCTTCCATGATTCGGAATTCTTCTCTTTCTGAATCCATACGAGAACGGATATCACTCATCACATGAAGATCATTTACGTCTTCTCTATCAAAATTCTCAAAGAATGTTTCTCGAATACTCTCTAATTCAAGCTTTTCTTCAAAATTTCGTACAGCAATTTCTTTTGCTTCTTCTATTGCATCTATCATATCGAGCGGAATTTCTGCATTTTGTTTAATATGCTCTAAAATACTCATGAGTCGAACCTCATCAGCACTTGCATGCTCAACATATTGCTCAAACTTATCTGCGCGAACAGCTGCTGGCAACTCTTTTATACTTACTTCAAATCGTTCAAGTGTTTTTCTTCGTGCGTTTTCAATTGCATCTTTTGCTGAATCTGGCACACGATCATGAATTACTTCAAGTACCTCCAGATGTTTCAATTCTTTAAATTCAGATCCTGTTTCCTTTTCTAAAACCTCAGTAATACGATCACTCACATCTTCTGAAGAATCTTCAACTTCCAAAAGAACCTCTGTCAAATCTTCAATGGCTTCTTCTTTTGTCTCTTGGACTTTTGCAACAACTCGTTCAAGACCTCGCGCAGCATTTTCACCATCTTCTTGCTTTCTCTGTTCAATTTCCTCAAAAATTCCTTTTCCAATAGTATCTAAGAGTGTTCTCCCCTTTAATTGTTTTTCAGTGTAGTCATCTAAAAATCTTTCAACATCTTCTGGCTGTTCATCTTTTATGTCTTTGAGTCGTTCTGCTGTTCTAGATGCTGATCCAAGTCTTCTTTCAAACTGATCAATCATATCAGCACGAATATTTTCAAATCCTTTTTCTTCTGCCAACTGGTGAACTTCTGCAAGATGTTGATTTGCATGCTTGAACTTTAACTCTGCATCCTTTACAGGATCAAACGTGAAAAATTCCTGCATGTTCCAACCAAACCGTTTAAATGCATGAAGTGGACTATCTGGCAAAATACGTGCACGTACAGCATCTAAGTCTTCAGGCCTTACAAATTCATCTTTAAGAACTTCCGGAGGAGCCTCAGTCGACTCTGATGCCACTACAAGTTCTCCAGCAGTTTCTGTTGCATTTGCTTGACTAGCTTCATCAGTGGTTTGTGCATGAGCTGGCAATGCAATAAATAAAAACGCAGCAATTATGATGCTGCAAAAAAGAAAATAGCGGGCACGAAACAAACAAACGATGAGAGAGTTTGTGTGCCATGCCTTATTCAGACGTAAAAACATACAAAAAACTTAATTGTGAAAACAATATACTTAGAGTATACCTGAATTTATACTTTTTTTATAACGTTTTCGTTAGTTATCCACAACAAAACAAATCTTAAAAAAATTTTGAAGTGATTTCCTGCTTGTACTCTGGAAAATACTTTTCTATAACATCGAGAGAAAAAGATGTTAAAATTAATTCTTTGGGTTCATGTGTTAGCAAAAATTCAAAAGATTGTGTTAGTAATTCTTCTGGAGAAATCATTTCATTTGTAAGTTCTTTCCAATAAGCACGAGAAAGTGAGACATGATGTTGAGACATTGAATCTTCATCTTTTACAACTACACCTATTTCCCAACCATCAGCTGCCTCATTCTTGATTGTCACAGAAATTTTTTCCATATATTTTTTATGTTATACTTTCTTCATCTATTATAAAGTACATGCTATGAAAAATATACTCCTCCCTATCCTTGTTGTCACAGTATTGCTTCTGCCTGGATGTGGAATAAAAAAACAAACCCAACAGTATTGGACTCTTTATTCAAATGAGACACAAGGTTTTGCTATCCCCCATCTTGCAGATTGGTATGTAAAAGAATTTACTATTCCTGCTGGTTTTCCATTTGCAGCAATTGGATTTGATCCAGAACCAATTATGCATAGTACTCCGATAAATGGGAGTAACAATGGAAAAATTATGGTTCAAGTATATGATGCACCATACATGCAAAAAATAATTAATGAAAATAGGACAAAGCCAGGCTATATTGGTGTTGTAAAAGAATTTGGTGATGCACTTGGTATTCAAATTTCTTTTGAAACTGATAAACCGAGTTTTCAATTTATGACAGTAGTAGAAAAAAATAATAAAACCTTTGTCATTGCTTCAGAAGAATTGACTGATCAGGAAGATGTAAAGATTTATCAAAAAATGGTCGAAGGATTTTCTTTAGATTAATAATCACTAATTAATAATGTCTATGGAAATAAATTACCTTGCAGTTCTCGTGACTGCATTCATTCCAATGGTCCTTGGTGCTCTTTGGTACTCACCAGTTGGATTTGGAAACACTTGGATAAAACTTACTAAGTGGACTCCAGAAGAAATTAAAAAAGCAAAAAATGATAAGGCTGCAATGAACAAGGCCTATGGTCTTGGATTTGTTGGTGCATTGGTCCGTTCCTATGTACTTTACTACATGTTACAAATGCTAGAAGTCAGCAGTTGGCAAGCAGGAGCAATGTCAGCATTTTGGATTTGGCTTGGTTTTGTAGCAGTTGCACAGTGGAGTATGACGCTGTGGGGAAAGAATAAATCTTTCCAATTGTTTTCAATCAACACTGGTTACGAACTTGTCACACTCATTTTAATGGGTGCTGTGCTTGGCGCTTGGATGATGTAGAAAAAGCTCTAAATGCCGTAAAAGCTTAAGAAGCCTAAAAGGCAAAAAAACCTGTTACTCATGCAGGTTTTTTGCTTTAACAAACACTATTAGCCAGCCTTTATGGCTTTTATAGCATTTAAAGCCTCTTGCCGCGTGGATCGAACGTAGTGAGATCTTTACGCGGTTACGGCCTTTTTATAACAATATAGGAAAGCGCCCCAATAAACCCAGCAAAAAGGTCTCCTACTGTATCAGCAACACTAACTTGATATTGAAGAGGAAAATACAGATCATGAATAAATTCATAAAATTCCCAACCAATTGCAAATGCTCCTACAGCGCAAAGAATAAATAAGTGCCACACCCATTGTGGTTTAATTTCAATATGATATTGTTTGCCAAATATTTTTTTAATGAGTACAACAGTCCATGCAGTCGCAGCCCCTCCTATAATATGCATTGGAATATCAAGAAATGGATACAACTCATACAATCCAGTCAAATCAAGAACTGCCTGATTGAAAAGAAACACTCCAATCATTGGAGAAAACGCGTGCAATATTTTTTTAAGACTATTCATATATTATTAAAAATCGTCCTCCAATGAATCATCGGCTGTATTCCCCCAACGCCATTTCATCTTCCCTTTTGCTTTTCCTTTAAAGATAAGCATAAAGAGTGCAGTAAGAATAATAATATCAAAAAAATATCGCGCTACTTGTTCAAAGGTTGGTTCGTCTGAAAAAAAATTATTTGTATATGCTGAAAGAATAATCATTCCAACAAATAACAGTGTCATAAGCCAACCTTGCCAACGTACTGGGACCCAGCCATAGCCATATGTTTTTTGTTTGAACCAATATTTCATATTATTCAAGAAAAGTGTCATCACACAAATATTATGTAAACTAAATAGTAGTTTAGTGAAAGAAAGACAATTTGTCTACTAATTTATAATCCTATTTATTTGTTTTTTTGAATAACGTAAGAAGTTCGTCTACTGCCTTTACCTTACCTTTTTTAATATCATGCATAACACAGCTGTGCAAGTGAGAATCAAGTAATACAATCTCTGCTTGTTTAATTGCGTTCTTTACAGCTGTTGTCTGTTGCAGGACATCCATGCAATATCTATCTTCTTCAACCATTTCTGTGACTTTGCGAAGATGTCCCTGAATTGTTTTAAGTCGTTTAATTAATGCTTGTTTGTCGAAATTTTTCTTTGGCATACTATGCTAATTTAATATGTTTAAGACGAAGAGCATTTAATACAACAGAGATACTGCTCATTGCCATTGCAGCTGCACTAATTTCTGGATTTAAGAATCCTAATGCAGCAAATGGAATACCAACTGTATTGTAAATAAATGCCCAAAATAAATTTTGTTTAATATTTTTGAGTGTACGAGCTGAAAGTGAAATAGATTCTGACGCTTTAAATAAATCACCTTTTACTAAAACAATATCGCCTGTCTCAACTGCCACATCAGTACCTGTTCCCATAGCAATACCAACATCTGACTGGGCAAGTGCAGGAGCATCATTTATTCCATCACCAACCATGGCAACAACCTGACCACTTTTTTGTAGTTCTTTAATTGCGTTTACTTTGTCTTCTGGCATCACTTCTGCACGGACTTCATCTATACCAACTTGTTTGGCAATTTCTTGTGCAACAGTTTTATTATCGCCTGTAAGCATGATTGTTTTAATGTCTTGCTTTTTTAAATTGTTAATAGCATCTTTTGATGTTGTTTTGATTCCATCTTGTACTGCAAAAAATCCTAAAAATTTTGTATCTACAGAAAAGCCAATAATCGTGTGACCTTTTTTTGCATATGAATTAATATCTTTTTCACTTGAATCAAAAGCAACAGTATGTTCTTTAAGAAAATTTATACTTCCAACTCGATAAATTCTTTGTTGATGTTCTCCAACAATCCCTCGCCCTGTTACAGCCTGAACATTTTTTAAAGAAATGCTGTCTTTTATGTTCTTTTCTTTTTCTGCCCATGTAACAATGCTATGTGCCAAAGGATGTTCTGATTGAAGTTCTAAACTGTAGGCAACATTTAAAAATTTGTCTGCATCTTTAGAAACACCAACCCAATCTTGAACTTCTGGCTTCCCTTTTGTAATTGTACCTGTTTTGTCAAAGGCAACCGTAGTTACTTTATGCATTTTTTCTAAACTTTCAGCATCTTTGATTAAAATTCCAAGTCCTGCTCCACGCCCAGTACCTACAACAATCGAAATTGGTGTTGCAAGCCCAAGTGCACAAGGACATGCAATAATAAGAACGCTGACTGTATGTACTAATGCTGTAGGTAAATATCCTGCGACAAAGAACCAACAAGAAAATGTCACTATTGCAACAATAATGATTCCCCAGACAAAATATTTTGAAACAGTATCCGCCAATTTTTGAATTGGCGCACGAGACATTTGTGCCTCTTGAACTAGTTTTACAATTTGAGCAAGCACTGTGTCAGACCCAACCTTTCTTGCCTCCATAGTAAATGTTTGATTTTTATTCATTGTTGCTCCAATAACACTGTCTCCAACATATTTTTCAACTGGGATACTTTCACCGGTAACCATAGACTCATCTATTGTTGCTGCTCCCTCGATAATGATCCCATCGACTGGAATCTTTTCTCCTGGCTTAACCAAGAGCTTATCACCAACGACTACCTCTTCAAGAGGAATGTCCTTTATATTATTTTTTCCAAAAACTTTATGAGCAATCTTTGCAGATAACTGCATTAATTTTTTAATTGCTTCTGATGCCCTTCCTTTTGCCTTCGCTTCTAGATACCGACCAAATAAAATAAAGGTAATAATGATTCCTACATCCATGAAATATTCAGGCTGAGTTGGATCGAACAGTGTTGTGTATGAAGAATATAAAAATGCAGCACTTACTCCGAGTGAAACAAGCGTATCCATATCTGGCCCAAGCCGCAGCAAAGAAGGAATTCCTGTTTTGAAAAATTCTTGTCCAACAAATAGCACTCCAATTGAAAGGACAAGCATCAACATCCTGTCATTGCCTGTATCAATGCCGTACATTAAAAGAAGTATGAGTGCAGACAGTATTGCTGCTATTACGACTTTTTTAAAACGTTTCTTTAGTGCAACTTCTCCTTCAGCTTTTGCATGAGCAGAATGATCTCCATGATTCATATCGTGATGGGTATGATTTTCTTCTGAGGATTGCTTTCCATGAATCATGGCTGTATACCCCGTCTGCTTTATATTAGAAATAATATCCTCTGGTGAAAGCGTTCCTTCATCAAATTCAACCTGACCTTGTTCAAGCGCAAAATTAACACGTGCATCTTTTACACCTGGCATTTTTTTCAAGCCAGTTTCAATCTTTGCAACACAACTAGCACAATGCATGTCTTGTATATGTACTTGTATTTTTCTTGTCATATGCAAATACTTAACCCCCACCCCCAGGGTATGGATATACCATACCTAAGGTCTAATAATTTGTCAAGAAATCCAATAAAGGGCCGCTTTCGCGACCCTTTATAACTTTCCCCTCTTACCAATCTCTGCAACAAGCAATTATTTTCTGAACAAAACGCTTGGTGTATGTATTATTTCTATAAAGAAACAATAACACGAACCCACACCAAAGAAATCCTAAGAAAATAAACGTACCAAGAAAACCATTCCTTACATCTAGGAAAAAGTAAGCAAGAAAGGTCATGGTGAGCAAAAATGGAAGACGAAATATCTGCATTGATTCAGAAACCTTTTTTTCAACCAAATAGTAAGTCCCAACTATGCTCTGCCCTATTAGGACTGCAATCAATATTGGATTTATAGAAAGTCCAAGCCAGTACAATGCCAAGAGCGTAATCCATGTGGCGCTCACACTTAGACATAGCACACAAAATTTCATTTTTGTAATCTGCTTTATACCAAGAAGAATCAAAAAAGATATTGTAATGCTAATGAATATAATAATCATAATCCAAATTCAATGATTAGCGCAGCAGCAGAAAGAAGAAGAAATGTAATTGCTATCCCCTGATAAGGGATCATCTTTCCTTTTCTTTTTTCTTTTATCCATGAACTCATATATGGAGAAGCTACTAAGATTACAGCTCCAATAATACTCCCTACGAAAAATCTATTTACAAGATACACATTGTGCAAAATCGATCCGTATTCGCCATAGATTCCTACATACACAGAGCCTGCGTCTGTCATTAGAGAAATAAGCGGAATAACTGTTGTAACAAAGGAGATGATGGCAATAAGGAGATCTTGATGCGGAATATATTTCTTCTTTATGAGTCGTGCAATCCACAAACCCATTGCAACAGAAAATGCACCAACAAATATCCCAATACTTGTTTGACCAATACCAAGCCAAGCAGCCCCCACTGCTGCAGCACCAGCACCTGCTGTACAAAGTGGACAGTGTGCAAATGCTGCAGCTGGGAAAAGGAGAAGCAATGGCATGATTATTGTGTATATTTTTTTCATACCTATAATTTCATGAATTCAGTTTTGTTTCCTTCTGCGTCCATTCCAAAGATATGAAACTCTTCTGTTTTTCTGCCTGGCATTCCTGGAGATCCAGACGGCATTCCTGGCATAGCAATACTAGCAAGGCCACTGTCGTCATTAACAAATGCTTCTACTGCTTCTAGTGGAATATGTCCTTCTACAACTTTGTCTCCAAATACAGATGTGTGACAACTTTGTAATTCCAGAGGGATATTGTACTTGTCTTTTATACTGTTCATGTCATGTGTTTCAACAATTTCAACATCATATCCTGCACGTTTTAGATAACTCGCATAGTTTCCACAACAACCACATGTTGGTGATTTGTATACTGTTACAGTTTTAGCCGAGACGATTTCTGTTGGTTTTACTATTTTTTGTTCTGGAGAATAGACAAGCATAATTCCCACAACAACAAAAACTCCAACAAAAAACCAAATAATATTTTTAGTCATAATGAATAGTTATGATTGAAGGAATGCATCAATAACAGTTTTTACCTGCTCATATGGCTGAGCACCGTTAATAGGTATTTTTTCATCTCCTGCAATAAGGATTGAATATGGTGTGCCACGAAGCCCCGCAGTTTCAGCATCACGTAATTGATCCATTACCTTTTGTTTGTGTTTACCAGAATCAAGACAGGTTTCAAACTTTTTTCTGTTCAATCCTGCGTACTCTGCAATTTCCGGAAACTGTAACGCAGCAAGTCCATCATTGGACGGCGTTATCTCGAATAAACGATCCGCATACTTCCAAAATCCTTTGTTCCCACCCAATTCTCCAGCACATTCAAGTGCTTCTGCTTCTTTTACTGCCTTTCTATGAAGCGATGTAAGTGGTGCATGACGATAAACCCATTTTACTTTGTCACCATACTCATCAATGATTTGATTCATAGTATTGTGAAATCGTTTACAGAATGGGCATTCAGTGTCAGAAAATTCTACAATAGTAATGTCTGCATTTTTGCCTCCTTTATACCAATCTTTATCAGTGACTTCTGCAAGAGTAATCTTTCCAGATCCCTGTGGCACTGGAACTGTTGGTTGTGCAGCTGTTCCAGAATCCTTTACAACATTTCCAGAGGATGTATTTCCAGAAAGAAAAAAACCAAGAAGGATAAAAAATCCAATAGTACAAAGAACAAGTATTCCACCTACTACTCCACTTAAAAAAGCTTTTTTCGTAGATGCTTCATCTCCTTTTTTTATGTGTTGATCCATAACAAAAATTTATGTAAATAAAAAATTCTACTGCTTGTTTGCAAAATACAAATAAAGCCAGTAGAACATTTTTACCAAATTTTTGGATGGAGAATTCCTGTTCTAAATAATGATATCAAAAATATATTGCACTTCCATATTTCCCTTTTTAACCTCAGGTATGCCGAAGATATGGAAAATGAATATAGATTGTTAAGGTAAAAAATCGCAACAGCAAAAAATGAAACAAAGAAAAATAGAGAATGCACTTGCTCAGTTGGCAAAACAAAAAGAGGAAGTTCATGTTCTGCAGAAAACGCACCTTGCTCCACACTGCAGCAAGGCATAGTATGATTCATGTGCCCACTATCCATGTCATTCATTGTTGCAAACATCATACCAAAAGAACCACCTCTGCAAAAAAAGAGTGTTGCTGCTAATAATAGAATTGTTATAAGTCGAAAGTATGTTTTTGACATAAAACTAATAATCAAAATTATATTAGCACAACTTCTGCCCAATAACAAACCTCCCGGCCTAAAGGCCGGGAGAGTTTTAAACTGTACTTAAAGTATTGTAGAATCCCTTACCACCGACTACACACTGTTTTCATAAGTGCAGAACATACTTTGTACGGATCCATGTTTGCTGCTGGACGACGATCTTCTAAGTATCCTTTTCCATCATTTGCAGTTGTCATTGGGATACGGATTGATGCTCCTCTGTCGCTAACTCCATAACGAAATTCATGAATGCTGCATGTTTCATGAAGTCCTGTAAGACGTTCATGATTATCTGAACCATATACAGTAATATGATCTTGATGTCGTGCACGCAATTTTTCACAAGCCTGATTAATCACTTCAATACCACCGTCTGAGCGCATTGCTTTTGTGGAAAAATTAGTGTGTGCGCCAGCACCATTCCAATCACCTTTTACTGGTTTTGGATCAAGTGTTGCAATGACTCCATATTCTTCTGCAATCCTATAAAGAAGCCAACGTGCTAACCAAATCTGATCTGACACAGCAAGTGGACCAAGTGGACCAATTTGAAATTCCCATTGTGCAGGCATGACTTCTGCATTGATTCCTGAAATTGATAAACCTGCTTTCATACATGCATCCATGTGTTCTTCAACAATGTCACGACCAAACACTTCATCTGCTCCTACACCACAATAGTATCCACCTTGTGGTGCTGGAAAACCATTTTTTGGCCAACCAAGAGGTCTTGATCCTTTAAAAAAAGTATATTCTTGTTCAATTCCAAACCATGCTTCTTCATCTTTGTACATGTTTGCAATTTCTGCAAGCTCTGCACGTGTGTTGCTTTCATGAACACTTCCATCTGCATTTAAAACTTCACACATGACAATGATGTCATCTTCTCCACGAATTGGATCTGGAATAAAGTATACAGGCTTTAACATGCAATCACTTGATTCTCCTGTTGCTTGTTCTGTACTTGATCCATCAAACCCCCAATCTGGCAAATCCTCCAAACGTTGAATTCTACTATCTAAAATTTTTGTTTTGGAACGCAGCTTTGCTGTTGGTTTTTGCCCATCGATCCAAATGTACTCTGCTCTAATCTTTGACATACATTAAAATTTTAAAAATAAAAAAACCTCTGACTGACAGGCTTATTTTTTGTTAAATTCAGTATAACAAATATACAAGGACGCACAAGTGGATAAGTACTCCCTCTTGATACCTTCTATCAGATGTGATATGTTGCCTTTGGCATTCAGGTTCTTGTAACAACAAAACAAGGAGGACACTATGAAGCCGACACTTTTTGAAGAACTTCTTGCGCTCGGACGATTTCTGGAAGGCGAGCTTGGCAAGATCCCAAAGGTCCTGCTGATGACTGGCTCTGGCGAGAACGCAATCGGAGAAGCACTCGAAGGTCCGGAGAGCCTGAGATTCCAAGACATACCTGCCATGCAACGCATTCTGGAGGGCAAGCCCCCTCCCAAAGGGCATGGAAGGCGCCTTTTGAAGGGCAAACTTGGAGGAGAAGAAATTGTCGTTTCGCAAGGGCGATTGCACGGCTACGGTGGATTCAAAGGTCCTGAGATTGTGCTGCTTCAGCAAGCACTCATGCTCATGGGCGTGGAAATCATCTGCCTCAGCAATGCTGCAGGTGGTGCAAGTCATCAGTACAAGAAGGGAGATCTGGCCCTGATCCAAGATCTGTGCCTGCTCTTTTGCAACAATCCACTCACAGGTGGAAACGACAAACGACTTGGACCGCGAAATCCTCCTGTCGCACCCATGTTCTCCCCGAACCTGAGAGCATATGTTCATCGAATGGCTAAGCAGGCTGGAATTAATCTGTCTCCTCACGAAGCAGATTACTTTCCAACATTCGGTCCCCAGTACGACACCCCCATGGATGTAAGGCTCGCAAACGGATGCGGTGCAACAGCAATCGGGATGTCGACTGTGCCAGCTGCAATTGCTGCTGCACACATGGGAGTACTCCGAATCGGATTCACCAAGATCACGAACATGTGCCCTGGTTACGAACCCAAGGGTCAGAACGACGAAGACAAGGAACTCGACCACAGTGGCGTGACTGACACCGGAGAAAGGATCACCGAAGAAAAACTCCTCCCGCTTCTCATCGCCATCCTTCCTGGACTGGTCGAAGCAGCTGGAAACGAGCTGATGATTCCTCGGTCACGACCCTACGCACGACTTCGCGCAGAAGGCTTCCCTGGCTACTAGTTCTTTTTGGAGACAACCGAACTTACGTTTCGAGGCGTACTACACTGTGGTACGCCTCTTTCTTTTTTAAACAATTAACAACTAACAATTAACAATTACCAACTTAGTATAGAAGATTTTTCGTCGAAAAGTATATTTTATATTATCTAATATCTACTATTTAATATCTAGTATTTTTAGTATAGGTTGCTCTCAACGTACAAAACTTCTTTATATATTGCATGCGTTTATTCAATTTATCATCCATCCGGAATACAGATTCTATATATTAGATAATAGATAGTAGATATTAAAACTGTCCATATTCTTTAAGAATTTTTCTATGCTAGTTTGTTAGTTGCTAATTGTTAATTGCTAATTTCTTTTTGTGAATATATAATTGAACTAAGCCGATCCCTCGGCACATATCATTAATATAATCATATGGAATGCACATATTGTGGCGCGCCAGTTGAAGAATTTGCGTGCTATGACTGTGAAGCCTGCGAAGGATGTGGATGCATGTGTGATAAGTAATCCATGCAGGAACTCTGTATACCAAAACAAGCCCGGATAAGGCTTGTTTTGTTTTTAAAAAAAATGACAGTAGAGCCAATAAAAGTCTCTTAAATTTTTTTGCCTTTTTGCCTTTTAAGAAAGATGTTCTGCAATCAAATCTTCTGCAGCCATTCTAATTTCATCTGCCGACAATGTCTTATCTTTTGAAATTTTTATTAATTCTGCCTGAATAGCCTTCAATCCATCGTCTGTTAATTCCCCTTCCCATTCTTTTTCCACAACAGGAACAACTGCCTTTACAATCTGATCATATACATCATACCATCGTGTACGGACATTTCCTTCTACAAGTGCTGCTTCTCGTGCACTCCGTTTTGCATCGTTCATAACAGCATCTACTAAACCACGAAGTCTATCAATTGCAATGCCTTCATGATCTTCTCTAATCCGTGCCACTCGTCGCGAAACATCTTTCACACGTTTTTTTGCTTTTGCTAAATTTTTTGCACCACGAATATCATGATTTCCTGCAGGCTCAGTTTCCCGAGTTGCTTGGACAAGAGCCAAAGCAAGATCTAATTGTTTTAATAATGTAGTCCTTTGGTCTTCTGACTCGTCCTCTCTACGTATTCCTTCTGAAAAAAGCATATTAGAAAGTCTTTCTGCAGTTGGATCCATTGACTTTCCACCTCGTCTCCCTTCTCCTTGTACTTCATACATGATTGTAGGGTCAATTCCTTTAGCCATAGCAACCTTTGTATCAAGACGTGTTTTTGTCGCAATAGACTCATTTGTATTTTCTTCAGCTTCTTCCTGTGTACGAAAATATCGAAAAGAAAATTCTGGATTATCACTGTGTCTACCCCATCCTTGTATCCCAAGATAAGCATATATAGGCTGGCCATCAAACCTATTTCCAATTTCGACCTTCTTTTTTAAACCATGTTCTTGTGCAGTTGGCAATGGTCGCAGTTGCCGTGAAGCAATATTCCTGGGTTGCCCTTCTTGAGTTTTATAAAAATCCCAAAATTTCTCATCAGTATCCCTACGAACAAATTCATGATAAAGCGAAACAATTGTTCGTCTATCTGAAACATGAAACGGAGAATCAACAACAGATACCTCTACGATTAATCCATCACGTGCACGACCTAGTCTAGGCATTTCTGCAGGTCCAACTTTATAAATATCTTTTGCAGAAATTTTTATTTTTGCCTCAAATTTTTCTGGCTCAGTCCGTGAATACAATCTGACCGATCTATACTCTGGCTTATATGAATATTCCACTTCAACATCAACCCCATTCATCTGTATTGTTGTTGGATAATATTCATTAAGATCTTCCAATTGTTCAACTTCAATGAGATCTCCTTCTTCTAAAAAGAAATCATCTTGTCTTTCTTCTAAAGCTGCCTTGGTATGAATATTTCCATGTTCACGTAACTTTCTTTCATACCACCCTGCCATGTCAAAATTCACAGAACTAATTCTTCCTTTTGATCGAGCATAATACTGATCTACTCTCTTAATCATTGCCCCATTAATTCTTGTTACTCTTGTATCAACACTCCCTTGAGCCAAAGCTTTTGCAAATCCCTCAACCGCTAATTCAACATTTCGTATCGGTTCTTTTTTTTCTCCTGGCAAATTTTCACCTGCTCCTCTCACTCGAAATTTTACTGCATTATACACTGAATCAGTTTTTGGATCATATTTTAATTCTGTTGACTGGCGTTCTAATATGTGCGGCATGACTGCAATCATTTGTTCAGCATTTACTGGATGAATCCCGTGTGCATAATTTCTTTTTACCTCCATACCTCGTTGTTTTCCACTTCCTTCTGTAATGTGAGAGGTAATTGCAAACAATGGTTTTTTTTCAAAGGCCACAGAACCAGGAGAAGGGACGATCGCTTTATACCCTCTTCCATTACTTTCAACCATAGAATATTCAGGTAATCCAAAACCACTATGCACTAAATACATAAGCTGATCTGCATGTGCAGAAAGAATAACAGCACCCAAGTCATCTGCGCCTGTGCTCATGAGTGTATCTTGATACGTATCCAAATCAATCTTTACTCCAGCATATTTTGCAAAATCTTTTAACCTGCGCGCAATATTTTTTAAAGTTTTTGCATTTATATAATTTGCTCGACACCATTTTTCTAACTTTTTATTTGCAGCACGACCTTCATTTCCATTTCTATGAACTGCAGTAAATAATCCTTCATCAACAGCTTTAACAAGAACTGAAATATTTCTTAACCAGTCAGAATCCCCAAGATTAAATTTAGACTGAATCTCTTTTACTCTTGCACGTGCACTTGCTCTTTTTTCTCTATTATCAAAACCAAACGCCTCATCAACATCTTTTCGTGAAGGACCCATGAACACATTCCCAAATTGATTAAACGCAGCAAGAGCAATTGTTGCATCAATACACCCACGTTTTTTTCCTTCTACAATCATTCTTGCAATTCGTGGTTCAAAACCAAGATCTTTCATTTCCATTCCAACATCAGTCAATGCTTCTTTTTCATCAAGTGCACCAAGAATTTGTAATTCCTTTATGCCCTGTCTTACAGCATTTGGATCTGGAGCATCTATAAAAGGAAAAGTTTTTGGATCTAAGCCATATGATTTCAATCTCAATACAACCTGCGATAAATTTGATTGATGAATTTCAGAATCTGGATGTTGTTTCAATGCTTCAAATCTCTTTTCTGGAATAAGCCTATAACAATGTCCTTCTTGAACACGACCAGCTCTTCCAGCACGCTGCTCTGCCTGATCTTTTGAAATAAATCCTGTTCCCATTTCTGTAATTCCTGTGTCTGGATTAAATTTCACAGATCGTTCCCGACATGAATCAACAACAGCAGTAATACCAGGAACCGTTAACGATGTTTCAGCAATATTTGTACATACGATGATGCGACGCTGTATTCCTGCTGGTTTCTTTCCTCTTATCACATCTTGTCTATCATCTTCTGGCAACCCTCCGTAAAGAGGCAATACTTCTAAACCAATATCTTCAAACTTTTGTCCTCTCTGAAGAATCAAATCTTCTAGATGACCAATCGTATCCATAATCTCTCTGCGGCCAGGCATAAATACAAGAACATCTCCTTTTGTTTCCACCACCGCACCTCCAGCCTTTTGAGCTGCAAGTTTTGTATATGGTATTTCTCTTCCTTCATGAGATAACTCGTTTTGATCTACAAATTCTTTTTCAACTGGGTATGTTCGTCCTTCAATTTTTTCATGATCTTCATCATCAATACCGTAATAGTCTTGATATTTTTTCTTATCAAGTGTTGCTGTGGTAAGTAAAATGAGTGGTGCATTGTCTTCTTCATGCAACATTTTTAAAAGACCAAGAACAACATGATAATCAATAGATGCTTCATGTAACTCATCAATAATAACTGCTCCAACTTTTTCCTTATCAATGCGGCCACTTGCAAGATATTGGAGCATAACTCCAGATGTCACAACAGATGTATGTGTATCACCAGAAAATCCTTTTCGCTCAGATGTTGAATATCCAACACCACGACCCAAATCTTCTTCTGAAACAGCTGCAACGGCATTTGCAATTCCTGTTGCAGCGTCCTTACGCGGCTGCATCATAACAATTTTGTCTGGTAATCCAAGTTCTTGCAAAGCCTCTCGCATTGCAACAGGAGAATATACAGATTTTCCAGAACCAGTTTCTCCTTCTAAAAGAGAAATGCCTTTTCTTTTTGCACTTTCAGTAATAAGAGATTTCAATTCTTTAAATCTTGTTCGAACTGGCAGATCTTGAGACTCAATAAGTCGTTTTAATTCAGCCAAACGCCGTCGCATGCTTTCTACACCACTATCAGGACGTCCTCTGTCACCACGACGAGGATCAGACCCATATCTGTCACTATTTTTTCTCCGTTTTCCACCATTTCCGTATGCCATACTATTTTAATTGAAATTTATTTACAAACAATGGACCAGCTGAAAGAGAAAACCAATTTACAGAAAACAAAAACGGAACAACTGGGGCTGAACTTGTTAATGTAACAACATCTTTTTCTGATGAATGAGAATAAATATTTGTCAAAAATGCACGCACGTCCTCTCCCACATCTTTCCAAATTTTTTCTATATCAAGTTCTAAATCTTTTTCACTATCTTCTTCTTGTGCCTTATCAAAAGCATCAAATTCTTGCTCAGACCAAAACATTGGCTGAGAAACATTGTGTGGTCGGATTATTTCTTCATCAGCTAACAGTGTAAACAATACGGTTGCTTCTTCATCTTCGTTTCTCCTATAAATAATTTCTGTAGCAACATCTTTTAAACGCAAAAACAACATTGCTATAAACAATGGTGGGGCTTGTCCAAATATTTCTACTGGTTCATTTTGAATACCAGAAATCATGTGACGAATAAGATCTTCAAGCTTTTCTCTATCTTCTGCATAGGATGGACTAATCTCTGGAAGATCTATTCTATTGTATTCAAGAAGTGTCTCTGCATTCATATAATCTGTTTATGACACAATTATAACCTAACAAATAGCAAAAAACAATTAACAAATAACAAACTATGTAGGACTTGTTTTTTGTTAATTATTATTTGTTTTTTAACACTGGATGCTGTCCAAACCGCCCTCTAAGAGCAGAAACTATCTTCCCAGCATAACTAGGACGTTTTTGAGAATATAATCTAAATTTAAATGCCTCATGAATGACTTTATCTCGGATACCCAGTTCATGTGCTGTCTTCACTGTCCATTCGCCTTCACCAGAATGATGAACCTTTCCACTAATTGCTTTTAAATCCTCACCATACAGTTCAAATGCTTCACGCAGCCATGTAATAAGATGAGATTCAATAACACTTCCATTGTCATACACATCTGCAACACGAGAAAGATCAAGTCTGAACTTTGCTTTTTTCATAATATGGAATCCTTCTCCAATTGCCTGCATCATGCCATATTCAATTCCATTGTGAACCATTTTTACAAAATGCCCTGCACCAACACCTTCAAAAAATTCATACCCATTTGTTTGTGACATGTCAAAAAATAATGGTTCAACTTTTTTAAATGTTTCCTTATCTCCACCAATCATAACGCATGCACCATTCCTTGCACCACCTGGACCGCCAGAAACTCCTGCATCAAGAAAATGAATGCCATGTTTTTTTAATTTCTTTTGTCGTGCAATAGTATTTTTGTAGAATGAATTTCCTCCATCAATAATAATATCTCCTTTGTCCATATGCTGAACAATACCTTCTGCACCAAAAAGCACATCATCAACTGGCTTTCCAGCCGGAATCATAAGCCAAATAAGACGTGGAGTAGATAACTTAAATACAAGTTCTTCGAGTGAGTAAGCTGGTTTCATTCCCTCACTCTTTAATTTATCTGTTTCATCTGGAGAACGATTGTATCCAACAACTTTCCATCCTTTTTCCATAATATGTCGTGCAATTCCGCCACCCATTCGACCAAGACCAACAATACCAATTTCTTTTTTGATTTTTCCTTTTGGATGGGAAAGAAATTTTGCTGCTTTTTCACTAATTGTATGTGTATTTTTTTTGTATGAATGAAGTGGAACGAGTCTTTTTTTCCATGCTTTTTCAATTGGATCTACAAACCGCCACATTGCTGCAACTTCTTCCTTTCCAACAAACCATGTTTGGTCTCCACCAATGCAATCATTAATAAGTTTTGCATATTCTTCTGTGTACTGACGTTTTTCTTTTTTCTTATATAGCATGAAATCCAAATTTCGCTTTTCCATTGCAAGTTCAAACCCAGGTTTTTTTGCAATAAATTCAACACGAATTCCTTCGTCTGGATGCAGTGAAAAAACAACTTTATTTTTTGTATGTTTGTCTGCAGGACAAATGCATGGAGACGGATGTTTAAATGTGACAACAATTTCCTTATGTGCTTTCCCCATTCTTTTTCCACTTTCAATAGTAATAGGAACACCACTCCAACGTGGATTGTCAATTTCTGTTTTTACTGCAAAAAACGTTTCAACTGTTGACGTTGGATTCACACCTTTTATCTTTGTATATCCTTTGTACTGTGCACGAAAACTCTGTACTGATGCTTCAGCCAGTGTTGGTTTGTGAAGCTGTTTTAATAATATTGTTCGCGCTCTTCGAATACTTGCAGCATCTGTTGTTTTTGGAAAATCCATGGTCAAAAGTGCGACCATTTCTAACATATGATTCTGTCCAACATCACGAAGTGCACCAACTGTTTCATAAAATGGTCCTCTATCTTCTGCACCTATGTCTTCCCAAAGCTTCATATCAATGCGCTCTATGCTTTTGTTATTCCATGCATGTTCAAGAAGATTATTTGAAAAACGAAAATTCATGATTCCTTGAACCATTTCTTTTCCAAGATAATGATCAATTCGATAAATTTGCTCTTGCTTAAAACTTGCAAGTGTTTGCTCTAGCTGACGAGCAGTTTTTCCATCACTGCCAAATGGTTTTTCTACAATAAGGCGCGCCCACCCTTCGTCTCCACCGCACGGATCTGATAATTTTGAACGACGTAAATTCGATGCAATTGGTGTAATAAATTTTGGTGCAACAGCAAGATAAAAAATTTTATTTGAACATGTTTTCCATTCATTATCAACTTTTCCAAAATGTTTTGCGAGCTTAATGTAAGATCTATATTCTGTAAACGATCCCTTTTGAAAATGAAACATGGATAAAAATTTTTCTGCACTTTTTCTGGAAGAAGTAATCTTTTTTTCTTTTAAAATGCTAAAAATGTGATCACGAAAATCATTATCATCAAATTTGTGATGTGAAAATCCAAGAACACGAAAAAGTTTAGGTAATCTTTTTTGTTTATATAAAAAATGAAGTGATGGAACAACTTTTTTCGTCATTAAATCTCCAGTTGCACCAAATACAACAAAAACAGTTGGCAAATTGTTGACAGGCATTTTCATAAAATTTTTTTGTACCAATAGTATAACATAAAAAAAATTCTCATTCGATGATTGACGAGAAAGATTATTCCTGGTATTGTCTTGTCACGAACACCGGAGGTGGCCATGAGTAAGGTCAGCAATGCGATGAAGCAAAATCGCAAACGAAGACGCAACGGATATTGGATTTGTAGCACTGAACATTGGTTTCCAAGGCTGCGAGAACGCAGAAAGTGTGGACAGGTCAATCATCCCGGAACTTCTCACTGCTACTACTGTGGTTCGAGAAAACCCAGATCCCAACGGAGGAAGTGATGACGAAGAAAAAACGCCCTGGTCGCACTGTCAGAAAACGCGGGCGCAAGCCTGTCCGAACCAAGCCAGATGGTGGCAAGCTGCCCTGGGGTCGAAGTACTCCGCAGGAACGCCGACTCAACCGTCTGATCAAAAGAGGGGTCGTGAAAAAGCCCGAACCCCTCAAAAAGCGGGTCCAAAGGCGAACGCATCTTCGCGTCGTCCGAGATGGAGACCGCTGGTGAAAAAAACGAGGGTTGTGCCTCGTATTGGGAGAAGCCGATGAAAACCAACGAACGACTGATCCGCGCAACCCGCGGAGTCATTGCTGCAACTCGCAGAGGTCCACGCCCGAAGGTGAAGGGAAAGTCCAAGACGATTCCCTACTGGGTTTGCGAAAAATTCCGCAAGGAAGAAGACACTGAGCCGTGCGGTGCGCACAACTCCATGAACGACAAGCGCTGTGTGACCTGTGGCAAAAAGCGCCCAAAGAGAAAGAAAAAGTGAGCGAGCATCCAGTTGAAAAAAACGTCAACAAAGACGCTGAAGTTGGACTCGCTTCTGATGACGAAGCATACTGGATTTGCTCTGCAAAAATCGACGATGTAGTCTGCTGCCACTGCAACTACGACAGTGATGAGCATTGTATCCGGTGTGGCGGACCAAAAGCGAACTAGTCAGAACAATTCAATAAGGAGTTAGCCCCTGAAGCGAACCTCTGTGTCGTCCAGGGGTTTGTTTTATGTAATTACAAAATTAAGTCCATCAACAATATGATCTGCATATTTAGTTGATCCAGCATATGGATGATCTTCTGGTCGAACAACTAAATAAGTATGAACTTGAGGGTGAGCCTTTTTCACTCGTTCAACATTTTTTGGCTTATCGTCTATAAACCAAATCTCATCATATTCTTTTAAAAAAATTTCTACTACTTTTTCCTTTTGCTTTCTCGAAATAATTTTCCCAACCTCTTTTGATAAATTGCTGTGCGATATTTTTTCAGTTTGTAATTCTGCATCGCCATGAGTAGCTATAGAAATATAAAAACGATCTTTGTGTTTTTCAATAAAATCATGTACATCAGAAAAAACAAATTCCTGTGCATGTTGTTCAATAATATCAATCATTGCGCCATGCATTGCCTCCTTATCTGGATGAGAAAGCGATGCAATAAACTTATCAATATCAACGACAACACAACATTTTTTTAACGCATCACGTTTTGCATGGAATTCTTTTGAAGAAATACCAAAATCGTCTTTGAATCTTTTTTTCAAAACATTAACATACCGTGTTGTATTAAACACGGTATGATCAAAGTCGAGTAAAATTAGTTTTTTCATAATTCAATAACCCCAAGTTCAGGAAAGTTAGGACGACTGCCCTTTTCTATTTTGTCATACATTGATGCAGGAATGCCAATATCTCCTAAAAAAACTTTCCCAGATTTGTCTTTTCCGTTTTCTGTCTGAAAAGCTTTTTTTGGCAAAGCAAGTGTAAGCGTTGCATCTGCTCGGACACAAGGATCAAAACACTCTCCTGTTGTAGCATCTACGCCAGATGGAACATCATATGAAATCACAAATGCATCACTTACTTTTATCTCTTCTATCAACGTCTTAAAATTATCACGCGGCGCACCATCTAAATGATAACCAATCAATGCGTCAACAATAACGTCTGCTTTATTTACAATCAGTGCTGTTTCATTCGGCTTCTCTTTGAAATGTATAATATGAACACCCGTATCATGCAATTCTTCTAGATAATACTCTGGATCTGGTTTAATATCATCTGTCACAAGAATAAGTGTGACATTATGGCCCCTCTTTAAGAGATACCTTGCAGCAACAATACCATCTCCACCCTTATTCCCTTTCCCGCATACAACTGCAACATGTGAATCTTTACTAATATCTAATGCATCAAAAACTGGAATGATGCGCTCGCCAGCAAGCTCCATCATTGTACGAATTGGCAAACCATTTGCAACAGCAATCTCATCGAGTCGTTCCATTTCTTTTGCAGTTGAGTAATACATATTTAAAAAATAAAGAAATTAGGAAATTAGGAAACTAAGGGAACAAAGTAAAAAGACCCTATCCTTTTATAACTTTTGGTATCAATTTAAAGCCCCTTATTTCTTAATTTCTTTATTTCGCTATTTCTTTTTTTAGAGATAATCTAAAATTGCATCGTAGTTAATAAAGTCAAACCAGCTATACACAAGACTTGTCCAAACCCCGAAGTTTCCGCTTACTAATAGTATACCAAGTAAGACCAAAAGTGCACCACCAACAATTGAAATGACGTCAAGGTATTTTGAAATCCTTTTTACGTACTCAAATGCATGTCCAATTCCCAGCGCGAGGAGCAGAAATGGAAGTGCAAGACCAAGAGAAAAGATAAATAAAAGAAAAGCTCCTGAAGCTATCTGTCCTGACGTAGAAGCAAGGACTAAAATTGAACCGAGCACAGGACCAACACAAGGTGTCCATCCAAATGCAAAGGATGCGCCAAACAAAAATGAACTCGATGGCTTCCCTGGTGTAAGTGATGAAGCAAATGATAATTTTTTTTGTTTATTCAAAAAATTAAAAAATGGAAGCTTAAAAATATGCATTAAATACAAACCAAAAAATATAACAAGTATTCCACCAATCCGTGTCAGAATAAGACGATACTTTGCCAATGCAACTCCAGCTGCTCCAAACAAAGTTCCAAAGAGAATAAATACAACAGAAAAACCAATTACATATAACAATCCATTCAAAAATACTTTTTTTCTGATTCCTTGCAATTCTTTTTTGGAATGCCTCCCATGCACTGATACACCACTAATAAAACCAAGATATCCTGGAACAAGTGGAAATGTGCACGGAGCTAAAAACGTAAGGACTCCAGCAATAAATGCTGGGATCATGAGTGTTGTATCCATAATTGTGAGTCACCAATTTTTAAATCAATATGGTAATTTGTCTAGTCAGTATATCAAATCGGCTTTTATATTTGAAGATTGACGAGTTTACAATATATTGGTAATCTTACACAACGAACTTTACTTGTATGGCCTCTAAAGCCTTTATGGCATTTATGGCCTTTTAAGCCTTTTAGCATGAACGCAGCAGACCTTTTTGTACGAGCACTAGAAAATGAAGGAGTTGAATATATATTTGGTGTTCCAGGAGAAGAAAACCTTCGACTTTTAGAATCAATCTCAAAATCATCAATAACATTAATAGTTACCCGGCACGAACAAGGTGCTGGTTTTATGGCTGCAACATATGGCAGACTTACTGGAAAACCAGGTGTGTGTCTTTCGACCCTTGGTCCAGGAGCAACAAATTTAGTTACTGCTGCAGCCTATGCCCAACTTGGAGGAATGCCAATGCTCATGATTACAGGACAAAAACCAATTAAAAGAAGCAAGCAAGGACATTTCCAAATTATCAATACAGTGGAAATGTTTCACCCCCTCACAAAATTAAGTAAGCAACTTACAAATGGAAACCATATTTCTGCAGCAGTACGAAATGCATTTAAAATTTCAATGGAAGAGCGTCCTGGTGCAGTTCACTTAGAACTTCCAGAAGATATTGCAGAAGAACAAACAACTCAAGGACTTTACAAACCGAAAAAAATGAGAAAACCAACACCAGATGAAAATGCAATGGATGAAGCAATAAAGATGATAGAGCAAGCAAAACATCCCCTCCTTCTTATTGGTGCAGCAGCAAATAGAAAAAAAATTTCACAAGAACTCCGTAAATTTATAGACAAGACTGGTATTTATTTTTTCAATACACAAATGGGTAAAGGTGTTGTTGATGAACGACATGAACAATTTTTAGGGACAGCTGCACTTTCAGAAGATGACTACGTTCACTGCGCAATTGACCATGCTGATTTGATTATTAATGTTGGGCATGATGTTATTGAAAAACCACCATTTATTATGAAACATCTTGGACCGCAAGTCATTCACATTAATTTTCTTCCAGCAAAAATTGATGATGTGTACTTTCCACAACACGAGGTCGTTGGCGATATCGACAATGCACTTGAATATATAAATAACAATATTGAAGTGCAGAACCACTGGGATTCTTCGTATTACAAAAGACTAGAAATAGGACTTGAACAAGATATAGCAAAGAATACTACAAATAATTCTTTTCCTGTCCTTCCACAACGGCTTGTTGCAGATGTTCGTAATGTTATGCCCGATGATGGCATTGTCACGCTTGATAATGGCATGTATAAAATTTGGTTTGCTAGAAATTATAAGGCACATAAACCAAACACGCTCCTGCTCGATAATGCACTCGCAACAATGGGAGCAGGACTTCCTTCTGCCATGATGGCAAAGCTGCTTTATCCAGAAAAGAAAGTACTGGCTGTTGTAGGAGATGGTGGATTTATGATGAATTCTCAAGAAATGGAAACAGCGATTCGTCTTAAACTTGATTTGACTGTTATTGTTATTAGTGACAAAGCGTATGGCATGATTAAGTGGAAACAAGCAGAGATGGAGTTAGAAGACTTTGGACTAGATTTTGAAAATCCTAATTTTATAACATATGCAGAAAGCTATGGCGCAAAAGGATATCGTATAAACAAAACAGAAGAATTGAAAAAATTATTAGACAAAACAATGAATGAAAAAGGAATTCATCTGATTGAGGTGCCAATTGATTATTCTGTAAATACTCATATTATTAGCCAAGAATTAAAAGAAAAGGCTTGTAAATTTTAATAAAATACATATGCCACTGTTATCTCACAATCCAGCGACAGGACAAGATGTTCAACATTTTGAAGAATTAAGTGATGATGCTGTTCAAGAAAAAATAGCAAAAGCACAGACAGCGTTTGCCTCGTGGAAAAAGACAAGTTTTGAACACAGAGCTTCACTTATGTTGGAATTACAATCTGTATTATTGAGCCAAGAAAGAAAGTGGGCAGCAATCTCTACACTTGAAATGGGGCGGCCAATCACCCAATCTCTTGCAGCAGTAAGAAAGTGTGCATGGCTTTGTGAATACTATGCTGAAAACGCTGAGAAATTTTTAATTGAAGAACATGCTCAAACAGAAAACAAAGAAAGTTATGTCCAATTTGATCCGCTCGGCATTATTCTTGCAGTTATGCCGTGGAATTATCCTTACTGGCAAGTAATCCGTTTTGCTGCACCCGCAATTATGAGTGGAAATGTTGGACTCTTAAAACATGCGTCCAATGTGCCGCAATGTTCAGAAGCACTTGAAAAAATGTTTCAACTGGCTGGTTTTCCAGAAGGTGTATTTCAGAATCTTCTTATTGGTTCTAAAAAAGTTGAAGGTATTTTGCGCGATCCACGTGTTCAAGCAGCAACATTAACAGGAAGTGAATACGCTGGAAGAAAAGTTGCAGAAACATGTGGTGACGAAATCAAAAAAACATTGCTCGAACTTGGTGGCAGTGATCCATTTATTGTACTCGCTGATGCAGATCTTGAACTTGCATGTACTATTGGGACAACGGCACGGCTACAAAATACAGGACAAAGTTGTATTGCTGCAAAACGATTCATTGTGGTAGAAGAGCGATATGATGAATTTGTTGCCTTGTATAAAAAGAAATATGAACAGCAAATTGTTGGTGACCCAACAGATGAAAAAACAACAATCGGTCCAATGGTTTCAAAGCAAGCAGTTGAAGAAATTGATGAACAAGTGAAAAAAAGTATTGCTCTTGGAGCAGAACTTATTGTTGGTGGAAAGAAAGTTGATCGACCAGGATATTTTTATGAGCCAACAATTTTAGGAAATGTAAAAAAAGGAATGCCATTTTATGACGAAGAAGTTTTTGGTCCTGGTGCTGCAATTATAAAAGTAAAAGATGAAGAAGAAGCAATTCGTGTTGCAAACGACACACCATTTGGTCTTGGTTCTTCTATTTGGACAACAGATATTGAAAAAACAAAAAAACTCGCAGCAAACATAGATGCTGGCGCTGTATTTATCAATGGCATGGTAAAGTCTGATCCTCGCCTTCCGTTTGGTGGAATAAAAAAATCAGGCTATGGACGTGAACTTGCAAAATACGGGATTATGGAATTTGTAAATGCAAAGACAGTTGTGGTGGCCTAAAAATTTAAACAAAAAAAGACCTGTGTCAATGGAGCACAGGTTCAAATCTTAGATTAACGATTTTCCCATCTTTTAATTTTTCCTTTTTTCGTACAGACGCCTTTACTGGCAAGACAAACTCACCTTCTTTTGTTGGAAAAATACTTGTTGGCCAGGTTGTTTCTCCAATAGTTACCATAACACGAATACTCCCAAAACCACGCCGTTTTTGCTTATATCCCTTTTTAATTTTTGCAGAAAGTGTTTTATTGATTGTTAAAAAATGCCAAGAACCCTTTTCTCCGCTCCAAATCCAAAGCTTTGTTTTTGTCTTATACATAATGTAACTACTATCACCTATTGGAATAGTATACCAAAAAAATGCCCCTGCCCTGACTATTGCCAGGACAGGGACGAAAAGGTCACACTCCATGCAAAGCAAAGAGCTCGTTGATCTCTCCACTCTTGACCTTGTCCAGGTACACTTGTTCATCATTGGTGAATGACACCGGGAGCTCCTGCACAGCCGGAAGCGCCATCACCTTCTCAGCATCTCCTTCTTCAAGACACTTGTCCTGCTCCAGAATCCGAGACACCATTGCCTGTGACTGCACAGGTGCAGGATGACGTCCAGTTCCATCCTCTGAAATGATGATGATGTGATGGTGATCTCCTGCAGTTTCACAATCACACCGAATCGAAGCTCGTCGTGTAACAGACATACTTCCATAACATTTTTCGATCCTTATGGCATGATAGTAATCTGGATCCAAGACAACATGGTTGTGTTCACTCATGACTTCCTCCTTATGGAAGTTGAAAAATTTTGGCAAAACCAAAACCCTCTCTTTCGAGAGGGGGTTATGTTGATGAATAGTAAAAAAATATCAAGACAACTCACTCTCGAAAGAGAAAGTTGTTACGACGAAAATTATATTGTGAATATATCGCATTTATCATATATATTTACCCTAGCATGATTACCTATATACGTCAATACTAAATAAGACTATATTACATGTAGCAGTAATATCATGAGTAATATAAAAACCAAAAAACTAACTTCTGTACCAAGCAATACAAGTGCATCTTTTTTCTTTTTTTCAAGGTACAAATAAACTGGCCCTCCAAAAACAAGAAGAAAGCAAACAAGTGCTGAGACAACAAATAGCATCAAAAACGTTATAGCACCAAATATTTCTGGTGATGATCCAAAAATTTTATCACCATTCATCATGAGTAAACTGACTAGAAATACATACCAAACAAGTCCCATTGATGTTAGCGTGCCAATTGAATACAGTTTGTGGTTGTTGTGTTTCTTTTTCATATTATTAATCTACAAAAAGTATAACATAAAAAATACTCGGCATAATAGCCGAGCACTCTTATCTTTGAGATTTTTGTCTTGATTGTGATTGGCGTCTATTTCTTCCAGAACTTTTTCTACGACGTGAGCCAGATGAAGAATGTTGACTTCTTCCTCCATGACGAGAACCACCTCTCGAAGATCTCCCTGTTCCACCTTTTCGGCGACCTCTTGAACTTCCTCTTCCTGACCCCTGTGGTCGTTCTGGGCGTGGTGGCTTTGGTCGTTGTGGTGGAAGTGTTGGAAGTGACAATACTGGCAATGATTTGCGAATTAATCGTTCAATTTTTCTTACGTCGGCCTTTTGTGGTGGAGTAACAAAAGAAATTGCTTTTCCAAAACGTCCTGCACGTCCTGTTCTTCCAATTCTGTGGACATAATCTTCTGAATTATCTGGCAGATCAAAATTAATAACAAGTGAAATATCTTTTACATCAATTCCACGCGCTGCAATATCGGTTGCAACCATGATACGAAACTTTCCTTTTGTAAATCCTTCGAGCGCAGCCTTACGTTGTGGTTGAGAACGATTGCCATGAATTTCTGTTGCCGTATGTCCCATGTTTCGTATATCACGCGCAATACGTTTTGCACCATGTTTGGTTCGTGAAAATACAAGGGTTGTATTTTTATCATACTTTTGCAAGAGTGAATCAAGCAAACGCATTTTGTCATTTTTTCTTACAACAAATATTTCTTGTTCTACATTTTTTGCAGACGTGCCTTGTGGTGCAATTTCAATTCGAAGCGGCAATTTCATAAATGCAGTTGCAAGCGATGAAATTGACTTTGGCATGGTTGCTGAAAACAACATGACTTGTCGCTCTTTTGGAATTGTCTTAAGAATTTTCTTGATCTGTGGTAAAAATCCAACATCAAGCATTCTGTCTGCTTCATCAAGTGCAATAATTTTGACTTTATTAAGCTTGTACAATCCTTGATCCATAAGATCTACAAGTCGTCCTGGCGTTGCAATAACAATATGTGGATTTGTTCTTAGCCCCTTTACTTGAGCATGTTGGGAAACTCCTCCAATGATGACTGTGGAACGCAGCCCAAGTGGACCACCAACTTGTTTAAATGCTGCTTCTACTTGAAGCGCAAGTTCACGTGTTGGAACAACAACAAGTCCTTGCCCTTTATAAAGCGCAATCCGCTGAATCATTGGAATTCCAAAAGCAAGGGTTTTCCCAGTCCCTGTTTGTGCAATACCAACAACATCTTTTCCTTGGATAGCCCCAGGAATAATTTGATGCTGAATTGGTGTTGGAGTTGTAAATCCTTTTTGTGTAAGGATGTCGAGAAAATTTTTCCCTATCCCAAGGTCGCTAAAACGACCTGTTTTGTTTTCTTTTTGCATGTGTTTGTATATATGACCCGATGTTCTTGTAGGTCATATACTGACAAAAAGATTCGAGTCGTCGTGCTGCTCGCGAGCGGCGCGACTTAAATGAATAACTTATTCTACCACAGAAGTTGTATTTTGTCAAGACTTCCTTCTTTTTTCAATTTGTATTTACCATATACGTTTCTAAAAATTTTTTAATCGCTTCTACAGTTGCGTCCTTTACTGTTGGATCACTTGCTGCAACCCATTTAGCAAAATTATACAGTGTTTGATTCTCCACATCAAACCATTTACCATTCCTGTACAAAAATACAAGCAACGTAGTCATTGCAATCCTTTTATTTCCATTTTGAAATGGATGATTTTTAATCATAAGATAGAAAAGAATTGCTGCTTTTTCAATTAATCCTTTGTAAAATACTTTCCGCGAAAATGTTTGAAATGGAGTGTGAAGACAACTTTCAAGAACACCCTTGTACCGCGTACTAAAATCAGGAATTGGTTCATTCCATGATAATGTTTCTTTTGCCAGTGCGTGAGACACTTCTTCCACATCCCCAATTGTAAGAATTTGTATCTTTGCCATACCTATTCTTTTGCCAATAACTTGAGTGTTTCACCATATTGAGACACGGTCTTCTTAACAGCCTTCCTTATTTCTTCTTTTTCCTTATCTGAGGGTTTTTTGTCAATCAAGTGAGCCACATCTTTTTTGTCAATAACAAAATTGCGACCGACTTTTTTAGCTGGAATATCTCCTTTTTTTATTTTTTGAAACACAGCCACACGACTAATTCCAAGTAATGCAGCCAGCTCAGTTGTAGAAATAAGATTTTTCATATAGTTACATATTAACATATGTTAAGTGATGTGTCAAATGTTAACATATGTTAAGTTTCTAGCCACGTAGCCCATTATTCCCCATTGAGCTAGAATCTGTTATCATTAACAGACTATGCAAACCCCATATAGAAAGCCTGGAAAATACGCAAACAAAAAACATGATCCCCTTTTGACCGAGGAGAAAGTTAATGCACTCAAAAATAGGCTTAAAAAATTGAAAGAGTTACATCCAAAACTTACAGCAGAAGTTGCAAAGCATGCAGAAATGGGAGACTTTTCTGAAAATGCAGAATACCAACATGCAAAGTGGCAGTTGCGGCGTACAAATAGAAGTATTCAAACAATTGAAAACAGATTAAACCATGCTGTCATTGTAAAACCACCAAAACAGAACAACACTGTTGACTTGTATCACAAAGTTACAGTTAAAATTGGAAATGAAAAAAAGACTTTTCAAATACTTGGCTCTTCTGAGACAAATCCAAAAAAAGGAATTATTTCAAATCAATCTCCTATTGGTCTTGCACTTATGGGGAAAAAAGTTGGAGACAAAGTAAGAATTATTCTTGCAAAGAAAGAAGTGGAATACGAGATTATTAGTATTAAATAATCTCAAATCAAAAACACCCTGCAAGTCAGGGTGTTTTTAAATTTATGCTTCTGGCGCTTCTTCAAACTTTTGCTTCATTTCAGTCATCCATTTTTCTTTTTCTTGTTCTGCATTTGGATTTCCTTTCATTGCTTCCATAACATCTGCATGCTGAGTAAGCCAGTGTGGATGAGCAGCTTCTAACCAACCTTGAAAATCTTCCCCTTGAATATCTGTACCACATTGGTCACATTGTAACGTTTTCATAGTGTTTACATTAATATAAATTATTCTGTAATAAGTTCTCTTCTATTTTTAACAATCTCTTCTAATTCCATTATTGGTCCCATAATTGCAGCCACTTCTTCTGGAGAAGTATTCTCATCAATATCTGGCGTTGCAAGGACTTTGTCAATAAGGTCAGGGTCTACAAATCTTTTAATAAGTTCTTCTCCTGCAGGCATGACAGTTTCATTTTGAATTGCACCCTTTGCTATTTTGATATCTCGATTTATTCTTTTCGCATTTAATTTTTTATAATAATCACTGTCTTGTTCAGAAAACTGCTGAACTTTATCACTTGGCCAAGATTTTGCGTCCCTGTTAAGCCAGTCAAGTGCTGCGACCTGAAGAATATGTCTGGCATTGCGAACTTGACTTTCTCTATCGCCATTTAGCACTCTGTCACGATCTTCTGCTTGTCGTTTTGCATCAGCCTTTTTTCTTTCCTCCTCCCATTTGGCCATGTCTGCTTCTGATCTCATAATATTAAATTTAAAAATACACAAACTAAGTGTATCATTTTATAAATTTAGCGCAAGTAGTATTAGCGATGTTTACACCCAGGCCAACAGCACGGTCTTCGCTTTCCTTCTGCTAGTTCTTCTTTTGTTCTTTGAATTCTTTTTTTTCTTGTTTCCTCTTTTTTTGCATCTTCAACCCAACAAATCCACTCGTTTCGTGCAAGAGGCGTAATATCTTCCCATGCATCAATAATATTTGAAGATGATATAAGAGCAGTTCGTAAATCATCAGGAACCGCATGAACTACACCAGAAGCAATAACTTTTTTTTCCATATCGATCCTTATGTACTTTTCACAGGGAAAAACACACTTGTTTTCAATTCTTCTGGAGAAACTTCTTTTGGACTATTCCAATACTGTTCAAAAGGAATATCTCTTTGCTTTATTTTCTTAGCTCTTATGTACATCATTCCCATGGACCATGCATTGCCAACAAAATCATATGATCCATTGTGTTTTATTTCAAGTGCCGTTCCTGCATTGACTGTACCCCGTACATATTCATCTCCAAGATCAACGTCCTTTAATTCTTCATCAGACACAGCTGCAATATATGTCATGGTCATCGCCTTCATATCCACCTTGGGATAAAGGCTGAGCCAATGCTTTGCTGATTTTCCTTGTTTTACTACAATGTCTTGAATCAATTGATCAAAATCTTTTGGCATTTTTTCAGCTATGTCATCAAATCCTACGGTTCTCTGAATACCAACATATGAAAATGCTTCAACATCTGTCATGCCTGCATTTGTCGTTGTTGCTTGTATAGATCCTTTTTCAACAATTTCCTTTAGCATTCGTAGTCCTCGTTTATAATCCATACCAATCCAGTTCTTCATCGTCTTGACCATAAAGAAAAGGAAAAACGGCATGCTTGAATCCATTGTCCATGTCACTGTTGTTTCTCCATTCTTTTCTTCAAAAAGAAAACTGGTTACAGCTTTTGATTTAAACGGTTTAATAAAACGCAAATCATAAGCTAATTTTCCATCTTCATTTGAAACAAGTGTGTTGTTTCCTGAACCAATAATCTCACCATCCCATGACATGGTATGTCCAGATTCACCAGCAACACCAGAGATTTCCATTTTGCAATTTGGTTCTGCAACAGTCCATGGTGACCAACTATTCCACGAATTAAAATCTTGAACAATCTTTTTAACCGTTTCTTTGTCTGCAGCAATTGTTGTGCTTTTTTCTACATGATATTTCATAAAAGTATTGTTAAATATGTTTATAGCGATCAAATTAGGACTTATATTTTTTCTTCACTAAACTCACAATTCCAAAGATTATAAATATAACACCTATTAATTGACCACCTGGACTGTCGTCAATCTCAGCATATACAAACATAAAACCTCCTAAGATTATTGCAAGTGTGTAGAGTAGAATTTTTACTGTTTTCATATGAGGTATATTAATGTATTCACAATAAATTAAGCTTAGCATATCCTGAAAAATAAAAAAACCAGCCAGGTATAGCCGATTCTTTTGTGTCCTCTGAAAGGAAATTGATCTACATTATTAAAAATCTTCTTTAAAATCTTTCTCAATTGACAGTTCTTCACCTTTTTTAATATCTCTCAAAGCAATATCTGCTTCTTGTTCAAAATCTGGATAAACATTTGGATCGCTAAATCGATTTACATGTCTTTCAGGGTCTGGATAATAATAAATTACACCATTTCTTTTGTGAGTAAAATGTTTTTCTTCAGATGGTAATTGGTTGTATTCTTCTTCGGTCAATGTTTTGAGATTGTATTTAATCACTATCTCTCCTTTCCTAAAATCTCTAAGAGCAAAAACACCAAGACCATCATTAAATTGTCCAATAGTAGACTTTTTTATTTCAATATCGTGGTAAATATTTTTCATATATAATAATACTATATGATTAAACATGCTCTGTCTAGAGAAAACTTGAAAAAATCATTTGGCTAAAACGATTCATCATTGAAAACCCTTTTTTGGATGTGTTCAAAACTAAACCATCACAAACACCAAACAAAAAACCACCTCTCTTGAGATGGACTTTTGTGTGCGCCGAATGTGAAAGTCCTCCAAGATCTTTCTCGACGCGTAATTGTTTCTTCTGGCCAGCGCGACGATCGCGAATGACTAGAAAATCCCCATGAAAGCAGCGGTACAGAACGCAAGCCACAGCACGATCTTGATCACACTCTCTGTCCGGGTGAGCGTCCAGTCCGTGATCATGAAAACCACGGCGAACACTGTTGACCCAGCCAGGCAGTACAGAATCCACTGCGAGTGCACCCACTCCATCTGGATACCGCCCATCCATGCCACCGGAACACCGAGACAGATCAGGATATCAAATGAGTTGGATGCAAACGCGTTTGCGATGGCACCATCCGCATCACCACGCTTGGCAGCAAGTACCGAGATCAGCGCGTCCGGCAGTGATGTCGCAGCCGCCAAGATCGTGACGCCAAGCACCGCCTCGGACATGCCATAGTGATGCGCGAGCTCGAGCCCGGCCTCGACCATGAAGTGACATCCGACACCGATGAGAGCGATGGTGACGAGCGCAAATCCGATGTGCTTGATGACGCTCCCCTCAACCTTCTCGTCGCTGCTGTAATTCCAGCTTTGGACGATCAGACCGATGATGTACACCACGTACATGCCGATCATCACCCAGCCTTCCCAGCCGCTCAAGAGGTGGTAGCCGTCGCCGTTCGCTTTGCCGAAGTAGAGCGCACCGATGAAGAACGCCACGACCAGCAGATACATGACACCGTCGCGCTTGACCACGCTGTGGTGCACGGGCAGGCCACCGGTCGCGAATGACGAGAGCGCCGGAATCACCAGGATGTTGAAGAGGGCAGAGCCAGCGATGGCACCTGCACCTGCCTCGAACGATCCAGCCATCAGCGCTGCGACGACAGTGAAGAACTCCGGCGAACTGCTGCTCACCGCGTCCAAGGTCGCGCCACGCACGCTCGGTGCGATGTTGAAACGCTTCCCAATCCAGTCGGTCTGCTCGCTAAGCAGTTCGCTGACTTTCCAGATTAGGATGGTGCAGACTAACACCGTTGCAATTGAAATGAACATGTGACCTCCCAGGCCGTTCGTCCGAAGAAAATATTCCCGTCGGGTCAAAAAAGTCAAAATATTCAACAACTTAGAATCGACGGAAACAGCTCAGTATAGCATAAAAATCCCTCTTTGTCAAGGGATCATTATCTATATTTTGCTAATATAAGCGCTTTTTTGCTCCTCCGGCAGGATTCGAACCTGCGACATCAACGTTAACCCCGATAGCATTCGCTACGCTCATGTCAATCGGGACACAGCAGCGTGGCTCTATTTTGCTCCCCCGGTAGGACTCGAACCTACAAGCATCCACGTTAACAGCGTGGCGTTCTACCAATTGAACTACAGGGGAATATGGAAATAAAAAATGCCGCTTTCGCGGGCATATGTAGATAACAACAAATACCCGCTATTGCGAATTATTATTGTTGTTATTGTTTACAATTTTCATTTTCATATACATAGTATACCAGAAAACGCAGCCTATGTCAAGTTATCTTTATCCTTTTCCAAGGATGCAGGATCAATTCCATACTTTTTCATAGCATCTTCCTGCGCCTTTTTCATCTTCATTTCAATCCCCTTGTCCATAGCTTTTCCAAAAAGCCAGCCTGTAATTTTTCTTATAATTGCTTGTAAAGACATATTAACGAATTCCAATTATTTCAATAACATCCTCCATAGTTTCTTCTGCAATTTCTGCAGCCTTGTCAGCACCATGAATCAAAATATCTGCAATTTCATTATGATTACTCATAAGTTCTTTTCTTCTCTCACGAAAATCTGCAAAATAATTTCCAATTGCTGCACTTACTTCTTTTTTCAAATCACCGTATCGAATGTCGCCTTTCTTTTCTGCAGTAACAAATTTCTTATGCATTTTTTTATCACCAAATTGTTCAAGAAGAAGTAACAAATTTTCAACACCTGGTGCAGCACCACCACCTTCTGTTGCTGTGACAGCTTTTTTCATTTTCTTTTCAATAACATTTGGCTCATCTGCAAGTTCAATGACATGACCAAGTCCTAAACTTTTACTCATTTTCTTTTCTGGATCTAATAAACTTTTTACACGAGCTGTTTTTGTAAGAAGTGGTTTTGCTTCTGGAAAATATTTTTTGTATTTATTGTTAAACCACCGTCCAATTTTTCTTGTTAATTCTACATGTTGTACTTGATCTTCTCCAACAGGAACATGTGTTCCTTTGTACAATAAAATATCTGCTGCTTGAAGAATTGGATATGTAAATAATCCTGCATTAATATTTTTTTTCTGTGCACTTGATTTATCTTTAAACTGTGTCATTCTATCTAACTCTGCAATCGGTGTCACCGTATTAAAAATCCAAGAAAGTTCTGTGCACTGGGGCACATGAGACTGAACCCAAAATGTTGTTTTCTTTGGATCAATTCCTGCTGCAATTAACTCTGCTGCTGTACGGGTAATTTGATCATGTCTCTCTTTTGCAGTTTGATCTCCAGTAAGTGAATGAAGATCTGCAATAAAAATATACATGTCATACTTTCCACTTTCTTGAAGTTCAACCCAATTTTTTACTGCACCCAAATAATTTCCTAGATGGAGATTTCCTGTTGGTTGTATACCAGATACGATAATTTGTTTTGCCATATAATTTTTTAATCTCCTATAGTGTAACTAATAAATGAATGATAATCAAGAAAAAGAGCTTGCCACGAAAGTAGCAAGCCCATCTCCTTTTTCTCCCTTTACCACAGATTTACCCCTGGTTGAAGCAATACCTTTGTCGTTGATCCCTTGGACTCTGATTCAATCTGAATCTTCATGACCGACAATGCACTGAAAATCAACCACAGAAGAATCAACAACCTATGCAGTGTTTTCTTCTTCATGTCACCTCCTATGCAACAAGAGCTTGACTATCAAACCTGGCAACCTCCCAAACGAACTCTGCCCAATCAAGGACTGTTTCGATGTGCTTGGGAGTACCGAGCACGCGAAGCTCAGTCGTACCGAGAACAGTATTGCGGACAAACTCGTATCCCTGGTCGTCTGCGTGCTCAAGAAAATGATTCTCGTCACGAAAGATAATGGGCGGCACTTCTTGCGGAGCCATGCGTTCGTACAGCTGCAGACGCTTGCCATTGGAACTATCACCCATCTTCCTAAAGCGCGGCAGTCTTCTCTTGAGACGGTTACTCACCTGGACCTGATGGGCCAGATCTCTACAACCATAGTGGAAGTGAGTTCCAGCAACGCGGCACGCAGCACGGATCTTCCACTCTGGCATACTTGCTGCCATGGCAAGATACTTTGGATCTGGATAGATGTCATACGGCATATCTTCAGGAGCCGCCTCCATAGGAACGAGTAGCAGGCCCAGATACACAGCAACAGCTTCTCCTTGCTTCTTTGCTTTGTACAAACCAGCTCGCATTTCACTGATATTGGCGTATGGCTTTATCGGCCGAAACTCTACCTGACAACGCGAGAGTTCAAATGTCCACTCACCAGGAGCAAGCCTTGTCATGATCCTGAGAAACTCAACTGCCTTCGGTGTTGGCAAGCCTGTTCTTGGATCTACAAGAAAGAACTCAAGTTCTGGACCAATGTACCCCACCCACTCTTGTTTGAAATGAACCTCGTTTGCAAAACCCATGATAACCTCCTTTCAGCACAGTTTTATGCTGGTCAATACCTGCACGCGCATTAACCAAAATAAAAAACTTCTCGTAATACCTGAGAAGTGTTTGAAGAACATAAACATCAGGTATTACAGATTGCGTAGTACCCACCACCAATTTTTAGAAATAATTACACGTGCATGCATATTATTTAGAAAATATTTTTTAGGAATTCTATGAATATTACCACCAGGTCACCTAAATTTTTCACAACCAATATGACCAATAGTCCTCTTGTTATATTTTTGGAATCAATAACACCATCCTCCTCTTCCAAACTGAATACTTCCTCCTGTCCTGGCAATAAAATTACATTTTGTCTCTTTTTCATACGCCATAAACTTAAATAAAAACCACGGAGCGTACTCCGTGGATGTTTATGTGTATGTGTTTTAACCAAACATTAACGGAGCACTAGTTTAAGTACCTTGCTCCAACGATGCGTTGTTAATATTTGATTTCTCATATGTATATACTATAGCCATTTAAACTATTGTTGTCAAACGAACTATACAACCTCCCCATCTATTACAGATGGATCACCTTTTTCTGGAATAAGCCAGTATGCAATGAGGTAGAGAATGACAAGAGGAAAAAATCCTGTCAGTAATATGCCAAGCGCAAAAATGATTCGAACGACATTTGGATCGACTTTGAAATATTCTGCGATCCCACCACAAACTCCTCCAATGAGTTTGTGTTTTTTTGATCTATATAGTTTTTTCATAAACAAATAAATTATATTATTCTCTTTCTAAAAATAAACGAAGCTTTGTTAACACTGCTATGGTCCATCCATTTTTTATTTCACCATCAACTATCATCTGCTCAATTTTTTCAATTGGAAATGTGTGGACTTCAATTAGCTCTCCTTGATCTTGGCTTGTTTCTCCGAACTCAAGCCCTCTAGCTAGCAATATTGGTGTACTTGCACTATTAATCCCTGGATCAATTGTTAATTTCCCAAGTTCTATAACCTCTTTTGCAAAAATACCAGCTTCTTCTTTTAATTCACGTTTTCCAGCATCAATAGTACTTTCATCATCATTTCGATATCCATGCGGGAAATTCCATGTCCAATCTTTAATCGGATAGCGCCACTCTTTTAGAATAACAAGTTTTCCATCATCAGTCATTGGAACAATAAGTGGTGCACGCATATCTCCCCTATCAATGAATGCATAGTCTGCAACTGATCCGTCTTTTCGCTCAACTGTATCAACAAAAAGCTTAACCCAATTATTTTCAAATTCTTTTCTTTGCTTAAGCTTCTTCATCATACAAAGAAATTTTATACTTCGATTACGACCGGCAATACCATTGGCCGCTTCTGTGTTTTAGTATAAATGAATTGACCAATTTTGTCTCGGACATCATTTTTAAACTGATTTGTGTCTACCCAATTTTTTGGATCACTTTCTGTTACCATTTTTTTCACTTTGTGACGGATGTCTTCGATCAGTTTTTTATTATCTTTCAAAAAGACAAAACCACGAGAAATAATATCTGGATTGTGAACCAATTTTCCAGTCTTAGCACGAACTGTTGCAATCACCACAACCATACCATCTTCTGCAAGAACTTGACGATCTCTAAGAACAATATGCTGTGTGTCACTTACACCAAGTCCATCAACAAACACATAATCACTGACTGCTTTTTGTTTTAGTACTTCCAATCCTTTCTTGCTCAGTTCAATAACTGTTCCATTGTCTGGCACAACAATATTTTCTTTTGCAAATCCATGTTTTACAGCAAGTGTTTCTGCTTCTTTCAAAAAGAAATGGTTTGCATAGACTGGAACATAATAATCTGGTTTTACCTGATCAAGCATATCTGTAATGTCTGTTCGTGTTGCATGTCCACTAATATGAACATCCATAACATCACCGTGAATCACATTTTCACACTGTCGATAAATATTATCTTTTAAACGCTGGATAGTTCTTTCATTCCCTGGAATGATGGAAGAGGAAAATACCACAGTATCATGCTTTCTGAGCTGTACTGTACGATGTCGTCCGCTTGCAATTCTATTGAGAACTGCATTTTCTTCTCCTTGCGCACCAGTACAAATGATAACCACTTTATTCTCTGGATATTTATCTACTTGCTTTACATCAATAAGAATTCCTTTTGGCAATTTTACATAGCCAAGCTCTTTTGCAATTTCAATATTCATTTTCATGCTATACCCATCGAGGGCAACAAGTTTCCCAAGTTTTTTTGCAGCTTCAATCACCCATTTTACTCGTTCAACTTGTGATGAAAATGTTGCAATCACAATTCTTCCAGGTGCGTCAGCAAGAATGTTCTGAAGATTCTCGTACATTTCCTTGTATGTCCCATGACGCTTTTCATTGAGAGAACCCAAACTTTCAAGCATGAGAATACTTGGGCGCTGTTTAATTTTTGCCAATTGATCGTACCGCAAATGAGTTTTTCCTTTTTCATCTCTTTCCATAGTCCAATCACCAGGATGAATCACAGATCCTGCAGGTGTTTCTAACACAACACCCATAGAATCCATAATTGAGTGTTCAACTTGAAAAAACTTCGCTGTAAATTTTCCAAGTTTTACTTTATCTTTTAATTTTTTTACTGTAATTATTTTCAGCTTACTTGCTGTTCCCTTTTTATAATCTTCTTGCTTATGTTTTATAAGTGCAAGTGTCAACGGACGAGCAACAATAGGTGGATTTCCTAATTTTTCTACAACAATAGGGGCGCCACCAATGTGGTCAAGATGACCATGCGTGAAAATAACACCGCGAATATTTTTTTCTTTTCCTTCTAAGTACTTTGTATTCGGAATAATGTAATCAATTCCTGGTTGATCCTCTTCTGGAAACTGAATTCCAATATCAATAATAACAATGTCATTTTCATATTCGAAAATGGTCATGTTGCGACCAACTTCTTCACACCCACCAATTGGAATAATACGCAATGTTCCTTTCTGAATTTTAGGGACTGCTTTTCTTTTTCCATTGTGTGCTTCACGAATATGAACACTTTTCCTTCTAGGAGGAGGGCTACTATTTCGCTTAAATTTTTTATGTCCCTTTTTTTGAGACTTAGCACGAGAAACTCCTTTCTTTGTACGAGCTTCTCCTTTTTTTGATGGACCTGTGTGTTTTCTTTGTTGCTCTTGTGAGCTTCCCTCAGAAGTACGTGTAGGCGTTCGTTTCGTCGTACTTCGTCTTGTTTTACGAGCACCACTGTTACGTCGAACCGCAGGTCCTTTTGGACGAGGTTTCATCATAATATTTGTAATGAATAGTATAGGAAATAGAGAAAACGTTATCTCTGTATCCTAATATAATAAAGTTAATATATTGTGTGCTGAGAAAAAGCCTCAAACACGTGTACGGAAAATAAAGAAATCTTAGTTCTTATTTTTCCATTTCTTTTTAGTTTTTACGTACCATTTTGTCACGTCTGCAAAACGGTCTGTTGGAGAAAAAATATTTGTAACAGTCAATCCTTTAATCTTATCTGTTGTTGCGTATGTATATATAGGAGTATACAAGAAAATCGCAGGTTTGGCATCCAATACAATATCTTGAAATTGGATATATAGTTTCTTTCGCTCTTCTTCGTCTGTTGTTTCTCTTGCTTTTTCTAAAATACCATCTAATTTTCTATTTACATAACGAGAAAGATTCAATCCTGGGAAATCAATTTGACTAGAATGCCAGAACGGATACTGATCAGGATTCTCACCAACAATTAACCCATACAATAACACATCATATTTTCTGGTTTTCAATACTTCTCTTGTGATATCTTTTGATGACACATATTCAATACGTGTATTCACACCAATTTCTTGCCAATACCCAGCAATCAACTTTGATGCCTTTTCAAATTCAGGTGTATTACTTGTAACAATCGTAATTGTAAGAATATTGTCATCCTTATTTTTTCTATAAAATGTTTGCGCTTCATGCAACTCTTGATCTAATTCCTTTTCAATCCTTTCTTCAAGCGCCAAACGAATTGATGACGTTGCATGTTCGTTTGTTGCCGCAGTATCTCCTTCTTCCCCTTCTGCTTCTGATGCTTTCGCAGCCTCTTCTTCTTTTTTCAATTCTTCTTCAAATGATTTTAAGATATCTGCTTTACGGAGTTCACGATAATCAGCCGCACTAATGCGAGACCATGTTTTGTCTAACAAATCATTTGCATCAGAAACACTGTATGGAACCTTTGTAATGTCAGGATTATGTCCAGGAGATCCAGGCAACAACGGACTATCAATAACCTGTCCTTCTCCACCAATACTCTGACTTATAATTCTGTCTTTATCAAGTGCAATAGTGAGTGCTGTTCTAACATTTTTATCTTCAAGAACTGGTTGATTCTTTTGATTGAAAAATAACGCAGTATACTGTGGCAATCGCAATGTTCGAAGTTCAATATTTTTTCGCTCAACCTTTTCTCGCAAGTCATATGGTACATAGTTTAGAGAACCAATCTTTTGTTCTCTAATTGCACTGATTGCACCACTTGCACCTTCGTATTCAGGAAAGAAACGAAATGCAAATTCTTCAAGATACGGAAGTTCATCATAATATGATTCAAATCGCTTCAACTCATAACTATAGATGAATCCTGTTTCGTCTTTTGCAAATTTTTTAAACATAAACGGTCCTGTTCCAATTGGCTGAATATTTTTCTGTGCCAATGTAACCCGTTCAGGACTAATATCAATCCAAATGTGTTCTGGAATGATTCCCACGACAAGAGATGAAAGAAATGGTTGAAATGGATCTGAAAGAGTGAAGGTCACAGTATAATCATCTACTGCTTCAACAGCAATACCATCAAACGCCACACGAAGTGGACTACTTACCAATGGATTTTGAATTGTTTCAATGGTAAAGACAACATCATATGCAGTAAATGGCTGTTCATCATGCCACAATACATCTTCGCGAAGTTTAAATGTATATACTTTTTCATCTTCACTTACTTGATAGGATGCAGCAAGATCTGGAACTAACTGTTGTTGGCTGTTATATCTCATCAATCCTGAATAAACCAAACGCACCAAATCTTTATCAACATCATTTACAGATGCAAACAAAGGATTAACACGTTGTAGAGATCCAACAACACCTTCTATATGTCTTCCACCTGATGCAGCAATTTCCTGTCGTTGTGTATTTATCAAAATCATCCCTGACCACACTATACTGACAACAAAAATAAGAAGGCTTATATGAAAAATCTGCGACTCACGACGAGTTAGAATTTTTTTAATATGTCTGATTTGATGAAAACGAGGAAATACTCGTTTATGCACTCGTCGTAACAATTCAATATCATGACGACGAGAAACCAGTGGCCTCACTCCACGGAGACGATCAATTCGCTTTAGGAGTTTATGAAAGAATCTTTCACGCACAGTATTTATATCAACCTCGATACTCGGCATATGCCGAGTTCAAGAAATATAATAATTAAAGGTTTTGGCAGCAAATGTTTATAAAAACATTAGATGAGATGTGCTACAAGTGCAAAACCAAAGAAGAGAATAGATAGAACAATAGTGGTCTTATGTATGACCAAATCTATACCACGCTTTGTTGTAAACATTGTCCCAGAACCACCAAACGCAGCCCCAAGACCTGCACCTTTTTGCTGAAGCAAAATAGCGACAATAAGCAATATAGACAGGACAGCTTGTATAATTGTAAGAATGATTTCTACCATAGTGGAAGTATTATAGCAGCCATGAATGTTTCTATCAAATGGCAATACGAGAAAGATAATACTATATAGAGAGAAATTTGTCAATCCAACAAAAGCCATAAAGGCCGTAAAGGCTCTAAAGGCTTTTTTAAACCCATGTTCTGTCCTGGTTAAACATTTACGGCATTTATGGCCTTTAAAGCCTTTTCGTATTGACAAGAAATTGTTCCCATGCTATACTGCTGCCACTTTCAATATTAGGCAATTTGAGCCAAATTCTTATACACATTTTGTTTATGAAAAAAGATATTCATCCAACAAGTCATCCTGTCGTTTTTGTCGATACTTCTTGTAATGAAGAATTTATCACAACATCAACAATGACATCAGAAGAAACTCGAGATATCGATGGCGTAAAGCACTATGTCATCCATGTTGAAATTTCATCAGCGTCTCACCCATTCTATACTGGGAAGCAAATTCTTATCGATACAGCACGCCGTGTTGAGAAATTTCAAGAACGTGCAAAGAAACAAGCTGCAGCTGCTGCAACAAGAAAAGGAAAAAAAGGAAAGAAAACAAAGGCTACTGCAAAGAAAGAAGAAAAAGCTACAAAAGAAACTTCAAAATAGCTTCGTCCATAGAAAGCAGGCGCGAATGCGTCTGTTTTTTATATGCTATAATGGAGCCAGATTAATAGAATCATATTATTAAAAACACTTCCCACCTTGCAATTTTGAAGAACCAAAATTCAAATAATGTTAGCGACATCCTTCGAAGCTCACCTGTATGAAGCGTGACACGTCAGTTGCGACTGACGTGCTGGAGCGAGTACAGAGATGAGCATAGGAGGATAAATTCTATGAATGAAAAATATATACAATTGAAAGAAAAGTTCGAAAAACTTGAGCAAGATTTACAAAATCCTGCTGTTATTGGTGACCAAAAAAAGCTAAAAAGTACCTCACAAGAATACAGCGAACTGAAGCCAATTGTTGAAAAAATATACATGTTTGAAAATGTTTCAAAAGAACTAGGAGAAACAGAAGCAATTATTGCAAGTGAACAAGACGAAGAGCTTCGCGTTCTTGCAGAAGGTGAAGTAATTCAGCTACGTGACAGAAAAAATACTCTTGAGGAAGAACTTACACTCCTAACACGACCAAAAGATCCATTAGACAAAAAGAATGTCATTATTGAAATTCGTGCAGGAGCTGGTGGGGACGAAGCTGCATTGTTTGCTGGTTCACTTATGCGCATGTATACAAAGTATGCTGAAAGTAAAGATTGGAAAACACAACTGCTCAGTGAAAATAGAATTGGTATTGGAGGATACAAAGAAGCAATCTTTTCAATTGAGGGAATAAATGTATACGCAGATATGAAATATGAAATGGGGGTTCACCGTGTACAACGTGTTCCTGAAACAGAAAAACAAGGACGAATCCATACATCAACCGCGAGTGTTGCTGTACTCCCAGAAATTGAAGAAGAAGAAATTGAAATTAAAGCGCAAGACCTTCGTATTGATACGTACTGTGCAAGTGGAAATGGTGGACAAAGTGTAAACACAACATATTCTGCTGTCCGCATCACACACGTCCCAACTGGGATTGTTGCGCAATGTCAGGATGAAAAATCTCAGATAAAAAATAAGAGCAAGGCTATGAGCGTGCTTCGAGCAAGAATCTTTGAGGCAGAGCAAGCAAAAAAGCAAGCAGAAATTGATTCAAAAAGAAAAAACCAAATTGGAACTGGAGACAGAAGTGAAAAAATCCGTACATATAATTTCCCTCAAGACAGAATCACTGACCACAGAATTCACAAAAATTGGAACAATATAGAAACTATTCTCAATGGTGATCTTGATTGTGTGATTAGCGCACTACGAGAAGCTGATTATGAAAAACGTGATCAAACACAAGACAGTTAAACAGCTCCTTTTGCAGGCAGATATTGATGCACTTGATGCAGAAGTACTTCTTGCACACGTACTCGCGAAACCTCGCGAGTTTGTTGTTTCCCATCCAGAATATATTGCTGATGTGATCCAAAGAATACGGTTCTTCAATATGGTTCGAATGAGGAAAAAAGGATATGCTGTTGCACGGATTATAAGAACCAAAGAATTTTTTGGTTTTGATTTTACTGTAAACAAGCACACACTTATTCCTCGTCCAGATACCGAAATACTTGTAGAAGCAGCACTCAAGGAAGCGGCTGATATATTGATTGATGTGGGGACTGGTACTGGATGTATCCCAATTTCTATGTTAAAAAATATAAAAAATTCATATAAAAAAGTTTTTGCTATTGATATTTCAAAGCACGCACTTCGAGTCGCAAAAAAGAATGCTCAAAAACACAATGTAGACATTACGTTTTTTAAAGGAAATCTTTTGCAACCAATATTGCATGAAAATTTGCAAAACAAAAAAATTATTATTACTGCAAACCTTCCCTACCTTACAGAAAAACAATTTCAAGACGAGCAGTCAATTCAACGAGAACCAAAAAACGCGCTTGTTGCAAATGACAATGGATTGGAATTATATAAAAAATTAATAGATCAAATAAAAACACTCACTGCAACAGAGATAACCTGTTTCTTTGAAATTGATCCCTCTCAATCAAAAGCATTGAGTGCATATATTAAAAAAATACTTTCAAACACTTCTATTGAAATAAAAAAAGATCTTGCAGGGCAAGATCGGATTTTATCATTTAAAATATAAATTAATCGTGCTCAACTTGAGCCCGTTGATTCACTACTTCAATCCAAATTTTTCCTGGCTTTAATGTAATGTCGTTTCCATCGCTGTCGAGCCATCTTGTTTTTTGCTTTCTGTCAGTTTTTACCCACGCTCCATCAATTTTTAGCCCGTCTTTAAACACAGAAACAGGACCAGTTCCAAGTGTCTCAATTTCTAGCCGACCAATTGCATCAAGAACTGTTGATTTTACATGTTGGACAATAATTGTGTCAACAATAATGGGACGTAGATCTTGATCTACATGTCGTTTCCCAACTTGATATCGTTCGTACTGAAGTGTGGTTGTATTAAACTTCCACGATGCTTTGTAATTAGGAGCAAGAAATGTTACATCTAATTCATGAACACATGATTCATCTTCTATACATGGCTCAACAATATCAAACGCCCATGGCTTTGTACTTGTTGTCTCTGTTTCAACATAATAATCGTCCCACGCTTTATTCCAAAGTTCACTAGATGTATACGTATTGTGTGGTGCAAATCTATCTTTACTTCTCCAATAATACCACCCACGATAAAATTCATTTAGGTTAAATATCTTATGCTCTTTAATAAGATCCAATGCTGCTGGTGAACCGCCAACATGCATGTACATTGGATTTCCATATTCACTGAGCCAATCAAGAAAATATGGGCGCGCACTTCTTACTGGTCCAACCTTTTTCACATCTTCATCCTTTGGATATACAAGCATAAAACGAGAATAATTTGCCTCTACCGGCGCTTCATATACAATGGCAGCGTCAACAAGTCCAGACTGTGGGCGCGCATGAACATGGTTTTCAACCATCACAGCAATAATCTCTGGATCAATTTCTTTTTTCTTTTCAACACACACCCCATCAATAAGACGACGGTGATCACACCCCAAATCATCTGTTTGCTCATTTGAAATTAAATTTTCAATTGCTGTTTTTGGTGAATTTCCAATAACAAATTGATATCCAAACCAAATCAAAAGAAGCACTCCGGTTAGGAATACCACTGCAGATAATATGTAGATATAGTCAATGTCCTTATTTTTCATAATTCTTCTTTTGTTAGATCAGTATACTACATCACTAAAATAAAAAACAGGCATTGTGGCCTGTTCTTTGTTGAAATATTATTCTTTCTTTTCAGCAGGAGCATCTTCTTTCTTTTCTTTTTCATCACCCTCTGCAGCATCGTCACCTTCCTTCTTTTCTCCATCAACCTCAACGTCTGCAACACTTGCTTCTTGTGTTTCTTCCATAGCTTTCAACTGTTCTTCAGTAAGTGGTGCTGCTACTTTTGCAACAAGTGTTGTGGGTTCATCTGTGACCTTGATTCCTTCTGGAAGAACAAGATCACCAATTGAAATTGCATCATCAAATGTTTTCAAAACAGTAAGATCAACTACAATATTTGACACCAAATCTTTTGGAAGACATCGAACATTTACTTCTCGAACAGATCGAGACAATGTTCCACCAAGTTCTTTTACTGCTGCTGGCTCACCTTCAAATTCAAGAGCAATAACAGCAGACATTTCTTCACCCATCTTAATTTGTCGCAAATCTACATGAGTGATTGTATCTTTTACTGGATCGTATTGGATATCTTGAATCAAAGATTTTACAGGTTCTGCACCATCTACTACAACATCAATCATGGTAGATTCACCAGCTTCTGAATAAAGTTTGTCAAATGTGTTGTAGTCAAAAGAAATAGAAACTGGGTCAATTTCTGGACCATAAAGTACTGCAGGAATAGAACCACTTTCACGCAAAGCTTGTGGACTTCCTGAATCACGTTTTGTCGCTGTAAGAGAAAAATTCATAATATTATTTAATAGTTATCAGTTCATTATTTTTGTGATTGAAGCAAGCTACTAAATGGTTGTGATTGTTTATTAAGAATGTGATGAAAATGCAATACATCATCTTCACTTATTGGTTCTTTATCGTAACAACGTACCACGTCGTCAGGATGTAAGTCAGTAAACAATCCAACAGAAGTCATGCCTATTGAAGAAAGAGTTACAATGGTCAACACTTTTCCTGAGCACACTTCACACGTAATGTGTACAAGATGCACACCAGCTTGTTCAAATAACACATCAACTCCCTGTTCAGTATATGATTCGTCACATAAAGGACAATTTCGCATGTACGAAACACCTTGCTGCAACTTGTCAAAAAATGAACCTTGTTCAGGAGTTGGTAAAGATTTTTTTGACCCCATATAGCAATTTATTGTGTGGCCATAAATAATCTCACAGTGGCAACACTCTATCATAAGTATAGAAAATCGTCAAGTATTTGTCTATGAAGAATAGAGTAGCCTGTGTACGAAATACCCCTTATTTTAAACAAAAGTGAAAAAAACAGGCACTTTTTGCGAATTCTTTTGACAAAAAAATATCTGCACCTTATAGTGAATACACTATTATTAATCTCACTACATCTGCAAAAGGAGGCCAAACAACACAACCTACTACAAGAAATTTTAGAGGTTGTTATTTTTATTAAGGACAATGCTGTTTCTAAAGATGAATTCCAGGAATTTAGAAAAGAGGTAAATACTAAATTTAAAAAAATTGATGAAAGATTTGAGAAAGTAGACGAAAGATTTGACCAGATTGATAAAAGATTCGAGAAAGTAGACGAAAGATTTGACCAGATTGATAAAAGATTCGAGAAAGTAGACGAAAAATTTAGACAAACAGAAAATACAATCATTCATCATGTAGATGGACTTATTAAACTTCACACAAATCTTGAATCGAAAGTCAGAAAACTTGCATTGAGAAAAAATTAATTCAAAAAAACAAATAACATAATAAAAACACCTCGCCGCATTGGCGAGGTGTTTTGTGTTTCCTGATCTATATGCTGACAAGCAAGATGTAGATCAGTCTCTCACTGCTAGCAACAGCCAGACAAGGCGTATTGCGGGGAGAGAGTGCGAGTGTTTGTACTCACAAACCGTAATATGTATTGTACTGGCTGAAGCCAGCAGTGGGATAGGAAGTCTTCCCTCACTCCCCCTCTTGTAAAAAAGAGGAAGAGAGTTGGGTTGCGGACGATGGGTTTGAATACATCGTCCGCGAAACCCTCCTTGATGAGATTCTGCTGCCGAGGCTTCGTCCTTTCAGACTAGAGGAACATCAATCACCCCTAAATGCTGTTTATGTCATCCACACAACTTCCGCCATCCCGAAGTGTGCTTCTCTATCAAGTCATTAATCTCCTGTATCGCGTTGCGATGAGTTGTTGAGCCGGACGAACCGACGAGCGGTTGAACTACGCGGCGATCGCGGTGTCGGACGTGTTGGACGAGGTGTCGGGCTTGGTGGTGTCGGTCTCGAAGTTGGACGACCGACGGGGGATCTCACCGACCGGACCGCGCGGCTGGAACGTGATCTCGTCCTGCCGCTTGGCGCCGAACCAGTTCACGCACTGCGAGCGCAGCTCGCCGTACTCGTTGCGCGGGTCGACGCGGATCGGACCGAGGTTGCCGTTGCGACCGAGGTGCTCACGACGCGTGGCCTCGAACTGCTCGTTCTCGCGCTGCCGACGCTTGTTCACGAAGTTCCGACGACGCGCGCGCTGCTTCTGCCGATCCTGCCCCTTGCCGTTGCGCTTGGCCTCGCGCTCGCGCTGCTCAGCCGCCTTCTCCGCCTCCTCCGCCTTGATGTCGGCGACGAAGTCGTCGTAGGTGAACGAGAAACGCTCGCACAGCTGGCGGAGCTTGTCCTGATCACCGGCGAAGTAGGCCCGACGACACGCACGGATCGCGCGCTGCAGGTCATGCTCGCGCTCGCGCATGGTACGCTGGTCGTCCTTCAGGCGCTGCTGGATCTGGGCCTCGCGGACCGCTTCCTTCAGCTCCGTCAGCTTCAGCCCCTTGATCTCGTCATCGGACATGCCAGCCTGGACGGCCTTGTTCTGCCAGTAGGACGTGGTGCGCTTGTCCGTGGACACGCCGGCCAGGCCCTTGAACATGTTCGGATCGGGCGCGAGCTCGGACATCTTGACACGCTTCAGACGCGGCGCCATGGACTTGACGTTGACGCGCTTGACGTTGGGGCGCTTGTTGGACGTGCTCTTCTTGCTGCTGCTAGCCATTTTTCTTCTCCGTTGAAATGGCAACCTATGTGTAAACTCGGTCTGAGTTCTATAGCGCACCAATCCAGGCACGCCAACCACTGTTTTCTTTCATGCACCGTGCAATCAGATAAACACTAGGAGTTCGGTAAATCCCCCCAGCGTATACACCTATGGCTAGGCATACGTTGGGAGAATTTTCCTCAGCAACAATTGTTGACTTGATATGGAAAGAACGTTTGTTTGTTTGAGTTTGATTCAACAGAGAAGAGCGACGGACGTGTTGGGCAGGTAATATATTTTGTCCCTCAGCTGTTCGCTCTTTTCTGTTACCTCAAACATACTCTTTCTGCAATCCGGCCTTTAGGCCGGAAAACAAAACACCTTCTTGGTAGAAGGTGTGATGCGAAATGCTTGAATTTCACTATCTTGTTTATTCGAGTGTGAAACAAGATAATGTACATTTCCACCAATCCTCTCTCCAGAGATGATGAATAGTTGGGTTGTAAGGGCCGTACCTACGACAAACTCTTTTTGATTTTTAACAGCACAGTATAACACAAAAAAAAGGTTTTGTCAAGACCCTTCCCTGCTTGAAAAAATAAAAAAATGGCTATACTAAGCCAAATATTTAGTAATCCTTGGCTACACTAAGCCAAGTTTTATTAATAATGTTCCCTCTAGGAAATCACCGCTTTCCAGACAACACAACGCTTTGCACTATTCCAATCATTGCAAAATTAATCAAAAGTGAAGAACCACCATAACTAATAAAAGGAAGAGTCAATCCAGTCACAGGAAGTAGACCAACAGTGGCTCCAATATTAACAATCATTTGAATAAAAAAGAAAAGTAACACTCCCAACACAACATAGGCAGAAAAATCATCTCTTGTTTGGCGTGCTATGGAAAGAAGACGCCACAAAAGTAAAAAATATAATCCCAAAACAAGTCCTACACCAATAAATCCAAGCTCTTCCCCAATAACTGCAAATATAAAGTCAGTATGTGCTTCTGGCAAAAAATGTAATTGACTCTGAGAACCAAAACCAAGTCCCCTTCCAAAAAATCTTCCAGCACCAATTGCAATCATTGACTGCTGCACATTATATCCTGCACCAAGCGGATCACGCTCAGGTTGCAAAAACGTGACAAGACGATCTTTTTGATATGGTGCAAAAATAAAAAACCATCCGATAATAAATAATAGTAATCCTGATCCAAGAATATATCCAATGTATCTTTTTTTTGTTCCAGTCAACACAAGAGATCCAAACCATATTGCAGCAATAATTAATGCTGAACCAAAATCTGGTTGGAGCATAATAAGTGCAACAATACTGAACATAATCAATCCACTCGAAACAACAAATTGCCAACTATCAAATCGTCGATTGTATTTGTAAATCCAATTTGAAATAAAAAGAATAAAACCGAGTTTTGCAAACTCAGCCGGTTGAAAAGAAAAACCTCCAAACCGAAACCACCCTGTTGTTCCACGAATTGTTTGTCCCAAAAATAACACTGCAATTAAGAGAATCAAAGAAGCAACATAGAGCCATTGAGAAGCTGACTGGTACACACTTATATGGATAAATGATGCAACCAACAAAACAATAATACCAAGTATGAGTGCTATTGACTGTGTTGGAAAATAAATAAGTGCCTCACCTTGGGAAAGGTCAACACTATAAATTGCTGCTAGTCCAATTGCCGTTAAAATAAAAACAAGGATCGCAAGTATCCAGTCAAATCTATAGACAAGAATGAATTTTCTTGAAAGGAGTGACATACGAAATTACAGTACCATATTTAAGATACAAGGCACAAGATACAAAAAACCTCTGAACGAGGTCTGATAAAATTGGAAAAGGAGGAATCAAGCAGCCTCCTTTTTGTCATCTCGAGCGAACGGAGTGAGCCTGCCTGCCGGCAGGCAGGTCGAGATGACAGACAAGCCCTATTATCCTAAAACCTAATTTCCAGTTTTTGCTGGTGTCACAAGAACATCCATGAATTCATTCTGATCAAAAATATTTACAACAGGATAAAGACGGATATCAGAAACAGACAAACTATCAAGCGTGTTGCGTAAGTCAACAGAACGTTTTTCTCTTGCAAGAAATTTATCAATTGTTATTTGTGTTATTCCGACGACTTGTGACCCCTGCAATAACTCGATGTAAAACATTGGGCTCCAATAACTAAAGGTTGAATTATTTTCAATATCAAATTGGATCATGTTTGATGGAATATTATCTGCAGCACTTTTCTTAATAAACTCAAAATCACTGAAAACAAACTGCACTCGTTGGTCAACATAATCTTCAATATCTTTTATGACATGAGGATTCACTCTATCCCAATCTACAGAGACGACTTGCAGTCGTGCATTTGTTGGAAATCCTTTTGTTTCATGTCCGAGAATACCCACAGGCCTCTGTTCTTGTGGAAGAAGTGTTGTTTGTTTGACCTCAGTTTTTCCTCCATCAAAAGAAAATTCATAAGAAACTGTTGCCATAAATTGTTTGTTTGGGTTGGTAACACGTGCTACAAAATCATGTCTTCCAGGACCAGGAGAAAATACTGTGACGTCATCAATCTGTAGTGGAATCGCCTTATATAGTGGTTGAATACGATAATAATTTTGTGTACTTGCAACAGCCTGCTTTGCTAGTTCATTATCTTCAACAAGTCCAAAAAAAAGATAGTTGCCCCATCCAAACAATGCATATACATTGAAAATAAGCGCAAACAAAATGAGTGCACCAGTTCCAATCTGACCGAGCAATTGCTTGTGACGAACATACCAATCTCCCCATTTCAATTCTTTGTTCGACAAATCATTACTTGCATCAATGTATCGTTGAAAATTAGATTGTTTTTTATCTTTTAAAAACATACCTAACAATGTAGTGATGTAATTATACAACAAAATTCATGAGAATAACACCCTTGTAACCCTTGCATATTTATGTTACACTACCTCCGTTCTAACCTTATCTCACGCTATGCCAAAAAAGAAAATCGAAAAGAAAAAAACAGCGATAAAAAAGAAACCAGCAGCAAAGAGTCCTGCAAAAAAAACAAAGGCGCCCAAAAAGGCAGCTTCTTCTGGATATAGTGCAAAAAATATTAATGTTCTCGAAGGACTTGAGGCTGTAAGAAAACGTCCTGGAATGTATATTGGATCAACAGGAACACGTGGTCTTCACCACATGATTTGGGAAGTTGTTGACAATGCGTTCGATGAAGCAATGGCCGGACATTGTACTGACATTATTATTCGATTATTACCAGATAGCTGGGTATCTGTTACAGATAACGGTCGTGGTATTCCAGTTGATATTCATCCAAAAGAAAAAGTAAGTGCTCTTGAGCTGGTTATGACAAAACTCCATGCTGGGGGAAAATTTGGAGATGGCGGATACAAGGTTTCTGGTGGTCTTCATGGTGTGGGTGTGTCTGTTGTAAATGCACTTTCAACACATGTAAAAGCAGAGGTTCACAGAGATGGTAAAATTTGGTTTCAAGAATACAAACGTGGAAAACGCGTAGCAAAAGTAAAATCTACTGGAAAATCAAAACACACTGGAACAACAATCTCGTTCCGAGCCGACGAAGAAATCTTTGAAAATCTTGAATATAATTGGAAAGTCATTATTGACCACCTTCGTCAGCAAGCATACCTTACAAAAGGTGTGAAACTGCATATTGTTGACCAACGATCTGATGCTGAAAAAGAAAAAGATGCATCTGCTGTAGGACTCAAAGACAACTCTTACCAATTTTATTTTGAAGGTGGAATATCAAGTTATGTTCGCCACATAAATAAAAATAGAGAAGCAAAACATCAAAATGTTTTCTACGTTGAAAAACAAGTAGAAGAGGTATTTGTAGAAGTTGCATTGCAATATACAAACGATTACAATGAACTATTATTTGCCTTTGCAAACAATATTACAAACCCAGATGGTGGAATGCATGTATCTGGTTTCCGCTCTGCACTCACAAGAACACTCAATACATACGCAAGAAACAAAGGACTGTTAAAAGAAAAAGATGCAAACCTTTCTGGTGAAGATGTACGAGAAGGATTGACAGCAATTATCTCTGTAAAAATTCCTGAACCACAATTTGAAGGACAAACAAAAGGAAAACTTGGAAACCCAGAAGTAAAGCCCGCTGTGGAAGGAGTGTTTGGTGAAGCACTAATGATCTTTTTGGAAGAACATCCAAAAGATGCAGAAGCAATCATTGGAAAATGTCTACTTGCAGCTCGCGCAAGAAAAGCAGCGCGTCTTGCAAGAGATACAGTGTTAAGAAAAAGTGCACTCGAAGGATTTACACTTCCTGGAAAACTCGCAGATTGTTCAAGCCGTGATGCAGCAATTTCTGAACTATATATTGTTGAGGGTGATTCTGCTGGTGGATCTGCAAAGCAAGGACGTGACAGACATACACAAGCCATTCTTCCACTCCGAGGAAAAGTATTAAATGTTGAACGTGCTCGACTAGACAAAATTTTACAAAACAATGAATTGAAATCTTTGATCATTGCACTTGGAACAAATATTGGTGAAATGTTTGACCTAGAAAAATTGCGATACCACAGAATTATCATCATGACAGATGCAGATGTTGATGGATCTCATATTCGGACACTATTACTGACTCTATTTTTCCGATATTTCCCAGAAATAATTAATAATGATCACTTATATATTGCACAGCCACCATTGTATAGTATTAAAAATGGAAAAGACGTAACATGGCTTTACAATGATGAGGCACTTGAAGAATATAAAAAGAAACATGGATTTAAAGATGAAGATGTAGATATTGAAGAAGAAAACAATGAAACAGAAAATGAAGCAGAAGAATCAAAGTCTAAAAAATCAGCAAAGAAAAAACTTTCTATGCAACGATACAAAGGTCTTGGTGAAATGAATCCAGAACAATTATGGGAAACAACCATGAACCCAGAGAGTAGACTTATGAAGCGAGTGTCTATCGAGGACGCAGAACGTGCGAGCGAAGTATTTGATATTCTTATGGGAAGTGAAGTTGCTCCACGGAAGAAATTCATCCAAACGCATGCAAAGAGTGTAAAAAATCTTGATATCTAAATAGAATCAAAGACAAGGCTATCACAGGCCTTGTTTTTTTATGCCAATTTTAGCCAAATATTCAATATTCCACCCTTTAGGCTTGACAATAAGGCAAAATCTATATATACTAACGCCATCAATTCCGGCCCAGGGCCGTTTTTAAATACTTGAAAGTATGAACTTCATCAAAAAGGCACAAGACTACTTCCGTGGAGCTATATCTGAACTCCGAAAAGTCACATGGCCAACACAGAAGCAAACAACAAATTATTCAATAGTTGTTATTGTAATGACAGTCGGAGTAGCCGTTTTCTTCGGTGTTCTCGATTATATACTAAATATTATCCTTGGATTGGTACTATAAATCCTCACATTTTTATATGGCAAAACAAACATTAGAACTCGGCCGCAGATGGTATGTGCTCCACACATACAGCGGATACGAGGAAAACGTAAAAAGAAATCTTGAACAGCGTATCGATACATTTGATATGTCTGATAAGATTTTTACTGTTTTAGTTCCAAAAGAAAAGAAAATTAAAATCAAACATGGAAAGCGACAAGTAGTAGAAGAAAAAATCTTCCCAGGATATGTTCTTGTAGAAATGATTGTGAACGATGATTCATGGTATGTTGTTAGAAACACACCAAACGTAACCGGATTTGTCGGTTCTGGAACAACTCCTGTCCCTGTTGATCCAAAAGAAGTTGAATCACTCATGGGTCGTATGACTGTTGAAGAACCAACACATAAAATTGATGTTGCTGTTGATGACCCAATTAGAATTATTGATGGACCATTTAAGAATATGGAAGGAAAAGTATCTTCTGTTGACGAAGCACGTGGAAAAATTAAAGTATTGGTCAGCATGTTTGGAAGAGAAACACCGGTTGAGCTTGATGCACTGCAAGTGAAAAAATTGTAAACAATATAGAATGTCCTAACGGAGCTTCTCATTCTATTTGTAAAATATAATGTAACAATATGGCAAAAAAATTACTCACACAAATTAAATTGCAAATTCCAGGTGGAGCTGCAAACCCTGCACCTCCAGTTGGTCCAGCACTTGGACAACACGGATTGAACATCCAAGACTTTTGTACACAGTTCAACAACAAAACATCTGACAAAAAAGGCGAAGTTGTTCCTGTAGTAATCAATGTGTATGAAGACAGAAGTTTTGACTTCATTACAAAAGTTGCTCCTGCTAGTGAATTGGTAAAAAAAGCAGCTGGAATCAAAAAAGGTTCTGGAAATCCATTGAAAGACAAAGTTGCTAAAATCACAAAAGCACAATTGAAAGAAATCGCAGAAAAGAAAATGCCAGACCTAAATGCAAACGATATTGATGCAGCAATGAAAATCATTGCAGGGACTGCAAAACAAATGGGTGTAACAATTGAAGGATAATATAGATATATACAGAAAAACTCGCCAACCATGGCGAGTTTTTGTTATACTTGTTTCATCCAAGTAAATAAACTATATATGAAAAAGACATTTGCTTCGCCAAAAATTGCCATTATCGGCGCTGGAGCAGTAGGATCAACAGCTGCCTTTGCGTCAACAATAAAAAACGTAGCATCTGAAATTATTTTAATTGATATTAATGAAGACAAGGAAGCAGGCGAAGTCATGGATATTACTGATGGTCTTTGTTTTGTTGAAACAGGATGTGTAAAAGGTGCTGACTTTAAGGACGCCCGCAATGCAGATATCCTCGTTATTACTGCAGGGGCACCACAGAAAAAAGGAGAAACTCGATTAGATCTTGTAGAAAAAAATAAACATATTCTCCGATCAATTTTTAAGAGTATTGGAAAAGTAAAGCGAACAGCTATCATTTTAGTTGTTGCAAATCCTGTTGATGTACTAACATACGAAGCACAAAAAATTAGCAAACTTCCACACGGACAAGTGTTTGGAAGTGGTACAACACTTGATACTGCACGACTTCGATCACATCTGTCCTCACACTTTCATGTAAGTCCACAAGATGTGCAAGGTTTTGTTCTTGGAGAACACGGCGATAGTGAATTTGTGGCCTGGAGTACTGTAAGCATTGGAGGGATTCCTGTACTAAAAAGTAAAAAATTTTCAAAAACACTTGCAAACAAGATAGAAAAAAAAGTGAGAAAAGAAGCGTACGAAATTATTAACCGAAAAGGAGCAACGTTTTATGGAATCGGATTAGTTATCACAGATATTTTAGAAGCAATCCTATACAACCAACATAAAATTATGCCAGTAACAACATATATGAAATCATGGAATGGAATTTCTGGCGTCTGTCTTGGTGCTCCAGCTGTTATTGGAAGAATGGGAGTAGAAAAACATTGGGAGTTGCAATTAACCACACAAGAAAAAAAGAAATTAAAAAAATCTGCAGATATAATAAAATCATATTTGTAGAACAATTTTTTTTGTCACTATGCAGATTAAAAAAATAATTATTCTCTCTCTTGCACTCATACTTGTTGGTGCAGGATGTTCGGATACACCAGAAGAACCAACAAAGGTGGTTGTACAACCAATAAAAAAAGAGATAGTGAAAAAACCAGAATCCTCGCCACCAATTGAAAAAGCATATCAATTTTGTAAATCTCAAGGATACAATATTGTTATGCATTATGACACAATCGCAAAAAAGAATGTTATTAGCTGTGTCTTTTCAAATAATACACAATGTGAAGCAGTACATTATCTAAAAGGAATGTGTGGGCCAGATGCTGGTGCGCGTATTGCTACAGGACCAATAGACAATAACCTCACTGCTTTGAGGTATTGCGATAGAACCAGCCCTCCAGTCTGTGGTGCAGATGGACACAATTATTCAAATCACTGCGTAGCAGCACAGCAGAATGTAAAAATTCTGCATGAAGGACTTTGTACAGAAAGTGAGCAGGCAAACCCACTGACCACACAATCGCCTACAGCAGCAATTCCAAACACATCAAACAATGGTAGTGTTGTTCCTCAAAACGAACAGCAAACAAAAGAACCAGCTCCATGGCTAAGTACACTGTTTGATTTGATTCAATCTCAGCAACCACTTAATCCTCGGACATTTGTAGAACGGTGCAACTATGCTGGTGAGACCTATTATCACTATGTTGAAGGCTGTAAAAACTGTTTCAGTATTCTCTATAATTACGATAGCACCATAGCATGTTTCCCAAATAATGATATAAATATCTCCTGTCCAGGAAACTTTAAAGGAAACTGTACAAGAATCTGGAGAGATAATCGGTAAATGCTGTAAATGCCTTAAAAGCCAAAAAGGCTTTAAAGGCTGAAAGAACCCTATACATCGATAAGGAGTCTCTCAATGAAAATGCAAAGAGCCTTTAAAGCTTTTACGGCATTTATGGCCTTTTGGGCATTTTAGAGACTTGACAAAAAACCGAAACGTGGGTATAATGCGCCCACGTTTTTATTCATGTGGGATCTGGCCAAAATCCAGAGTTTGTACCACATAATATATATTTATGAAAAAAGCAAAGAACAAAGGAGTTTCTAAGCGCATGCAAGAAAACCTTGCAAAAATCGACAAGACAAGAACATATAGTCTTGACGAAGCTATTTCTCTTGTAAAAGAGACAAGTACCGTAAAATTTGATGCTGCTGTTGAAGTTCACATACGACTTGGTATTGATCCAAAAAAGAGTGACCAACAAATCCGCTCAACAGTAACACTTCCTCACGGAACTGGTAAAACAAAAAAGATTGCAGCATTTGTAGGAAACAACGACGAAGATGCAGCAAAAAAAGCAGGAGCTGATTTTGTTTACGGAGAAGAAGAAATCAAAAAAATTAAAAACACAGGAAAAATTGAATTTGATGTAGCAGTTGCTACACCAGAAATGATGCCAAAACTTGCAGGTATTGCAAAAGTTCTTGGACCACGTGGGCTTATGCCAAATCCAAAGACTGACACTGTAGGTCCTGATGTGGCAAAAATGGTTGAGCAGTTGAAAAAAGGAAAATCATCATTTAAAAATGATGATACAGCAAATATTCATCAACCAATCGGAAAAGTGAGCTTTGAAGATGGAAAACTAAGAGAAAATTTTGAAGCATTTATTGCTGTCCTTAAAAAGGTAAAACCAAATTCAGCAAAAGGAACATACTTGAAATCTGTATACCTTACAAGTAGCATGGGGCCAAGTGTAAAGATTGCAATGGACTAATCCAACTTACAACATAAAACACCTCCGAGTATATCAGAGGTGTTTTTTTTATTTATTGTCTACTATTTAAAAAGTAACACTAATGAAGAAACAATAACAACAGCTGCAAAAATCATTTTCACCCATGCATTCCCCTTTTTCAATGCTGTATGAATACCAATATATCCACCAACCAACATGCCAAAAAATAATGCAAATCCATATTCCCAATGAATCATTCCATTGCTAATAAAAATCCAAAGAGAAACAATAGAAAGCGCTACACCAGAAACACGCTGAGTCGCATTTGCCTTATTAATACTAAAACCAAAGAAAAGCATCATGATGTAGAAAATAATAGTAGACGCTCCACCTGCAAAAAAAGCTGCCCATGCAGAAGCCACAAAATACAAGCCATATCCAACACCCTTTCTTAATCCTTTGTGTTCTGTATGTACAATACCTAACTTTGGTTTTATAAGAATAACAGGAAGGAGTGTCAACATTACAACTACAATAATGCCTTTGAGTACTCCTTCATCAGTATCAATGAGTATGTTTGTACCAACAAAAGCCCCCATAGCAGCAAGGATAAAAAACCAAGGTACAAATTTCCACAAAATCTCTTTTGACTTCAAAAACCTTGTTATGGCACCTATCTGAAGTCCAAAAGATCCTAATCTATTCGTTGCAATAGCAATATGTGGAGGTAAACCTAAAAAAATGAGAAATGGAATACTGACCAGCCCACCGCCGCCTACCATAGAACCAAAAAAGGCCGCAAAGGCTCCAATAAAAAATGTAGAGATAATTCCAGGTACATTCATAATTATGTTGCTAAATAGTACAGCAACAGTATACACTAGATTTGGGAACAACCGAAGCCTTTGGCCATTAAAATCGAGTGTTTTCCCCTATTGCACTGTGTCTTCTGATTTGATAATATTGATAAAAGAATGGCAACCTTGTTTCCTTCACATGCCAATATACACCCACTCTCTAGAGCGGGGTCGTTTCTTTTAGAAAGCTAACACATACTATTATGAGCACAGAACATCGCCAAAATTTCATCTCTTGGGACGAATGCTTTATGCGTATGGCACGCACCATTGCAGAGCGGTCAAAAGATCCTTCTACGCAGGCTGGAGCCGTAATCACCACAAAAGATAATGTTGTTATTGGTCTTGGATACAATGGATTCCCACGCGGTGTAGATAATGAAACTTTCCCATGGGAAAGAGATACTTCTTTGCCACTCGACGAGACAAAATATGCATATATTTGTCATGCCGAAGAAAATGCAATTTACAATGCAAACAGCAATACAAAAGGCGGAAGAATTTACTGCACACTCTTTCCTTGTAATGAATGTGCAAAGTCAATAATTCAAAATGGCATTACAGAAGTTGTATTTGAAAGCGACAAATATCACGACACACCTGTTTGTGCAGCCTCACGAAGAATGCTTGATGCGGCAAAAGTCAGTTGTCGTCAGTATAGCTCTGATTGGGACACAGAAAAATAAATTGAAACAGCCTTTTTATGAAAAAAATAATCATTGGTATTGTTGGTGAAAATGCATCTGGAAAAACAACAATGACAAATTATCTAAAAGAAAAATACGGAGCAATATCGTTTCGTTTTTCAGATATGCTCTCTGACATCCTTGATCGAGTCCATGTTGAAAAAAATAGAGAAAACCTTCAAGCGCTTTCTACATTTTTACGTCAAACGTACGGAGAAGACATTATGTCAAAAACACTGGCAAAGGATGTTGAACTTTCTACAAATAATGTTATTGTCACTGAAGGGATACGAAGACCAAGTGATATAACCTATTTAAAAAATATGGAAGGTTTTATGCTTGTAGCAATTGTTGCAGACATGAAAGAACGATATGGCCGACTAAAATTCAGAAATGAAAAAAGCGATGACAAAGAAAAAACATGGGAGCAATTTCAAATTGATGCAGAGCATGAGTCAGAACAAAAAATTGCTGAAATTGCAAAAGAAGCAGATGTTGTTATTTCAAATAACGGGACGATTGAAGAATTATATGCACAAATTGATGAGATGATTCGCGTATGAAGCTAAAAGTAAAAATGCTCAAGGAAAATGCAAAAATGCCAAGCTATGCTCATCCAGGAGATGTTGGTTTAGATCTATATTCTACAGAAGATTATACTCTCCAACCTGGAGAACGGAAAATATTTTATGTAGGTTTTGCGCTTGAATTCGATTTTGGACATGCAGCAATTGTAAAAGATAAAAGTGGTATGGCTGCAGCTGGAATACATACGTGTGGTGGTGTTTTTGATGCAGGATACAGAGGAGAATATAATGCACAGTTAGTAAATTTTGGAACTGAACCATACGAGGTAAAGGAAGGACAAAAAATTGCACAACTTATTATTTACCCAGTAATTATTGGAGAATTAGAAAAAGCTGATGAACTTTCTGATACTTCGAGAGGAGAAGGAAAAATGGGAAGCACAGGGAAGTTTTAGTTGAAAACTAAAACTTCGTTGATTGGTTAATTAGTTTATTAGTTAATTAGGAGTCTAAGAAAAATTTTTCTTATTAATACAATTAACTAATTAACCAGTTAACAAATTAACGAATCTATGAAGTCATATCTTGATATTGTTCGTCGCGTATTAAACGAAGGCGTAGAAAAAACCAACAGAACAGATACAAGCGCCATTGCAATTGCTGGCGCTATGTTTGAACATGACATGGCAAAAGGATTTCCCCTTCTGACAACAAAAAAAATGCCGTTTAAAGTTATTGCAACAGAATTAGAATTTTTTATAAAAGGAATCACAGACAAAGAGTGGTTAAAAGAAAGAAAAAATCATATTTGGGATGAATGGGCACATCCACACAAAGCACCATATGGACATGATGAAGCGTCAAAACAACGAATGATGGAAGAACGTGACCTTGGACCAATTTACGGATTTCAATGGAGAAATTTTAATGCCAATTACAAAGATTATGATACAGACTACAGTGGACAAGGAGTTGATCAATTAAAAAAAGTAGTTGAAACACTCAAAACAAACCCAAACGACAGAAGAATGATTGTTATGGCGTGGAATCCATGTATGTTAGACCAGATGGCACTTCCACCATGCCACTATGGTTTTCAAGTAACAGTAACAAATGGAAAACTCAATCTCCTGTGGAATCAACGGTCTGTAGATGTAATGCTTGGTCTTCCATTCAATATAGCAAGCTATGCACTTTTACTTCACCTTCTTGCAAAAGAAACTGGACTACAAGAAGGAAGACTTATTGGTTTTCTTGGAGATGTCCACGTATATTCAAATCATGTCGAAGGTGCAAAAGAACAACTTGCACGTGATCCAGACCTTTACCCACTTTGTAAAATTGTAACAGACCCATTTACTTCAATTTTTGAATGGGAAGCAGGACACACCAAAAAAACAGGATATAAAAGTCATCCTAAAATCCCATTTCAAATAGCAGTCTAAAAAGGCCAAAAAGGCTTTAAATGCCTTAAATGCCATAAACGCTAACATTGAAAAAAATAACATGATAGAGTACCTTGAGGAGGTAATCAAAATTTCTAAAAATAATTTAATTTGGTTCAGAAATATCAAATAAGCCTTTAAGGCCTTTGGAGCTTTTACGGCATTTACAGCATTTTTATATGATTTCTTTAATTGCTGCAATATCAGAAAATAATGTTATTGGTGTTGACAATGACCTTCCTTGGCATATTCCAGAAGATCTTAAACATTTCAAAGAAAAGACAAGTGGAAAAACAGTGCTCATGGGAAGAAAAACCTGGGAGTCTATTCCAGAAAAATTTCGCCCCCTTCCAAAAAGAACAAATATTGTTATCACAAGACAAAAAGATTATAAAGTCCCTGAAGGAGTTGAATTATTTTTTGATATTGAAACGGCTCTTGAAAAACATAAAGGAGAAGATGTGGTTGTTATTGGCGGTGGAACAATTTACGAACAAACAATTGAAAAAGCAGACACACTCTACATTACTCATGTTGAAAAAACGATTGATGGCCATGCATTTTTCCCGTCTATAGATACTACCCAATGGAAAGAGACCGAACGCGACAACCGAGAAGGATTCTCGTTTGTTACCTACAAAAAAAATGAATAACTAATAAACAAATAGCCTTTTGAGCCTTTATGGCTTTTAAGGCATTTAAAGCCTTTTATTATGTTTATCATGATCGATGGTATTGATGGCTCTGGAAAAAGTACCATCATGAATGCCTGGACAGAACAACTTATATCAGAAGGAAAGTCTGTTTTTAATATCAAGGATTATTGGAATAAACATCATTCACATCCGCAGGCCGAAGAACTGCAGACCTACGATGTTATTATTTCTGCAGAACCTACGACAGTCTGGGTTGGTGCTGCAATTCGACAAGAAATAATAGCAAATGATACAAATTATTCTGCTCTTGCAACAGCAGCAGCATATTCACTCGACAGACACATTTTATATACTCGCCTACTTATTCCGCTACTCCAAGCAGGAAAAATTGTTATTCAAGATCGAGGTGTTTCTACTTCTTTATGCTATCAACCAATACAAGATAGTGATTTAAGCGTAGAGCGGGTAGCAAGTCTTGAAGGAAATGCTCTTGCACTCGATCACCGGCCAGATCATTTGATTATCGCAGATGTTGATGTTGAAAAAGCACTCGATCGATTGGGTGGAAGACATGAGAAAAAAGACGATGCGCAGTTTGAAAAGAAAGAGTTCCTTGAAAAAGCAAAACAATCGTTTCTGAGTGAAACATTCCAAAAAAACTTTTTATCTCGCGGAACACAGGTACATACATTGAATACAGACGAAAATATTGATATAATGAAAACGAAAGCAATTGAATTGCTCTCAGACATTTTTAAGTCATAAAAAAGTAGTATGCTTATATCAGCAAAAGATCTGATCAATCGAAGTATCGATCTTTACAAAAATAAATCAGAACATCTTCTTCCATATGTGTGGCTTCTCCTTATCCCAACAGGACTCACTGGATTAGTTCAAATGTGGACAGAATTTAATGGTGAAGTCTTTTCAATTACATCAATTGTTCTTGCAATTATCTTCTCAATCTTTAGTTTGTGGTTTACTGTTGTCTTTATCCGTGTTATTGCAGAACTATTTGAAAATAGACAACCAAAAGGCATGAAAAAAGAACTTGAAGAAGCACGCCACCTTATTATTCCAATTATTATCGCATCAATTTTAAGTGGTTTAGCAGTTATTGCTGGACTTATTCTATTTGTTATCCCTGGAATCATCTTTGCAATTTGGTTTGCGTTTGTAAGTCAAGCAGTTGCTCTTGATCATAAAGAAAACGGGGGTGCACTTAGAATGAGTAAAGCACTTGTCCAAGGAAGATGGTGGGCAGTATTTTGGAGACTCCTTGCACCAGGATTTGTATTTACAATCTTCATTTGGATTGTACAAGCAATTGTTGGCCTTCCACTTGGATATTTACTAGGTCTATTTGAGCCAAACTCAAGCCTCTTTATCTTAGGTTCTGTACTATTTGTCCTTGCTATGGCGCTTGTTGCTGTATTATTTGTACCGCTTGTTACAGCAGCACCAACACTCCTCTATCTTGAGCTAAAAAGAACAATGTCAAAGAAGAGTTAGAAAACAAAAAATGAAAAAAGGCTCTCAATTGAGAGTCTTTTCAATTTAGCATGAGAATGGTACTATGTGTCTATGAATACATATCAAGCAATCATTGGAATGGAGGTGCATGTAGAGCTCAAAACACTGAGCAAGATGTTTTGTAGTTGCAAAAATGAACCTGAACTAAAAGATCCAAATACAAATATTTGTGAAATCTGCCTTGGTCATCCTGGCACACTTCCTGTTCCAAATAAGCAAGCAATTATTTGGACAGCACTTATTGGAAAAGCACTTGGCTGTTCAATACGAGATCTGTCAAAATTTGATAGAAAACACTATTTTTATCCTGACCTTCCAAAAGGATATCAAATATCACAGTATGATGAGCCAATTGCTGAACATGGCAGCATAACACTCCGTTTCCCGCTTGAAGATAATATACGAGATGAAGCAGTCATTGGGATTGAACGGGCTCATTTAGAAGAAGATACAGCTAAATTGCTGCATAATACTGACAAAAGCACACTTGTGGATTTTAATCGAGCAGGGACACCACTTGTAGAAATTGTTACAAAACCACATTTTCGTTCTGCGCTCGAAGCAAAAGTATACTGCCAAGAATTGCGCACACTTTTTCGATTCCTTGAAGTAAGTAATGCAGATATGGAAAAAGGACAGATGCGATGCGAAGCAAATGTGTCTGTCCAAGAGGCAGGAAAATTTGAAATTGTTGATTCAATTGTAAAACCACTTGGAGACTATGAACTTAATGCAAAAGTTGAAGTAAAAAATATAAATTCATTTAAGGCAGTTGAAAAAGCAATTGAATTTGAAATCAAAAGACAAACTGAAATGCTAGAAAAAGGAGAAACATGGGTGCAGCAAACTCGCGGCTGGAATGAAAATACAAATGAGACAGTGCTTCAACGAACAAAAGAAAATGCTGCTGATTATAGATACTTTCCTGATCCAGATATTCCACCATTTCATCCAAAAGAACTTTCAAAAGATGTTAGCATTCCAGAACTTCCTCAGGCAAAGCGTATCCGTTTTCATGAAGAATATGGTTTTTCATATGCTGACGCAAACATATTGGCAAATACAAAAAAATGGGCAAACTTTACTGAATCAGTCATGAGTGAATTGGTTGAATGGCTCTATGCACTTCCAGAAGTAAAAGGAGAAAGTGATGAGATTAAGGAAGAAAAGAAATCAAAGATAGCCCGCCTTGCAGGAGGATGGATTACTACAAAATTAATGGGGATCATGAAAGAAAAAGGACTTGATGTTTCTGATCTTCAGGTGTCAGCAGAAAATTTTGCAGAATTAATTGCATTGGTATATACAAAAAGAGTCAACTCTACAAATGCGCAAAAAATTCTTTTGGAAATGGTTGAAAGTCCTACAGACAAAGACCCAACACATATTATGGAAGAAAAAGGATATGGACAAATATCTGATGAAGGTGCGCTCGGAAAAACAATTGATGATGTCATTAAGAATCATCCAAAACAGGTTGAACAATTTAAGTCTGGAAAAGATCCTATTATCAAATTTTTGATTGGAATGGTTATGAAAGTAACAGAAGGAAGTGCTGATCCTGCTGTTGCTGAAAAGATGTTGAGAGAGAAGTTAGGATAAAAAGGCTCCAAAAAAATTCACCCCCCGACGTTGTCGGGGGATTTTTTTCCTTCTAATAGTTCTTACAAATCTCGAACCTTTCGGATGAAATCAGCACACCACGGCCAGTGACATTCGTAGAGATACAAGTCGAACGCTTTCTCTTCTCCGACTGGAGGTGATTCAACAAGATCAAAGCGAACGTGGACATCTCCGAGTTGGTGGAATAGCAGTTCAGGAATGCTTGTGGCACCATGTTCTGTAGCAACCACGACTCGAACCCACTGCGCATCGGGAAGTGCTTGAGCAAGCGCTTTCATTCCTTTTGCACGAGGAGTCATGATGACATCACAGGATTCAGCCAGCCGATCCAACTTTTTATCTTTTGCCCAAGCAAAGGAACGCATTCTTCCTTGCTTGTCACCGCGTGTACCGTCTGGGAACAGTTGAATGCAGATTTTACTGCCTGGGAAACGTTGAACGCCTGAACGAATCGCAGGGACTGCCTGCGTAGCATCACCTCGATCGACAAGGACACCCCCAAGCATTTTTACAGCCCAACCAAATGGGCCCCTTTTCAGCTCGATCTTGCCAATAGGGATAAACAAATGCTTTTTGAAGAGTTTGTCCACTGCAGCAGCGTATTCTGGAAGTTCATGTGCAAATGGATGTGGGCCCCACACCACGACTGGCCGATCTGGATCTAAGCCCATCAAATTGACCTCGAGGATTACCTTGCGGCCAAAAGCGATGCGTAAGACAGGAGCGATCCATGGGCCCCACTGATGTGCAAACCAATTGGCATGTTTTGCCGAGAGGAACACACCAGATAGGAGCGCAAGCAACACAACAAGGCTGCTAATCATGAATGCGACTAATACACCGAAAAGAACCCGAAAAGCTCTTAAAAACGCCCTCATATGCCCTCCTTCTTGGGAATACAGCAGTACTCAACCAAGAAATACACTATCTCAAAGGAGATAGATGAGTGTTCTGTGAAAAGACCTTACCATGGTCTTCTGAGTAGTGTCAAAATGCGGATTTATCCCCTTGCCCTCATATGTATAGTATGATACTATCCAAACAGTATGAATACTCCAGAAGCAGCAATTCAAGATGAACAGAAAACAGCGGCCACTCCGATGAGGAGTGGTCTTTTTTATGAAAAAGATTCAGATGGCTTTTATCCATGGGATTTGAAGTCTAAGTTTCTCTCTAAAGTAAAAGAGCGAGGTGGTTTTGTGAATGGACACCTTCATTTAGATAAATCATTTTATATTTCAAAAGGAGGTCTTGAAGACAGCATGGTAGCAATGGAAAAAAAGTGGAGAATGAGTGACTCTATTAAAAGAGCAGATACACAAAAAGATATTGAAAAACGAATAGAACTTGGACTACAAATGCTTATGCATCATGGTGTTTCAAGGGCAATGAGTTTTATTGATGCTTACAGCGCAGTTGGAACAAAAGCTATCGATGCAGCAGTCATCATGCAAGAAAAATATAAAGACAACATCGAGTTTCTTACTTCAACACAACCACTCGGAGGACTTGTAGATGCTTCTGAAAGAAATCTTTTTGAAGAAGTAAGTTCAAAAGCAGACACTGTTGGTGGACTTCCCTCTTTTGACAGACCAAACGACGACAAACATTTTGATGCACTGTTTTCAATAGCAAAAAATTTAAATAAACCACTCCATGTTCATATTGACCAAGAAAACAATCCAAATGAACGGGACACAGAAAAATTAATATCATACACAAAAAAACATGGCTACGAAGGAAGAGTTGTAGCAGTCCATGCCGTGTCTACATCAGCACAGCCAAAGAAACTCCGGCAACGCATATACAAAGAACTAGCTGATCTAGGAATCGCTGTAATTGTCTGCCCATCTGCCATGCTTTCACAAAAGCAATTAGATCATTTTGTCGGACCTATTCATAATTCAATTGCAAATGTTCCTGAAATGCTCGAGGCTGGAGTATTGGTCGGACTCGGATCTGATGACATGCGTGATTTTTACCTACCGTTTACAGATGGTGACATGTGGACAGAAATCCGTATGCTTATGGAAGCCTGCAGATTCTATGATTTTCCAGAGCTTCTAAACATTTGTACAACAAATGGACAAAAAATATTATCAATAACATAATTACTTACATATCATATGCAAGAAAAGACATCGTATACACACATTGCTAGTTACGAACCAAAAAGCAAGGAGGAAGTGAACAGAGTAGTATTACTCTACTCCGGAGGATTAGATACATCAGTCATGTTAAAGTGGATTCAAGATGTATACAATGCAGAAGTTATTGCCGTATGTGTTGACATTGGTCAACTCGCTGATAATTTAGAAGAAATTAGACAAAAAGCACTAAAACTTGGAGCTGTAAAATCAATTGTTATCGATGCAAAAGATGAGTTCGCAGAAAAATATATTGCACGAGGAATTAAAGCAAATGCATCATACCAAGGTGACTATCATTTAAGTACTCCAATTGGTCGACCACTGCTTGCGAAGATTGCAGTAAAAGTTGCATTTGAGGAAAAAGCAGATACTATTGCACATGGATGTACTGGAAAAGGAAATGATCAAGTCCGACTAGAAGGAACTGCTGTGACACTGAATCCTGATATAAAAGTTATTGCTCCAGTAAGAGAATGGGGCATGGGAAGAGATGAAGAAATCGCATATGCAGAAAAACATGGCATTCCAATTCCTCATTCAAAAAACAAACCATACTCTCACGATGACAATATGTGGGGTGTGACAAGCGAAGGTGGAGAAATCGAAAATCCTGAATTAATTCCACCACTAAAAAATATTTTAGAAATTTGTAAAACACCCGAAGAAGCACCTGACCAAGAAGAGTTAGTAAACATTGAATTTGTAAAAGGACTTCCAAGAGCATTAAATGGAGAACCGATGAAATTGGCTAGTTTGATTATTAAACTCAATGAAATAGGAGCAAGACATGGCGTTGGTGTAATTCATCATTTAGAGGATAGAGTTGTTGGTCTAAAAGTGCGAGGAGTATACGAACAGCCAGCAGCACATGCAATTATTCGAGCACACAAATCACTCGAAAAATACGTTTGTACTCTACGAGAAAATAAATTCAAAGAAAAAGTAGATCAAGAATGGGCATATCTCTGTTATGGTGGACTATGGTATGAACCACTTATGAGAGATCTATCTGGATTTATTGATACACTCAATAAAAAAGTAAATGGAACAGTTACATTGCGACTCTACAAAGGACGAATTGAAGTAGTTGCACTGAAAACACCAGATGCATTGTTCGATGAGAAACTTGCAACATTTAATAAGAATGACTTGTTCAATCAAAATGCATCACCAGGATTTATTGAACTGTGGAGTTTACAAATGAAAATGGCAAAACAGACAAAGAAAAATGTGCTTCTTGCCATTGGTGGGCAAGAAAATAAGGAACGACTCCTTGAAACGGCAAAAGAATTGGAAAAACTTGGTTGTATTTTATATGCAACTGAACACACCAGTGAATATTTTGAACGAGAAGGGATACGAACGCGACTTGTTCACAAAATTTCAACACACGGAAAGCCAAATGTTCACGACCTTCTTGCAGAAAGACGATTTGATCTGATTATTAACATTACTGCACCACATGGGAACTCAAAAGAAGACCAAGAAGTCATGAGAGCGCTTGCTGTGAAACACAATGTAACATTAATTACCAGTGTTGGTGTAGCAAAACACACGGTTGAACAACTTCAAGAAATGCAATCATAATTATGGCAGATAACATCAGTTTAAAAACTGAGTGCCTTGGCATTGAATTTGAAAATCCAATTGTTCTTGCATCTGGCATTATTGGTGTTACTGCTGCAAGTATGCACAATGCCATTCAAAACGGCTGCGGGGGTGTGACAATCAAATCATTGTCAAAAGAGGTGCGTACAGGGCACCCAAACCCTACAATGATCGGCACAAAAGACTACATGCTCAATGCTGTTGGTCTTTCTAATCCAGGGATAGAAGAAGGACTAGGTGTTGTTGAAGAATATAAAACAATGACACAAGCGCCAATGATAGGAAGTGTGTTTGCTGGCACTGCAGATGAATTTGCGCAGCTTGCTGAAAACATGGCGCAGTCCCCTGTTGATATTATTGAACTAGACCTTTCTTGTCCAAATGTTGGTAATGAATTTGGTGATCCATTTGCATACTCAGCAAAAGCAATTGAAACAATCACAACAAAAGTAAAAGAAAAGACGAGCGTTCCAATTTCAGTGAAACTTTCTCCAAATGCTTGGAATATAGCAGATCTGGCAAAAGCATCTGAAGCTGCAGGCGCAGATATGATAACTGCTGTAAACACAGTAAGTGGTATGGCAATAAATGTTCAAGCTCGCAAACCAATCCTTCATAACAGAGTTGGTGGAATTTCTGGACCTGCATTATTTCCAATAGCATTGAAATGCGTGTATGATATTTATAAGTCAGTGAAAATTCCAATTATTGGAACAGGTGGAATCACAACAGGAGAAAATGCACTTGCTATGATTATGGCTGGAGCAACACTTTTGGGAGTTGGATCTGCTGTTTATTATCGAGGCGAAGATGTATTCAAAAAAATAACAGAAGAAATGACAGAAATAATGCAGAAAGAAAACATTAATTCACTTCAGGAAATACGAGGGATAGCCCATCGATAATTTCATTCAAAGTAAAGTAAGATAGAACACACCCGCCCATTTGGCGGGCAGGATTAAAGCAGATTTGCCAGGATCTAATCCCTGCCTGCCGGCAGGCAGGTGTGAAAATCCTGGACGATCCTGGTGATCCGCGTACTATCTAGTCAATCATAGTTTATTTATCCAGCATGATTCTCATTTTCACTAATGCAAAAATATGCCAGATTCCCCAATAATGATTCCAATCGCAGAAATTGTAAAAGAAACAGAACATGTAAATACATATTATTTTGATTACCCTCTTGGGAGTGAACCAGGACAATTTGTGATGTTGTGGATTCCTGGCATTGATCAAAAACCATTTTCAATTGGATATGACGATGGAAAACGATTTGGGCTTACTATTTTTGCTCTTGGCAAATTAACACATGCACTAGCAGAAATGAAAGTTGGAGACCGAGTAGGCATCACTGGACCATACGGTACAACTTTTCGAGTTGAATCAGACCGACATTATATTATGATCGCTGGTGGATATGGTGCAGCACCACTTGGGTTATTGTCTGAACGATTACAAGAAAAAAATGTAACTGTTGATTTCTGTGTTGGAGCAAGGGGTGAAGAACATTTGTTATTTGAAGATCGAATGACAAAACTTGATTATGTTACAACGCATGTTTCAACAGACAACGGAAGCAAAGGACATCATGGCTATGTTACTGATATACTAAAAAAACTCCTTGAGGGATATAAAGGAAGCGACAAAAATATTCTTGTTGCAACATGTGGACCAGAACTTATGGAAAAGAAAGTGTTAGAGCTTTGTAATGAATACAATGTTGACTGCGATGTAAGTATTGAACGATTTATGAAATGTGGATTTGGTATTTGCGGCCAATGTTGTGTTGATCCGCTAGGCATTACCATGTGTAAGCAAGGACCAGTTGTCCCTCGTGATTTAGTAAATAAAATAACAGAGTTTGGATCACACCATCGTGACAAAAGTGGAGCCAAACATAATTATTAATAATATGAGTAAGGTAGTTGAAATTTTAACTAACGTAGGAGCAGTTCTTCCAAATGATCACTTTGTCGGAACTTCAGGCCGTCACTTTGATACATATATAAATAAAGATGCACTATTTCCACACACAAAAGAAACATCTGAAATTTGCAAAATGTTCGCTGAAAAATTCAAAGACCTAAATATAGATGTAGTAGCAGCACCAGCAATGGGAGGCGTTATTCTTTCACAGTGGACTGCATTTCACTTATCTGAATTAAAAGGAAAGGAAATATTGGGAATCTACGCAGAAAAAAAAGGAGATGAAATTTTGTTTACTCGTGGATATGATAAATTTTTACAGGGCGCAAACGTACTTGTTGTTGAAGATTTGACTACAACAGGAGGTTCACTTAAGAAAGTCATTGATAGTGCAAAAGCAGCTGGAGCAAATGTTATAGCAAGTTCTGTAATGGTTAACAAAGATCCAGAAAGAGTAAACGAAGAATTTCTTGGAGCACCATTTTCGCCTCTTGGAATCTTAGAAGTTCAATCATATACAGCGGAAGAATGTGAACTTTGCCAAAAAAATATTCCTGTAAATACAAAAATTGGACATGGTAAAAAATTTCTTGAATCAAAATCTTAATTTAGGAGTATGACATACGCAGAGCGCGCACAACAATGCGCAAATCCGGTTGCAAGACAATTGTTTGAACTCATGGAAGAGAAACAAACAAATCTTTCTATTGCCGCCGATGTTATTACAAAAAAGGAACTATTGAACCTCGCTGCAACAGTCGGTCCAGAAATTTGTGTATTCAAAACACATATTGATATTATTGAGGATTTTGATACTGAACTCATTACACAACTACAAAGACTTTCTGAAGAACATAATTTTCTTATTTTTGAAGACAGAAAATTTGCAGATATTGGAAACACAGTAAAACACCAATATCAAAACGGAATTTATCATATTGCAGACTGGGCACATATTACAAATGCACACACAGTTCCAGGAGCTGGAATTATCGAAGGATTGAAAGAAGTTGGCCTTCCAAAGAAGCGCGGCCTACTCCTTTTGGCAGAAATGAGTTCAAAAGGAAATCTTGCAACTGGCCAATATACAGAGGCATCATTAAAGATGGCTCAAGAACATAAAGACTTCGTCATTGGATTTATCACAATGAAAAAACTTCTTGATGATCCATGCTTTATTAATATGACACCTGGTGTAAAGTTACAAAGCGGAGTAGACAGTCTTGGGCAACAGTACAAAACTCCAGAGCTTGTAATCACTCAAAATCAAAGTGATATAATCATTGTAGGAAGAGGAATTTATCAGGCTGACAATCCTGCTGAAGCAGCAAGAAAATATCGAGAAGCTGGATGGGAAGCGTATCAAAAACGATTAGCATCTTAAGAATTAAAAAAACAGGGCGAAGGAAAGTCCTGTTTTTTAATTACTTTTACTCGAGTCCGCCAACAATCTTCTTAAAACTCTTATAATCAGTCTTTGAAATATTCCCTGACTTCCAATGCTTTTTCGCTTGCTTCCCCATTGCCCGTCTATCCTTATATGTAAATCCAGATCCTGTTGACTTTCTTTTTGCAGCGTCTCCTATCACACCCTCGAGAATTTTTTTGTCTGAAGCAGACAAGTTTTTGTATGATGAACGATTCTTTTTGATAAAACTTTTAAGATTTTTGTGCAACCCACCAAAGCCAGAAGATTTAAATGACTTTCCTTTCATAACTTTGACACCCTTTTCAACAGCAGCTGCAGCTGCCTCATCTGCTTCTCGCTGTTTCTTTTCTGCCATCATTTCCCGGATATGTGCATATCTTCGTCTGTCTGCTGCTTCTTGATCATATCCATCATCGTTTGGATCAATTTGTCGTGCAGCACTGTTAATGGACGTTCTTGCTGCTTGTCGAACACCTCCAGGATGTGCTGCCGAGGTTGAAGGTGCACCTGATGCTTCTTTTCCAACATGGCCAATAGACGTTTTTGCATTTTCTCTATCCTTGTATTGATTCAATTTTGTTGTATTCAAATTTTGTGCACGACCAATAGACGTACTAGGTCTAGTACTACCAGATGAGCCGGTTGGCAGTGTTGGTGGAAGATTTGCAGACATATCTCCACTAATTATTTTCATTATTTAAAAATTCTCTGACTAGCTTTTCTGCCTCTTCATATTCACTTATCCATGTAATACGATCATCGCGCTTAAACCAAGTCATTTGCCGACGTGCGAGACGGCGTGTGTCCCTTTTCAAGTTTTCAATAACTTCTTCAATTGTTTTCTCTCCGTCTAAATATTCTTTAAACTGTCGATATCCAATTCCTTGCATACTCGATCGTTCCCATCCATATTTTTGATTCACCAAACCACGTACTTCCTCTTCTAGCCCAAGTTCAATCATTTCGTCAACTCTTTTATTAATTCTATCATATAATTCTTCGCGTGGCACATCAACACCAATCATGAGTATATCAAATAAAGGATCACTTTTCTGTCGTTGAGCTGAAAAAGGAATTCCAGTAAATATACAAACCTCGAGCGCTCGAATAAGTCGACGCTTATTCTTTTTATCAATCACTTTTAAAATATCAGGATCAAGTTGTCCAAGGAGATACAATAATTCATCATTTGTTTTCCCTTGCAAGCTTGCGCGTAACTCTTTGTTTGCAGGGACTCTTGGAATAACATAATTATCAACGACTGACTGAATATACAAACCAGTGCCTCCAGAAAGAATGGGGACACGATTGTGTGAATGAATAAGTTTTGTAAATTTAATTGCACTATCACGAAATTGAGCAACAGTAAACTTCTTTCCTGGATCTAAAAAATCTATAAGATAATGTGCAATATCATCGATAAAAAAGGTCTTTCTCAGACGATTCCATTGCCATTTTCCTGCTGGTTTTGCCGTTCCAATATTCATTTTCTTGTAAATTTGTCTAGAATCAGCATAAATAATCTCACCATCAAATTTTTTGGCAAGTTTAAGACTCCATGCTGTTTTTCCAGCTGCAGTTGGTCCAACTATGACAATGAGTTTTTGTAATTTTGTATGTTCCTTACGCATATAATGAAGAATCGTCGGTAAGGTATACTACCGCAAGATGAAGTGCTGGTCAAGCTTGAAAGAGAAAAGAAAAACCTCGGCAGTGCGCCGAGATTTTTTATTAAGATGTTCGTTCTTTTACTTCTTTTTGCAATTTTTCTATAAATGCTTGCTTTTCAATAGTCTCTTGCTCTTCTTGTCCACGAATTCTTACTGTCCATGCTTCTCCACTTGCTTCTTTATCACCTATAACAACAATGTATGGAATTTTCTGTTTTGCAGCGCTTCGAATTTTCTTTCCAACACTTTCGTCAGAAATATCAACAGCAACACGCAAGCCAAGATCTGAAAATTCTTTTGCAAATGCCTGAGTTGCGTCTACATGTTTTTCTGAAACAGCAACAAATTGAACTTGCGTTGGTGAAAGCCACACAGGAAACGCTCCAGCATGATGCTCAATAAAGATAGACATAAATCTTTCAATCGAACCCATAATAGCAGCATGAACCATTACAATTCTTTCTTGTTCACCTTTCTCATTAATACAGCTAAGGTCAAAACGTTCGGGTAGGTTAATATCTAGCTGGATTGTTGCAACCTGCCACTCTCTGCCAATAGAATCTTTTGCAATAAAATCAACTTTTGGACCATAAAAAGCTGCTTCACCAATTTCCTCAATATAATCAACACCTCTTTCTTCTGCTAATTCCTTAATTGATGATTCTGCCTCTTTCCAAAGCTCTGGAGTTCCAAGATACGCATCAAAATTATCTGGATCATGAAGAGAAAGTCGGACAGAAAGTCCTTCAAAACCAACAGCTGGATAAAAAATATCAATTATATCCCAAACTTTCAAAAACTCTTCTTTGACTTGAGACTTTCTACAAAAAACATGCGCATCATCTTGGCTAAATGCCCGAGTACGTGAAATTCCATGTAGTTCACCGGTCTGTTCGTCACGATAACATGTTGTGGTTTCTGCGAAACGTATAGGCATTTCACGATAACTTCTTGGAATCCGTGCAAAAATCTGCGTATGATGCGGACAGTTCATTGGTTTCATTGCAAATTCATGATCTTCGCGAGTAGTTATTTTAAACAATTCATCTGAAAATTTCTGCCAATGTCCGCTTGTCTCATATAAGTCCTTTTTTGTAATGTGAGGAATTGTTACTTTCTCATAACCACGCTCGTGTCTTAGTTCCCATATAAAATCATCTAAAATATTTCTCAACAAAGTTCCCTTCGGTGTCCAAAGAGGAAGTCCTCCTCCTACAAGATCAGAAAAACAAAACAGATCTAATTCCTTTCCCAGCTTTCTATGATCCCGCTTTTTTGCTTCCTCAAGCATGGCAAGATACTCATCTAATTCTTTCTTGTTTTCAAAACAAATTCCATACACGCGCTGAAGCTGAGGATTGTTTTGGTCCCCGCGCCAATACGCTCCTGCTAACTTTGTTAGTTTAAACGCACCAATTTCTTTTGTACTTTCAACATGAGGTCCACGACAAAGATCAATAAAATCTCCTGTCTTGTATACAGAAACGTTTTCAACAGAATCACCAAGGTCTTGCAATTCTTCTTCACTCATCTTTGTTGTTCCACGTTCTTTCAAATCTTTTAACAAAGAAACCTTATAATCTTGATTGTGCTTTTCAAAAAACGTAATTGCATCATCAATAGGCATTTCTTCTCTTACAAATTCAACATTGCGAGAAATAATTTTTTTTGCACGCTTTTCAATGCGTTTTAAATCTTCTTCTCCAATAGGTTCTGGTGTGTCAATGTCATAATAAAATCCATAGTCAACAACAGGACCAACGCCAAATTTTGCTTCTGGATATAATTCTTGAATTGCTGCGGCTACCACATGTGCGCAAGAATGACGCATGCGTTCAATTGCTTCTTTTTCCATAAATATTAATTACGTTTAATTCTTTTTGCCTGTTTTCTAGCATCTTTTATAACATCTTTTGCATACGCTAATGGACTTTTATCACTCTTTTCAATCATTGTCTGACCATCTACCTTTTCAAACTCTATATTTACCACATGTCCCTTTCCTTCTAACGCTTCCATAAGTCGAAGATCATGAGTGGATAGCACAACTGTCCCTGGAAAATCTTGGATCGCTTTTACAACTTCCTGAACAGTTGCCTCATCCATATGATTTGTTGGCTCATCTAGAAAAATGGCATCAGTTCCTTCGAATAAGCTTGCGGTAAGAAACCAAAGCAATCGCTGTTCACCTCCACTAAAGGAGGCAACAGGTTTTTCAAGAATACCTCTCTCGTCTTTTGAAAAACCAACACGTTTTAATTCTCTCTTAAACTGATTTATTGTTGCATCACTGTTTGGGCTTGTCTCTTGCTTTACCCAGCTAAAGAAGTCACCAAGATTCCCTTCTGCAACATCATCTGGCCAAAACTGAGGCATGTACGCTACTTGAACGCCTTTTTCCTTTCGGATTTGCTTCTCACTTTTGTCAATAATTGCTTCTAAAAATTTTGTTTTCCCAGTTCCATTCTTTCCTGAAAATACGACGGTGTCACCACGATTGATATCTGGCATTTGTACTTCTTGCAACGGGGAATCTGGAATTGTAATTGACTCATCAGCAGTAAACAATGCACCTGACTTTTTTGTAGGATCATAATACTGATCCCATTGAATTCCGCCCTTAATAATCGCACTCGAACGTTTCTCCTTCTTCTTATACTTATTATACGAAGAATTAGATGCAACTAATTCACGACTATTTCTTCCCATTTCAATTTCCAATGTTCCATCTTGTCCTGCTTCTTGTAAAAACCATTCAACATGACTGACATTTACAATTCCCACGCCCGCTCTTTTGTACATTTCAAACAATCCTGTTAATTTTGCAATACTTTCCAAATCCAAATGATTTGTTGGCTCATCTAAAAGCATCACATCTGGTTCACTTCCAAGGAGCATCAGTAAAGAAAGCTTTGTACGTTCACCACCAGAAAGTTCACTTACCTTTCTATGTTTAAAATCATCAACCTCAAATAATTTTCCAACCTTTCCAACAAGTTCTTCAATACGTTGCTCTGCTTCTTGGTTAACCAAATTTCTATCAAAGGCGTCATCGTCTGTTTGTGTCCAATCAACAGGAAAATCTTTTTTAAAGTGTTCAACAACTTGACCAAGTACTTCATCTACTGAAAGATTATCAATATCTCCTAGAAGTTCTTCTTGATCTAAACGAGCAATGCGCAATGTTTCTTTTCCATGAACACCCTTTCCATACCCAAATCCACCTCGACCCATATCCCCAGAACGAAAATTTGCATTTCCTCTTTCCATGAATGCATCAAATACAGTACTTTTCCCTGAACCATTTGGTCCAATAAATGCAACGCTCTTTCCTCCTTCAATAGAAAGCTTAGGAACATTCACTGGAGGATCGCAACGCTCAACTTTTACGTCTACAGCACCAATAACACTACCACCAACATGACCACGAACATCTCTGTTCCCATGCCATTGTGGCTTTATATCTACAATATGCTTTTGTAGACATGCAATCAATCCTTCATGAATCTTTTCTTCTTCTTTATTTGGCTGACGAAGATCAGGACTAATGCCATATTCTCCTCCCAAATAGCTTTCTCCCATATAATTGGATTAGTTTATAAAAACAAAACCCCGACACCAAACCTTCTTTTGTAAGAAGATCTTGTGCCGGGGTCCTTCTCGACAAAATCGAGAGAGACGGTTCCACCCGCTGTTTAACTTTTGGTTGGTTGTCTTACCGCCAAGAGTGGTACCAACACGTTTTTGTATAAAAGAGTTCTCAGTCATGACTCTTTTTTCCTGTATACCAAGTTCGTATGGGCTGGCTCTTTATCTATTACAACTCAATAATACCTAGTGAAAGGAAAAATGTCAATGTCTAAAAAAGAAATGCCCCGTGCTTGTAACACGAGGACTTGGTTTGAGAAGAATGTCAGAGTGTCTGAGACTTAGCTGTCGACGACCGCCAGAAAGAGGTTGTCCTTACCATCAAAGGCTATCTCATCCTTGCTCTCGCAGTTGAACACTGAACTCGTGACATAGCGATCTGCCGCGTACAGCACACAGGGACTCGTCCCACCAGCACTCACCTTCCAGCCGATCGAGCCTGTCGCACGAACAATCGTGCTTGGCGAGAGGAGTCGGAATACAGGGCTGAGATGAACACAGGCGTGCGAGAACTCCCAGATGTTCGCAGGGCGCAGACCTCGTCGGGCCAGAATCTCATGCACTTCTGCGAGGGTGAACTTTCTTTGGAGCTCACCCCTTCTCCACACCTGACCGATACCCACGATCACCATCGTAGTCCACACAGGCTCACTGCTGGTTGCCACATGTGGAGGAAGAAATGCCTCAAAACGCTTCTTGATCTCAGGGTAGGCTCTGACACCGACGTTCCCTTCGAAGAGCCTTGCCTCGCGCATGCGCTCGACTGGGCAGACGTCCATGGGGACTTCGTCAGGCAACCCCAAGTTGTGGTTCAGACATCCACCAACCAGCATGCGCCACGGCTCATCCAGGAACAGGTTGAACACCGTTGTAGTGCCTGGACCACGCTCGTGCTCCAGCTGTGCGAGCCGTCCGAATTCTGTATACCGCTTTTTTTTCTTACCACTCATCTTTCACTCCATGCCAACTGACAGACCACACCAACCCTTGCTCCGTGCAAGGACCAATATAGATTCATCAGCCAACTCATTGACCAAGGGAATCATTCCCCCAACCATGTAGATACACTATAGAGAAATACTTGTGATGTCAAGAAAAAACAAGCCTACACAGCTTGTTATTTGTTTCTTGTTATTTGTTAATTGCTTACTGCACTGTCTTCACTATCACTTGCACATGATCTGGCACAAACGGAACAGTTCGCACCCACACAGGTCTAAACTTCACATCAACACTATAGACATGATCGAGAGTCAACACGTGACGTCGAACTTCTTCTTTTGATTTTCCAAAGAATAATAATTTCTGTAACTGCTTACTTTCTGAATTCAATCGTTGTACGCCGTTATAAAATACTGCAAGCTCTGCTGTCCCAGCATCCAAATCATATCGTCGCAAACTGACCGTTGCAGCACCTTCACCTTCTCGCAAAATTGTTACATCGTCGATAACACGTTTCATTAATTTTTGACTTGCCAATTTTTGCACTTGCTGTGCATCGTATGCCACACCAAGTACTGTTGCGACTCCAGAAATTTCAAATTCAGAAACTTCTTTTCCTATATCACCTATTGTTTTTGTACTTTTTTCAAAAACCTCGTACACTGCTCGCTTTTCTCCAAATTTCTTTTGCAATTTTTCCTTTGCAAGCTCTTCAATTTCTGCAAGCAATTTTTTCTCAGCAGCATCAACATCTGACTGACTAAGCACACCAACCGTTCTTACTCCACCAGTCATAGCATGTTTACTGCTTCCATAAATAAATTTTTGTTTTTCTTTTCGAAGTCCAGGAATAGTAAACCGATCGACCGCATCAATATTGCCGCTTTCCCCTTTTTTGTCAGCATACACTTCTGCCTCTACAGTACCATTTGCAGGAACCGTAGCTCGTTTCTTGAGTCGGAACAATGTTCCATCTGCTGTTTGCAATCGTGTTGTTGCAACAAGTGGTTGGGAAATATTTGATTCATTGTGCAAGATTACAATTCCACCAGCAACACCTTCAATCTTCTTTTCTCCTGTTGGAGAAAAAGATTTTGTGAGCCGAACAGTTGAACTCGCAATCATTCCATCGACATCACCATCATTTGTCCCTATCATGACCGTTGACTCAACATCAACTGGATCTTCTTTTGTTGTAATAACAATGGTTGCTCGCTTACTCGACATGAATAAAATAATGCCAAGCAATGCGATTGTTAAAAAAAGAAAAGATAAGGCAATCAGCTTGTAAAATCGAACTGGCTGCGCAATTGGTGGAGTTGTTGTTCTTCTACGTGGAGACATAAAAACCTATTCACTTACCCTAAATACCTCCTCTAAAGAGGTAATCCCATCTATTGCCTTTAGAATACCATCTTGAACCATAGTTGTCATCCCCTGGGCAATAGCTGCCTTTTCTATATCATATTCTGACACATGACCTTGAACAATCATCTGCTCAATTTCTTTGTTGATAAGGAGGGTCTCATATATACCAACACGCCCTTTATACCCGAGTCCATTACATTCATCACACCCAGGTGCATCATAAAATGTAAGTGTTTTTGCAGCAACTTCTTGTTTTTCCTTTTCTGGCATTGCTTCTACAATAGCCTGAATCTTTTGTTGTTCTTGTTCTGTTACTACATGCTCTTTTTTACATTTTTCACATAACTTTCTAACAAGTCGTTGTCCAACAACAGCATTGAGTGCTGGCGCAAGTAAAAATGGTTTTACTCCCATGGACAAAAATCGAGGAATTGCACCAGAAGCACTGTTTGTATGAAGTGTTGAAAGAATAAGATGACCAGTAAGTGCTGCTTGAATAGCAATTTCTGCTGTTTCTAAATCTCTAATTTCTCCAACCATGGCAATATCTGGATCTTGTCGGAGAATAGAGCGAAGTCCTTTTCCAAATGTATAATCTTTTGTTTTATCAATCTGACTTTGGTTGATCCCTTCCATTTTATATTCCACAGGATCTTCCAGTGTGATGATTTTCACGCCTGGCTTATTTAACATATGCATGACTGCATAGAGTGTTGTTGTTTTACCAGACCCTGTTGGACCAGTGGTAATAATCATACCGTTTGGTCGAGCAATTTCAGTGGAAATAATGTCGTATGACCATGGTTTAAATCCAAGTTTATCAAGTGTAAGACCTTCACGTGATTGACGGAGCAGACGCATAACAACACTCTCACCATAAACTGTTGGCAATGTTGAAACACGAACATCTACATCGCCTTCTGGAATTTTAATTGTAAACCGTCCATCCTGTGGCTTGTCTGTAATATTTAATTTCAAACTTGAAACAAGTTTTATACGAGAAACCAATTTTCGAAATGTTTCTTTTGGTAGTGTAGCAACATCATGCAAAATACCATCAAGTCTAAACCGAACAGCAATACCACTTTCTTCTGCTTCAATATGGACATCAGAGGATTCGAGTTTAAGAGAAGCACCTAAAATAAATGTAATAAGATCTGTTGTAGATGTTTTTTCAATAAGTGATTGCAATGATTTAAAATCATTCACATCTGCCTGCACTTTTTCCAAACCTTCTGCTTTTATTGAAATGTCTTTTGTAACTGCCTTAACTGTCGGAAGCTTTTTGTATAATTCAAGAACTCTATCATAACTACTTTGAGAAATAACATACATTCCTACTCTTGCACGTTCTTCTGATTCAAGACGAGTTACAATCTCTTGAACTGCTGGTGCCTTTGGATCAAGAGCACCAACACGAATTTCACTGTCATCTGCATAAAAACAAATAGCCTTTGCTTCTTTTGCTTCTTCAAGAGGTACTTTCCGAAGAGCATGCTGGCTCACTGGAAATTTTCCAAGATCAATATGTGGCACACCAATCTGTGAAGAAAATCTCATTGCTTCTGTTTCTCTTTCCTTCAATGAAATCTGCCCCATCTTTTTTTCAAACTTTGCCTGAACAGATTCATCAACAACAGAAACAGCCTTCTTTTGTGAAGAAGGCGGTGGTGGTGCAGCAGCATCGTCTGTTTGTGGTGCTGCTGGTTTTTTCTTTAGTAAATCATCTATTGATGGAAGGTCAGACATATGAAAATTTTATTTCCAAGGTATAGACGACAGGCGAAACGGCTACACTCCTAGCCAATGTGCTGTTCTGCTTTTTACTCCATCTTTGTGCATTTTCATAAACAAGTATGTCCATGTTGAAACACTAAAGACTGTAAATAACGAACCAATGAAAATGATAAATAATGTAAATAATAGAAAGGCTACCATTGTGGCTGTTGCAAAGAGTGCACTACTTCCAAGTATTGCTGCTACAACCCAGAGTAAGAGACTTGGAATGAAGAACACAAATAGTGAAAGAGCCGCAAAAATACCAAGTAAGAGATTCAACAAGAGAATAATCAAACCAACTTCAACTGAAACAAACCAATGACTGATGAATAAGTGCCATGCTGATTCCATTGCTTCCCAAAACGGTTTTTCTTCTACAACAACATAACATGCTGCATAAATAACGTAGAATGAAACGAACAAACCAACAATTACTGCACTAGCAAATACTGCCAAAAATTGCATAATTTCCATCATTGAATTTCCACCGGCAGCACTAAGTGCAAGGGATCCAACACCAATTGAAAGTGCAAGGAGAATGAATTTTTTGAAAATATTAATGAAGAATAATCTCCAAAAATGATCAATACCAACATGCCATGATTTGTTCGCCTTTGGCAGTTTCTTTTTTCCCACTGACTTTGATGATGCATGAATCAATGCGCCTTGTGATACTGTTGCAACAAAGGCAAAGAAAATAAATATGCCAAGAAAGAAAACAAAAATCCAGAGCACGCCAACCCATCCTGTCAATGGCAGACCTGATAAAAATCCAAAGGAAAATCCTTGAAGATCTACGAGGATGTCAAAAAAGATTTGTGACGGTGTTGCACTGTCTCGAACAAATCCAATTGTTGTAAGAAGTTCTAACACTCCCATTTGTCCAAGGAACGTTGCAAACAGTCCAAGTGGCCAAAGCCATTTGTGTTTCCATGCAAGATGCCAACTGTGTGTTAGCGCCTCACGATAAAGTGGTTTTTTCATACTGACAGGCATTTTAAAATATCTTAACGCCAGAAGAAAACCTCTTCTGGGCTTTGTGCGTAGTATAGCACAAATAAGTTGATTGGTTAATTTGTCAACTGGTTTATTGGGGATGAAACACAAAAGTTAATCACGAAGAGACTCCCATACCATGTTCCAAACTGTTTTCATTGTAAGTGCAATTGCTGGGTCTTCAATTACAACGCCAGCATATGGCTTACGGAAACTAATCATTGAAACTTTGTTTCCATAAATGTGAACCTCAGTATCAAATTTAATATCTTTTGCAAGTTTTGTAACACGCATTTGCTTATGATCTAGTGATTTCACTTTGCGACCACCTTTTCCATCTCGCGCGATTCCTTTAAACGGAATTCCTCGCTTGACTCGTTCCTCCGGGACAAACCACGTCCAATCACCGAACGACTCAAACATTTTTTCATAATCTGTGAAAGCAAATACTGGCTCTCCTGTTTCGAGTAAATCCATGTACACATTTCTGACACCTTCTTTTCCTTGATAATATCGAACTTTTGGTTTATTTCCCGGACGATTATAGAGTGCCTTTAATTCTGGCATAAACTTGCCAAGTTGCTTGAGTTGTTCCTTCCCTCTTTCCTCTAAAACAGTTGGGTCTTCTGCAACAATAAGGGTCTTACCATGATGTTGAATCTCTGAAAGAAACCCCATGGACTTCATTTCATCGAGAAAATTATAAATACTGGTCCGTTTTACTTTTGATTTTTCTGCAAGTTCTTGGACAGTAGCACTCCCTAATTCTAAACAAGCCAAATATACTTGGGATTGCTTTTCGTTCAAGCCAAATTGTTTTATAAGGGTGGAAAGTTGTTTTTCTGCCATATTATTGTCTATTTTATAGACAATATAATTTTTTTGCTGCGTTGTCAAGTTTTTGTAGACAAAAAATATAGAGCAGCACATAAAATTTCTGTCTAAAGTGTGGACATATAAAATCCCCTCTGGTATGTTTTCCTCATATTGCAATAGATCGAAAATTAAATCATATGTTATGAAAAACCAGACAAAATGGATTCTTGGAATTGCTCTTGGCATTATTATTATTGCCATAGGATTTTCAGGACCAAGCAAGAAAGAAGTTTCAAACACAACAGAGACAATTAAGGTTGGGCTTTCAGCACCAATGACAGGAGAGGCAGCGAGTTATGGTGATGCTTTATTTGGAGGAGTACATCTTGCTATATCAGAAATAAATGCAGCTGGAGGAATTAACGGACGCATGATGGAACTCATTGTTGCTGATGATAAGTGCTCCAAGGACGGTGCAAGCACATTTAACAAACTCGTCCATGCTGACAAAGTAGACGTCATAATTGGACCAGTGTGTTCCGTAGCAGCAAGTCCGGGAATTCCAATCGCTCAGGCAGCTGGTGTTCCAACAATCATTCATGCTACTGCAGCAGGGCTTCCTCGTGAAGGAAAGTACATCTTTAGAGACAATCCATCTGATGCATTTCAAGGAAAATTTGCAGCTGAATATGTGAAAAATGAACTAAAAAAGAATAAAGTGGCAGTTCTCTACACAAAAAATCTGTGGGGTGAAGGAATTAGAGATGTGTTTATTAATCAATTTAAATCACTTGGAGGAGAAATTGTGTATGAAGAAAGTGTATCTCAAGAGAGCACAGATGTTCGATCCCAAATCACAAAGATGAAGGCTACAAAACCAGAACTCGTATACATGCCAATGTATGCAAAAAGTGGCGGTGCAGCACTAAAACAAATGATTGAGCTTGGTCTTGATGTACCAATTCTTGCCGGGGATACATTTGACGGAGAAGAAATATGGAATCTCTCAGAGTCAGAGGGGGTCCTATACACAACCGCGAATGTAAATAATCCGCAAGAATTCCAGGACAAAGTAAAATTGATTTCTGGGAAAATACCTAACACGTTTACACCTTATGCGTACGACGCGGTAAATATTTTTGCAGAGGCTATTGAAAAAGTTGGGGACAACGGTGAAGATATCGCAAAATACATTGCAAAAACAACGTTTAATGCAGTATCTGGTCCAACCGTTTCTTTTGACAAAGACGGAGAGCTTACGAGTGCAGTATTCGACGTAAAGAAAATCCAGAATAAAAAAGGAGTTATTCTTGAATAAAAAATCACGAAACAAAAAACCCCCGCATCAGCGGGGTTTTTTAATTATAGATGGCTCAATCTTGAACACCAGTAAAAGAAGTTGAAAAAATTATGCATCAAGAAAATCACTTACAGAAATATCTAATTCTTTGAGAATCTCTTTTATTATTCTTGGATCAATATCTCCCTTGTGAGGATTGGGGACCCTAGAATACTTTCCAAAATAAAAAACTTTCTGGTGTTTTCTACCAAAATGAGGCCCTGTGCAGCCGAGCTTACGCAATTTTTGCAATAGCTTTTTTCTTTTTAATGGCGTGATCCTCCTTTTCATGCCCTCCTTTAAATAAGTGAGAAAAAATTTTTCGAAGATGACTATCCAAATCTTTCCAAGAAACACCTTCATGCTCTGCATATGAGTCAACCAATTCCTCAATAACTTCTCTCATAACTTGTTTTGCCCTTTTCAATGTATATTCTTGGACATTTGCTCCAGGAAATGAATCACAAAAACCAACCCAACAATCAACAACTTCACCACGCACGTAGGTTGCTTTTTTATGATGGTAATCAATATATTCTTTCTTTGTCATATAACATAAGTATATATTCTGATTCTATTTTGTCAAAAAATTGGGATATTTTATCTCACTTTTAAACAAATTGTTTAATTTAACAAAAAAACAAGACCCTTTCGAGCCTTGTTCATTATGTATACTTTTTACACCTCTGCTGAAAAAGAAGTTTCTGCTCCAGTACTCTCTTCCTTTTTCGCACCATCTCCCATGATATTTTTAAATTCATCTTGTTCAACAGTTTCTTTTTCAAGAAGTACTTTTACAAGTTCATCAACTTTTGCACGTTGAGTATCAAACACTTCTTGTGCACGACGTTTTGCAGTTTCAAGTAAGTCATTAATTTCAGCGTCAATGAGCTCTGCTGTTTTTTCTGAATAGTTTTTCTTTTCATGAATTTCTTGTGCCAAAAAAATAAGTTCGTCATTTTCTCCGTACATTCGTGGACCAAGTTTTTCACTCATTCCATAGCGCAGTACCATTGACTTTGCAGCATTTGTTGCCTGCTTCAAATCATTTGAAGGACCAGTTGTCTGATGGTCAGCACCATACACTGTTACTTCTGCAACAAGTCCACCCATCGCCATAGCAAGATCATCTTTAAACTGCGCAAGTGTCTTGTAGTTTGTATCTTTGTCTGGCATAGAAAGCGTGTATCCACCAGCCATACCACGACCAATAATAGATACTTTGCGAACAGGATCACAGTGTTTTAAGAAATGAGCTACAACTGCATGACCAGCTTCGTGGTATGCTGTCATTTCACGTTCCTTCTCTGTAAGAATACGAGACTTTTTCTGTGGTCCAAGTAGCACCTTTTCAATACTTTCTAAGATATGCTCTTGTGTAATTTCTTTCTTTGTTTCACGAACAGCGAAAATAGCTGCTTCGTTCAAAAGATTTTCAAGATCTGCCCCGGTAAATCCAGGAGTTCTTTCTGCAAGACGTTTAAGATCAACATCTTTTGAAAGTGGTTTATTTTTTGCATGAACCTGTAAAATTTCTTCTCTATCATTGATATGTGGTTTATCAATAACAACTCGTCTGTCAAAACGACCAGGTCGAAGAAGAGCCTTATCAAGCACATCTGGACGGTTTGTTGCCGCAACAACAATCACACCAGAGTTTGGTTCAAACCCATCCATTTCAACAAGGATTTGATTCAATGTTTGTTCACGCTCATCATGGCTTCCACCAAGTCCAGCACCACGCTTTCTTCCTACTGCATCAATCTCATCGATAAAAATAATTGATGGTGCAGACTTCTTTGCTTTGGTAAACAAGTCACGAACACGACTTGCACCAACACCCACAAACATCTCTACAAATTCAGAACCAGAAATGTGATGGAATGGAACGTTTGCTTCTCCGGCAACAGCTTTTGCCAAAAGTGTTTTTCCTGTTCCAGGAGCACCCATGAGGAGTACACCTTTTGGAATTTTCGCTCCCATGTCTGCAAACTTTTTTGGATGTTTTAAGAAGTCAACAATTTCTTCTAATTCTTCCTTTGCTTCTTTTGCTCCTGCAACATCTTTGAATGTTTTTTTATCTTTTTGTTCTTCTGGTTTTACTTGCTTTGCTCCACTTTTACCAAATCCCATTGCACGGTTATTTACACCTTGCACTTGTCGACTCATAAAGAAAATAAGTCCACCAATAAATAAGAAAGGAATAATATATGGAGCAAGTGCACTGATCCAAAACTTCCAACCAGTTTCCTTTTTTACACTTAAGTCAACACCTCTGAGTTGTTCAGCAGTAACACCATAGTTGTTTAGTAATTCTGAAAGTGATTCACCAAATTCTTTTTTAATTTCTTGCTTTGTCTCACCTTCATCATTGAGTGTGACGTGAATTGTGTCGCCACGAACTTCAATGGTCTTTACTTTTTGTTCTTCAAGAGATTGAACCAAAGAACTAATACCAACTTCCTGTGGTTTTTCTTGCCCCACATCACCAAAACTGGCAAATCCAGCAATCAAAAACAAGACAATGAAAATGATACCAAAGTTCTTGATTAGTTGTTTAATGTTATTCATAACAATGAATTAGCAATTAACAAATAACAATTAACAAACTTTCCCCAACGTGTTATTTGCAATCCACTTATTTATTAAGCACACTTAAGCATTTTGTGAAGTTCCTGCAACAACCTCTTCCTTTGATTCTTCCTTCTTTGGAGAATTAACAGCCACATCTTCCGATGAAGTTTCTGAACCAGAACTTGTCTCTTCTACTGGAGCCTTTACGGCATTTACGGCCTCTTCAGCTTTTTCAACTTTTTGAGCAGACTTTCCCTTCACACCATGAACTTTCAATCCAAGACGGTGTTCAGATGGCTCAATATTAATAATTTCAAATTTGTGTGTTGAACCGATTGCAAATTTTTCACGAACTTCTTGATCTGTCATTGGGCGATCTGCAAGTTCTGAAATGTGCGCAAGTCCATGAATTGCATCATCAAGCTTTACCATAAGACCAAAATGTTCGATCTTATGAACAATACCGTCAACAGCTTGTCCAACTTTGTATGTATCTTTCACACTCTTCCAAGGATCATCTACAAGTCGTTTTACAGAAAGATAGATCTTTGATTTATTCAAATCAATAATTTGTGCTTTGATCTTTTGACCAACTTTAAGAACATCTTTTGGATGATCAATTCGTTGCCATGCAATTTCTGAAATATGAACAAGTCCTTCAAGACCTTGACCAAATCTCATGAACGCACCAAATGATGTAAGCGCACTTACTTCACCTTCGACCATGTCTCCAATCTTATACGATTCAAGAACAGCTTTTTGGTCGTCTTCCCAAACAGCTTTTTCTGAAACAATCAATTTTTCTTCTTGACGATTTGTATCAATAACACGCACTTGGATTGTTTTTCCAATCATGCGTTGCAAGTGTTCTAAAATTTTATTTTTGTCTCCACCAGGAACACGTGGATAATTTTCAGGACTAAGTTGTGACACAGGCATAAATCCTTTTACTGCATCTACTTGCATCATAAGTCCACCTTTGTTTGCAGCAAGAATTTTTGCTTCAATGGTAATACCGTCTTTCATGTATTTTTCCATTGAGTCCCAAACAAGTTGGTGTCCAGCGATACGGAATGATAATTCCATTTCACCGTTTTCATTTTCCTGCTCAACAACTGTTGCTTCTACTGTATCTCCAATTTGGACGTTTCCATATTGTGCTGATTCAGCAAACAATTCTGGTCCACGAACAACACCAGTGGTCATACCATCGATGTCAATACGAACAGCACCATTATCAATTGAGATAACAGTTCCTTTTACAATCTCTCCTACTTTTGGAATTTTTGTAAAAAAATCCTTCAGCAAATCTGCGAAGTCTTGTGTTTTTGCGTCTTGCGACATATAAATTTGTAGAACCTATCTCAAAAATAATAAGGTACTTTTGGGATAGATTATGTTAACCTAGCAATTTTTTTGCCAAGTCAGCCCCGTTTAATGAATTAATAATGATTTGGGGCAATGAATAAGGTTGAAATACTATACCATTAATATAGAAAAAATGCAAGTAAAAAGCTTCAAAGGCTTTAAATGCCGTAAATGCCATAAAGGTTAAGGACATTTTTGGCTTATCTTAGCAAAAAAATCCCAAATTTCAGAAATTTTGAAACCCTTAAAGTTTACAGAGCCTTTAAGGCTTTTAAAGCTTTTACAGCATTTAAGGCCTTTCCTCTTGACAAAACCGATTTTTTTTGCTATAGTGAGCAGTCCAAAATGTTCTTTAAAAAGGCTCTATTTGTCAAAAGCAGTAAGGTCTCACAGGATGTATCTATTCAGATGCATCGTGTGAGACCTTACTGTAGTTCTCCCTGGTTGCTCTTGATGAGCTGCTAGGTTGTTTTTTGACCGTACTGAAAGAAGCCAACTGCCCGAGCGGCATACAAGATAGATCCCCACAAGAGATCTGACAGGGCGATCCTGCCCAAACCAAAGGGCAGACTGCCCGACAACGGAGTAGACCATGACTACGAACAACAACGGAAGAAACCGAAACCGCCTCCTCGTCACCGACTGGGACGAAGTCGGTCGCGACATCGAGGGCAAGTTCACCCACCGCATCAGCCTGTTCGATGACCTCGGGCCGGCTCAGCTCCCCCAGGTCAGCGAGATCATCATCCGCGCCATCGAGACGGTCGCACCTGACCCCGAGACCGCTCACAAAGCCGTGGTACGCATCCAGACCCGCGAAATCCACGAGATCTTCGTGCGCGGTGACAGCTCGCGCGATGTGAAGCCGCGCATGGTCGCACGGGGCAAAGACAAGCACAACGAGATGAAGGCGAAGCTCGACTACAAGGGCAAGCTGCTCAGCGGCAAGCACAACCGCAAGAACCGGCATCTCCGCGAGAAGCTCGACGAGCTGGTCGAGCGTGTGTCCACTGGCGACCTCGACCTCTTCATCGACCGCATCATCGGCAACATCGCCTGGCTCATGCGCGGCGATGGCATCTGGGTCGACGGCACCAAGATGTTCGAGGGCGAAAAGTTCTTCGCGTCCCAGATCGTGCTCCACAAGGACGACCTGGACGACGAGGAGCTGGAAGAACTGGAAGCCGAAGCCGAGGCCGACCGTGACGCGGCTGCCATCCGCGATGCCGAGAAGGAAAAGGGTGAGCCGCTGACCGACGAGGAGATCGAGCACGTCAAGGCCGAGCGTCGGCGCAAGTGGGCCGAGAAGGTCGCGGCGCGCGAGGCTCGCAAGGCCGAGCGTGATGGCAAGTCCGAGTCCGACGGCGAGAGCGGCGGTGAGTCCGGCGGCAAGGGTGACCTGGCCGACGACGACAAGCTGAAGGCTCTCGACGGCAAGCTGCCGAGCAACCCCGACGAGGCCGAGCTGGCGCGCCTGCAGAAGAAGGACAAGTGGAGCGCCGCGGACTGGCGTGCGCACGCCGAGTGGAAGCTGGGCAAGCCGTTCAGCAAGGGCACCGAGGCCCAGGCCGCTCTGCGCGAAGCCAACTGGGACAAGGCCGTGGTCCTGAAGGGTCTGCAGCACAAGCTCGCCAACCTCGCCAACGGCAACGGTGAGGGCAAGTCCGACGCCAAGTAGATTCGCCATCTACACCTGCCTGCCCAAAGGGTCGGGGGCCGCACGTAGTGATACGTTGTGGCCCCTGCCCCTGGCGGCGGGAACATAAGGAGTCACCCATTCTCTGGACAAAGAATGGGTGAAGAAACAGTTCGTACAATAACTTGTACACACTGCATCATAAAAAACTTCCTAACGGAAGTTTTTTATTGTCTAATATCTATTATTTAATAGACCTCGATTAAAGAACTATTTTTTTGCCTTTAGAGCCTTTACAGCATTTATGGCCTTTTTAGATTGACAATACAGTCAATCTAAGGTAACGTCGTTTCACACACCCCAGACCGCACAGCGGTGGAGGAACAAACAATGACTGGACCTTTCAAACTTCTCTTTCTCGACTTTGATGGAACTGCAACTGATGCTGAGCGCGAAGGCACTGAGCCTGGACCGCAAAGCCCTGGTGATCTGTCGTTTGTAGACGGATATCTCAAGGATATTGGGGTCATCTGTGACATTCCCTTGGCGCAAATGCAAAAGAGAAATGCAGCGCTTGTAGCCGAGATGCTTGCTGATCCAAGACGGCATTGTCTTGTCATTGATGGACAGAAGGTTGCACCAAGTTGTGTTGACCCCTTCCTCAGGACTGGTATGGTTGTGAGACTGATTTTGGAAGAATCTGGTCTCATGTCCGAGACACCCGAAACAAGGGCAGCCCGAGACCGCATGATCACCAGTGTGATCTACCCATGGAACTACAGAGCAAGATCATCGATCTGCTTCCGTGCTGGAGCAAATGCGCTCTTTGCAGCGCTGCGCAACTCCAACATTCACATCATCAGCAACTCACATACAGACGGTGTGAATGGCAAGCTCGACCGTTTGAAGGATGGTCGATGGATCCTCAACGGAGATCAGGGCATTCCTCGTGTCCATGGTGATGCCAAGAAGTTCATCAACGACCCAAACTGGGAAGGCTCTGACCACATCGGCTGGCATCCGCCAACTGGACTGGAACTCCCAGGTCTTGATCGTGAAGTGCTGCTCCGACGACGACTCTACTTCGCCAAGATGGATGCCATTCGCCGTCACTACGGACTCGAATGGGGACAGATCATGGTCGCAGGCGATATCTTCGAACTGGACCTGGCAGTGCCGTTGACACTGGGCTGCACTGTGGTGCTCATGGCCAACGAATTCACTCCGGGATACGAAATCGACTTCCTCCAGAGCCACCCCAATGGGCATGTGATCGACAAGGTCATGGACATCGCAGATCTGTTCCTTGTCCCATAGGAGCGGACATTCAACCCAAATTCCGAACTTACTCTTGTATACTGCTGAACGAGCATGGAGTAAGTTCGGCAGTATCAAAAGAATATCTCAAAAGAGATATTTTTTTGTTTTTTCCTTTAAAGCCTTTATAGCATTTAAGGCATTTATAGCCTTTTTAAAAGCCTTGCAAATACTACAGAAATACGATATACTTGTTCTGTATTTTTATCATATATATAGTCTAAATTATGCACATCTCTTGGCTTGGAAATACTGGTGTTAAACTGCAAGTAAAACCGTTTGACAAAGACATTACTGTTGTTATTGACCCATATAAACAGAAAAAAGGCTCATCTCCACGAAGTCTCTCTCCTGACATTGCACTATTCACACGTGGAAAAAAAGAAAGCATTACTCTTTCAGGAAATCCATTCACTCTTTCTTCCCCTGGAGAATGTGAAACAAAAGGTGTGCTTGTGACAGCTGTCCAAGGAAAGGAAAAGGACAATGTCCTCCTTCGTGTAGATGCAGAACATATGAGCCTGGGTCACTTAGGTTGCACAAATAAACAACCAACTGACAAACAATTAGAAGTATTGTCTGGAGTTGATATCCTTTGTATCCCAGTTGGAAATGGTGTTTGTTACGATGCAGAGCAGGCAACAAAAGCAATCAATACAATTGAGCCACGGATTGTCATTCCTATTGCATTTAAAAGTGACAATGACCCACAAGCAAAACCTGTTGACTCATTTTTGAAAGAAATTGGAATAAAAGCAGACAAACCAGAAAAGAAAATAATTATTAAAAAGAAAGATTTACCTCAGGAAGACATGCAAGTAGTGGTATTAGCAAAAGACTAACAAAATTATATGCCTGCAAAAAAATCAAAATCAAAAAAAGACACTGAACCAAAAAAGAAGAAAAAGAAAGTAACGAAAAAAGCAAAAAAACCTGCTGCTAAAAAGACACGAAAAAAGCATGCAAAGAAAGAGGTAAAGAAACATATTGAAAAGGCAGCAGAGCAAATTCCATCAATTATTTCAGAAGAGTTAAATAAAACACAACAGAAACGGTCTGTTAAGAAGGAAAAACAAATTGATCAGGAACATTTTATGTACGATCATGGAAGAGAAAGAAAAAAGAAACAGCTTGTACTGTTTGGTGTTCTCTGCCTTACTGCAGTTGTCCTTGCAATGTGGCTCTGGAACGCACGAATATTTATTTATCAAGTACAAGAACAGTCTGGTCAATCTTCAGCAGATAGTATTTGGAAAAATGTAAAAGATGATTTTCAAGAAGTACTCGATACGGTAAGAAAAGATGAAGAAGAGCGAGCTGCCACAATTGAAAAAGTAAAAGAACAAATAGAAACAGTAGAATCTGAACAAAAATTGCGAGATTCTCTGGAAAATATTGTAAAAGAAAAGAGCAATTAACAAACTTGTATAGGGATATTCTTTAAGAGAAGAGTGGAATCAATAGTTATTAGCTATTAGTTACTAGTTATTAGCAAACTAGGCTTAGATCTTTCTTAAATATTGTCTATTAACTATTAGCTAGTAACTAATTCCTTTCTTGCAAAGCCATCCTATACTAAGTTGTTAATTGCTAATTGTTAGTTGTTAATTGTTATTAACGTATGCCACGTAAGAAAAAAGCAGAACCAAAAAAAGAAAAAAAACTCCAAGAAGAAGCTCCTGCAGCTGGTAATATTGGAAAAGTAGAACCAATAGCACTTATAGACGAAATGCAAACGTCTTATTTGGATTATGCCATGAGTGTTATTGTGTCACGTGCATTGCCAGATGTACGAGATGGACTCAAACCAGTTCATCGACGTATTTTATATGCAATGTGGAGAATTGGATTGAAGCATAATACAAAATTCAGAAAATCAGCTCATGTTGTTGGTGAAGTGATGGCAAAATATCACCCTCACGGTGACGCTGCGATTTATGATTCTCTTGTACGTATGGCACAAGATTTTAGCATGCGAGAAATGCTTGTTCATGGTCAAGGAAACTTTGGTTCTATGGACGGAGACCGTGCTGCTGCCATGCGTTATACAGAAACAAAACTTCGTGCAATTGCAGAACAGATGCTTCACGACATTGAAAAAAAGACTGTTGATTTTGCACCAACCTATGACTCAGCAACCGTTGAACCACGTGTGCTTCCAAGTAAACTTCCAAACCTCTTATTAAACGGAAGCATGGGTATTGCTGTGGGAATGGCAACCAATATTCCACCACACAATTTGAGCGAACTTTGTGATGGTGTAACTCATTTGATTGAAAAACCAAAAGCAACTGTTGAAGATCTTACAGAATTCATAAAAGGACCAGACTTCCCTACTGGTGGAATTATTTATAATAAAAAAGATATTTTGGCAGCCTATGCAACAGGCCGCGGCGGTATTGTTACAAGAGCAAAAACAGATATTCAAGAAACAAAAAATGGACGATTCCATATCGTTGTAACAGAAATTCCATACCAAGTGAATAAAGCAAACTTACTTGAAAAAATCGCTGGATTGGTTCAAGAAAAAAAGATTGAAGGAATTAAAGATTTGCGTGATGAATCTAATAAAGATGGAGTGCGCGTTGTTATTGAGTTGAAAAAAGATGCATATCCAAAAAAGATCTTGAACCGACTATTTAAATTGACACAACTACAAACAACATTCCACGTAAACATGATTGCACTTGTCGATGGTATTCAGCCGCGTGTGTTAAACATGAAAAATGTATTGCAAGAATACATTAAACACAGACAGGTGGTGATTCGTCGTCGAACTGAATTTGATTTGAAAAAAGCAAAAGACAGAGCTCATATTTTAGAAGGTTTGAAAAAGGCGCTTGATAAAATTGATGCAATTATTACAACCATTCGAAAATCAAAAGACAAAGAAGAGGCAAAGGTAAACTTGATGAAGAAATTCAAATTTACTGACTTGCAAGCAAGCGCAATTTTGGAAATGCGTTTGTCACAACTTGCAAACTTGGAACGAAAAAAGATTTTAGACGAATTAAAAGAAAAGAAAGAGTTAATCAAAGAACTTGAAGCAATCTTGGCAAGTGAGAAAAAAATTCTTTCTATCTTGAAAAAGGAAATTAAAGAAATCAAAGAAAAATTTGGAAACGAACGAAGAACAAGTATTATTGCGCATGGGGTAAAAGAATTTAGTATTGAAGACCTTGTTCCAAATGAACCAACACTTATCATGGCAACAGAAGATGGATATATCAAGAGAATGCCAACCACAACCTTTAAAACACAAGGACGTGGAGGAAAAGGTGTTATTGGACTTACAACAAAAGAAACAGATGTTATCGAACATCTTATCTCAACAAATACACATGACAATATTCTTTTCTTCACAACACGAGGTCGTGTATTCCAATTGAGAGCCTATGACATTCCACAAGCATCACGAACTGCAAAAGGACAAGCACTTGTAAACTTCTTACAACTTGCACCAAACGAAAAAGTCGCAGCTATTCTTTCTATGGATGACATGGGCAAGTACAAATTCTTGGTCATGGTAACGAGCAAAGGTACAATTAAGAAAACAAAACTAGAAGACTTTAAAAATGTCCGTAAATCAGGAATTATTGCCTTGAAGTTAAAACAAGATGATATGCTTGAATGGGTCCGCCCAAGTAGTGGAAAAGAAGATATTATGATTGTGACTGCTGCTGGTCAAGCAATTCGATTTAAAGAAACTGGTATACGTGCAATGGGAAGAACGGCAAGTGGTGTACGAGGAATAAAACTAAAAGGTGATGACGAAGTAGTTGGTATGGATGTTGTTCACCCTGACTTGGCAAAGAAAAAAGTTATTGAATTGCTTGTTGTTTCAGAAAATGGACTTGGGAAACGAACAGCCTTGAAAGAATATAAAGTCCAAGGACGCGGTGGAAGCGGAATTAAGACAATGTCTGTTACAGCAAAGACTGGAAAAATTGTTAGTGCACGTGTAATAAATAATACAGAAGAAAAAGATATCATGTTAATTTCTACAGAAGGACAGGTTGTGCGTACACCACTCAAGAGTATTTCAACACTCGGACGTGCAACACAAGGAGTTCGAATCATGCGATTCAAGAAAGATGGTGATTCTGTGGTAAGTATTGCACTCCTCTAAAAATATCAAATAAAACATACAAGCCCGGCCTTTGGCCGGGTTGTTTTTATTTACATAATAAGTTGTAGACTCCCCCCGACCTTGATCTTGCCAAGGCCGGGAGGGTCTGAGTGTTCTCCTTGTTGTTTTTGTCAGGCTACCTTGAAAACTGGTCTTGCTCTTACATCGTTTCGGTCAACTTTCAAGCAACCGAGGGCTTTACGTGCCTCTGCTGGGCTGATGAACTCGCGTAGCATGAGTCTGTAGATGTAGTTTACGCAAAGGATGTGCATGATGAAGTTGTACCCAACACGCTCCCCTGTGTAATACCGGTACTGATCGTGCCTTGAGATTTGTTCGTACAGCTGATCTCGAATGTACTGGATGTCATGTCCTTCTGCACGCAACTGTGCTTCTTGTCCTCTGTGGAACGTAAGCACATACAACAGCATGGGAGTCAGTTCGGGATGGAGTTGTGTTCCAATCCACCACGGACCTGCACTGAGCACCTCTACCATGTACTGATGTATTTCGTGCTTTCGCTTTGTTCTACCCACCCGGGCAAACCGACGATGACTCACAGCAAGTACTGAAGACCTCAGACTGGGATGATCTGGATCAAGATACATCGAATGCACTTCAAGCGCAAACGTATTATGTGTCATCCGAAGAACTGGGTGGCTCCGCTTCGTTCGAACGACTTGCAGTCGTTGTCTCCCGTAAATCATAAGGCGCTCGCCAGGAGAAACTGGAAAAAAACGCCTGCTGGTCGCACCGGTTGATTCGACAAGTAAAGAAGCTTGTTCTGGAGCAATCAAATATTCTGGCATTACGCCGAAAAGCGCGTGTGCCATCATTTGGCATCCAAAACAAATGTTGAATCCTGGAATGCCAATCTCGTGACAAAACTGCATCAGTCTGATGGAATCTTGAATGACCGACGTGTCTTTGACCTGATCAAGCATCTTTGGTGAGCCACTGAAAATAATCCCAGCAGGTCGTGAATGCTCAACCATGATCTGGTGGCACAGGTCTGAAATGTGTGACTCGGCATGGACAATAAGCAGTTCGAGTGGTTTGGCACCACGTGCACTGAACGCACCAGAGTTGTTTGCCCAGCTCAGCCAACGACCGATCTTGTCAGTGTCTTTAAACCAACCATCATCAACACCACGCAGCAGCATCTTTCTGAGATCTTGACGGCCAACGCCTGTGTTGATGAAGAGATCAGTCCACTTATTCCCGTTCGCACTGTCCAACGTTTCTTGGATCATCTTGTGGTAGATGTGTTCCTGACCTGGACGCATGTCCACGTACACGACAGTGTTGCCCTTGATTCTGTCGCCTTTGCGGTAGATATAGGTTGGGCAAGGACGAGGCGTCCTGCCCGCAAATCTGCGGCTCATAGTCACCTCCCCCGGTGGGTGTCACCGTATACCCATCTAGCCATAGGTAGTTTATTTTGTCAATCAAAAAACCGACAGCATGTCAATTGTCGATTTTCATCACTTTTTATTTGGACATTTGCTTTAGCGCCTCTCGCAATAATTCTTCTGTTGTCTTTTCTCCTGCATCAAGCAACTGAACAACTTGCTTTGCCTCTTCTTTTCCATATCCCATAGCAACAAGTCCGTCTATTACTTCCCCTAAAATAACACCATCACCCTGCATCACCCCTTTGCTTCCTGAAGCACCTGCTTGAACTTTATTTTTTAATTCAACCACAATCCGTTCTGCTGTTTTCTTTCCCATTCCTTGTACAGCTGTAAGATATGCCACATCACCACGTGCAATTGCAGATTGAATTTCATGTATCGATCCGATTGATAAAATATGCATGGCACTTTTTGGCCCAACACTTTTTACAGACAAGAGCAAAGAGAAAAATTCTCTGTGCTGCTGAGATGCAAATCCAAATAATTCCATTCCAGAGTCACTCACTTTAAAATATGTATTGATTTGGACGTCTTGTCCAATCTGATATTCTGCTGCCTGAAGTCGGGAAACTGTAATTTTGTATCCAACACCACCAGAAGTCTCAACAATCACAAAATCAGCTCCTTTTTCACTAATTGTTCCTTTGATAAAAGAAATCATGCATCCGAATTACTAATGATACAAATGTACAAATAACATACCGATACTCAAATTCGTATATTTGTACTATTTGTAATTTGTATGTATTTAATTCCGAAGATATTCAACCATTGTTTGCACTCCAAATCCATTTGCACCAGAGCGAATATACGACTTTCCTTTTCCACCATAGTAAGAGCAAGAAAGATCAATATGTGCCCATGGATATGCAGATTTTCCTTCTTTATCTTTTGTGAAAAATTCTAAAAATGCAGCAGCAGTGCTTGCACCACCGTACCCACGACCACCAACATTTCCTGTATTTTTAATATCTGCTATCTCACATTTCATTGCCTCACTAAATTCAGGACCAAGAGGAAGATGCCAGAGTTGTTCACCAACCTCTTTTGAACTTTTTTGTAATTTGCTAATCATTTTTTCTTCCTTGCTAAACAACCCTGAACGTTCATTCCCAACAGCAACAACACACGCACCAGTGAGTGTTGCAAAATCAATAACTTCCTTTGGTTTATACTTTTTTGCATAACTGAGTGCATCAGATAAAATCAACCGACCTTCTGCATCAGTATTATCAATCAATACACTTTTACCTTCCATATTAATAAGGATGTCATCTGGACGATATGAGCTTCCACTTGGCATGTTTTCACAACTTGGCAAAAGACCAATAATATTTTTCTTCAGTCCAAGTGCTGCTGCAGCTTTTATTGAACCCAAGACTGTTGCTGCACCAAGCATATCAAATTTCATATCAGGCATGTATGCACCCGGCTTAAGAGACAGACCACCAGAATCAAATGTAATTCCCTTTCCAACAAGAACTGTTGGTTTTTGTTTTTTTGCAGTACCATTGTACTCAACAATAATAAATTTAGGCTCTTCTACTGATCCTTGAGAAACACCCAAGAAACACCCCATGCCAAGTTTTTTTATCTCTGGACGAGACAACACTTTTGTCTTTACTTTTGTATATTCTTTTGACAATTCAGTTGCATACTTTGCAAGCAATGTCGGTGTCATGATAGATGGAGGAACATTCCCTAAATGACGCGTCAGTGTTACTGCAGAGGCAATACCCTTTCCTTCATTTTTTCCTTTTAGAATCGCACTTTTTGTTTTTGAATCAAAATCTCCAACAAATTGAACAGAAGAAACTGGCTTTACTTGTGATTTTTTGTCTTTGTTATCATCAAAAGAATAGTTGGCTGTTTCTACAGCAATAACAGTTTCTGATCCAATTTTTTTAGATCCTAATTTTTTGATTGCATCTTTTGGCAAAGCAAGAGCCAATTTTTTCCATTTTTTTGACTGCATAGCAAGCACAGCTGACCCTATCGTGTGTTTCCATGTTCGAATATTGAATTCTTTTTTCTTACCAAGACCAATTAAAAATAGTCGAGGAAGTTTTTTATCACTTGTATATAACAAACTTGTTTGCATTGCTTTTCCTTCAAAATCTTTTGCTTTTTTCACATGACTAAGCAAGCCATCATGTGCTGCATCAAGTGCTTTGGTATATGAATCAAAATTTTTGTCTTCCCAAACTGGGACAATAAGGCAATCCACCTTTTCAGCCTGTTCTGGGCATGTATATGTAATCATACGATCGTAATTAAGTAAGTATTATATCTTGACTAATCATACGACAAATGTCAAGACTTTTCAAGCATAAGGTATGTTATGTATATGAAAAGCCCTGTCCTCATGTCTCGCACCGTGCGAAACTGAAGACAAGGCTGTGAATGTTCTTGGGTCAAACAAGGACCCGAGGCTATCGCCGGAAGCCTTTGGCAGGGAAACCGTACGTAATTCCAGACGAGGGTGGATGCAACAGAGAATTGAGTGCATCTTGGTACACTGAATACCAAGGAAGTCTCCCTGGAGCCCCCTCGAAGAGGGTGTGAGTCACAAGATGGACATGACTCTTTTTCACCGACCGAACATGTACTCGAATCCTGATCCGAAGATCTGGCATTTGAACCAATGAAACGACTTTCCGATTCGACGTCTTGATGCAAATAGGCTTGTCCTTGACCATGATGACAGGAAGTGGACTGCCGTTGTGGGCGCAAAACACATACCCACGTTTTTCATTGCACCGAAAGTAGGTCCGCACGCGATGTCGAGCAATGTGAAGCGGTGGAAACACCATATCTCTTGGGCTAGAAAACAAATCCTCACCAGTCGCGTCGCACCGAAAGCGGAAAACAACACGACCACCACCCACACGAACAGGGTCAAAGCCTTCTCGTGCGATTTTTCTGAATACTTGCTGCGGCATCCGATTTACAACTCCCATGACTGCGATAAGCTGACTCATCTTTCACCCCCTGTGGAAGAATTTTCGTTTGCGTCATATATTTATAGTTACATTATTAAAATAATCTGTCAAAAAAACCAAGCAAATAGCTCGGTTTTTTATTAACTTTTGTTTGAAACACTATTCCTTACTAACTTTCAATGAAAGGCTTGAGTCATGAATCGTAATATCTTCTCCAACACTCTTACCTGATTCTTCAACGCGCTGACTTCTTGTCGACTTTGCAATATCATCTCTATATTCTGCAAAAACATCTTTCACCAACTTGTCAGAGGAGTTCCATGTCAGTACACCACCGTCGTTGAGTGTTAATTTTTCTTCTTTTCTCATTTGATTTACAGCACGAATAATCTCTCGAGCCATGCCTTCTTTTTTCAATTCAGGAGATAGTGTAACATTCAGACCAATTTCTAAATCGTTCTCTTTTCTCGTTTTCCATTCTCCTTCTTTTGACATTTTTTTCTGCAACGTTTTTACGTTTAACTCATCTAAAATAAGGGATGCAAGACTGCTTGAAATTTTTTCATTTACTGACAACGTTGCCAGTGGCTGACGAACACGAATACCAACTTCTTTTCTAACAGACATTCCTAGTTCAACAACTTTTCTGACCTGTTCCATTTCACGAATAGACTTGGCATTTTTCCAAGATTTTTCTGCTTCTGGCCACATATCAAGATGAACTGATTGTTCTTGTCCACCAACTTTTCTGTAAACATATTCAGCAATAAAAGGAGTAAATGGTGCCATGACCTTTGAGAGTGTCAACAATACTTCTTCGAGTGTTCCGAGTGCAGCTGCTTTATCTTTTTGATCATCAGATTTGAGTCTATTTCTTGATCGACGAACATACCATTGCGAAAGATCTAAAATAAAATCTTGAATTGGACGCGCTGCTTCTGCAAGTCTGTACGCCTTCATTTCCTTTGTAACAATATCAACAAGTTCATAGAGGCGTGCACGAATCCATACATCAAGATCATGTTTTGATTTACTTTCCTTGTCACCATCTTTAAACATTTCATAAAATGTTACAACATTGGAAAGTGTATTCATGTTTTTGTTAAACACCTCTCTCACACCTGTCTCAGAAAAATTCATACTTTCCATTGCCATGACTGGAGAACTAAGCAAGTAATATCGGAGTGCATCTGCTCCATATGTTTCAATCATTTTCATTGGATCTGGATAGTTCTGTAACTTCTTACTCATTTTCTTTCCATCCTCTGCAAGAACAATCCCGTTCACAATAACATTTTTAAATGCATTTGATTTCTTTATTCCTGTTCCAATAATGTGCAGATAATAAAACCACGCACGTGTTTGGTCTTGCGCTTCTGCAATAAATTCTGCAGGAAAACCAGCATCAAATTTTTCTTTATCTTTAAATGGATAATGAACCTGCGCATATGGCATTGACCCAGAATCAAACCATGTATCAAGCACATCTGGAATTCGTGACATTGTTTCATTACACGAAGGACATGAAAATGTAACCTTATCCATTGTATGTTTGTGTAAATCATCTATCTTCAAACCTGATAATGATTCTAGTTCTTTAACCGAACCTACAACAACATAGTCACATTCTTTTTCTTTCTTATTTGAACATTCCCAAACTGGCATGACAGATGCCCAAAAACGCTGCCGAGAAATAGACCAATCTCGGGCGCCTTCTAACCAGTTTCCAAATCTGCCTTCTTTTACATGTGCTGGTGACCAGTTAATATTCTTTGCTTGTTTTAATGCTTCTTTTTTAATTTCTGTCACATGTACAAACCAAGAAGATGTTGCATAATTTAATAATGGTGTGTCACAACGCCAACAATGAGGATAGCTATGTTCATATTTTTTCTTTGCAAACAATTTTCCATTATGCGCAAGCCATTTAATAATTTTAACATCGGTCGCCATATGATCATCTGACGGTTTTACGTGGTCGCCAGCAAAATCTGTAACATCATCTGTAAATGTTCCATTCATTTTTACATGTTGGATAAATGGTACACCTTCTTGTTTAAAAATTTCATAATCATCACTCCCAAAAGCAGGAGCAAGATGTACAACACCTGTTCCCTCTTCTGTTGTTACAAAGTCTGCATGCAGAATACGAAATGATTTTTCACTCTCTGCAAAATATGGAAATAATGGTTCGTATTCTAAATCGATGAGTTCTTTTCCTTTTTTGTTATCAATTACTTCAAATTCTTTACCCTCAAAATTTGCCATAAGCAAATCTTTTGCAAGAATATAATGTGCATTTTCAAATTTTACAATGACATAGTCTATATCTTTTCCAACAGCAAGAAGTACATTGCCAGGAAGTGTCCACGGTGTTGTTGTCCATGCAAGAACATACACATCTCCTTCAACATCAAGTCCTTCTGGATTTGTGATTTTAAACTGAGCAGTAACTGAAATATCTTTTACATCTTTATATCCTTCACTTACCTCTTGCTGAGAAAGTGTTGTCTCACAACGAGGACAAATATGCATTGGTTTGTATCCTTGATAAATCAAATCCTTTTCCCAAAGTTCTTTAAACACCCACCAAACTGATTCCATATAATCCTTGTCCATTGTCCAGTATGCATTTTCCATATCTACCCAACGACCATATCGCTTAATCACCTTTGCCCATTCTGTTGCATATGCATCAACTTTTGAGCGACAAAGATTGTTGAACTTTTCAACACCCATTTTTTCAATATCTTGTTTACTTTTTGTTCCAAGTTCTTTTTCAACAATATTTTCAATTGGCAATCCATGACAATCCCAACCCCAAACACGTTCAACACGTTTTCCATTCATTGTCCAAAATCTTGGGACTGTATCTTTCATCACACTTGGAACAAGATGCCCATAATGAGGAAGACCTGTAGCAAATGGTGGACCATCATAAAAAACATACGGCTCATCTTCTGGACGTTGTTCAACTGATTTTTCAAATGCATGAATGTCTTCCCAATATTTGAGAATTTCTTTTTCATGCTTATCTGCTAAATACGGCATAAATAAAAAACAATTAACAATTAACAATTAACAATCCACCTAGGACTTGATAATCGTTAATTGCTGTTTGGTAATCGTTACCTATCGTATGTTTTTTTTGCTTAGTTGTCAAGTTTTTTTGATTCAAAAAATTTGTTAATTGTTTTTTGTTAATTGCTAATTGTAAAAAGAAAAAGCCCCGTACGTAAACGCCGTGACTCTTCCTCCCTTTTGTTTGTTATAGACAGGTGGACACACAGCCTACTTCTTGGTTCCGTGCAGGCGCTCACCCACACCACCAGCACCAGGCACGATGTAGTGGATGTCGTTGAGTCCAGACTCTTCGTCCCAGCGTTCACCGGGCACACAGTTGAGCACGTCTGTTGGGCTCATGCCACGGTCGATTCGACCGGCAAAGATGTGAACGTCTGGATGATCGGTCGACATCTTGCGGATGAACTCAGGCGTGACGATGAGACACATGACAACGAACGTGGCACCGAATCCACTATACTTCTGCTTGTACAGCGTGACCGCATCACTCATGGACCCACCAGTTGCGCCCATGGGGTCTGGAATGAGAACGAGCTTGCCAGCCACATCACCGTCGATCTTGTCAGCCGGGCACTCAACATGCGTCACAGCACCAGTTGTCTTGTGGGCCATGCGCTGCATCATGAGAACATCCATGCGCACGCACGCATCACCGAAAGTGGTCGTGAGGATCTCCTGCAGCCTGTAGCTTGGAATTCCACCAGCGCGCATCACATTTGCAATGACGATTCCACCGGCAGGCGGCTGGATGATCGGACAGGTGAACACTGCCTTGTCTCCAACCAACTCATGCATCGGCGTAGTCACAGAAACCGACTTCTGATGAAAAATGGTACGGTCTTCAACCACTGCCTTCATGAGCTGAGAATAGGCTCCTCTCACCAAGTCGCCAAGCCGCGGCATGACCGCATCCTCACTGGACATTTCCGCGAGCATTCGGAACAGGTAGGGAGATGCAGGAACCCGCAACGAACCCCCACCTTCCCAATGGTACTGATGAGGGATGTCATCCAGATTGATGTCAAAATACAAATCCCAATGTGGATCTCTGTGCATGTCTATCTCCCTACCACTGTTGAATGTGGTTTCGTTCTGGAAAGAGACTATCAAAAAAAATACATCACGTCAACGTATTCCTTAAAACAGAAAACCTCCACCCGACACTGTCGAATGGAGGCTTCCTCCTTGTTGAGTTCTTGTGTTATGCCTACTTCCCCCCGAGCAGATGAAACAGCCAGGGCAGGAACCGTTGCAAATACACACGCTTGACCTTGCCGATCTTGGTGTGAAGACCGATCTGTGGTGCGTCTGCGCAGTAGCACGAAGCTTCGCTCTGAGCAGCCAGGTATGCAGCAGCTGCAGGACCTTGGAAGAACGCATCGAGAAGCAGGAACAAGGTCTTCTTGCACGTGCCCACGTTCTTGATGATCACAGTCAGATCGACTTCTTCATCAGACCATGCATCCTCATCGACAGGAAGCGCGATCGGAACGTAGTGCAGCCCTGCATCACGTGAGAGCTTTGCCTCTGGAGCTGTGGTCATGCCGATGATGCCGATGTAACCGACAAGCTCGAGCAGCTTCTGATGAAGGAGCGACTCCAACCTGGTCGAGAACTGCGGACCTTCCATGCAGACATAGCCAACAGGCAGGTCACCAGTGTAGAACAGGTCCTCGTACCCATCGAGTTGCTTGGCAGTCTCGAGAAGTGCAGCAGAGAGTGCATTGCAGAATGGATCTGCAAACTTCACATGAACAGCACACTCGCCCTCGTCGTAAAAGGTCGTCTTGCGTTTCGTGGTTTTGTCCCACAGTTGATGCGGCAAAACCGGCTTGCCCGGCTCGATGTCTCCGCTCAGTGAGCCCACGGTTGTTGGCGCGAGCACATTCATCGTCAGCATGCGAAGTGCAAAGATGTTCGCCCGATTCGGGATCACAGTCGGAATCGTCTTGTGATAGTTGTCATGGCGCTCGATCACTGCGACAATGATTTTTGAGCCTCGCCACGTACCAACGGAGATGTCAGAAGATGGCTTGCCAAACGGAGTGTCCGGATCGTTTAGAACAGTGACGTCCTCGAGCACCTCTGTGACATCGATGCCCGTTGGACAAAAAAGCGCAAAGTCTGCAGGCAGCAGTTCTTGCAGCTTGGGCCAGGGGAAAAACGTACCTTCGATCGTTGCTCCACCGATAGATCTGAAAATCATGTTGCCCTCCCAGCAGCATTTGCTGCAAATGAGCGTTCAAGTTCTTTAGACACAAAAAAAGCGTCCTAAACGACTGTAGCCGAGATTTAGATAAATGTCAACATTATTGAAAAAGAAAAAGCCCCGTGCATAAACGCCGTGGCTCTTCCTCCTTGATTCTGTAATTGTTATGCTGCAATGAGATCTGCTACTGTGACTGGCTTTGGCTCGCCAGGAGCAAGCAGCTTATGCCACTTACGCTCTATAGCTTCAGTCCAAGAAAAAATAAGCGGACACCCTTCTTCACTCGAGGCTCTAACTCCGATGACTAGACCGTCCTGCCTCATCCGAGAAAGAAACAGATCCAGTGCCAGTCTGGTCGGGAATTCTTTGGTCGGTCCGACAAACTCCTCTTCGAAATCACTTGCGAGAAAGTCTTTTCCTTCTGACCAGATGAAAATGAGCATCCTGCGGAACTCAACAAGTTCCTTGGGGTTCAGCTTGATGCAATGACTTATAACGTGTCGGACTTGGTGCTGCGGAAAATGCGGAAGACCTGGCAGCTTTTCTGCGAGCTTTGCTGTCCATGAGTAGGACTTAACTTTTCTTTCGTTTTGTCTCACGTCTACTGACGTAAGGAATCCATACTCACAAGCCATATCAATGGATCTCTCCAGACTGACCACGGTTTTGAATTCCTTATCCTCTCCAACCAAGTAGTCTTTGACATCACCTAGTGTGAACGGAAGTCCACACGAGCAGATGTACATAAGCCGGAGACGGGTAAGCCATGAATCGTAATAGACTGTGTACTCAGGCAAAAGCCAGTTCGCAAGTTTTTGAACAAGTCTAGACTTTGTTTCGCCTTGCGAGCGAAAACTATCAAGCACATGTCCGTACATCTTACGAGCTTTCTTCGTCCAATAGTAACGAAATGTACTGGAGTAGTTTTGTGCTTTCTTCGTTGTGACCATCCCACGTCTCTTCAGGAGATTGGTGAAATTCTTGAGCTGGCTAAAGGTTCGGAACATCTTGTCCGGACCGACAACACAGTTAGCAATACCACGACGGAGAAATGGATTCCCGTACGAAGCCAAAAAGAGAAAGAGTCCTCGTCGGTACACCTGAGCTTCTGGCCCACCATGTACCAAATCTGAGTAAACATCGTCTCTGAGGCTTGCAGTGAGAATATCCCACGTCTCTCTTGAACTGAGCAGTGCTGCAAATGTTTCTAAGAGCTTGTTCTTTCCTGCTTCGGTCCAATCATATGTGGCCCTGGTCGAACTTTGAACAACTTCAAGCGAGCCATCGTAGACCATAAAATCAAGAAGCTCTCGGACAGGATGAGGGCCAATGAATTCGTCCCTGGTGCCAAAGAAAAATGTCTTGATTTCGTGACCGAAAAACCGGAGACCGAGCGTTCGAAGGAACACCACTGCTTGCTTCTGCTCAAGAGAAAGAGCGTTGAATGCATCTTCTCGAGCAGCTCTGTTTGCAAGTTCTGTTCTTCTTTGATTTCGCTCCCGCCTCTCACGAAGCCTTTCTCGGGCGAGAAATCGCTGACGAGCCCTTTCTTGTTCCTTCAGTTCAGCACGTGTAAGTCGACGCCTTTCTGGACGGCTTGATCTTGTCCGAACCTGACGTATACGCTTGCGCACCACCTTTGCTGGCTCAGGCTTTGACTGAGCGACAAAGTCAGCATATCGCTGGAATTCACCTTCTTCCCAACTAGGAACCACGCGAGTGAAAGAGAAGAAGAACTCACGTCCTTTGTTCCGCGTCCCAATCCTACTCGCAAGCATCTTCCCAGTTCCAGAATTTCTCAGTAAATGGGTTACAACATCGTCTTCGCACTCAAACGGACATCCGTCATCTTTGACGTGCGCGACCACAAACGACAGAGGAAATTCTTTCATCCCTCTGGTCAGCAGCCACACCCAGTGCAAATATGTAATTTGCCTTTGCATGATCCACCTCCAATAGGATGGTTGGTTAATGTAGAGAGCAAGATAAAAATTACCAGAAAAATTGATAGTGGTCAACCTTTGATACTCTCACAAAGTTGAAACTCCCCCGACGATGTCGGAGGAGTGTCTTGTTGACCAACCGCCGTCAAATGACAGAGATTGATACTTGAATTTTTCAGCTTGAATTAATTGGCTGATTTACCAACCAATCATAATGACCGCGACTGATGCGAACGAACATCGGATTGTTTGAACGAGTTCGCCAACTGGCGTAAGCGATAGCACTTCTTCTTGTCTTGAATGGACAGTCTGGACTATCAATCAGGTGTTGAAGACATGTATCTTTTATGGAAAATGGGCGGCCGCATGTCACATTCCAAAACCATTGGTCAGCTTCAGTCATTCCATCTGGCTCGGATCTGTTGAGCCAGTGATAGAAGTTACCACCACGGATTTCGAGCAGTCTCATCCATTTGAGATCATCAATGACCTCCAGGACGATCCGCACTGACGGAAACTGCGTTCCTTTTCCAACCTTCTCAACAACGTGCGCCGAGTGGAATCGAATTGGAAACGTTTCGCGTAGCCATTTCTGAATTTCAAGCTTTCTTGGAGTAATTGTTCTGTGTTCCATACCAACACCCCCTTGTTTTGTTGGTGGTTGCAACAGACGTAGAGTCAAAGAGCGATAACTGACCCTATCATGATGCATCTTTCCTGTCAATGCAAATGAAAAAGCGCCTAGCGGTCTGTCGACCAGCTAAACGCTTTTTTTCCTTGCCCGGCTTGGAAACCGAACCCCTGTGTCTTGTGTTGTACTGACTACGCTGCTTCACTTGCATTCTGCGATTCCCGCTGCATCATGAGCTTGTCCACCCAACTACGAGGAACAACCCCAGGCACATAGCTGCCATAACGACTGTTGCGAGGTGTGTAGATGAAAACTCCTTGAACGATGAGTTCGCCCTGGACCTTTGCGTTTCTCCAGTCTTGTGAGGACATGTTAGAGCTGGTCTTTGCACGGAGAGCCTTGCAGTCTTCACTTCTGAACAGTTGTCCATCACTTGCAAGGAATATCTCCAAACCTCGATTGTAGCCCATTGGAGGGAGCCGGATGTACTCACGCGTCCAAAAGCCTTTGTACCAGACTGCGCCGTCTTCGCGGACTGTACCATCCGTTAGCTCAGTTGATGTAGCAGCTCGCTGTTCATAAAGTTCGTCGACCCACGAACGCAAAACCACTCCCGGTGTGTAGATTCCTCCACGTTTCCCTTCTTTCGAAGCGTATGAGTATGCTGCATCGAGCACACCACCCTGCTGTACAGCACTACGCCACTGAGGGTAACTCATGGGAGGACTGATGACCTTGAGAAATTCCTTGATTGCCGATGACGGAAATGGTTGTCCGTCACTTTTGAGGAACATCTTCCTGACTCGATCTTGAGCAAATGGACGAAGACCTGGAATCTCATCCATCACCCAAAAACCCCTGTACAGAACTGCACCATCTTCGCGGGCTGTACCGTCCTTCAGTTCAGTTGATGCTTTCTCGTCAGGCTTGTCTTCGGCCTGTTCTGGTTCTGCACCTTCTTCTTCGCTCGATTCATCATCAGCTTCGCTAGTTGCTGGCTCAGAATCTTCTGCTGCTGGTTCGTCCTCGACCTCTTCAGTCTCATCTGGATCTGCAGCTTCAGGTTCGATGGGTTCATCCGCATCTTGGATTTCAGGCTGAGAATCTTCAGCTTGCGCCTGCTCAGTTTGATCTGCGGAATCAGCATCCGAATGAACCGGACCCTCACCCCAACCTGGTGGCGGACTTCCTTCCTGCCCGATCGGTGCAGCAAAAACCTTTGCAGCTCGTGCTGCAGCGGCAGCTTCTCGTGCTCTGACTTCTGCCTGAGCTTTCTCAGCAAGCGCAGCCCAGTTTCTGGAACGGACAGACCAATCAACAGATCCAACCACCTCTACCATCCCATCTTCTCGGAACGTTGGCCTTGACCGGGGAAGAGTTGAAAGAGGCCATGAAGGAGCTGCTGGCTTTGCAGCTTGCTCACCCTCAACAGGCGTTTCGTCGTCAGCGTTTTGCTCTGGATGCAGCAGTGCAATGTTCAACTTCCAGCGACCTCTGCCAGCATCGAGCAGCAGTTGGCATGCCACCAAATCAGAGAAAACAACATCACTTCCCTTCAGCCACTCAATGAGCCTGAAACGAGCAAAAACAGCACTGTTTGGATCCTTGCCACCCTCGATCAGCTTGATTTCAATGAGCCGAGCTGCCTCAAAGTCAGCTTCCTCAGGATCTCGAAAAACGATTTTCTTCTTGATCGGTGGCGCTTTTTTACGACGCTTTGAAGATTTCGACTCCCCACCAGAAGGACGTTGAGAAAGGCAAGCACGCCCAGAATCTGTAAAGTACAGATGACCACTAGTGAGACGCTTCAGGAACCCATGCCTGGTAGCATCTGAGATGAATGCAGCGAGATCGTCTTTTGCAATCCGCCCACTTACACGGAGAGCTTCTGGGAGAAGTCGCGCTCCATGCAATGTTTTGCTCATCCGTCCTAGTACTGTTGCCACCTCAGCAGCAACTGTTTTTTGACTCTTGACCATAGCCTTCTTTTTGCGAGCCATGATGACCTCCTCTGATCCCTAGTCTGTCCCAAAATGGACAAAAACTGGTTTCAAAAATATTTTCTGCGTCTATTACAGATGGTATATAGTCCAAAATTCATTTTTGAGACCAGTTCTATATAAAACGTAACAAGAAATAGCATGCTCGTCAATTATTGCCGACAAAAATTCACCATGCTATAATCTGCTTGTATATTTAAGTCCTGACACACTATTATATGTACGAAGGAAACCTCTATATTGCCTCAGATCATGGTGGATACAAACTTAAAAAACGCCTTGTTCGGTATGTTGAAAATGAACTAAAGCGAGAAATTACAGACTTAGGTCCACATGAGTATGACGAGGCTGATGATTATCCTGATTATGTAATCCCACTTGCGCAAAAAGTTGCAAAAGAAGATGCACGTGGTATTGTAATATGTAGAAATGGCATTGGTGTGAATATTGCAGTAAATAAAGTTAAAAATATTCGTGCTGGAATTGGATACAATCTAAAAGTTGCTGAAAGTATGATGAAAGATGATAATACAAATATTCTTTCACTTGCAGGAGACTCACTTTCAGAAGATCATGCCATGGCAATTGTAAAACGATGGCTTGAAACAGAATTTAGTAGTGCAGAGCGTCATACCCGTCGATTAAAAAAAGTTGCTGAATTGGAATAATGTTATGATAAAAATAATCCCATCAACTCTTGTTCAATCTGAACAAGAATTTCTTTCACAAATCAAAGGACTTGGTAAGAGTCTAGATATGATTCAATTAGATATTGCTGATGGAAAATTTGTAAATAATACGACTTGGGCAGATCCTGATGTTGTGAGAACAATAGATCTTGCAGTTGAACTACATTTAATGGTTGAGAATCCACTGGAAGAGTTAGAGCGGTGGAAAGATGTAAAACAAGTGAATAGAGTTCTTGCACACTATGAATCAATAAAAGATAGAGCACACGAAGCAATTCACAAAATTCAAGATTCATATGAATGGGCAATTGGAATTGCAGTAAATCCTGAAACAGATATTTCTGTTCTTGAACCACTACTGCCAGATATTCAACTTGTTATGTTTATGGGAGTGCATCCTGGAAAACAAGGACAAGGATTTTTACCGGAAACACTCGAAAGAATACGTCAATTTAAAAAACTAAATACTGAACATCTTGTTTCTGTAGATGGTGCAGTAAACGAACAAACAATAAAAGATATTCAAGAGGCAGGAGCAGACATTGTTTGCCCAGGAAGTGCGGTCTTTCACAGCGATAAAACTCCTGCTGAAAGTGTAGAATATTTACAATCACTTGTATCATAGGCAATTAACAACTAACAATTAGCAATTAACAAGAATTTAGTATAGAATAACTTTCTTAGAAAAAAAGATTATTTATCAGCTAATAGTTAATAGTTATTAGACAACTTGGCTTCTGCCTTTCTTATGTGGTCTATTAACTAGTAACTAATAGCTATTAATTCCGTACTCGTTATAAAGAATTTTTTCTACTAAGCTTGTTAATTGTTTTTTGTTAATTGTTAATTGATTTTATGAAAGAAGAACTACTTGATCTCGTTATTATAGGAGCTGCTGCTGCAGGAAGTGCTGCTGCAATTTATGCTGCGCGGCGACATCTAAATTTTATTGTTGTTGCAAAAGACACTGGTGGTGAAGTCGCACTCTCTGGTGAAGTGGAAAACTGGCCAGGAGTTATTCACACAACAGGATTTGAACTTGCAAAAAATTTCAATGACCATGTAAAAAGTTATGGTGTACAAATTGACGAAGGATTTGCTGCAACAAAAATTGAACAAGTAAAAAATTATCATATTGTTCATGCAGAAACTTCTACAGGAGAAAAAAGAACATACCAAACAAAATCTGTAATCATTGCAAGTGGTATTCATCCACGACTCTTAGAAATTCCAGGAGAAACTGAATTAAAAGGAAGAGGAGTAACCTACTGTACAGTGTGTGATGGACCATTGTTTAAAGACAAAACAACTGCAACAATTGGAGCTGGAAATTCAGCGGTTGAATCAGCACTTATGATGGCTGAAATTGCAAAAAAAGTTTATTTGATTACAAAATACCCTGACACACCAGAACACAAAGGTGGATTTCCAAAAGCAGAAGATATTCTTGTAAAAAAATTAAAGCAATTAAAAAATGTTGAAATTGTGTACAATGCTTTGACAAAGGAGATTCTTGGTGATGGCATGGTAAGTGGACTCAAGTATGATGATACAGAATCAAAAGAAGAAAAAGAATTAAAAGTTGATGGGGTTATGGTTCACATTGGTATGATTCCAAATTCTGACTTTGTAACATGTGGAAAGAAAACAAAAGAAGGAGAACTTATGGTAAATACACGCTGTGAAACTGATTGTCCTGGTATTTTTGCTGCTGGTGATGTTACCGATGTTCCATTTAAACAAATCAGTATTGCGGTTGGGCAAGGAGCGACCGCGGCTTTGAGTGCCATTGATTATCTGAACCATTGGGAGCCAGCAGAATAGGAATAAATGCAAAAACCGCCCTAGTACGGCGGTTTTATGATATTATTGAAATATGAAATTATTTAATAAACACAAATATCCCATCATTCTCATAGCATTATTCCTTTTTCAATTCCTCTTTATCTCACCAATAGGAGAATTTGCACTAAATGATGACTGGGTGCATACCGATACTATTCAACACTGGGCTGAAACTGGAGAATTTCGCATGCTTCCATTTGCAGGCCCAACCTTTTATGTTCCAATTTTATATGGAGCAGGATTAGTAAAAACATTTGGGTTTTCTTTTTCATTACTCCGAATATCTACTCTTGTTTTCATGCTTGCAACAATAGTGTTGTTCTTCTTGTTATTGAAAAAAATTACAAAAAATAATGTAATGAGTTTTATTGGAACGCTTATCTTGTGGCTTAATCCAATGGTATATAATTTGTCATTCACATTTATGACAGACATTCCAGCACTGTTTTTATTAATGAGTGCAATGTATTTATATTTGAAAGGATTTGAAGAACAAAAACCAATACATTTATTTTGGGCGTCACTTCTTTGTATTGCAGGAATGTTTACACGGCAAACAAATATCTTACTCCTTGCCGCAGCAGGACTGTATAGTTTAACTCAATTGAAACATATTTCATTCAAAAATCTGCTCTGGAGTTTTGGAATTCCAATAATCTTTGGAGGTCTCATCTATGTATGGCTTGGCTTCAATGGATTGCTGCCACAAAATTTAAACAGTCATGGCATTGAAGGAATTGGAAGATTGCTTGGTCATATAAAATGGTGGCTATTTTATATTCCAATGTATTTAGGTCTCTTTCTTTTTCCAATTACTGCTGGATGGATTATAAAAAATAAAAAACAATGGAAATCAAAGCAACTTTGGATATTGATTGGAGGTTTTGTACTGCTTGCGCTGTTTATACGTCAGACATATCATTTGCAATTGCCGTATGTCATTAATATGATCTCTCTGTTTGGTCTTGGCCCTATGCATGATGTGCTTGAAGGAGTGCTTACGCCAATATGGTCGAGTAAGATATGGGGATTGATAACTATTCTTGCTGCTGCCAGTGCTGGAGTACTTATATATCTTTTAACCAAGAAAAAAATAAATGTCAATGACACTTCTTTTATAACAATATTTGGATTGTTGTATGCAATTCCACTCCTTGTTGTTGAAGGATTTGACCGTTATCTTATTCCTTTGATTGTTGTAATGATTATTCTTCTATTTGAAAAAATACAGACAACTGAATTGTCAAAAATAATGACAATGCTAAGCATTGGAGTATTTGCAATCTTTAGTATTAGTCAAACACAATTTTATATGAACTGGAATCAGGCCCGCTGGGAGCTGGCAAATGATCTGTTCAATAACCAAGGAATTAAAGCAGCACAAATTGATGCTGGATATGAGTGGTTAGGATGGCATGACTATTGGAATGCGTACGAATCTGGAGAAAAACAACTTTCAAAATCACTCTCACCATGGATTCGAGCAGTATTTGGAAATAATACAAGGGAGTACATGGTAAGTTTTTCTGATATTGAGGGATATGACGTGATAACATCTAAAAATCTTACTGGTTGGAATCCAAATAACACCCTTTTCGTACTTAAAAAACAAGAAAACCCAACTGCTGACAGATAAACACAGTTTTGATATACTGTATACATATATAATTGAAGAATATGGAGAACATCTGTTCAACATACATACCAAATTGTACAGAAACTGCTGTTATTATCGTAGCTATACTAGGAACTGTGCTTTTGATTTATTCACAATTTGTCGAAGCTGAAAATAGAAGAGACCTGATTAGAATGGTCGGTGCTGCTATGCTATTTGTATATGCATTATATGTTGCAGACGGTATATTCATGACAGTCACAGCTGGAATTTTCTTTGCCTCACTTATTGAATTTCTTGAAATATATTTAGGTATGCACAAGCATAACAAAGTTGATATCGATCGGTATAAAAAGATGAAATACTAACTTACTAGATATTATTTATGCTGGATGTAATCACAATTGGAGATTCTCTTATCGACATTTTTCTCATCCTTAGTGAAGAAGACGCTAACTGTATTATAAATAAACACACCAAAAAGTTGTGTTTTAATTATGCAGATAAAATTTGTATTCAGCACTCGACACACGACGTCGGAGGCAATGCACCAAATGTTGCAATAGGTGCAAAACGTATAGGACTGAAAACAGGAATCATCACAGAACTCGGTGACGATATCAATGGACAAGCAATTGCACAGGAATTTGAAAAAAGAGGCATTGACACAAGTCTTGTTAAAATTCACAAAAATAAAGAAACTCGGTATTCTGTTGTTTTGAATTATCAAGCAGAACGAACAATTTTGAGTTACCACGTTCCGCGAACATACCGTTTGCCAACTCTTCCAAAAACAAAATGGATTTACTACACATCGCTCGGAAGTTCATTTGAAAAATTGCAAGATAAATTAGTCTCATATCTTAAAAAACATCCAGATGTAAAACTCGCCATGAATCCTGGATCATACCAATTCCGAAACGGACTTAAAAAAATAAAACAAATCATCCCAAGAGTTGATCTTCTTCTTTTGAACAAAGAAGAAGCAGGAAAAATGGTTGGAAAAAAGAAGACAATAAAGGGATATATTCGATCACTACACAAACTTGGAGCCAGACATGTAGTCATTACAGATGGAATGAAAGGATCATACGCATCAAATGGAAATACAACCTTTTTCATGAAGCCATATCCTATTAAAGCTATTGCAAAAACAGGTGCAGGCGATGCCTATACAAGTGGTTTTCTTTCTGCTATGATTGTTGGGCGAACACTCCCAGAAGCAATCCAATGGGGCACAGCAAACGCAGCTGGAGTGGTTCAGGAATTTGGAGCACAAAAAGGATTATCTACAAAAAAACAAATACAAAATATCATAAAAAAACATCCAAAAGTGCTTCCAAAAACATATAAATAAATACTATATAACCTAATTATGTCTTCTTCAAAGGTAACAAAAAAAGTAACCCAAGGAGTAAAAAGAGGCGTCAAAGGAGTTACAAGTGTTGTACCAATAAATCTCGTTGGGAAACTATACGACCAAGTTGTAAAAACAATAAGTAGCAGCGGTTCAAAACAGCACCGCGATATTATCTTATATGTTGGAGCCGTCTATAATCATATGATAGACGCCATCAAACAGTACGAAAAATTGAAAAAAAGAAAATTTCGTATTGCCCTGTTGCATGATTCAAGACAGAAGTTAGATCAATACACACAAGCTGCACTAAATCGTGTGGATATTGTACTCTCTTGTGATACAAACCAAGTTACGGCTATTCAAAAAACACTTCTACCATATCAGCATGAATTGCTTACCGTAACATGTAGAAGTGAAAAACATATTCCAATGCTTTCACGTGTGATTCCAAATGTCCCTTATGTAAATACACCAACAACTGCTTCCCTTACATGGGCTTCAGACAAAATAACTATGCGAGAACGTATTGCTGCGTACAACAAAAAAATCTCTCCAGCATTTACACTCGTAAAAGACACAACAAAAGCATCTATTAAAAAAATTGAAGAAGAAATTGGTTATCCATTAATCGTCAAACCATCTGGGTTAGCAGCAAGTGTATTAGTGAGTATTTGTTATCACAGAGAAGAACTGGAGGAAGTATTAAAACGAGTGTTCAAAAAAATCGAATCGCTTTACAAAAAACACAATTTTCAACACGAGCCTCGTGTTCTTGTTGAAGAATTCATGGAAGGAGAAATGTATTCTGTTGATGCATACGTAAGTGCACACGGAAAAGTATTTTTCTGTCCAATGGTTTACATTCGAACTGGAAAACGAATAGGGTTTGATGACTTTTTTGGCTACTTCCAAGTAACACCAACATTATTGAATAAAGAAAGTATTGCCAATGCACAACGCGCAGCAACAGAAGCAATTCTTGCTATTGGACTTCGCAGCACAACTGCACATGTTGAAATGATGAAGACAGAACAAGGATGGAAAATTATTGAACTTGGTGCACGCGTCGGTGGATTCCGACATATGCTCTATGAATTTGCATATGGCATAAATCATACAGCAAATGACATAGCAATCCGACTTCCAGAAAAACCAATTATTACAAAAACTGTAAAAGGATATACGGCTGCAATGAAATTCTATGCAAAAAAAGAAGGAAAACTTACAAAACTGGTTGGGATAAAAAAGGCCCAGGAATTGAAATCATTCAAACGACTCTACGTAAACAAAAAAATTGGAGATCAATGCAAATTTGCTAAACACGGTGGAGCAAGTGTATTTAATATCATTCTTCATCACAAAAATAGATCAGACCTTTTGGCCGATGTTCGACGACTAGAGCAAATGATAAGTATAGATACTGCGTAATCACAAAAACAAAAAAATGTAGGGAATACCTACATTTTTTTATATTCATATTATTTGTGTATAGGCCGTTTCTTTTTCAAATGGACCTTTCTTCCCTCAAAATGCTCTGGAGCGCTACACAGAGCCTCATAGCTTATCTCTGGGCCAAGAGCACACATACCAAGCTCAAATCCACGAACTTGATCTCGAATCTCCCCTGCAAGCTGTGGATGTTCTTGTTCTGCATCAGCCATAATACGAAGGCTATCTAGCCGATGTTCTAAATCTTCTAAAATATCTGAAAATTCAAGAACTCTATCCATAAATTCTTTTTTTCTTGTACTATGAACGTCATGAACCACTTGTGCGCGAATTGCTTGAGCTAATTCAACCAATGCCTCACAAAGATGTGACCGTTCTTCTGATGTAAAAAAATTAACAGATCGACCTGCATGCAACTCACGAAGTGATCCACCATCTTTTATAAAATCATCAAATCTTTTTTTCATTTTTGAAGATAAATGACTTCGTAGTAACTTTTCACCAACCTTTCCTTCTTGAAGTAATGCAAATTCAACAAACGCCTTTCTATATGGCCAAACTTTTTTTCCAAAAACAATCATGGTGTCTTCTAATTCTTCAAGCGTAAGAGAATAATTATTTTCAAGTTGATCAAGTGCTTCTTGCATTTCTTCTTGAACATCTTTTGGTACGACAAGACAGACTAAATCGTATAGTCGACGGAAAATTAACAATGTATGTTCCACGGCTGCATCATGCATAGCAATTAACAAATATCAATATAAATCAAGACCTTACCACTCAAACAAAGGAGGGAGCCCTGCCTTAGATCTTTTATACGAATTCCATGGTGTTTTTTTATCAAGACCTTGTTCACCAGCATCAAACAACTCCTTTTCAAGGAATAATTTTACATCTTCATCATCAAATTTATCCGCATCATTTATGCAAAAGCGCCTCGCACCTGCATCACCATTTGCTCTCCAAAAACGCAAAAGACGCTTGTAAAAAATGTCGTCTACTCGGTCACCTAAAAAACGTTCAAATGCATCTGCAGATGCTGAACCAACTTTCATATCTGGATTTGATCTTGTTTCACCCATAGTTTGTAATTAATGATAGTATATCAAAGCTTCTAACTAATATCTATTCTTGGTCAATTTTCTTCTTGATTTCATACATGGCAATTCCAGCTGCAATACTTACATTAAGACTTCTTTTTGTGCCATACATTGGAATATGAATAATACTGTCACAATGAGGTAAAATGTCTGGATCAATGCCTTTCACCTCATTTCCTACAATAAGTGCCAAAGGCGTGGAAAATGTTGTCTCAGCAATGTCAGTACTTGTCTCTGTTTTTTCTAATCCAACAATAGAAAAACCCTCTGACTTTAATTTTTGAATTAACTCAAGCAAATCTTCATGTTTTTCCCACTTCATCCAAAGTTCAGCACCAAGAGATACTTTGTCGATCTGTGGTTTTGGTGGCGTCGCTGTATAACCAACTAAATGGAGTTTTGAAAATCCACACGCATCAGCAGTACGAAACATCGCACCAACATTATGGCACGATCTCATACTCGGAAGGATTATATGTAGTTCATTTTTCATACACACACTCTAACATAAAAAAATAAAAAAACAACCCCGGGAAACAGGGTTGTTTTAAATAATTCCTAGCTATCTGCCTTTTTCATTTCAATTTTTTTCTTCAATACTGGTTTTTTAGCAGGTACCTTTGTAGCCTCATTTACCTTCTTCAAAATGGGCTTTTTCGCTGGTGCAACATCTTTTTTAATCTTCTTTTCTTTAAGATCCTTTAAAATTTGGTCTGCCTTTTTTGTAGGTTGAATCTTTTTCATTTCTCTTTTTGCTTCATCTCGTGTTACATCTTTATGAACAGCATCTTTCACAGCTTCTTTTTTCTTGTTCAACTGGATTGCTTTTTTAATAACTGGCTTTGGCTTTCTATTTGAGTCCAACGCTTTCTTTTCATCTCCAGCATTTTCTTTTCTTTTTTCAATTCGATCTTCTCGCTTCTTCTCTACACGAGCTTTTAATGTACCTTTTCTCTTTTCTAATTTTTCTTTTGAATTGTCAATAAGACTTTTTACCCTTTCTTGTCCTGCATTTATTCTTTTCAATTTCTTTGCAGCTTCTTCGTCACCGTCACTTGCTGCAGCACGAAGTTCTTTTTTCTTTTCAATCAATTCTTTGTGAACCTCTTTTACTCGTTCACGCTTATCAGCAGCTTTTTCTTTACGATTTTCACGCAATTCTTTAATTTTTGCTGCAGCTTCTTCTGATCCTTCTCGTGCGTCTTTAAACAATGTAGCTTTTGCCTTCTTAAATTCCTTTAAATCCTTTGTGTGATTTTCAATTCTCTTTTTTACATGTCTAAGATGCTTAACAACATTTTCTGGAATGTTATCGTTCTTAATTGCGTTCAGCAAACGACCATTTTTCTCTAGCATTTGCTCACGACGTTCTTGAAATTTTTCCAAAGCATCTTCTGGAAGTCTTTCCTCTATTCTATCAAGTACTTTTTCTCTACGAACTTGATGATTTGCAATATTCTTTAACAATTTTTGTACTTTCTCATCTTTCTTTTCAATCCATTTTGCCTTTTTCTCCTCCATGTTTTCCAACATTGTATTTGCTCGTTCAATAACTTTCTGAGCTTTTTCTTGTGCTTTTGGATTGTCACTGTTTGCTGCAATTTTTTCTGCAATTCGCATGCGTTCTTCTGCAAATTTTACTTGCTTTTCAGCTTTCTTAACAGGATCAAATGTAACAATCAATGAAAGTCGCTCACGAAGTCCACGAAACCACAAACCTGTACCACTTGGCTCTTCTTCTGGGACATCAATATCAACATCTTCGAGAGATGTATCTACAACTTCACCAGTTTCCTCGTCAACGTCTACATCTAATTCTGTAATTTCTTCATCTTCATTAGCATCTTCTGCGTCATCCTCTACAACTTCTGTTGTTTCTGCTTCATCTGCAGAAGTATCGTCTGACTGAGCATGTGCTGCAACTATTCCAATATAAAAAAACAGCAAAATAGCTGCAAAAAACACGACCATGTAGCGTGTAAGTGATTGAAAAAAGGCCTTATTCATATAAATATGTTAGAAATAAGCCTTTTGATTATAACACACCACTACATATTTGGGGAAATAATAAATTTATGGTTTTTTTACTTTATCAAACATGTCCATATGAACCATATGTTCAAACATACCACGAAGGATAATCTCTTCATTTTTCATTTGTTCTATTTCTTCTTCGTCTAACGTGGATTGACCTGCTTCTATATCTTGCTGAAGTTCGCTCCTTCTTAGAGCGACCCAATCATATGGACTTCTAGTAGTTCTTTTAACCCGTACAACATGTGTAATCTGAATAAGAGCAGAACCCTCTTCTCTAAATTTTCCTTCTTTATACAGCCGAGAAACCTCTTTTAGAATACCCTCCTGTACTCGTAGACTTTTTATATCAAACTCATAATTATGATCTCCTGTACTCCGAAAACGAGCTTCTGCTTCTGCAAGCATTTCATCATTCATTTCTTTAAGACGAGAAAAATACAAAATACCATCCTTATATTTTCTTTCTGAATCCCTTCCAGTCAAATCCCTTCTGTCAGGATCTTCATGATCTTTTTTCAAGTCTTGCTCAAGCCACTTGCCAGAATCACTCGTAATGGCATCCTTTTTCCTAGGGAGAGCTGCTAATAGCTCTGGAGGAACAGGTGTTTTCCTTATTCTGCTTCGAGACATAGGAATACTATTACCCTATTGAAACGCGTGGCAAAAATAAAAAAACAGCTACCAACAAACTGATACCTGCAAGCAAATAATAGTAAACAAGGTGAAATTCTTCTCTTTCTTGGGTATTAAAAAGACCCTTATGTTTATGTTGCATAGATTTTGTGTTTGTTTTGATGTTTATGTTTGTTTGGGGCGCATTGTCCCCTGTCTTTGTGTCCCAACTGGCGTGTGAGATCACACGTTATGATACAAAAGCACTACACACCTACATTATTCTCCGATAAAACAACAACCGGATGAAAAATATAAATATCTGCTACTTTTATATAACTATTATAGCAGAAAAAAGGGCGTTTGTCAATAGCAATTTTTTGCAAAAAACCTTTACTTTGCGATTCAAGTGTCGTAAAATAGTTACATATATGAAAAAAAATCTTGCAAAACTTCTCAGAGAATTTCTTGAACATTTAGAAATTGAAAAAAATCGAAGCAGCAAAACTGTTCAAAACTATACCTTCTATCTTTTTAGATTTTTAGAGTGGCATGGAGAAGATAAAGGGGCAAAAAGTATTGATGGTGAGGCTGTACGCCAATATCGTCTTTGGTTAAATAGGCTTGTTGATGTTCACGGGGAACCCTTGAAAAAAAATACACAAAATTATCATCTTATTGCATTGCGTTCTTTTCTAAAATACCTAGCAAAACGTGATATCACGAGTTTGGCAGCAGAAAAAATTGAATTAATGAAAATGCCAGACCGCCAAGTAACATTTTTAGAAGGCACAGATCTTAGTCGCCTACTCGAAGCACCAGTAGAAGAATTAAAAAATACAAAAGACCAAAAAAACGCATCAACAAATAGACTGATCGGTCTTAGAGACAAATGTATTTTAGAAATGTTGTTTTCAACCGGTCTACGTGTTTCAGAATTGGCAAAATTAAAAATTGAAGATGTAAATGTTGAAAAGGATGAATTTACTATTCAAGGGAAGGGAAAGAAAACAAGAATTGTATTTTTATCTGAGCAGGCAAAATACTGGTTAAAAGAATACACAAAAGCAAGAAAAGACATGAATCCTCATTTATTTGTATCTCATGACAAGAACAAAAAGGCAAGAGACAAAAAAGCAGAAACTCTCGAGTCAATTAGTCCAAGGACGATTCAACGAATTGTTCAAAAATATGCAAAAATAGCTGGAATTACAAAACCAGTAACTCCTCATACCTTGCGACATTCATTTGCAACAGATCTTTTGCAAAATGGAGCAGATATTAGGAGTGTTCAGAGCATGCTAGGTCATTCTTCTATAACAACAACACAAATTTACACCCATATTACAGATAAGGAGCTTCGAAAGATACACAAAAAATTCCATGGGAAAAAGCGAAGTGGCGATTGACAAATCGTTGTTTTAGCGTTACTATAGCCCTCATTACGCCCTGATAGTTCAATGGATAGAACACCGGCCTTCTAAGCCGGGAATGTAGGTTCGATCCCTACTCGGGGCACAATACAAACACCAACCTTTAACTATTAATATAAAAAGGTATGGAAATCACATCACTTTTTACATTCATCATAATCGTGCTGCTTATCAGCATTCGCCAGGTGAATGAATATCAACGGGGGGTTAAATTTCAGCTCGGAAAATTTACACGAGTAGTAAATCCAGGTTGGAGATTGGTCATTCCAATTTTCCAAAGCATGGTAAAAGTAGACATCCGTGTTAAGGCAGTCGATGTTCCTTTTCAAGAAGCAATTACAAAGGACAATATTTCTGCAAAAATCAATGCGGTTATTTACTACCGAGTAGCAGATGCAAAAAGAGCAATTATTGAAGTGGAACGATTTAGACATGCAGTCAGTCAGCTTGCACAAACAACAATGAGAAATGTTGTAGGTGAAATGGAATTGGATCAATTACTTTCTAATCGTTTAGCTGCTGCACAAAAAATAAAAGAAATTGTTGACGCTGCAAGTGATCCATGGGGAATTGAAGTTGAAAGTGTTGAACTGAAAGACGTTATTCTTCCAGACGATATGCAACGTGTTATTGCAAAACAAGCAGAAGCAGAACGTGAAAGACGTGCAGTTGTTATTAAATCTGGTGGTGAAGTTGAAGCAGCAGAAAACTTGCGAAGAGCTGCAGAAATGTTGCACAGTCAGACTGGTGCGCTTCACTTGCGTACATTGAATACACTGAATGATTTGAGTTCAGATCAAAGTAATACTGTGATTTTTGCTCTTCCACTCGAGGTCTTGAGAGCGTTTGAGAAAATGGGAAGCAGATAAAAAAATTACAAAATAAAAAACCTGGCCTAAGGCCAGGTTTTTTGCTATTCGCAAAACTAATTTATTTTATGATCCAAGGACTTACATCACTTTCAGATAAGTACTCCCCACTTTCTCCACAAAAAGATCCAGAAAACTCACAATAAGAACCGCTGAGTTTATTATCTTCTGTCCATTCAAAATTGATTGGATTAATATCCTTACCAACAACATCATATGTCTTTCTGTCTGCAACAGAATATATTTTTACATACACACTTTCCCACCCATCAGCAAGCATTGCAACAAACTTTTTATCTGGTGAAAATTCAGCTTTTGAATATCTGTACTGAGAAAAATGAGAACTTACATCTCCATCAACCTCCTTTTTCTGCTCGGCTACTAGCGTAGATTGACCTTCCTCGTCTGCAATATAAACATCACCGTTCTTTATATGAACCTGACTTATCTTTTTTTGAGACTGATCTTTTTGCTCAACTATGTTGCTGCCGTCATTATAATCACCTTCAGGCGTAACATGTAACTTCACAGACGCGCAACCGGCACCAAATAAAATTGTTATAAAGCAAAGAAAAATTATTCTTTTATACATAATATATTTATTAGCAATACTCAAAAACCTTAACAAGAAGCCATTGACCTGTCAAATCAAAAAACAGAGATCTTGACACAGGTGGCAGATTGAAGTATAATTGTCTTCGACAAAGCCCCTAGCGGGGTGGCTATGGTGTAGTGGTAACACAGAGGCTTGTGGTGCCTTTATCACGGGTTCGATCCCCGTTAGCCACCCCTTTGGGGGTTTTTTATTTGGATCAAAAAAACACCAGAGTTGGTGTTCTTTTGTTATAGGAAAAGCCGTATAGGTCTAGTCATGATCTACCCCCCTGCCTCAAATATCGTTGCCAGATCTTCAATTTCCTCTCTTGTCCATCCATCATAATATTCGCTCCAAAAAGGATGTTCTTTATCCTCAAGCATCGCTCTATAGTCGTAGGACAGACTCTTAAACGAGACTGGGGATGGGTTTTCAGACTCCAGCACACTACGCTCTTTCTCAAATTCACGCTGGAATATTTTCATCACCCTGTCTGTAGGTGCCAACTGCTTGGCTTTTTCACTGACCCTGTTTAGTATCTCCTCACCCATCTCCTTTACATACGCAATTTCCCTATATGGGCTCAATTCACTATCCATATGAAAATATTAATAATAATCTCCCTCATTATAGCACCAATCAGAGAATGAACAAAGTTCTAATACCGCCCACTAACCCACCCCAGTGGGGGTTTCTTTTTTTACGCTAATTTTCTTGTTTTTGTTGAGGGAAATATCTTGGCTCTAACCAAACAAAAAAACACCATGGTTGGTGTTCTTTTGTGCTCGCGGTTTTTTGGGAAACCGCGAAAACCTTTGGCCTTTCCTCTCACGTAAGGATTACCGACGAGAGCAGGAATCGCGAGGCAAGGAAAGCACTGTTCCCCGGCCACCGCACCGAGAACAGCGGGATCTTGCAGCGCGCCTGCTGCACCCTCCTCCGCCACATGCGGGACATGTCGGGCAGGTCATCGTGAACCCGTGCCCTCCACATCTTGTGCACGTTGAAGAGAACGTAACTTCGCCACTTCCATCACACCTGGGGCAAGTGACTCTAATTTCCTTCTCATTCATACAACCCTCCTTGGTTGTTGAAACACACATTCATATATAGCATGGCAGTTCTTTCTTGTCAACTGTACAACACTCTTTATATCGAGGATACTAATATCCCCCACTGAGCCACCCCTTTGGGGGTTTTTTATTTGCACTGTGTCTCGCCGAAGCCCTGTCTGCCGACAGGCAGGTTTAGTGAAGGCGGATCAAAAAAACACCATTACTGGTGTTCTTTTGTTATCGGGCGATTCGTATTGAATCACCCATCTCCTTCAGCCCGATATAGCTCGGGCCAGGCCTCTGCAAAAAGCAGGAGTGAAAGGTGGCTTTCTCAGCCACTACGTTTTTCATCGGCTTTTCCGACGGCGTCTATTCCTTGGGCTAGGTTTTCTTCGCGGTCTTCTCAGTCGGATAAAGGACAAACCCTCGAGTGCACGAATGGCAGACTGCTCTTTGGATTTTTCCGCACTGGATCCAACACCAATCCCAATTCGCTGCTCTCCGACGAACACTTGTCCGACGAACCAAGTCTGCGAACCTGACCTTTGCTCAACCTCATAGGTTGGCAACACGCCGAGCTGCTCTAGTAACCTGCGCTGCAATTTCTCGACTGCGCTGTTTGGGGTCCCTTCAGCATACTTCTGGACCTCGAGCTCGACTTGTGGAGTAGAGGCCGGAGGTGGTTCAGGTTCAACGTTACTTGGAGCCCGAGACGTTGTTGCTGGAGAAGTTCGTTTGTTTGTGGAAGATAGGGTTCGTGAAGGTTCGCTGCGAGGAGCTGTTGGCTCAACTCGAGTGAACAACTGTGGATGCATTCTGGCGAGCTTTATCAGTGCGCGCCTTGCAGCTTCTTCCATGGACGCAGGCTTAGTACTGCCCATGCCAGATGCGAAATCCTGTCCATCGATGAGAGCAACAGACCGGACTCTGCCGGTTGGAATCTTCCCGTTCTGCTTCACAGTCCTCATGCCAGGCTTTTTGCCAAGCCGAGTAACCAGAAGCCGAAACCTCACAAAAGGAGTGTTGAGATGTCTCTGTCTGACTTCTGGGAGCCGAGAACAAACAAGTCTGTGAACAAACGACCTTGCTTCTCCATACCCGACATCAAGGTTAATCGCCTGAATGATTGCTTCCATTGCACAAGCAACCTTCATGTAGCTGCGACCAATACGGAGGCTCTTCTTTTGGTACACAGTCCCGCGGATGTCGAGATGCAAGCCAAGACTGATTCCAATATCAGCAAGACATCGGTTGCTAACCAGCTCTCGGCAGTATCGAGTCAGTTCGACTAACGTCTCCCCTGGTGCTCGATGGCTGACAAGATATCCTCTGACAATACCTTCGAGAAGTCCGTCACCGATCCACTCGAATTCTCTGTTGTCGCCGAGCTCGCTTGCTTCGGGATTCTCCCAGACAAATTCCTTGGTAGTCAGTGCAACGAGAAGAACTCGCTTGTCTTCGAACGTCACACCGATCTTTTTCTCAACTCGCGAAACAAGTTCGCGGTCAGATTGGTGCATGTGCACCTCCCAATATGCTATGAAGCTCTACCCTTCTTGTGCGAAGAGGAGCTTAGTTTTTATATGCCCATGTTTTGTGGGACGTATAAACATATCATAACACAGTTTTTTTGTCAATAAAGCGAACTTTTTAATGAAATATCAAAAAAACACCATTTTCTGGTGTTCTTTTGATTGGCCCCAACAATGATGTTCGTCATGTCAGAGCGGTGTTTGGTCAACTGCAAGCAGCTGCCTAAGTAGGGAGCATTCGTCAACGAGTGACAAATGATTCCAAGGGCCAAAGGCCAGAATCTGGAGGACTATGATTTTTTTTGCTGGCGACTAGCTCAGCAGTTCGCGGATGCTCGTGCTAAGCGACTCGCTCAGGTGTTGATCGACAACGAGCTTGCCATCGACCTTGTTCATGATGACGACATGGGTCATGCCATTCGAGGACATTTCTGCCTCGAGCAACAGCTGATACATGTCGATGAGTTTGACAGGAATCTTCTTGAGCATCTCTGGGTTTCTCGCAAACGATTGAATCGACACGATGTTGCCAGTGAGATCAGGAAAAAGCGCGTCTCCATTCTCGTCCCACAGAGGGGAATCTTCAGGTTCGCTCACAGTGACCACTGCGACGCGTCCATCGGACCAAATCCTTCTCAGCTTCTCCTCCTCTCGTCGAGTGAAGGAGCATCCGAAATGATCTGCAAGAACCCAACAGGCCCTATCATACTTATCATACCTATCCATCTTTCACCTCCTTGTCCATTTTGTGGACGCTTTAATATAGCATAAAAAAAGCTTTTTGTCAAGGGGGAATCCTGAATATTTATTTAAAATAAAGCATTTTTTTGCAAATTTAATATCAAAAAAACACCATTTTAACAATGATGCCTTTTTGGTTTAGGGCAATGCTCCAAGATTGCCCCTCCCCCTATGAATGTTCTTGTTCGAGTCGACGGAGAATCCGCAGCGCAGACTCTGCGAATTCGTGATCCTGGTCAAACCGATCTGGTATGTTTCGCTGTGTGTTACCGATAGACGTACGAGAAAACTGTGGGAACGCCACATGAGTCGCTGGAACATCCATGTGGCTGAACCAGTAAAGAAAGTAGATGCACAGCTTTTGCGCTCGACTCAGTGGCTCACCACTCTTGTGAAAACCGATCTTGTCAAGATCGACTCCGCATACGTCAGCACAAACTGCAATCACACGCTCTGTTTTGTATCGCCGCCGCTCCATTGCAGCACTTCGCAGCACCTGTCCGGGTGGATCTGTACTATAGATGCACCTCATGCCAGGTGTGGACGCGTCTTGCGCGCACAGGCCAGGAAGCAGCGCGCAATCGGACCGTGCCAGTACGAGTAGAGGATGAACTGCAGTGGCTGGCTCGTGTCAGGAAACATCCGAGTGATCATCCTTCCTCCAGGCCGATCAAACCGATCACGCTCTGGCTCGACACGAACAGGAATCCGCGGGTGATCCACGCGGATCCATGCCGGACCAGCTTGTGTGTGGATCGAAGCGCAGAAAGGCCCGTCGGTCGAACCTTCCTTGACCATGCAGCCAGTGACGTACTCTCCGGTCTCGAGAAGATGTCGAGCCTGCTCATCGGTGATGGTGTGCTGCACCACTCGCCGTCCTTCTTCGTCGCGCGGCACCGTACGTGCGGCCGGCGTGCGATCCCACAGACCGTCGTGCCACTTGCGATCACGACGCCTGCCAAAACCAATATCTCTGCCGAGTCCCATAGTCATGATGACCTCCGTGTTGTAGGAACGTTGCCATAGGGTTATACATGAAAAAGATGAAGATGTCAATTAGGAAAACAAAAAAACCTTTTTTAAGGTTTACAATATATTTAAATATGAATTTTTGAATGCGCCTTTTAAGCCTTTAAGGCCTCTACGGCTTTTAAAGCCTTTTTATCGTCTCCTCAACCACATCCCCGGAAACCCGGGGCTGTGATATTTGGAAGGATAGACATACGTCCATCTATTCCCCCTTAATAGAGCAAAAAGACTATATGAGTGGCTTGCTTCTACAGCAAAACCATGATCCATTCAAGAATCATGATTTGTATAGAATCATGACATATCATAAATCCTGAGGTGTGGGGTCAGGTATTCATCTATGTATAGAGAAATATAACCCTCTACCCTAGACAGAATCCACACAATCTCACAAATATCGTATTTTTACTCTAAGTACGTGTAAAAAGAACAATTGCCCACAAGAAAATACTACAATAAGGCAATTAATGAAAAAATAAAGAGTTCTTAAAATTAAATATGACGCTCCTTGCACACCAAAACAGTATAGGCTATACTTTTAGAATATACCTAAACCGAGTATGCGAATTTTACTTGTTGAAGATGAGAAAGATATTGTCCAATTTTTAAAGCCAAGCCTTGAATCTGAGTGTTTTGTAGTTGATGTTGCAACAGATGGAGAGCAAGGATCTTTTCTTGGACCTACAAACAACTACGATCTCATTATTCTGGACAACATGCTTCCAAAGAAAAATGGAAGAGAAGTGTGCACAGAAATTAGAGAAGCTGGAAAGACAACACCTATCCTTGTTTTGTCTGTAGTAGAAGAAACAGATCAGAAAGTTGGCCTTCTCAATGCAGGAGCAGATGACTACATGACAAAGCCATTTTCCCTAGGGGAATTGCTTGCCAGAATGCATGCACTCCTTCGACGACCAAAGAAAATAGAAAGCCAAATTCTGCAAATCGCTGATCTTACTTTGGATACACGAAAACACCTTGTAAAAAGAGGTGGAAAGGAAATTTACCTAACACGAAAAGAATTTATTTTCCTTGAATACCTTATGAAAAATCCTGGTGTTGTCTTGTCCAGAGGAATGATAATGGAACATGTCTGGGATATGAATGCTGACCCTTTTTCAAATACAATTGAATCACATGTATTAACATTGAGAAAGAAAATTGATACAAAGGGAAAGAAAAAATTGATACGGACTGTTCCAGGAAGGGGTTACAAAATTGAAGCAAGCTAAAAAATTCAAGAAAAAAATAATAAAAGTCTGTTCAAGGCTTTTTTTGTTTGTTAAAAGTGAAAATGTTGTGACTTTATATGGAATTTATATTTAATAAATAAAAAATCGAAACCGAATTTATCTTTACAAAGATTTAAAGACATATAATTAATACAAAAGACAACTTTCTATCAAAAAAAATAAATACAGACAACATGAATATCCCAAGAACTGAGGGGAAACGTGTTTGGAGGGATTTTCGCGAGACAACATTTAACGAGAGGCTGAAAATCGGATATAGCCAAGTGAAACAACGTTGGGCCAACGCTCCTGCTCATTTTACTAATAAGTCATTACAAATTTGTGGACATCCAGTTATGAATAGTTGGGAAAAAAACTACATGAAATTACTTGCAAACATTGCCACAAGTAATGGTGGCGATATTGTGGAAGTCGGATATGGGATGGGAATCTCTGCAAAATTCATCCAGACAAACATAAATATTCAATCTCACATAATAATAGAGGCAAACAAAGATGTTTTTGAGAAAGCAGTTGAGTTTGCACAGCAAGATTCAAAAAAAATAAAACCCGTATTTGGATTTTGGGAAGAAATTATACCAGAAATGGAAGATAACTCTATTTCTGGTATTTTGTTTGACACATATCCACTTTCAGAAGATGAAATCCACAGAAATCACTTTCCATTTTTCAAGCATGCATACCGAATATTAAAACCAGGAGGTGTCCTTACATATTATTCTGATGAAGCAACAGATTTTTCAGACGACCACGTTCAAGAGCTGGTCGATGCAGGATTTAGCAGAATTAATAGTTTTCTTTGTGAAGTTAACCCACCTCCAGACTGCAAATATTGGAAGAGCAATACGATCCTTGCGCCCATCATTGTTAAATAATAAGACACAAGACACAAACCAACATATCAAATCGCAAAGTTTGTATCTTGCATCTTAAGATTTAATCCGAGGCTCTTTCACAACCCTAAGGAGGGAAAATATGAGCACACAAACACAAACATTTGGAACGCACCTCATACTGGATTGCTATGGTGCAGATCCCAAAAAACTTCAAGACGTTGGTCTCATCTTTCGCTTTCTGGATGAATTGCCTGCACTCATTGGAATGCAGAAAATTGGCCCTCCCCAGATGGCAAATTTCGATGACGAAGCAATTGCTGGTGTGACTGGCGTCATCCAGATTGTTACGTCACACATAAGCATCCACACATATGCGCTCAAGCATTGTTTTTTTATGGATGTCTTCTCGTGTAGCGAATTTGACCCACAAACGGTCATTGACCACGTCAAAAAGGCATTTTCCGTCGATACAATCGAACATACCGTAGTCTCACGTGGAAAACACTTTCCAGTCAACAACCTCAGCCAACCGGAGCAGAAGCAATGAATCCGTTCAAAGCAAGAGCTGGAACACGAAATGACATCGACGCAATCATTGCGATTGAAAAACAGGCTTTCAAAGACTCGGGAGCACCAACATTCGGCCGCAAAGAGATTGAATCTTGGTTCGATGTTCACCCCGAAGGTGTCCTTTTGGCAGAGAAAGACGGAAGAGTCGTCGCATTTACGTACATGCAACTGATTCACCTAGATCCAGAAAACCTGCCCCCATTCAAAACGCATGATGAGCTGTCTGACAATAGCTCGAGTCGAGCAACGCATACGCCTGATGGCAACTGTTTTCACGGATTCACTCTTGATTCGATTAGTCCTGGTGCTGGACTTTTTTTGCTTGAAAAGGCAAAAGAGTTTGTTAAACAAAAAGGAAAACCCTATTTGTTTGGCACATCCCGAATCGTTGGGTTCAACAATGTCATGCGTGCTGTAGCACTCATGAACCCAGAAATCACGCTGACAAAAGAGCTTGAACAGAGCATTGCCGTATGGTATGCTAGAAAAACTGCAGCGATGGTAAATGGATGGATCGGGAAACTCATACCAGACACGCCCAACACAGCAGACCTCGTCCTCCCTGAACTCGACTCTCCAGATCCAATCCTTGGGTTCTACCTCATGAATGAGTGTGAAATGCACTCGTTTCTACCAGACTTCATTCATGATCCGCCCAGCCGTGGCCATGCCTTCCTCTGCCTTTGGCATATTTAGGCAAAAACATCTTTGTGTCCCTATATGTTCATCTTTACCTACACGGCCGCAACCTTAGCACTCATTTGCACTGGGTTCGCGGCTGTTGTCTTTTATAAAAAGAAACAGGATAAGTTAGCTCAATTTCTTGTCCTTATTATGATATTCACTGCTTGTTGGCTTTCTAGCAATAGTTTGGCAGATATAGCAAAGACAGAATCTTCGCTTATATTATTTAGCGGATTAGCAGTGATTTCTGGATTTTTTCTACATAGCTTTTATCTGTGCTTTGTAGAATTCTTCATTGATAAATCACTCTCTTTACGAAAGAAAATTTTTTATGTTGCACCAAGTATTCTTGCTGTGCCATTCGCGTTTTCCAAATATAGTACAGCGGCTATATATTTTCCAGAAGGACAACCTGCGCAAATTGAACCTGGAATACTTTACTACTTCTTTATTCTTTTTAGTTGGTTTGTATTTATATATAGTATAAATCGACTCAGAATTGAACATAAAAAATCAAATTACCAACGAAAAGCACAAATTGCCTATATCCAACTTGGCTTCCTTATCATGGCACTTTTTGGTCAATTGTTTTCTGTCATACTCCCACTATTTGGAACAATCCATCTTTTTAACCTTGGACCACAATTTTCACTTTTCTTAATAGTACTCATCGCATACGCAATCTTTAAACACAAACTGTTTGATATTAAAATTGTTATCCAGTTGGGTATTATTTATTCAATACTTTTGGCTGGAATTGTCTCGGTCTATCTTGCAGTACTCTATGTGTTACTCTTCCTTCTAAAAGAAACCGATAGTCATATTATTTTCTTAATCAGCTCGCTTATCACGACTATCATTGGTATTTTTGGTGTCCCTCCAATTCAATTGTATTTCCAAAAAATTACAGATAAAATTTTCTTTAAAAACAAATACAATTATTCAAAATCTTTACGCAGATTAAGTGAAATTGTTTCTAGAAATATTAATCTAAAAGACATCCTTGCAAAGGCAGAAGATGCTTTGAAAGATATATTCAAGGTTGAAAACGTTTGTTATCTTCTTATCAGTGAAAATGCAAAATTGATTAAACATGAAAAATTCAAAAAGATAGACAAAAAACATGCAAAATATCTTGCAAAGGCATTGAGTGGAAAAAAGAAATATATCATTACATCTGAAATCCCGTATATCCTAAAAAACAATAAAAGATTAGGAGAAGAACAGACCGAAGCTTTGGACAAAATTGAAAAACTCTGCAAATCAAGAAAGCTTGAAATTGTTATTCCGCTTTTTGCAAATGACAAGTTGATCGGTGCATTTTCTTTATCGAAAAAATTATCTGGAGATGCATATACTGACAGAGATATTCACCTTTTGCAAACATTTTCTCACCAAGCTGCGCTTGCACTTGAAAAATCCAAATTGTATGAACAAGTTATTGACCATACAAAGAATCTTGAAAGACGTGTTTTAGAAAGGACCTCAGAGATTAAAGAATTGCAGGAAAATCAGGCACAAGTTATGATGGATATTTCACATGGATTGCAAACACCACTGACAATTGTCAAAGGAGAACTAGATCTTCTTCAAAATAGAATCCAAGATACACATGTTTTTGGGCGCTTAGAAAAATCTATTGATCGCATTTCAAAATTTATTGCTGCAATGCTTAATTTGTCTCGTCTTGAAACAGAAGCAAACACCGACAAAAAAGAAAAAATAAATATAAGTCTTCTTTTGGAAGAATTGCTCGAATACTTTACAACATTGGCAGAACAAAAAAGTATTTCAATAACCTCTGAAGTCGCAAAAAATATCTTTGTGCTTGGCTCACGCAACAGACTAGAAGAACTTATTACAAATCTAGTCAGCAATGCTGTAAAATATATTGCGAATGAAAGGAAAATTACAGTAACACTTGAAAAAGAAGAAAAAAATGCTGTCTTGCGTATTTCTGACACGGGAATTGGTATTCATAAAGAAGAATTGCCAAACCTATTTAAACGTTACTACCGATCAGAAGAAGAGCATAATACTATCCAAGGAACAGGATTAGGGCTTGCAATTTGTAATAAGATAGTCCAAAATCATCATGGTCGTATTTCTATTACAAGTACTCTTGGAGAGGGCACAACCGTAGAAGTCATGCTTCCTCTTATAAAGCGATAATCATACTGTGAAAAACATACTAATAATCTCAGCGTCTGCAGGTGCAGGTCATGTACGAGCTGCAGAAGCTATCAAAAAGACTGCTGGAACAACATATCCAAACCTGAATGTACGCCATATTGATCTCATGGATTATATTAGCTTACCTGTAAAAAAAATGGTTGGGACATACAATATTCTTGTTAAGCAAGCCCCTGAGCTCTGGGGATTTATGTATGAAAAGACAAATGCTCCTGGCATTACAAAGCAGCTGAAAAAAATGAGCAAAAAAATGAGAAAACTTAATGCTCAAAAGTTAAATGAATATATTAAAAAACAAACACCTGATTATATTTTATTCACTCACTTCCTTCCCCCAGATTTAATTGACCAAGAATTGTTTGGACACATTCCAACAGGAACACTCATTACTGATTATGATTTACATGAACTTTGGATAAATAACAAAGAAAGTCATTACTTTGTGGGATCTAAAAAAATTTCTTGGAAACTAGAAAAAAGAGGGATTAATAAAAATAAAATCACTGTTAGTGGACTTCCTGTTGATCTAATTTTTTATCAAGAAAAAAATAAAAAAGCACTATTAGAAAAATACAATATTAGTAACAGCAAACCAATTATTCTTGTGCTGTCTGGTGGGCATGGACTTGGACATAGTGATAAAATAGTAAAAGCACTTTTTAAGAAAAAAGAAGAAGTGACAATAATAGCAATTGCAGGTCAAAATGAAGATCTTTATAAAAAATTGCAACATCTGACTCCTCCAAAATATATAGACTACACTGTATTGAATTGGACAGATTCAATTGATGAGTATATGCGCATTGCTGACATCATCGTAAGCAAGCCAGGTGGAATGACAACAACTGAATGTTCAATCCTAGAAAAATATATGATTGCTGTTGACCCAATTCCAGGACAAGAAGAGCAGAATTCAAGATACATTATGGAAAAAGGATTTGGTGCAATTGCAAATAATGCTGAAGATTTACTATTTCTTATTGAAGAGGAGTTAGAAAAACCTCATATTATAAAAAAGAAAGAACAAGTATCGGCTGCAGAAATTATCTTGGAACAAATCCAAAAATAAAAAAAGGCACAATTGCCTTTTTTCTATACTGTCATTGCGAGGATAGCCTTTATGGCTTTTAAGGCATTTTAAGCTTTTACTCAGTAATACAATCCTGATACACAGTTGATCCATCATTATATCCACCTTGAGGATCATTTGCATTATAAAATGCTTTCTGACTTCCCTCTACTTTACAATGCGTTCCTTGTTTTTGCGCATCTCCTGTTGTGAGTCGCACTGCAAACCGTGTAATACTGTATGCACTTAGGATAATAAGCAGCCCAATGGCTGAATTAACTATTACTGACTTTCCATGAGCAATTTTCTCTTCATTTCCACCAGAAAGCAAAATCAAATATCCACCATATACCATATATATTAGAACAAGTGTCCCGAGCAAACCTAGTGCTGCTTTAATAATATTTGCAACAATAAGGCGTGGGTCATTTGGCTTTCCAAGATCTGCTCCATCTGAACCAGCAAAGGCTGCATTCTGCTTTTTCAAATCATCTTTGAAGTCTGCAGATACATATTCTGGCTGTGCAAAGGAGAAAAAAAGTAAACTAACAACAAAAAGACTTGCTGTTAAAAATATTATTGATGTCTTTTTTAAAATCATAGATCAAGAGGTATTGCCTGATAAGAATTTTCATTGATTTCGTATGCCTTGTCTGACGAAACAGTATTCTGAATCCGTTTTGCAACAAATGTTGTAATAGCATAGGAACTTAAGATAATTCCAAGCCCTATTACTGCCCCTGTCATTGTTTTCTTTGCTTTCAAAATTTGATCTTGTTCACCATCTGCAGTAATAAGCCAATATCCTGCGAGCACAATAAGCCCAGTTACCATCATTCCTACAAGACCAAGGGCTATCTGGATAATTTCTGCAACAATGAGTTGAGGCGGTTTTGGGTTTTCAACTTCAAAACCTGCTTTTCCACCTCCTGCTTTTAGCTGTCCACCCACATCGGCCCGAAGATCGCGCTGTGCACTTGCTGGCTGAAATATGAGCAAGCATGCGAACAATGAAACAATGAGAATCTTTTTCATATTATTTAATTTGAGAAGCAGGCGCTGTTGTCTTTTCAATAACTTTTCCAACAACAAAATTACTAATTGCATATGCACTAAGTGTCACAACAAGCCCGATAAGTGAACCAGTAATAATTTTCTTTGCTTGATCAATCTGATCGGCTTCACCACGAGCAGTCATCCAAAGATAGCCTGCGTACACCATAAGTGCTGTAAAAATAACACCAATAAGTGAAAGTGCTGAACTTACTACTGTACCAATGGTCTCTGCAAAGGTTGTTTCACTTGCTTCTTTAAATCCAGCTTCTTTTCCTGCTTTATGTACATCGTCAATACCAAGATTTACTGCCCCAACAGATGCAAATGGTGCAAAAGCTAGTAGTGCCAATGAAAACATGAATAATATCTTCTTCATATAATACTAATTAAAGATCTTTAAATCGAGAAGTAACAAAGGTGGTGATTGCGTATGCACTTACAACAATCACAATTCCAATTACTGCTGCAATAATAATTTGCTTTGCTTTGTCAATCTGATCTGCCTCTCCACGCGCTGTCATCCAGAGATATCCTGCATACACCATCAAAATAAGGAAAATAAGACCCACAAGTGTGAGAGCAGCATTTATGATTCCACCGATAATTGTTGGAAGATTTGTATTTGTGTTTGCGCCGGCCTTTTGACCGATTGCATTCAGATTTTGTCCTGCATTTTTCAATCCTTGCGTTGAAGCAGCCTGCATTCCAAAAAGGAGGACAAACGAACAAAGTAGAACACTCATTATCTTTTGATATTTTTGTATAAACATAAAACGATTTTACTATCATTAGTTAATAGTTACTAGCGAACTAGGCAAGATTGTTCTTACAAGATCTAATAACTATTAGCTAGTAGCTAATAACTAGTATATCACAGACCTAACAACTACTGGTACACTGAACACCTACCACACCACCATCCCATTCAAACTCTGTAAATTGATCTCCTGAACTTGTCTTTTTTGCATCTGTTTCACAAGCAGAATATGTTTTAATACTACAACCCCAGACAGCGATTTCAGCCTGACCAAAAATTTGTGGTTTTCCAATTCTATCTCTGCAACAACCCAATGCCTCACCACCCAACTGCTGTTGCTGTGTGGTTTGAGTAGCTTTTTCTTGATTGAGAACCCTACTTGTAATAAATGATGTAATGGTAAATCCACTCACAACAATTGCAAGACCAATGATCGATCCAATAATCGTATCTCGTGCTTTTGTAACATTTTCATCATTTCCTCTTGCTGTCATCCAACGAAATCCTGCATATACCATGAGAATGAGAAACGCAAGACCAACAATTGAAAACGCTGTTTGAATCACTCGTGCAACAACCTCTGGTACTTCTATATCTGTTTCAGAGCCTGCCTTTTTTGCTACAATATTTAAATTCCCTTCACTAGAATTGAATGTTTGTCGAGCTAAAACATTTCCTGCTGGCGCTAGCATAAGGAGCATAAAGAAAAAAATTGTTCCCTTACGTAACCACGTCATAGACTACTTATTAGCATTACATTCTTCTAAGGAATTGAACAAATTCCCCACGCAAGATCCTTTTGGATCAAACTTTGTACACTGGCCATTGGCTGCACAATACTGAACATCTTCTGGCGTTGCTTGTTGAGGACCAAGACGTTTGAAGACGAATGTTGTAATGGTGTATGCAGCAACCACAATGATAATCCCAACAATTGCTGCAATAATAGTATCTTGCGCTGTTCGAATTTCATCTTCATTCCCTCTTGCAACCATCCACCTGAACCCTGCATAAAGAATATGAACAAAAAAGATAATTGAAATTAAACCAAGTGCTGTCCCAATAATGTTCCCAATAATTCCAAGAACATTTTCTTGTTTTTCTCCTGCTTTATATAATCCTGCACGCCCGGCAGTTTCTTCTAGGCCAAGTTGTGCATGAGCTGTTGGAGCAAATACAAAAAATATAAATGTGAAGGAAAGAAGTATTGTGAATATTTTTTTCTTCATACAGAATTTTTTTAGTCGCAAACCCTTGCACTACAATTTCCATCACTTTTGCAAAAAGTATTCTTAGGGCAATGTGAATCAACTTTACAACTACTCTGAACACACAGACCAGACAAACAATTCGAATTTGACTTACATATTTCACCTTTTTTCAGCAGTTTTGGAGTACAAACACCCGAAATACAAATATTACTTTGACAATCTACATTTTCTTTACAGAATTTGCCACCAGGAAGTGGTGTACACAATCCTGATGAACAATTATTACTTTTACAATGATAGTTCAAACCACAAGCTTTTCCACCATCGAGTTGACCACCAACACACACACCTTTTACACATGCATTTCCTGCACATTCAGCTTTAACAGTACACTTCTTTCCTGCAGGAAGTGGCGCACAAAAACCAGATACACATCCACCGAGTTTACATTCATCAGTACTTGTACACGCTGCTCCACCCAAGAGCGTTCCACCTGAAGAACTTCCTTGGTCCTGTGTTGGAGAACCACCAACTGTTTTTTCTGGTTGATAATTTCCACTAATGCTTTGGAACAAGAATTGTGTTATTGCGTAGGCAGACAGAATAACAATGATTCCTGCAACTGCGCCAAAAATAGTTTTCTTTCCATCTTCAACTTGTTCTTCGTCTCCTCGCGCTGTCATAACCATAAATCCACCATACAGCATAAGCGCAAAGAACAGTACTGAGACAAGTGAGAGAACACTTCCAAGAACATTTCCAACGAGCTGTGGAATATTATCGTTCTGTCCTTTTTCTTGATAGATTCCTGCCTCACCAGCAACTGCTTTTAGTCCATAACTTTTTATTGGAGCAAGTTCTTGCGCAGAAACAGTGGAAAACAAACCAAACATCATCACTAGTAATGCCGTCATTATAATTGTTACTCTGAATATTTTCATACCAGTATACAAAAATTGAGGTTTCATTAACTAAGAAGTTGGAAACTAGAAATTAGAAATTGGGGCTTTTTCAAAGATATCTTATATTGGTTCCCTAATTTCAAATTTCTAATTATTGTATTAAGTTCTTACCCTTAATATCCCCTTCACAAATTCCTTTTGAAAAACCAGATCCACCATCTGCACACTTTTTACCTTCTGCTAGCTCCTCACATGAATAGAGCACACCTTTTTTTACAATACAATATTTCTTAGCAGCGATCGGATCAACATTTCCTTGGGCAGCTCCCTTTGGCTCATTCAATTCTCCTTTTACTGCTTTGAAAATAAGTTGGGTAAGCGCGTATGCGGAAATAACAATCACAAGACCAAGAATTGCGCCTAAAATTGTTTTCAATGCTTTTGTTGACTTTTCTTCGTTCCCTCTTGCTGTCATCCACATAAACCCACCATACAGCATAAGCAAAAAGAAAATAACAGACGTAAACGTAAGAGCAGCACCAATCAAATCTCCTGCTCTTGCTGCAAGTGTTGGATTTCCACCTTTTTCATTGTACAAACCAGCTTCCCCACCTGTTTCCTCGAGTCCAAATGCTGCAGACGCTGGAGAAACAAACCCAACAAAAACAAACGCAATAATAAAACACAGCAGTATTGCACTGACATGTCCCAATACTGCTTTATGCCATCGCTTACTGCTGTCAGATTGACTGTGTTTTATATATTCACGCATATGCTTCCACTTGCATGAGAAAATCAATATCAAACCTTATGGATTTTGCTGCTGACCTGTTTGATAATTTTGTCCTGTTGTAGCTTGGTAAAGGTTTTTAACAACAAAGTTAGTAATTGCGTATGCACTCAAGACAATTGCAAGTCCAATAACTGCAGCACTAAGGCGCTTCTTTGCAGAAGATACTTGGTCTTCGTTTCCACCTGCTGTCATCCATTCAAATCCAGCCCAGATTATGATAACAACCGTCAAAATTCCAAGCAAACTAAGCGCAACACGAATAATATTTGCTACTTGTAGACGAACGTCTGTATTCCCAAGTCCAGTTGCTGACCCATAATTCAACCCAAGAATATCATTTGATGTAGCAAGAGCATCTGGCACGAGTGCAAATAGCCCAAGAGCAAATACACCTACCATGCCCAAAGCAAGATACTTTTTCATATATATAGAAATTATGTTTATGTGTGCATACAAGAAATAGTGTATGCGCGCGTAAACACAATTGAAGAGAAAGCGTAGAGGGGAAGCCCCCCTCTACACAATCTTTTACTTTTACTATTTGAGAATATCAGCTGCGTCACCAGAGCCAGTAGCTGTAGACAATTCTCGGAGTACAAACGTTGCAATTGCCCATGCGGACATGATAATTGCCAATCCAATAATACCTTGGATAATACGTTTTCTCGCTTCTGTAACTTTTTCTTCATTACCACCAGCGGTCATCCATTGGAAACCACCAATCAAGATGATAACAACAGAAACAATACCAAGTAAACTCAAAGCAACATTGATAATCTTTGCTGCTGTTGTCCGTAAATCTGTTCTACCAAGTGATGTTTTAAGACCTGTATCAACGGTTTTGATTCCAAACACATCTTCACTAGATGACTTAGAACTATCGTTTTGTGTAAGAACACACTTACTCGCTGAATTACATGTGTAACCTTTGTCACAAGGATTCTTTGAATCACACTTGTCAGGATTTGTCGCACTAGCTATTCCTGGGGCAAACATGAGTACCATGGCTGCGGTTGCAATAACTGCGAAAATCGTTTTGAATCGTGCAAGTTTTACGACTGCGTACATATGCTCACCCCCTTTCGTTGTAAGATATATTTACTCATAAAGAAATAAATAGCCTAAAAGGCCAGAAGGAAAGAAAAACGAACATTTCCCTTTCCTTTTCTACCTTTTAGAAAAAAATAAGTAAAATAACTACGCTCCAGCCTGGAGACCAAGTCCTGAAATAACTGTACTCAGTATAGCATAGCTTCCAAAAATAATGAACAATCCAAGTACTGCCCACATCATGATTGTTTTTCCTTTTGCAACTCTATCTGCATTACCACCACTTGTCATCCACAAAAATCCACCATAGACAAATACCACAAGTGTGAGTGATCCAATTAATGCCAGTCCGGCTTTCACTATTCCTCCAATAATAGCTGCCATATTTGTCTGCCCTTCTGGATTCTCAACTGTTCCACCTATAGGATTCACAAGAGGAACTATTCCTTTTTGCTTTGCAACTTGTGCAAATGCCGGAGCAGCACTACTAAATAATATTAGTATACTAATTGCTATTATTGTTTTCTTCATCATATATCTTCTTAAAAGAGCCTTTTAAGCCTTTACAGCTTTTAAGGCATTTATGGCTTTTTCTACTTTGTTTGTTCTAACGTTCCAACAGCTCTAAATGCATCGCTGACTTGAAGAGCATCAAGAACAAAATCAACTACAAGATATGCACTAAATAAAATAATCATACCAAGAATTGCTGCAACAAGAGTCTGTTTCCCCTGCGTAATTCTTTCTTCCATTCCAAAGGATGTCACCCATAAAAATCCACCGTAGACAAAAAATCCAAAGGCAATCACACCAACAATCCCAAAGAATGAACGACCAAACCGAATGAACAACTCTATAATATCATTTATATCATCACATGTCCCTTCAAATGCACATGGTGGGAGAATCTGACTTGGATATTCTGCCTCACTTGGTGCTTTATACTTACTTTTTAAATACGCTTCTATATTTTCATCTTGAATTTCTTTCAGTTCTTCGCTGGTTAATGCACTCTTCAATTTGCACGACTCAGAACTTGTCACATATGCACAATGACTATGCTTTATACAGTTATTTCTATCTTTATTTAATTTTGTACAATCAAATTTAGCTTTTACCTGTTCTTCAAAACCAACAAAATAAATAGCAAGTTGTTCCTTAACAAATCTAAAACGGATTCTCTTTTTGACATTTACTGTTTTAGACGGGCCTGTTGTTTTTACCTGACATGTTGAATCCTCTTTCTGTGAGAGGGTATAGACAAAATCACTAGCAGTCGATTTTGGACCATCTTGTGCCCAAGAGACAAATCCCTCTTTGGAGCCGCAGGCAGACAGTTCTCTATATACATCATGGGACTTCCAAGGGGCACCAACAGTTGCTGGAGTACCTTTTGCCAAATCATCAAAATTAATACCTTTTACACCCTCATTTACTTCGATACAAAATTCCTTACCCGTTGTTGGATCAAGATTTTCATCATAATTCTTGTATACATGAAGTTTGTTCCCTATCTTAGGCTCTTTTGCTGTATCTGCCACAAAGACTGCAAATAGCTTTCCCTTTGGTGTTTCTTTTAATCCGAATTGCTTTACACAATTTATTTTTGCTTCATATGCTGCTACAGGCTGGACAAATAAAAAAGGAAGAAAAAGAAGTGCAGCAAAAAATACTACCTTCCAAAGTGATACTTGTTGTAATTTTTGTACGTTCAACATCATATTTTAGAATGTTTGTTGAATAGTTATTGCAGCATTTTTGATAATAGCAATATCACGCTTCAATGGATTTTCCCCATCAGCATAAGACTGTAAGAACTGATCAATCATAAGTTTCATCGCGTCATTTGTTGTATCAATATCGTTTCCTCTATACCAATTTTCTGCTGTTAATACACCAGTCACAAATGGTCCTAAGATATCGTCCTTTGCCTGATCTGTAATTTGGGATCGAAGTGGTGTAAGACGTCCTGTTGCCTCGGTATATTCAGCGATTTTTTCTGGTGTAGTAATAAACCGAACAAAATCCCATGCAATATTCTGATTTGCAGATTTTCCTACAACAGATTCTACCCAATAGTTTGCAACATTTTTTGGTTCTCCAGGGTTCAGCTGTGGCATTGGCAATACACCCAAACTCATCTGTGGTGCACGAGAAGTAATTCTCTCAGCGTCAAATGCAAATCCAATGTAAAATGCAGAACGACCTGCTGTAAATGATTCAAGTGCGTCTCCTTGTGAAGCATTCCAGCTATATGCTTCTTTTGTAGGTCGAGCAAAATCAGTATAAAAACGAAGCGCCTCTCGTGTAGGATGTGCTCCTGGATTTTCTTCTATTCCATTTGCAAATGTGACACTCCCTTTGTGTGTAACAGGAACATTGTTCTGCATCAATAGCAGTGCCATAATATCTGGTGAATTTGTAATATTATTTCCTGTACCTAAGGCTATTCCTGATTGGATAATATTTCCATTTGCATCAAACCGTGTTGTTGCACGAACGGCTTCTAACAATTCTGCCCATGTTGTTGGAGGAACAGCAATACCTGCACTATCTAATAAATCTTTATTGTAATAAACGGCTAATGTATCTACAGAAAGTGGAAGACCCAAAATATTATTTGAAAAAATCACATCTTCTCCAACTGTTTTTACAAAAGCAGAAGAAACAATGTTTGGTGTTGGCATTGCATTGACCTCGTTTGTTACAACAACCTCTTTTGCATATTCACCTTTAATTGACACATTTGAAACCTGCACACTTCCAGGCATTGAAGACAGCCGTGGTGCGTATTTATTGAGCCAACGAACGTGAAGTGAAACAATATCTGGTGGTACATCATCTGCAAGGGAATTTACTAACAATGTATCAAACTCATCATACCGAACCTGACGAATATTGATCGTTACATACGGCTTTAACTGTTTATACTGTTCAGCAAATGTCCGCAAAACACTCACATCATTAAATACTGTCCAGTATTCAATATTTACTGGTTTGATAGATGCTTGTTGGTCGTCTGAAAGACCTTTACAACCTAAACCTGTTGTTATTAACAACAGAAAGAGTAAAGGAAATAAAAATATTTTTTTATTCATAATCATAATTTAGGGTATTTGTGAAACGCACGAACCCACTTTCTCCGTTGTCTTGCCATCACTAGATTTCTTCTTTTCACAGATATGATCTGAAGCACAGCTAATATCTGTCTGGCATTTTACTCCCTCTTTTCCGTTCGTACACTTATTATCTACAGGATTACAAATATTACTTTTACATTCACTTCCCACGCTACAAGATTCCCCATCTTTCTTCTTAGTTGCTTTCTTCTTAGTTCCAATTTTCTCACATGTGCCTGGCTTATCTCCAGGACCTACGTTTGACTTAGAACATATTAATCCTTTTGCACAACCGCTATTATACAAGCAAACAGTTCCTTCCTTTCCATCTGTACACACTCCTTCTTCAAGAAGACTCTTAAGACTACATATTCCTGTATCACAGTCTTTTCCAGTACTACATTGTTGTACTTTACCAGATGAATCAACACACTTATTGTTCTTACATTCACCCGATTCACACTGTGTGGACTTCGTACAAGAACTGCCAATTTTTCTTTTGACTGTGTCAGTACTCGCTTGATTGGTTGCAGCAGGTTCAAACGATTCAAATGGATCAAAGACTAGGTCAACAATTGCATAACTTGAGAAAATAACAAACATTCCAGCCACTGCCCAGGTAATAACATCTTTTGCTTTGCTAATATCTTGTTTTGTTGCACCACCACCAACAACTGTTGAACCCATCATGAGAAGAAAACCACCATAAATAAACATGGCAAATGCAATGGTTCCAAGAAGACCCATTGCTGTTTTAATGATTCTTCCAATGAGTTTTTGTACGGTTGTACCAGGAGTAAATTGGTTTAAATCTTTTAATAACTTTGCCTGATCAGCAGTAAGTAAATCACTGTGCTGATACTTCTTTGCATCTTTTTCAATAGCATCAACAGCCTTTTTTACCTCTCCTGCAGCTCCCAAAGCTGCTTTTTTTGCCTTCTCATATGCCTCAGTTTGGGACTTTTTTAGTTTTTCCAAACCTTCTTTACAAAGTGGATCATGCGATTGAGTTTTTTTTGATGTATAACCAGTACTAGTATATGATGGACATGTCCCTGGATTGTTATCAATCGCACTCTGCAGATTACCCCCCTTGTAATATAAACAACAGACAAAAGCATCCTTAACTGCACAGGTCAGTTCGTGCGTATGATCCAAGTATGAAACTGTTTTTTTATAACCTGAGCATTCTTTTTGTTTAACTTCCACAGGAAGATCTGAATTTAAGTACGCCTTGGAAAAGGCATAACCTTTCTTTTTGGGAGGACATTCTTTATTAACAGAATCAGAAAAATCAATCAAATCTAAATTTTTGGGTAAATCCTTCCATGCTTGTAAACCTGATACATTACATTCTTTTCCTTTAATAGTAAGAATACACTCACACACTGATGCCGCACTAACAGGAGGGACAAAAAACACACCCATCAATAGTATTGAGAGAACTAATCCTATTCTGAAGAAATACTTCATACTATTTATTATGCAAAGAGTGATGCAATATTATCTTTCATCTCTTTGTCTTTTAGTGCAAAATGAATAGACGTCTTCAAGAGAGCAAGTTTATTTCCAGTATCAAAGTAAATTCCATCATATTCATAGGCATAAAATGGCTTTTTCTTTGCAAGTTTATTTGCTGCATCAGACAACCAGACCTCGCCATCACGTCCACCTTTTTGTTTTTCAAGAATTGGCCAAATATCTTTTGTAAATATGTATCTCATTCCTCCAACGATAAGACCTTGTGGAGAAACATTTCGCAATTTTGGCTTTTCTTCAAATTTCTTTACTTTAAATAGTCGAGAATCCTTTGTTGGAGTAGCATATACATTTCCGTATTTTGTCATTGCTTCCCGATCTTGAATGCGTTGAACACCAATCACTGATGCTTTTCTCTTATAAAAGACATTGAGGATTTGTTTTGTAACTGGAACACGAGAATCAATAATACTGTCACCATCTGAAAATGCAAATGGCTCATCTCCTATAATATCTCGAGCACAGAGTAATGCGTCTCCATTTCCAAGTGGTTTTGATTGTCTTGTATAAATAAAACGTGCCTTCTTTGACAATGCTACCAAGTCAGCAATACGAGAAAACTTTCCTTTCTTTTTCAAATACTGCTCATAATCAAGATTACGATCAAAATGATCTTCAATCGCACGCTTTTGCGAACTTGTAACAAATATAATTTCTGTAATTCCACTTGCAACCATTTCCTCTACAATATATTGCACAACTGGCTTATCCAGCACTGGCAACATTTCTTTTGGCATGGCCTTTGTTGCTGGCAAAAAGCGCGTCCCTTGCCCAGCAACCGTAATAACTCCCTTTCTCACACGAAGAGATTTTGACATAAAAAAACTATTCTTAAGTGGGAATAGTATAACACACAATGATTGTGAAATAAAACACGTTTTATTCTTTTATTTGACGAATCATAACATCCACCAATTGCTCTGCCCTTTGCATAATTTCATCCTTGCTCAGATCTTGTTCTTGTTCACTCAAAATCTTGATCTGTTCGCGGACCAAGTCATGTCTCATATTCTCAAGTTCTGTTTGATATGTAGATATTTTCTCTTTTAATATTTCAATTCTTTTTTGATCTTGTTTTACAGAATCTGGGTCATCTGCATCAGCGAGCTGAAGCTGAGCGCGAAGCTGCTGAAGTGCTTGTTTTACCTGCTGCATATTCAAAAAAATATTCTGCATCTGTTTTTTACTACTTTTAACTTCTTTTACCAAAAGATCAGCACGCTCAAGTGCGGCTGCGGCCTTTAGCTCTGGATCAACCTCACCCTCTCGTTGTTCTTTTGATTCATGCTGAGGTTCTCGTTCCCGAGTTTTTCTCAATATTTCCTTTTCTGATTCCATACTAAAATGCTTTAAATGCCCTAAAGGCTTTAATAAGTATAGATTATTTTTTAGAAAAACAAAAACAGGACTTAGAAAATCCTGCTTTTATAGCCTTTAAGGCCTTTAGAGCCTTTACGGCATTTTTAGAGGAATCCTCCAGCTTGTAATTCCCACAACTTCTTATACGTTCCTTTCTTTTTCTTCAAGAGCTCTTTGTGCGATCCATCTTCAATAATCTTTCCATCTTCCATAACAATAATCCGATCCATCTTCATAATTGTTGAAAGTCTATGAGCAATAACAATCACAGTCTTTCCTTTCATAAGTTTATCTAGAGCATCTTGGATAAACCCTTCAGATTCAGAATCAAGGCTTGACGTTGCCTCGTCTAAAATGAGGATTGGAGCATTTTTTAGCATTGCACGAGCGATCGAAACACGCTGACGTTCACCACCAGAAAGCTTTACCCCACGCTCTCCAACATAGGTATCATATCCATCTGGAAAACTTGAAATAAACTCATGACAATGGGCTGCCTTTGCAGCAGCAATAACTTCTTCATCTGTTGCATCAGGATTTCCATAACGAATGTTTTCCATAAGTGTTCGATGAAACAAAATTGCATCTTGCGGAACATAACTAAGTTGTGAGCGTAAGCTTTCAAGTGTGACTTGAGAAATCCGCTGACCATCAATAAACACTTTTCCTCTTGTTACATCGTGGATACGAAGGAGCAATTTAACAATGGTAGATTTTCCAGCACCTGAATGACCAACAAATGCGAGTCTACTTCCTGCACTGATCTTCAGACTAAAATCTGAAATAACCTGACGCGTTTTGTTGTAGCGAAAATCAACATGATCAAATTCAATTTTTCCTTTTTTAATAACGAGTGGTTTTGCTCTTCGTGAATCAACAATTTCATGTGGTGTATCAAAAATCTCAGCCATTTCTTCTGCATCTGCAATGCGTTCATAATAATGTCGAATCATTTTTCCAACATCCCACAACTGATGAAAAATGGTAAGCAAGTATGCCTGCAAAAGCACAAAGTCACCAACAGTAATAATACCCTTTGTCCAAAGATCAATTGCAATGTAGAAAATTCCAAACTCAAGAAAAATCATGAGTAAAATCTGTACTGCTTCAAATGCCGTAGATAAATCCCAAGTAAATTTTCTGAGTTTTCTCAATGTTTCGGTAACATCTGCAAAACTCTTTTTTTCTCGTTCGTATCCTGTAAACAATTTCACATTTGAGTGATTTGTAATTGTATCTGCAAGCACTCCCGTCACTTTACTGTCCAGCCGGCTCCGCTCAAAATCATATTTTAATTTGTATCTGCTAAATGCATAGTTCAATAAAAATATAATAATGACCCAACCAAAAATGCTGACGCTAAAAATAGGATGTTCAAAAAATAAGACAACAATAATTGCAGCAATTGATGTAAGCATCGGAACAAGTTCCCATGTAATAATGTCTGCAATCCCTTCGAATGATCTGTAAAATCTATTTACCCGTTTTACAAGCGAACCAACAAAATGATTTTGGAAAAATGAAAAAGAGTGTTTGTGCAAATACCCAAAACAAGTGTTTGCAAGTTCTGTCATAAGTGTTGTCTGATAATAGCTGTTAACAAATCCTGAAATACGCCAAAATAACCAGCCTGCAAGATACACCATGAGGATGGTGACAATAACTGAAAGTAATTCTGCTGGAACATTTCCAACAGCAACTGTGCCAGTTACAATATTAAAAAATTTCTTGTAGAGAATTGGCCCCACCTGATTAAGAAGTGATGCAATAATAACTGAAACAATCAAAACAAAGCCCGCTATGTTATGCTGACGCATGTGTTGCCAATAAATTTTGTATGTAAGCTTTGTAAGTCGTTTCATAAAATGAGAAAGAGGCATATGATGCCCCAAAATAAAAAGCCTTCTATAATAGAAGACGCTAAAATTAGCAAAATGTTACACTCAGCAATGAGCAATTAGCAACTAACAATTAACAAACGAGTACAGAAAGACTCTTTATGCTGAGAATGGTATTACTAGTTATTAGCCAATAGGTAATAGACAATATAAAAAAGATTTAAACCTAATTAGCTAGTAACTAGTAGCTAATAACTAATCCCTTTCTGTCAAAGTCATTCTATACTAAGTTGTTAATTGCTAATTGTTAATTGCTAATTGTTAGTTGTTAATTGTTATTAAAAAAACACCTCATTAGGTGAATCGACGAAAGTACTGAGGCCGCCGAGAGTGGTTTCTAACGATACTACTGCTGAACACTGTGATGGCCGTGGCCACCTATGTGTTCACAGTTGCACGATTAGCATACCTTTTAAACTCTCGGCTGGCGCCCCCTTTGTTTTTTGCCTTCTTGCTCCATTGGAACCACCAACAATCCAACGCTAGCTATTCGATTTACCAATGTCGTTTCCTATCTTGGTTATTCGATTTGCTGGTCTTCATGAAGGATTCTGTTCCTCAGGGTCCCGCTTCAGGCATTGCAGTTCTTGCTCCCAACCTTGCAGTCGGGCTTTGGTACGAAGCTGACGATCGGCCGTGGTCTTCGATAGGCCTGTCAGCTGCGTTAGCATTCTCCTGTTGGGTAGCGGAAGCGCACTCGTTGCACTCCACTAGTCTTTGCGGCTCTTGGTTGCGCCTGCTTTCTAGGTTCCGATACACTTGAGTACACATGTACTCTCATGTAGTTTCTCCCTTGGGCTAAGCGCGTTACCCACCTTGGATAACCGAGCAGTATAGCACAAAAAAAGGGTCTTGTCAAGACCCTAGCGCATTTAATGTGGTATTTTTAGCTTATTTTAGCAAAAAAAATACTCCCTTCCGGGAGTATTTCAACTATTTGATTTAGTTTATTTTGGCACAAAAGCCATAAGTCCTGCAATGCGAGCTTGTTTAATAGCTCGTGCAACCTTACGTTGGTGCCAGGCACACAATCCACTACGTCTTCGTGGTGCAATCTTATTATAAGATGACACAAAACGACGCAAAAGATGAATGTCCTTGTAATTTACTTCTGGAATATCGTTTAAACAATAGTAACATTGTTTTGGTTTTCCAGCCTTTGTCTTTGCTTTGGTCTTTGCCATAGAATATGGTGTTCTTAAAATGGAATATCTTCCACTTTTATTTCATCTGTTGATTCAGGTGGTGGTGGAGTGTTTTGTCCTTGTGATGCTGGTGCACCATTTCCACCTCGTGGTCCGTCGAGCATAATCATGTCTCGGACAATAATTTCTGTTTTGTATTTTTTTGCTCCGTCTTGGCCATCCCAACTTCGTGTTTCAATACGTCCTTCAACATACACACGTCTTCCTTTTGTCATGTATTGACCAGCGATTTCACCAAGTCTTCCCCAGAGTACACAGTTGTGAAATTCTGGTTTTTCTTGTTGATTTCCTGACTGATCTTTCCATGTCATGTTTGTAACAACAGTCATGCTTGCAACTGTTTTTCCGTTTGGAGTTGTTCGTAATTCTGGATCACGTACTACGCGTCCTAGAATTGATGCTCTATTGAGATCCATAAGATATGTGTTAAGAATGAAAGATACCTACTGAACGCAGGGACGTTCCACTATACATCTTCCAAAGTCTTATCCAAGAGTTCATCAAGTTTTTTATCGATATCTTCAAGATTAACATCTTCTGACTTTGTTTCAACTGGTGCTGAAACAGGGATATCTTCTTTCGCTTTTTCTTCTGAAGCAGGTGCTTGTTCGGCAACTGTTTCAACTTTTTTAGATTCTGTTTTTGAAACCACTGCTTCTGCCTTTTGTTCTTTCACAGCAGGCTTGCTTTGTGCAGGTTTAGAATCTTCTTTTCTTTCTTCTTGCTTTTTCCCACGCTCATAGTCATGTTGTTTTTGCTGCATTTTTTTCATGACTTTTTCCATTGCCTCGCGTGTTTCAGGATTAAACAATGTTATTACTGAACGTAACAATTGTCTTTCCATACGGAGTTTTGCTTGGATTGCTGGAATATGTTCAGCTTCGGCTTGGAAAGTAAAAAGAGAGAAATATCCGTAGCGAATATGCTTGATTGGATATGCGAGACGGCTTTTGCCTTGATCTTCAACGGTAAGTTCAGAACCACCTTGCTCTGTAACAATCTTTTTTACTGAGTCAACAAGTGGTTGTACTTCGTCTTCTGCCAGTGTACCTGGCAAAACACATAACATTTCGTAATGCTTCATAAAAGGTTTATTTTGTCACCATCCCCCTCTGCTCGGATCGACCTCCGAACGATAGTGTTTGTACTGATATCTATTTGTAATAAGCTCGAGTACTATAGCATATTATATTTTTTTGTCAAGATTCACACCTAAAATTAGCCATTATTAAACAAAAGTGAAAATAGCATAAAAAAGCTACAAATGCTTTAAAAGCAAAAAAGGCTATAAAGGCTCTTTTCAAAGCCATCAAAATTTATAAAGCCTTTATGGCCTTTGGAGCCTTTAAGGCTTTTATGGCCTTTTTACATTGACTTTTAAGAAAAAAAATGATTATATTAGAGCGCCTTAGAGCAAGGAATCATCCTTGGTTCTGAACAAAGGGAGACGACAATGCAAAACCCCAGTACTGTGACTGACTGCCCGAACGTGATTGATGGCAAAAAAATCAGAGGATCCTCTGATCGCGGAGTCACCCAGACCAACCCAGCTGACACTCGCATCAATGTGAGCCAGCGCTGGGACAGCACTCGTGAAGATGCGTTCGATGCTGTTGCAACAGCCGAAGGAGCTTTCCCTTTCTGGGCCGCAACTCCTGCACCTGCCCGCGCCGAGATCATTCGAAGAGCTACAGAACTGATGGCCGGAAAACTGCACGAGCTGTCCATGGCCATGGTCGCGGAAATCGGCAAGACGCGTGTAGGTGCGCGAAACGAAGTCAAGAAGACCATCAAGATCGGCAACTTCATGGCCGGACTCGGCAGTCAGCCTTCTGGCTACGTGGTCGAGCCGTGGCAGCCTGGCGTGAGCATGTACACGCGTCGCGTGCCGCTCGGCGTGGTCTGCCTGATCACTCCGTTCAACTTCCCGCTCGCTGTTTCCTGGTGGAAGATCGCCCCTGCCATCATCGCTGGCAACACAGTCGTGTGGAAGCCTTCGCCGTTCGCCCCGATCACATCGTGCATGATCATGGATCTGCTGACTGAGGCTGGCCTGCCGCCTGGTGTTGTCAACCTGGTTCACGGCGGTCCGGCTGTGGGAGAGGCCTTTGTCAAAAACCCGGCTGTGGAGGCAGTGTCGTTCACTGGTTCGACCAAGATCGGTCGCCAAATCGCTGTTGATGCGATCATGCGCGGGCTTGACCCGGGCAAGATCCTGTGCGAGATGGGTGGACAGAACGCTGTGGTCGTTCGGCCGAGCGCCAACCTCAATGCCGCTGCACAAGCCATTGTGGATGGTGCGTTCAAAGGCGAAGGCCAGCGCTGCACTGCAACCAGCCGTGCGATCATCCATTCATCGGTGTACGAACAAATGCTGGGCCTGATCTCTGATAAGACCAGCACGCTGGTCGTTGGTCCTGGGACTGACCCGAAGAGTCAGGTCGGTCCTCTGGTCTGCAAGCATGCCCGCGATAGCGCGGTCAGCAAGATCGATGATGCTTTCATGAACGGCGGCATGGGAGTGCTCTGCGGTGGCAATAGGCTGACGGGAGACATTCACGAGCACGGCTGCTTCATGGAGCCAACCATTCTCACCGGCGATCCGACCAATCCCGACCACACCCTGTTTCACGAAGAAGTGTTCGGCCCTGTATTGGCCGTCTGCAGAGGTGACAACATGGACACCGTGCTGCGTCTCGTGAACAGCACCGACCACCGACACGTGGCTTCGATCTTCACCGGTGAACTGCGAGAAGCACTCGACTTCGTCGACGGCGCCAACGTGGGCATGGTGCATGTGAACAACTTCACGTTCGGCGGTGATGAGCACGCTGGCTTTGGCGGCCTGGGTGGAGCGACCAGCTTTGGTCCCAAGGAAATGGGCCCTGACTGCCTCGACTTCTTCACCCGACCCAAGACCGTGGACATCAACTACGGAGACGCACCCGCACCCGGGCGCTAAATCCTACAACACACCGTAGGTCCCCTCGATCCGATACGTCGTAAGACAACGTCGGGTCGAGGGGTTCTTTATTTAAAAGCCATAAATGCTTTAAATGCCTTAAAGTCTCTAAATGCTTTTCAGAATATTTTGTCAAAACTTTTTTTCTCTTAAAGCCTTTACGTCTTTTTGTGACTCTGTTAAACTGAGCTCATTAAATAAGCCTATAATCCTTGCACAACGCCAAAGACTGCCTCTATGGCATTTTGAGCCTTTAAAGCCTTTACGGCCTTTTCATATGTTATCAATCGGAATAGTTGGTCTGCCAAATGTGGGAAAATCAACATTATTTAATGCACTGACCCGCAGTAAGCAAGCTGACGCACAAAATTATCCGTTCTGCACCATCGAACCAAACGTTGGTGTTGTTGAGGTTCCTGATAGTCGTTTGCAACAGTTGTCTGATGTTTCAAATTCAACAAAAATTATTCCAACAGCAATTGAATTTATTGATATTGCTGGAATTGTAAAAGGTGCATCTGAAGGAGAAGGGCTTGGAAACAAATTTCTGTCTCATATTCGAGAAGCCGATGCTATTGCACAGGTTGTCCGTGCATTTACAGACAGCAACATTACGCATGTTCATAATAATGTAAATCCTACAAACGATGCTGATGTGATAAATCTTGAACTTGTTATGGCTGACTGGCAAACAGTAAGTAAACGTCTTTCAAATGTAAAATCAAAAGCAAAAGGGATTGCAGCAAAAGAATTAGCAGGTGAACTTGCACTACTTGAAAAGGTAAGTTCACATTTGGAAGCCGGACATCCTGCAAGAACATTGGAATATACTGATGATGAACAAATGATAATGAGAGATCTTCATTTACTTACAATGAAGCCAATGATGTACATTGTAAACATGGATGAAATGCCATCTGAAGATCAACAAAAAACAATTATTGAAGAAGGTGTTCCTCACGTGTACATTTCTGCCAAGCTGGAAGCTGAACTTGTTGACCTTTCTGAAGAAGAAGCAAAAGAATATATGAAAGAGCTAGGAATGGATCAAACAGGACTTGATAAAATCATTTTAGCTGGATACAAACTATTAGACCTGATTACATTTCTTACATCAGGAGAACTTGAAACGCGTGCATGGACATGCAAGGCTGGAACACTGGGTCCAGATGCTGCTGGTGTGATTCACACAGATTTTATAAAAGGATTTATCAAAGCTGATGTTGCCAACTGGGAAGATTTTGTGGAATTAAAAGGTTGGCCTGGTGTCAAAGAATCTGGTAAGATGAAATTAGTCGGAAAGGACTATGAAGTGCAAGACGGTGATGTCTGCTACTTCCATGTTTCAACATAATTAAAATAATATGCATGGTGAACACCGAGACGCTAAGCGCGAACATTTAAAGGAGTTAGCCGGTCGTTGGGAAAAACGATTTGATGATGCTATCGACGCAATCCAAGAAAATGATGAGGCAACATTTGATGACCTCATTGGTGCTATTTGGGAAAAAGGAATGTTAGGAAGAATTGCTCCTGAAGATCCTCAAGAAGCAAATGCAAGAAAAGATCTTGGAAAAACTGTTTGGGAAGGAAAAAAAGGAAGAGATGATGAAGACCTGTATTGGAGTATTATTTATTGCTTGAGAAGTCAAGAATTATCCATGAAAGCAAGGGATACTATCGCAGCAGCAGATTATACAGGTGGTGGAATGAGTGCAGTTTATCAATTCACTCGTAACAATGAAAAACAAAGACAGCTATTTGGAGATAAAAGTTTTGAAGATATTTTTCTTTCAGTGGGTGCTGCGATAACAGAAAAAGCAAAAGGAGAAATTACACGTCTTGGTGGAACACCTCCAACATCGTTTGTTGAGCTCGGAGCTCAAGGAACAGTAAATGGTATTGATGTTATTGTTGAGCGATATACTGGCGAGGGGAAATTATCTCTTAAAGCACGAAATTTCGAAGATCATGCAGCATTATATGAAATAACTCCTATTAGTGCGTCAAAACTTAATCCTGAAGAATTCAAAGTCCCATCAGTTCATGTTACTGAAGAGGTTGACCTTTCTGACAGAGGAAAACTGTTTCAAGGAATGAGAACAATGCTTGGAAAGTTGCCAGAAGGAGTGCGACCACAATTATTTGATGCCAGCCCAAAGTACTTTGAAGCAACAAAACCTTTTGAAGGAAAAAAAGTAAATATATCAATAACATTTACACAAGAGGATGGTGTGAGTTTTCAAGTTGAAGAAATTTAAAATCTTTAAAACAAAAAAAGGCCGAAAGGCTTTTTTTTGATGCTATTTTCACTTTTGTTTAATAATGACCAAATAAATGCACAATTATTGACATAAAAATGAGCATCGATATAATAAAAATATGAAATATAAAAAAGAAAAACAATTTAATGCTGTCATTTGGAAAGAAAAAGGTGGGTATGTTTCTGTTTGTCAAAATAACGATGTTGCAAGCCAAGGGAAGACAGTACTATCAGCTGTAAAAAATCTGCAAGAAGCATTGGAACTTTATTATGAGGAAGACTGCATAAAGGCAATAATTACATACAAAATTGTTAAGCAGCAACTTGCATTAACGTAAAGAGGGCATGCCACCACAATATACAAGGAGGGACGTTGTTAAAGTCCTACAAAAAGTAGGTTTTATTTTTGTATCGCAAAAAGGAAGTCATATGAAGTTTCAGATAGTAATAAATAACAAGAAATACACAACAATTGTTCCAAATAAAAAAACAATCCGTTATGGAACGTTTCGCAAAATTCTTAAACAGGCAAATCTAACCGAACAAAAATTTATTGAACTACTTAATCTCTAAAATACTTTTAATAAAATTTTTCAACCAACTGTCCAACAAAAAATCCAATTGCCCCAGCAACACTTGCAAGCGCTAACATTTCAAATCCAGCTTTCACCCAACTACGTTTTGAAAACTTTGTTGTAATTGCACCAACAATAAACAATGCAAAAAGTGTTAATGGAATTGATACAGCAAGTGCAGTTTGAACTGGAAGAAAAAAATAAGATGAGAGTGGAATAATCCCCCCAACAATGTATGCAGCCCACATTGCAACAGCATTCTTTTTAGGGGACTCTAAATTGTCTGGAAATACTTTTAATTCTCTGTACGCCATTTCTCGCAATAATAAATCTTCATCTTTTGCAGCAGTGTCTGCCATTTGTTTTGCCAAGGTTTTTGGCCAACCATCTTCTACAAACAATCCAAACATTTCTTTCCGTTCATGCTCAATGTGTTCAACTACTTCACTTTTTTCTTCTTCAAGTTTTCTTTCGTCAATTGCGCGTTCAGACTTAGAAGAAAGAAATGAACCAACCCCCATTGAAACTGATTCAACAGAAATAATAACAATGCCTGACAGGAGCACAAAAAATGGATCGTGCGTTGCCGCAGCAATTCCAGTGATTGCACCAAAGGTTGAAACGATCCCATCTTCAATTCCAAATACTGCCTCACGAATTATTGCAGTTGAAACGCTTTGCTGATGATGAATAAAATCTTTTCTATTATGATGATACATCATAGTACCCAAAACCTCTCTCAAAGAAGAGAGGTTTATGTATTATTGTGGTGGTTTAGGACCATTGTTTCCTCCCGGACCCGGACCTCCTGGTGGAGGACCTCCTCCTGAAGGTGGGCCTGAGATTTGCGGTGGTGGAGGCGTGAAATTGCCACTAGATTGTGGTGGCTTGTCACCGCCTGAAGGTGGCTTTGGCGGCTGACGATCTCCTCCTGAAAATGAAGGTGGTTTTGGTTGTGAAGGTTGTGGAGCAGGTCTTACATTATCTGGACGTTCGTTCGGAACAAACTTTGGCGGCTGTGGAAGATCCTGCGGTCTGTCAGGCTTAGAAATATTCGGCCGAGGCTGTGACCGTTCATTTTTCTTGAATTCCTCTTTCCGCTTGTCACGTGGATCGACCGAAGGGAAATCTTTACGTGATTCCTCATGTTTAAATTCTTCACGACGCTCTTCTCTCTTAAAATCTGGTTTTCGCTCCTCACGAAAATCATCCTTTTTATCATCAAAACGAACCTTCCGTTCTTCTTTGATTTCAATTCTTCCATCTTTTTCACGGACTTCTTTTTTGAATTCCTCTTTTTTTACATCACGTGGATTAAATGACGGACGATCCTTTCGTGAATCTTCGAGATGTTCACGAATAAATCGAGTGTCTGGTTTTGGAGGGGATGGAATAATATTTTTTGGATGTTCGTCATTGAAATGCTCAAATTCTTCTTTCCGCTCTTCTCGCTTTTCTTCATTAAATTTGCGAATTTTATTTATATCATCTCCATTTGGTGGACGAAAGTCACCACGGACAGGTGCAATTCTGTTTACATCATCACTATCAAACTTTGGTGGACCTAAATCACGATCAAAAACTTTTTTAAAGAATCCTCTATCACCGTTTGGTTCAGGTCGATCATGATCAAATGTTGGTCTTTCAAAGTTGCCATCTCTTTCTCCTGGAAATGGAGGACGACCTCTATCAAAATCTTCATCACCATCATGGTCATCACCAAATTCTTCTCTCATTTTTCTTTCAAACTCTTCCCGTTCTTTTTCAAGATCTTCACGATGTCTTCTATCTGAAAATTCATCTAATTCTCTACTTAGTTCAAAGAACACATCGACTTCATGTTCATTTCTTCTATCAAATTCTAATTTTTGTTGGAAACGTTTTGATTCTTCATTTCTACAACGCTCGTCACAGAAAGGATTATTGTTTAAGAGATCTCCAAAAATCTGTTGACGTTTTTTATGTGTTCGTTCTTGGAACTCAGAACGTCGATTGTTTAACTCTTGTTTTAACCCTTCAACATCTTCTCCTGCTTCAATCGCTGCATCAATTTTATTTTTAATTTCTTCTTCAAGTCGTTGCCGTTCTTGTTCATTGTCACGACGAAACTGCTCACCAAAGTCATCTTGTTGGCGGAAGAAATTTATTTTTGAATTAAATGCTTGACCAACATTTCCCTGACGTCTTTCTAATTCACGAAGTGCTCCATCATCAAGACCTTCAAACTTCTTTTGAAAATGAGCAAAAATTTCAGGGTCATCGATCTCTCTTATATTTTCAAAAACATGTTCTGATTGCTTTTTAATAGCTTGATCAAAAAATCGTTCAAATCCTGGAGGTGGCCCATGTCCAAACGGTGGAGGACCAAATCCGTCAGGACCAATTCCTGGAGGACCGTCTTCAAATGGGTGTGGTCCAAAGAATTCATCTGGATTTTCTGCAAAATCAAATTGCAATTTTTTAAATATTTCAATGTCTTCTGGATTGTTAGAAGCAATTTCATCAAAAAACTTTTCTCCTTGTTCACGTGCTTTTGCAGCAAACTGCTGTTTTGCTTCTTTTTCCATTCGTTCAATAAACTCACGCTTGGAAGGATCTGACAAGACTTTTTCTTCTAATTGTTGTAAAAGTCTAAATGTTGTTGGATCTGGATTTTCTGCCATCTTTTTTGAAAGACGACGAAATTCTTCTGCATCTTCATTTGCATCTGGGAATGCTGCTTTAAATTTATCAATGGATGCTTCATGTTGCTTTTCCATTTCTGCTTGTAATTCTGTGTCATCAAATTGTACACGATTACGCATTTCCTCCATGACACGAACTTTAATCACATCCCCATCATTTTCACGAATATGATCGAACGCTCGTTGTTGCATTCGCTTTCGGAACCCTTGATCAAATCCATCTTCTTCAAATGATTCAAACTTATTTTGAAAACGGCGAGCTGCAATATCTTTTGCTTGTTCTAATTTTTCACGAATATCATCTGGAACATCATCGAACTGTTTTAATCGATCAAAAATTTCCATGTGACGTGTTTCGTCTCCCTCCATATTATGAGCGTATTTTTCAAATCGCTCTGCACGCTCTCTTGGACTCATTCGTTCTGCTGAATGTGCAAATCGCTTAAATGCATTGTCTTGTGCTCGTCGAATTGCTTCACGCGCTTGTTGTGGAACCGCATCTTCAAGTCTTGTAAGCACTTCGACATTTCTCATTTCTTTAAAGTCACTTCCTGGCTGTCTTTGAAGCACACGATCCATACGTGCAACAAGTGCGTTTTCATCATCAACTTTTGAAATAAGCTCTCCAACATGTCCTGCAGCTCGTTTTTTTACTTCTTGAATTTTTTCTAATGCTTGCCCTGCTTCACTTTTTGAAGCAAATTTAAGAATTCTTTTTTCAACATGAGCAAGAACCTTTTGTTGTTTGATTTGTTTATCTAAAACATCATCTAATAATTTGTCAGCTCCTTGGTCACCACCTTGTCTTTTTTCTTGAATTTTTTTAGCTGCTCTATTAATATCTTTTAGTTTTCCTTCAAACTTTTCAAATGCTTTTGCTGCGGCACGAGCTGCACCAGGATCATCTGCATGTTCCTCAATAAGTTCACGTGCGTCTGCAAGTTCTTGGGTTGCATGTTTTAATTTTAATTCTGCTTTTTTTACTGAGTCAAAAGTAAAGGCCTCTTTAAATCCACGTTGCAAACGCTTTAAAGAATAAAAAGGACTGTCCGGTAAGACAGTCGATTCCTCTGCGCCTAAATCTTCGTCACTTACTGCTTCATCTGCATCTACATCTGCTGATGTTGCTTCTTCAACAGATGCTTGTGCTCCAGTAGAAGGAGTTGCTGAAGAATTTGTTTCGTCTGCAGAAGCCTCAGATGTTGTTTCTGAAGTTTGTGCAGAAGAATCATCAGATTGTGCAAGAGCTGGAACAGACAACAAAAAAACAGCAGTAAAAATGCTGATTATTATTAATAAGTATGCTTTCTTGTTAAAGAGACCAAATAAAATACGTGACTTTGCGCTCAAAGGCGGAGTTGCAGATTGCATATGTTTATTTTTATGTTTATTTTTTCTCACCGATGCGAGATTTTCAGTATATTTTGTACTTAAAAACCTTTTTTTGACACGGTGAGTACTTGTATTATAGCACATTTTTGGGTGTTTGTCAAGCCCTCTGGCTACAAATTGTATACACTAGTGTAGACAAATATTCGTTTTAGGAACAAACCTTGATTTATCACGGCCTACATGATAATGTCCAAGCACAAAACCAACAAGGGGGTTTAGCATGGGACTTAAAATCGTTGTGAACGACATTCTGCTCAACCAGGAAGCGCAAGGCACAAGGAAGTGCAAAGGCATGCCCAAGTGTTCCGAGTCGACAACATACGGAATGGTCGCTTCCTTCACTGGCACGGACAATGTTGGACCGTTCGCCGGCACCAAGGTGACGGAGCATTGTTGCAGCAAAACGACCTGCAAAAACGTGGCTGGACAGAAGGCGGCAGATGCTCTCGGGAGGATCGCGAAAAGCTGTGTGAAGTAGTCGACAAGATCATGCTCAAAAAAACCTCCTCACTGACGCGTCGCACAGACAAGTCGGTGAGGAGGTTTCTCTATTTTTAAAAGCCTTTTCAGCCTTTTTTTACAAACCGCCAAATATCTCTTCCAACTTTTTGGCCTGAACGGTGGTAGAGGAGGGAAGAATTCTCTTTTGAAAACGGTTCAATCGCAAATCCTTGATTTTTAATATCTTCTATACAATCAATTTCAATCCAGCCTTCATTATATTGAAATTTTGGAATAATAAATACTACAACACCATCATTTTTTAATATTTTTGAAAAATTCCTAAACGCATCTACATACAATCCTTTTAATTCTACGGCTTGCCCACGCAAAAAATCTTCTTTTTCATTTCCATGAAGTGGTTTTCCCATATATGGTTCTGTAACAATCACATCAACCATTTCTTTTACTGTTGATGAAAGATTTTTTACATCGCTCTTGACGACTTTTCCTTCCTTTTCAATCCAATCCAAATTTTTCTTTGTGTCCTCAACAGCTTTTTCTGAAATATCTGATCCCATTGCTTTAAAACCAAGAAGCGCTGCTTCCATTAAAAGAACACCTGAACCACAAAAAGGATCAAGGAGTGTTCCTTTCTCAATACCAGATAGATTAATCATCATACGAGCAAGCTTTGGAGGAAGCATACCACTCTTGCTATCTGCTCCTGGCTTACCATAATCACGAGAAGAAAATTCTTCAAGTGGTTGGATTGCTCTAGTGACAAACACATCTTTTTTCAAAACAGTAAAATCAGTTTGTTTTTCAACCAAATTATTGTGCAACACTGTTGCAGAATTCTTTTCTTCAATATACCGAACAGAACGTCCAGTGCTTTTAAGTTCTTTCTTTACTTTTAATGCAGTTTGTTTTGCATTATCTCCATGAACAGAAAAATGAATCTTGCCCTCTGGTTGAAGTTTCTGAATATGACTAACCAAAAAAGAAACAACATTCTCTGCTTGTCCAAGATGCTCAGAAATTGATATTGTTCCACCAAGTCTTTGCATCAATGCTGTACAATCGATCTCATGATCTAATTCAATGTGCAACAATCCATTCTCCAATTTCCAACCCGCCTGTCCGGCAGGCAGGTTTCGAATTTCCAATTTCAAAATTTGCTGAATCTCTGCAGCAGATATGTGTGGTTGATGTCCAAGTGTAAATAAATATTTCATATGAATGCAATACTTTACAGTATGATATCACAAAAGTCAATTTGACATTCAATTATCAGTGTAGTAATCTATGTATAACAATTCAAAAGTATCAAGAAGGACAGAGGGAAATGGCCCGTTGACGTCCTACCAACCTAGTGCACAGTTTGACAACCTCGACTCACTGCGATAAGGTGGTACATCCATCCCAGCAAGGGAACGATACGCTCTAAAAGAGAAAAAAATCTTCTTGCTGCTTGCAAGTTTTTTTGATGCAGAAATATATATTACTGTTGTGTATACTTCTGCGTTAACAAACGCAAACCTCGAAACACACAGGCATAAGGGGGTGTACAATGCCACATGTTTTCCTTGGAAATTTTGACCAATTCTTCGATGGTCCGCCAACTCGAAAAGACGCTCACAAGATCTTTCGTCTTGGAGACAGAATCACGCACAATACTGTCGAAGTAGCAGGGTTTGACCCTGACTCAGTCGGCATTCTTCCTTCGCAGCCAAGCCGAGAGTACCTCAGCTACCTCCAGCACCAGCTCTACCGCTGTGGGAGCAGCCTGCCAAGATTTGTCGCACCAACCACTGTTGATCCAAATCGACTGTGTCTGGCAAAGGCGCTTCTTGAAGACAAAGCACTCATGAGGGAGCTGAAGAGGAAAAAAGGCTGGGTCGTTCATGGCCTGATTTCTTCTCCTGACCTGACAGAAGTCGCAGAAGCCCTCGGCGGAACGGTTGCACCGATGACAGACCGTGCTATGCGAGCAGGAATCGCCATGCGCATCCGCAGCAAGGGCTGGTTCAAGGCAATCTGCAGTCGAAAGGACATCAACATCAGGACTCCAGAAGGCGTGTGTGTTGATTCGATTGGAAACGCTGCACATGTTTGCCTTAATCGGCTTGAGCGTGACATCGATCTGATGCTCAGAATCGACATCTCTGCTGGTGGCCTGGGCAACCTCGAGTTTCTTCGAAGTCTCTTCGATGGCGAGCTCTCATTCAGAACGGTTCTCGCAACGCTTCAGCACAAAAGCCCAGAGTCTTGGGCTGGCAAGCTCATTCATGTCGAAACCAATCACGAGACTGTTCACGACCTGGCAAGCGTCTACTACGTCGATGACGAAGGACCCAAATTCCAGTGCCTGGTCGACCGAAAGGTCAAAAAGGGTGAGTCTGGAGGAGCAATCTGGCCCTCGACCTGCCCTGAGCCGCAAGCACAGGAAATCCGACAGGCGTCTGATCGGTTCATGCAACTTCTCTGGAACATTGGATACCGTGGCTGGGCAGACATTGACTGGGCGATTCTCAAAGATGGAAGCATCATGGCCTTTGAGTGCAATGCGCGCTGGCTGGCCACGAACGCTCTCCTGTCCATGCTGAATCGACACGAACTCAATATGAGCCAGCTTGCTGGGGAAAGCATCGACTACCTGAAACTGCCGCACCATGTTGACCAAGCACAATTTTCTGCCTTCATGCTGCGAGGAAACCAACCTACAAACAGGCGAATGTGGACTCAGGCAGAAATCATGATTCCAGCTCAGAACGGTTCAGCGTCTCTGGTCATTCTTGGCCAGGATGCAGACAGCATCGATCTGAGAAAGCGACAGATCTACTCATGGTGTAGGGAAGGCTCAAGCCCAAAAAAGCCGCGTGCAGCACTCTAGCTAGCAAAACACAACAAAGGGGGGTTCCAGGATGCATCGCGTCCTGGAACACTCAGCTGAATAAGAATACCTCTTATTGAGTTGAATAAAAAAGCAGGCAAAGACCTGCTTTTTTGTTTACTTGGGTTGACGGCCTAGGTGCCCAATTTCTCACACCAATCCCCCCATCCCAAGTATCCATTCACAGGGACTCGGAAGAGTCCCCACGTCTTATGGGAGACGAGAAATGAGTTCTATTATGGAGATGATAACTCTCCAGTCAATATGTATATTGATATAGAACTGTTTCGTTTTGATGATCATATGCGTGTTTGCATATGGGACAACAATGATGGGGCTTACTAGCCCCTGTGAGTGGACAAAAAAACGCCTAGTTGGGCAGAATGAATGCGAGTCAATTGTCCCGTCTACGTTACGCAGACTACAATACCGGACATACGTTTCCGGAAGGCGTTACATGACGTGCGTCAAACCCTTAACTCTACATCCATTGGGGTCTGCCCAACGAAAGCGTTTTATGTGTTGAATTTTGGATAGATCAGTAGTATATCATAAATAAAAAAGCCTTTTAATTGGGCGGAATGTTGAGTCGATCCTATCATCTGTGATACGAGGAGGCGTTACTCGATAGTTATTATCGAACCCTCAGACCAACTCTGTAGATTCCGCCTGCTTAAAAAGCTTTTTACACAGTATAGCATATTCTAGTTATCCGCTTGTATAACACAAATAGATTCACCTATAATCGGTAATTTTTGGCTTGCAAATATGACTATGCCTAAACCAGAACGCTATTCAATCAAGGACTTCAGACGCGACTTCGGTGACGATGACGCGTGTTTAAAGTACCTATTTGAGACGTATTATGAAGGGTATTCATGTCCTAATTGCGGGCGTTCTGCGAAGTCATTTAAGCGAGTCAGAGGTCGCAAAGATTACGCTTGCGCATGTGGCCACCAAATCCGACCATTGGCAGGGACGATCTTTCGGAAAAGCACCACACCACTTAGCGTCTGGTTTTATGCTATTTTCCTGTTCAGCCACTCGAAACATTCCATTACTGGAGCAGAACTTGCCCGTCAACTCGGAGTAACTGAAAAGTGCGCCTGGAGGATTGGAATGAAGATTCGATCACTTATGGCGCAGAAAGACCCCCAGTATGCGGAGCGTACTGATGGAGTCTATGAGCTAGACGAGTGCTATATCGGTGGGGTGGTACGTAGGCGGAAAGGGTATTTTAACAAAGACGGCTGGAAGCAACATGAAGACAAAAAAACCCCAGTATTTGGGATTTTGAAACGGGGTGGAGCAGTCTTTGCAAAGGTTGTTTCCGATACACAGCGACTGACACTTTCAAAGTATATCTTTAGGATGATTAAGGCTGGATCAGAAGTGAATACCGATGAGGCGTCAGTATATAGTGATCTAGGAAATCGGTATGTACACCGGACGGTTAATCACACAAAGAAAGAGTTTGTGTATAAGACGTGCTATACCAATTCACTAGAGAACTTCTGGCGATCTGTTAAGGATTGCTATCGTGTTCACAGGTACATTTCTCGCAAACACCTTCAGGCGTATGTTGATTACTGCGTGTTTCTTTACAATCACAGGAATGATCGTGTTCCGATCTTTCTGACCCTTCTTGGTCGTGCCTGCCAATCGCCTTATTTAAAAGACTAAAAAAGGCTTTTTTGTTTGTTGATTTTGGGTTCATATGGATCCAGTATAGCAATTCCGATGTTGAGAAATCAAGTAGGACTTGCAATATATTTAATATCGTGTAAAATAAGAAGTGGCTATATCATACTAACTTCAAAATTTTTATAGATATAATTTTTAAGAAGTCCAATGTGGTGGCAACATCGCACCTATCTCAACAGAGGAAGGTGTGATATAGCCAAATTTCACACAACCTATTCGATTTGTATCTATATACAAAAAGATGGGTGTTGATTTGCCCCTACATTGGACTTTTTTGTTCATTAAAGACCAGCTGTCTCAGATACTATCCTCCCGATGGTATTATGGCGCAGACCAAAAAAGACGTGCAGCGCACACGTCTTTGATGGAAAAGATAGTTAGATTAACACCCAGTTGATTTTTCTAGCAAATTCTCCCACACAACCAGTGTGGGGTTTTTGTTTTATTTATTTTGGATGGAGTAGTATTAAACCACGTCAGGTTTTGCTTGTCAAGTACAGTATATCATAGGAATTATGCTTACGCTAGCATACTAATTGTAACCTGTGAATAACGCTTTATAAAGGGTTATAACCCCTTAAAGCTGTTACCTATTACCCACCTAAAAAACACCCCTCAGCTGAGGGGTTGTTTTAATCTCTAATTCCTTTCATTCTCATACAGACATTGTATACAGCGAAGCTTTCTTTCACTCTAGAATCTACAAGTTGTCTTGGTGGTGGACCTACTGCCAATGGTCTTAATTCCATGCTTTGCTCATATGCAGATTCAATAGTTCTTTTTTGCATCTTCCCACACTCTACGCTGACAATAGCGGGATACACCTCAAACCAGAGAAACAAGCCAGTGCCAGCGATAATAATAAGAATTGTTTTTTTATTAAATTTTTTTGTAAACATATAAAGAAGTATATCATATCTTCCCCCAACCATTGACAAGCTCCTCAAAATATGATAGATTCGAAGTGGCTATCCAATATCTAAAATCAACATTTTACTTATTTTTTTATCACGAACGGAGACTATCTATAGTACACTCCTCTTTGCTTATGAGCAAAGATGGTAGTCGTTCCATAAGCTCATCGTTCGTGATGAAAATTTGGGTAGCCACGACTACCTTTTTTGTTATATGAAAACTGAAACATGGGGTAGGAGGTTAGGATTTGTTGTACTCGCGGTTCTCTTTACTGCGCTGTATAATGGCGAATCCACTGTCATACATTGGGGATGGGAGTCCTGGCTTGTCAAAGCCGGGGTCATGTACCTTCTCATCTGGGCAATGTACGAAGTTGGAAGAATTGAAGAAAAACAAACACAAATGAAATAAAAAAACAGCCCTTTGTAGGGCTGTTTTTTTATGCTGTTTTACACTCAACACCCCCCCACCACCAATCTAATGAATACCGCTTGTTTGTCAAGGTCACTCTACTTGGGCTGAAGGGTTGGATGCCCATTATTTTAATTTTTCATGATTTTTATTTTATTTATGTGACATATTATGTGTCGTACATTCCTATGCAGGATAGTTGCGACTCTGATGAACAACCACATTCAAGAGGGATCTTCTCCCTTTTCAAAAAAAATGTGGAAGGTAACTATCCCCTTATGACAAGTAAACAGGGTTTACCCTATAGACAAGTAAAAAAAGAACGTGGTAGACTACGGGATATGATTGAAATATATAAAATGTGGAGAGTATGCCGCTTGCTCAGAAAGAATGAATCTATTTGGTACTGTGCGAGAAAAACACGAGAGACTCGTTCGTATTTGGATGGAAAAGATGAATACAAACATTATCATAGTGAAGATTTAGATAAAATCGTACAAGGACGTGTTACTTATGGAATAGCGTTAGACGAGGATAGGCTACTAGCTAAAAGAAATACCCTCGTTTGGGCGTATATTACAAAATACCACAAAGAACTAAAAAAGAAAGGATCAGATAATGTAATCGGTCTCAAAGACCCACTTAGCAAGGAGGTTGCGAGAACGGTGTCAAAAGTACAATCATACATAAACAGCTGTATAGATAGGGGTTTTATAGGTGAAAAAAACAAAATGATTTATATTACAGGCAAAGGAAAATTGTTTGCTGATCCGACTTGTGTGGGATTACTAAAATCTTGGATAAATGAGATTGGTACACTATGGAAAGTCATTATGCTCATTCTAACTTTTCTTGCTGGTTTGAATTGGAGTCGTATATCTGATATAGTACAAACATTCTATGAAAAAATCAGTCAATAAAAAATCATTCTTCTCCCTTCTTAGCAAGGCTATTTCACCATCTCAGAAAGAAGATGAAGAAAAATTGGGAGTGGCGAATGACGATGATTATAATGATACGCAATCTCATCCACATACCGCTGAAGATACTTCGGAGAAACAGAATGATACGTCCCAGAAATAGATCTCTTTAGCTGAGACCAAAACCCTTCAATGGTATTTACATGGACTACGCCTCGGGCGTATTCTTTTTTTCCATGATTCACAGTTCCATGAGTGTACCGATGCTTCAATGTATCGTACACAGAGAACTCGTCAGTCATAACAATGGAATCCAGTTCTACCTGTTGTCGGATAAGTGGCATAACGGATGATCTTGTTGTATCTGCCACTGTTTTGGCGTAAACGCCCCCACACCTCTTAGCAATCCCTACTACTGGTGTTTTATCTGTACCACGCCCTCTTTTGTGCTTTCTCTTACTCATATGCTTATTCCTGTCTGCTCCACCTACATACGTCTCATCTATCTCAAATACCCCTATATCTTTCTTAGGGTCTTGTCCCATTAACTTGCGTATCTCCTTTGCCATTCTCCACGCTGTCTTATATGTTACCCCCACATGACGCTCTATTTCCTTGGCAGATACCCCATTTTTAGACTGGCTCATAAGAAAAATGGCAAAAAACCACAAATTCAATGGTGTACTAGACTTTTCAAAGATCGTCCCCTTTAAAGGATGAATTTGAAAACTACACCACTGACAAGAATAGCACTTCCGCTTTGAAACCCTATGGAATTTTGACTTCTTATGCTTGCACTTTGGACAAGTAAACGCTTGACCAAACTTCTTATTAAAGATATACTCTAAACAAGTAATATCATTTGGAAACTCTTTTTTAAGCCTAGATATAGTATATTTCATATGTCGTACATTATTTATTACGACTGTATTATATCACGGCATAAACTACTTGTCAAGAAGGGATAGTTACCATGTGGAATGCATTCCTTCTCTGAAGGTCGGCAATTCTAATTTGCAATCTAGAACACACAGTTATCTACTTGTCAAGCAAGTCGTCAAAAACAGGCCAAAATTAAACAAATGTGAAAATAGCTTCATATGGAACAAAATTAAACAAATTGTTTAATTTTATATATACTTTTTGCAAAACAATTAAAAAAGTATAGACTACTCTATACTTTTTCAAAACTCTAAGAAAAAATTTTTGTAGTCCCCTCGGCATGAATCGAACATGCGTTTAGGCGTTAGGAGTGCCTCGTTCTATCCACTGAACTACGAGGGGGTAACAACTATGATGAAGCCTTCCTCTCTGGATACTCCCTAGCCTTATATCCCATTGGAAGGAGTTCCTGTGTATTTGTTTCAATAACTGTTGAAAAATCACTATTACTAATCAAAATCCTGATAGGTCCTTTGCTCGCTCCATACGACTCAGCCTCAGAAAGAATCTGCCTACACAATCCGCAAGGAGCCATAGGACTGTCTGGAGCCTTATCTCCATAAAAGCCTACAATTGCGAGCAGATCATAATTATAGTCTCCCTCGTACAAAGCTCTATCAAGAGCCATCCGTTCTGCACAAGTAGAATTACTTGCATTTGTCCTGCGAACACTCACTCCATTGTGAATTACGCCATTGCTTGCCAGAAGAGCAGCACCGACATAACGATTTGCCTTCTTATTTATATATCTACCACCAACACTATGAGCTGACTTCAAAAGATTCTGCTCATTTTCACTCAGATTGTTGTATTCAAGATGCTTCATATTACAATTGTGCGACACTAAAATTATACTTAATCTAGATTAATACTTTATACAAGATCAATCCGTCTTTTTAAAAGACAATTCCATTGGCATTCTTTTCTACGCATAGAATAGAGAAAAAAAAAGAATTTGTCAATGCAAATTTCTTTGCTATTTTCGCTTTTGTTTAATTCTCTATATAAAAATCACTCTTTGCTTGTCTTGCCAAATTATAATGATATAATATGGTAGCTATTAACAATATTTTATGGAAGCATTCTCATCATTTACCTTTCTTCTCCTTCTTCTTTTTATTATTGCAGTAATTGTAATTATTTCTTTGTATAAGAAAATAAGTATGCTCCAAAAGAAGGACCAGCCCAATGACAATCTCTTTCTACTGTTGCAACAACAAATACAAGATCTGAACAAAACTGTTGATCAAAAAATGTCAGAGACAACAAAAACAATGCATAGGACGCAACAAGACATTAGCAAGACACTGCAAGAACAATTTGGGCAAAGCACAAAAATTATTCAAGGAATCACAGGGCAAAGTGCAAAAATGATTTCTGATATTACAGAGAAACTTACAAGTCTTGATAAAACAAATCAACAAGTTATTGGCTTTTCTGAACAGTTGCACAATTTAGAAAAAGTTTTAAAACACCAAAAGCAACGAGGAAATCTTGGGGAAGCTGGATTGCAACTTGTTTTAGAAAATATTTTGCCACCAACAGCATTTAATTTGCAGTACCAATTTGAAAATGGATCTGTTGTTGATGCTGTTGTTGTTACAAAAGATGGATTAATTCCAATTGATGCAAAGTTTTCACTCGATAATTATGAACGGCTTGTTCATGAAGAAGATGAACATAGAAAAAATGAATTGGAAAAAGAATTTAAAAATGATTTGAAAAAACGTATTGATGAAACAAGTAAATATATCCTTCCAAAATTTGGAACACTTGATTTTGCGTTTATGTTTATTCCGAGTGAGGCAATTTATTATGATTTACTTGTAAACGAAGTTGGTGCAGTAAAGGTCAACACACGAAGTCTCATTGATTATGCATTTAATGACAAAAAAGTTATTATTGTTTCTCCAACAACATTTGCAGCATACTTGCAAACAGTGTTGCAAGGACTGCGCGCTTTGAAGATTGAAGAAAGTGCAATAGGAATTAGAAAAAATGTTTCCCAGTTGCAAAAACATATCAAAGCATACGAAGATTATATGAAAAAACTTGGTGGAAGTATGAGCACAACAGTAAATCATTACAATACTGCGTATAAAGAACTTGGAAAAATTGATAAAGATATTGTTCGAATAACAGAAGGGGAGAGAATCATTGATCCTGTTGCACTTGATAAACCAACATTAGAAGAATAGTATGAGTGACAAGCTACCAAACTTTTTTGAAAACAGAAATGAACCATGGCGCTTTGAAGATGTGTTAGATTTTATACGCACACATTTTGATGTAAAAGATAATGTTTCATATCGTGTTGGTGAAAAACAAAATAGTGCAGATGAAAACCAACGAGCACTTATTGTTTTGGCATATGCACAACTCATGAACTATACATTCAATCAAGTAAAAGCATTGTTTGCTGAACATGATCATTTTGCAATTGCAATGCCTGAAACAAGACAAGGAAGAAATATTTTGGAAGTTAATAATATTTATTCAAAACTTCTTAAAGAGGGATTGGATTACAATGTAAAAATAAATGACGTACCCGAGTATTTTGAAATTCCAAATACTGTTTTAACAAAAAAAAGCGCGCGCCTTGCATAGAGCAGAGACGCGCTTAGAAAACCCCCTTGTTCGTTCTTGTTCCGTTTTGTTATCCACCGACTCGATGTCGCACTTCCTGAAGCAGCTCTTGCACTCGCAGTGCTGCGTTTTTGTTTCTACCATGACGAGACATTGCCACGAGACTGAACTTGCCAGGAAGCAAACCTGTCATCAGCGGCAACACACCTTCGTCACCATCTGGAAGTAGATCTTTGATGGTTCGCTGCAGCTCAGCAAAGTCACTTACAGCACCCGAGGCTGGCCACACATTGCTCATGAGCACTGCCCATGCACCACCATGCGCTGCTTCGAGTTGATTGAGTACTGACTTGGGATACTGCGACGCAGTCATGCGCGGATTTGGATCCACGAACCGCCAGTCAAGCATTTGCCCGTTTCTCATTGCCGTGATTTCGTCGCGAGTCAGGTCAGTGTGACTACCGAACTCAGTCTTTTTTCCGCAAATGCCAATGGCATCGCAGCCAATCTGACCTCGATAACCCATGAGCCACCAGATTTGTGCAATCCTTCGTCCACGACGTTGCAAACACGCAAGATCGAACTTGCTGAAACCTGGGAGTGCATCTGCACTTGCAACCAAGTTGCCAGCATGATCTTTTCCGTGAAGAATGATCTGCGCGTTGACAAACACGTCCTCAACACCGTCGTCTGTCAAAGACATTTGCACTGCAGCATCGACAATGTCTGCGTATCCAGCTTCTGCCAGAATCTCAGTACCTTGTCCATTGCAGTGCTCACGACCGTAGCCGTCAATGTCTGCCTGTGTTCTGACAATTGCAGTACCAACACCAGAAGCCCAGGCATCCCGCTTGAAAACAGAAAAGTCCGGAGACTTGATAGTGTGGTTCACTCGCATGAGCGTTGCATGTGCTGCATGAAGTTCTGCTGCACTCGAGCAAATGCGAGCAGGAACAACAATGTAGTCCATGCCGCAAAGACGAGCCATTCTGTGAAACGCAATCTTCGATTCGATTTGCTGCGTCACCGATGCTTTGGCGCTCCACACGTGCTGAGATGAAAGTCCCAGCTCGCACGTCACATCAGCTTCACGCTGACCAACATAGAAGTACTGCAGTCGCAGGTCACCTTGAGACCGAACATGATGTTGAATCGTGTCTGCATGTCTGCCAGAAGTGACACCGCCGTATACATCCTCAAGCGGTACAACGTGCTCTGCACCAAGGCCGTTTTTCCTCCACAAACGATGCTCGTTTGGGATCTCTCCAGTGGCAGAAACGAATGCGATTGGCACGTCCATGGAAATGCCGCGGCCGCCGTATGGACCAACATTGAGCCCTGGCAAAAAGCCAAAGGCACTTTCTAGGCACCATACGCCGACCAGAGCTGGTCGCTTTCTTTTATGTCCCATTGTTCTTTCCCCTTGTGTTGAACGTGAATGGATAAAAGCTCTTTTTGTTAATAAGAGCCTTCTAAGATGTACAGCATACACCTGAGTAGGCTCTTATTTTTCTGGATTAGGTTACTACAGAAAATTGATTTGAGCAAGATTTGTAATGAACGAAATAAAAAACACCGCTGAGCGGTGATTCTTTTGTATGTCTTATTTACTTAAGCACATGTACAAAAACCACCGCTTCTGGTGAGAAGGAGGAGGTTTAGGAGAAGATGTGATTTGTGCCTCATATTCATATATTTTTATCCTAGCACGACGTGTTTGATCATGCAAGTAAAACAAAAAAAGTCCAAAAATGGACTTCTTTTGTTGGCGCCCAAGTTTATTAGACTCAGGCACCCTCCTTTTTCTTGATTTTCCTTGTACTGTGATGACTACTCTCCGACGGCCATCAGCTGAACCAGACCGAAGAGCCAAAGCGCATGATCAGACAGCTGCTGCATGGACGTGAGCTCCTTCTCACTCTCGGGCGCGAAGTAGCCCGTACCGAGATTGACAAGGCCGATCTTGTTGTCCAGGAATGCGTCAATACCAGTGCCACCGCGAATCGGTGTGACGTTCACCGGGAGTCCGAGCTGCTCTGCAGCCTCGACTGCGAATTCACGGAGGTGAAGGAAGGACTGCATCTCAGGCCCCATGTTGCGGTACTGAGGAGTCAGCTCCACGAAGACCAGCTCATGATCGTGCTGGAGCTGGAGCAAGTCCAGTCCGCGTCGATTGAACCCCTCTTCAGTGAAGTCACGAATGCGGAAGAAAAGATGCCAGCCATTTCCATCTTCGTCCGGCTTGATATCGAACGGATTGGTGTAGCCCTGGAATCCCTCGCTGTCTTCCGGAAGAACCGGCTGAGTGACCCGATCATGGCAGAGGAAATCCCAGACAAGACCGAACAACCGATCCAGACTCTTGTCGAGCGAGTCCACAACTGGAGAATCCTTGTGCAGTTCGAGCCGAGCACCGAGAGGTTGGTGCATCTCGAGCTGACCGCGAATCAGGTCGAGCGCTCGATCCAACGCATCGTCAGCAGCCGCTTCATCATCATCTTCGAAGCAGTAGGAGAGGCAGACATCTGCAACACACTCGTTGAGCGGATCACCCTTGAAATCACTGACCCACACACGACCCATCTGCTCGTGGACACGAGCGAGCACAGTGATTGGATTCAGACCGCGCTCAGCCTTGGCAGTTGCACCGTGCGTCTTCACACCGTGGATGCGAATACGCTGGGTCATGATTTCCTCGCTGCCGTTGTTGTCACCACCCCAGGTCTTCATGTGCACATCACCGAGCGCAGCATTGAAGTTCTCCAGACTGATCTCAAACGAGGCAATGCCGTCGACTGTGTACCCATGCGTCACACCCTGTGCTGCCAGCCACTTGGCCAGGTCAGCAACAGCTTCGTCTCGACCGATTTCCTCGTCAGCCCGACCAATGATGTAGATCGGCGGGTGAGGGGCGTCTTTGTTCGTGTGAAGCAGGTGTGCCAGGGTCATGAGATGGGTCAGGCCGAGTTTGTCGTCCAAACCGAACGGCGCCTTTCCAGGACCGTGCAGCACATCCTGCCCCACAAAGCCGTCGAGTTCTGGGTAGAGGTCGAGCGAGACGTTGATGTTGCTGTTCAGCGAGTAGTTGAGAGGCGAACCATTCCACTTGGGAACCTTGGTCAAAACCTCAACAGCTTCAGTGCCCTTTGCTGTATCCATGTGAATCATGAACGCAACAGGCGGAGCATCAGAGTGGCGGGCACGCTTGTAAGCGATCATATTGCCTGTCTTCTCGCGCACTTTTGCTTGAAATCCTCGAGCGCGGAAGAAGACCTCGAGCATCCTGGCGAGCTCGAGCTGGCCTGTGGTGCTCGGAATCGTCTGACTGTGTTCGTCACTCTGAGAATCGATTCTCAGTGCCTTCATCAGGTGCATGTGTGCGACCATCGCGATAGCCGAAGCAGACTGAGTCGGAAGAATAAACTGGCTCATTGTGGACCTCCTGGTCTTGGGTTTTGAGCGACCCTTGTGAAAATCGAACCGCATCAATAAAACCAGTTTTTTAGCACTTTGTCAAGAAGAAAAATGCGCAAAAAGCCATAAATGCCGCAAAGGTCTTAAAAGCATTTACTGGGATTCTGCCCTTGACAATTAGGCACTTATCATATATACTCTCCACACGATAAAAAAGGGATGCTCTCGCCCTAATGAACAAGTAAACCAATTAACGAACCTATGCCTAATTTACAAGCTGCAAAAAAAGCGCTTCGTCAAACAAAAAAACGAGCTCTTGCAAACAAAACAGTAAAAAATGCCTATAAAGACGCTGTAAAGACTGCCCAAAAAGGTATTCTTGCTGGAAAGGAAGTTGCAGAAGAACTTCGATTGGCACAAAAAAAACTCGACAAAGCTGCCAAGAAAGGTGTTATTAAGAAAAATACTGCTGCAAGAAAGCTCTCACGATTGATGAAGAAAGCAAACGCAACAAAAAAATAATTAGACTTGTTTGTAGACCATCTGTCCAACAAACATATCAATAAGCAATGACTGGTCACCCTGACCAGTTTTTGTTTTGATATCAATATCGAGCAATTGCTCATATGATGTTCGAAGCTCTGAAAGTGGGTACCTTTTAACCATTCCTAAGGATTTTTTTACAACGAATGGATGGAGTCCGAGTTTTTTTGCAACAGCTGTACTATTTTGTAATTCATCTCGATCATACAAATCTCTTAGTTGCAATAAAATGCGAAATTGTCGAATAAGCATGGCAAGAATATATCCTGGATCTTTCCCAGTTCTGTACTGCTCTTGCAACATTGCAAATACTTTTTTTTGCTGTCCAGCAACAATTGCGTCGACAAGGGTAAAAATATTATCGTCCTCTTTTTTTTCTACAAATAATGCAACATCTTTGCGCTCTATTGTTTTACCTGCACAGTACGAAATAAGTTGATCAATTACTGTATTAATTCTCCACATGTCTTCGCCAACATGTTCTATAAGATAGTGAATTGCATCATGTTCTATTTTCCCACCTCGCTCAGCAACTTCTACAGAAATCCATGCTTCTAATTTTTTTCCAGAGAGAAGATCGAATTGTTGTGCATACTTTTCTTGTTGCAACCGTTCAAATAATTTTTTTGCATCTTTTGTTTTTGCTTTTTCAATTGCTTCCCAAAAAATAATGACTGTTTGATCTGACAATGTTTTTTCTTCAATTCTCTTTTGTATTTCTTGTTGAATTTCACTGTGCTTTGTTGCAAGTAAATGTTCAACAACAACCATACGTTTTTCAGCCAAAAATGGTGTCGCAAGAATTTGCTCAATAATCATTCCTGGTTTTTCTAATTCTGCATTCACAATCACAACATTAAGACCTTGTGGATCGCGATCTTGCTTAAACTTTGCAATCATTTTTTTTACTTGTTGACGCGAACGAAATGTGTCTTTGCCGTACAAAAATAAAATCATACTACGTATTGCTATTTGTATGAGTAGGATATATCTCCAACATAACATTGTCAATGATATATTAAAGCTTCCTCATGAACCATCCACGTGATATACTCATATAAATAATATATAGTATATACATATGAATATTCCTTTTTCACACAAAAATTTAAAGGACCATCCAATGATAGCAAGCAAGAAAAAGCTTACCGTTGGACAACGAGCTTCTGATGGATTGAGTGAATTCATGGGAAGCTGGTCATTTTTGTTTTTATTTTTGATTTTTCTCGGTATTTGGATGGCACTCAATGCCGTAGCCTGGTACAAACATTGGGATCCATATCCATTTATTTTATTGAATCTTGTTCTTTCTTGTATTTCTGCTCTTCAAGCACCAATCATTTTGATGAGCCAAAACAGACAGGCAGAACGAGACAGAATTGAAGCAAAGTATGACTATGCCGTAAACAGAAAAACAGAGCGTGAAGTTAGCGATATGCAAGCTGACTTAGAAGAAATTAAAAAACTTATAAGAAAACTAGATAAGGCAAAGAAAAAATAACCGTATGAGCAAACTGAATAAGACTGATATCGTCATACTTGGGGCAGGGATAGGTGGATATGAAACATTTCGCTCACTTGCGAAACAGCTCAAACGTAAACGAATCAAAAAAACAATCACACTTGTAGACAAAAATAATTATTTTACGTTTACTCCAATGCTACATGAAGTGGCTTCTGGTGCTGTTGAGCCAAGTCACTGTGCAATTCCACTTCGCGAACTTGTATATAACACTCCGCACACATTTCTTCGTGCAGAGGTAGAGGCTATTGATCCAAAAAAACAAATTGTAAAAACATCAAAAGGTTCTCTTTCTTATGAGTACTGTGTTGTTGCACTTGGAAGTAGAACAAATTATTTTAATGTTCCCGGAGCAAAGGAGCACAGTCATCATGTTCGTGATCTGCAAAGCGCCATTGATTTGCAAGAAGCAATTGTAGAAAAACTTGAAGATCCTCACATTTCTGATCTCCAAGTGACTGTCGTTGGTGGTGGTTTTACTGGTGTTGAAGTTGCAGGACAACTCTGTGACATGTTTCATACAGATGCAAAAAAATTGTACAAAGAAAAAACACTAACAGTAAATGTAATTGAATCTGGTGAGACAGTATTAAAACACATGCCAAATATTGTCCGAAGAAAAATTACAAATAGATTGGAAAAAAATGGCGTTCACATCCACAATAACTGTCGAGTTAAAAAAGTAACAGAGAATGAAGTATTTCTAAATACCGAAAAAACATTAAAAAGTCATATTACTGTTTGGTGTGGAGGATTTAAAAATATCGCAGGAGAATTTTTGCCTGAAGAATACACAGATCGGGGAAGAATACCTGTTACAAGCTGTTTAAAGCATGAAAAAATAAGTACATTGTATGCAGTTGGAGATATTGTTTTATTTACCGATGGAAAAACTGGATTGATTGCACCACAACTTGGTGAAGCAGCACATAAAGAAGGACAATACGTTGCAAAAAATATTGTTGCAACAATAAAAAAGAAAACATGTAAACCGTTTTTCTTTAAACCGCACGGCACACTTATCCCTGTTGGTGATTGGTATGGCGCAGCAATTATTGGGCACATTATTTTCTTTGGCAGATTTGCATGGTGGATTCGTAGAACAACATACTTACTTTTTATGCCTGGAATAAAACGAAAAATTAAAATTATGATTGATTGGACATTGCATATGTTCGGATTCAGATATATAATAGATCTATAAAGAAGTGTGTAGCGTGTAGTGTTTACGTATACTTTCGTTACATCTATTTATTTTTAATTCATACACGTATGAAAAAACTCATATGTTGTGGTGATCCTGCAAACATGAAGAAGTGGGGACTATTTCTCCTTCGTCTTTCTGTAGGTCTTATCTTCATCTATCACGGATGGGGTAAGCTCACCAACATTGAAGCAACCATTGGTTTCTTCACATCACTAAGTTTTCCAGGTGCAGCCTTTTGGGCATACTTGGTCGCGCTTATTGAGTTCTTGGGTGGTCTAGCAGTTGTACTCGGAATCTGGGTACGTTTTGCTGCAAAACTCCTTGCAATCATCATGATTGTGGCACTTCTCACAGTCCACATGAAGATGGGATTTGCACAATCAGAGCTCGTTATCGCATTGCTTGGTTCAACCCTCGCCATTTCCATGCTTGGTGGTGGAGACTGGCAATGGATGAAAGACAACGAGTGCGTCCCAATGTGTGTTTCGAAGAAGTAGAAGACACATATATACTGAAAATCTCCCTAAAAATGGGAGATTTTTTGTTTGGAGCCAGGTATTTAGCTTTACAAAGCAGTATTTTTGTGGTACGCTCGCCACAGAACACATACACGGCCAATCCATGGCCTAAGGGGGTAGTATGATGTCTTCACACGATACAAACGTATCTAGTGGCAGCGCAGTTTCAACACCGCGCCGATCTGGATCACAGAAGATGCGCGCAAGGCCTGCACGTCTTCCAAGAGCACAGCATGCATCAGTGCGAACTGCACTCGAAGAATGTTGGAAACGGTTCGCACCAGAAGGAACAACACTGACTAACACTGCTGACGGACGAGAGCCAGTACTCCTTCGTTCCTTCCTCATGCTGATAATGCACGAAGTTGTTTTCATGAGCGTCGAGGACATTGCAGAACTGCTTGGCTCAAGAAACTCACAAGGGGTTCACTACCAGATCCAGGCTCTTCGATCCAAAATCAGCCAAGATCCAAGCCTGACCGTGCGTATCAATGAGACTGCTGCTCTGTTCTTCGACACCTCGCCGTCTCTGATCTATGCAAAACCAAGCCAAGTGGTTGCTGCTGTCTCTGAGCACTATCGCACGCCAAGAAATGATCTGCTCAAAAAAGAAGACGGCAGAAAAGAGACGCGAGAGCGACAAATCCTGATGTACATGCTCAGAACGCATGCTCGCATGAAGTTCAGGCAGATCAAGGAAATGCTAGGGATCAGAAACCGACAAAATGTACACCAGGCAATTGGCGGCGTCCAACGAAAGATCGAATCAGATCCTGACGTTGCTGATGAAATCCGCCACATCGCTGGTAAACTTCCGCAACAGAGCCACATCAGCGACACAGAGGCTGCATGATTCAGACATCATACAAACAACACAAGGAGGGTGGAGGTGGTTGCAAATCATCTCTCACCAACTACACTCTTTTAACAAAAGATTGTTGAGGAATAAAAAATCTCCAAAGCGGAGATTTTTTGTTTGTTTAACTGTTACTTTATTTTCCCCCAACGCTTATCCGTATCAACATGTACTTCAATTGGAACATCAAGTTTTGTCACATCCTCCATAATCTTTTTTACAAGCTTGCCAACCTCATCTGCTAGATCATTTTTTACTTCAAGAACAAGTTCATCATGTACTTGCAAAAGCATTTTTACTTCTTCAGAAGAATATGTTTCTTTTAATTTTTTATGCACTTCTATCATTGCAAGCTTCATAAGATCGGCAGCAGTTCCTTGCACTGGCATATTAATTGCCATGCGTTCTCCTGCATTCCTTATTTGAAAATTGTCTGAACTCAATTCTGGAATATATCGTTTTCTTCCAAATAATGTTTCAACATATCCGTCATCTTTTGCATTTTCAAGCAGTGTATCTAAAAATGTTTTTACTCCTGCAAATGATTCAAAATATTTATCAATAAAATCTCGCGCTTCATAGTGCGTGAGTCCTGTTCGCCAAGAAAGACCGTGTGCCCCCATTCCATAAAGCACTCCAAAATTAACAGCCTTTGCTTTTGACCGCATATCTTTTGTCACATCTTTTAAATCAACGCCTTGAATAAGGGCTGCTGTTGCTTTGTGAACATCCTGTCCTTTTTTAAAAATGTCTATTAAATTTTTGTCATCTGCAAGTGAGGCAACAATGCGCAATTCAATCTGAGAATAGTCTGCAGCCAGCAGCGTGTATCCGCGATCTGCAACAAATGCATCTCGAATTTTTCTCCCAAGCTCTGTACGAATTGGAATGTTTTGTAAGTTCGGATCTGAACTCGATAACCGTCCTGTGGTTGCAACAGTTTGATTGAACGTTGTATGAATCCGGCCTGTTTTTTTATTAATAAGTGTTGGAAGAACATCGATATATGTATTTCTTAACTTTTCAATTTCGCGATACTCTTCTATCATTGAAATAATTGGATGCATGTCTCTTAATTTTTCTAACTCTGATGCTGCAGTTGAATATCCTGTTTTCCCTTTTTTAATTCCTTGCGTTGGAAGTGCAAGTGTTTCATACAAAATTTCTCGAAGCTGAACTGATGATGAAACATTAAACTCTTGTCCTGCTTCTTTATGAATCTTTTTTACAAGAGCAGCAATATCTTTGTGTGCAAGTGCTGACATTTCTTTGAGCATTTTTTCATCCAAAGCAATACCATTGAGTTCCATGTCTGCCAACACTGGGATAAGCGCCATTTCCATATCATCAAATAATCCTCTCACAGCTTCCTTGTGCATTTCCCGTTCATATTTTTGATAAATTTTCCCAATACCAACTAACTCATTAGCAAGCGCAGCAGGATCTGCGCCAAACAATGTCCCTTGGTCATTTTCAGGAAGCTCCAATCCAATTTCTCTTAACAATATTTCTTTTAAACCGTGTGCTCGAGTGCTTGAGTTTAACACATATGAGCCGATCATAATGTCAAACAGCTTTGCTTGTACATCGATTTCAAGAACAAACAATGCTTTGAAAAGTTTTTTTAAATCATGACCAACAATCAAATGTTTTGATTCTTCAAACAACGAAAATATTTTTTTTGTTTCTTCTTTATTTAAGCGGGACAAATCAATAAAGTATGATTTTCTTTCAACAACACAAACTAAACCAGTAAGTATTGAAGATACAGCATCGTCTCCAGAAATAATTTCTTTACACGCAAATTCTTTTACTGTTTTTACATGTTTTACAAATTCTTTTACCATTGTTGACGAATCAACATTGATCATCTTTATTTTCTTTGTTTGCTTTTTTGGCTTATCATCTTCAAATACGTTTTCTTCTTCATTTCCTGGAATACGTTTTAACAAAGAATAAAATTCAAACTGCTTAACAAGTTCTGTAACTTCCTTAAGCTCAAAATTATATGCATCACAATCTTCTAGCTTAAATCTAAGACCCGTCACATTTGTGTGAATCGTAGCAAGTTCCAAACTCATGTGCGCGTCTTCTTTTCCTTCTTGTAATTTTTTAATTGTTGATGCTTTTATCAACTCTTCTAATTTTTTCTGATTACTTTTTTTATAAATATCTGCAATTCCACCAATTTTTTCAATAAGTTCTTTTGCTCCTTTATCCCCAATTCCTCGTACACCTGGGATATTATCAGAGGAATCACCTTTTAATGCTTTGTAATCAACAACTCGCTCTGGACCAAATCCATATTTTTCAATGACTGCTTTTTCGTCGTATAACTTCATATCACTAAATCCGCGACGGAGTAAATACACTTGTGTCTTTCCATCATCAACAAGTTGCAACATATCCCCATCTCCTGTTGCAACAATGGTGGTAACACCTGGATGTTTTTTCTTCATTTGTTTTGCAAGCGTTCCAATGACATCGTCTGCTTCAAATCCTTCTTTTTCATAAATTGGAATGTTAAAAGCTTCAACAACATCGTAGACAAGTGGTATTTGGTCGTACAAATCTTGATCTGCGGCAACACGCGTTGCTTTGTAATCTTCGTAAATTTCATCTCGAAATGTACCTCCAGCAACGTCAAAACTTACTGCTAAATAATCTGGCTCCAGCTGTTCGTATACTTTTAATAGCATTGATGTAAACCCAAAAACAGCATTCACAATTGTGCCGTCTTTTGTGGTTAAACCAGGAATTGCATGGTATGCCCGATGAATAATGGCATGACCATCAATGATAACAAATGTCTTGTTTTTAGTCTTTTTTGCTGCCATAATACTCTCATACTAGCACAGAACCCCCTTGAAAAAAAGAGTCTTCTGTGTTACTCTATACACCGATTTGCTAATCAAAAACAAGCTTGTCTTGTTAAAAATCTAATAAATAATAGATATTAGATAATAAATATTAGCTAATATGGTACCGTAGCCAAGTGGTAAGGCAGGGGTCTGCAACACCTCTATCGTCGGTTCGATTCCGTCCGGTACCTCAATTTATGAAACTCACCATCCTTGTTGAAAACCAAACAAGCAGAACAAACAATAAACTCTGTGCATCTGAGTGGGGATTTTCTGCTTTTCTTGAAATAAAAAATATTAATATCCTTTTTGATTCAGGACATTCAGATATTTATAAGAAAAATGCAAAAAATTTGGGAATTGATCTTGAAAAAACAGATGTTGTTATCCTTTCTCATTATCACTGGGATCATGCAAAAGGATTACTTCACCATGAGTTTAAGACAAAGAAAAAGCTGATACTTCATCCGCATGTTCTTGAAAAAATTACTGAAGAAGAGGCAACGAAATTTAAAAACGACTTTGAAATTATTTCAACAGAAGAAGTACTTGAGTTTAGTCCTGATATATTTTTCTTAGGACAAATTCCACGAGTAACACCATTTGAAAAAGGAATGGCAAAAGGAGAACACATGTTTGATGATACTGCACTTGCCATTAAGACGGACAATGGAGTTGTTGTGTTAACTGGATGTTCTCATTCTGGGATTGCTAATATTTGCAAATACGCAACAAAAATTACAGAACAAAAATTGTATGCTGCACTCGGCGGATTTCATTTATTTGAGACTGATCCAAAAGGTGTTGCCGGTGCAATTGAATATTTTAAAAAAGAAAAACCAAAACACTTATATCCAATGCACTGCATTGATCTTCCAACACTTGCTTCATTTTATAATGAATTTGGAATTATAAAATATGGAGCTGGAGATACGATTGAGATTGAATAATAAAATAAATAGATAATAATCAAAAGGCGGATGAGGCCTAGTTAGATGAAAAATATTTTTAATATTAAGCAAGAATAAATATGGATACTTCGAGCCCTGAACTACAAAAAGAAGCCGCCAAACAGATGGCGTTTACTAAAGCTTTAGAAGATTTAAAGCGTATTGTGGGTATTGTCAAAAAGTGTGGAATAAAAAGGGTCTGTGAATACTGTGACTGGTCTGATCAAGAAATCTCAGCAGAATCTGATGCAGCATTCCGAGAGGAGTGGGAAAGTAAGTTCTCATCTGGCATGCCAATTGTTCGTGATGGCATGGACGGAATACGCATAAGCCGCAGCGACGATGATCGTTTACTTGTCGGGTTTACGAATGGATTTGAAAATCCAGAAAACCCCATACGCAAAAAAATTACAGAAGCACTCACTTCTGAGGGATTTGATGTAATTGAGTAAAAAATATTCACTATACAACAACACACATGACCTCAACCCCGCTCATAGGTCAAATCCTATTATTCATGATTTATTCTTTTCCTTACCAATTCCATTGTCGGCATACGCTCAACACTCACACCTCCAGTATTTTCAATACATAAACTAGCTGCGGCCGAAGCAAATACTCCTGATTTTTCAATATCTTTTGTTCTTAAGTAGTAGGTTAAAAACCCAGCCATAAACACATCCCCAGCACCAGTTGTATCCTTAACATTGGCTTTAAAAGCAGGAATCTGAAACTGATGTTTTTTTGTTAGAAGTAAAGATCCTTTGTCACCTAAAGTGATAATAACACTGCTCGCTCCCCACGTTAAAAACCGTTGTGCCATTTTTTCTATATCAATATTTTTATCACCACTCAAACGTCGACAATCTTCATCACTTGCTTTTACAATGTTAAAACAAGATACTAATTCTTTTGTAAACTCAAAATCTTTTTTTGCATTTGAAACTGCTGAATGAGCTCCTCCATATCCACCAATGTCGAGTGCCATTAATTTTCCAAGATTTTTTAATTCTTTAACAACACTAAGAGAAACTTCAAAGTCCATAGGACAGATGTAAAAAAGTTTGGCATTCAAATACTCCTTTGGAATATCTTGAAAAATAATGTCAGGAGCTTTTTTTAAAAATGTTATTTCTTTGCTTCCATCTTCCCGATACACAAGCTGATTTGTGGTAGAAAAATTACCTTTTTGAATAATTCCTTTTGGATCAACTCCTGAGTCGAAAATTGGCTTAAGTAATTTTTTTGGAAAATCTAATCCAATGTTTGTGACAATCCCAACGTTTGCTTTGAGTCGTGCTGCAGCAACCATAGCATAGGCTGGTGGGCTTCCTAAAACAGCCTTGATTTCTTTTCCAGGAAAAACAATAGTCTCATTTAAAATATGTCCGAAAGCAATGATGTCAAAAGAGTTCATAATTATCAAAAATATCTAGTAGTACTATCTTAATATAATAAATAAAGAAGTCAAAACATTGCAACAAAAAACATCGATCATCTCGATGTCTTTTGTATACGCCGCATGTGAAAGTTCTCCCAATTCTTTCGCGGCGCAAAGTCTCTTGGAGTTCAGTTGTGGTTGCTCGTGTGGCTACTCGTCGTCAACAGGGGTGTACGGATCGCACCAGTCCAACCTGTGGTTACGCGTGTTTGCGTGCTGCGCCCTGAGCCTGAGGGTCTCGCCAAATCCCCGTGCGAATTTGAAGTTGCCCTGGACAGGAATGATCAACCGAAAGCCCTTGAGCAGAAGCGTTTTGGCATTCGCGATCTCTCGGTCACCAGACCGCCGATCCTTGTCGATCTTGTCGATGGCACGCGCGACGTAGAACCCTGCCTTGGCCGAAGCGTTGACGAGCCTGTCCCGTTGCCTGGTCCTGATGTCGAGCTTTTCCTTCAGGCGGTCTTTCTCTGCCTCCAGCGGTTCGAACTTACCACGAAGCGTCTGGGTCTCTGCCTGAGCCGCTGCGAGCTTGCCCTGCGTTTCATCCAGATCTTGCTTCATCGCAGACCCAAACTTGTGCGCCTCAACAAGAAGCAGTATCAGACCCACAATGACGACCATGAAGAACACAAATGTGATGATGAACATACCACCCGTGTACTGAACCTCACCATCTACATCTGAAATCAGCGCCAGGACGACTATTGCTGAAACGGCCAAAAAGCCGAGCACCGCAATAAACCCGACAAAAAGGTGGAGAGCCTTCCGCATCTCCATGCCGAACAGTTTCATGTTAACCTCTCTTGTGCATTGCACAGAAGTCGCTCCACAAATCTTGACGACCGGCCTCTTTCGGCCTAAGGCTGTGTTGATCATGCTGGCCTTGTCCAACACAATCAACGACAGGTCCCTCTCCCGTCGTATTTGCTTTGCTACGTTTGCTCCAATTGAGCATAAAGCACTCTTTGGTAAGAGTGCTTCTGCTTAATTAGATTACTTTCCGTAAATTTCCATCTTGAGGCGTTTGAGACCAAACTGCTTTGCAGTTTGTTTTGACGCATAGTTATCGAGTTTTCCATTTTCATCGAGAACAGCGATATACATGTCAATTCTATTTGTACCATTATATCGTTTGTTCATACGATCGCGAACAACAAATACTTTATTACCATACAATTCTGGGAAACGAACCTTTGTTCCTTTCGCAAGAAAGTTGGCAGCAATCGTATTTACCTCACCCTGTTCTGCGTGTTCACATAAATCGTAATTCACGGCTGGAATACATGGGGTAGAGTCTGTTTGATACGGATCACTTGAGTATGCTGTTGCAATAACGTTTTTTGATCGTAATGGAGCTCTATCTTCTGAAACTGGAAATACCTGTTTCATGTAAGACATACCAGACGGTGCTGCTGGGAGCACACTTGCAACCACTTCATTAGTTGCAGCGTTTACCACTTGTGCAGGAACCATTCCCACGACAAGAGTAAAAAGAGTAACCAGCGCTGTCAGTCTTTCTACCTGCTTTTTGTTTACCATAGCTTCTAATACTGTATTTATAGGCTGCATCATATTATCAAATTCTTAATTAAAAAACAAGGTTTTGCCTTGTATATATAACAGCACAGTATAACATAAATTTGCTCCTTTGTCAAGTGTTTTGTAGAAGAAAAATAAATAAAAAATGGCTAAAATAAGCGAAATAATCCACAAATCTATTGATTTCTTTGCCTAAATAAGCCTAAAAGTCTTCACCTTTATTTGACAATACAGCCATCTATGGTAATTTTAAGGAATTGTGGTATAATATGAAGAGTATTTTTACCTTATCTTAGCGAAAAAATATGTCGAACCGCCGAAGCTACGGCTATGAATCAAGAAAACCTGAGCAAAGTCGGAAACAAATAAAAAAAGGAGGAAAGCAAGAACAGGATCCTATTTGGATGAAAATCCTTCTTTTGCCTTTAAAAGCAGTCTGGGTGATTTTGACAGTACTTTGGATTATCATTGCAAGTCTCTGGAAAAAGAGACCTCACATTCCTGGTAGGACAAAAGAAGAAATTAGAGCAAAAATGTTTAAATATGGAACAAGTCTTATTATTTTTGGACTTGTTTTTGGTGTGATTACTGTTGCATGGGTAAGTAAGGACCTTCCAGACCCAGATAAACTCACAGATAGAAAGATTGCACAGAGCACAAAAATTTATGACAGAACCGGAGAACACTTATTGTATGAAATTTTCACAGACCAACGAAGAACCATTATTGATTATGATGAAATTCCACAACAATTAATTGATGCAGTCATTGCAACAGAGGACACAAAATTTTATGAACATGGTGGAATTCGTCCACTGAGTATTGCACGTGCAATTTTCTTTGGTGCATTTACAAGTAAAAGAATTGGAGGAACATCAACACTCACGCAACAACTTGTTAAGAATGCAATTCTTACAAACGAACGATCCATCATTCGAAAAATAAAAGAAATTATTTTGTCAGTCCGACTCGAACAAAAATATACAAAAAAACAAATTCTAAAAATTTACTTTAATGAAATTCCATACGGATCAACAAACTACGGTGTTGAAGCTGCATCATTAAATTATTTTGGAAAGTCTGTCGGAGAACTTGAACTTGGACAACTGGCATCACTTGCAGGATTGCCAAAAGCGCCGTCACGATATTTACGAAATAAAGATGCACTAAAACAACGACGCGACTTTGTGTTGAAACGGATGTTTGAAGAAGGATTTATTTCTGAAGAAGAAAAAAATAAAGAACAAGCAAAAGAAGTAACACTTGAACAGCGTTTTGATAACATTCGTGCACCACACTTTGTTCTTCATGTAAAAGAACAATTGATTGAACAGTTTGGAGAAAATACTGTAAACACAGAAGGACTCCACGTTGTTACAACACTTGATTGGGACAAACAACTCGCAGCAGAAAAAGCTGTAACAGAAGCTGGAAAAGAAAAATTAGAAAAAGCAGAAGCAAACAATGCATCACTTGTTGCGCTTGATCCTGAAACAGGACATATTCTTGCAATGGTTGGATCATATGATTTTTTTGATGAAGATATTGATGGACAATTTAATGTTGCAACACAAGGAAACCGACAACCAGGGTCATCTTTCAAACCAATTGTATACACTGCTGCTTTTGAAAAAGGATACACGCCAGAGACTGTTCTTTATGATACCGTGACTGACTTTGCAGTGAGTGGAAAAAGTTATAAACCACTCAATTATAATTTAAAAGAACTCGGACCCGTCAGCATGCGACAAGCTCTGCAAGGTTCAATGAATATTCCTGCTGTGAAAACACTCTACCTTGTTGGTGCAGAAAAAGGAATTGAGTTTGCTGAGCGGCTTGGATACACAACATTGAGTGAAGGATCGTTTGGACTATCACTTGTTCTTGGTGGAGGAGAGGTAAAACTATTAGAACATGTAAGCGCGTACAGTGTGTTTGCAAATGATGGTGTACGACACGAACCAACCTCTGTTATTGAAGTAACCGACAGCAAAGGAGATGAAATCTTTAAATGGAAAAAGAAAAAAGGTGAACGAATCATTGATAAAGAAATTGCTGCAACTATTTCAAACGTACTAAGCGATGATGCAGCACGAGCCTTTGCGTTTGGTCGTGGTGGAGTTCTCACAGTTCCAGGACACAATGTCGCAGCAAAAACAGGGACAACCAACGCGTACGTTGATGCATGGACTGTTGGATACACACCAAAACTTGCTGCAGGTGTGTGGGCAGGAAATACAGATAACACACCAATGAAGCGTGGTTTTGGAGGAAGTAAGGTTGCTGGACCAATTTGGAATGCGTTTATGAAAGAAGCACTAAAAGATACGCCGGCTCAAACATTTACAGAAGCACCAAAAAACGAAGCGAAAAAAGCAGTGCTCCGTGGATCTGAAGGTGGTTCAATTACACTTGCCGTAAACAGAGTAACAGGACGAAGAGCAACAAGCTCAACACCAGAACATTTGATTGCGCAACGAACATTTGTCCAACCACATTCAATTCTTCATTATGTAAAAAAGGATGATCCACGTGGTTCTGTTCCAAGTGATCCAACACAAGAACCACAATACGAAATTTGGGAAGCTGCAATTCAAGATTGGATAAAGCGAAAAAAAGAAGAAGAGCCAGATTGGGAAATTAGTTTTGAAGAACCACCAACAGAAGAAGATGATGAATATTCACTTGAACTCATGCCAACACTTGAGCTTGTATATCCTACAAAAAAACAACGAATTCTTTCAAGACAAATTGATACAGATATTCGCGTGAGTGCACCTCGTGGTGTTACAAAAGTTTCATACAAATTAGATGATGCATGGGTTGCTGTTGTGCGTGAACATCCATTTAATTTAAATTATTACGCAAAAGGACTTGAACCAGGAGACCACACACTTACAATTTTAGTTGAAGACGATGTTGGAAATAGGTTGGAAGAAGCTGTGCCATTTACACTTGATGCGCCAGCAGAAAAACCAGGAATTATTTGGGTAGATAAAAATCTTACACTCTCAAAAAATAATCTTCCAAAAACACTTTTCATGGAACATGTGAAATTGGACGAAATAAAAACTGTTCATGTGTTTGTAAAAAGAGGATCAGGAAAAACACTTCTTGAGTCAATTACTGACTTTTCAAACCTATTTAATAATCAACTACAAGTAACACTGAAAGATCTTGAAAGCGGAAATATAGAGCTTGTAACAGAGGTTGAAACAAAGAGTGGGGGAAAAAACAGTAGTGGATCACTCTCGATAAAAATTAAATAAGGAATATTTTACGCAATCAAAAAAGCACCCGAAAAGGTGTTTTTTAGATTGACAGCTCAATCTCATATTGCTAGGATAACTTATCCTCAGACAAAAGGAGTTTACATGGAGACCAACAATAGCCGCCGTACTCGTCACATCTTGTCAGGAATCATTTTCGCATCTATACCAATCATCTTGTGCGTTGGCGCAGCAAACAACCACGGATACTGGCAGGCAACACTCCAGGACTTGAACGACGCAAATATGGCACTCGAGGAAATCGAAGGTCTACTTGAGTCGCTTCATTGTTTTGAACGTGAAGCTGGCTTTCCAAAGAAACATATTGATGAACGAGAACTTGCGATCCTCGAAGTTCAGAAAACGACCAGAGAAACTAGGAAAGCCATTGAAAAAAACAAAGAGCTCCCTTGGTACGAAACCTTGATCTTCAGCTACGCAACAAGGTCTCACATAAGTGGTTTCAAATACCACTGGTTTCTCAAGAGGAGAAAACTACTGATCCTGGTCAAGGATCGACTTGTTGCTGGAAAAGAGTGTTTGAGGACCTAGAAGGAGTGGAAACATCGAGAAGTTCGCCTGTGTTTGCTTGTCTTTCACAGGCGGGCAAATACTACTATCAAAAAAACACCTTTTCAGGTGCCTTTTTTATTTTTAATTATTCTTTCATCATTTCACGATACACAGCCCAGATATCGTCTCGAATATTTTCATATAATGCTTTTGCATCTTCCTGATTTTCTTCCCTCTCTACAACATCTAACATTTGAGAGATTGTATAGTAACAAGCATCCTGGATTGAGTTCCAACTTTTTAGTGCATCCTCTTTCAACTTTCTTAATAATTCCCTTACCTTCTCTTTTCCTTCTTCACTCACATCACCACTTTCATCAACAATAGACAACCACAAATCATATTGCTCTGCAATTCTATTTAAAAATTTTTGTTCTACTGGAAGACGTCTTTCATTTTCCATACTAATTTATTATTAAGTAGATAGTGCTTTTATAGATAGCGCCGTTACCAACGCGCTGCTTCCAAAATATCGCTCTTCACTCCCAAGCTTAAATAAAGCATCTGCTGGCCATGAACCATCTGATTGCTGTAATTGTAGCAATAATTCTTTTTCTTTTCTATTCTCCATACCAAGAAGCTTTGCAAGAGAAACTCTCATTGCAAGATCTAAAGGATATTCTGTTTTTCCAATCCTCTGACGAAGCTGTTTAGTAAGTTTTGGTTTTATTTTCTTAGCAAGTTCAGGAAATTTCATTAATCTCCCCATAAAATATAGAAATGAGTCTGGTGACTGATAATAACGCGAACCATCTTTATAATCTCCAGAATCGAGCGTATCTAATACCCAATCTTCTGTTTCTGTTAATTCAGAACCTCGTTCAAGAAGATGTGCAAAGTAAAGTGCATTTACTCCAACAACAGGATCTAGTCTATTTTCTCTTTCTTTCGAAAGCCAAACTTGCACTAAACCATTTTCATCTTTGTAATCTACTATTTTATCTAATACCGTATCAGCATCTTCTCTTGATATTTTACCAGATTCAAGTAAAAGTGAGTGTCCAAGTGCGTCTGTATCAGCATCTGGTGGGTACAAATTTCTATCTTCAAAAAAAGTAAATTGTCCTGACCGTCTCTGCTCTTCTAGATAGTTTAATGAGACCTCTTTTGTTTCACCACTCAATTTAGTATTTTTTACTGCCTCCACAATAACAACCGTTGAAAAAACTTCACGTGGGGATTCTTCTGCATTTGATAGATCTCGACTATCACCAATATATGATGGAAAATACCCATTTTGCTGTTCTGATTCCAAAAATTTTACTCCTTGTTCAACAGCTCTTTCTGTATCTGGTTTCCTTTCTCTGTTTTTTTCTGGATTCATATGCTCCACCAAAACAAACCCACATTACTGCCGAATAGGCATGACAATATATAAATAACTTTCATCACCCTTTCCTCTAAACATACATGGCATTTCACTGCTGTTCAAAAGAAACTCTACATCTGTTCCATTAATATGTTGTAAACCATCCAGCACATAGCGATGGTTTAATAAAATTGAATTTTCTTCCCCAGAAACATCAGCATCTACAACAGAGGAGTGCTCTCCTGTTTGTGCACTTGTAGAAGAAACAGCAATATTGTTTTCAGAAGCATTTACATCAAAAGAAACAGCGTTTATTCCATTTGTTGTAAACAAACTAGCAGCCTTAATATGTTTTATCGTTGTATCAACAGGAAGTGTTGCTGTTGTTTTAAATGAACTAGGAATAATTTGTGTGTAATCTGGATATTTCCCATCTACAAGACGACTTGTCATTTCAAAACCATTGTAGCGAATTGCAATTTGATTATCACTTACCCACAAACGAACATCGCTTTCTGATTGTTCGCCCTTTGAAAGACCAATTACTTTAATCATTTCAGAAACAGTCTTAATAGGAACAATACAAGAAACTTCATCTTCACCTTGTTTTACTGGAATCTTCTTCTCTGCCAGTCTATATGAATCTGTGGCAGCAAGCACAAGCTCTTTATTTCCCCCTGTAAGCAGTCCAAAGTATGTTCCGGCTAGCTCGGGTCGTATTTCGTTTCTTGCGGCTGCTATGAGCACTTTTGAGAGAGAATCTTTAAATAATTGTGCATCCAATAGATAATGATGATTTTCTTCTATCTCTGGAATAACAGGGAACTCCTCATCTGATTGTCCTTTTATTTTTGTACTAGAGCTTCCAGCTCGTACTTCAAGTTCATTTTCTTTTAATTCAATTTCAATACTATTGTCTGAAATAAGTTGCACAACATCATTGAGTGTTTTTGCTGGTACAGTAAACGATCCTGTCTTATCTACTTTTGCTCGAACATTCATGCGAAGTGCTATTTCAAGATCTGTAGCAATAAGCTCTACATTTGATTCTTTTGCATGAATTAAAATGTTAGAGAGGATTGGTAAGTTTCCACCTCTCCCTGCAACACTGTTTATGAGGTTTAGTGCGTGTGAGAAATTTTCTTTGGTGCTTGTGAATAACATACCTCTTTTCTTTTATTCTTATATATAAATATAAACGATAGTAATAGTAGGGGGTGTGAATAGCGGGGATAAGTAGAAAACTGTTGTAGGTTGAGTATAAAAAAGTGTTTTTCTATGTGTGTAAAACCTGAAATGAATTGTTTGTTAATTGCGGAAAACTTTTCACCTTTTTTATTTTCTGTTAATAACTTTTTTTTCTTTCACACCGTTTCCACAGAAAAATCCTTGGGTTATCAGATAGTTATAAACAGAGTTATTCAGGAATCCTGTGGATTAAATGCTTTCTGCGTACAACTGTTGCTTTAAAACAACAAGGTCTTGTTTTAGTTTTGCGTCCTGTTCAATGTTTGAAGATATTTTTGTGTGTGCATGCATTGCTGTTGTGTGGTCTCGACCACCAAGTTCACCACCGATTGCCGGATAAGAAAGACGAAGTTCTTCACGAAGAAGATACATAGCAATTTGTCGTGGGAAAGAGAGTTTCTTTTCTCTGCTTTTACCAAGGACATCTACAATACTAATATCAAAGTATTTTGTTACCACTTCAATAACTTGTTTTGGTGTTACTGATCGTTTCATGCTCTGAGAAGCAAGACTATCTAGGATTGGTTTTACAGAAGCTTTACTTATTTCAATGTTTTTAAGTTCATGAAGGGCAATAATTTTGTTGAGTGCTCCTTCTAATTCTCTAATATTGTTTTGGATTGCTTCTGCAATAAAGTACGCAATGTCTTCTGGAAGGAAAAATTGTCGTTCTTCTGCTTTTGACTGAAGAATTGCAGATCTCGTTTCAGTATCAGGAGTTGCAATATCTACGAGCATGCCCCATTCAAATCTACTTCTAAGACGATCTTCTAGCTTTGGAATGTCTTTTGGTGGGCGGTCACTTGTAAGGACAACTTGTTTGTTTTGTTGGTGAAGAGCATTAAATGTATGGAAAAACTCTTCCTGTGTTTGCTCTTTTCCAGCAATAAACTGAATATCATCAATAAGGAATAGGTCTACATTTCTATATCTATTTTTAAATTCACGTGCACGACCTTGTTTTACGGCTTCAATAAACTCATTTGTGAATTTTTCAGAACTCGCGTACATAACACGTACTTGAGAGTCATTTTTTAGCATTTCATTTGCAATTGCTTGGAGAAGGTGGGTTTTTCCTAGTCCAACACCACCATATATAAAGAGGGGGTTATATGCCTGCCCGGGTCTGGTAGAAACAGCCTGGCAAGCAGCGTTTGCAAGTTCATTTCCTTTTCCAACAACATAGGAAGAAAAGGTATAATTTGGGTTAATACCAAATTTTTCTGCTTGAGTTGGTTGTTTTGGTCGTGCTGGGCGAGCTTGTACAGGAGGAGCAACAGGCTCTGGAGCGCTAAGTATAGCCTCTTTTTCAGTAATATTCTTTACACTTTCAACCCTATATTCGATCTTTTTTATTGGTTTTCCAGTGACTCTTTCAAGGGATTTTACTACTTCTGAGTGGAATTTCTTCTCTAGCCAGTTTCTTGTAAAGGCATTTGGGACGCAGATAATTGCTGATCCATTGTCATAATTAGAAATACCAGTATGACTAAACCATGTTGTAAAGCTCGCTTTAGATATTTTTAGTTCAAAATCAGCAAGAACAGCCTGCCAAATCTCATAGTTCGTCATATTTTTGTGTTTATTTAGGTAAAAAATTATGTTTTTTAGTAAAAAAGTTGTGGATAAGGGGTAAAAAAAACTCCTTTTTTTCACTCCAGTACCATTTTAACATAGAAAAAGATATGGAAAAATGGCTTAACATAGCTAAAAAGTGAGTAAAATGGGGATAACTTGTGGACTATGGGGATAACTAGACGGGTTGACATCAAATATTCAAATATGCTTCAGCTTATTTCTATAGTGAAAAAAGTATGTCATAGAAAAAGTACTTCGTCCAATAATTTATGCAAAAGGGCATTTTTTACTAGTTTTTTAACATATCCCCTGTGGTTTGTGCCCAGACCTTGACTTTCTCTTCTTTTTTCTATATAATGTTGTGGCACAAGAAGTACAGAATATTAATCTATAATATGCCTAAGAGAACGTATCAACCAAAAAAACGTAAACGCGCAAAAACGCACGGCTTTCGCAAACGAATGAGTACGAAAGATGGACAAGCTGTCCTAAAGAAAAGACGAACAAAAGGACGTAAAAAGCTTACCACAAGTGATGAGAAAACAGGAAAGCGTCGACGTAAAACACGATAATAATATCCCCGGTTTTGACCGGGGTTTGTGTTATACTTAGAAAATAAAAATAATATATATGTCAGCAGAAAAAATAGTAAGAGGGCGTCCTATAGACCCACTTGAAATTCTTTCAAGAATAGATGCAATTTCAGAAGAAGATATTGCTGCAACACGTTCTAAGGTCGTATTGCCTGAGCGATTCAGAAGTTTTTTTGATGAATGTGACGAGAGGGAAAAACGGTTTTTGGCAACGGTTGTTAAGTTAACTGATGATGAAATACAATCAATTTTTTCAGAGCAAGAGTATAACTTTGGAGTTCATGAATTAAAAAATTACATTACACTGTTGGGAGAAATAACTGGAGATGCAAGGTATTTTAAAAAAGAATAAGATATGATTCCTAGAAAATATCGTCTTAAAAAAATGAAGGATTTTGAAATTCTTTTTAAAGAAGGTCGTTTTGTTGGTGCAGATTTGGTTACGGCAAAAGTCTGGAAAATTGATTCAGAAAAATATCCACGAAGAAAATATTCAGTCGAGGATTTGAAAATCGGATTTGTTGTTGGATTAAAAGTGAGTAAGAGTGCAGTAAAAAGAAACCGGTTGAAAAGACAAATGAGAGAAGTTGTCCGATTGTTATTGAAAGAAGAAAAAATAAAAAAGGGATTTATGGTAGCAGTGATTGCGAAAAAAGAAATGATTGGAAAAGAGTATGAAGACATTGAAAAAAATATTCTTCATGTTTTAAAACGCGCAAAACTTTTGGTCTAAACGTATGACTCGTTGGTTTAAAAAAATAACAAAGTATCAACGCTATCCACTGTTGTGGTTGATTCGTCTGTATCAAAAAACATTGTCACCAGATCATGGGCCACTTAAATGTTTTCATCCATATGGGTATTGTAAATTTTACCCATCCTGTAGTGAATACGGTCACCGCATTATTAAAAAGAAAGGAATATTAATTGGTGTGCCAAAAACAATCTGGAGAATTTTGCGCTGCAATCCTTGGAACAAGGGTGGAATTGATATGCCAAAATAGTTTAAAAATAAGAAGAGTATGAGTTCAGTAATTGTAAAACAAGATTCAGTTGAAAATGCACTAAGCGTTCATCTTGGAATTGAGGAATTTAATGATTCTCATGACATAGGTTTTTTTGAAGAAAGATTGCAAGGGAAAAGTCATATTGTTTTTGTTTCATATGTAGACAATGAGCCTGCAGGTTATTTGATTGCATATGATCGCTATGAAGACGGATCAATATATTGTTGGATGACAGGAGTTTGCAAAAAGTTTAGAAAGAAGGGAGCTCTTACCGCCCTTATGAATGAGTTAGAACGTTGGAGCAAAGAGAATGGATTTTATACTATTAAAATAAAAACAAGAAATAAGCGTAGAGAGATGTTAGCATTTTTGATTAAGCACAAATATTCTTTTACAGACGTTCAAGAAAAAGAAAGCATTGAAGAAAATAGAATTTTGTTAAAAAAAAAGTTGTCTTAAAAAAAAGTTGCCCCGCTAGCCAAACGACTAGCGGGGGTTGGAGGAAAAGTTCGTGTGTCTCGTTGCTCTCAGGTCATGCAGACGCGTTCGACCGTGATCTTCTTCATGTGGTCGTAGCGGAGCGGCAGTCGACCGCCGGCCTTCTTGTTGAAAACGACACCGTTCTCGCCGAGGTCTTCGACGGTGCTGGAGTCGATCGTGCAGACGTTGCCGTCTGAAAGTTTGATCTTGAGTTGGCCGAACGGTCCAGCCTTATCGAGCTGGTGAACGAGAGATACGAACATTGGATGCATTATAGAAACCCCCTTGTGTCCAACAGTGGACATACAATCTATATCATAGCACAGAGGTTTTGTCAAGTGTAAATACATATTTATGAATAACTTAAAAGCAATGCAACAGCAAGTTGCAGAAACATTTAAAAAATACGAAAGCCAGGGTACAGAACCTTGGACATTTGAAACTGCTGCACAGGATTTGCAGTACCAAATTGGAAGCATTGCAAAGTGTGTGTTGCAATTAAAAAACAAACGCTTTGTAGAAGGCTTGTCTGAAGAGGAAATAAAGAGAGTTTTATCTGACGAGCTTGCAGATGTTATAGCAGATGTACTGTTTATTGCAGACGACCTTGGAATTGATATTGAACAAGCATGGGAAGGGATGCTGAGAAGTGATGATAAAAAAATTAAAGAAAGAACATAAACAAAAAAATACCTTGCTAGGTATTTTTTTGACTGATCCCGAACCACAATGGTGATGTGCGGCTCGGGAGAGCAGTCATCATACGTTAGTGGTTCAGGGTTTGGTTGTTGCTTCAGCTACTTCCACGGTCGCTTGAGCGCGTTTTCAAGATCGGTGTGCGAGAGCGAGAACTCCACAGTCATCGGATCAGGAGCAGTACGGCCCTGTTCATGGTCCATCATTGAGATGTGCCATTCGATCTTGTGTTTCCACGCCCATTCTACAGCGCGGACGAATTTTTGCACCTCGTCGTTGTTTGAAAAACGCATCGATGCTGTGATGTACACAATGCCAAAGTCCAGAGCCTTGCGTCCATTTTTGAGGACCATTTGAGGTCTGACCGTGAGATCGAAACGGTATCCACACTCCAATTGGATTTGGGCTCGGAAGGTCTGCTTGGACTGGTCGAGCCGATCGTCCCAGGTCTCAGGATTCCTGCTATTTTCTCCATACACACCCATAGATTGGCATGTCGGCAGCTTCCAACGGATAGGTCGGAGAATCCCTCGGTGTGAACGTACGAGCTCAGGGCCGAACATGGCTTCCAGTTTCCGCATGAGACAGCGAACACTGAAAGGCATTTGACCGTTTTCAACAGTTTTGGTGGGCTTTGTCATAATATCCTCCTAGCGTGGAAGAAACGTTGGCAGACCTGAGCATGACTACTCAGCAACGCCAGGACTAGCACGTCCTGTGGTATATTTAGTCTGCATAGCTGTGGTTGCACAGCAGAATTGAGACAGGATGTTGTCTCCATTCTGCTACCCAACTTTTAACGCCTTATTATGACAGGTTTTTGTTGTTTTGTCAAGACCTTAGGATTCTTCAATTTCAACAACTTTATTTCGCGCGTTTTTTCCCTTTACAATGGTTATTAACGACTTGGCTACTCTAAATTTCTTGCTCAAAAGTGTAAGAAGTTTTTTGTTTGCTTCACCATCAACTGGTGGGGCAGTTAAATAAATTTTATAACTTCCATCAGACAGTGGTCCAACAATTTCATTTTTTGAAGAACGCGGCATGACTTTTATTGATATTTTCATAACTAACAATTAACAAAAAACAAAGAACAAGGATTTGGATTGAAATATAATTACAAGACTAATATAGCAATAAAATAAAATTGTTTCTATGTAGAAAAAAATCTCGGTTTCCCGAGATTTTCTTGTTATTTGTTATTTGTTTCTTGTTCTTTTTTACCATGCTCACAACTTTCTCCATCTGCATGGTCATGACCACAACCAAATTTTTTCAGTTCAGGATCATTCAATATTTCTTCACCAAGAACTTTTACCTTTAACCAACCCATAACTTTTTTATTTTGCATTGCTGTTGCAATACTTTCACGAACTTCTTGCTTATCAAGATTTTCTAGATATTGAGGATTGTCTTTGTACATATCTTTCATCATATTGATTTCACCATCAAGTTCTTCTGGTGAGATAACAATGTTTTGTTCAATTGCAACTTGACGGGAAACAAGAGCAGCCTTTGCGCGTTTTTCAGCTTGCGCAGCAAAGTCATCAAACAATTCTTGTTCTGTTTTTTTAATATCTTGCAAATATTGTTGAATTGAAATATTATTTTTTTCCAAATCTTTTGTTAATTCATAAAACATTTTTTGTCTTTCATTGTTCATGAGCACATCTGGAATTGGGTCAAATTTTGTTTTTTCAATAAGCTGTTCAAGAATAGCAATTTCTGCTGTTTGCATTGCTTTTTGCTCTGCTTCGTTCAATAAATTGCTATGGATTAATTCTCGCAATTTTGCTACAGACTCTTGTCCAAGTTTTTTTGCAAATTCATCGTTCATTTCTGGAAGCTGTCTTTCAAAAACATCTTTTACTGTTACTTTGAAATCAACTTTTTTTCCAGCCAGGTGTTTTTGATAATGTGTTTCTGGGAACGCAAGAGTAAATTCTTTTTTATCATCTTTTTTTAATCCAGAAAGTTCTTCATTCAATCCTGGGATGTAATGTTTTTCACTTAAATATACTTGATGGTCTTTTGCTTGTCCGCCTTCGACAGGAACATTGTCAATAAGCATGTCCATATCAATAACAATTTTGTCTGTTCCTTCTGCTTTTCCATCTTTGATTACTTCTTTTGCTTGCATGCCTCGCAACATGTCAATTGTTTCGTCGACATGTGAATCTTCAACAGGTTTACGATCTTTTTTTACTTTAATTTTTGAAACGTCACAGAGTGTAACTTTTGGCATAAGTGCAACAACGGCTTTGTAGACGATATCATTTTCTGGTGCTACTTTTTCAACACTAATCTGTGGCATACCAAGAGTTTCTAATTTTTCTTCAACAACAGCCTTATAAAATGTTTCTTTAATAACGTCTTCAAGTGCTTCTTGTAAAATGGCCATGTCACCAAGTTCTCGCTTTACAATATCAAATGGAGCTTTTCCTTTACGGAACCCTTTGATATTTGCTCTTTCTGACAACTTAACAGCTGCTTTTTCAAGATGTTTTTGATATTCGTCTGGTGTTACTGTGATAGTAAGTTCAACTTGTGACTTATCTAATGTCTTTGTTGCGTGTTGCATAACATTGGTTAATTAGTTAATTTGTTGATTGGCTCTAATAGGTAGAAAAATCTACTAGTTAACTAATTAACCAATCAACTAATTTTCTATTTTGTTGCAGAAGTATAGCGTGTTTTTGAGGTATTGTCAAGGGATAATTTGCTTAATTAAGCTAAAATTAGATAAATTTTGCTTGACAAACACCCTTTTTTCTGCTATACTAGGTATATCTTAGTGACAATAGTCACTTTTGTGTCATTTATATATAGATGATGCAAATAACGTCATATATATGCCTGAAGTAGGTAGCGCTGCCGCTGCAGCATCAGCTGCGAGAGGGGAAGCATTTAACGCCGATAGAGATCGGTTCCAACAAGGAACCAGCGTTGATCGTGCAGTACGTGATCTTGGAGACAAAGCAACTCGAGATGCACGTCGCAAAGAAGAGACAAATATTTTATTACAAAAAATTGATGATCAGTCAGCTGCGAAAGAAAAAATGACTTTGCAAGGTGATGTGATAGCAGAAGATATTGTTGCAACCTCATCAGAACCAATTCCTGGGTCTGCAAACCCTGTACAAGAAATTGATGTTCCCAAGATTCCTGGAATGGAGAATCCTGCTGGAAAGCACAAAGCTGTTGAGCTTACACCTGCTCAAAAGGCAAAATTTCGTAAACCTATTTCAGAAAGAAGAATGCCTCGTGCACCAGGACAAGTAGACCATGACAGGGCAATGGCAGCACGAGAAGCAAGATTAAAAGCAAAAAGAGCTGGAGAAAGAGCTGGAGAAAGAGGTGGAGAAAAGGCAATGGGAAGATTGGCGCCCAGCGACAAAAAGGTTGGTATAACAGCTGCAGAAGTACAGGCAGCAGCAGAGGCAGTTGAAAGAAATAAAATTATTATTGCTTCTGAAAAAGCAAAGTATTTAAAACCGGGTGGAGTATTAGATCGACTTTATAATCAACATGATAGAGCTGCAATCCAAGAAATGCACGAGAGTGTAAATGATCTTGTTGCAGAATTAGAAGCAATGGAGCACCTGGATGATAATGAGGATAGAAAAAGATTGCTTATGGAATTTAAAGCACTGCAAAAACAGGGTTATGGACGAGCTGCGTAAAAATGATTGATAAAAATAGGTCCCAAAAAAGGACTTATTTTTTTATTTTTAGCATGCCACGAGGGCGCGCCAATTCTAGATTTCTTGCTGCCACGTAAAGGCACTTCGTGCCCACGTGGCACTCAAAGGCGCTCGCAAGCTCGCGCCTTTTCGTGGTTGACAAAACTGATATTTGTGGCATACTTCTATATACAATATGCGCTATTTTGGATACAAAATACTCTTAGCAATCCTCCGTTTCTTCATGTATATAAAACGGGGGCTTTTTTGGCTATGGGATCGTGCGTGGCCTGTATTGCAAATTATTGGAAAATTTTATAATGATACACTTGGTTTTTGGTTCTACAAAATAACATTTTTTTTAAGACGGAGAATTGCAAGACTTATTGAGCCATGGAGAGAAGATATTGTTGACGTGTTTGGAAAACGGTCGACACTTCAGTTTGTTGTACTACTTGTCGCAGTGGTTGTTCTTATTCCACATACAAAATTATATAGTCAAGATACAGCGTCTATTCCAGGACGAAAAACATTATTGTATGAAATGATTGGTCCAGGAGAATTTGATTTTGACATTGAAGAAGTTGAAATTGATATCACAACACTGTCAAAACAGGATGAAAGAACATGGACACAAGGTTCTGTTGTTTCTCCACAAGTTTCAACAGGTGCACAAGACGATATTGTTGTTCCTCAAGAGATTGCAAGTATTAGTGCAGGTGGAACAGCAATAAGTAAACCAACAATTATTTCTGGAGATGCTGTTGCAACCATTCCTGCAGGACAAACAGCACCATCGTCTGATAGATCAAAAGTTGTTACTCATGTTGTTTCAGCTGGAGATACAATTGGTGCGATTGCAGAATCATATGGTATTAGTGTTGAAACAATTTTGTGGGCAAATAATTTGTCTGTTCGTTCGTACATACGTCCAGGAGACTCGCTCAAGATTCTTCCATCAACAGGTGTCTTACATAAAGTGAAGAGAGGTGAGACCTTGTCTAAGATTGCAAAAACATATGGTGCAAAAACAGAGGATATTATTGAAAAAAATAAATTGCAAAACGATGGATCAGATATTGTTATAGGAGAACAACTCATCATTCCTGGTGGAAGAAGACCACAACCAGTCAGACGAGTTGCATCTACACGTCGATATACATCATTGAGTAATGTTGCTGCTCCACCTCCATCTGTTGCAGCGCCTGCAGGGTCAGGGTATCTTTGGCCAACAAATGTAAGACGGATTACCCAATACTATGGTTGGCGCCACACTGGACTTGATGTTGCTGGGCCGCTTGGCTCTCCAATTTATGCATCTCGTGCTGGTCGTGTTATTAAGTCACAATGTGGATGGAATGGTGGATATGGTTGTCATATTGTTATTGATCATGGTGGTGTACAAACACTTTATGCGCATAATTCTCGTAACTATGTAAAAGTTGGTCAGCAGGTTTCACAAGGACAAACAATTGCACTTATGGGATCAACTGGTCGGTCAACAGGTTCTCATATTCACTATGAAATTCGTGTGAATGGAAGACGGCAGAATCCGTTGCGATACATTAGATAAAAATTTAAAAGGCTTTAAATGCCGTAAAGGCCATAAAGGCAAAAAGGCTCCTGGTTTGAGGAGTTTTTTTGTTTCTCAATATTTATTTTTATGCTATCATTCTAAAGTTCCACAACAAGGGGGTGATTCATGGGGACAAGAATTCAGGCAAGACTCGTGGGTGCAAAGTTTTTCAGGTCAATGTCCTGGAAGCTGTTCAATGTTGGTCGCCCAGCGACTGGCATTTACGCGTTCTTACTGACGCTCATCAGCTTCAGTTTTGACGACGGGGCATCATGGTATGTCAGACTCGTAACAGCAGCTTGCTTTGCTGGCATCACCATGAGCATCATGGCGTTCAATGACTGGACTGACAGGTACCACGATCGAAAAAAAGGAAAGACATTCGTAAGCGAGAATGAGGCCGCTGTGATCCGGTACTGGCTCCGACTCGCTGCAGTGACAGCTGCGCTTTTGCTCATGGTTGTGAGTTCGAGCCTTGCACTCGGTGCACTCTGCTCGCTGGTTTGGGCTGTTGGTCTTGCATACTCTTTCGTGCCTCACTGGTTTGTTACACAGAACGTCATGGTCGCACTTTGTTCTGGCTCTCCAGCGCTCTGCGGAATGGCGTACCATCAGCAATACTCAAAAGCTGCTGTGGCCACATTTCTCATCCTTGTGTTTTTAGTTCTTTGGAATGAAGTGCTCAAAGACATTGAGGATGCAGGGATTGACCTTGGGTACAAAGAAACGTTCCCGCTTCGCATAGGTCATGTGCGAAGTGTTGCCATGCTGATTGGTTTCCAGTCTATGCTCGCTATGATGTTTTTATTTCATCCAAACGAGTGGGTGGTTTCTGTCGGGATCGTCTCAATGCCGCTGCTTGCGTTTCAGCTTGCATACCTACTCCTCCATCCCGAACGTGTGAAGCGACCAAAGTTCATCATTCAACACACGATCACAGCTCTTTTGACCGTCCTTCTCTTTACGTAGGTCTAGAGGCGATCGGTGGAACAAAAAAACCGTCCGTGAGCCTTGCAATGGTTCTCATATTGGGGAATATTGCAAGGAGACTACGGGCGGTTTTTGATTTTCAAATTATTCTATTGACTTTTGAAGTCGAGCACGAGTTGTTTCTGAAAGTTTTGTAAATTTTTTAAGAACGGCTTCAATATGTTCGTCATACATGTACTGTTCCATTTTTGAGACGAATTCATCCTGATCAATTTCAGGAAGAAGGTCAATGTGTTTTGTTACAAATTCGATTTGTATTTCTTCATCTTGGAAAATTTTTAAAAGCTTAGCAATATCCAGATTCCGTCTTCGAAACTCTGCAATAAAATGTTCTCCGTGGGTAATGATCCATCTTCTGTCTTCATAATCTGCAAGCATTCCAATTAATAGTTCTTCAGGAACATGTGGTAATACAGATTCTGCTATGCCGTCATGAACTGCAGCAAGAACATCGTGCATGTTGTCATCCCAAATGAGTGTTCCTGTTTTATCATAATCAAAATCAACCTCTGGCCATTGCACACTTGCCCAATTACGTTGTTCTAGTATTTGTCTACGAGTTAGTTTTTGTTCTGGACTTCCCATATAAATACATTTTTTTGTGCGACCCCAGGATCGACACACAGAACAGTGGCTTGCGCCACATTGTACCGGAGGCATGCCTGTGGTTGTTCGTGCGTCGACCCTGGGTCGGTTGTTGGCGCCTTGCTCAGATGGTGAGGGTGAGCTCGCAGGAACGGTCGCCGTCGTGGGGCGTGCTCATGATGCAGAGCTGGTCGTCGGTCGGGATGTGCGTGCTGTGCTTGTGCATGGTGCCGTCTCCTTGGTGTGTGGCGATTGTGAAGGTAGTGTATCAAAGGAATAAGAGATCTTCAAACAAAAAAGCGTCATTGAATTCTGGTCCGATATTGCAATGCCTCTGCAATATGTTCGGTTTTAATTTGTTTTTCACCAGCAAGATCTGCAATTGTTCTGCCTAACTTTAAAATTCTATGATAACTTCTTGCAGAAAGCTGCATTTGTGTTACTGCTTGTCGCAACAAATTTGTTGATGCAGTATCGAGCACACAATATTCTCGAATTTGCTTATTTGTCATTTCACTATTAGTTTTGCAAGATGTTTTTTCAAATCGTTTGTATTGAATAGTTCTTGCTGCTTCAACACGGAGCCTAATGTTTTCTGAAGATTCTTCCAAGTCTTCTTTTCGCAGTTTTTCAAAAGGAATACGGGGAACTTCAACATGTAAGTCTATTCTGTCGAGGAGTGGTCCACTTATCTTTTTCTGGTACCGTGCAATTTGAATTGGAGAACATACACATTGCTTTTCTGTGTCTGTTGCAAAACCACAGGGACAAGGATTTTGACTTGCAATTAAACTAAATTCTGCAGGAAATGTTATTGTTCCTTGTGCTCGCGAAATTGTAATCACTCCATCTTCAAGTGGTTGGCGGAGTGTTTCTAATACTTGTCTTGGAAATTCAGGAAATTCATCTAAAAATAATACACCGCGGCGTGCAAGAGAAATTTCTCCTGGACGAGGAAATGTTCCTCCACCAACTAGCGCGACACCACTTGCACTGTGATGTGGTGCACGAAATGGTCGTTCGGTAATGAGTGGTTTATCTTGTTTTAGTAATCCTGCAACTGAATAGACTTTTGTTACTTCAATTGCTTCATCAACGGAAAGTCTTGGAAGGATTGTTGGAAACGTTCTAGCAAGCAATGTTTTTCCAGAACCAGGTGGTCCATTTAGAATAATATTATGACCTCCGCTTGCTGCGATCTCAAGCGCGCGCTTTACAAACGATTGCCCTTTTACATATGCCATGTCTAGCTCATATTTTCCATGCGTAAACCACTCTTCAATTGGTTGTGGTTTTAATTTTGTAATTATTTTTTTCTTTTGTATGTGCTCCACAAGAGCATGAAATGTTTTACAGGATAAATTGAAATATCAGAAATAACACTCGCCTCTTTTGCATTTACTGCAGGGACGAACAGTTCTTTGTATCCTTTTTCTTTTGCAAAAATTGCAAGAGGAAGAATACCAGTTGTGTGGCGCAGTGTTCCGTCGAGTGCAAGTTCACCAACAAAAAGAGCGTCAGAAATATCAACGCCCTTTATTTTTTGACTTGCTATAAACATTCCCACTGCCATTGGCAAATCATATGCTGTTCCTGATTTTCTCACATCGGCTGGAGCAAGATTAACAATAACACGACTATTGTATGGAAATGTAATTCCAGCATTTTTCCACGTTGTACGAATACGATGCTTTGCTTCTTGTACAGCAGCATCTGGCAATCCAATAATTTGATATCCTGGCCATGTGCCAGCAATATCTACTTCAACAGTAATTGGTTCACAATCCAAACCAAGAACTGCTACAGAGTTTATCTTTGTAAACATATTCCCTCCTTGTTATTAGTTAATAGATACTAGTTAATAGTTATTAGTCACTTCGCTCTTTTGTTGTAGAGATAAGACTATTAATAAGTTTTTTTACTTCAATTGTTAATTTTGCTATATCGTTGAATCTATCTTTTGCTAAGTATCCAATGTCCCTAGAAATAAGTAATTGATTTTGGACTTCATTTAATGAAGCAAAAGAAATTGAATAAAATTGAATTTTTTGCTTTTTTGACTTTCTTCCAAAGCCTTCTGATATATTTGATGTAATAGATACTACCGCTCTTCTGATTTGAATCGTCAGGCCAAACTGTTCTTCTTTTGGAAATGATTTTGTTATTTGGTAAATCAAAATAACTAGTCGATGCGCTTTTTTCCATGCATCCAATTGAGTAAAAGATCTCAAATAATTTCCCTCCCTCATGTTTGTATATTAACTATTAACTAATAGCTATTAACTATTTTTTTTCCGCTCTCCCTTAATTAAGAGTATTACCCCCAGCACAATTATGATATCTGCAATATTAATCACCGACGTTGCAATGCGAAGATAATCAATCGTAATTCCAAATAACATTCTATCAATAAAGTTTGAAACTGCACCAAATATAATGAGTACAAGTCCTGCAACAAGAAAATTATTTTGTTTTTTTTCTTTGCTTACTGCGTAATAAAGCCAGAGTAAAATAATTGGTGTAAGAATTGCAAGAAGAATTTGAGAAAAGGGAAGAGAAAAGGCAATTCCTGGATTTGCAAAATATTCCCACCCTAACCATGGTTTCCAAATATAAAAACTAGAAAACGGATTTGTTCTTATTATATATTTTAGTAATTGGTCCAGAAATAAAAAAACCCCTCCCATAATCACGAACCAGATTGTTTTTTTTGGCATCATAGGTTATTACACCTCATCTTTCAATGTTTTTTTACAACTAACGCAAGATGATGATGTTGGTCTTGCTTGAAGTCTAGGAATGCTAATAGGTTCATCACAGTATTTACAAATACCATAATCGCCTTTTTCAATTCTGTCGAGTGACTTATTAATATCACGCAATCTTTTTTCAAGTGTAATCTCAAGTGACTTGCTTACTTGGTATTGTGCAACTTCTTGTACACTATCGTCCACTTCGTCACCAACATCTTCAAATTTTGCATTGTAATCACCTTCAACATGAGGATTCTTTTCTGAGAATCCTGAAAGTTCTTTTTGAAGTCGTTCTCGTTCTTCTAAAAGCTGTGCTTTTATAATATCTAGGTCTTGGAGCTTGTGTTTTTTCGCAGCCATATATCGGTTGGTTATTTATTATCTCTAGGAGGCTATTATACTCAATTTGTCTTGGTGTTGCAAGTAGTAAGTATTAAGAATTAAGACTAAGGATTAAGAATTAAAATTTACTAGATGCAGTCTTAATTATTAATGCTTAATCTTAATTTTTGTTATTAAAAAAAGCCCTTCTCGGCTTAATCATTCTTCTATAATATGAAATTTTTGTAAATAAAAAGGCGACATAGCGCCCTAGGTATTTTTTGGCGTGTCGCCTTAAAATCCCAGGGAGAAATTGCAGTGGAACAGGAGTTCCAGGTGAATATTGGCTCAATGGGATCATAATTCACCATCCGTTCCAGGGGTGTAGCTCCTCTATACTCAGAGCGCGAAGCATCGAGTATTATAGGCGAGGAAGCACCAGTTTCCAGTTCGCTTCTAAGTGTTTGACGTTTATGTTTGTTTTTACCTAATTTCGGGGAAATTAGGGTGGGAAAAATGGGAGCTGCCACAAAGGCGCTCAACCGTTCCCGAAGTCATTGGTACTTTTTATGGAAAGTACCAAAAGTGAACTGGAACAAGAGGAATAGATAGGTGAATAATCATGTTGTTCACGACAAGTCGCGGACAACTGATTGGTTGTGAATGAGCGAATCATTTACATATATATAATACCATAATTTTTTAGTTTTGTCAATAGTAGGCATTTATTGGCTAAAATAAGCTAATAAATTAGCTTTTTTGCAGATTTTTTTGTCTAGAATAGTCTATACAAAATTATAAATGTGTGGAAAAGGTAGATAATTTTTGCAATGTTATCCACAATTTTGTTCACTTTCCCACAGACTTATCCACAATGTATAGAGTAGTGTATACAAATTACAGTTAAAAATGTGGATTGTTTGCGGGAAAAAAAACTTCTTTGATGTGGAAATCTTGCAAAATTCCTATTTTTTGGCTTAAAAAAGGTAAAAACAGCCCATTTGAGCTGCTTTATTCCTTCCCTGACCGCCGCAAGCACGAACGGTCAGGGGGTTGGCATGGTCATCTTGAAGATCCTCAACAGTGGTTGTCAGCAGAGTAGCTATTGCACTGGCTGCAGTAGAAGAGTGACTTGGGGCCTTGGTCGGTTTGGGTGGTCCTTACGGCCAAAACCCTGTTCTGGCAGCCAGATGTACCACATTCTCGCTTTCTGTTGAACTTTCTTGTGCGAAGCACATGCCGCATGAGAACGATTCCTTCTTGTCCTTGGACGTCCTGCATGACCTCCTCCTATAGGTTGGAAACGCTGATTGTGCGTTTTGGTCCTATAGAAATATATAAGAGATATTGAGGAGTGTCAACGTTTTTAAGGGTGATTTTTATATAAAAGGCTTATTTTAGCCAAATATTGCCATTTTCCTCTTGACAAAAGCCCTTTTTTGTGCTATACTGCTATGTCTACTTACAATGGAATATAGTACGAGAATCGTGGTATATTTCTGTAAGGGATGGATCTTTACAAACATCATCACACTAGTCGGATGGGTGATTGTAGTTAAGCTGAAAAAAGACTGATTACAACCACTCATTCGACAACAACGTTCGCAAACATAGCACAAGGAGCTCACATGCGATACATCTTTCTGGCCATCATCAGCGCGGCCTTCCTCATTCCCACCCACAACGCCGAGGCAGCGACCAAAGCGTCCGATGTCGCCAAGGTCATCAAGCTCATGACCAAGCCTGGTCGCACCAAGGGCGCGCTGTCCAAGAAGCGCTACAACAAGGGCAGCAGCTACCAGATCGTATTCCGGTCCAAGGGGATGCGCTACACGTTCTACTACTCGGGCAAGACCTTCGGCAACGGCATGAAGGTCGACGAGCCGTGGCTGGCAGTCTGGGTTCGCAAGGACGGTACTCGCGGTCTTCGACACCTCGATTCTTTCTCCGACCGTATGCTCGACGGCACCGTCAATGGTGGTGGCGCCAAGAACGGCAAGGAGAAGAACTTCGATGACCACCCACGTCGAGCTGAAGGCAAGCAGTACCGTGCGTACTGGCAGCGTCAGTACGATCTCGCGATCAAGCGTGCCCTGAAGCGACTTCGCTGACGGACAACAGAAGGTGTGATGATGTGGTCGGAGTGATCTGACCAAAGATTCTTTGGGGCGTAGATGCAAGTCACGCCCCCACCTTCTTTTGTACATTTATAAAGTGTGCAGAAGAGGAAAAATATTTCAAGAATATTTTTTCTGTCGTTATGAGTGTGACACAATTTGATTTGAGTAATCTATTTACTTTTTAATAAGTCGAAAGAGTACTTCGTCACTTTGTTCCTCGCAATGACAGTAGAGGCTCTTTACAAGTCGTCAATCAAGTGAAGTATTTGTTACACTATAATATAGTGTGTCGTATGCTTCACTTGAAAAAGTTGGAGTGCAATATGCTTTGCGTGTACAGAAGATTCGTTCCATTTGGGGAACGCATCAAGATTCAAACGAATCGTTGTACGGGACGCTTAGCATCCTTCTGTCATGCGTGACAAGAGAAGGGAGAGAAAAATGGCTACCACAACTTCAACCATCGAACCACCTGCCCCGCCCCGTTACCGTGAACCCACCTGGTGGGACAAATTCCGCGAGACGCCTCACTGGCTGCCGAACGGCACGTACCGTCAGGACGCGGCCATCTGGTTCGGCATGTTCGGCTCGTTCATCTTCCTCGCCGCACCGATCGTGGGTTATGTCCAGCCGACCTCGCATAACATCCTGGATGCGTACATGGCGGTCTGGACTTTCCTGACTTCGGAGTCCACCTGGATTGGTGCTGGCAAGCTCGTCGGTTTCCTCGGCGGTGGGACGATCGCAGTGTTTCTTGCGCTCGCCATTTTCTTCGGAAGCCTGTACCTCGCCTTTCGGTTCGTGCTAGAGCCGATCGGTCGGGGATGGAACAGGCTCATGGCCTGGGATCATCGTCGGCTGTACGGCAAGTACGAAGACGAGATCGCAGAGCTCCGCAGGAAGCTGTGGGCGTCCAATGACAAGGTCGAGTCGCAGCTGACAGAGCTGGAAATGCGAGACCGGCAGGTCGAAAACCTTGAGCAAGCCCAGTCCGACCTGACCTGGTCAGTGGCATGTGTTGCTGCTGAGCTCAAGGCGGACGTGCGGAAGCGAGGAGCAGCGAACGCTCGTGTCAAGAAGGGCATTCGGAGGAAACTGATCCAGGGTCTGAAGCTTTCGATCCCAGAGCAGCGTCGACTGGACCACCTCCTGGCTCAGGCCAACCGCGTAGTCAACGGCGACATCGACTAGTACAACTCACTAACTCTTCGGAGTTTGGGCAAGAGTGATTGTACGCATGTTCAACAATTCACAAGGGGGGATCGAGACTACTTGCCCAGTCTCGATATCCCATCATGCTTCTCAATATTGAGAAACATGTAGGACAAAAAATCTGTCTTTTACGACAGTTTTTTTGTTGCTATTTTTGATTTTGTTTAAAAAAGGCCTGTTTTTATTGATTTATTTGATCTAAATTATTAGGTACTAGATAATAGTTATTAGTTATTATTTTTAATAGGGAGGGAATATGAAATATGCAACGCACTATTCGTTGCCTGTCATATGTATTGTTCTTTTTTTTCTAAGCTCATCAGTTGTGTTTGCTCAAACAACAACAAGTACACAAGCCATTGAAAAAAAATATGCAGCATGTGTAAAAGAATATGAAGATGCAAAAAAGAAACTTGAAACAAATGCAACGACTTCAACAAAAAAAAATGCTGTGAAAGAGAAAAGTCATTCTTCATCTTCAAATAATAATTCATCACAACAAGTTTTACCCATTATCACATCAGTTGTTATCAATGAAGTGCTACCAAACCCAAAAGGAACAGACAGTGAAGATGAATTTATTGAAATAAAAAATGCCTCAGCAAAAGAAATTAATTTAGATAAATGGAAATTAGCAGATGCAACAAAAAAAAGATTTACATTAAAAAATATATCAATTGGACCGCATGAAATTATTGTTTTTAAAAGAACAGAAACAAATATTTCTTTAAACAATTCAGGAAAGGAGGATGTGCGATTATTTGATCAGCATGATCGACTTGTAGAACAAATTACCTATGAAGGAAAGGTAGAAGAAGACCAAAGTTATGCACGCGGAAAAGACAATTTATTTTTTTGGACAAAAAATATAACGCCCGGGTTTGAAAATAAAGTTGTAAACGATGTTGCAGAAAATCATTTATCTGAGAATACAACAACGAGTACAAAACATACAACCACAACAGAACAATTAAAAATTAAGGATTCAAAGAAAAGAGAAGGAAGCGCTGAGTCTTCTCAGGATCAAAAGAAAGAAGTTGATGCAGATAATACTGTATCCCAAAATTTGTCTAATAAATTTTGGTCACATATTGAAATTTCAGAATTTATTCCAAATCCAATTGGATCTGATGATTCTGAGTTTATTGAACTGTATAATCCAACTGAAACAGATATTGATATTTCTAGTATACAAATTGACGATGAAGAAGGTGGTTCCAAACCGTATACAATACCAGATAATACAATAATACAGGCAAAGAAATTTTTGGTTTTTCAAAGAGAAGATACTGGATTAGCCCTAAATAATACAGGAGATGCTGTACGCTTGCTTCTTAAAGATGGAAAGGTTCTACAGCAAGCTCGTTATGAAAAAGCAGTTGAAGGTGTGAGCTATATTAAAGATGAAGATGGGGATTGGGTTATGACAGATTTTGTTACGCCAGGGGAAGAAAATAAAATGCAAGTGGTAGAGCAAGAAGATCCTGGCACAATTGAGGAAAAAGATAAACCAGTTATAGAGACAATGGCTAGTCAGATTTCACAATTTGATGTTGGAGATAGAATTTCCATTCAAGGAGTTGTTGGTGTGTTGCCAGGAGTATATGGTTCTCAATATTTTTATATTGCAGAAACTGATTCTGCTAGCACAACATATGGTGTACAAATATATCAGTACAAGAAAGAATTTCCAGATTTGCACGTTGGCGATGCGGTTCAAATTATTGGAGAGATGTCAGAAACACAAGGAGAAGCGCGTATTAAAGTTAAAACAAAAGAAGATATTGTTTTTTTAGAAGATGGAATTTTGCTATCTCCCGTACAAACAGAGCTTGCAAATGTTAGTGAGTCAACTGTTGGTTCTTTTGTAAAAGTGAAAGGCGAAATAACAGAATTAAAAGGTTCGTATATGTATATTGATGATGGGACAGCAGAGCTGAGAATTTATTTTAAACGTGGAGCAAACATTAGCAAAGAAAAATTAAAGCTTGGAGATATTGTGACAGTTGTTGGATTTGTAAATAAAACAAAACAAGGGTATCAAGTGCTCCCTCGATCACAAGATGATATTAAAAAAATAGGGGTTGCCCAATCTGCAGTTCTTGAACATAAAGATAAAGAAAAAGAAAGTCAAAAAGAAGTTGCAGAAAAATATTTAACAGCCACGGCTGGAGGTCTCACTTCACTCATTGTCGGTTTATTTGCAAAGACAAGAGGCGCCATTGCAAAGGGGATTATGATGAAGCTAAAAGATGGAATTTCGTTTGTCTTTAAGTAATATTGACGGACGAGAATATTATTCATATAATGCATAAGCTATGACAAAACAAATAATGAAAAAATTAAAAGAACATGACAAGAGATTCGACAAGATGGATAAAAGGTTTGATTCACATGAGAAGAGACTAGACACGTTAGGAAATTATATGTTGAAGAATACTCGTAGGATTGATGAGCTATCAGAGAAAGTTGATACGTTGTTGCAAAGAATTCCAGAAGGGCTGCATGAAATTTTAGATGCACTTGTTGGAAACGATAAAAGACATGACCAAGAATTGATTTTTGCAAACGAACACTTCAAAAGAATTGACAAAGATATTGAAAAAATAAAACCATTAGTCGGGCTTACATAAATTGTAAACAAAGGCCACTCACAATTTGAGTGGTTTTTTGGTATAATAAATACATGGACAATATTTTTCTTCAAATAAGTGCACTACTTGGTATTACCATAAGTATTGCATTTGTCATTCGCTTTTTACGACAACCACTTATGGTTGCGTATATTATTGCAGGCATGGTCGCAGGCCCGCTCTTTTTAAATTTGATCCAAGGTGACTCCCATTTATTTGAGGCATTTGCAGAATTTGGTGTTGTACTGTTGTTGTTTGTGGTAGGATTGAGTTTAAATTTTGATCATATTAAAAAAATTGGGAAAGTTTCAACTGTGACAGGTATTGGTCAAGTAATATTTACGTCATTCATTGGGTATGCCATTCTACGCTATCTTGGATTTGAACATATTTCTTCTTTATATGTTGCACTCGCTCTCACATTTTCAAGTACAATTATTATTGTAAAACTTTTGGCAGATAAAAAGGATTCTCAGTCAGTGTATGGTCGTCATGTTATTGGTCTCATGGTTGTGCAGGATCTTATTGCGATTCTCGTTATGGTTGTTATTACTTCTATTGGAAGTGAAGGGGGAGTACTATCGGGTGTGAGTCTTTCTTTACTAAAATTATTAGCACTTGTTGGATTCATTTATTTACTTGCTAAATTTGTTCTTCCAAAAATTTTGGATCAAGTTGCAAACTCATCTGAATTTTTATTTATATTTACGATCGCGTGGTGTTTTGGCATTGCCAGCTTGTTGTATGCGTTAGGATTTTCAATAGAAATCGGAGCAATAATCGCAGGACTTTCTCTTGGCTCCTCACCGTACCAACCAGAGATTAGTAGTCGTATTCGTCCGCTCAGAGATTTTTTCATTGTTCTCTTTTTCATTATTTTGGGAAGTGAAATGCAAATTGGGGATATTGATTCAATGTTGGCTCCAGCACTTATTCTTTCAGCTTTCATTCTTTTTGGAAATTCACTTCTTTTGTACATTTTGTTTCGATTGCTCAAGTTTACCAGGCGGAACAGTTTTTTGGCCGGCGTCACCGCAGCACAAGTAAGTGAGTTTGGTTTTGTTCTTTTGTTTGTTGGTGTGCAAGCTGGTCATATTAGTGGGGCAGAAATGCCAATTTTTACTATTGTTGCACTTATTACAATTTTTGTTTCGTCATATGCAATTACATACAATGAACAATTGTATAGTTTCTTTTTGCCAATTTTTAATTTTTTTGGAAAAGATAAATATCAGCAACTTGAAAAAGACCAAGAACCATTTACTGTCTGGGTATTTGGATATCATCGTATTGGATGGAAAGTCGTTGAAGCACTGCAAGAAAAAAAGATTCGGTTTGCAGTTGTTGATTTTGATCCGAAAGCAATTTCTCGTTTAAAGCACCGAGGAATGGATGCCTACTTTGGTGATGCGGCTGACGTTGAGTTTTTATCTACTTTACCGCTTGAAAAATCAAAATTGATCATCTCTACACTTCCAGAATCTGATGACCAAGTTACTATGATTAAATATGTTCGAGGAAAATCTGAGAAGCCATTTATCATTGCAAATTTATATGAAAATAAATATTTAGAAGATTTGTATGAATCAGGTGCAGATTATGTTATGATGCCACATCTTCTTGGTGGAAGTTGGGTGTCAAATATTTTAAAAAATGAACCATGGACGAAGAGAACATTTGGAAGATTGCGGAAAGAACAAAAAGAAGAAATGAAGTTGCGGTTTAGCTCTGATACAACAACAGTAGAAATATAAAAAGATGAACGGCAGTCGATGACTGCCGTTTTTAACCTCCCTTTGTTTGTTCTCTGGACGCAGCCGTCGCGACTGCTTGTGCAACTGCTGCCACGCTTCGCTGGTTTGCTGCAGTAACATTGCTTCCTTTGTAGAGGTTGGAGACATGATGGTCAAGCTCTGTTGATCCCCAGATGACAACCACGTCAGCCCAGGCAATGTCTGCCCTTGCTTGTGTTCGGTTTCTCCGCTTTGTGCCGTGCACAAGCCGCAGATTGATATCGCTTCCAACAAAACCAGCCAAGGCTTTTCGACTGCTTGGAGAGCCACCGACTACACAGACTTGGCTCCATCCAACATTGCGACAAGCTTGAATCATTTTGCGTACAGCTCGTTGGTTTGATGATCCTCCACAGATCTGGCAGAAATGCTGCTTTGCAGCGCGCGCTACAAACCGTTCTCCCTTGACCACACCTGCCTCAGTTCTGCAATCCCCTCGATCGCAGACGAGCAATACGAATTCTGCAAGAAGTTTCTTTGCCGTTTCGATTTTTTTTGTACTGATTCGTTTCTTGCTAGGTCTACTAACCCCAGCATCTTCGAGAATCAACTCAAAGATCTCCATGTCACCGGCATACCCAAGCGACAAAAGGAGATCAGCTTTTGACACATCGGGATTTCCCTTAGTCATGTCTTCCTCCTTATGAAAGGGTTTTGCCGAAAGAGTATTTTACGGTATTCCACACCATTTGTCAATGGTTGGATATGAAGTTTTGCTAATTTTTTAATAAAAAAAAAGACCTTGCGGTCTTTTTTGTTCGTCGGAGTGAAAGGACTTGAACCTTCGACCCCTGCGTCCCAAACGCAGTGCTCTAGCCAACTGAGCTACACTCCGGTATAGGCTGTTATTATTATTTTTGTTTTTATATTGGATTTCAGATTGTGCTCTAGCCTCAGCCAAAGGCTGATCCGCCTCTGGCGGAAACTGAGCTACACTCCGATGTGTTTTTTCACATTGTGAAGTGTGCCAGTTTATCCCAACTGTCCCGAAGCCTCGACTTTGTCGAGGGTACGGGACTCCGACTGAACGCTTTGCGTTCACGTCGGAGAGCTACACTCCGATGCTTCATCAATGCTTTGCAGCGCAAGCGAGTGTGCCTGCACTTCGAAGCCTTGGCGAAGAAGTGCCGAGGGTGAGAATCGAACTCACGACACGAGGCTCTTCAGGCCCCTGCTCTACCACTGAGCTACCTCGGCGTTATACAATAATCGTCCATCGAAAGATGGACGATGTTTGTTGGTGGACCGAACAGGACTCGAACCCGCCACCTCCGCAGTGCAAATGCGGCGCTCTACCAGATGAGCTATCGGCCCGTGATTTTTATTCTTTCTTCCAAAGTAAATAAAAGCGACATAATTATACCAATAGATGGAATAAATGTCAATGGTTTCTGTGAGTAATGAGAAAGAACAAAAAAATCCCTTTATATTCCTGTTTTGATGGATAATATATAGAGATTCTTTTATTTTTTTACAATTTTGTAGAATTCTTGAAGATAAAGAAGATCCTCTTTTATGTCTTTTAAGATGCTATTCTTTTTGTTTGCTTTTTGATCGAGTAGGTCGATCACTGTTGCTAGCGTTGAAAAATAGCTGTCAGTTTCAATATGAAATGCCAGATTTTTTCTTCTGCACTCTGCTCTCTCTTCTTTGTCATGTAAAAGAAGACAATGGTCATTGTTTCCAATAACAAAATCTTTTAGGGCAATTGGTTTATATAGTTTTGTTTGTATCATATTACATGTATTCATGAGGCACGCTTGTAAATCCTTTTTTTGTAATAATAATATGATCAAGTAGGTCAACACCAAGAATGTCTGCAGCTTGTGAAAGCTGCTGCGTTACTTCGATGTCAGCCTTGGTTGGCTTTGCACTCCCAGATGGATGATTGTGTGCAATAATCACTGCCGCTGCTGAGTACTCAAATGCAGGTTTAAATACTTCACGTGGGTGAACAATATTTGCAGTAAGACTTCCAATAGAAATTATTTCATCATGAATTAATTTGTATCTGCTGTTTAGATAGAGTCCACGTAATTGTTCTTTTGGCAATTCTCGCATGTCTCTTAAATAATTGTATGCTTGCTTTGCTGTGCGAATAGTAATTGCACGTCCTGGTTTTTTTTGAAAAAAACGTCTTCCAAGTTCAAAGCAGGCAACAACCTGACAAGATTTTCCGAGTGGAATTGATAATTCTTTTTGCAGCACGGTTGGATCTGTCTGGGTACTTATATTTTTCTCACCGTATTCTTGAATAATGCGAGAAGACATAGCAAGTACTTCTTCTTTTTTTGTACCGACACTCAAAACGATTGCCATAAGTTCTTTTGTAGAGAGTGCTTGTACTCCATGTTTGATAAGACGTTCACGAGGTTTGTCTTCTTCTGCGAGGTCCCTTACTTTTAGAACATATGATTTTCCCACATTGTCGAGAATGAGATCATTGTCTCGTAACATATATATTGGTTGTATAGTTTGTGTTTTCATATGAATTCATTGTATCAAATTATATTTTTTGCGTACATTTTTTTTATTTTTATTTATAAAATTAAACAAATTGTTTAATTTGCAGCAGAAAACACAAGACTGGACAGAATAAAATAAAACGTGTAAGATGGGAATAATTTTTTATTAGAACATATATGCCCCTAAAGATTTTATTGATTCAAATTAGAGGAGACAAAAAAATGGCTGAGCATGAGTTTTCAGTTGTTGCCAGAACTGCTGGTCTTTCAGAAGAAAGTATCACATCTATTAATGTGTTGCACAATGAGAAATTGCCACTAGAGGAACTAAAAACATATGATGCTGTGATTATGGGTGGTTCAGGTGGACATTCAGTTGTAGACAAGAATTCTTGTGATATATATTTGGAAGATGCTGTTCGATTTTGTAAAGAAAATGACATTCCTTTTCTAGGATTATGCTATGGATTTCAAATTGCAGTAAATGCTCTTGGTGGAAAAGTAATAAATGATATTGAAAACATGGAAACAGGAATGTATACACTTTACAGAACAGATGATTCAGACAATGATCCGCTTGTTGGTCAATTGCCAAAGGAATTTCTTGCTGGATGTGGAAGGCAAGATAGAGCAGAAACATTGCCTCCTGGAGCCGTTAATTATGTGTATAGTGATCGTTGTCCATATCATTATTTCACATTCCCAAATAGCACATTTTTTGCTGTTCAATTTCATCCAGAATTATGGAAAAAAGAGGATAATATTATTCGAATAAAATTCTATATGGAAAAATATGGTTTGGATGAAGAAAAATTGCAAGAACAGCTAAAAATGTTTCAAGTTGATGCGCCTGAGAGTGCACCTATTTTAAAGAATTTTATTGAAGTGGTAAAAAGGAATAAGAGGAATTAATTCTGCTCAAACCTCTGCACACCTACGGCTGAACAAAAAACAAAACACCTCGACAGAATCGGGGTGTTTTGTACTGCGCCATACAGTATGGATTGATTTAACATTAATCCACGAGTTATTAACTCGATGGGAAAAGTATAGCATACCTTATTAAAAATGGCAAAATAAGGATATCCCCAAGTGGTTTTAGGTGAAAGATATTGTTTGTTATACTCAAAAACAGCCCCCATCATCCACCAAATCATAGGAGCACAACATGCCAGAAGCAGCTGATATCCCTTTGGAAGTCCATCCAGATGGAAGACTCGGTCCGCCCTTTCCTTTACCCGAAGAGTGCGATACTCCAGCCTGTCGAGACGCCCGCCAGGAGTTGGGGAGAATTCGTAAAAAGATCACAGATCTTTGCACTCAACAGAGCGATGCAAGGCAGAAAGAAAAAGATGCTGATGACGAGATGGTCTTTGCAGCGTCTTTGGTCCCTATCCTCATGATTGCTGCGTTAGCGCTCGCGTTCATTCCTTTTGTCGGGATTTGGCTTGCAGGGCTTGCACTCGCTGCAGCATTCGAAGCTGGTCGAAGAGCAAACAAAGCTCGACAACGGAGAGACAGGTATCGGAGACTGATTCAAGATCTGTATCGCATGATCGATGATGAGCAAGCAAAGTGGGTTCGTGCGATTATTCGATTTCACAGAGAATGTGCAGAACCCTGTCGGGTTGGCATTGATGAAGACATGCCAAGCTGTCCGTCGTACGTGTAACAAGGAGACATCAGTTCCACATCAACGCCGGCTTATTGAGTCAATCAATAGCCGGTTTTATTTTAGATAGGTTTCAATTTTGACATTATCAAAAAAACAACGTATATTTCCTATAGTAAATACTAGCGTCTAATCTCAAAAGGGGCTTTTTTTTACAAACTTTTAGATTTGTCATTTTTTTTGCGAAATGATATATGAAGCATTCAATAATTGTTATTAATGATAAAGAGGTAATTAAAGGGGAGGGGTTTGGAGCATGTGGTGTATATCCAGGTGAGCTAGTTTTTAATACATCAATGATAGGATATGTAGAAGCAATGACAGATCCTTCGTATGCAGGCCAAATTTTAGTTTTTTCTTACCCACTGATTGGTAATTATGGTGTGGGTCAATCTTGGCAAGGGTCTTCTAAGATCCAACCGAAGGCTGTTATTGTGTCTGAGCTTTCGGATGTATTTTCACATAAAGATGGCTATCAAAGTTTTGAAGATTTTTGTAAGGAGCATAACGTTGGTGGAATGAAGGGGGTTGATGTGAGATTCCTCGTAAAAAGACTTACTCAAGAAGAAATAGAAAGCGCAGTTCTGTGTGTGTATGAAGACACTCCTGAAGATTTGGTGCGCACAGTTACGAGAAGTAGTGTTGAAGTTAGAAATTTAGGTGGTCAGAAGCGTGTTGGTATCATTGACTATGGAGTCAAGGAAAGTATCATCAGTTCATGTACAAAAAGAAATGCAGAAGTCATTATTTTTCCGGCAACCGTAAAAACTACTGAGATTATTTCATATGATGTCGACGGCATAATTTTGTCAAATGGACCAGGAGATCCGGAGTCATACGAGTACACTCACAAGACGATCAATGAATTGCTGGAATCTGGTTTACCTTTGTTTGGTATATGTCTTGGCCACCAACTTGTTGCGTGTGCTACAGGCGCTAAGGCGTATAAGTTGCCGTTTGGACATCGTGGTGTGAATCATCCTGTCTTTGACATGAGAAAGAAAAAAGCATATATAACATCTCAAAATCATGGATATGCAATTGATTCAGAAACACTTCACGAAGATTTTGTTCCTAGATTTAAACATCTAAACGATGGATCAGTCGAAGGTGTTAGTCATAAAACAAAACCAGTTTTTACAGTTCAGTTTCACCCAGAAGCACGACCAGGGACACAGGATACTTCGTTTCTCTTTGATGAATTTTTTTCATTTTTTTAATATGACAAATAAGAAAGTACTCGTTATCGGCTCAGGACCAATAGTAATTGGACAAGCAGCAGAGTTTGATTATTCTGGAACACAGGCTTGTTTGGCATTGAGAGAAGTAGGAATAAGAACTGTTCTTGTTAATTCCAACCCTGCGACAATTCAAACAGATCATGAAACTGCAGATACCGTTTATATTGAGCCACTTACTGTTTCGTCGCTTGAGAGTATTATTAACAAAGAGCGGCCAGATGCTCTTATTCCAACAGTCGGTGGGCAGACTGCGCTGAATTTAACAATGGAACTAGAGCAGCAGGGTATTCTTAAAAAATACAACGTAGAAATTCTTGGAACTGGGATTTCAGCAATTGTAGATGGAGAAGATCGTGGAAGATTCAGGACAATCATGGAGCAGATTAGTCAACCTGTTTTACCAAGTATTGTTGTTTCTTCTTTTCAGGAAGGTTTACGTTTTGCAGAAGAGGTCCGATATCCGGTTATAATTAGAAGTTTGTATACATTGGGTGGAACAGGAAGTAGTATTGCTCATTCAGACACTGAGCTCGAGGAGAAAATAGGAATTGGGATTACTATGAGTCCAGTAAATCAGGTCTTACTTGAAAAAAGTGTTGTTGGGTGGGGAGAATTTGAATATGAAATGATGAGAGACTCTGCAGGAAATATTATCATGATTTGCAACATGGAAAATATCGATCCTATGGGTGTGCATACTGGAGAGTCTATTGTTGTTGCACCCTCCCAGACATTGTCTGATCAGGATCACCAAATATTGAGAACAGCTGCTTGTAAAATTGTTGAACGTCTAGATATCCAAGGAGGTTGTAATGTTCAGTTTGCTTTTGATTATGAGACAGGTGATTTTTATGTTATTGAGGTTAATCCACGTCTTTCGAGAAGTTCTGCTTTGGCATCTAAAGCAACAGGCTATCCAATTGCAAAGATAGCAGCACATATTGCACTTGGGAAAACTCTACCTGAAATAGAAAATACAATTACTGGAAAGAGTGCGTTTTTTGAGCCAGCGCTAGATTATGTTGTTATAAAGATTCCTAGATGGGCAGACGATAAATTTGCTGATATGAATATAAATATTGAGATGACCATGAAGAGTACAGGAGAGACCATGGCTATTGCAACAACATTTGAACAAGCTTTTTATAAGGCAATAGTAGGATTAGAGTTTAAGAAAACATTCACAGACCTGATAAAAGAAATTCCAGAAGATAAGGTCAAAGAAATGCTTATGTTTCCTTCGACGAAACGTCTTTTTGCTATTTTAGCTGCATTTAGGTGTGGGCTAGATCAAGAGGCTGTTGCTAGGATGACAAAAATTCACCCGTGGTTTATAAGAAAAATATATAATCTGTTCTGTAATTATAAAACAATTAAAAAGTCATTTACTGTGTTTAAACAAGTGGATACTTGTGCTGGTGAATTTACAGCGCATACTCCATATTATTATTCTTCACAAGGCGTAGAAGATGAGGTTCCTCCATTGGAGGGCCCAAAAGTTATTATTCTTGGGTCCGGGCCGATTCGCATTGGGCAAGGAATTGAATTTGACTACATGACCGTTCATGCAGTCAAAGCTCTCCAAAAATTAGGAATTAAAGCAATTATTATTAATAATAATCCTGAGACAGTTAGCACTGACTATACTGTTTCAGACAGACTATATTTTGAGCCACTTCGTTCTGAATTTGTTTTGAATGTTATCAAAAAAGAGGCAGATGGACTGCTTGGAGTTATCCCTCAGTTTGGAGGTCAAACATCTATCAATTTAGTCAAAGATTTAGAATCGGCAGGTGTACATATCCTTGGAACAAATTCTTCATATATTTTTGCAGCAGAAGATAGAGAGGTCGCAGCAAACTATATACAGAAGATTGGTCACAACATGCCGCGCTGGGTTGTTTCTAAAGGTAAAAAAGATTTTTTGCTGAAAACACAAGAACTTGGTTTTCCACTTCTTGTTCGTCCTTCGTTTGTTCTTGGTGGAGAAGGAATGATTATTGCACGAAGTCTAGAAGATGTTGAATCATATGCTGAAAATCTCGAAGAGCAATTTTCTCAACCAATTTTAATTGACCAATTTCTTGAAGATGCAGTTGAGATTGATATTGATTTAATTTCAGATGGAAAGAGAACAATAAGTTTTGTTATTGAGCAACTTGATCCAGCAGGTGTCCATTCGGGAGATAGTCGCTGTGTTTTTCCTGCACAAAGCCTGGACAAAAATGTGCACGAAAAGCTTAATAAAATTGCATCTGATATAGCTACAGTTTTTGGTATTGTTGGTGTAGCAAATATACAATGTGCAATAAAAAACGATAAGATTTATATATTAGAGGTAAATCCAAGAGGTTCCAGAACAATACCTTTTTTAGGTAAATGTCTTGGTATTTCTTTGCCTGCAATTGCAACGCAGGTCATTATGGGAGAAGAATTGCCGACAATTATGAAAGATATGTTTGGAGATCGAGTCTGTATAAAATATCCAGTGTTTTCGTTAGAAAAACTTCCAGGTGTTTGTTCTCGTTTGAGTCCTTTGATGAAAAGTACAGGAGAGGGAATGTGTATTGGGAAAAGCTTTGAAGAGGCACTGAAGAAAGTCGATCATGATGTTGATTGCGACGGGTTATTAAATATATATCCATTGATTTCATCTCATTTCAACATAAAAGAAAAAGTTGACAGTATTCGGCAGGTCGCGTAATTAATTTATTTCAATCAAAAAAACACCATATTATGATGTTTTTTTGTCTTTGGGTAATCATATAGATTACCCACTCCTATTACCCGATATAGCTCGGGCCAGGCCTCCGCAGTTGCGGGATTGTTGCCAGCTGCTACTGGCTCGTTGTCAGCACCATGACTCGCGCTGCAGCTCATGGCCGTAGGCGACTTGCACGCGGTGCTTGATGTCCTCCTCGCAGTCCTTGTGGTCGCAGCAGCGGATCGCGATCGTGGAGGAACGGTTCTCGGGGAAGGCCTCACGCACCGACGGCCTGCCGCATTCGTTGATGCAGTCATCGCCCTGCCAGCTTGCTTTGGAGCGAAAAGCCACCTCGATCTTGTTATCGCTCATGATGTTCTCCAGATGAGTGTACCGGTGTTGTTCACTGGCACGGTTTGGGTTGATCTGTTGCCAAGCGTAGCGGAAAAAGAGGTGTATGTCAATAATGAAATAAAAAAAAACAGGCTATTCACCTGTTTTTCTTTGAGCTACACCTGGCCTAAAGGCCAGGCAAGGACTCTTTTTTGTGGAGCGGCAGACCGGACTTGAACCTGCCTGCCGGCAGGCAGGCCGGCGACAACAAAACAAAAAGGTCAGCTATTTGCTGACCTTTTCGCTTTTAGAGCGGTAGAAGGGAGTTGAACCCTCGACCTTCTCCTTGGCAAGGAGACGTTCTACCACTGAACTACTACCGCTTGTTTCCTTCACCCATTTGGTAGGCGAAGCCTAGTTGCGGGGGCCGGATTCGAACCGGCGACCTTCGGGTTATGAGCCCGACGAGCTGCCTGACTGCTCTACCCCGCTATGTAGACCACAGTATAGTTTAAAAGACATATTATGTCAAGATAATCGCCTTAGTTGACAGGAGTGTTCATTATTGTTAGACTGAATATTCTTTCCAGTACAAGGGGGTGGAATTATGAGTGTAACTCAGACAGAACAAAGGTCAATGATCAAGCATCACGTCCTTGTCGCCGTGTTGTCGGTCTGGTCGGCATGCTTTGGCGTTGCTATGGCAGTGCTGCAATTCGAGAATGAGGAGTGGGCAAGACTTACCTGGGCAGTCATAATCATAATGGTTATCCTGTCATTTACAGTTAGTCGGTTGAGTCAAGGTGCGCTTTTCAGGCTCACCGTCTATACGTTCATCTTCGAGCTGAGTCTGCTGCCAGGACTTTTTATCCCTTCGTGGTTCGATATTCTTGCAACTTCCGCCGAGGGAGGAACAGTAAGAACGGTCGGCTTTATTGGGGGGATCTTTGGCATTGCCTCGCTGATGTTCGTACTCATTATTTTCGTGAACAATTTGAAAAAAATGATCGAGTGAGATAGTTCAGGAACTGGAAAGAGCGACCCGACGGTGTCAACCAACCGTCACGCTCAAAAGAATCTGTCTCTGACAGATTTTTTTGATTGACCATTATAAAAAAAATTGATACGGTTAATATATTATGGAATATCTAATAGTAATTGGAACTGTAACGTTAATTCATTTATTGGGCGTTGTAACACCAGGTCCAGATTTTATTGTTGCAGTAAAAAATTCACTTATATATTCTCGACGCATTGGAATATGGACTGCAGTTGGTTTTGGATTGGGTATTGCAGTACATATTTTTTATTCTCTGGCTGGACTTGCTGTTATTATTTCTCAATCAATTTTATTGTTTAATACTATTAAATATATTGGAGCAATGTATTTAATTTATATTGGTATTAAATCGTATAAATCAAAGTCTTCGCATATATCAGTGGAAAAAGAAAACGTTACTCAAGATATATCTCCTGCAGCAGCAGTAAAAATGGGATTTTTAACAAACGTACTCAATCCAAAAGCAACACTTTTTTTTCTTAGTCTGTTTACTCTTGTTATTTCACCTTCAACACCAGCGTTTGTTTTGGGAATTATGAGTATTATAATGATTGTAAATACCATACTGTGGTTTTCTTTTGTTGCTGTTGTACTTTCTCAAAAAAGAATGCAGCAAACATTTGAAACATATCAAACAATATTTAATAAAACACTCGGTGGCTTGCTTGTTGCTCTTGGTTTAAAAGTTGCATTGTCAGATAAATAATTTTTTATGAAATTTTCTAGATTTTTTTTGCTCGGTGCTGTTGCACTACTTTTTGTTGGTTGTTCATCAAACCAATTACCATCTGTTTCAGACATGTTGAATAATAAGTCAGAAGAAAAGGAAGAAAAAAATGTCGTATTAGATTTTGCAACGGTAGATAAAACGTATCAATTTTCAGCTGAGATCCCAAAAGGATTTGCAGTTGAGTATATTTCTGCAATAGATAGTATAAATATTTATAAACCAGGTGCAGGAGAAAATAATTTAGAATCTTCTCAAATATTTATTCGAAACTTTCGTGCGAATTCGTTCTTAACATTGCAGACAGTAGATATTTCTAAAAAAGTAGAAATGCAGCAGGGAAATCATGAAGCAGTGCTTTATAAGATAAAGAAAAAAGAAGGTGTTCCAAATTTTCCAAATCAACCTTCATGGAGAAATCAAGAACATGAAGTGTTAGATATTCGTTATTCAAATAATAATCCATCAACATTTTTTGTTTTTTCTCATACTCCTGATTTTAGTAATGAAGAGTTTGAAACATTTATTGGAAGTGTTGTATTTCATAATGATAAAGAAAGTTTGAAAGAACCACTGTACCTTTCAAAAGATCGTGTAACAAAAAAACCATTTGGTATTCAAGTGTCACCAGACAATTCTCCTGTTCCATATGAACGGTTTTCTGGATTTCACACAGGAACAGATTATGAAATCTCAAAAGAAGAAGACTGGAAACCAGTTCCAGTAGATGCTGTTTGTTCTGGAGAAATTGTAGGAATTCAAAAAGCAACTGGCTATGGTGGTGTGATTTTGCAACGATGTTCGTTTGCTGACCAAGTTGTGACGGTTATTTATGGACATGTTGCAATCGATCAAGTTTCATACAAAAAAGGGGATCATGTTACAGCCGGCACGCAACTGACTGTTCTTGGAGAAGGAGACACAGAAGAAACCGGTGGAGAAAGAAAACATTTGCATCTTGGTATTAGAAAAGGCGTTGGAGCTGATATTCGTGGGTATGTTCCAAATAAATTTGATCTTGAAAATTGGATTGATTTCCAAAAGTGGCGATCAGTAGATTAGCATCAAAAAAACTCCCGAATGGAGAGTCAGCAGATAATATGAGAAGCATTGCTTAATGTGTCTTATAAATATTTATAAATGTCGTGCTTTCCAATTGAAAAGAAAAGAAGATCTCCATTTTTTTGTCTTTCAAATAGAATTCTATACCCCTTTGTGATTGAAATCGACCAAATGTCCTCAAATTTTCCATGAAGCTGGTGTAGTCTCAAAGATGGATGAAGCGGATTATCTCGAAATATTTGCTCCTTTCTTACAGCAATTTTTTTTATCTTCTCTGGCAATTTCTCAAATTCTTTGACGAATTGGGTTGAATATTCTATCTCCTTAATAATCATATTACATCAGGTCAGCAAGTGTTTTTCCTTTGATAGTTTTTCCAGCTTTGTATTCTCTTCGAGCAGATTTTAAAGAGGAAAGAATTTTCTCCTCAGAAATAAGATCTTTGTCAAGCTCTACCAGATGTTTTATATAGCTACTCACCGAAGTAAAGCCTCTTTTTTTTGAAAGATTTTTAATTTCTTTTCTAGATTTAGCTGGGAGTGAAAGGGATAAAACCTGTCTCATATGGGGGAAAGTTAAGTATGTTGATATTGTAATACATCTGTAATATTTTGTCAAGCAAACAAAAATTTTCAAATAATTTTTTTGATTTAAAAACACCTCTGTATATTGAGGTGTTTTTATTTCATCTTCTTTAAAAATCAAGTCCAGGAAGTTCAGGTTTTTCTTTTTTTGCGTATTCTTCAACTGCTCCAACTGCTTCATCTAATCCTTTTTTTGATTCATCAAGCTTTCCTTCAAGCTCTGCCATTGCAACTTCACAACCTTTCATGTGTCCAGCTTCTTTTGGACTACCACAACTTGAGCAAGCTCCTTGATTTAATGTCTCAGGCATAAAATATTTTTAATTTATTAATTTTTTATGGATTCTTATAAAATTCAGGATTATTCCCAAAAGTAGATTTAACAAAATTTATTGATTCATTCAGGTGAAGTGCAGCAGCCTTTACCTGCTCTTCAATACTGTCAGAGCCTTTTCGTTGGTATTCAAAAAAGGGTCTTACATTTTCGGCTTCCTTACCATGAATTAGGGAGAACATTCCAGGATCTAATTTGTAAATTGATTCTATGATTGCATTGTTTTGTGCCTTGAATTCGGGACCATCCTCAGATGCTTTTGAGGCATCATAAAGACTCTGTTGCCAAGTATATATAATATCTGCTGTTTCTTCAAAAAGATCTCGTAGCGTTTCCAGCTCCGACTCTCTGTTTGGGGCTTTAGAATCAGTTATTAACTCAACAGCTTGTTCAAGGGCTTGCCCAATTTTATCAATGGCAGAAATAGCTTCTCTTGTTTTGGTTTCAAATTCACCCAACACCTCCTCTTTACTTTTTGGCTTAAAGACATTGTCTCTACTGAATTGTTGTCTGCGGGCATCTCTTCTTCTTTCTCTTGCTTTTGACATAAATGTCAGATTAAGTAGCTTAGGATTTTTTATTTCAAGATTTACTAAACTATACCTGGTTTTTATAAGCTTTGCAAAAAAAAAGTAAAAAAATTCACCTGCCCATGCCATTGCTCAGAGAGCGGCACGGGCAGGCGGTCGTTTGCATCTGATGATCAGTCAGTTGGCGGGCAGGGCGTTGCAGGCCTTCACCTCCTGGAGTCCGATCGGCGTCTTGGCGGTCGTGTTCCAGCCACTGGCCAGCAAGACCGTGCCGTTCGGCAGCCTGATGCACCGCGGAATCGTCCCATCCTTGCTGTGTCCTTCCAGATCGAGTCTGTACTTGATTCCTTCCCACGTGATCGTGATCGTTTCCATTCGAACACCTCCAATGTGTTGGCTCGACTATATATTAGAAACAAGATTTTGTCAATGTTGAAACATGAAAATAACCCAGCGCATTGACTGGGCTATTTTTCCTTTATTTGAGGTTAGGAAGAGCTATTTTTTTATTTCAGATTTCAATTGATTTATTATCCAGTATATGGATGCATAAAGGAGTGCAGCAAAGAAAAGTCGTGAAATCAATCCAAGCTCTCCCAGGTCTCCACATTTGTAAAAAAATGTTTGAAAAAATTCTGAAGAACAACTTCTTGTAGCTCTATCAATCAAGATGAAAATAAAACCAACTGCTATATGATAAAGAATATAAGGAGCAAAGAAAACATAAAAAATTCCTTGGCCAATTATATCAAGCGTAGGATTGTCTGTAATTATATTCAAGAAAAATAATTGCCAAACTAACTCAGAAATAATTAATATAGGGATAAGTCCTATCCAAAATATTTTTTTATTAAAAATTGTTTTTTGTTGATTTTTCATTTTAGATTTCATTATAAGGATCTCCCCACGCATCTTTGTATTGTTTATAAAAATTACTGTCAATTAAGGCTTCTCCATTTCCTAAATATGCATTGTCTAGCCACATGTCCAAAAATTTTTTTCCAAATTTTTTTGCTCCATCAAGACAAATTTTTAAATAAGATTCATTTGGGAAATGGTCGTCTCTTATAAGGTGTCCAAATTCTTTACAACTTTTGTCTCCAATAAGTATGTATGCCTTTCCTTTTATTTCAGAATGTTCAAATCCAACATATTCAACTTCTTGTACATCGTATCCTGCTTCGTGTTTTACAAAATCATCAATGTCTTTTTCATATAGCGGATTAATGATTCCGTTTACTACATCGCTGTCATTTCCAGTAAATACTACATTAAGACTTGCATCATGATTTTCATATTTTGATTTTTTGTATTTTCCTGTTTCAAATTCCCAATCAAAAAAGCCATAATTAAATATTCTTTTAAACCCCTTTGCGACAACAACATTATTTTTGCCAAGTCTACCATGTCTTCTTTTGATTTCATCTGGGTTAACAAGAGAGCCATAGCAAAAGAAAAAGACCTTTCCATTTGTCTTTGCTTTCTTTTTTATTATATCCACCCAGTCAGGCCAGCTGTACAATATTTTTTTTCTTTGCATACAATCTACTCTACAGGATTCTGGTGTTTGTGTAAATAAGAGATTTGACAAAGTGATACACTTATGATACACTTTTAATATATATAAATTTTATATTATGCCAACCATGAAAAGACGTATAAATGTCACACTCCCAAAAACAATAGATGCTGTGTTAGAAAAAGTTGCCATGCGTGATGGTGTTCCGATTGCAACGAAGGCATTGGAGCTCCTTCGTACTGCTCTGGAAATAGAAGAGGATCAAGTGTGGGACAAACTTGCAAAGAGTCGAGATACAAAAGATGCAAAATTTGTTAGTCATGAAAAAGCTTGGCTATGAAATACCTCATTGCCTATCACCAGGCAGTGGTGAAGGAGGACATTTCAAAATTAAGTAGTACTCATAGGAAGAGGATAAAAAAAGCAATTGAGGATAAGCTATTTGAACATCCAGAAGTTTTTGGGAAACCACTTAGAAAGTCTTTAAGAGGATATAGAAAATTGCGAGTTGGTGATTATAGAGTTATTTTTCGAATTGAGAAAAAAAGGGTAAAGATATTTATTATCGAACATAGGAGAGTTGTCTATGAAGAAATCCACAAAAGATTGTGATATGTAGTAGTTTTGATGTTTAGTATAATATGATTACAAAGTATGAAACCAAATGAAATTCCTCTTAGACTCAGTCTTCTAAACGTCACACTTAAAGGACTGACTTTTGGTGCAAAAAATCCAAATGACCTTTCAGACGAGGAAATTTTTGAGTTGTATAAAAAAGCACGTAAAGAAGTTGAACGACCATTTGATCAGCTAATGAAAGATGCAGAAGAAGAATTTGGTGAGAATGTTAAAACCCTTACCAATCACCAAGGGTATTACGCGGTATATAAAGAGGTTCCAACCAATTCGCTCCATTTTGATGAAAGCCATTCTCAACTTGAAGAATTCAGAGGTACGTCTGTAAAGCGAGGCGAATTACTAGTTGGTTTTTATAGGAAACATAAAGATCATCCAGAGCTTAGAAAAAGTGTAGATTTTATTTCCAAACACATGGAATTCTTCAATAAGTATGTTCCAATTATCGTGAGAAAGAACGGCGGTTCGTACGAAGTAGTAGAAGGAAATCACAGGGTTTTTGCAGCAATAGAAAATGGAGATGAATTAATTCCTGCAATAATAGAAACTGAGGATAAACCAGAAGATCAATTGACTAGTCTTGATTTTGGAAAGATCTGATGAAGGTTTTTTTGATTTTAAAAACAGTCAGGCTTTTGGTCAGGCTGTTTTTTGTTTTAAAGATTGACCAAAGTAAATAAGTATGATACATTTTTTATTACGCTCGGGAAAATTCTGCAAACTTGTGCAGATGTATTCGAGTAAGGAGGTTCGCATGTTGGAATGGAACGGGATAAAAAGCTCACTATCACGTCCTGGGAAAGACAAGATGTCTTTTAGTCAAGTAATCGTTTCTGTCTTTGTGGTATTTGCGTTTTTATTTGCCCTCGTTGTCGGAGGAATCAATTTCGCGATATCAAAAATCATAGAAAAGGATCCAGCCGAGGCAGTGTATACCATGAGTTCAGAGACAAAAACAGTGGTCCTCACCATTGGTCCTGACCTGGTTGATCAGTGTAAAGACGTCCCAAAGGACGACTTGCCTGGTTGCATTCAAAAGGTCGTGGACAAAAAGAGAAAGAGCGACTGACGATTCTTCGTTAAGGGCTCTTACGTTGTGCTACTAAGTATTTGTCTACTTAGGAGGAAGGGCTCGCATCACTCGAAAGAGAAGTATGTGGGCCCAGCGAAACAAATTTTTTCTGATAATCATCACCAAGTTTGGTGTTTTTTTATCTCTGTATTACTAATTGTAACTTTGTTCAAGTTCATCCAACAGCTCTACCAGCTCAGCAACCATGTCCGGATTAATTTTTCCTTCTTGTGCCCAGCTTGCAGCATGAACCACTAAGTCTGGAGTATCAAGTCCGAGAAATTTTTTGCTCGGAATAGGGCTATTTTCCAAAATAGCAATGATTCTGCTCACTTTCGCCTTGTTTGCGTTTGTGTCTTGAGTGGTGAGCGGCTTCTTCTCGCTTATTTCGTATCCTGGATGTGATATTTTTTTTGTAAAAGTATTTTCCCAGGAGCTTTTTTCTGACATATGAGGATTTACATTATTATATAACTACATTATACATGGTAGCTAAAAAAACAACGCTCTACAAGGCGTTGTTTCGTTTACGCGGTGGCTAGGGGAGGACTTTAGGACTGTGGAACCTTGAACTATTGCATTTTTTTATGTACAATTCTATTTGAATCCTTTTCTCACTTGGAGGTGTCATGAACAAGAGTGAAAAGATTGCAAAACTTGCACGACATGAGATTGGGTGGTGGAAAGCCCATCACAGAAGGCAAAAAGATCTATTTGTTCTCGAGATGACCTATCTTTATGTCTTGCAGTTTGGCATCGATGAGGATGCTGCGAGACAAGCAGTACTTTTCCGTGCTGAGGCGGCAGACTATCACGATGAGGCTGAGAAGTACGAGGACGCGGGGGACCAGTCGCAGGCAGACGTCTATTGGCGCAGAGCTGAAGAAAGTCTTCTCAAGCACTTCGCAATTTTGGAGGAACACAACACCGACAGCGAATAGTCGGAATACCCGAACGGTGCTCACGGCAAGTTCGGGAGCATCAAAAGAACATCTTAGAAAGGTGTTTTTTTGATATAAAAAACACCCCGACCAGGCAGGCGCCCCCTCCTTCGCTCATCTCTATGCTCGCTACGCTTCGCATCGGTGAGCTTCGGCGGGCAGGCGCAATCGAACTAGAGTAAAACAAAGACTCCCCTTAGGGGAGTTTTTATTTTGGAGCGTGCCACGAGATGGCGCCCATTGGAATATTGTCGCACGTGGCCACGTAAAATGACCTTCGGTCATCACGTGGCTCACTCAAAATGGCTCGCGCCATTTTTCGTGGAGCGGACCTGCCTGCCGGCAGGCAGGCGACCCTGCCTACGCTTTCAGCTCCGGCAGGTAAACTCCATCTCAGCAAGTTCAATTCCTTGCCCGTCAGGCCCAAACTAAAAATCGCCCACCCTTTCGGGTGAACGATTTTCAGTAGAGCGGACGACCGGAATCGAACCGGCGTCATTGGCTTGGAAGGCCAAGGTAATACCATTATACCACGTCCGCGTTTGTGGGAACGTACGTTCAATCTACGTTCTGGCTGCATTAGTATAGTGCTTTTTCTTTTTTTTGTCAATATCTATTGTTGTGGCCCTATGCTTGCCAAAACTGGAATTCTTTGCTAAAGTTAAAGGAGTTTTATTTTTTATAATTTATTATGCCAGAGAAGAAGAAGATTTTTGTTATCCAATTTCGAACAGACGAAACACTAGAACAAGATAAAAAATGTATTATAGAATCTTTAGAAGGAATTGATGTTGACATCATTTTTACAAATGGTGCACTTGGAGAATTTCCAGAACATCCTGAAAAAGCTGCTGCTGTTATTTATGGTGGAAGTAGTGAGTTTTTTGTTGGTCGTGGTGAAAAAACAGATGCTTGGGTGCCAAAAGCACATACTTATTTAGACGAACTTGCAGAAAAAGATATCCCAGTTATTGGACTTTGTTATGGAGCACAATTTATTGGAGAACATTTTGGTGGACGCATAACAGAAGAAGAAAAATATCAAGAAGTCGGAACTTATGAACTCACACTTACTGACGCAGCAAAAGACGATCCTGTTTTTTCTTCTGTCCCAGAAAAGTTTATGATGGTGACTGGCCACAAAGAAACAGTTGTCGATCTTCCAGAAAATCTTATTGTCCTTGGTAGCACAGAAAGAGTCGAATCTCACGCGTTACGTGTAAAAGGAAAAAAGATCTGGGCAACACTGTATCATCCAGAAATTAATAAGAGACAACTTATTGAACGTCTTACTTCTCATCCAGAATATTTGGATGATCCATCTGAACTTGCAAAACTCAATGATAGGTTTGCAGATGTTCCAGAAGCAGTAACAGCATTGCGGTCGTTTACCAAATATGCAATGGAGGATTTTGACAAAAAATATCCTACATCATAACAGATATGAATGTACAAAAAAGTCAGGAGCGAACAGATGAAATTTTAGATCTTGCAAAAAAACTCATCTCGTTTAAAAGTACAGAAAAAAATAAACAAGGATTAAAAGAATGTGCTGATTTTGTTGCAGATTATTTTAAAGGTACTTCCTTTTCTGTTGAACGTTTTGAATGCAAAGAAATTCCTTCTGTTGTTATTACAAAAAATACAAAAACGCCAACTGTTTTTCTTTACGCACATCTTGATGTTGTAGATGCAGAAGAAACGCAATACAATGCGTATATTGAAGATGGAAAATTATATGGTAGAGGTTCCATGGATATGAAAACACCCTTGGCAATTTTTATGGTACTCATGAAAGAGTTGGAAAAGACAGGTCATGACGTTGGACTTATGGTTGTGGGAGATGAAGAACGTGGTGGATTTCGAAGTACTGAACAAGTGTTGAATGCAGGGTATGACTGTAAGGTTGTTCTTATGCCAGATGGGGGAGAAAAAGTTGGGAGAATTGTTAGAAAGGAAAAAGGACTTACACGACTAATGTTTAAAGCAAAGGGAAAATCATCACACGGTTCAAAAGTTTGGAAAGGAAAAAATGCGATTGATTTTCTTTATTCCACTTTGCAAGAAATCAAAACACTTTTCTTGCCAATTGAAGACCATCCAGAAGATCATTGGGCAGCTACCATGAATATTGGATTATTTAATGGTGGGACAGACTACAATAAAGTTCCCAAATATGCGACGGCAGAGGTCGATGTGCGCTTTACTGAAAAAGAAAACTCAAAAGAGTTAGTTGAGCAAATTCGATCAATGCTCCCAGAGGGAGTAACAATGGAAGAACAATTTATGGCATGTGGGTATGTTCTTCCAGAAGATAGTGAGTTTGTAAAAACATTTATAGAAACATTGGGTGAGGTAGGCCGCATTCATGAGTATTATGATACACATGGAAGTTCAGATGCAAAGTTTTTTTACAAAAGACATATTCCTGTTATTATGACACAGCCAGACGGACTAAATCTGCATGGTCCAGATGAATGGGTAGATATTAATTCAGTTGAAGATTATGATTTTTTAGTTCGTTTATATATTGAAAGAGTTGCGTCGTCTTCTGCAGAGCATGTTCCGATTAATACAGAGGAAATTGTAGGAGTTGCATAAATTTTGATTTCTTGATAGAGTATTACCGTATGAAATACAGACATCAAAACAACCGATTTTTCTTCTTTTACTTTCACCCCCGTTTGAGTGGTCTTGTATAGTGCGCAAAAAAGTATTATCATCAACCACTCAAAGGTGGTTGTTTTTTTTCGGGATCAATGTTGACGGGAGCATACATTGGTTCCGAATAATTCGGGCCTAAAGGGGGTTTCATGAACAAGACACTGTACATTCACAACGCACGACGAGCACTTCCTTGGTTTACGTTTCCAGGGATTCATTTTTACCCAGATCGCACGCTGTCTCTCGACGAGGGGCAAACGGTTCTCAGTACTGGTCTCGAAGATGGAGTGGCTCGCGGTCAGTTTGCCTACTACCGAAGCATTGGGATCGGTCCAGATCACATCATCGAGGTGCCTGCGCATCGTTTTGATGGTGATTTGTACCAGGCAGTTCTCAACACGCCAGGTGCTGTCCGGCATGTGCGGCGGCTCGTGTTTGACCAGGGATTCAAGATTCAGTTTTTCTGTACAAGAATGCCAGTCATTGGCGAGGCAGCAGATCTGACCACTGGTTTCGAAGAAAGCTTCATTCGTGATCTTGGTATGGTCTGGGACGAGCATGTTCTGTCCTTGCCAAGCCAGATCGCTGACATAGGGAACAGCAAAGCTGCTGTTCGTCGCATCGCAACAAGCGACTTGAACGGAAGCAGTCAATTTCTGCCACACAAGATCTCCAAGACAGGCATCGGCCTTGTCCAGGCTGCGTGGGAGATGAAAAAAGAACATGGTCGCATCATCGTCAAGCTGCCAAACTGGGCTTCTTGCCTGGGCATGGTTGCCAATCCTTCTCCGGCTGAACTCGCTCGGTTCATGTGGCATCACCGTTCACGACTCTCTGACGTCATTGTCGAGCCGTGGATGGGTGCAGACCATGTTGCCATGTCAGTCCTCGTCCGATACGAAAACGGATACGAGGTTGATCGATGGCATACTGAGCAGCTCTGTGAGTCCCATGAAGATGGAACGATCTCGCTGAACGGAAATGTGCTTTCGCCCAACCTCGAGAACGTGACAAAAGAAGACATCGACTGGCTGAACAAGTCGGCCGATGCAATGAACGCTCGAATTCTGGCTCGGAAGTCAAACCTGACTGGACTCATCTGCTGGGACGGGCTTCGGGATTCAGACGGTGAGCGATGGCTGCTCGAAGGAAACGCTCGCGAGACCTTTACCAGCTATGTCCGTTCAATGCAGCGGGCGCTTTCAAGACAGATTGGGTACATCCCGACCTGCCTGCTCTACAAGGTGCACCCAAAGAACATCCTGTCGTTCAGTGAGATCAAAAGACGGCTCGACTCTGATTTGTATGGTCCGATCAGGCGATGCGGTGTGATTCCAATGATGATTCGTTGCCAGCTCGGTGCAGGCCAGCCTTACTTCTACTGCGTTGCAGTGGGCAAGTCAGTCCAGCATGCAAGTGCCATCATGGGCCGTGCAAAGATCGTGCTCGAAAAGTGAGTACAGAAACCTACAAGGGGGTGAGTCGGATGTCTTCATGGCGTCCGGCATAACCTTATTACCACAATAATTTGTGATAATAAGATTATGAGTCAGGTTCATCATATTGAAAAAAATAAAGATCTTTTAGAAATGCGAGCGAACATTATTCGTCTTATCCGCAAATTTTTTTGGTTAAAAAATTTTATTGAAATCGACAGTCCATCACTGGTCAAACTTCCAGGACAAGAACCGTACTTATCTCCAATGAAACTTGAGATTCATAATGAACGCGGAGACAATCATCCAGTTTATCTTCACACCTCTCCAGAATATGCAATGAAAAAAAGTTTAGCAGCAGGGTTTGAAAATATTTTTTATTTGGGAAAATGTTTTCGAGATTATGAAAGTTTTGGAGGATTACATAGTCCAGAATTCACTATGCTTGAGTGGTATAGAAAAGATAAAGACATGGAAAGTATTATGGATGATTGTGAGTCATTGTTCACGCATGTTGTTACTGGCCTTTCTAATCAAATTAATAGTAAAGAATACTACGACACATGGGAGCGAATGCACATGAAAGACATTTGGAAAAAGTATGTTGCTGTTGATTTGGATGAATACTTAAATAAAGAATCATTGAAAGAACTTTGCAGAGAAAAAGGATTTCAGGTAGAAGATGATGAAGCCTACGAAGACTTGTTTTATAGAATTTTTCTCAATCTCATAGAACCACATCTTGGAAAAGACAAGCCAACCATTATCCATCACTACCCAGCGCAAATGGCAGCACTTGCAAAACTTGATGACAACGATTCTCGCTATGCTGAACGATTTGAAATATATATAAAGGGTGTTGAACTTGCCAATGCCTTTTCAGAGCTTTGTGATCCAATTGAACAGAGAAAAAGATTAGAAGAAGAGCGTTTGCAACGGCAAAAACTTGGAAAAGAAATATATAGTATCGATGAGGAATTTGTGCAAGCACTTGAACATATTGATTCTGCAGCAGGCATTGCGCTGGGCGTTGATCGTATGGTTCAAGTACTTACTGGTTGCAAAGACATTACTGATGTGATACTGTTGCCAATGAAAAAGAACAAATAATAAGAAACAAAAAATAAGCATTATCTTGGTGCGTGATTAGAGTAAAATTACTTTGATCAATTGAGAGTCGAATATAATTCGACCGTTTTCCAAAGTTTGTTAATTGTTTTTTGTTAATTGTTAATTGTTTAGTATGGCCGAGACATCAGAAATTAAAAAAGGTGCAGTTATTCGACATCAAAATGATTTGTATGTTGTTGTTGATTTCAATTTTGTAAATCCAGGAAAAGGATCTGCATTTACAAAAACAAAAATGAAAAGTATTTCGACAGGAAAGAATATTGAAATTACATACAAAAGTGGTGAAAACGTGGATATTGTTCAAGTCAAAAGACAAACAATGCAGTATTTGTATGAAAATGGTGGGGTGTATTCCTTTATGAATAAGGAGACATTTGAAACAGTAGAAGCAAACCAAGATATTGTTGGGGATGATGGTAAATATTTAAAAGAAGGATTAGATATCATTGCCATCCTTCATGAAGGAAATTTGGTTGCAATTCAATTGCCAAAAAAGATTCAATATAGTGTTACACAGGCAGAACCAGCAGTGAAGGGTGATACAGCAAGTGGAAATGTGACAAAGGCAGTGACATTACACAATGGTCTAGAAGTTCAAGTACCTATTTTTATCAAAGAAGGTGAGGAAATTCTCATTAATACAGACAAGGGTGATTATGGAGGACGGGTGAGTGAATAATCAGGTTGATTTTTAAAAAACCGCTTAACAGCGGTTTTTAATATTGATTTAATACCGAAAGTCTGCTAGTGTGGTTTTACAGAACCTGGAGGTCACTATGCGAACGTTCTTTTCGTGCACACTACTTTTTTCGATTCTCATCTTGAGTGGCTGTAGCGGCCCAACCTACAGTTCAACACCTGCTGCCAATTCCATGAATGCGAGCGTTGTCAAAAGGACGATGAACCCGGATTTCAAGACAGAGATTCCAGTTCAGAATCTGCTTGGCCAGCTCGCAGTTCAGAGTGGGCAGCACTGGGTGGTGTCCACTCGCTTTCATCATCTTCTCCTGAATCCACCACAATTCGGACTTGCTGACAAGTGGGGAGCTTTTCTGAAGTTTCCCATTCACTCTCTCCGAGGCAAACGAATTCGGTCTGCTCGGCTGGTAGTTGCCAAGATCGGAGGATGGAACAGTGAAAACTCCCATTCATTTGTTGTCCAACAGCTATCAAGAGCACTCGAAGTGCAGAACTTTTCGAGGAATGAGAATCGGATTTGTACTGCAAATGTGCAAGGGCTCATTGATCCCAAAAAGGTCTTCACCGAAAAATGGACAACTCAGAAAGAAAGTGGACCAAAAGAGATGAAGTATCCTCATTTGCTGGAATGCAAGATCGGTCCTGGAAGCAAGGTCCCGCCGACGTGTCGGGATCTGATCGGAACGTTTGGGAACCTTTACGCCCTCATGAACTGCCTGACCAGGATTGGTCATCCACCACAGCAGGTTTACTTCAATGGCGCGATCGGATCAGTAGACGTGTCAGCCTCACTGAACGCAGCTCTTACGAGCAACAAGCGTGAAGTGGTATTTTGGTTCAAGCAATTGGGCGGGGGAGCCTTCGTGCATGATACTTATACTGCTTTTCAAGGCTACGGTTCTCCAATCGGACCAAAGCTGATCGTTGATGCTGTTGCTGATCCTTCTGCCTCAGATTCACTTGGTGAGCCAAGAGACCATCGTACTCGGCCAACAGCTTATGGCTGTACCAAGGATACAGACTGCAAGGGTGATCGGATTTGCGAAAACGGAAAGTGTGTCAGTCCTGAGCGCCCAAAGAAAAAGAAGAAAAGGAAAAAGCGTCGTCGCAAGCGCAAGAAGTCCAAGTAAGCACGGTTCTGAAATAAGCCCACAAACAACAAGGAGAAGAAAAAACCGCCACTTTCGAGTAGGCGGTTTCTATTTTTTGTCATGTTCTCTGCCGTAATACCAGGCTGCTAATCCAGTAGTCAGAGGAACTGCCAAGACCAGTGCTATGCTCCCTACCAACATGCGTACAACTTCTTCGATTACGATTTCACTGTTCAAGACCAGCCATGTTGGTCTTTCATATACTTCAAACAACAGTAGTAACGGTAAGGAAGTTCCAGTGTAAGCAAGAATTAAAGTGTTTACCAAAGATATAATATGTTCCCGACCAACTGATGAGCCTCTTAAAAATAATTCACGCACACTAAAAGCAGGATTTGCTTTGTGTAGCTCTTCAACCACTGCGGCTTGTGCTGTTGTTATATCATCAAGCACACCTAGTGTTCCAATAATAATACCGGCCAGCAATATTCCTCGCAGATTAAATATTTTTTCTGGTGCAGCTTGAAGATAAAAAGCTTCTTCACTTCCAAGACCAAACAAATGCATAAGATCAGTAACAAACATTGCTAAAAGTAAGGCAACAAAAATCGTGATGAGCGTACTTATAAATGCAATTGTTGTGCGAGAACGAAATCCATGGGCAATAAATATTGACGCTGTAGCAATAAAAAGAGTTCCAACAAGACCAATGATGAGTGTGTTTTGTCCATCAATAATGCGAGGTACAATAAACCAAATAATCACTGCAAAACTGATAAGTAGACCAATCAGTGCTCGGACGCCCGCCCATCTCGTGAACAGTATGACCAGAATCAAGAATAATCCAAAAAGGAGCCAGAGTGAGTTAAGGCGGTATACATCACTAATATAATAAGTGACATCTTCATTGAAAGCACTTTTGCCAACAACAACGCGATCTGATGTGGTCAGCCGCGCACTTCCTGGGCTGCCGGCTGGTATACTGAATTCTAATTCTAGTTCTGTTCCTTTGTCTGGTCCATTTTCGATTTTGACTGGTACAGATTGAATAAGTGTTGTTTGTCCAAATTCTGTAATCATTTCTTCGGTTGGTTCTCCAATAACAGATGCACGATAAAATTCATCCTGCTGTATGGTCGGGGTTTCAAAGTCAACAGTATCTGGCACGTCACTGGCTTGCGCAGGTTGTCCTAAAGCAATACAAAAAAATGCAAGTAGTATTGGCATCATTTTTGTGAGAAATGATTTGTATCTTTGTATAGTCATGAGTCCGATGTATTCATTCTTGTTTCTATATTATAGCAGATTGAGAATGTTATACGTTTTAGAAGCGTTATCGTGCTGTTGCGTCCATTATTTTTGTCGATTTTTTTTAGTGTAGTGCCATAGTGTAGAAATTTTTTTTCCACAAAGGCGAGAGAATTTTTTTGAAAACATAACAAGTCCACTCAACACAAGTGTTGCATAACCAAACAACAGAGACAGGAGTGTACTAATGCCAGAAGGCCCTTGGTTTTGGATAAATTCACATCCAACGCACATATGAGACTATTGAGATGATTGGAAAAAATTTCTTAGTGTGAATGCGAGCAAGAAAATAATAGTACCAGATATAATTATGGTTGCTCCGGTAGGCAAATCAAGGAGTACAGAAAATAAAAGTCCAAGAATGACGATAATGCATGCTGCCAAGACACTCTTCCACTGAAATGAAGAAAATGTTCTAGAGAGAATTTGACTTGTTGCGCTTGGAGTAATAAGCAGCGCAGAAACCAAGACGATTCCTACCAGCTTAATTGAAAGAACAATTGCAAGTGCTGTCAGTATATATAATGTGAGGATATATTTAGATGGATTGAGTCCACTTAAGTACGCGCCTTCTTGGTCTAATAACACAAATGATAACCGTTTTGATATGAGAATTGTTGTAATAAGAAGGGGTAAACCAACAAGGAATGTCAAAAGCATATCTTGCGTTTGAATTGCTAGAATATTCCCAAATAAGAAGCTAATAAGTTCTGGCTGAAAACCAGGAGTAAAGTGAAGGAGTATAACACCAAGTGCCATACCAGTGGTGAACAAAATGCCAATAGCTGCATCTCCTGAAATTTGTGAATACTTTTCAATCGAAAAAATACTTATCGCTAAGATAACAGATAGAACAAGTGCAGTAACAGTCGGCATCCAACCCACAAGAAGTGCAAGTGCAATCCCTGCAAGCGACGCATGAGCAATTCCATCACCTAAAAAACTTAACTTATGTATATTTACAAATACACCAAGCGTTCCTAGGAGTACAGCGACCATAAGTCCTGAGAAAATGGCTCGCTGCATAAATGGTTCTAAAAAAATTTCTAGCATAAGTATTAATGTATACATTGGTGATGATAATGCGCTTGATGGCGTTCTCCGTACATCTCATTCAAAATTTCTTCGGTGAGTGCCTCTTTTGGTTTACCTTGGCAGAGCATTCTTTTATCAATACATAAAACATTATCCGCATATCTGAATACTGTATCGAGTTCATGCGATATGAGTATAACTGTTGTCCCATTTTTTTGATTGAGTTCTTTTAGCAATTCATGAATAGATTTTCTTCCTTCAATATCTAATCCAGCAACAGGCTCATCCATAATCAGTAGTTCTTTCTTCATCAAAAGAGAGCGAGCAATTAACACACGTTGTAGTTGCCCTCCTGAAAGCTCACCCAATTGTTTTTTCATTGTCTCTTTTGGTAGACCAACATCGCTGAACTTTTTTTGAATTATTTTCAATTGTTTCTGATCTTGCTTGCCAATCACGTAAAGTGATAGTAAAAGAAATTCTTCCACCGTGATAGGAATATGTGGATTGTATGTAAATCGTTGTGGGACATATCCAATTGACGTTCGTGCGCTTTCTGGAGTTTTTCCATTTATTGTGATTGTTCCTTTGTCTGGTTTTATAAGTCCCATGATCATTTTTGCAAGTGTTGATTTTCCAGCTCCATTTGGTCCAATAAGGGCGACGATCGAACCTTTTGGTATTACAAATGAGACATCATCAACAACAGGAATATCTCCATACGTTTTCGTTACGTTATGTATTGCAATATAATCAGACTTTTTCATGATGTTTATTTAAGCGCTTTTACAACAGTCTCCACATTATAATCTATGAGTTCAATGTATGAGTCACGCCCTGATGTACCACCGATCGGGTCAAGAACAGAAACAGAAATATCATTGTCTTTGGCAAATTGTTCTAAAGATGCGCCGTGGAGTTGTGGTTCAGTAAAGAGGGCTGTAATATCATGTTCTTCAATAGTATGTCTAAGTTCCTGAAGATAAGATGGTGTTGGCTCTTTTCCTGGGAACGGTTCAAATGTAGTAAGAATTTCTAAATCAAAGTGATGAGCAAAGTAAGAGAATGCATTATGGAAAGTCACGAGCTCACGTGTTTTTACCTTCTTAAGAGTATTATCCCATTCTGCATTTTTGTTTTCAAGTGCTTTGGCAAATGTTTTTGCGTTTTTTTCGTAGGCATTTTTGTTTGCAGGATCAATATTCCCAAGTTCCTTTGCAATCTTGTTCGCCATAAGAACAGCATTATCAGGAGCAAGCCAATAGTGTGGATCAAATTCACCATGGTCATGATCATGTTCATCTTCATCTTCATGCTCATCGTGGTGATCATCGTGATCTTCTTCGTGCTCATCATGATCGTCATGGTCATCTCCTTCTTCGTATTTACGGAGTTTCATATCTTTATCAAGTTCAATCACTTTTGCATTACGAATATTATTAGCAATACCTGTTGTCCATTCATCCAAACCTTGTCCTATTGAAAAGATCGCTTTTGTCCCTTGGAGTTTAGTAAGCTCAGATGGTGTTGGTTCAAATGTGTGTGGGCTTGCTCCAGGTTGAAGAATAAGTTTAACATCAGCAAGATCATCAGCAACAGTTTGTGCTATGTCATAGATAGGAAATATTGTCGCAGCAATTTTTATGTTGCCATTACTTTGTTTTGCTTCTTCCGTATGTTGTTTTGACGTGTAAGAAAACAATGCGAAGATTGTGACTAGCAGTAAACCTGCAATAAAGAGTAATTTTTTGTTCATATTATTGTTTTAGTAAGTAAATAAGAGTTTTATGTATGATTTATGTTGCACAGGAATTGCATAATCCTGTAAACACCATGGTATGGTGTATTTTCTTAAATGATGAAAATTTTTTTTGTGGCAATTCACATGGAATGCATTCATTTTTTTCACATTCTGTGCAAACAATATGGTGATGATGATTTTTTGCTTCATGGACTTCGTAATGCTGTTCCCCGTGAAGGGATAGCGTGGTATGGATTATGTCCAATTTGCAAAATAACTCTAATGTCCTATAAACAGACACTCTGTCTAAATTCTTCAGAGCAGTATAAATTTCAGGTGCAGAAAATACCCCTTTCTTCTTTGCTATCCACTTAGAAATTTCCTTTCGAGGATTGGTGAGCTTGTAACCTGCATCAGTTAGCATTGTATATATTTCTTTAGGTTTCATAGGGAGTTAAATAAAGAGTATAGCTAGTTTAATGCAAATGAGTTGCATTTGTCAAGATATGATGTCCACACGGTCCTTTTTCTCTTTATGGAGAATAAATAATAAAAAAGACCGCTTATTCAAAAGTAACGGTCTTTTCAGTATGATTTGTTTTATTTTTTCAGCATCTTCCTCACTTCTTTCAGAATCCCACTACTATCAATTCCAACAGCTTTATACAGATCTTTCCAAGTTCCAGAAAGTTGGTATTCATTTACTCCCAAGATCTTAAATGCATCAAGTCTAATATTATTTTGTGTTATATAACTTGCAAGTTGGTTCCCAAGTCCACAATTTACCTCATGATCTTGCACCACAAGTACTTTTTCATTTTTCTTTATTGACCTTAAAAGTGTGTTATCAAATCTTTTGATTGAACTTGCAATCACAATTTCAGCAAGAATCCCTTCTTTTTTCAATTTGTCGTATGCTTCCAAGGCTTCAGCCGCTGTTGCACCGGCAGTAACTATTGTTATTGCTTTTCCTTTTCTTAGCACATCACATTTTCCATATTCATATTTGTAGCTTGCATCAAAAAATGGCTTTCCATTTTCTTTTGTTAGTACAGGGGTTTTATGTCGCCCCATTCGAACATAAAAATTTCCATAATGACTGGCAACATACCGAATAATTCTATCGCAATGGTTTGGATCTGCAGGCTCAATTACCATTGTATTTACTAATCCAAGCATTGAACCAAGATCATCAATAGATTGATGTGTTGGTCCATCTTCTCCAACAGAAAGACCACAGTGCGTTGCAACCATTTTTACATTTGTTTGATTAATATCATTTACACGTGCTTGATCTTTTGCACGACTTGTCATAAATGCACCAAAGGTTGAACAAAATGGTACAAATCCATTTAGGCTGAGTCCACCAGAACACGAAACCATGTGCTGCTCTGCAATACCACATTCTACAAATTGTTTTGGAAGTTCTTTTTTCACATAATCAGTTTTTACAGAACCACCGACATCAGCAGTCAATGCCACCACTCCCTTATTTTTCTTTGCAAGATCAAGCAATGCTTTTCCATATGCAGTTCTACAGTCAGTCAATTCATCTGCAGAGTATAGTTTTGCTTTTCCTGTTTTTATTTTTGCATTTGAAAGTGGTTTTTGAAAACGTGGTTTTGCAGGCTTATATTTAATTTTCTTTTTAAATGCAGCAATCATCTTTTCTTGTTCTGTTGTCACTTTAAGATGTTTGAGCATTTCTTTTGCCTGTTCTGGTTTTGCTGCTTTTCCGTGCCATGTTGCCTTGTATGCTTTTCCTTCTTTTTCCATTCCATGAACACCTTGCCCCATGACGGTATTTCCAAGAAGTAACACTGGTTTGTGTTTTACTTTATACGCAAGATGAAGTGCTCTCCACATGTCTTCAAAGTCATGTCCATCTACTTCTATAATGTGCCAATTTGCTGCACCAAAAAGTGCTTTTGGATTTATTGGCATAACTTGTTTTAGACTTTCAGAAAGCTGTACTTGATTGTAATCCATGAACACAATCAAATTATTTAATTCATATTTATGTGCAAAATTCATCATTTCATACACTTGTCCTTCTTCTGATTCTCCATCTCCAAGAAGTGCAAAGACTTTTTCTTTGCTATGTTTCATTTTTTCTGCAAGTGCAAAACCAGCAGCAGCAGAAATTCCAGCACCGAGTGGTCCTGTACCATACCATACACCAGGCACGTGCCGTGTGACATGTCCTTCATATGGAAACCCAATCTTTCTAAAACCTTGGATCACTTCTTTTTTTGGAATATATCCAAGTTCAGCAAGAACAGCATAAACTGCAGGAGAAATATGTCCATTTGAAACAATAATTTTTTCTCCTGTTTGGCTCAGAATAAAACTATATATAAGTGCAAGATAGTCAATGCAAGATAATGCACCACCAGGATGACCACTTGCAGCATTTGTTGTCATTTCAATAATAGATCGTCTGCAAGATGTTGAAAATGCATGCAAAAAATCAAGGTGTTTTTTTTGTAATTTTGCATGTATGTTTGGAATGGTAAGTGTTTTCATATTTTTTTATTTTAGCATGTTTTAGCGTAATAAACTAATTTTTAATATTTTTTTAAAGGGTGTTTGCTATTGTAAAAAGGCTATATTAAGCTAAAAAAAAGAATATCATTGACAATAGGTTATTTTTTTGCTAATTTTAGCTGTTTCGTGTATTCAATCACGGCTGTTATTTTGTGATTTTTTTAAGTCATTAAGTGATAGTCGTGGTAGGTAATCACGACATCTTGATCTTTGAAAACTAAACCAGGGGGTCTAAATGAAGATGACAAGAATCATCATGACGATCGCGGCGTGTCTTGCGATCATAAGCGGATGTGCTGCTGATTCAGTAGCCGATGGTCCATCGACGAGCACTGCACAGGATGCAGTCGCTTACGACGACGGATCCATCCGTCAGTCCGACATCGAAAGTCTCGACACAGGAAAGGGCGACATTCAAAACGACATCGGTGAGCTGGACTCGATCGAAAGCAACCAGACCGAGGACGCTGTAAAGTTGCCTCCGGAATGTATCGTTGACAAGGATTGCGACGATGGTGTTTCGTGCACTGTCGGTAAATGCAACTCGCTTGGTGCTTGTGTCTATAACCCAGATGCACAGCTGTGCGACAAGGGCAATTTCTGCGAGTTGTATTACTGTGACGTCATCAAAGGTTGCGTGTCCACGAGTCTACCAGATGGTAAGGATTGCGGTTCATACGGCTGTCTCAAGAAGACCTGCGTCAGCAAGGAGTGCATCAGCAAAATCATTCTGAGTACATGTAAGGACGGTGATGTCTGTAGCCAGGCACACTGTAACGCACTTGGCGTCTGTGAATACTCGATCAAGTCGGGTTGCTGCAAGGAAGATAGTCAATGTGAAGACGGTCTGTACTGCACGCTTAACAAGTGCAACAAGTCTGACAACACGTGCTATGAGCTGCTCGCTAACTGCGACGATGGCAATGTTTGTACGGCTGACTACTGTGATGAAAACGCGCCCAAGGACAAGAAGTGCAAGCATGTTCCGATCAAGGATTGCTGTAACAGTGCCAAGGATTGTGTGGATGATAGTAAGTGTAATGTCGACAAGTGCGTCAAGTCGTGGCACAAGTGCGTCTACGCAACAAAGGACTGCAATGACAACAAGCCGTGCACTAAAGATTTCTGTGACGTTGACACAGGTAAGTGTGTGAACACAACCATCAAAGGATGTTGCACCAAGCTTACGGATTGTGGCGTGACTCAGTCGCACGACAAGACGGGCTGTCTGTTCACGCTTTGTAACCCGACTGTCGGTCTCGCTGGCACTTGCACCACCGTCAATGCAAAGGATGGATCTGAGTGTCTCGACGGTGACCTGTGTAACGGAGCAGATCACTGCGAAAGCGGGAAATGCGTTCCAAACAAGAAGACTGTTGTCGCGTGCGATGATGGGAATCTCTGTACCACGGATTACTGTACTCAGGGGGCAAATGGCGGGTGCAAGTTTGTTCCGGTGAAGAGCAAGACTCCGTGTAGCGATGGTAATGCCTGTACTTCTAGCAAGTGTTTCGATGGCTTTTGTAAGGTGTGGAACCAGAATCTTTGTGATGATGGTGTCCAATGCACGCTGAACTCCTGCGCTTCGATCGCTCTTCCTGGCCCAGGCGGAAAGTCGTACAAGCAGTGTTTCCTCCCGACTTTTGTTCACTCACTTTGTAGCGACAACAAGCCCTGCACTGTAGATACCTGCACGAAGAAGGGATGTGTGAACACGCCAAAGAAGTGCGACGACGGGAATTCCTGCACCACTGATTCTTGCGACAAGAAGACCGGAACGTGTAAGTACACTCCGATTAAGGATTGCTGCGCGAAAGACAGCGATTGTGTTGGTGACAAGTGTACTCAAGTGTTGTGCAATAAGAAGACAGGGAAGTGTGGGACCACTCTCCTCCATTACAACGATTGTATGAGCAAGGCACCGAACTGTACCACGCGTATTGCATGCCACAGAAAGAGCGGGGCATGTAAATACGACGAGCTGGTGTCCGGAAAGGAATGGGTGTCCATTGGTGTTGGTGTCTGTGTGGATACAAGCCCTTGCTCTGCGCAGAAATGCGATCCGAAGACGGGTAAGTGCGTGTCCAAACAAGTCTGCGATGACGGGAACAAGTGCACCGACGACAGTTGTCAGGGTGGAAAAAAGTGCAAGCATGTTCCGGTCAAGAATTGCTGCAACACCGCTAAGGACTGCGACGACGGCAACCCATGCCGGATTTACAAGTGCCAGAAAGAGTATAATCATTGCACCTACGTCCCGGCCAAAAACTGTGACGATGGAAACAAGTGTTCGGTCGACAGTTGCGACGAAAAGACTGGCAAGTGCAAGCATCTGCCGTTTATCGGGAAGGGTTGTTGTGAAAAGCCTACGGACTGTAACGACAACAACAAGTGTACCATCGAAAAGTGCGAGAACTTCAAGTGTTCTAACAAGCAAAAATGTGACGATCACAATCCATGCACAGTTGACACTTGCGATAAGTGGGATGGAAGTTGTAGCTTCAAGAAAACTGACCCAACATGCTGTAAAACAGGTGATGATTGCAAAACTCCACCTAACTTTTGCCCTAGTTGGATCGCTGTCTGCGAAAAGTCCAAGTGTCTATATTTGAATGGTAAAGGAGATTTCTGCAAATAGAGGAGGAAAGGAGTCTAAAACCCACGCAAACACTGAGAGATCAGTGTGCGCGTGGGGTTTTTTTTTGGGATAGTAACTTATGACAAAAGTTGCAGTACAATAACAATTTGCAGCGCAAGAATAATTGCCATGCCTGCCTGGAAAGACGCTTTTTTTGTTTTATGACGAAAAAAATTCATTCCAAGGAGCGCACCAATTGACCCTCCGATAAGTGATAATATCCAAAGTGTTCTTTCTCTAATTCTACGTGAATCCCAATGTGCCTTTATTTTATCGAGACCAAAATAAAAAAAAGTAATAATGTTTATTATTACAAGATAAAGAATGGTTGTCTGGATCCAGAGTTCTAATTCAATAAATGATTTTACAATGTCTAAAAACATACAAACTATTTATTTCCAGGTTGATTGTAATGATATTTTCTATCTTCGTGAGAAAGGTGAATCAAGTGTTCGCGTATTTTATTTGGATGTGGGACGTTTCTTGCAATAATATCAACATTCATTGAAGCGGTTTTAACTTCAACATCTCCATACTTAAAAAATGTTGCAAAAAAACCATGTGTCTGTGAAGTAACATCTTGAATACGGAAAAGGTCAACTTCTGAGATAGAACGGGAAAATAAGCTTACTTGTTCAACATCAATAATGCGGTCATTTGTAATAATCCAAACGTCCAAATAGAATGTAATGAATTGTGCAAAAAAGAACAAAAAAATGCTTAAAAAATACATACTGCCTACAAGGACAGCAATTGGATATACAATATCACCGTTTAAAATTGTAGGGTATAAATTATTAAACAAAAAATAAAGTGCAATAGGTACAGCCGCAAGGGTAATAAACATTGCCGTTTGTGGAATAAAAGTGACAGGATGTCGCCGTAGAACATGTTCTACACGTTCATATGATTTTTGTTTTATGAGCGCTGAAATTATCATATGTGTTATTAAAATCCACCTTGCTCTTTAGCAACATCAGAAAACCAGTTGGCATCGAGGAGTGTGACGGGTTGTGTCCAGTCTACTGTTGCCAAGAGTTGAAATGTAAAATATAACGTAAATACTGTCACGACCATGACAAAAAATGTCATAGTAAAACTTGCAAGGGTAAAGCTCGCACTTTGAAAAATGTGGTAAATATTAATAAAGGCAAATGCAAAAAACACGCAAAGAAAAGCGAGATAGAGAAACAAAAATGTATAAAGGGGGATTGTGATCATAACTATTGTGCTACAAGAGTCTATCTTCTCCAACGCCTAAATGTGTATGAGCATGAGCTGTTACTTTTCTTCCACGAGGTGTTCGCTCAATCATACCTATTTGCAACAAATAGGGTTCATAAATTGTTTCAACTGTATCTACATCTTCGGCAACCGATGCTGCAAGTGTGCTAAGCCCGACAGGTCCACCATTAAATTTTGTAATAATTGTTGAAAGAATTTTTCTATCAATTGCATCTAGTCCTTTTTCATCAATATTAAGGAGAGATAACGCTTGGTCAGTTATTGTTTCATCTATTATACCATTCGCCTTTACTTGCGCATAATCGCGAACGCGCTTCAGTAGTCGGTTTGCAACTCGAGGAGTTCGTCTTGCCCGTTGTGCGATCATCTCTGCTCCTGCAGGATTTATTCCAACATCAAGGAGTGAGGCGTTTCTCTTAATAATATCTGTAATATGGTCAGTCTCGTAAAAATCCAAATGATAGACATGACCAAATCTGTCTCTGAGTGGACTTGAGAGAAGATTCAGTTTTGTTGTTGCACCAATGAGTGTAAATTTTTCAAGTGGCATTCTTAGTGTCCGTGCTGCTGGACCCTTTCCTACAACAATATCAAGGGCATAATCTTCCATGGCTGCATACATTACTTCTTCGATACTTCTGTTCATTCTATGAATTTCATCAATAAATAACACATCGCCTTCTGACAAATTTGAAAGTATTGCAGCAAGATCACCAACACGTTCAAGTGCTGGACCTGCAGTAACCTTGATATTTACATTCATTTCTTTCGCAATGATATTTGCTAGGGTTGTCTTGCCCAGTCCTGGATTGCCATACAATAAAATATGCTCGATCGGCTCACTTCGATGTTTTGCTGCTTGTATTGAAATGTCGAGCGGCTCTTTTATATGTGCTTGTCCGACGAAGTCTTCTAATCGTTTGGGCCTAAGTGTCATTTCAATATAATCTTCTTCTTCACTGTGATTACCCATACTGCTCACAATGCGAGATTCTTCGTTTTCTACTGCTAAATTGTCTGTATCAGGTGTTGTCATAGTAGGGGTATTGTACGTTGTTATGAAAAGAAAATCAATTTATTGGTGAGAATGTTTTTTTCTTATTTTTACTGTGTGGATAACTTTTTTTTCTAAAGAATTTTGTTGCTAGATTAAGTCAAAACTTGGAATTTGAAAATATATTTGGAGGCAAAACAAAAAATATGGTATAATGTCTTAGCTTTAACAAAACACAATATATAGTGGTTGAAATAACTTTCAATACGTATATATTGTTAACGCCTTGCCTGTCGACTTCTGTCTATTACCAAAAAGTAATAGATATTTTTTCCTGACAGACCTTAATACATAATTAAACATAAACAATATGTACAATTCCTCATTGACAACAATTAAAAAACGCAGCGGAGAAATTACAGAGTTTGATGCTGCAAAGATTGCTTTGGCTATCCAAAAAGCAACAGTTGAGACAATGGGGAAATATGATCCAGAACTTGTCAAAAAGATGACGCTGGAAATTATCGCAACATTGGAAAAGCAATTTGTGGAAAAAACACCTTCAGTCGAAGATGTACAGAACGTAGTTGAACGTTCTCTTATGGATCAAGGAATGTTTGCTGTTGCAAAGGCATACATTATTTATAGATATGAACACCAAAAGCGACGTGAAGTAAAGAAAAGAGAAGTGCAAGAAAAAATTGAAGAAGGTGGACTATATATTACAAAACGGTCAGGGCAAAAAGAACTTTTTTCTCTTGAAAAACTAAAAAAGAGTTTAGAATATATTGTAAAAGGATACGAAGATGTTGTAGATGTACATGTTATTGCAAATCAAGTTCGTACAGAAATTTATGAGGATATTAGTACAGCTGAGATTGAACGTTCTGTGGTTATGGTCTTCCGTTCTTGGATTGAGCAAGATCCAGCATATTCTACTGTTGCATCAAAGGCACTTCTAATAAGAAATTATAAATATGTAATTGGTCATGACAAATTTGATGTATCACGTCTGCATGACCAACTACGGCAATCGTTTGCTGAAAATATTGTAAAGGGAGTTGGTTTGGGTAAAATTGACCCACGCATGCTTACATATGATATTGAAGCGCTTGCTGAAAAATTAGACTTTAGCCGAGATGCTGACCATACATATCTCAGCACACAAACATTGGTAGACAGATACTTTATTCGAAATCCAAAAACAAACGATGTACTTGAAACACCACAGGGATTCTGGATGCGTGTTGCCATGGGACTTGCTATTGCTGAAAAAGATCGACAAGCTCGTGCAGTTGAATTTTATACTGTCATGAGTAAGTTGTTGTTTGTTCCTTCAACACCAACATTGTTCCATGCAGGGACAAGTCATCCACAACTCAGCTCATGTTATCTTACAACAATTGATGATTCGCTTGAACATATCTTCAAATGTATTTCAGACAATGCTCAACTTTCTAAATGGTCTGGTGGAATTGGGAACGACTGGACAAATCTTCGTGGTATTGGATCACTCATTCGCGGAACAGGTGTATCAAGTCAAGGGATTATCCCATTCTTGAAAATTGCAAACGACACAACCGCAGCTATCAACAGAAGCGGCAGAAGACGTGGCGCAACATGTGCGTACCTTGAAACATGGCACTGGGATATTGAAGATTTCTTAGAACTACGAAAAAATACAGGAGATGAACGTCGACGAACACACGACATGAATACATCAAATTGGATTCCTGATCTGTTTATGAAGCGTGTTCGCGAAGATGGAGAATGGAGTTTATTCTCACCAGACGAAGCACCAGACCTTCATCATTTATACGGAAAAGAATTTGAAGCGCGGTACGCTGAATATGAAGAAAAAGGGAAACGTGGTGATCTTACATTGTACAGAAGCATGAAAGCACGTGATTTATGGAAAAAAATGTTAACAATGTTGTTTGAGACAGGACATCCATGGATTACATTTAAAGACCCATGTAATTTACGCTCACCACAAGACCATGTTGGTGTTGTGCATAGTTCAAATCTTTGTACTGAAATTACATTAAATACATCTCCAGATGAAACTGCAGTATGTAATTTAGGATCAGTGAACTTGGAACGTCATGTTGTAAATGGTTCGTTTGATGAAGCCCTTGTACAAAAGACAGTGAAGACTGCCATGCGCATGCTCGACAATGTGATTGATATTAACTTTTATCCAACAAAAGAAGCAAAAAACGCAAACATGCGTCATCGTCCAGTTGGGCTTGGTGTCATGGGATTCCAAAATGCGCTCTACAAAATGAATATTAACTTTGATTCCGATGCAGCAGTTACATTTGCAGATTACACACAAGAAGTTGTGTCATACCATGCAATTATGACTTCATCAGAACTAGCAAAAGAACGTGGGGCATATTCAACATACAAAGGATCAAAATGGTATCGCAACATTTTCCCAGTAGACACCATTGATTTACTTGAACAAGAACGTGGTGTACCTATTGAAATGTCACGAGAAGGAAGACTTGATTGGGGACCTGTAAGAAAATCAGTACAAATGTATGGAATGAGAAATTCAAATTGTATGGCTGTTGCGCCAACAGCAACTATTTCAAATATTTCTGGCACAACTCCTACTATTGAACCGATCTACAAGAACATTTATGTAAAATCAAACCAAGCAGGTGACTTTACTATTGTAAATCCATTCCTTGTCCGAGAATTGAAAGTATTAAATTTATGGGATAGTGAAATGCTTGGAAAACTAAAATATAATGATGGAAGCATTTCAAAGATTACTGAAATTCCAGAAGAAGTTCGTGGTAAATACAAAGAAGTATTTGAAATTTCTCCAGAATGGCTTATCAAAGTTGCAGCGCACAGAGGAAAGTGGATTGATCAAAGTCAATCACTCAATGTGTTCTATGCAGGAAAGTCCGGAAGAGAAATCGCAGGTATTTACATGTATGCATGGGAACTTGGATTAAAGACAACATATTACTTGAGAACAATGGCAGTATCACAGGTTGAAAAATCTACAGTGAATACAACACAATACGGAGAAACACATCATAGAAATGCTGGGACTACAGAGAAAAAAGAACCCCCAGCAGCTCCAGCGCCAGTTGCAATGACTGTTCCTGCGCCAGCTGCTCCAAAGGCCCCAACACCAGCGCCAGTTCCAGTACAGACACCAGTTGCAGAAATTAAACTGTGTCGCATTGAAGATCCCGATTGTGAAGCTTGTCAATAATTAGTTTGTAACATATTTTTTATGCCTATTACAAAAACAACTGAACGAGTTGACATTAACAAGCGGCGCATTATCAATGGTGTGGACGCAGATGTTATGCAGCTTTATCCCATGAAACACACCTTTGCATGGGATGCATACAATGCAGGAAATGCAAATCACTGGCTTCCAACTGAGATTATCATGCAAAATGATATTGAGCAGTGGCGAGCAGCAGACGCTCTTACCGATGATGAACGTCATGCATTCAAGACCGTGCTGGGATTTTTCACAACAGCTGATTCTATTGCCGCAAATAATATTGTTATTGCAGCGTACAGACATATTACATCTCCAGAATGTCGTATGTATTTGCTTCGCCAAGCATATGAAGAAGCAATTCACACACATGCATACCAGTATATTGTAGAAAGTCTTGGACTGGACGAAGGTGAAATTTTTAACATGTATCGTGAAGTAGATGCAATTTATAACAAAGCATCATTCATTTTGACATTTAATGAAGGAATCTTTAACCCACAGTTTGAAACTGGTACGTTTGAATCAGATCAGAAATTCTTAGAAAATATTATTGTATTCTCATTGATTATGGAAGGAATATTTTTCTACAGTTCTTTTGCCGTCATGTTTGGATTCCAAAGACAAAATAAAATGGTTGGTTCAGCGGAACAGATTCAGTACATTATGCGTGACGAGTCACAACATTTGAATTTTGGTATTAATTTAATCAACACTATTAAAGAAGAACAGCCAGAATTGTGGACACCAGAATTTCAACAACACATTATTAATTTAGTAAGAGAAGGAACAGAACTTGAATATACATTTGCTGCAACAGTATTTCCTAAGGGAATTTTTGGTATGAATGCGGAAGGATTTAAACAGTACATTGAGCATATTGCAGACAGACGTTTAGCACGTATTGGATTACCAGCGCAATACAATGTAAATAATCCTTTCCCATGGATGAGTGAAGCGATTGATTTGAACAAGGAAAAGAATTTCTTTGAAACGAGAGTTATTGAATACCAGACTGGAGGAGCATTGGATTGGTAAATATTAACAACAATTCCTTTGCGCACAAATGCTTGTCGTGCAAAGAACCCTCGGCCCTGGCTGAGGGTTTTGTTATGTTACATTGACAAAGCTAAAAAACTCTGCTACTGTGTTTTTAATCAACAACAAGGGGGTGGCAATGTTGCCGACGCAAATCGAGGTTTCGTATTCAGGTCAAGCATGGAAGCGCTTCATCAGTCCGCGGATGATCCACGATGATCATCGTGCGTTCTTCGAACAGGACGATCTGACCGGCAAGGTCATTGTCTGCGGGAGCAAACGGATGACCGTGACAGAAGACACGCAGAACGGAAACACACTCGTTCCCGAGCGAACGCTGGTGTGCAAGCCGCTTCAGAACGGTGTGCCGCCGATCACATTTTTTCTGTCTCCGGGCGAGGATGAGTAGGATCGATTTCTCCAACAACAAGGAGGCGCTGTCTCAGAAGTACTGGGACGGCGCAACACGAAAAACCCTCATATGTATGGGGTTTTTTTGTTTTAGATATAGTTTAGTTTTTTAGAGTAAACTCCCAGCCTGGCTTCCATGCCTTGGTGTGCCTCCAATCCTCGTCTATAGCCTGTTGCCAAGTTTTTCCATTGAGTAGCACTTCAAGCGCAAGTTGTGGTGCTTGGTGTGCAACTATTGCAATATGTTTTCCTGCGTATTCTTTTTTTAGGTAAGAAAGAAAGTCATTTATTCTGTTTTCAACGTCTTTGTAACTTTCTCCATTTGGAAATGATGCATTGATGTATTCTTTCATTTTTGGTTTGAAGGATGACCCGGGCGCCTCGTTAAAATCACCATAGTTTGCCTCACGAAGTCGTGCATCATGAATTATTTTATATGTACCACCAAATGCCAGTTCAGATGAATCAATTGCTCTTTTTAAATCAGAGCAAAACACAACATCAAATTGTTTATCTGCAACCATTGGTCCAAGATCTTTTGCTTGTTGGATTCCAAGTTCAGAAAGTTTTCCTTGTGCCCAACCAGTTGCAAGACCTTGTTCGTTATCGGTTGTTGTACCGTGAACAAAGTATGTAATTGTAACATCTTGCGACATATTACACAGTCTTTACTATTTTATCTCCACCACCAGTTCGTTTTTGTTCATGATACCAATCAACGGCCTTTTTTAAATCATCTTTACTAAACGCAGGCCATTTTACTTTTGGAAAATACAATTCTGCATACGATGCTTGCCAAAGCATATACCCAGAAAATCGTTGATGGTCTGATGTTCGGATCATAAGGTCAACGTTTGGCATGTCTGCAGTATCTAAATATTTCTCAAATGACTCCTCGGTAAGTTCATCAGATGACACATCTGAATCAATAACTTTGTGGATCGCACGAATCATTTCATCTCGTCCACCATAATTAATTGCTAATGTAAGAACTGTCCCAGTGTGGTCTTTTGTTTTATCTTTTAATTCCTGCATGACTTCCTGTGTTCTTTCTGGAAGTTTTGTAAGATCACCAATGGTATTAAAACGAACATTGTATTCTTTAAAATCATTTAGATGATTAAGGATTTTATTTGCAAGGGAAAATAAATGTTCTAATTCTTTTTCACTTCTTTTTTTGAAATTTTCAGTTGAAAGTGCCCAGAGTGTCAAATAGGGGATGTTGAATTCAGTCGCTGCTATGGCAATAGTGCGTACGTTTTTTGCTCCTTCTGTGTGCCCAACCAGTTTTGGAAGTCCTTTTGCAGTAGCCCATGTTCTGTTCCCATCCATTACTATTGCGATATGTCTAAGCTCATTCTTCATAAGAAATATATAATAACAGTTCTAATATTAGCCCAATTCAGTGAATAAATCAAGGCTAGAGGTACTTGATTTTCAATTTTCAGTATGATAGTCTATGGATATTGTATACCTGCCGCGGTGGTGGAACGGTATACACGAGGGACTTAAAATCCCTTGCCTTCGGGCTTGCGGGTTCAAATCCCGCCCGCGGTACAAAAAAATTCCTGGTAAAGACCAGGAATTTTTGTTTTAGTTTTATCAGTTATGCGACAACTCGTGTTTGTAGTAGTGGTTGTAAATTGACATGATTGCTAGGTAAAGGGACACAATAATTGGTCCAATTACAAATCCTGATATTCCAAAGAGGAAGATTCCACCAAGTGTAGAAAGCAGAACAAGAAGTGGATGCATTTCAACATCTTTTCCAATAAGTGGTGGTCGTAATAAATTATCGATTAAACCTATTACAAATGTTCCAATCACCAGAATAAGTACTCCTTGCCAGATATTTCCAAGTGCAAGCATAATTAGTCCTGCAGGAAGCCAAACAATTACAGAACCAATCGCAGGAATGATTGAAAGAATTGTCATAATAACTCCCCAAATAAGTGCACCTTCAATGCCAACCGCCCAAAATAATACACCAGCCAAAAATCCTTGAATACCACCGATAATAAATGTGCTTTTCATTGTTGCTCGTGTTACGGAGTTAAATCGGTCAAAGAGCATTTGCTCATACTTGTCTCCAAGTGGAGATAAGTACATAAGTCGTTTTAACATTCGCTTTCCATCTTTGAAAAAATAATACAGTGTATATAAAAGTAAGAAGAACATGAACATGAACTTCGCAGAATTTTGTGTTATATTTTTTGCCCAGAGTAAAATGTAATTTGTTGATTTTTCTGCAACAGTTGAAATATATGTTGGCCATTGTTCTCTTGCCTGATCAAAAAATGGCATAAGTGCAGTTCCTTCTATCCACTTTGTTGCCAATTCTACATCGTGTTGTAAATCTCTCTGCGCAATTGATTGATATAATTCAAATGATTGACCAACAATAAGCGTTGAAAGAATCGCAAGCGGAATAATTAAAATAACTACCACAAGTACAAGCATGAAAAATGCTGCCATGGCATCATGCTTTATTTTTTTTAACATCCATTTGTGAACAGGAGCAAACATAACAGCAATAATAGCTGCCCAAAAGATTGGATAAAAAAATGGCTCAAAAAGATAGAGCATTGCAATACTTAGTAATATAATAAGACCAAAAAAGAAAATGGTTCTCATGGTATCAAAACTAAGTGTGTGCTTTTTTGATGGAGGCATCGGTTTGGGTTAATATTTAATAGTTATTACCCCTAGAGTATAACAAACTTTTTTAAGATCTGCTATGCTGCTGGTCGCATTCTTTCTTTTTTCATTCTATCTCTTGCCCGTGCCATCATTTCATCTGCCTCGGCAATTGCTTCAGCAATAAGTTCTGCTGTACTTTTTTTCTCCCCTAATGGAATTTGCATTGTTTCTTTGTGTTGTTTTCTCAGTTGTTTATCAACTTGAGCATTTTTCCTTGCAATGTGTTCTCTTGCAGAGAGTCTGCCTGTCTTTTCCCTGTTGGGATATAGTTTTTCTCTATTAATAGCAAACATGAGATCTTTTTCAGCAATCTGGTCTGAAATTGTTTTTTCAGCATATGTGGCTTGTGGATCAAGACGTATAATTTCTTCCTCAAGTTTTCTTACAGCGTCTGCTGCACCTTCAAGCTGTCCAGAATGTTCAAATGCTGTGAGTTCTTTTTCTAATTCATCTTCAAGGTCTAAAAATTTTTGTAATGCTGATTCAAATTCCTTTTCAGCATCTTCAACAGCGTCATAAGCATCTGGTTCACCACGTATTTCAGCATTTCTTGCCACTGTTCTTTTGTCGTAGGCTTTTACAATGCCGGGTTTGTATTTGTAGTCGAGAAGCTCTGCTGCGTCTTTTTCTATATCTGAGAGCGCTTGTAGATCATTACTTTTATTATGTGAACTACTTGATGAAAAATATACTTTTCTTCGATCTTTTGGAAGTGTCTTTTTTAATTTATATATTTTTGAAAGGACATTTACAAAGTGTTGCTCTTTGTAAACTGCCTCTAGTCTTTCTTTATCTGCTTCAGGAAGTATTTTCCTTGCTTGTGTAAGTGTTTCTGCATCTTCAATTTTTTTTCTTAGTAGTTGTATATCAATTTCAAGCTTTGCTGCGGCCGCTGCATGCTCTTCCTTTTTACCATGTTCTTCATCCCATCCGTCTGTTTTAGGTCCAGCAAGTATTTCTTGTTGAATTACTAATTCTTGTAGTTTTTGTTTGTCCCATTCCAAATGGGCTGCATCTAATTCTTCAGATCTATAGTAGGTGTATTTCCCTCCGCGTCGATGTCTAACGTCTCTTTCAATTTCATCTACTGCTTGCTGTGCCTTGATACGTTTTCCAGTTTGCTCATTAAGTTGTTGTTTCTTTTCACTATAAAATTTCTCCATTGCCTGAAGTTTTTCTGATAGGTCAGATTCTGGCTGTTTTTTATCTTTCCAAAATTTATTAGCAAGGGAAAATCTTCCCTCTACAAATCCAAATGGCATATTACTACTAGTTATTAGTCATTAGTTAATAGTTATTAGTTTTTCTAGAAAATTTTGTCCTAGTTGCCTAATAACTAATAGCTAGTAACTACTAACTAATGTTAGACAATATCTGTTTTTTTGACAAACTTCCATTTTCCTATTGGGAGTGTGCCTAGTTTGAGTTTGTGTATGCGAGTCCTTTTTAATACAAGAACATCATATCCAAGTGTTCCGAACATTTTTCTAATTTGTCTATTTTTTCCTTCTTTCAAAATAACAGTAATAATAATTCTTCGTCCTATTTTTTGTTCTCTTTTAATCTTAATTCCTTGAACAAAACCGTCTTCTATATCCATGCCGTTTTCCAATACTTTTTTTGCATCTCGTGAAAGTGCCTTTCCTATTGTTACTTCGTATTCTTTTTGATGTTCGTATCGTGGATGGGTGAGTTTGTTTGCAAGTTCACCATCATTGGTAAGGAGAATAAGCCCCTCAGAATCTTTATCTAATCTTCCTACAGGGTAGACACGTTCAGTAAGTGGAATATTTTTTCTTCCAATTTGATTTTCAACCTGCAAAAAATCCATAACAGATGTTCCTTGTGAACTTGTTGCACTTGTAATAACATCTGTTGGTTTATGAAATGCTATATATACTTTTTTTCCAAAGCTTTGCGGCGTTTTTTTTGTTTGTACAGTAACCTTGTCTTTTTCTGGATCTACTTTTGTGCCAAGTGTTGTAACAATGTTACCATTTACTTTTACTTTTCCTTCTTGGATGTATACTTCTGCCTTTCTACGAGAACAATAACCTAGATCAGCAATATGTTTTTGCAGACGTACTAACATGTTAGCTTTTCTTAATCTGCACCAATTCAATTGAACGTTTTTTCACACTTTCTACTTTAATTTCTACATTGTTAAGTGTGATTTTTGTATTTTTACGAGGTGCTTTTTTAATATTATCAAGGATAACTTGTGCAATTGTATCGTAATCTTCTCCTGGAATATCTACATTTAAGAAATCGTTGATATCTCGAATATCTTCATCTCCAGAAACAAGGATTGTTTTCTTATCTATACGTTTAATAATGTTGTCTTCAATATCATGCTCGTCAGCAATTTCTCCAACAAGTTCTTCCAGAACATCTTCAAGCGTAATAATTCCTTCTGTTCCACCAAATTCATCCATAACAACAGCAATATGTGTTTTTGATCTTTGAAATTCTTCTAACACATCGTCAATAAGCATTTGTTTTGGCACACGCAAGATTGGGTGCATAATATTCTTGATTGATTTCTGTTCTGCATCGTGCGCGTATGAGATTAATAGATCTCTTGAATGTGCAAACCCAATAATTTCATCTGGAGAATCTTCTGCAACAGGAAATCGTGTGTGTGGATTTTTCTCAACAATTTTTGTTGCATCTTTAATAGACATTTTTGCATCAAGATAAATACATTTTACGCGTGGTGTCATAATATCTTCAGCAGTAATGTCATTAAATTTAAATAATCGTTCTATCATGGCTTGTTCGTCTTCTTCGATTGCTCCTTGTTTAAATGCAGCAATTGCCATTGCTTTTAATTCTTCTTCACTTACATTATCTTGTGTATGTTTCCCGGCAAAGATATTTGTTAACCATTCAAAAATAATAACAAGAGGGAGTGTGATCCATTGAAGTAGTTTTAAATATGGTGTTGCAAAGATTGCAAATTTTTTATTGTGATTTGTTGCATATGATTTTGGAATAATTTCTCCAAAAATCAACACAAGGAGTGTCATTACACCAGTTGTTATTCCAATAACAGCAGAGGCAAAAAGATCTGCTGCCACAACCGTTGCAAACGATGCAGATCCAATATTGACGATGTTGTTTCCAATCAAAATGGTCACCAAAAGGCGACGTGGATTTTGTTTTAATTTTTGGATTTGCTTTGCACGCGGGAGCTTCCTTTTCACCATTGTTTCTACTTTTGCATCAGTTAAAGAGACAAATGCGACTTCTGCAGCAGAAAAAAAGGCAGAAAGGGCAAGGAGGATAATTAAAATAATGATACTTGTTGTCATAAAAGATAGATCTATTAGGTATACCTGTATATACTTAGTTTATTGTATTTTCATAGTTTTTGCAATGACAGTAGGAGGGAAAAGACATAAATTCTAGCAACAATTGACAATGAGTGTATTTTTTGTTATTGTAGGTCATTGTTCTTTATATTTTGTCGGAGTATTTCCACAAAGATGGTGGGGAATTACTGGGTTTGCGTCCTGTGGTTTTCCCCCATCTTTACACACAACAGAGCAGAATGGGTGGGGATGTACTGCTTTGTGAGGTACTTTATTATGAGTATTGAAATCCGTATGGCAGCAGATGAGGTCGTCCCTGGTCTGATGCGGGCTGCTGGCCTGAAGGTTGCGTTTTTTTTGGTAGATGGCAGATCTCCGTCCCTGGGTATGGTGTCCTGTAGTGTCATCCGGAAGAATCTCGTCCACCTGGCCATGGTGCATGATCTCACGACCGAAGACATGGATGCTTTGCAAAGCGAGCTGGCTTCACTGGAACTTGCAGAGGATTCGTCTGAGGTCATTGCGCGCATTGTGGCGATCGCCGACCCGGCACAGGGGACCGGCCGGTTTGAATACAGAGCGTGCGATTGCCCATTGCCGGTCAATCACGGCTACATCTACGAAAACGGCGTCAGGATCTCGGACAAAATCACGTTCCAAATGGCAGTAATGGGAGCCCTGAACGAGATGGTGAGCCAGGGGTTGCTCTTGCCGGTGCAGGCTGCGAACCTTTTCGTGCAGATGGCTGATCTTGTTGTCGATGAAGTAGACGCTGCAATGGCTTCTGCTGCCTCGGACCTTGATCGTGGAGCAGCCTTTGCTGGTGCACAAGTCAATCCGGTCACGGATCCAGACGGACAGACCACGCTTCACGTCCGCATGGATCTGGGTCGTGTCGCAGAGATCATCGCGGCTGGCTGGCGTCCGGGGGACCCGATCCCGACCAGCAACGAAGAGCTTGAAAAACTCCGCAAGACGTAGCGTCTGCGACCAGGCGCATTCGCGCTGCCAAGCCTCTTGCAAGAGGCTTGGCAGCGCATCATTCTTGTTTGCATTATTGCTTAGTGCAAAGAAGAATTTAAAAGAACCCGTAGAGGGTTCTGTTTAGTATCTATAGTGATCTGGCTTGTACGGTCCATCTTTTGGTATGCCGACGTAGGTTGATTGATCTTCTGTCATTTCTGTTAGTTTTACTCCAAGTTTTCCAAGATGAAGTCGTGCGACTTCTTCATCAAGTTTTTTCGGTAGAGTAAATACTCCTATATCATAATTATTTTTTACTAATTCGATCTGTGCAAGCACTTGATTTGAAAAACTATTACTCATGACAAAACTTGGATGACCTGTTGCGCAGCCCAAGTTCATCAGTCGTCCTTCTGCAAGCAAGAACATTTCTTTTCCACTTGGGAAAATATATTTATCTACTTGCGGCTTAATATTTACTCTTGTAATATCGCTTCTTTCATTCAATGGTTCTACTTGGATTTCATTGTCAAAGTGGCCAATGTTACATACAACTGCCTGATCTTTCATTTTTTCCATGTGATCAACACGAATAATATCTTTGTTTCCTGTTGCAGTTACATAAATATCAATTTCTCCAAGTGTATCTTCTACAGTTGACACTTCATATCCTTCCATTGTTGCTTGAAGTGCACAGATTGGATCAATTTCTGTGACAATAACTCGACATCCTTGTCCTTTCAATGCTTGTGCACATCCTTTTCCAACATCACCATATCCACAAATCAATGCTGTTTTTCCTGCAAGCATGACATCGAGTGCACGGTTTAATCCATCAATAACAGAGTGACGACATCCATATACATTGTCAAATTTACTTTTTGTAACAGAGTCATTTACATTAATAACAGGGAATAGAAGTGTACCTGCTTTTTGCATTTGATACAGTCTATGAATTCCTGTTGTTGTTTCTTCAGAAACACCTTTTACAACCTTTGAAACTTCTGTCCAACGTGTTGGATTTTTTTCGTATTCTTTTTTAATTAATTTCATCAATTCTCGAAAATCTTCACCTTCATTACTATAATCTTTTTCTAAAAGAGATGGATCTTTTTCTACTTCAACACCTTTATGAATGAGAAGGGTTGCATCACTTCCGTCGTCAACGATTTGATCCGGACCTTTTCCGTTCCCGAAATCAAGTGCGCGTTCTGTACACCACCAATATTCTTCGAGTGTTTCACCTTTCCAAGCAAATACTGAAATGCCAGCTTTTGCAATTGCAGCAGCAGCTTGGTCTTGTGTTGAAAAAATATTACAACTTGCCCAGCGAACATTTGCACCCAGAGCAGTCAATGTTTCGATCAACACTGCTGTTTGAATAGTCATGTGCAAAGATCCCATAATATTAAGACCTTTGAGCGGTTGTTCAGCTGCGTATTGCTCGCGAATTGCCATGAGTCCTGGCATTTCTTTTTCTGCAATTTCAATTTCCTTGCGTCCAAGATCGGCAAGTGATAAATCCTTTACTTTATAATCTTGAGTTTCGTCCATACGGTTATTGAGTATTAGTTTTTAATATAGATTATCCTCGTACAACAATGAACGTTGTATATGCAATATAGAGGAGTATAAATAATATTCCTTGCCATCTGCGCAGCTCATAATGTCTACGTTTTCCTCCTGTGAACATGAAGATGAACAAGAGGACAGAAGCAATTCCAGCGATAAAAATGTCTGTGTTTATTTCACCTGTAACAGTCATAGGTGAAACAACTGGGGTGAGTCCTAAGACCCAAAGGACATTAAATATGTTTGATCCTACTACGTTTCCTATGGCAATGTCAACATGTCCTTTGTACGCAGCAATTGCTGAGATAACAAGTTCTGGAAGAGAAGTTCCAACCGCTGTGATTGTAAGTCCAATAAGGAGTTCAGAAAGACCTGCAATTTTAGCCAAGATAATAGCGTTGTCTACCATTAATTTTCCTCCCAAGGTAAGACAGATAATACCACCAAGAATAAATACACTTGATGTTGAAAATTTATATGTTTCCACATCGTCTTTTTCACCTTCTACTTTTGTTAGTCCATAGGTGTAGTACATAAAGATAAGGAAATAACTCATCAATACTAATCCATCGCCACGAGTCAAAATATTTTGTCCATTGTTTCCAAACATAACATCATTGGTCAGAAGGAAAAGAACAAAAATGATCAGTGCACTAAATGGAATTTCTTTCCATGTTGTTCCTTTTTTTACGGCAAGCGGGCGAATGATTGATGCAACACCAAGAACAAGCAATATATTTGAAATATTACTTCCAAGGACATTACCAAATGCAATATCAGAGGCACCTTGTGCTGCAGAAAAGAGATTAATTACTAACTCAGGAGCAGAGGTTCCAAATGCAACAATAGTCAGACCAATAACAATTGGAGAAATACCAAATCTCTTTGCAATGGATGCTGCCCCTTTTACAAAAATATCTCCTCCAACAAGAAGGATAACAAGACCGAGGATAAGTAGTCCGATTGCTGCGTACATATAAATAGGGTTAATTACTGGAGTATTATAACGGAAATAGGGGTTGGCTTCAAGGTGTTTATTCTTCAAAAGAAGCATCAAATTTTTTCCTCAGCGTTTCTGCTTTCTTTTTATCTCTTGTTACACGAAGTTGTGTTGGAACCTTAATGTGAAAGATACTTGTGAATGTATTTAAGTCAAAGTCTTCCATTTTTTTTGTTGAGTTAAAAAAACTTGTAAAGTATTGCGCAATCAAATCAGGAAAGATACATTCAATAATATAATCACCACATAACCAAAACGTGTATCCTTCTCCTGCAAACGGGGATTCATCTGCAATAACTGCATTGCATGGTGTTGTTTTGTGTAAGTTTAATCCGTATTTATCTAGGAAGGTTTTGTTTCCTAGAAGCATGTTAATTTTTTTTCCTTGGACATAACAACTATCATACATGCGCAACTCTGTTCCTGGTCTACCAATTAAATACCACGGATGTGCTTCATACACTCTAATTATTTCATCTTTCTCTTGGGTAAAAAGATACAAAACAAGATGAGTCCAAATTGGGTCAATCTTATCTAGTGATTCTGCATTAAATATTCTTGTTTCTCCTTCATCAAAAGCAGGAAAGGGATCTTCTCCCAGTTCTGCTTTTTGCTGCATCATGCTTGTATATTTATGAGCATATGTTGCCCATGTCATGTTGATTGAAACTCGCCCCTTTGTTTTTACGAGTATTTGTTCGTCTACCATTTGCCCAAGAATTTTATAAAAATTTGCTATAGAAAGCACTATATTTCGTTCTTTTTTGAGTAATCCCAACAATTCCTTTGGTTTTAAGGATTGGTGTTCTGCCAGGAGTTCTATAATAGCTCCATTTTTTGGGTGTATTGGGTCAAATGATGTCATAGTATTGATATTTACTATATTCTAGCATATTGAGAATATTATGTCAATAGATTATTGATAAATGAGAATACTGTGAATAAATTATCAATATACTTGACAAAAGAGCAGAATCATGCAACAATTAAGTATCAATCTAATTTAAAGATAATAAAAGAGATATGACTATTGCAGGAGTTTCAGTATTTGGCATTGCACTTTTGCTTGCATTTAGTGCTGTGTTGATATGGTTAGGAGAGACTCACAGATCTGACAATTCGCTCAGTGGATTTACCATGGGGCACAAGAAAATAAGGAATCTAAAGATTATTTTTGGGATTTTCTCTGTTGTTGGTGCAGGAGAGTTTGTGTACATGTCAGAACTTTCTTACAGTTTTGGTATGTCGAGTATTGCTTTGTTTGCTGGTTTTGCTATTGGAGCGATTATATTTTCCAAGTTTTTTGTAGAAAAATTAAGAAAATTTCATACTGCTCACAATGAAGATTCTAACTATGATGTTGTTTCAATACCAGACATTGCTTGGATTTCAAGCGGACGAAAAGCATCAGTAATTTCAGCATTCTATGTTTTGGTTACGTTAGGATCACTTCTTATGATGCAATTTGTTTTGGGTGGAATAGTTGTAAATATTCTAACAGGTTTGCCATATGCATTTGCTGTTCTTTTACTTGTTTCAGTAGTTGGAACATATGTTTACCGTGGCGGATTTGGCAGTATTCTTTTTACAGATATTATTCAGGTGGTTTCACTTTTTGTTATTTTTATATTGATTGCGTTTGTTGTTACAACATCATCAGAGCCGGTGCAAGCAGCACTCAGCATTACAACAATTCCAGACGCAAATACATTACTCTTATTATTTATTGGTGGGATATGTTGGGTGCTTGGTGGTGCAGACATTTGGCAACGTCTTACAGCAGCACAGACAAATACGATTGCGAAAAGAGGATTGAACGTTAATGCTGTTTTACTTTTAGTGTTTGGTTTCATTCTCGCGTATGTGGGTGCGCACACAGTTTTGAATTTACCTGTCGGAAGTTTGGTAGATACTGGAAAAGGACTATTGGCGATCACGCCAGTTAATTCGTTTGAGGCATTACTTCATTCATTGCCAGTGTTTGCAAAAACAATTGTTGTGATTGGTTTATTTGCAGGATTTATTTCAACTGCTGATACAGAAATTCATGCGATTTCTACAATTCTTTCAAAAGAATATACTCGTGGAAGAAAAAATTCTACAACACATGTAAGATATTTTGTTGTTGGTGTTTGTATCTTTACATTCCTCGCAGCGATTATATTGAGGTCTCATGTTATTGATGCATATTTAATTTTGCTCAACGTGTTTATTGTCCTCGGAGGGTTTATGGTTCCCGCCCTCATGGGATATGGAAGGTCAGCAACATCTGTAATTGGATTATTACTTCCTCTTCCGATTATTGCCTTGCCATATGTAGCTCCAGGAATTAGTGATGCTATTCCTGGCACAGTACAAGTATTAGCAATTTTCTTTGTCCCAATGATATTTGGTTTTTTGGGAGGGAAAGCCAGGTTGGCAGAAAGACGTTCTTCTATATAAGAAAAAACACCATTCGTGGTGTTTTTCTGATACTCCATTTTAAATTTTACATCTTCAACTTCTCCAAATAGGTCTTTTGATATCGTGCTGTAAATTCATCGAGTGTAAAAGTATGATTTTGTGTTCCATAATGTTCAATTGCATAGCATGCTGCAACAGAACCAACCTGTCCGCAAGTCTTCAAATTATGTCCTTTTGCATAGGCAGTAAAAAATCCTGCACGGTATGCATCACCAGCACCAGTTGGATCATCAACAGATTGTGGTGAACATGGAGCAACTTCTATCATTTCATCTTTTGTTTTAATAATTGATCCCTTACTTCCCAGCGTTGTAATAACAACATCAACATGATTGAGAAGTTCATGTGCGTCCCATCCTGTTTTATCTTGAATCATTTTCATTTCATAGTCATTTCCAATCAAAAATGTTGCTTGCCCAATTGCTGCCATGAATTCTTGAGGACTAAGTGCTGAAATTTGTTGTCCAGGATCAAAACAAAATGGAATGTCCATTTCAAAACATTCTTTTGCATGTTGCAACATGACTTCTTTTTTTCGTGGAGAAATAATTGCAATAGTTGGTTTTTCTTTTACATCACTTACATGCGTATTCATTGCTTCATCTCCAGCTCCTGGAAAGAATGCAGTAACTTGATTATCATCTTTATCAGTGGTGATATGAGCAGAAGAAGTCATTTTTTCTTTTGAAACAGTAATGTGTTCTGTTGAAAGATTATTCTGTTTAAACCATGTTTCGTAGTCAGATGCATCTTTTCCAAGAATACCTAAAATTGTTGGATTTCCACCAAGAAGGTTTGATGTGAACGCAATATTTCCGGCAGTTCCTCCAAAGTTTTTCTTTAATTCTTCAACAACAAAACACACATTTAATATGTGGATTTGGTCGGGAAGAATGTGATTTCTAAAGCTATCAGGAAAGTCCATGATGTAGTCGTAGGCAAGTGAGCCAGAAACAAGAAGGTTCATATTTTATCTCTTTTTATATAAGATTGTCATTCCAAGGATGAATAATAGGGTTGATGTTACAGCTGATCCCATACAGTATACACAGATTGCATTGATTACAAATAGTTGTAAGTACACAAACCATGCAGATGCTGCAAGTCCAGAAATTGGAAGCCAACTGAGTAGCTTTTCTGCAGTTTTATTTTTTGAATCAAGATAACCTACGCTGAGCAAGAATATTGAAAGGTAGTACAGCGATCCCAAAAGCGCAACAGGAATATTAAATATTGTTGCATATTCACTTGTTGTTACAACATTGCATCCACCATGTTCACCGCAGACCAAGTCAGATCCATTGTAATGCTTTATTGTTAAAAATGTTGCATCTGCAAAACCAAACAATGAAATGACAAGCATTGCGATGACAATGTAATTAACTGTTAATTGCGTTTTCGATAAGAGTTTTAAATTCAGCATAGTTTGCAGGATTATCTATTTGTTTTCCATTTAAAAAGAATGTTGGTGTGCCACGCAAGCCAGATGCACTGCGTTCATCTCGTGCAACTTTATCTTTTACTTCTTTTCTTTCAACGTCTTCTTTGAATTTTTCAACGTCAAGACCAAGAGATTCAGCATATGATTCAAAATGTGTCATTGGGTCTGATTCATTTGCCCATGTTCGTTGTGTATTGAAAATCATGTCATGCATTGCCCAAAATTCTCCTTGTTTGGCAGCTGCCTCAGCAGCATATGCAGCAGGGATTGCATTTGGATGGATTTGTGTGAGAGGGAAATGTCTGTAAACAAATTTTACATCATTTGGAAATTCAGAAACGATTTGTTTAACAGTTGGATAGACACTAGCACATCCAGGACATTGAAAGTCACTATATTCAACAATTGTTACTTTTGGATTTTCAGCTCCTTTTGAATGATCTTCATCAGAGACTGCAAGTGGAAGTGATGCGCCAATTCCACCAGAAGATGTCGTGCCTAGTTTTGCTAGTCCAAATACGAGTAAGACAAGACCTCCAATAATGGCTGTCCAAAGGATGATTTTATTCATAAAGTATTGGTTAATAGTTATTAACTAGTAGAGAATATTATACCATAACATTCTCATCAACATCATTATATCCTATCTAAAATACAGAGTCCTTCAATATGCGGTGTTCTTGGGAAGAAATTGTACAGCTTTAAAAAGCTAACCTTATATGTTTCTTCCAGCAGTCGAATATCTCTTGCTTGCGTTGCAATATTACAGGAGAGGTAGATAATGCGAGGTGGTTTTATTGCAGCAAGTCGCTGTGCCATTTTCATATGAAGCCCTGCGCGTGGTGGATCAACAATAATAGTCTTGTCAGACGAAATAATATCAGTAATTTCTTCTGCAGGGATACATTGTGCATCACAGTTTTTCAAGCCATTCATTTCAATATTTTCTTTTGCATATGCAATTGCTTCTTCATTATTATCTACAAGCATTGCACTCTCGCGATTGTATGAAAGTGGTAAACTGATTGCACCAACACCTGCATAAAAATCAATCAAAGGAGTTTTTGGTGGGAGAAATGCAGCAATGTCATCAAGTGCCTGTTCAAACATTGGAATATTTATTTGAAAAAAACTGAGCAAACCAAATTTTAGTTTTGTTCCCTTGATATTTGCAATTAAATAGTCCTGTCCTTCAGAATAAAGTAGTGCTGTTGGCACAGAGGCCGGACTTTTGTGTGTAGAATAATAGATATGAAATCCTAATAGCTGTTCATTGAGTTCTGGAAAAGAATCAAAAGATAATTTGTCTTTTAAAAATAATGCAGCAATTGCTTGACCATTGCCATTGCTGCGGACAATTAAACTTTTTAAACTTCTCATTGGGATTTGTTGTTCATTTACCCAATCAAGAATTTTTTTTGCAACATCATTAATCACAGGTTCTGCAAGTTCAGAGTGTGTAACTGGCTTTCGTACTTTTTTTCCTCTTTGAAAAAAGGCAAGCGATACAGGTTCGTATTCAGGATTGTTTTGATAATCTTGATTTGGGTCTGTGGGTGCAAAACTAAATTCAATTTTATTTCTGTATCCATATTGTTTATCACCAGAAACAATTTCAGGAGGTTGATTTCCTAAAATTAATCCTCCAATTTTTCCATACTGCTCCATTGCAATATGTTTTTTGTAATAGTTTTCTCTATCCCAATCCATCATTTGCCAAGGTGCAGAAGAAAGAAAATGTTCTTCACGCGCTTGAACGCGTTCTGGAGATGGAGTAAGAATCTTTGTTGCAACTGCTTCAATATAGTCTTTTTTCTTTTTAATGATATTAATTTCAACTTCTTCTCCTGGAAGGGCATTCCATACAAAAACAACCTTGCCATCTGGAAGACGTGCAAGGCCTTGGCCGCCAAATACGAGTTTTTCAATAGTTACCTTATGCATAATGAAGTCTACTGTGCCACAAAGGGAAACAATTAGCAACTAACAATTAACAACTAACAAGTTTAGTACCAATATTTCTTAATAAAAATAAACAATTTGTTTAAAAAGAAGGTTTTTATTGCTAAATCTTTGACTGGATAATAGGGCAAACTATACTCTTTAGTCAGGGTTAAATCATTAACAAAATAATATGAATGGAGGTAAAAGCAATCCACTGTTTATTAAATCAGATTTATTAGCAAAAGAAATCTATAGAATAACTAAAGATTTTCCAAAAAATGAAATGTATGGCTTAACATCTCAAATAAGGAGATCAGGACTGTCAGTGATTCTCAATATTATAGAAGGGTTTGCACGGCTTGGCAAGAAAGAAAACAAAAGGTTTCAAATTATTGCGTTTGGATCACTAAAAGAAACCAAATACTTATTATACTTTGCAAAAGAGCAAGAATATCTAGATTCCAATACATACAAAGAGATTCTTTCACTTACCGAAGAAATATCTAAGATGCTCTGGAAAATCATTAACTAATTTGTTAATTGCTAATTGTTAGTTGTTAATTATTAAGGTTGACTTTTGTCTCTGTTTAGTGTAAAAAGAACGTACAAACGAACCGTGGAGGTCACCATGAGTAGGGAAATTCTTGAGTCAATGCTGGCGCATGCAGAGAAACATGATCTGGGCAAAGACGATCCAGTGTCTCTGCGTCATCGGAAGAATGCACGCACGCTGCGCGTTCTGCTCATCCTGCGTCGCGGAACGGTTTGTTCGAACGTCACGGACCAGATTCGCGTTTTTGCCGAGCGAGGTGATGTGAATGGAGTTCGCATGCTCTGCACAGCGCTCAAGCAAATGCCTTTGACGGGTCGACAGGCAGTCGGGCTCAATGGAATCGGCGTCCGATGCGAGAATGACGAGATCGCAGGAGTGCTGGCCTCAACAGCCGCGCATTTCATCCACTGAGGAGGTAGGATCATGAACATTCCTGCTATGGTCGAGCGCTTTGAGGCGTTGTGTAGTTCCAAAACGACCTGGACTGAGTTCAATCAAGGTCGGCTTGCAGAGCTCATGACGCTGGTGACTGGTGAGATCGATCGACGGATCAACTATGCACAAGTGTACGAGCTTCACAGTCGTACCAGCCAGCTGGTCGACAACGTTTCGCCTCGGCAGCGGGACGAATTCCGTACAATGGTCGAGAAGGTTGCTGCGCGCCTAGAGTTGCTTGGTTCAAAATCAACAGCACCCTCTGCCAATGGATGGACAGGGGACAATCCAGAAATGGGAGATCGAAAATGAGTGGAAACGGTATTGTCGCTGTTGACAGCGAAGAATTGGATCCAGGACTCAGTGAGGTGGTGGCGTTTACTGGAAAGGTGAACGACCTTGACCCTGGCTTTGCTCTGGTTGAGCTGTTCCTTGTTGTGGATGGCACGGCTGATCGATTCATGTGTGATCTAAGAGGCGATGAATCCGGTCAACAACAGTTTCGACAGATTCAACACGGAGATTTCGTCAGGATTCAGGTGCTCCGTTCTGAGCCTGAGTCAGACGCAAAGGAGTAAGACATGATCAACGATAACTCCACTGACAAAGAGGATCCACCGGACGAACGATTTGTCCCGGTCGTTTCAACTATTGGGATGGTCGAAGATGTCCATAGTGGAATGATGACCCTCCGGATGTCGCAGTCTGGTGATGAACCGTATTTCGAATGCGATGTTGGAGCTGATCACATTGCTGGGGTAGAAATCAAAGCTGGTGACATCTTCAGTATCGTGATTTTGCGTGAGCGCGAAGGTGATTAAGGAGGACTATGGTGCAGGGTAAAAACGAACAGGAGTGAGGTCGGGTTTCTTGCGGGAAGTCCGACTCTTTTTTTATTTTTTTTAAGATGTTAATATATGTATATTGACTATTAATTTTTTTTTATGAACAGACTCAAATCACTTACTTTTATTTTTGCCTGTCTTATTCTTGTTGGTGCTGGATGCTCGACTCAAGAATCTACTTTACCAGCAGATACATCAAGTTCAGACTCAAATCAACCATCTATTGCGGTTGGAGAGCCAAATCCAAATATCCCAGAAAAGAAAGTTGAACAACCGGCTGAGCCAGTAAACCACCCGGAGGGTGACCAGCCTTCGGCTGGGAAAACAGAAGTTGTTCTTGAAAAGAAAGAAGTAAGTCAGCCACAGGCAGAGCCAGCGCCGGTTGAGAAAAAGGATAAATCATCTACATTTGCATTTTCAGGAAACAAATTAGCTGGGAATACAGTTCCATTTATTGACTACAACAAGGCTGACTATGAAAAAGCATTAAAAGAAAATAAGACAGTCTTATTGTATTTTTATGCAACATGGTGTCCACTTTGTATTGCAGAACTGAGACATACTCATGCGTTTTTTGATGAAGTTACAGACACAAATCTTGTTGGTTTCCGTGTTAACTTTAATGATGGAGATACAGATAAAGATGAAAAAGCACTTGCGCAAAAATATGGTGTTGCATATCAGCACACAAAAGTTATTCTTAAGGATGGTCAGCGTGTATTAAAGCGACCAGATACGTGGAAGAAAGATCGGTATCACGACGAAGTTGATAAAATTCTTCAATAGTTATATATGGAATCAGTGGAACTTATAGGTTTTATGGCGGGTACTTTTGGTGCGATCTCGCTGTTACCACAAGTGCTAAAATCCTGGAAAACAAAATCTACAAAAGACATTGCGATCTCTTGGACATTGATAAGTTTGTGTGGTCAAGTTCTCTGGATGACGTATGGTTACTATATTCAAAGTGTTTCTTTGGTTGTCATGAGTAGCATTACACTTGCTATGGTAGTCTCGTTAGTTATTTTAAAATTAAAGTTTGGCTAATAACTATTTCAGCCAAAGGCTGACCACCCTTCGGGTGGAAATATTAAATTATAGATAATAAATATTATTCCGTATGCAAGAAGGTACACTTTTATTTTCATTTATTGCAGGGATTGTTTCATTTCTTTCTCCTTGCGTTCTTCCTATTATTCCAGGATATTTATCATATCTTGCAGGAACATCTGCAGATGGAAAGCCTGCATCAAGAAAGGAAATTTTCATTACCAGTATTTTTTTCGTACTTGGATTCTCAGCATTGTTTTCCCTTGTCGGTGTTCTGTTAAATTCTGCTCTTGAAGCATTTGCGTATGATGCACAGGTTTGGCTGTCACGAGTAGGTGGAATTATTGTGATATTTTTTGGATTGTATTTAACAGGATTATTTAAGATTGGTTTTTTGCAACGTGAACACAGACTTCGAATTACACATCATTTTAAATCAAAAAAATTAGCAGCATTTATTTTTGGTGCAGCTTTTGCTATTGGTTGGAGTCCATGTGTTGGTGCGGTCCTTGGTGGGATTCTTGCACTTGCTGCAACACAGCCAGGAATTGCATTTAGTCTATTACTCAGTTATTCCATCGGGTTTGGAATGCCCTTTCTTCTTGTTGGTGCGTTCACAAGTCAGGCTGCAAATATTATCAATAAATACGCTCGTATTCTCAAATACATAAATATTCTTTTTGGACTTCTTTTGGTCGGTCTTGGTATTCTCATATTTACGCAAACGCTCAGTCAATACGCGTCTTTTGAAGTTTTGGAAAGCCTCTTATATTAATTGTCATCTCGAGCGATCAGAGCGAGCCTGCCTGCCGGCAGGCAGGTCGAGAGATCTCTCCACTTCACTCGCTCCTCTCGCTCCGGTCGAGATGACAAATGATACTTTATTGTATTGACTTTCTTTCTCTTTTGTGTAAGACTGTTATTAACAAAGGGGGTACACAATGCACCGATTTGGAGCTTTGGCAGAGATCGCAAGATTCCTGAATACATCCAAGCGAGTCGCGTTTGGGATTGCTGTGGGAGTAGCAATGTTAGTATTTGCTTTCGGCTTTTACTTTGGCAAACCTGGCTAGGAGGTACGCATGCAATGGGATCATGATTGGATGATCTATACGTACGGAACGATCTGGCTTGTGGTCCTTGCTATTATCTTTTATTCTGACCTGGTTCCAAACGCTGCTGCTACTCAACCAACCCAACCACAGATCACTGTTCCAGCTGACTCAAAAGATCTTCCCGGAAGATGGGTTTCAATCAAACACGAAGTTGAGCCTGTGGCATAATGGTGTATTCAAAAACACCCGCCACAACACATGGTATGAACTGTCGTATTATGTGTTGATGTGGGTGTTTTTTGTGTTCAAGGAACAATTAACAAATAACAATTAACAACTTAGTATAGATTACTGTGAAGATTCGCATGTTCTATAGATATTACATACGATTTTTAACTTATCATTCGTTCGTTATAAAGATTCTATATATTAGATAATAAATAATAAATTTTAGAACCATCCTTATTTTTTAGAAACTTTCTATACGAGTTTGTTAATTGCTAATTGTTAGTTGTTAATTTTTTTGTGATAGGATCATCTCCAGTTTTGTTCTTCGCTGGGCTGTACTCTCTTCCGTATTCAATCATGCGAAGTGTAAAATGTTTCCACTCAGATTTTGGAATAATGTTTATTAAATCTTGTTCAATTTTTTTTGGATCACGATGATTGGTCAATCCAAATTGATTTGAAAGTCGTATAACGTGTGTATCTACTGCAATTCCCTCTGTAATTCCAAATGCTGCAGCAAGTACGACATTTGCAGTTTTTCTTCCTACACCAGGCAATTTTATTAAATCGTCTATTGTTTTTGGAATTTGTCCTTCATGTTCTGACAAAAGCATGTTTGCAGCTTCAATCACATACTTTGCTTTATTTTTGTAAAATCCAATAGATGAAATGTCATTTCTAAATACATCTAAATCAGCATTGGCATAATCTTCTAGACTTTTATATTTTTCAAAAAGAGATTCTGTAACTTTGTTTACTTGTTTGTCGGTTGTTTGTGCAGAAAGAACAACAGCAACAAGAAGTTCCCAGTTGTTTGAGTAGTTGAGTGCTGGTTTTGGATTTGGAAATAGTTTTTGCAACTCTTCCAAAATAATAGATACTCGTTTTTGCATGATTAAATAATATCAGAGAACAAGATTATTATCTACTTCTAGTTGACTTAGGAAAAAAAATATGATTTTATATACATCTTATGCACAAAAGGGGGTGCTATGGACGGAAACGGTGAGCCGCGTTGGCATTTCAGGATGAAAGAGTGTGGAAATAGCGGCATTCTTGTCATCCACGGCGAAGAGATCGAAATAAGATCAAAGCAGGAAGGCAACAACATCATGGCTGACAGGTTCAAGATAAGGGATTCGCAAACCGGCGAACTTGGTGAATGGCTTGCTGCTTCTGCTGTGATCATGGATTCCAGTCTGCCTGATTTTTCTGGGGTGTATGAGGCGCTGTAAGTGGAGTTTCAAGGGGAGTCTCTGACCATCATCACGGTGGTCAGAGAAAAACAAAAAATCTCGATGTGTTCGAGGTTTTTTGTTTGGTAAAAGGTCTATGTTGCAGCAAGAATCTTTTTTCTTGTTGAGATAAATGTGATGAGCGTATAAACAAAAATGCTTACGACAAATGGAACTATCGTTGCCCAACCATCAAATGCCTCTGTAAAATAATTATTTTTTATATAAAGTAATGTATTAGGTACCCCAAAGATAGTAGGAGTTAGGATAAAGAAGAATAGTCGAAGAGCTCCACCAGCAATTATGGAATAGAGTGCAGCAGTTTTGTTGGCAATCCAGAACGTTCCAAAAGCGAAACACGCAAAGAGTGAACAAAGGACGACGTCGAATGCGAGGGTCAATAGAATTCCTGGTTGTGAAATTCTTAAAGCAGTAATAACACCAATAAAACCGATGATGATTGTAAAGAATCTAGTATACGTCAACAGTAAATCTTTTCCACTATCAATTTTACTTTTTTTATGGAAAAGGTTTCTTGCTACAAGAGAAGCCGGTCCCAAAAGTGCTCCATCTGCAGTAGAAAATGATGCTGTAATTATTGCACCTAAGAAAAAGATAACAAGTATTGCAGGAAAGTTGTTTGAAAGAATTTCAAACAGACCTGTTTCATTTGTAAAAATGAGTGTTGCTACACCAAACAATGCGAACATACTTCCTATAGTAATAGTTCCTATTCCTCCAAGGAGTGATCCTCGCTTTGCATCTTTTGTTGATTTAGCCGCTAAAATTCGTGCAACAAAATCAACTGCAATAACATCGCCAAGACCAAGCGCGAGTATGGTCGCCCAATTTATCACTGCTCCGTTGGAAGCAGAAGTAAATTGGCTTAAATCGTAAGCAGTTTCACTTATAAATATTTCTGTTCCAAAATTGCTTATCATGAGAAAGAGTACACCAATTATTCCGATTAAGAACGTGATAACTTGTATTGGATCGGTCACAACATCAGAGATGAAGCCTCCTGAGTAAGTGTATATGAAGATAAAAATAAAACTAAGAATGACTGCTGAAACAAAGCCTATGTTAAAAAGGTTTTCAATGATTTGTCCTACTGCTGCAAGATTTCCAGCTAACAATATAGAAAAGCTGATAATCATAAGTATGGCAGCCATTCTTTCCACTGTTGTTCCAAATTTTTTTCTAAAATAATCTCCAATAGTAATAATTTTAGCTTTTCGTAGTGGCTCTGCAAAAAATAATCCTGCTAGAGTCAACGAAATTCCAAGACCAAGTGGTATTGTAAGCGCACTCCAAAATCCAAAGTCACGAGCCAAATGGAACAGACCCATAGTGGCATTTCCATCGAGTGCTTGTTCCATTTGTGCAAAAATAACAAAGAAAAATGGTAGTGTGCCTCCAGCAAAAAGGAATTTTTTGCTTGAACCTTGTATTTTATGAGCAACAAAAATGCTAATTAAAAAAATAACAGATAAATATACTAAAATTCCGATTGCTATTTGAGACATAGAGAATATTTATAATATTTCTTCATCTTCTTCTCTCCAAGCAGGATCAACAATACAGAGAAAAACTAAATCAACATCTCCAGTGTTTTTAATGTATTGCTTTGCATGTGGTGGAATCACAATAGCATCTCCAACACCCACAGATTTTTTTTCATCATCAATATACATTTCACCTTGTCCGTCTAAAATGTAGTAGATTTCAGAGGTTGTTAATTTGTGAGCCTGTGACGTATCCCCAACGTTTACTATTGCGTGGGCAAGACTGTAGCGAAAGTCAACGTCATCCTTATTAGGATGCAAAATTTCTCGCAAACGTGTCCCATCACCAGCAATAAATTCTTCACAATGTTCAAGTTTTTTAACTAACATATGGATATTATATATTAGATATTACATTATAGATAATACCTATTCATCTTGAATTGCAACGATAGGATTTAGATCGGCTGCTTTTCTTGCAGGATAAAGTCCAAACAGCACACCAACTGCAGTTGAAAATGATACACTTAGGAGAATTGAAAATACTGAAATTTTAAATGTCCAGGAAAGTCCTTGATATTGAGCACCAAACGCGATAACTGCCGAAATAAATACACCAAATAAAATTCCAATCAGTCCACCAAATGCAGTAACAACAACTGCTTCAGTAAGAAATTGATATAAAATATTTTTTCGAGTAGCTCCAACAGCTTTTCGCAGACCAATTTCAAATGTTCTTTCTGCAACAGATACATACATAACATTCATAATTCCAACACCACCAACGAGTAAGGAAATTGCAGAAAGTGCAACAAGCAGCCATGTGATTCCTAGGATAATGGTCCCAACAATTTCCAAAGATTCTTCCATTGTGGTAACAGAAAAGTCATCTTTGTCTGGGTCAACAATATCATGACGTTCACGGATTAGCCAGCGGATTTCTTCTGCCGTTGTCTCGGCAAGACTATTATCAACAGTCTGGGCAACAATCCAAATAACATGATCCACACCCATAATTTTTTTCTGCGCAGTTTTTAATGGAATATAGACGAGCCCGTCCATGTCAAAAAATCCAGTTGCTCCTAATCGTTCCATAACACCTACAACCTCATATGCTTTTCCTTCAACTTTTATAAATTTTCCTGCTGGATCTTCATTTCCAAAAAGTGTGTCAGCAACTGTTGCTCCTAAAACAATGACTTGTGCTGCAGATTGTTCTTCTGCTTCTGTATAAAATCTTCCAGACTTTGGATTGCCTTTGCTAATTTCAAAGTATGATGGAGTCATGGCAAAGACGCTTGGCCGCATTTTTTCTGTTCCATAAGATGCAACAACCTGTGTTGTAATTCCAGCATATGCATTTCCTACATTGTCTAGTCGCTCAATCGCTTGCTTATCTTTTGATGTAAGTGTTGTAATACTCACGCCGCGAGCGATTCCTGATGCATTATCAAACGAGGCTTTTCCAGTAGAAGGAACTTTTATTTCAATGTTTATCCAATCATCACCAAAAGATGAGAGTTCATCCAATATTATTCCACGCAATCCGTTCCCTGCAGACAGAACAATAATCACCATTCCAATCCCAATCATGATGCCAAAAACGGTAAGGAAACTTCTTATCTTGTTCTTTTGGAATGTATCAAGCGCAGATGAAAATACTGCCTGCCAATGCCGTTTTTTGTGATGGGGGATTGTAAATATTTTTTTCAATTTTTTACTCATATCGAAGTGCATCAATAGGATTCAATTTTGCTGCTTTTCTTGCTGGGACAATACCAAATATTAAGCCAATTGCTGTTGCAACACTAAGCGCGGCAACAATCGAAGCAGGTGAAATAATAAATGAGTAATCATATCCAAGTGCTTGGACAATTTTTGCTATCAAAAATGAAATAATCACTCCAAGTAAAATGCCAATAATTCCGCCAACAATGGAAATAACGATTGTCTCAGCTAAAAATTGAGTAAGAACATTTTTACTTGTTGCGCCTACGGATTTTCGCAACCCAATTTCCTTTGTTTTTTCTTTCACCGCAATTAACATGATATTCATAATCCCAACACCGCCAACAAAAAGTGAAATTGCTGCAACTGCTACAAGAAAGAATTTTAAAGAATTTGTAATTGTTGTTAAGACGCTGAGTAAATCTTCAGTATTACGAATAGAAAAATCTTCATCATCATGTCGTTCAGTAAGTGTTTGTCGGATTTCCTCAATACTTTGACGGAGATATTGTTCATCATCAATTCTAATTCGCAAAAAAGACACATGCCGAACACCAAGCAAATCACGTTGTGCTGTTGTAAGAGGGATTAATACTGCATTATCTAAATTTTCAAATCCACTTGATCCTTTTTCTTTTAACACACCAATCACCTTGAATTGTTTTTTCTTTAACTTTACTGATTCGCCAATGGGATATTGATTTCCAAATAATTCTTTTGCTATTTCCGCACCAAGTACCATAACACGTGCACGCCCAGCTTCTTCACCTTCAGAAAAAAAACGTCCTTGATCCATTGTTCCTTTTTCTTGTTCAAGATAACTTGGGTTTGTTCCCGTATATGTCACTGCCCGTTCAACGTTTTGCCATTTTAAGATGTCATTTCCAGAAATATAGCTTGTAACAAGTCGAACATGCTGTGCATTGTGCTTGTCGAGCAGTGCTTTTCCATCTTCATCAGTTAATGTTGTTACAACAATTCCAAGTGCTTGTGCAGGAGGTCCATTTTCTTCTGCAGCACCAGCAAGAACAGCAATTTGATCTGTGCCGCGTCGTTGAATTTGATTTGTTATAAGACTTTGTGCTCCTGCACCAACAGACATAACCAACACAACAGAAAGAATGCCAATAATAAGACCAAGCATCGTGAGCATTGTTCGTCTTCTATTTGTATGCAAATTGTCCCATGCAATTTTTATTGTTTCTTTTGGTTGCATAATATTGACAAAATCAAATTTTTTGGTACACTAATCTGGCTCACGCAACAACGAATAAAAGGGGGAAATATGATCATTTTTCACCACTCCAATTCAAGTGTTAGAAGAATGGTTCTGAGAAATCTGGTTCGGAATCATGAGGGGCGAGCAGGTGTTGAGCCGGGTCAGTATGACATCCATGTTGCCGAAACAGAAGAGGAAGCTCTTGAGCTGGTTGAGCAAGGAATGCACACTGAAGCAACCACGATTCTCATTTCCAATCATCAGTCACGGAATAATCAACTCAGAAGTAAGGTGAAGAGCCTCGACACCGCTTGCATCACGATTGCCTTCTCCGCGATCCGTGTGCCTGCAGACGAGCGGCCATTCACTGACCTGGGCTTCAATGGGGACCCCACGGAGCAAATCGGTCTACTCGTCGGCTTCATGCTGCGTTTCCACTCAACAACGTCCACAGCACTCGAGTTGGAAGGGGAATATTCCTGGATTGTGGCAGTCAAATAGTCTCGGACAAAGGGAGGTTCCTTGCGTGTTCATATCTATGCGCACGCAAGGATATGAACAACTAAAAAAATTAACAACTAACAATTAACAACTAACAATTAACAAGTTTTGATAAAATAATCCAATCTAATACCTTGAACAACATTGAGTGTTATAGTAATTCATTGAAGTACTCCTACAAATAAATAAACATTCTCTACTAAGTTGTTAATTGCTAATTGTTATTTGTTATTTAGAACTCCACAAGCTTCTGTCTTTTTCTGGCATTATGACACACGTGGAAGCAATCATCCTGTACAGGATTTTTTTATTTTTGTAATGTACTATTTTTTGCTGCTCGTTGGTGACCATTTTTTTTATCACTTTCAATTTTTCCATCACGCAGAAACAATATTCTTCTTGCGTGTTCTGCAGTATCTTTTTCATGTGTTACCATGATTACTGTTCGTCCTTTATCATTTATTTCTTGCAAAATTTGAAGAATCTGATTTCCAGTTTTGGAATCAAGGTTTCCTGTTGGCTCGTCTGCAAACAAGATATGAGGATCGTTTACAATTGCGCGCGCAATTGCAACACGTTGTTTTTCCCCTCCAGAAAGTTGATTTGAAAAGTTATTTTTTCTATGTGAAAGTCCAACAGCTTCTATAGCTTTTTCAACAGCTTCTTTATCATTTGGATGATCACTATATACAAGTGGCAAACGAACATTATCATACACAGATGTTCGGGGGAGAAGGTTAAAGGATTGAAACACAAAGCCAATATTTTTATTTCTCATCTGTGCAAGTTGCTCATCAGAAAAATTACTCACGTCCTTTCCTTCAAATTTGAATTTTCCACTCGTAGCAGTATCTAAAAAACTCATAATATGCATGAGTGTAGATTTCCCAGATCCACTTGGTCCCATGATTGCAACAAATTCTCCTTTTTCAATGCTTACATCGATATGATGAAGAACCGGCGTAACAATTTCGCCGGTGACATATTCTTTGTATAAGTCTTTTATGTCTATGAGTGAGGCTGACATAAAGCAATACTATTTTTGTTCTTTGATAAACGTGATGATTTCATCGCCCTCGGCAACTCCAGAGAGTATTTCAATTAATCCATTGTCTCCACGGATACCATCGGTGACTTCTTTTTTATCAAATTCTGCTTTTTCTTTGTTTGTTAAAATTCTGATATATTTTTTCCCATCTTCTCTAATAATCGATCGTTGTGGGACAATCAAAACATTATCTTTTGTGTCGGTTATAATCTGAAGATTTGCTGTCATTCCAGATCGTATAGGAAGATCTTTTGTATCTGTAAATACAATACCTGTCTTGTAATAAATAACACCAGACACTTCTGTTTCTCCAGGTTCAATTGAAATAACTTTTCCAGCAAGTTCGATTTCATCACCAAACGCATCGAGTGTAATCATGACTTTGTCATCAATACTTATTTTTGCAATATCTGATTCTGAAATGTCGACTTCTATACTCTTTTCTGCAGATACAAGTGTCACAATTGGATCGAGTGCAGTAACATTTTCACCAACCGACACATCAATTTTTGCAACGACTCCATCTGCAAGTGCTTTCAAAATAGTTTTATCTAATTCATGTTGTGCAGATTGGACATTTGCTTTGTTTTTATTTACATCGGCACGTGCAGTTCCTAGATCTACATCTCGAGGTCCTGCTACAAGGGAGTCATATGCTGCTTGTGACTGTCGCACATTTGCCTCTGCAATATCTATATCTGCTTGGGATTTTGTTTTTGTATTTTCAAGATCAAGCACAGCCTTGTCATAGGCAATTTGATATCCAGAGAGACTATTTTTTGCTGTTGTTACTGCTTGAACATCGTTTGTAAGATTTGTGCTTGCAGTATTAACCGTTGTAAGTACAGTATTGATATTACTTTTGAGTGTATTCAATTCGGTTTGAGAAAGATCCAATGCAACATTGGCAGAATTTAGCATATTCTGCATATCAAGAAGATGTGATTGAGTATCTGAGATAAGTGATTTTATTGAAGGAGTAACATCATCGACATCTTTGTGTGGGCTGGCACTTTTGAGAGCAAATACTGTGGTTGAGTATTTGTCTTTTGAGTCTCTTGTTTGTCTATAACTATCTTGTGCAGTACTCAGTTTGGTTGCATCAGCATTATTAATGCCTTGCTCAAAGGCATCATTTGCTCCTGCATTATCAATTCCAAGAATATTGTCAGATTCTGTTAGTGCATCTGAAACAGCAGTAATAGAAGATTTTAATGTGTTGATAAGATCATCGTAAGCATTATTTACAATCTCACTATTGTCTCCTCCAGATGCAAGTTGTAAATTATTTTTTGCAGTATCAACTGCTTTTTCAGCAGCAAACACGTCTGAAGATGCAGTTGCTTTTACTTTTTCTAATGTTGCTTTTCGTTGGTCAACAAGGGCGAGTGCTTCGAGTTTGTCTTCGTTTGTTGCACCTGCAAGTTTTAAATTAAGCGCGGCTTCTGCCGATTTTAACTGTGCGACTGCTTGTGCAAGAGAACTTCGCTGCTTTACATTTTGTAGTTCTGCAATAATATCACCTTTTTTTACCTCTGCCCCTGCTATTTTGCTTATATTTGCGACTCGTCCATTTATTTCCCATCCATATGAAATATCAAGTTCACCAGAAACAGAGCCTGTTTCACTTACAGACTGTACAAGTGTTGTTTTTTCAACAATCGTTGAAGAGATTTCTGCTTTTCCTTTGTCTCCTCCTCTTGAAAACACAAAAATAATCAACAAAATGATTATTGCGACAATCCAGAATTTTTTTGATTTAAGTAAAGCCATAATAAAATACGCTTTTAGTGTAGCGCATTTTTTGGGAACAATCAAGCGTTTTTTTTCTTGATTTTATATAATTTTTAACTTTTTAAACCAGTATTTCCACATTTCTTCAAGTTTTAGCTTTTTCATTTCCTTTATCGTATACCATTTCAAAGATTTGGATTCTGAATAGCTTCGGTTTATGTCTCCAGTTGTCTTACATTCAAACACAAACCAGTGGTGAACATGGATATTTCTACTACAAGTATTCCAATCAATTTCTTCTTGTGACAAGAGTGTAAAGTCGACGACCTCTAAGCCAGTTTCCAGTTGGACGATCCGTTTGAGTGCTTGTTTTTTATTTTCCCATTCATCTATATGTCCAGCGGGTGCTGCAAAGCCAAAAGGAGGACTTACACGGTCAAGAAGGAGGTATGTGTCGTCTTTTTTGATAATGGCACCCACAGAGTAGTGCATTGGCTTGCCCTTTGAAGAAGGGTGTAGCTTTGGGTCTATCATACGATACAATAATTTGCTCTTTTTATTGTAACAAATTTTATATTTGTATCAAGCCTTTCCTACTATTTTTTTAATTCTTCTTTATCTAATATTTTTACAGTCTCTTTTGCATAGTCTACCTCCTCAACATTAAATTCAATTAACATAATATCAGTCAGTGCGTGAACTTCATGATAAGTCATGGCTGGGACATATATTTTGTGATTTTCCTCGACTGTATATTCTTCTTCCTCTCCTGTCTTCACATCTTTCACAAAAATTCGTACTTTACCTTTTGCAAGAAAGAATGTTTCAGGGCTTTTACTTTCTGTTGTGCCTTTGTGGTAGTGTCTTCCACTTATAGATCCTTTGTGTCTGTTTAACACAATAATATTTTTACTTGCTCTTACAGGAAATTCATATGCGTTTCCACGTTCATCTTCTTTTAGTGGCTCGATTTTTTCAATTTTGATTAGCATAAGATGGTTTATTTTTGTAGGTATGACTAGATAGAACACAGATAACAAGGATTATCCAGGATTTTCACACCTGCCTGCTCCGACGCAAGGTACGGAGTCCGTATCGCTTGCGCATCGGACCGGCAGGCAGGGATCAGATCCTGGTCAATCTGTTTTGATCCTGGAAATCTGTGTGCTCTCTAGCAGTACCCAATTTTACATAAAAAGATTACTCATATTTATTATAAAACCTTTCCTTCAAATAATTCTCAATTCCTTTTTGGCTTGGTTCAAAGTGTGGTGTTGGCAAGTCACTCATATCATACCAATCCCATCCTTCACATCTGTGTGGTTCCATATTTTTTAGCTCGCCAGAATATGATTCTGCTACTAAATGAACTGACACGCAGTGGTAATCATCATTTTTATATGTCTCTAAATTATTTGTTATTCCAATTACTTTTGGATTGATAATATCAAGATTTGTCTCTTCTTTTATTTCTCTAATAGCAGTCTCTTCAAATGTATGACCAAGTTCAACTTCTCCACCTGGAATAGAGTAGAGTCCGCCTTGTTTTCCTTTTCTTTTTCCAATTAAAATTTTTCCTTCATTGTTAAAAATCATGACTCCTACACCTACATGAACCATACTTTATACATTTAATATTGACAAATAATTTTTATTATGATAGAATTTTTGCTGTTCGTTTTTTGCGGACCAGAACACAAGGGGGTTTACATGAGGATTTTGCGTTTCATTGTACTACAGGTCAGACGACCAAGGGCAAAGCAGAGAGCCTACGATCGAGTCATCATCATGATCCGGGACCGTCGATTCGATGACACGACGGTTCAGAACAGGCTTATCGACTACAAGTACATGGTCAATGGTGATCACGACATGCCTGCAGGCTTGGTTCAGACGGTTCGACTTCATCGACCACACCTGGCTTTTGCGTTGCAGTAGTGCTTCAACAACATCTTTCATCTGTGTCCGAGGTCTTACGATCTCGGGCGTACTCAAAAGCAGCTTTTACAAAGGGCTGTTTTTGATTTTTAAAAATTAGTCTTCATACACTTTTTGTACTCTTCCTACTTGTCCATCTTCTAGTCGCACTTTTATACCTCGATGATGTGTAGCAGAACTCGTTAAAATATCTTGAACAAACCCATATGTAATATGTCCTGTGGGTTGATCTTTTTTTAAAATGATTGCGACTTTTGACCCTTTTGCAATGTCAGATCGTTTTGTTCCATCCATAAATATATAAATATTATTCATTATATTCAGCATCAGTCGGAAGTTGTTCAAATACTTTCATTGGCAATGTTGTAGCTCCTTCAGAAAGAGCTTTTGTTAGTCTGTGAATACCATCTATGAGCGTATTGTTGTGAACCAAAACCGGTGTCTCATAATTTACACGACGTGTTTTTGCAATATGATGTGCCCATTCTGGATGAGCCTTTTCAACTTTTTCCCAGTCTTGTCCGCATACTGCAAAAGCATCTAATAAATCACTGGGTCCAATTGAGTTTCCGTCTGCATCTTTCCAGTACTTTCCTTTCAATATTGGTTCAAGTGCTGCAGTGTTTGATAGATCAAATTGTTCTGTGGGAAGTGATTCAGCTACAGCTTCAAGTTTTCGGACATCATAATTTTTTCCACCAAAATGTGTTAAATGTGGTTTTTGTTTTTTTGCACTGTCCGGTGCAAATGTTTTTTGTTCTCCCATATTGTTATAACTCAAATGTTTCCTTAATTTTATTAGCTGTTTCTTCTGCAGATAAATTTGTATTATCAATTCTCATATAATTGGCTTTCTTGATTTCTCCGTCTTCTGAATTTAATCTATGTTTCGTCATTGTTTCTTTTAAATCTTTTTCTGAACGATCAAGGTTTCTTTTAGTTGGTTTTTGTTTAAGTCTTTCAGGATGTTTGTTCCGCTTCATTCTTTCACTTGCGTCAGCTTCGAGCTCTACAAAATAAACAGTACCACCGTTTGACTCAAAAATCGTAGAGACATTTTCTATATAATCCCAGTCTGATTGTTGATCAAAAGCCCATACAAACGTAAAAATAAGTCCTTCCAAATCACTTTTTGCGACTTCTTTAAAAATTTCATCACGGAAAAGGTGAACCAATCTTTTTCCAGCATCAGAACCATAGTCAAAAAATGGAGAGACTAATTCAATGGTCATATGATTATGAAAAAGTTTTAATCCTGTTATGTTTTCTAATTCTTGACCAACTGTCATTTTACCTACAGCCTGAGGTCCCAAAATGATTATTAATTTCATAGTTTATATATCAATGACTTGAATGGTATGTTTCAGGAGATTTAAGAATTTTTGAAACATATCTTTTGTTAATTCTAACGAAGCAGTATTTCTGTTTGGATGAAAATTTACTATATCTGCCTCGTGCACTTCTCTATCCATATAAACATCAATTTCATTATTTTCATCATTAATGAGTCCAAATGGAGAAACAGATCCGGGAGTCAACTTCATTTTTTCTTGCAATGCTTCTTTTGACCCAAAAGAAAATCTGTCATTGACTATGTTTCCAATTTTTTTTAAGTCAGCTCTTTTCTCGGCAGGAAGTACTACTAAAAAATATTTTTTACTTTTTTTTCCTTTTAAAAATAAGTTCTTACAATCAAGACCAGGAATATGTAAATCGTATTTTTTTCTATCATCGCAGGTAAAAAGTGCTGGATGTTCGTGGAGTACGTATTCAATTTTATTTGAAGCAAGAAAGGTTTCAATGTTGGTCATAGGTTGTTTCCTTACATCTATTTACAGTTGGCGTTTGCGAGTATATGGAGCTGTGATTTTACTAGTTAAGTATAAATTTTTATCTCACAACAAAGCTATTTTACCGTCACAAGTCAGCAATTTCAAGAGCGTCAGTTCGCTAAAAAACAGTGACACTTTTGAAATTATTAGTATATCACTGTTTTCCTATATTGGTTGGTACGTGTTGTAGTCAGAAATTTTTACTCCAGATTTTTTATAATTTGTTTATCTACGCAATTGTTGGCGCAAATCATAAATTTCATAACGAGTGGTTAGATCTTGGGCTACATATTTTTCCAACCCTTGATCATGTAAGTACTTTTCTTTTGATGTTTTTTCATGTATAGGCACTTCACTTTCAGCTATCATGTCTGCAATTTCTCCTAAATCTTTTTCTGTTGGAACGGTAAGAAGGCTCTCCACTTGAGCTCCAGCATCTTTTAATTTTTGTCTAACATCTTCGAGTAATTTGTCAAAATCAGGATGCTTAGAGTCAGCTATATATAGCATTACTTCACCCAAGCTCTCCATGTTGCCTGCGCTGTACACTCCATATCGTTTACCCAATGTCGCTTTGAGGTGTCGCATTACTAGCTGCTTTCTGTATTCTTTCACTTCTTCTGGAGAGGCTCCATCTTCTGGTTTTTGTGGCATAGGCATGATCGCTTCAGCTTCAAGTTCATCAATTCTTTTTCGGATTGCTTCAGGGGTGTCAGTGAGCGCTTCAGGGTTGCCAGGCAAGATCGCGGAAAGGGCAGCTTCATTGATAGGTGATGGGTCTTTGCCGGTATTGATATATCCTTCTGTCAGAAGCCATAGTTTTTGTAAACCACCATCAACAGCACGTGGGATGTTTTCTTCACCAAGGGCTCCAATAATTTTTGCTACTTGCTCAATTACTGCGTCATCAGGTGTATCTAAACCAATTTCATTACTAGCATCAGTTAGGATAGCTCTTGCTCTTTCCATCTGATCATCGTCTGGTTCGAAATTTGCAACCCTCCTCTTCTCATCTGAACTTAATTCGCTCTGTGCTTTTGCGGTCGTGTCTCTTTGTCCCTCTGGTGGTACATATCCACCTACATCATGTCTGCTCATATTTAGTGTTAATAATAAATAATATTGATTATATAATAAATATTATCAGCTATAATGGCAAACGACAAGAAATTATTAAAAAAATATGTTATAATCCTCACATCATTCATTAACATATATCTATGAAGAAAACCCTTTCTTTTCTCTTCGCAGCACTCTTGCTTGTTGGAGCAGGATGTGGATCTGCAACACCAAATGATGGCGCAGAGCCAGGTTCAGCACCAGAAGCAAAAGATACAATGTCTGCTGCAATGGTTACGTCAAAGTTAAAAAGCGCAGGTATTGATTTCACAGAAGCAGATGACAAGGCAAAACGATTGTCAGTCTTTAGTCCAAATAATCAGCCAGCAATTGATGCAATTACAAAATATAAGTTTGGTTCAACAAGCGCACAACTTTCTGTTGTTGATTTGAACGATGCATCAAGAAAAGGATTTGTAGATGCAGATCTCCTTTCACTTTATAATCAAGTAAAAGCAGCAGATGCAGGATATATGCGAAGCTATGCAATGCTTTCTGTTGAAGACGATGACACATCAATGTTATTGATCTACAAGAACGCAGATGCAGCACTTGCAAAACAAATTGAGGGTGCATTGAAATAGTAATTTCTTTGAAAAATTTAAACCCGGCCTTTTGGCCGGGTTTTTGTTACGACTCTTTATTATTCTTTTGCAAAAAATAGTAAAGAGTCGCCCACCGTCTTTCGTTGGTAGGCGACGGTGGAAGGCCTATGTCTGCGAGTTGCTTTTATGACAACAATCTGGGGAGAAAATCGCGAAGCTCAGGTTTCTCGCTTACGTGCGTGCAGCCTCTTTGCAGCTGTTGTGCACGTACCTCAGAATCAGACGACACTCCGATGATGGGACCTGAGAACTTGACCACGTCGAGGAGATGACGAAGCAGTGCAAATGATTCATCTGTTTCTTCGCCGATGTACCCGTCCAGGACAACTGCCCAGGGAGGTTTTGGCAATGAACGCAGAATCGCACGTGCTTCTTCATATCCAGCAACGAAGACCGGTTCAAAGTCCTTTCCGAGTGCGATCCTCAGAAGTGCGAGCCAGCGGTCTTCATCTTCGAGGATCAGGATGGTTGGTTTGTCTTGCATCTCTACTTCTCGACCGTGTACGGGAAGGCCCAGTACTTCGGAACCTTGAGATCCATGGAGAGGTTGCTCGTCATGTGGATGCCGAACTTGCCATCCGTTGGGTTGAAGCTGATGTGTGGCATTTTCCCGCATTCGAGCTGTTCGTGAAGCGCGTAGAGCCGGGTCTTCTTTGGATCCAGTCCGGTCTTCTTTTGTGCGTCGTCCGTCCGCCAGGTGTACTGGTAGAAGCTGAGCAGCGCAGAGAAGTTGAGCGGCTTGCCCTTCTTGTACGCGATGTACTCGGCGACCTGCTTCAGCGTGGTCGTTGAGTTATTGGTTGTGTAGATCTTCACGTCCTTGATCGATCCGTGTTTTTCGGAGAAACAGCCGCCTTGCAGTTGCTTGTAGAATCCATCCCAGTGCGACAGGTCGAGTGCTTCGATGCGCTCAAGCAGAGCCAGGCCGTTAGTGTGCTTGGGCACGTCGGTCTTGGCGGTCGTGTCCTTGCTCACGGACGCGTCAGCATGGGAGCCGGCGTCGGAGTTGGTGAGCAGGTTGTCGTCCAGTGTCGGGCAGTCGTCAGCGCAGCCAGTGCTGGTGATCAAGAACATGGCAAGGAAAATCGCGGTTGCAAAGTGTTTCATGGTATACCCCCTTAGGTCACTGCACGGTTGGTTAAAAGTCGGTTGTTGAAAGTCCGTGCGGTGTCTACAAGGGGCTATGGTTAAAAGAGCGTGTACTTATTATATCGAAATAAGATAGCTAACAATAGCAAAATATCAATTTTTTGTCAAGGCTTAGATATAAAATCAAAAAAACACCTAATTTAAGATGTTTTTTTGAACCATCCCCCGAGCATCACACATCAGCATTATCCCTAGGGGATGGTGTTGCGTGTGTCGGAGGGTGAACTCCTTGGTTGTTGTCAGTGCAGCGGTTCGATGGTGAACCATTCGCTGTCGTGTTTGTCCAGCACGATCTCCATCTCTGTGCCGACCTTGTCCCAGCTGTTCTCGTGATCTCGGAACAAAACCTGCACTGGAACAACGTCCTTGTACAAAGGCGTGGTGTGCAGGCGAATGACCGCAGGACCTCCCACGGTGTACATGCTGAACTCCAGCTTGCCGCCGCAGATGACCTCTCCGATCGCCATGGGCTTGCCGTTGCAGGCATCGACCGGGTAGCTGTTGACCTTGCCAGAGCGGGCGCTCAGGGTGACGTTCTTCGGGCAGGTGATGAACACGTTGCCCATTGCCATCCAGAGCTCGCGCTCGTTCTTCGGATCGGTGTTGTTTTGCATCAGGTGGCAGGTCTTGTAGGTCGGTTCGGAGTCGATCTTGGTGCTTGTCGCCTGCTCCTTGTCAGTGCACGGCGATGTGCTGCCGAGGTTGACGTGCTGGTCGCTGGCGCAGCCGCCCATGAACAGGGTAACTACGATGCCAGCGGCGACCGCAGTCCGACCGATCGGCGCAGCTGATTGCTTCTTCTCCAACCGGTTCAGCTTGACCAAGATGAGCGACAGGCCCACCGAGATTTCGAGCAAGAAAACGAAAATTAGCAGCATTGTGATATTTCCGCTCCTCTGTAGTTCAAATACGGTGAACCCACCAGCAAACAAGATAAGAAAAAAATGCGATATAGAAAGGATTCGTTCCATGTTGTACCCCCTTGAATGAGCGCGCCAGGGTGACGCGGTCGGTCCAAGGGGTTACAACAAAAAGAACATACTTCTATTATACGAAATAGAAACAGCTAAATATAGCAAAATGTTAATGTTTTGTCAAGGGTAAGGTATAAAATCAAAAAAACACCTATTTTAAGATACCTATAAAAAAGCATAAACCCCGCAACGCGATGTCACGAGGCTATGCCTTGTGCGCGTGCGGGGTGGTTGACTTGTGTCGTCTCCTTGTTATTTTGGTTCGATGCTCAGCTTCACCATTCTCATCAAGCATCTGGTCTTGCCTGCCCATTTGCAGTTCGCTTTGACCGGAAGGATGATACGTCCCTTTTTGGCAGAGACAAGGTCTGCTGTTACAGAACCGTTTGAATGGTCTCGAATTGTCCCATTCCAATTTTCGTAGTGTCGGCAAGTACCGCTGCTACCACAGTTTGATCCGAGTTTAACTGTCACAAAGCGTGGTGCGTACTTGTTTGTTCCTTCCACATCCATCCGAAACGAAAGAGTTGTGGTGATGTTTGTGGGGAATTTTCCAAGTCCAGGACAGCGAATGTTTGGGACTCTCCTATCTGCTCCGCCAGCTGGAAATTGGATGTCAGGGATTTTCATGTTTTTGCATCCAACAGCTTCCGGGACTTTTACTGCCGGCAGTGTGAGTAGGTAGTTCCCTTTGTAGGAAGTGATGAACCGGATTTGTGCTTGTGGAGCAATCACATCGCCAGGCTTCCACCCTCGTGCAGGTTTGGAATTGATCGTTCGTTTGCAGATCATCTTTCGGGCAGTTGTGTGCGAGAGCGAGAGCGGAGGCTTTCCTGGATCTGTTGCATTTTTGAGCTCTCCTTTGCATGTCATGTTGCTCAGCTCCCGCCTTTTGATTTGATGCAATTTGCAATCTTTGTATGGAAATCTGATCACACAGTAAGCACTGATCACCAGTTCAGACAAGATTGACTCTCCTGCAACAGGAGATGTACTTTGACCACTTGCCTCGATGATTGCACCATGTTTTTTTTCTGCACGGACGCATTTTTTCCATGCATCGGTCACATGTGGAGGAAGATATCTCCTTTCTACCATGAGCTTTCCAATGTCAGTGGTCCTTCTTCGTGCAGCTTCACACATGATCTTTGCAACAGATTCGTAGTTGGAGCGTTTCGACGACTGACTTCCGCCAATGTCTGCGTAGTGGAGTTGTGCCTTTCTGTCTGACCAGCTGTCCCTGATTCGTGTGTATTTCTTGCATTGTTTTTGGTACCATGCAAGGCTCTTGTTCCAGGCGCTATTGTTGACTTGAGTGCTTGCACCGTAGATCAGGATTTTTTCGCAGTGATCAGGTGGGCTTGCAACTGCGGGTGATCCGAACAAGAGTGACATGCTCGCAATGAACATGAAGATCCGAGACAAAAAAAATCGCACTGTGTCCTCCGTGCTGAAATGGATGGGATTGTGGTGAAACCATTTGGCTTCACTCGCGGAGAGAGCGGGATTTGAACCCGCGAGCCCTTTGCAGGACTACTGCTTTTCGAAAGCAGCGCATTCAACCAGACTCTGCCATCTCTCCATAATGACAATTAGCAATTAACAAAAAACAATTAACAATTTTTTCATCACGACAAACAATATTTTCAGCTTTTAGATGTCGCAGATAACTATCTTTGGTGAAGAAATACAACCGCCAGCAGTATCAGGATTCGTTCATTATCTTTTTGTAAGATTAAGTAACGGAATAAGAGTTTGTTAGTTGTTAATTGTTAGTTGTTAGTTGTTAGTTTTCTATCAATCAAAAGTAATGTTGGTATTAACCAAAACAGAATCGCAGTATCATTTTTAATATACGGCGAATCTACAAGTGACATAATGATAAAAATATTTAATAGAACGAACGCAGTATATGAGAGTGACTTTTTTTGCGATTTGAAAAAAATAGAGTACAACATAAATATCATATACAAAAAACTAATCAACCCAAGCAAACCTATCTCAGACCAAAAGCTAAGGAATTGATTGTGTGGATGATGAAAAATTTCAATACCTTCTCCATTTACTGTTGTATGATATGGCTGGATTCTCTTTTTATATGATGCAAGACCAACACCAAATACAGCATTTGTCCGAGAATCAGTGAGCATGTCAGTTGCCTCATTCCACATTGAGATCCTAATCTGACCAGAACGATCTTGGAGTAATAATTCTTTTTTAATATTGTTTGTTGCTGGCGCAAAAAGCAGAAACAAAATTCCAATACTGATTAGGCCAATTGCAAATGGACGACCTCGTTTATTTAACAGCGCAAGTATCAACATGGTCCCAATTATACCAACAAGCGCACCAGTACTTTTTGCAAAAATAATTCCAAGAACAATAAGTATTTGTGTAAGTAATCCAACATAACTTTGCCATTTTCCTTGCCACATATGCATAACATACATTGCAGCAGGGAATACAAGTGCTAAATAAAAACCAACACCATTTGGGAATCCATACCACCCGGTTACACGAAAGGTATTTCCATTTTCCCAAAAATCCCATGGAACCATCCAACCAGTAAAGTGTTGATACGTAACAAGAATTCCTGTTGCAAGTCCACTGAGCATAAGTGCGAAGAGCATGTTTTTTATTTTTATTCCTTTTTTACAAACATGCAACATCATAAAGAAAAATAAAAATGGCTCAATGTAAAATGCCTTCCATTGGCCAAGAGCAGCACGTGTTTCTGTTGCAAAGGAAACACTTATTGTTGCGGCAAATAAAAAAAGAAAAGATGCAGTGAAGAAATAAGGATATTTTTTTATAAGCCTCGCGCTATCGTTGTATATTTTTTTCAATCCAGATTTTGCCAGCCAGGCAAGGAGTAGTATCAACAACATGATTTCAAGAATAGTTGTTGGAATACCAAATATATCAAAACGAAGTAGATACGTTGGAAGAAGAAAAATAAGAAAAGACAGTGCTAGTGAAAATCGATATCTTGCAATAAATGCAAAACAAATAAAATAGATAATAAGATAGATTGTCATAGTTTGTTTATTGTATCTATGTTTTTTGGAAAAGTCTACAAAAAAATCCCGACAGGCGAGATGCTTTTGTGGTTCCGGATTGCGTGCAATCCGGTACCTTTCACGGGCTGGTGAGGTGTGCGTTCAGTGGAGGGATTGTTCTTCTCTTTCGACAAATGCGTCTGCATGATCTGGCGTCCAAAGCATTGCTTCTTCACCTTTCAGTGTGTAGACAAGTGCTTCTGGCCACCTTCTCATTGCTGCGGTTGCCATCTCAGCTAGACCTGGTTTGGCACCAGGATTGGACCATTCGCGAGGTGTAATCAAGCGTTCTCTGGCAAGTCGGTGTCGTTCTTCTTTGGGCATGAATACATACTCTTTGTTGTATCCGCAGCCCTTTGCTGTTCTCGTGTAGATTTCGACTTGGAGTCTGCCAAACATCATGTGTTCATCAAAAATGACGACGAGTTTGACCCAAGGATGCTCTCGGTCGTAGCGTGAGTACGTGTGCAAAAAAATTGAAGCTTCAATCACCTTGCGTTCGTTTACTGTTGGCATGGTTGCCTCCAGTGTGAGAGTTCGTGAAAGGTCTTCCCCCTTTCTATGGGAACACTACCCTAATTTTTGGAAAAAGTCAACCTCAAACCTTAAGTTTTAGCACACTTTTAAGCGTCTCTTTTGAAATCGCGCCAGTTAAAATAACCATGATTCCATAAATTCCTGCACCAAGAATTGCAAGTGCAATAACATGAAGATTTGGAAGAAGTAATACAATTACTGCCATAACAATGGCAGAGAAAAATAATTTAAATAATGTTCTATAATCAAGAATTTCGTTTGTGTAATGTCGTATAACAAGAAAGAGAAAGAGTCCTGCATAGACTTCTGAGAAAACTGTTACCCATGCTGCTCCATACATACCAAATTTTGGAATGAAAATGAGATAGGCAATTAAAGAAAGAATTGCATTTGAAATGTAGACCCACATGGTTTGTTTTTGTTTATCAATTGCAACAGCTGTGTGTCCAAATATTGCGCCAAAGAATACGCCAAATACTGCAAGCGACAAAATTTGGAGTGGTCTTCCTGCGGCAATAAATTCATTACCAGCAACAAAGGCGATAATTGGTTCTGCAAGAATGATTGTTCCAATTGTGACAGGAATTGCAAACAACATCATTGCATCAAACGCTTGCTGATATTGTTGTTTAAATTGTTTTTTATTGTTTCGTGACCACGCAAATGCAAGCAGAGGCAAAATAACTCCCATCATCATCATGGCTGTTTGACCGAGGATGTCTATGACACGATAGGCTGCACCGTACAGTCCAACTTCTTCAAATTTTTGAAACCATGAAAGCAAAATAACATCACCACGCAAATACACAACATTGAAAATAATTGAAATAGCAATTGGCCAGGATTTTTGCATAATTGATTTCCAAATGTGCCAGTCAAATGCAAAGCGAATTTTCGTTGTTCGTGATGCAGCAGCCCACATGAAGAGCACATATCCAATGCTCGAGAGTCCAACAACAATCATGACTGGAACAAATCCATATTGACCTGTAATCATGAGCCATAATCCTGCAACAAGAATAATTCTTCCAATAACTTCTCCTGCTGCTTGAACATGCATTTGTAATCTTGTTTGGTAATAGCCAACAAACACTTGGTTCATTGCTATTGCAAGAAATGAAATGGTCAAAAGTGCAATTGCATGTTTCACTTCAATAGGATAGGGAAAGAACAGTGCAACCAGTGGCGCTAGTGTAAGGAAAAATGTTGCGGTTACAAATCGGAATCCTAATAAATTTTTTAACAGTGTTTCTTTATTATATTTTTGCTCGCTCAACATTTGTGCAGTGACTGGTGTCATTCCAAAGTCAATCAAAATACCAATAAACTGCAAAAAAGAAATTGCTGTAATATACCATCCAAATTGAGATACACCTAAGTATCTTGTCATCATGCCAATAGCAATTAAACCAAAAATAGTTGAGATTGCTTTCCCAACGATTTGAATGGCTGTATTGTGTGCGACTTTTCTTGTTGATTCCACAGTTTTTACATTAAAAAAATAGAACACAGATTTAACGCCTGCCTGCCGGCAGGCAGGGATCAGACGGATTTTCACGGATTTTAAATCCGTTTTAATCTATTCAATCCGTTCGATCCGTGTTCCATCATTGTAATTTATTGATCATACTATAGCAGTTTTGTACTCTAATTTCAATCTTCGCAAATAGAGTATTTTTTGCTATACTGTCTCTACACATATGAAAGTAACAATGCAAACAACAAGAAGCTTTGTAAGGTTTTGTGCCCTTTCATTTTTTGCATTTGCATTATTCTTTTTTTCATCAGCTCCTGTAGACGCAAAAAAGCCAGAAGCAAAGGTAAGAGATGACTCATATACTGCGCGGTATGTTTCTCAGACAGAAAAGGATCCAATTTCTATTGAAGCTGGTTCAACAAAAACAGTAACAATTACTTTTAGAAATAATGGAACGGCTACGTGGAATAATACAGGTAGTCGTTATATTTCTGCATACACAATGGAACCGCGATATCGTGATTCTGAATTTAAAGGACCGAACTGGATTGGTGCAAATCAGACAGGGAAAATGGGAGGCGTTATAAAACCTGGAGAGAATGGAAAACTTGCTGTCACACTCACTGCTCCAGAAAAAGTTGGCAAGTACACTGAATGGTTTTACCTTGCTGCAGAAAATTATACGTGGGTAAAAGATGGTTATTTCTTTTTAGAACTTAATGTTATACCAAAGAAAGAAGTTCCAAAAGTAAAAGTTGCTGCAACTGACAATGCTCCATTGGCTGAACAAGCTGCTGAAGAAAAAAAGGAGATTGTATACGCTGCAAATAATATTGGACAAAATGTTCGTGAAGTTTATGTAAAAGGTGGGGAACAAATTCGACTTATTACACTATTTCAAAATATAGGAGATACTGCTTGGGAAGAATATGGCATTCTTGCAAATACACCTGTCTCAACAAGTGATTCTCGGCTTTCTTTTGCAGATCAATCATGGCATGACACAGATTTAGTTTTAACAAAGAGAAAAGTAGTTGAACCTGAACGATCACTAAGAGAAGAATTTTATTTTCGTGCGCCAGCCAAAGAAGGTGACTACACAGCAAGATTTTCTTTGACTGCAAACACTGTAGACGTTCCAGATGTTTCTGCAGAAGTTGTTGTTCATGTAACACAAGATGCTCCAAGTGATTATAAAAAAGCAACATTCTATGCAGCACCAGAGCCAGAAGAAGCAGTTCGTCTTGATAGTGAACCAAGAATCCGCGTTGGCATGATGCTTCCAATGGAATTTGTTCAATTCCGAAGTGAAGAAGAGGATTATCGTGTGATTGTTGGAGGAGAAGAATTAGGTATTTTGCCGAAAACACATTTAGGAGTGTTTATATTTGATGGGACATATCATTCATTCAAAGGTGCAGAGGTTGATTATGAAGGTCCAGGATATGTTCGACTTGAACCTGTAAATAATGTTCATGCAATTTATTCATTATCAAACTACGAGCGGTACGTGAAATGGAAAGGACCAAATAATTTTAATATGTACAGAGGTGCATTTGAATATCGAAAAGGAAAGGTAGATGGTAAGATGTATGCTGTAAATGATTTATTGTTTGAAGATTATGTTGCTGGAATTGCTGAGACGAGTAATTTGGCTAATATTGATTATATAAAAGCTCTTCTTGTTGCAGCGCGATCATATGCATATAAAGCAATAGGGAAGTATCCATTCTTCGATGTTCTTGGAAATACCTATGATCAATTATATCTTGGATATGAAAGTGAACGGCTCATGCAGCGCGTGCTACAGGCACAACAGGAAACACGTGGGTACATGGTTACATACGATGGAGAAATTGTGACAACACCATATTTTGCAAATAGCACTGGCATGACAAAAAGTTGGAAACAAGTATGGGGTGGAAGAAAATCATATCCATGGCTTGTGCCGGTTGAAGCAAAGTATGATCGTGGTCAACCAATGCGAGGTCATGGAGTTGGTATGAGTGCGCGAGATGCTGCAATTCGTGCTGACAAAGAGGGAGCTACGTGGCAAGAACTTTTGAAACATTATTATACTGGTGTTGAAGTCGAAAAAATTTATAATTAATAGAACACGGATTGAACACCTGCCTGCCGGCAGGCAGGGATGTAACGGATTTTTACGGATCTAATCTGTTTAGATCCGTTTAATCCGTTGGATCTGTGTTCTATTCAGTACTAAGAGTAATTATGAAAACTATTCCACAATCACTCCGAACATGGTTTGTCATTCATTTTGTTATCGACATGACATTTGGTTTGCCACTTTTGTTTGCACCAGAAATGTTATTGCAATTATTTGATATTGTTTCTGTAGAAACACTTACTGCACGACTTGTCGGAGCTGCACTTGTTGGAATCGGTGGCACATCACTTTGGATGCACAAGGGGAGTGTGGATCAATTTAAAACAATGCTTGAAGTAAAATTGCTTTGGTCAGGATCTGCACTTGTTGCAATTGCCCTTGCCTTTGGCAGTGGAGCGCCGGCATTTATTAGTGGCTTGGCATTTGCAATTTTTCTTGTCTTCTTTTTTGTGTGGCACCATTACTATAAAGGATTAAGAAATAATATTTAAAAAGGTTTTAGGAAATTTATCGTATGGAAATATTAGGTATATACGATGGAGAGGCAGGTATATTGGGAGAGATAAAGTATGGAGCTCAAAAAATTTTGGGCATAAAGGAGTGTTCATTATGCAACATAACCCATAAGGGTGTTAGTAAAAAAAAGAGTTGGTTGGCGTTTCAAAAGAAATTTGGTTTAGATGTAAAATTAGTATATTTGAACCAACAAGATAAAGATTTGAAAGAATTTACGAATCAAAAAGTTCCTTGCATTGTTGGAAAGCAAAATAACGGCTATGTAATGTTGATAGACAGTGTTGAATTAGAAAAGTTACAAGGAAATGTTGAAGATTTTTTTAAACTTCTTAAAGAAAAATTAAGTAAGATCTAGTAGAAACAAAACAAGGCTTTGAAAGGCCTTGTTTTTTATTATTTATTTTTTATTGGGGTTCATTACACACACCTTCTATACAAGTGTATCCATCACTACAATCACCATTTACAATACATTGTTCTCGTTTACCATACTCATCACGTTCGGTTCCACCAAATACTGGTTTAATACGAGGATCAATTTCTTCTTCAACTTTTTTTTCTGTTGATGTTGGTGCTTCAACTGCTGGAACATTGAGTTCATCCTGTCTAACATTTGGATTCGGCTGAGCATTGTTACAGCCTCCACCAACAAGGAGAATAAGACAGAGTACAGTTGTGATATATAAACTCCTCTTCATATACTATGCATCTACATTTGTATCTTCACCTGGTTTACCTTCTTTTTCATCTGGTGCTTGTCCACGTTCAATTGCTTCCCAAATTTTTTCTCTAATTCTTTGCATTGTTTCTGGATGTTCTTTCAAATATAATTTTACTTTTTCTCTTCCAACACCAAGTTTTTCTCCATCAAATGTGTACGAGTTTCCAGATTTATTAATAATTTGTTCTGCAACACCAGTATCAAGTGTGTCACCAGGAATAGAAATTCCTTCGTTGTACATAATGTCAAATACTGTTGTACGGAATGGAGGCGCGACTTTATTTTTTACAACTTTTACTTTTACTCTGTTTCCAATAACTCTGTCACCTTGCTTAATTTGTGCGCTTCTTCGAACTTCTACACGAACAGAGGAATAAAATTTCAATGCGTTTCCACCAGTTGTTGTTTCTGGATTTCCAAAGACAATTCCAATTTTCATTCTGGTTTGATTGATGAAAATAACAATCGTATTTGTTTTGCTTACAATTCCAGCTAATTTTCTAAGCGCCTGACTCATAAGTCTTGCTTGAAGTCCCATGTGACTTTGCCCCATGTCACCTTCAATTTCTGCTTTTGGAACAAGCGCTGCAACAGAATCGACCACGACAACATCAACTGCATTTGAGCGAACAAGTGTTTCAAGAATTTCCAGTGCTTGTTCACCAGTATCTGGTTGTGAAATTAAAAGTTCATCAACATTGACACCAATTTTTTTTGCATATTCAGGATCAAGTGCATGTTCTGCATCGATAAATGCAGCAATGCCACCTTCTTTTTGTACTTCTGCAACAATGTGCTGAGAAAGTGTTGTTTTTCCACTTGATTCTGGTCCAAAGATTTCAATAATTCTTCCGCGAGGAGCGCCTCTTCCAAGTGCAATGTCTAGACTGATTGCACCTGTTGAAACAGCATCAATTTCAAGGTTTTGAGCATCACCAAATTTCATGATGGAGTTATTGCCGTATTTTTGGCGAATTTGATCAATTGCAGTTTGTGCCGCTTTTGACTTGTTCTTTTGTTCGTCTGTTTTTGTGGTCATATCTTCTAATTTATGTAGTAAAACGACAGGCGTTTTCCTCTCTTTTGGTTCAAAGAAGAGGCAGTTGAGCCTCTTAATGGTACGGGTTTTTTTGGGGGCTGTCAAATTGATTTGTCGTCTTACTGAACAACGGCAAAACAGTAGAGAAAAAGATGTTTACAACGTAGGGAAAGTCTTGTAGGATATGGTTACCTACGTGGAGGTGATCATGGATTGGAGACATTGGATTTCTACTGGCGACTGCGAAAAAGTCATCCAGGGAATCAAGAGCAAAGAGCCAGCTACTGATGCTCAGCATGAAGAACATGTTGCTGATGCAATCCGTTCGCACAAGAGACAGTGCACCAAGGGTGATTCATGCGCTGTTGGAGCAGCTCACGACGAATGGAGGAAAAGTCGTTGTCAGCAAGTCCGTGATGACGTGGACAGGGAAGAAGAGTGGCATTTGACTACTCCTGGTGAGTCCATCTTTCACCCGAGTCCGACATACCAAGATGTTTCTGCTGTCTTTTCCACCCATGTTGACCTTTGCCCTCTGAAGGAAGAGTGTCCAGCGTGGCGCAGAGTTCCAAGAAGCGGGCTTTAGTGGCAGTCATTCCATGTAGTAAGGAGATACCCGAATCACCGTGTTGCAAAGTAGCTCGCACGGACGAAAGGTTCGGGGGTGAAAAAAGAGCACCTATGGAGGTGCTCTTTTTGATACATTTTTTTATTTATAATTTGGAATTTACCAGCTTTGCATTGCCCTGGAAACCGAGCTGCTGTGATTCTCGAAGAATAACATGCCGCACTTCTGTGGTTGTTTTTCCATGTTTTTTTCTTGCAGAAACAGTAATTGTATTTACACCAGCAGAGAGATCAATGCGTTCATTAAATTTTCCTGTTCCATCATTTGTAATATGTTTTCCATTGATTGCAACAGACACTTCTTTCCCTGTTTCTCCTGTGACAGAAAGAATACTTGCATCTGTGACAAATCCATTTGTTGGTGAATGTAATACAAGAACAGGTGGTTCAAGAATGCGTCTTACTTGAATACCCAGATACGAAATCAATAAAATTGAAATGATACCAAACGATGCAAAACGGAGGAGTCCAGGAATGTTGTGAAAATATTTATTGTGAATTTGTTTATGCGGATGACGAGTTGTTTTTTGTTTTTTTGTTTCTTCGTTTGAATATTGAAAAAGGTATGTCCCAGGATTTACATTTATTGCACGCAAATATTTTTTAATAAATTGTTTGTGATAAATATCTCCTTTGGGCAATTTTTCAAAATCACATGTTTCTAAATAGGAAACATATTTTTTATCTATGCGGGTTTTTTTTGCAATTTCTTCAATACTAAGACCAGCAGCTTCTCGTGCTTCTTTTAGGCGCAAGCAAACACGCTTTGCTTTTTTTAATTTTTTGCTTTTAAACCCTACCATACATTAGTTAATTGGTTGATTGGTTTATTAGTATGAGAAGCGGTCGTCCTCGTCTTCTTCTTCAGTTTCCTCCTCCTCTTCATCTTCTTCGTATTCTTCATCGTCCTCCTCATCGTCTTCATGAAGATCATCTTCGTCATCAAGTTCTTCTTCCTCTTCTTCATAGTCCTCGTCATCCTCATCATCAAGTTCTTCTTCCTCTTCCTCATCATCAAGTTCGTCCTCATATTCTTCGTCCTCTTCAAGATCATCTTCGTCATCATCTTGATCGTCTAACTCTTCTTCTAATTCTTCATCAAGTTCTTCTTCATCTACATCTAATTCATCTTCCTCTTCAGCCTCTTCCTCGTCTGAATATACATTAAATTCCCCTCCACTGTTCATTTTAGCATAGGCTTCTTCCTTTGTCACAAGGATTTCTCTTGGCTTTGCTCCCTGTGATGGTCCAATGATTCCTGCTTCTTCGAGTTCATCTAAAATTCTTGCAGCTCGGGCATATCCAACTCGTAATCTTCTTTGTAAAAATGATGCACTTGCTTTTCCTGAATCTAAAATAAGTTTTTTTGCTTCTTCAAACAATGGATCGTGGTCATCACTTGCACCACCAAACATACTTGCAGTTCCACCACCTTTTTCAGTAATTGAAGGATCGTACTGTGGTTTTTCTTTTCCTTTTAAATGTCGAACAACTTTTTTCAATTCCTGTTCACTAATATATGCTCCTTGAATTCTAATTGGCTTTGACAATTCAGCACTTGAGTAGAGCATGTCTCCTCGTCCAAGTAATTTTTCTGCACCAGGCGCATCTAAAATTGTGCGTGAGTCAACAATCGATGCAACAGAAAAGGCAACACGTCCAGGAATATTTGCTTTCATAAGTCCTGTAATAACATCAACACTTGGACGCTGGGTTGCAACTAATAGATGAATACCAACTGCACGTGCCATTTGCGCGAGTCTAATAATTCCTGCTTCAACTTCGTTTGCTGTTGTTGCCATTAAGTCAGCAAGTTCGTCAATCACGAAAACAATATGTGGCAATTTTTCATTTGGATTTTTTTTGTTAAATGAATTGATGTCACGACAGCCTCGTTGTGCAAGTAATTCAAATCGTCTGTCCATTTCACTAATTGTCCAGTTAAGCGCATTAACAGTTTGTTTCGGTTTTGTAATAACTGGTGTGAGAAGATGTGGGATACCGTTGTACATTGTTAATTCAACACGCTTTGGATCGACCATAATCATGCGGAGTGTTTCTGCAGTATTTTGGAATAACAAACTCATGATAATGGTGTTCACACAAACAGTTTTTCCAGAACCTGTTGCACCAGCAATTAAAAGGTGAGGCATACGAGGAAGGTCTGCAAACCATACTTTTCCTGCAACATCTTTTCCAAGCGCAATCATCATGTTGTGATCACGATTTTTAAATTCTTTATTTTGTAATAATTCTTTAAACGTCACCATTGCTGCTTTTTGATTTGGCACTTCAATTCCAACAAGAGATTTGCCAGGAATTGGCGCTTCAATTCGAATAGGGTGTGCAGCAAGAGCAAGGGCAAGGTCGTTTGCCAATGTTGTAATTCTTGAAAGTTTAACTCCTTTGGAAGGTTTAAATGAAAATTGTGTCACAGTTGGTCCAACACGAGCTTCTCCCATGGTGACATTAATATTAAATTCAGCAAGCGTGTCTTCAATGATTTTGCTGTTTGCTTTAATATCCCCACTGGTTGGTTTTCCTTTTTTGCTGGACAATAAACTTACAGGTGGAATTGGTCGGATAATAACATTTTGCGTATACGAAGCAGAGTGTGTTGTTGGAGGCCCTGCAGTTCCTTGACGAGAGGTTGGTGTGACAATTGGTTCTTCGTCATCATCTTCGTCCTCGTCATCATCTTCGTCCTCGTCATCATCTTCGTATTCTTCATCGTCCTCATCATCAACATATTTTTTAGAAAATGATCGTTCATCTTCGTCCTCATCGTCCTCGTCCTCATACTCTTCATCATCGTCTTCGTCTTCATCATATTCTTCTTCATCTTCCATTTCACCATTGCGAACAAACAATGTTGTGACTGCACGAACAAGATATGCTCCAAACCAACCCATTCCTTCCATTAATTTTCTGTGGAATAAAATGAAGTGGGTAATTGCTGTATTAAATATTAATAAGAATGCAACAATGCCTAAACCAACAAGGAGTACAATTCCTGCAATTGTCCCGAGGTATGTTTTCAGTGGCCATGCAAGCATTCCAAACACACCACCACCATGTCCTTCGAGTGCTTGGCGCCACATATCTGTCGTATCAAAGCCAATGTGCATGATGCTTGAAAGAGACAAGAAGAAAAGAATTGCTCCAAAAAGATGTGTTGCTCTGTAATTGTATTCAATGTCTCGAATAAGAAACCAAGCAAGAATTCCAATAACAAATGGAGCAGCATATCGAATTGATCCGAAAAGAAAACTGAGTACCCACTGGTCAAGAATAACACCAATTGTTCCTGCTTTATCAAAAAAACTTAATCCAATAATAATTGCCAAAATAAAAAGAAGGACAGCAATAATGCCCTTTGATAATACTGGATCATGACTATAATATTTTCTTCTGCGACGACGACGCGGCATAGTCTACTAGTTATTAGTTACTAGTTATTAGTTATTAGGACAAAATAGAAATATTTTTTTGCAAATGAAATAACATATTGGCACAAAACAAAAATTGCAAAAAATCTATTAACTAGTAGCTAATAACTATTATCTAATAATGTTTGTCGAGAGTATTGTAGCATAGTTGGGAGAGCAGTTAAAGCTGACGAAAACAAAAAAATCCGTCATTTAGACAGATTCTTTTGAGTGGGCGACTTTGTTGTTCGGCGTCGCCAGACCTTGTCTCCTTGTGTGTAAAGGGTTATTGCTCGCAACGATACTGATTTCCAGGCTTGTGAAGGGTATCAAGATAGGCATGGATGTCCTGATACTTGCTTAGCGTCTCTTCCCAGTTTTTTGTACGAACAGGCAAGCTGCTACGAGGGAGTTTTTCCTTGATTCCAAAGGTCTTCTTACCATCTTGCACAAAAATCATGGCGAGCATCCGGCTTTTGTGTTCTTTGAACCACTGCTCGCGGAGTTGGCATGAATGTGCTGTTTTGCGCAGTTCGCTGGCATAGAAGATTGCATTGTGCCAGAACAGTCCTGCTTCACGAGATTTGAACTTGAATGTGTCTTTGCAAACACCTTTGCCTTCGTGCGTCCGCTTCAGCAATGCATCAAGCTTGGGCTGTGTTGCATTTGCCAACATTCGATGTATTGCCAGTGCCTCGGCATACTCTTCTTTGTCGAGCGGCTGAACGTACTTTTGAAGTCGGGGTGGATACAGTAGGCTCAAGTCTGCGACCGGATCGGTCTTGTGATTGAGAATCAGAACTGCGAAAAGGAAAAGAACGATTGCCACAGTGAGTGCTTGTTTCATGGTCGTCTCCAAATGTGTGGGTGGAGGAATGCGTTGGAGTCTATCAAAAATAGACGTAGTATTCTTATCAATAAAAGTAGTTTGTGTCAATTATAGAATCATTCTATTTGAAGAAGAAATGGGAATTAGAAACCTGCCTTTGCCGGCAGGCAGGCTAGAAATTGGAAATTGGGGAATTCTCAAAAGCTATCTTGATCTAGTCCCCAAATTTCTAATTTCAAATTTCCAGTTTCCAAAAACAAAAAAACCTGTTTCTAAAACAGATTCTTTTGAACTACCCCGACAATGTCTGGATTACCGAGGTAGTCCGTTGTTGTCGGGGGGGATCTCCTTGACGTTACTCGGCGTCTTCGTCTTCGCCAGGCTTGTAGCCAGCCGCGACTGCGACCAGGAGCCAGACGTAGGCGTCTGTAGCAGTTTCCAGACCCTTTGTGGTTGCCAGCTGCTTTGGGGTGGGCATCCCCTTCACAGCATTGGTCAGGTTTGCTTCGGTGAAATCCGTGTGCAGGATGGTTGCTCCTGTGAAGATTGCGTCGGTCAGGTCTGCATTGGACAGGTCGGTTTCCCGCAAGGACGCTGACGTGAGGTCTGCACTTTTCATGACAGCTGACGAAAGGTTGGCACCCTTCAGATTGGCTGAGGGCATGTAGGCTCCGGTCAGAATCGCATTGTCCAGCCTTGTTCTGACCAGCTCGGTTTGGGAAAAATTGACTCCAGTCAAATTGACCCCTCTCAGATCAACCTCGCTCAGATCGAGCATCAAAGTAGTCATGGTCTGGGCCGGTTCTTTCCGCCACGCATTGAACTTTTCGACCCCGCCTTCGCTCTTGAGCATCTCAACGATTTGCTGCTTTGTCATGTCGTACTCCTTGGCAACCAGCAGTGGCCACCTGTTGTTTGCAACGAAGAAATATATCAGTGATGTTGTTTTTTGTCAATAATAATCAGTTTTTTTCCAGGATTTGGAGATTATCAAATTTTGCTAATAGAAGAGAAAAAATGCACAAAATCGGATAGACTTGTGGATAAATAGGGGAAATTTTTTTAGATATTAAATTTATTTGCTAAAATAAGCCAAAAAATAGAGTTTCTTGACAAATTTTTCTCCACATGTAGCATTTGACAAGATTGTATATATAATGTATAATTTCGCACGTCTGAACAGAATATAGTTTTTGAGTCCTTTTTGTAAGAACTCCAGAACCATATTCACAATTCAATTCACTTTCATTCGCCCTAGGGCTAATGTCGCTCGAGACCACCTCGTACAATGTGTCTGAAATGATTGTCTCTCTCGTGCGCAAAGCTACATAACTTTTTGCAATGTACGCAACGCGCTTTGATACAATCTAATTGAAACCGTTTTTTTTGAAAAGCCGGTTTTTTTGTTTTATTCAACAATTGGAAACTGGAAAATAGGAATGCATTGTTTCTACCTTCCAATTTCTAATAATAACTATTTATTTATGCCTACCTATAGTCGCCAAGAGGTAAAAGATCAAGAACGAAAGTTCTTCACTGACATTGAACAAGCAGATGTTGGTACAGATCTTATTGAGATGCAAAAAACATCTTATGACTGGTTCTTTAATACAGGAATCAGAGAATTGTTTGATGAGGTTTCTCCAATCACAGATTTTACAGGTCGTGATTTGGAATTATTTTTTGAAGATTATTACGTTGATGATGCAAAATTCGACGAAGTTACTTGTCGAGAAAAAAATATTACCTACGAAGCACCAATTCGTGTAAAAGCACGTTTGCTCAACAAACGAACAAACGAAGAAGACACACAAGAAATTTATCTTGGTGACATTCCACTCATGACAGAACGTGGAACGTTTATTGTCAATGGTATTGAGCGTGTGGTTGTGACACAATTGATTCGTTCACCTGGTGCATTTTTTACAGAAAGTACAGTGCGTGGTCGTCGTTTTTACGGAGCAAAGATTATTCCAAACCGCGGGGCTTGGATTGAAATTGAAACAGATCACAACAATGTTATTTGGGTAAAAGTTGATAGAAAAAGAAAAGTTGCCGCAACATCACTCTTGCGTGCATTTGGAATGGCAGAAAATGATGAAATCATAAAACAATTTCAAGATGTAAACACACATCCAAACATTGATTACATTGAATCAACACTTAAAAAAGATATTGCATCAAACGAAGATGAAGGTTTGATTGAAGTGTACAAAAGAATTCGTCCAGGTGATCTTGCAACTGCAGATAATGCAAAGAGTTTGATTCATGCAATGTTTTTCAACTTTGATAGATACGACCTCGGAAGAGTTGGTGTATACAAAATGAATACAAAGTTCAATCTTGGATTGGGAGAAAAAGAATTTGATAGCAAAGAAGAACGAGTACTCAGTCTTGATAAACTTATTCTTGTACTACGTGAGGTTATTCGTTTGAATGTAACACAAGAAGCAGCAGATGATATTGATCACCTTGGAAACAGACGACTTCGCGCAGTTGGTGAGTTGGTACAAAACAGATTCCGTGTTGGACTTTCTCGAATGGAACGTATTGTAAAAGATCGTATGAGTACATACGAACTTGATAGTTTGGGACCAAACAAATTGATCAATGCGCGTCCTGTCATTGGTGCAGTGCGAGAATTCTTTATGAGTTCACAGTTGTCTCAATTCATGGACCAAGTAAACCCACTTGCAGAATTGGAACACAAACGTCGTATTAGTGCACTTGGACCCGGTGGACTTTCTCGAGACCGTGCAGGATTTGAAGTTCGTGATGTGCACACAACTCACTACGGAAGAATTTGTCCTATTGCTACACCAGAAGGACCAAACATTGGACTTGTTGGGCACCTTTCAACATATGCAAAAATGAATACGTTTGGTTTTCTTGAAACACCGTACAGAAAAGTTATTAATAAAACACCAAACGAAGCACGATTTACAGAGGGTGAAATTGCGTTGGAAGATATTAAGGGAATTGTAAAAGCAGGTGAAAAAATTTCTGCTGCTGCTGCAAAAAAATTAGAAAAGAAAAAAGATATTACAGAAGTAAACGTAAAGCCTCGTGTTTCAAATGAAATTATTTACTTGAATTCTTTCCAAGAAGAACGAGCTGTTACGGTGAGTGCAACAACACCTGTTGATGCAGATGGATATCTTACAGATGCTCGTGTCCCTGCTCGTGTGTACGGTGTACCATCAACTATTCCAGTTGAAAAAGTAGAATACATGGACGTTGCATCAAACCAAATTTTGTCAGTTGCAACAAGTCTTATTCCATTCCTCGAACATGACGATGCGACTCGTGCACTTATGGGAACAAACATGCAACGGCAAGCTGTTCCTTGTATCACACCAGATGCACCATATGTTGGAACAGGAATGGAAAAAACAGCTGCATACAACAGTGGATATGTTATTCGCGCAAAAGAAGATGGAGAAGTAACTGCCCTTAACGGTGGAATGATTGAAATTACTGGAAAAGGGAAAAATGGAAAAGTATATAAGTATCCACTCAGCAAATATGTTCGTTCAAATGCATCAAGTTCCATTAACCAAAGGCCGCTTGTATCAATGGGTCAAAAAGTTAAGAAAGGACAGCCACTTTGTGATGGACCATGTACACAACACGGTGAATTGGCAATTGGACAAAATGTATTAGTCGCATACATGGTATGGGATGGATACAACTATGAGGATGCTATTATTGTTTCAGAGAGACTTGTTCAAAAAGATAAATATACATCAATTCACATTGAAAATTATTCAAACGATGTTCGTGAGACAAAATTGGGTGCAGAGGTTGTTACATCTGACATTCCAAACGTAAGCGAAGAAAAATTAAAAAATCTTGACTCAGAAGGAATCGTTCGTGTTGGAGCAGAAGTTCAATCTGGAGATATTCTTGTTGGAAAAATTACACCAAAAGGTGAAACAGAATTGTCACCAGAAGAACGATTGCTTCGTGCGATTTTTGGTGAAAAAGCTCGAGACGTTCGTGACTCATCACTTTACTTATCTCATGGTGAACATGGAAAAGTTATTGACGTGAAACTTTTCTCAGGAGAAGAAGGTGACAAATTGCAACCAGGAGTTATTAAACAAGTTCAAGTTACTATTGCTGACATGAGAAAAATTCAAGTCGGTGATAAGATGGCTGGTCGTCATGGAAATAAAGGTGTTATTTCACGTGTTGTTCCTGTTGAAGACATGCCATTCTTGGAAGATGGAACACCAGTTGACATTATCTTGTCACCACTTGGTGTTATCTCACGTATGAACTTGGGACAATTACTTGAAACGCATCTTGGTCTTGCAGCAAACGCACTTGGATATCGCGCAGCAACACCACCACTGAACGGAATTACAGAAGAACAAATCAAAGGTGAACTTGAAAAGGCTGGCATGCCAGTAGATGGTCAACTGCAATTGTTTGATGGAAGAACTGGTGAACCGTTTGATAATAAAACAACTGTTGGATACAACTACATGTTGAAGTTGAACCACATGATTGAAGACAAACTTCACCAACGTTCTATTGGTCCATACAGTTTGATTACGCAACAGCCACTTGGTGGTAAAGCGCAATTTGGTGGACAACGTTTTGGAGAAATGGAAGTTTGGGCGCTCGAAGCATATGGGGCAGCACACACATTGCAAGAAATTTTGACCATTAAATCAGATGATGTTCCAGGACGGTCAAAAGCATATGAATCAATCATTAAAGGACAAAATATTACACGGGTAAACTTACCTGAATCATTTAATGTGCTCATGAAAGAGTTAAAAGGACTTTGTCTAGATGTCCAATTGCTCAAGAAGGTCGATGGGTCATATATGTCACTCGAAGAGGCAAAATCATTGGAACGTGAACGTTCTCGTGAACAAGAATCTTCTGAGGAAAAAAGCGAAACAGAAAAGAGTGACGCATAACTATTCATGAGATAACCAATAATAATATGATTCGTAACATACTTCACTCAATGGACTTTGACGCACTCGCGCTTCGCGTTGCTTCGCCAGAGACCGTTCGTAAATGGTCATATGGTCAAGTAACAAAACCAGAGACCATTAATTATCGTACACAAAAACCAGAAAAGAGTGGTCTATTTGCAGAAGAGATTTTTGGACCAACAAAAGACTGGGAATGTTATTGTGGAAAATATAAGAAAATCCGTTATAAAGGAATTACGTGTGACAAGTGTGGTGTTGAAGTAACACATTCACTTGTTCGTCGTGATCGCATGGGACACATTGAACTTTCATCACCCGTTTCGCATATTTGGTTCCTTCGTTCAATTCCTTCAAAAATTGGATTGATCTTAGACTCTTCTATTCAATCACTTGAAAAAGTTATTTACTTTGCTTCATTTATTGTTACTCGCGTAGATGAACCAGGATTAAAAGAAGTCCACGAAGCATTGAAAAAAGAATACAAGACAAAGAAGAAACAGATTGAAAATGAATTCAATCAAAAAATTGCAAACGCAAAAGATAAAAAAGCAGGAAAAGATGTTCTCAAAGAAATTGCAGATGAACGTGAAAGAAAAGACGCAATGCTTGATGAAGAATTTGATACAGCAAGCGCAGATTTGAAAGATATTAAAATGCTTTCAATTATTTCTGAAAACAGATATCAAGAACTTGCAATGCGATACGGTCATTTGTTTGATGCAGAAATTGGTGCAGCTGCAATTCACACATTGCTCAAACGACTTGATCTTGAAAAAACAGCAAATCGCCTTGGAGAAGAAATTGAAAAGAGCAAAGGTGCAAAACGAGAACGACTTGTTCGACGTGTAAAACTTTTGAAAAATCTTCACAAGAATAATATCCGACCAGAATGGATGATTTTACAAGCAATTCCTGTTATTCCTCCAGATCTTCGTCCTATGGTTGCGCTTGATGGTGGACGATTTGCAACAAGTGATTTGAATGACTTGTACCGTCGTGTGATTAACAGAAACAATCGTTTGAAACGTCTTATTGATTTGAGTGCTCCAGAAGTTATTTGTCGAAACGAGCGACGCATGTTGCAAGAAGCAGTTGATGCGCTTATCGACAACAATGCGCGTGCAAGTAAAACAGTGACTGCTTCTACAGGACAAAAACGACAATTGCGCTCACTTGCAGATATCTTAAAAGGAAAACAAGGACGATTCCGTCAGAACCTTCTTGGAAAACGTGTTGACTACTCTGGTCGTTCTGTTATTGTGGTTGGTCCAAAGCTTAGCATTGACGAATGTGGAATTCCAAAACGAATGGCACTTGAACTTTTCAAGCCATTTGTTATGTCAGAAATTATTAAGCAAGAGCTTGCGCACAACGTTCGAAGTGCATCACGATTTATTGAATCAAATGCACCAGAAGTGTGGGATATTTTGGAAGATTTAACAAAAACACGACGTGTTCTCTTGAACCGTGCGCCAACACTTCACCGTTTAGGTATTCAAGCATTTAGACCACAACTTGTAGAAGGAAAAGCAATTCAACTTCATCCACTTGTATGTACAGCATTTAATGCTGACTTTGATGGAGACCAAATGGCTGTCCATCTTCCTCTTACAGAAGAAGCAAAATGGGAAGCTGAAAATTTGATGGCATCAGAAAAAAATATTTTGAAGCCAGCAACCGGTTCTCCTGTGACAGCACCACAACAAGACATTGCGCTTGGTGTGTACTACCTTACAAAGTATGCAGAAGATGATACAGAAGAAGTGAAACGATATTTCTCAAATATTACAGAAGCAAAGTTTGCATACAAGAGCCGACTTATTTCACTGAAAGAACGTATCAAAGTTCGTTTTGATGACTTAAGTAAATTTGAAGAAGGTGTTGGCCCAATTATTGAAACATCTATTGGTCGTATCTTGTTCAATGAAATTCTTCCAGAAAAAATTCCATTCTACAACGAAGTTATCACTAAGAAACACACAAGTGTTATTATCCAATTACTTCTTGAGTTGTACGGACAAGAGCAAGTTGCTCGTACGCTTGATTCTATGAAAGCGCTTGGATTTAAGTATGTAACAAAGTCTGGATATTCTCTTGGTATGGATGATTTTGGTCATGTAAAAGAGAAAAAAGAAATTCTCTCAAAAGGTGATGAAGAAATCCAAGTTGTGCAAGATCAATATGAACAAGGATTCTTAACAGACTCAGAACGACATTCAAAAGTTATTGAAATTTGGACACAAGCAAAAGATAAAGTTGTTGCTCATAATAAAGAAGGACTTGAGCGCGATGGTTCAGTATTTGCCATGATTGACTCTGGTGCTCGTGGTAGTTGGGGACAATTGGGACAGGTTATTGGAATGAAAGGACTTGTGGCTTCTCCAAGTGGAGACATTATTGAACTTCCTGTAAAAGGAAACTTTAAAGAAGGTTTTGGTGTTCTTGAGTTCTTTATTTCAAGTCATGGAACAAGAAAAGGACTTTCAGATACTGCGCTTCGTACTGCAAATGCAGGATACCTTACTCGACGTTTGGTCGATGTGGCACAAGACGTAGTTGTTTCTGAAGATGATTGTGGAACAACAGAAGGTGCAGTATTTACTATTGCTGAATCAGATGAAATGGGACAAAAATTGGCAGATCGTGTGATGGGACGTTTTGTTCTTGAAAACATTAAAGACGGAAGAAAAACAATTGTAAAAGCGGGTGACGTTGTAACACAAGAAGCAGCTCGAAGTATTCAAAAGGCAGGTGTAGATAGTATTCATGTACGAAGTGTACTTCGTTGTGCCATGCCAAAAGGTGTTTGTGTAAAATGTTATGGATATGATCTTTCCAATAACAATGTTGTAAAACATGGGCTTGCAGCAGGAATTGTTGCGGCACAGTCTATTGGTGAGCCTGGTACACAGTTGACCATGAGAACCTTCCACCTTGGTGGTATTGCTGGTGGTGGAGATATTACACAAGGTCTTCCACGTGTTGAAGAATTGTTCGAAGCAAGAAAACCAAAAAGAAAAGCTGCGCTTTCAGAAGTTGCAGGTACAGTAGAAATCGAAGACGCTGATGGAAAAATTATCACAAGTCCAACAGGAAGAAAAATATTTGAAGGTCGTCGTGGACAGAAAATTATTAAAGTTCACTTCGAAGGAGTCGATGAAATTCGAATCCGTCTTCGAAAAAGCGATGATGTTATGGTTGAACCTGGAGACAAAGTGAAAAAAGGTGATCTCCTCTTAGTTCGCGGAACAAGCGGAGAAGAAGTAAAAGCAGAATACACTGGTTCAGTAAGCAAAGACGGAAAAGATCTTGTTCTTGAATACGAAGGTCGTCATAGCAAAGAATACATTATTCCAATTGGATATAAATTATGGGTAAAAGATGGCGACACTGTTGAAAAAGGTGAACAGCTTACAGAGGGAAGTATTGATCTTCATCAACTCTTTAAACTTCGAGGACGTGATGCTGTACAAGATTATATTTTGAGAGGAATTCAAGATATCTATGCATCTCAAGGACAACGATTGAATGACAAACATATTGAAGTGATTATTCGCCAAATGTTTAGTCGTGTGTATGTTGAAGATGCTGGTGATACAGATCTCCTTCCTGGTGAAACAATTGAAAAATCTCAATTGTATTATGCGAATGAACAAGCAAAGAAAGACAAAAAGAAAGAAGCTGTTGCTCGTGAACTTTTCCTAGGTATTAGTAAAGTGTCTCTTTCAACACAGAGCTTCTTGTCTGCTGCTTCGTTCCAAGAAACATCAAAAGTCTTGATTAACGCAGCAATCACTGGAAAGATTGATCATCTTGAAGGACTTAAGGAAAATGTGATTATTGGTCGTCTTATCCCAGCTGGAACAGGATATGATCTTGAAAATCAAGAAGTCGTAAAGGAAGAACCAGTGATTAATACAGATAAAGAGATCTCTACTGATGATTCAGAAGGTGAAAAAGGAGAAGAAAGTCCTGAATCTTCAGAAAATGAAGAAAAAGAAGTTGATTCTGAAGAATAATTTGGCTTAGATTAGCAAAAAAAGACCACTGCTACGCCCCCGATTTTCGGGGGCTTTGCAGTGCAAGCGCTACATGAAGACATAACATTTTATAGCTTGTGCTGCGGAACTTGACAGAATCTGATATTATGCTAATATAAGCAGTTCCTTACAAAGCTCAGAGGAGCCGCCATTATTGTATTTGTCCAAGTACAATTATTGCGGTTTCTCTGTCATAAACGCAAGACAGCAGAAAAACGTAAGTCCCAAACCCCAACCCAAAACCCAGACAAGGACAATCAGCGACCACCTGGTTGCTACAGAGGAGGCAGCAATGAAGATTTCCTACACGAAAGCCCTGCTCAGTCTCATGGTGGTCGCGTGCTTCACGGCATGTTCCACCACGGATGAGCCGGTCAACAGCGACACCAAGGCCGACGGGTCTGCGCTGGACGGAAGTTCGTCTGACGCAGGTTCGAGCGAAGACGTTCCCAAAGACATCGGAAGTCCTGATGTTGGCAAGGACACGGCCGAACCGGTCGACGCCAATCTCGGGCCGTGCCACGGCAAGAAGAACGGCGACGAGTGCGACGACAGCAACCCCTGCACCACCGACGACGTTTGCACCGATGGCACCTGCGAGGGTGACGCGGTCAAGTGCGACGATGGCAACACCTGCACCAAGGATACGTGCAACAAGAAAGGCAAGTGCGAAGTGTCCTACCCGGACGACCTGAAGTGCGAGGACGGCAACAAGTGCACCATCGGTGACACATGTCAGGCCGGCAGCTGCATTGCAGGCAAGAAGAAGGAATGTTCGGAAGACGGCAACAAGTGCATCAAGTGGCAGTGCTTCCCGACCGAAGGATGCAAGTCCGAGATCAAGGAAAACTTCTCGTGCGATGACAGCAACACCTGCACCAAGGATGACAAGTGCGACAGCGAGGGCAAGTGCAAGGGCGGAGGTCTGATCAACTGCAGTGATGGCAACCCGTGTTCCATCAACACCTGCGATTCCAAGACCGGATGTACTGGTACGCCCAAGGCTGGTCCTTGTGACGATAACAACCCGTGCACGGAGAACGACTACTGCAAGGATCAGCAGTGCTTCGCTGGCAAGCTCAAGATCTGCAACGACAGCAAGCCTTGCACTGACGACCAGTGCAACTTGAACGACGGGACATGTTCGTACACGCCGGGTTCAGGCTCCTCGTGCAACGACAACAACTCGTGCACGACCAAGGACACCTGCAACAACGGCAAGTGCGAAGGCGTCAACGACTTCAAGTACTGCAATGACGGCAATTCGTGTACGGAGCAAGACAGTTGCATCGGAGGAAAGTGCGTTGGCAAGACCAAGCAGTGCAATGACCAGAACCCCTGCACCAAGGATTCGTGCAAGCAGACCGGAACTGGTTGTACCTACGAGCATCTGAAGGGCGATCCGTGCGAAGACGGCATCCTGTGCACCATTGGTGAGCTTTGCTCCAAGGGTAAGTGCATCGGCGGCAAGGAGAAGAACTGTGACGATGGCAACATGTGCACCAAGGACTCGTGCGATAGCAACACGGGCAAGTGCGCGAATGACAAGGATCCTATCAAGGGTAAGGACTGCAACGATGGTAACAAGTGTACCGAAAAGGACTCGTGCATAGATGGCACTTGCAAAGGTGATGCACTCAACTGTGAAGACGGTAAGGTCTGCACAGATCAAAGTTGCAATCCAGCCAAGGGCTGTGTCTTTACCAGCAAGAATGGGGCGAAGTGCGACGACAAGAATGCTTGTACGGACACGAGCGTCTGCAAGGGGACGGTCTGCGTTCCCTTGAAGATCACTCAGTGTCCGAACGGTACCAAGTGCAAGCCGAACATCTGCAATCCAAAGACTGGCCTGTGCGAGCTCAAGGAAAAGAACTGCGACGACAGCAACTTCTGTACGAAGGACTACTGCGATGCCAAGTTCGGTGTGTGCAAACATGTCGCTCACAAAAACGGCAGTACATGCAGCGATAACGACATCTGTACTCAGGGTGATGTGTGCAACAGCGGGAAGTGTATTGGCAACCCGCCGACCAAATGGTGCAAGGATGACAACAAGTGCACCAGCGATGCCTGCAACTCGCAGACCGGGGTGTGCGAGTTTACGTGCTTGGTTCCCAAGGTAAACGGCGTTTGTCCGCTGAACGACCCGATCGCCTGCAAGTAGCTGCTGTCAAGAGAACATCAAGGAGACGTCTTGGACAGGGGGAGTACGGTACACCAGTACCCGAAACCCCTGTCCAGATATTTAGAAAGAGTAAGATTCAAATAGTATTTGGTCTTTTTTTATTTTCAAAATAATAGTTATTAGATATTAGTTACTAGTTATTAGTCTTGATTTTACCTATACATTATTATATTGTATCTATACTAAACTAATACCTAATACCTAGTAACTAATAATTAGTATTGCGTATGTCCGGCCATAGTAAGTGGAGCAAAATTCGTCATAAAAAAGGAAAAGCAGATGCAGCACGAAGTAATATTTTTACCAAGTTATCACGCGGCATTACTGTAGCAGCACGAGAAGGCGGTGGAGATTTAGATATGAATTTTAGTTTGCGTCTTGCAGTAGAAAAAGCAAAGGCAGCAAATATGCCAAAAGATAATATTGAACGAGCCATAAAGCGTGGAACAGGTGAATTAAAAGATGGTGCAGTCATAGAAGAAATTTTGTACGAAGGATTTGGCCCAGAAGGTATTGCATTTCTTGTTGATGCAGTCACAGACAACAAGAACAGAGCAGTTAGCGAAATAAAACATGCGTTTTCAAAATATGGTGGGTCACTTGGTGGACCTGGAAGTGTTCAGTGGCAGTTTGAACACAAAGGGGTAATCAGATTTACTACAGACAAAAAAAATAGTATCCCAGATTGGGAAACAGCACAGCTCGAACTTATGGATGCAGGTGCAGAAGACATTATTGAATCAGAAGAAGGCGTTGAAATTATTACAAATATGAAGCAGTTTCAACCGACGACAAAGGTATTTGAAACACTTGGCATTGAAGCAGATGAATCTGGAATTGAATGGATTGCAAAAGAGTCTCTCTCTTTAGATGAGCAAGCCTCTGAAAAAGTGGAAAAACTTTATGACGCGCTCGACGAGCTAGATGATGTGAGGTCGGTGTTTACAAATGAAGGTTAGAAATTGGAAACTGGAAATTGGGGATTGTAGAGAGATATTTTTTGTTAAATCCCGAATTTCTAATTTCTAATTTCCAATTTCTATTGCTGTGAAAAATAAACAAAACAATACAAGAATTATTGGCATTGATCCAGGATATGGTCGAGTCGGGTATGGAATTATTGAAGGAAATAAAAACGATTGGAAACTTATTGACTATGGATGTATTCATACAGATCCAAAAAAAGTTCTTGTTGATCGATTGATTGATATTGAATTTTTTTTAAAGAAAATTATTACAGAATACAAGCCGACAATTGGTGCAGTTGAAGAATTATTTTTTTCTAAAAATGTAACAACAGGATTACAAGTTGCTCATGCACGTGGTGTTATTATTACCACACTGAAAAAAGCAGGGTTAACTCTTTACGAATACACACCACTTCAAATAAAGCGGTCTATTACGGGGAACGGACGTGCAGAAAAATCTCAGGTCCAAACAATGGTACAATTTCTTCTTCATCTAAAACAAAAACCAATCCAAGATGATGCAGTTGATGCACTTGGTGCAGCACTTACGTGCGCTTCAGGAATGGAATTGCAAAAGAATATCCACATATAGGTGGATATTTTTGTTTTGAATATTTTTTTTTGATATAATGTAAATACAGTATTCATCTTCTTTTTACTGTGAGGAAAAAACTTTACAAATTAGCTAAACGAGCTATCCTTTTTGAGATAGAATTTTGTGTTTGATAATAATTAAGATTAAGAATTAAGATTAAAAAATCTGGTTAGTCTTATTCCTTAATCCTTAATTATTGAAATCTGATGTCTCTCCTGTATCGCTTTATATTTAAAGCAACGGTCGGTATATAGCGGAGAAATCAGATACGACTAATCTATAAACATATGGAAAAAATAAAAAAACATTTTCTGACCCTTCACGAAGCAATGCACGCACATTTACCGCTTTATCTCATTCTTAGTTTAATGGTTGTCTTTGCAGCATGGAGTTTGTGGTTACCAACATGGTTTGAACAAGTAGATGATGCAAGTGCTGCACCAGTTGTGCTTCCATTTTCAAATCCAGTTGAGATTGCTGCTATTCCAACTGACTCAAAACATAAAATGGTATATGCAAATGAAATATATTATTTAGCGTTTTCAAGTACGACAAATGATGGATCAGCGCATAATATATACATTGCTACTTCTACAGATGGTGCAACATGGAGTTCACCTCAAGTAGCATATTCAAACATTAACAATGGAGAACGAAACAATAGCCCAGCATCTTTTGATTTTGCATATAATGAGCGAGATGATTATTTTGGGCTTGCTTATATACCAACATCAACCATGGAAGCTCAGTTTGGATATGGAACATCGTCCAATGCATTTGCCTGGAGCGCTACAACAACGATTGATTCATCTGATTTAAGCTATAGTGCTTCTAGAAGACCACGTATTGCATATGCAACAAGTGCCCCTCTGACCTTGTTGGCATATGAGCGAACAGGTGTTACTACATCAACACTTGTACTTGCAAAATCAATTGATCATGGTGGGTCATTTGCTACAAGTGGAATTATTGATGGTTTAGCTCCTGGTGGTCAAATTTGGCTTGCGGGTGTAGGTGTTAATCAAGTAAGCGGTGGCCCAGGAACTGTTATCCATGTTGGGTATTACACTGGGAATGTGGATGGTGAGCCACCAGTAAATGTTGATTTGCATTATGCTTCTTCATCAGATAATGGTGATACTTGGGTGAGCACAAAAATAGACAACACTATGAACGCATTGCAGGTGTTTAATGCTGCTCCGAGTGGGGATGCCTCAATGACCATTGATGCAAATGGTGAGCCAGCTTTTTCTTATATGAGATATGATTCCATGTCTGGCTGTCCAGGAAGTTGTGTTATTTCGGGAAGTGTTATGTTTGCAACTCGAAATGCTGATACGCTCGTGTGGGGGACAAGTACTGCCGATAAATTTACAACAAGTTTTGGTTTTAGTGGAGTTGCTGACATTGATACATCATTATTGTTCTACTCAGACGACCTACCTGCGTTTGCATACGGATTTTCTGGTGCGAATAATTATCCAATGTTGGCAGTAAATTCATCTACATTAGCAACTTCCACCATTTCAGAAAGTACATTGAATTCAGGTGCTACACAACTTTCTCTTGCATATGGTACTTCTTCAGAAAAAATACTATCTGTCTTTGCGAGTGGAACAGGACTATATGCTTCGGCAAGTACCTTGGATGATCCAGATGTAACTTTGACTGCGCCCGCAGTATCAGCAGCAGCGATTACTAATGGGGCAACAGGTCTTCCATCTGATGTAAATGCATTTGTACAATTTGACGCAGGACTTAATGGAAGTACAGCAAACACAACAAATGTAACACTGAAAGCAAATACTGGAAATACCCAAGGTGGTGCGCCAGCAGGAGACAATTTATGTGAAACTGTCTCAGTGAATACAATTACAATTTCAAATGATACATTATTTTGTGATCATCTAAGTGATGGAGCATCGTTGTTAGCTTCTACATGGTATACACTCACTATTACCACTGGTGTTGAGGGAAGTAATGGTGCAGCACTTGCAGCTAATCTCACATATTCATTTCAAACCAGTGCATTCCGAGCTGGATCAGACAGTACACCTCCGTTTGTTGTAAGTAATTGGCCACAAATTGGTGAAAAAGGTTTTTCGCTAAATGGAAATATTGTCATTGAGTTTCCTCAAGGTGATCCAGGAAATATGACGTTAATTGGCACAGGCTCTGCAACAAGTTCATCAAATGTGGTCTTGCAAACAGGATCTGGTGGGCAGGGCTCAGGTTCAAATATCTGTGCTTCAGATGGATGTACGTTTGCATTTAATGCAACAACAAGGAAGCTGACGATTAATCCTGCTGCAAATCTCACAGCAAATACTGAGTACGTTCTTACACTTAGCAGCAGTATTACCAATGCAGCTGGATCACAGTTAAATGGTGGTTCGAATGACTACATTCTTGTATTTAAGACAGGTTCATCTGCTGACTCGACTGCACCAAGTGTATTGGACATGGAGCCTGTATCAAGTACAGATGCAGTTGTTGAAAGGTCTCTTGCAGAAATAGCAATTGTGTTTTCAGAAGCTATGGATGCTTCGACCATAGATACATCATCAGTAAGTATATTCCAAGATGATGATACAAACGGAAGTTTTTCTGCAGGAAACGATACAACCATTCCGACTGCTTCTACGAGCTTATATTATAGTTCACAGGAAAACACATTACATCTTGGTATGAATATGATTCAGCCTCAGAATAAGAGGATATGTGTTTCATTGCTTAATTTGATAACAGATACTGTGGGGAATGCTTTACCAGCAACTAATTTGTGTTATCACACGAAGAATGTCACTTATACTGCAGTTGCTCCAACAGTTCTGCTTGCTGATGCTGACAATTTTTCTATGTGGATCGAATTTGATCAACCTATAGATGCTACAACTGCAGTAACAAAAGCAAATTATACAATTGAAAGTCCTGTTGGCCAACAAATTGCTCTTGATAATGCATCGTTCAACTATCGTCCAGAAGCAAGAGCTGTTGAAGTGACAAATGTTGGTTTAGTTACTGGGAATCAGTTTAAAGTAACTGTAACAAGTGTTACTGAAAGAAGTGGTGATGCAACAATTGTAGACAACAGTTCGACAAATGTTGCTCAAGGAATAGTGCAGAATGCAGCTGAAACAGGGGGCTTTATTGGAGGTTTTGAATCTCCAGATTTTAAAGGAAATACGAATTTTGCAACATTTTGGGAAAGTCCAGAAATTTGTTCACCAGTCTCAAGAGTGACAGGTGCAACAACAACGATTGAATGTGAATTTGATGCTCCTGCAGCACTTGCAGCTGGATCACAGTTTATTTTGACAATACCTGCTGGATTTGAAACAAACTATGCAACAATTTTGGCAACAACAACATCTCATGCAAATAAAGACATTAATGGTTTTGCTCCAGGAACAGTAACACTCACAACAATTGCGACAAATACCATTGCAAACACAATAACATTAACGACTGCTGGGGGCACTCTTGCTTCTAGTGATCATGTACGATTTGAACTTGGCAATATTGGAAATGCAGCAAGCCCTGGTCAGAAAAAAATAACCATTATTACAAAGGATGATAGTGGATTTAAGCAAGGAAAAACAATTTCGGCTCAGCCATTTAACCTTAGTGAAGGTGGAAGTTTGAGTATTTCAGGAACAGTATGTAAAGGAACATCGAGTGACGGTGTGTGTACTGGATCTGATACTGCAATCGCAAGCGCAAAAGTATTTTGCCACTCACGAGGTGGAGGAGGTTCCGGCTCAATTAATGTTGGTCATTTGGAAACAACAGCCGACAGTAATGGTGATTGGTCAATATCAGGGCTAACTGATGGATTGTATGGTTGTGGAATTGTGCAAGATGAAACTGTATTTGCAGATGTATCTGGTGGACAAGAATTTAAAAAAGTTGTTGTTTCAGGATCAGCAGTTTCAAATGTTGATTTCAAGTTTGCTGATCTATCTTCAACTGGAAAATCACTTGCTGTTACTATAACAGGGGGTTCATCACTAAGTGGAGAAAAAGTAGATATATTCTGTCATGCAGGATCATCTGATATGAATTTTTCATCTCCTATATTTAAAGTAGTTACCTTAGATGGTGATGGTGGTGGTTCTGCAACAGTAAAATTGCAAGGCGGAAAAACATATGAATGTGGTATGGGACCTCACATTGATTTTGCTGCAATGTCTAGTGGAGGAGATATGCCTATTCCAACATTTACTTTCATGCCTCCACCAATGCAAACGGTTGTTGTTCCATCAGACAGTGATCCAACAGCTATTACATTCTCACTGATTGAAGCAAGCAATAGTATCCTTGGTTTTGTTCAAGATGGAAATTCTAGTGGTATTGCAAATGCATTTGTTCATGCAAGACCGCTGGGCTGTTTTGATGCATCAACTGGTGCTGCTTTAGACTGTTCTGGTGGATTTTCACAAAGTACATCAACAGGAGGATTCTTACTTAATGTTTCTCCTGGAGCGTACGAAGTAACAGCAGGTGCTCCGGGTATGCCAGAGTCAGAATCAGTACAGATAACTGTTGATACATCTGGTAATGTTACAAAGAATGGCGTGGCAATAACAAATCAATCTGACTTAATATTAAATTTGAGAAATACAGGAATAACAATTTCAGGAGAATTGCAAGATGACGAAGGAAATGCGATTAACTATGGATTTGTTCGAGCAGAAGAAATTGCATCAGGTGGTACATGTGCAAGTCATACCTTTGCTCATGGTCATGCAGAAGGCCCTACAAAAGATGGAACATATACATTATATGTAGCAAATGGTACATGGATGGTTGAAGGATTTGCTGAATCATATGGAAGAGTTGGATGTATTGTTGTAACTGTTTCTGGAGGAACGTCTGCAACAGGACAAGATATTAAAGCAACTTCTGGAGATTTTGCAACTATTTCTGGAACAGCACCATCTGGAGCATTTATTTCTGCATACTCAAGCAATGGTGGAAACAGAACAGTAGCTGCAAGTGGTTCATATTCTATGAAAGTCACAGCAGGAACGGGATATACAGTTGATTGTTTCTTACATGGAAGTGGACCATGTGGATTTAGTGCGAGTGTAGATGCAAGTTCTGATGTAACAGTAAACTTTGATACATCAGTTTCAACAGGTGATGTTGCTGTAACAATGACAGGAATTACAGATGGATTTGTTGACCTACGTGATAGTAATGGTCGTGGAGCAGGAACTGGACAAAATAATTCAGGAGTATATACAGTGACGCTCCCAGCAGGGACATATACACTTTATGGTGGTGGTCCAAAGTATGGAGAGCTATGTGCAGGAGAAAGTGTTGAAGTAACTGCTGGCCAAACAACATCAGTGACATGTACTGCACCGACTGATCTTCGAACAGTATCTGGAAGAATTACAGATGGCTCAGATAATTTGGCAGGTGCCTCTGTGAAATTCTTTGACTCAACAAATGGTCGTTCATTCTTAACAACATCAGATGCAACAAGTGGTACAAGTGCAAACTTCTCAGTAAGCAATGTTCCAGATAGTACATATACTATTGTTGCAAAAAGAAGTGGATATGAGGCTGCGTCTGCAACAGCAACAGTAAGTGGTGGAAATTTGACCTTGGATGATCCAATTGCACTAACTGCAGCAAGCGGAGCCAATGGGGCAACAGTAACAGTCCCAGTTGAATCTGGTAGTGCAAGTTATACTGGAACAGCAAAAGTTATTGCAACAAAAGGAACCGTTGTGATCCCAATTGATATTGATAAAACAGCAGGTTCTGCTTCTGTTCCTTTGACAAATGGAAGCTGGACAGTGAAGGCTGTTTGTGACAATGGAAAAGAATCCTCTGAAACAACAGTAACAATTTCGTCAGGTGCACTTGTTGGTTCTGCACCAACACTTGGTTGTGACACAGCAATTTCTGGATATACAGAATACAATGAATCAAATACAATTTCTCCAAAAGAAGGTGGACTTGTTAGCCTTACAAATATTCCAGGATTCCAACTTAACATTCCTGCATCAACACTTAGCACATCAGACTCAAATACTGGAAACATGCAAGTGAAAACAGATCCAACAATTGCAGGTATTGATCCAGGAAATAATTATAGTGTTGTTGGAAGTACCGGATATGAAATGACTCCAACTGACTCAAGTGGAAATAAAATTAAAGAACTTTCTGGGGATGCCGTGGCAGTTACTATTCCATTTACAGATGCAGAGTTAACTGCAGCAGGTGTTGATGAAAGTAAATTATTACTTGCAACACTCGATGCAAATGGAGAACTTGAAACATTCTCAACAACAGTGGACACAGCATCGAATGAATTGACCGCACAAGTAACTCACTTTTCAAGCTTTGTAGTGGTTGGTGCAGCAGCATCTAGCGATAGCAGTGCTGGAACAACAGCAAGTACAGCTGCAGCATCTGGAGGAGCTGGAAAATCAGTTGGAGTAAATCCCCCATCACCAACAGCATCAGCAATTGCAGCAGAAAAACAATCACAATCACAAAAGACAACAACAAATTTCTATGCTGTAAATGAGCCAAAGGAAATTGAAGTTGGTTCATTCAAACATACTGTTACATTGCTTGATGTAACAAACAAGCGAGCAAAAGTAAAAATTGAATCAGATCCTATTACCATTGATGTAAAAATTGGTGAAGTCAGAGATCTTGATACAAATGGAGATGGTATTGATGATCTACGAGTTGGATATATTAGCATGAAGAAAAATGAAGCAGAATTGTCATTTACCAATCTTACAGATGAAGTAGAAGTAAATGCAGCTGTTTCTATCAATTATGGATCATATGAAACAAAAGAAAGAGAAGTTACTGTTTCATTCAATGTAAATGGCGCACAATATGTTGCTCTTTCCAACAAAGCAAACTTTGAAGATTCTTCATTTGTCCCATATACGACAACAACAAAATGGACATTGAGCGAAGGTGATGGATTCAAAACAGTGTATGTAAGATTCCGTTCTCCAGATGGCGGGACATTGAGCGAGCATGATTCCATTGTTCTTGTAGGACAAGGATTTGCACAGTCAGCAGATGCAGGATGTGCTTTACCTACAAAGAGAGCATACAAACATACAAAATCTAGAGCTGTATGGTATGTGACAGAAAAATGTACAAAGCGACCATTCAAAAATCCACGTCTCTTCTTTACTTACTTTAGTTCTTGGGATGAAGTCCAAGAAGTTTCAGAAAGTATCTTGACTGGCATTGCAAAAGATAGTCTTGGCTTTATGCCATGGGGTGCAACATATGATCCAGGACATGGTGGAGTTGTAAAGATCGTGAGTGATCCAACTGTTTATCTTCTCCTTGGAACTGAGCGATACAGCTTTGCTTCAGAAGCGGCCTTTACAGGATTGAAGTATGTATGGACATGGGTTGAAGATGTTGTAAGTGAAGTGGTGAACAAATACGATGACAAAGGTGAGATTAAAGAAGGAGATGCACGTCCATCAGGATCAATTATCAAATACAAAGATTCTCCTGACGTGTATAAGATTGAAGATGGAAAGAAACGTTTGATTCCAGACGAAAAGACATTTGAAGAAAATAAATATCGATGGGATAGAATTATTGAAGTAGATGAAGAAGAAGTTCTAGAAGACGGAGATCCATTGAAAGCACCATTTACCTTTACAAAGACCTTAAAGCTTGGTGACCAAGATGCATCTGTAATCGAGCTTCAAAAAAGATTAGGCGATCTCGGTCATTTCGTCGGAACAACATTTACTGATAATTATGGGACAGTCACACGAAATGCTGTGAAGGCATTCCAAGAGGCGAGTGGATTGATTGCAACAGGATCTGTTGATCAAAAAACATTGGATCTCTTGAATAAATGAACTAAGTGAGTTTACATTTAATTTAAAATAGCACCCTTCAAGAATGAGGGGTGTTGTTTTTGAAAAAGGAAATATAGAAATAAGGAAATAAAGAAATTAAGGGGGTAAAGTAAAAAGACCCTATTTTTTTATAACCTTGGACGTTTATTTAAAGCCCCTTATTTCTTTATTTCTCTATTTCACTATTTCTTTAGAGAGGGTATTGACAAAAACCAACTATACTGGTATACTCCTACCGTTAATTCATCTGGTTGTTTTAGGCTTTGTTTAGAACAATTTCAGATCCGGACCTGTGCGAATTGAGTATACTCAATAACATGCTCGTGCTGTGCCCGGTAAAAAGATGCATGTATGCTTACAAAAAGAAAAAAGCAGAACATTATTAAAAAATACCAGTCTCATGCAGATGATACTGGATCAAGTCAGGTGCAAATTGCCATTCTGACATCAGAGATTGAGGAACTTGTGTCTCATCTAAAGGCACACCACAAGGATCATTCTTCCCGTCGTGGTTTGCTCCGAAAAGTTGGAGAACGTCGTCGATTACTTCGTTTTTTGAAAAAAGAAAACTTAAAAGAGTATGAGAAATTGGTGAAGAGTTTGAACCTTAAACAGGCAAAACCTCTTCAAAAACCAACTCCTGTCTCTGCTGAAAATACTCCTGAAGAATCTAAAGAAGATGACAGCACAAAAAGCTAACAATAAGAATCCGCTGAAACACCCCGAGCAACGCGTTGGGGTGTTTATTGATGTTCAGAATTTGTATTACAGTGCAAAAAATCTTTTTGGGAAAAAAGTAAATTTTGGAAATATTGTTAAAGAAGCCGTTGCAGGAAGAAAATTGATTCGTGCAATTGCCTATGTTGTAAGAACAGAATCAAAAGACGAGCAACCATTTTTTGAAGCCCTATACAATTTAGGAATTGAAACACGAGAAAAAGATTTACAGATTTTCAACACAGGTTTTAAAAAAGCAGATTGGGATGTAGGTCTTACTGTTGATGCTATTCGCTTGGCGCCAAGTCTTGATGCGGTTGTTCTTGTTTCCGGAGATGGAGACTACCTTCCTTTGCTTGAGTATCTTCAAAAAAGTACAGGAAAACAAGTCGAGGTTGTGGCATTTGGAGAAACATCATCAAGTCGCCTCATTGAAGAAGCAGATGACTTTATTGATTTGAGTCATGAAAAATCAAAATTTTTAATTACTGATAATAAGAGGAATAGAAAACAAAGAGCAAATTAATTTTTCCTTGTTTTTTGTTCCTTATTATTTATTAAATAATGGAAATGGTCGGGAAGAACCTAGGTCCGATTACTGAAAAGGATCTATCTCATCTTGATCATCTTCCTGAAGAAAGATAGTCTATTATGTTAGACGTAAAAAAATGGTCAACCCAGTGGGGCGGCCGAGAACTTACTGTTGAAGTAGGGCATTTTGCTTTGCAAGCAACAGCCGCATGTACAGTTCAGTACGGTGAAACTGTTATCATGGCAACAGCAGTAAAAAGCAAGAACGAGCGCGACATTGATTACTTTCCACTTATGGTGGATTTTGAAGAAAACATGTTTGCAGCTGGAAAAATTAAAGGATCACGTTTCATCAAACGTGGTGGTCGTCCAAGTGAAAATGCAACATTGTCTGGAAGAATCATCGACAGAACAATTCGTCCACTATTTGACGATCGTGTTCGAAATGATGTTCAAGTTGTTCTTACAACACTTGCATTTGACGGAGAAAACGATGCAACAATTACAGCACTCATTGCTGCAAGTTGTGCATTGTCAATTTCTTCAATTCGTTGGGAAGGTCCTGTTGCCGGAGCAAGAATTGGAATGGATAAAAATGGAGAATTTATTTTGAATGCAACAAAAACACAGCTTGAAGAAAACGACACGCTTGATTTGATTGTTGCTGGGACAACTGAAAAACTTATTATGACAGAGGCTGGAGCAAAAGAAGTTCCAGAAGATGTTATGTTCAAAGCAATGAAATGGGGTGGAGAACAACTTGCACCAGTGCTTGATCTTATAAAGAAAATTCAATCTGAAATTGGACAAGAAAAAGAAGCAGAAGCTGAAATAGAAAAAACTCCTGCAGTAGAAGCTGCAGAACTTGTTGAAGCATTTATTTCAGAAAAAGCTGATGATGTTATCTTTAACTCAAAGAAAATTAGTAGAAAAGAAAGAAATGCCATGATTGATCAATTGAAAGAAATGGCAACAGAAATGCTCGAAGGAAAAGAGTTTGATGAAGATGCAATCGCAGCTGGACTCAAAAATGTAAAATTATTCGTTTCAAAAGAAATCACAAAACGGATTTTAGAAAAAGATCAACGTCTCGATGGAAGAGGTCTATCAGAAGTTCGTGAATTGCAAAGTGAAATTGATCTTCTCCCACGTGTGCATGGAAGTGGAATGTTTATGCGTGGTGACACACAAGTTCTTTCTGTTGTGACACTTGGTTCTCCAGGAGATGTTCAACTATTGGACTCAATGGAAGAAGAAGGTGAAAAGCGATACATGCATCATTATAGTGATGCTCCATATACATATGGTGAAGCCGGGTTTATGCGAGGTCCAAGTCGACGAGCAATTGGTCATGGTGCACTTGCAGAACGCGCACTTATTCCTGTTCTTCCAAAGAAAGAAGATTTTCCATATACCATTATTGTGTCTTCACAAGTTCTTGGGTCAAATGGTTCAAGTTCTATGGCATCAACATGTGGTTCAACACTTTCACTTATGGCTTCTGGTGTTCCAATTACAAAGCCAGTGGCAGGAATTGCTATGGGGCTTGCATCAGACGACAAGGGAAATTGGAAAGTGCTTACTGACCTGCAAGATGTAGAAGATGGTCCAGGAGGAATGGACTTTAAGATTGCAGGAACCGTAGATGGAATCACAGCAGTACAAATGGATACGAAAACATTAGGATTGAGTTGGGATCTTGTTGAAGAAACTGTTACAAAAGCTGGTGTTGCTCGCGCAGAGATCTTGAAAAATATGGCTGCCACAATTCCAGATCCACGAGCAGAACTTTCAGAACATGCTCCACGTATTGAGACAATTATGATTGATCCTGAAAAAATTCGAGATGTTATTGGTCCTGGTGGAAAAGTCATTAACAAGATTATCGAAGAAACAGGAGTACAAATGGATATTGAACAAGATGGTCGTGTTCTTATTACAAGCAATGACGCAGAAGGCATGGCAAAGGCTGTTGAAATGGTAAACAATATTGTCAAAGATCCAGAAGCCGGAGAAGTATATGATGGTGAGGTTGTTCGTCTTGAAGACTTTGGGGCATTTGTAAATATTCTTCCTGGAAAAGATGGGCTTGTTCATGTAAGTGAAATTGCCTGGGAACGTACAAACAAGCCTGGTGATGTGCTTAATTTAGGTGACAAGGTAAAAGTAAAAGTAAAAGAAATTGATAATCTTGGAAGAGTAAATCTTTCTATGAAAGCACTCCTTCCAAAACCAGAAGGATATACACCTCCAGCACCACGAGATGACAGACGTCCTCGTTCTGGTGGACCAAGAGGTCCGCGCTCTCATGGTGGTGGGAATCGCGACAGAGGACCACGGACTTCTCATAAACCAAGTGCTCCTGCAGCTCCGGCACCAGAAGCACCAAAGAAGAAGCGCGGTTTCTTCAGTAGGAAGAAAGACTAATCGAAATTTAGTAAAGACAGGGCCCTAAAGGGCCTTGTTTTTTTAAAAGTAAAAAACCTTACTGTCATTGCGAGGAGCGAATGTGAATGAGTGACGAAGCAATCTCCTGGGCATACATTAATTCTTCTTGTTCTTTTTGTAACCAAAAAGAACCAAAAAGTTTCGAGGGTGGCAGATGCGCTTCTTATATCTGTATAACACTCCCTTTTATCCGCTCGGCCTCTTTCGATCGTCTCGACGAGAGTCAACTTCCAAAAATACATCGAGTGGAACAGGACTCAACTTTAGAGGCCTCGCTCGGCGCGCCTGCCTGCCGGCAGGCAGGCTGCCACCCCAAACCCCAAAGTTCCAACACTGTTTATTATCTATGCTTTTGACTAAGCTTGATTTTTTTGTCTTAGTATGGTTTAATTGTTCCGATTACGGGGGTGTGGTGAAATTGGTATACACGGCAGCCTTAGGAGCTGTTGCCGCGAGGCGTGAGAGTTCGAGTCTCTCCACCCCCACTGCTACGCTCAAGCAAAGCTTGAGCTTCGCAGTGCAGGCACTGCATGTCGCTCTACAAGATTGGAGCTTCGCAGTGCAAGCACAAATTTGATTTCTTTATATAAGTGCGTTCATTTTGGAAGCGCATTTATTGGAGGAGATCATGAACGAAGAAACACGGAAGCTTATAGCTCTTTGGCAAAAAAAGTACGGCACCGATTCATTCGAGCGCGGAAAGCACGATAGGGAGTCGTTCGAGCTCCAAATAGTGGAAACGTGCCGCCTGACTGAACCTGATTTGAGCAGGATTGAGTTTTGGGAGCCGTCTCGGACTGCTTCGCAGAAACTGGCATTCATGAGGTATTCTGACTTGTACGAGCGCGCGCTTGACCTTGATGCTATGACTGGGTTGCAGGACATGCTGCACATCCTGGCACTTGTTGACTCTTTCCCAGAGCAGCTGTTACATGGCGTGATTGTTGCGTTCATGGGGGTTCTGCCGCTTGGTCAAGGATTCGCATATATCCAAAGAATTGATGGCGTGTGGAGCATCGGCATTGCCAACCTTCCTCACTTCAACTACGTACCGTTCATCCCAAGGACCCGGTGTAAATGGAGGAATCCTTTTGACACTCTTGCTCCCTTCGACTACGTCCCAGATTTGAAACCAACATACGGACTCGTATTTGCAAGAGTACGACCTCAGAAGTCAGGCCCAAGGCCTTACCCGCAGATCATCTTCAATCAACACGATTCCTTTGCAATGTGCGGAGGTCTCTAATCCCGAACTACACATCAACCTGGCGATTGTCTCAAAACCTTCGCCGCAAGGAGAATGTTCGGGGACTATCGAAAACACATCTCAATGAGGTGTTTTTTTGATGTTAAAAAAAGATTAGAAATTAGAAATTGGAAATTCGGGATTTTTCAAAAAAATGGTTTGTTATGTCCCTAATTTCTAATTTCCAGTTTCTAATTATTATTTTCTTAATTTAAAATAACAGCTGGTATAGATTGTAAATAGTAGATGACAAAATATTGACTATACGTATATTGTATGATATACATTCCATACCCAAGAACTACTACAAGGGGGTCTACAATGGGTAACAACGACCAAGTTCATTTCACTACTCCGTTCATTTCTTGCGGAACATCTGGTGCTCGCGGGTTCCACTTTACCGAGGTTACTCCAGCGCTGGCACAAGGCTACGCGTTTGGCTTGGCCATGATTACCAAGGCCAAGACTGGACGGTCTGTCTACTACGTCGCCTGTGATCAGCGCGAGACTGCTCAGCTTCTCGGCCTCAGCGCGTGCTATGGCATTCGCCTGGCTGGTGCTGACGTGGTCTGGCTCGGCTGTGTGTCGACCGGTGTGTTCTCCGCGATGATGCACGTGGGCAAAAAGAAAGGTGAAAACGTGGCTGGTGGCGTTCTCATCACTGGCTCGCACATGCCGCCCGAGCGGATTGGCATCATCCCGATCAATGCTGATGGCACGTACTGCACAACCGAAGTGACCGATGCAATTTCGGGTCGGCTCAAAGGAATGCGCAGTATTTCACTCGCACTGGATACTGAAAACGGTAACACCATCGTTGGCAAGCAGACAGTGATTCACCCCGAAGCAAGCTACCTCGCATACAAGGGGTTCATCAACAGTTTCATCGGTCAGGAAGAGCTCCAAGGGATGCGAATGCTCATTGACGTGGGCAATGGAACTGGTGGTGCACCTGCCAACGTCCTGTGCAGGCACTTCGGCATCACCCATGATCTTCTTTTCCCCCATCCAAAGCCACAGCCAGATCGGCCAAGCGAGTGCAAGCCTGAGAGCTGCACCGAAGCCATCAATCGCATGAAAGCGGGCTTCTACGACATTGGCCTGTGTCTGGATGGTGATGCTGACCGCGTGATGATGATCGACGCAAGCGGCAACGTGGTTCCGGCCAATGTGGTCGCAGCCATCTTCATCAAGAACTTGCTCAAGAAAGGGGAGTCCATTGTCACACCGACCAACTCCAGTGGCGTGGTTTATCAGCTGTGCGAGGACATGGGCGTTCAGGTGTTTCCGTGCAAGATCGGTCAGCCCGATACTGGGCGTGCGATCAACGAACACAGCGCTCACTTCGGTTTCGAGGCAACTTGCAAGTACGCGTTTTCGCAAATGGCCTTCCCCTGGTTCGATGGTCTGTTCGCCGGATTCATGATGATGAAGGTCATGCAGATGACAGGGAAGACCCTGGCTGAGCTCGCTGCTGAGCATCCGGTGTTCTCGCGTGTTGAGATCAACGTCGAGTGCGATTCGGTCAGCAAAGGCCAGGTCGAAGCGATTCACGAGAAGATGTGCCAAGCATTTGGCGCAAAAGCCGTCAACGTAGACTCGATCAACGGTCTGCGCCTGATGCAGGAGGACTTCACCTGGGTCATGGTGCGTCCAAGCGGTACTGAGCCGCTGATCCGCATCTACGTCGATGGTCCGGACAAGATGAAGGTTGATGCACTCGGAAGTGCTGCCAAAATCATCGTCGAAGAGGTCATGGGCCTGTAGTCAGTTCAGAACAAATCAAAACAATTCAGGAGATTCCTACGCCCGGCAGCGAAAGTTGTCGGGTGTTTCAATTTTGGCAATTAACAACTAACAATTAGCAATTAACAAAAAAGTATAGAAAGATTCTTTAAGTTAAGAATGATGTTACTAGTTATTAGTTACTAGCTAATAGTTAATAGACAATACAAGAAAGATTTAAACCTAGATAGCTAACAACTAGTAACTAATAGCTAATAACTAATTTTTTTAGTGCAGTTTTCTCTATTTCCAGATAGTCCTCTATGCGATATAATGTATATATCAATTATTTACTTTATTTATGAATTCTTATAATCCATACAGAGATAGAAGGCGCCGTCGCCGAAGACGTAGGGGGGTGTCCGAAGAGGATATTCGTGCTGCAGAAGCAGAGCGTGAAAGAAAGGCAATAGAATGGGATGAAAGAGAGAAAAAAAAGAAAGAGTTAAATGAGCAATTTAGTGCAAAACTGAAAGAAGTTTCAGAGAGAAAGGAAGGTGAATCAGAAAAGCAATATTTGGAGAGAGCTGCAGACATTATAAATTTTGGTGGCATGTATGCACCAGAGGTTGCTTTTGATTTTAAAGAATTACTTGATGGCATGAATGCTCTAAGGCGCGAAGAGCATGAAGTAACTGATGAAGAGGATGAATTTCAGTACACAGATGAGCTGGCTTTTGTTTTTTTGGATAGAATCTTACAAATGCCAGAAGTTCCAATTTCATTCTTAAAAGACATAAAAGGTTCTGATGCATTTACTCATCTGGATTCAGTCATTGCAGACTTGCATAATTCAGAAAGTCAATCGATTTCAGAAGCAACACTCCAAAATGTTGCACGATTTGCTTTTGAATCTGAAAATCAGCAATTGTTGGAAATGGCATTGATTCTTGTTGACATGTATCCTGCAGATGTTGTTTTGGCAATTGCAAAAGGAGACCTAGTTCCAATTCATGCACAAGCTCGAGAAGTATCTTCATACAAACTCATTGTTCGACATCTAAATGAAATGGGAAAAAGTGCAGGTGTAACATTTGTGTTAGATGAATCAAAAGGTACGTATCGGTCTGGTGATGATGTTATGCATGACATAATTATTCGTGCTCAAGCTGCAGCATAATATGGAACATCATTTTGATATTCTTACACATTCTTCAGACCTTCCCACCATTGATCTTCACTCAATTCCATCTGCAAAAGAAGCATTGGAAGAACTTGATTTATCAATTGCAAAGTTGTTGGTTAACAATGAATATTGTAGAATTATATATGGAATAGGAGAAGGTGTTCTGAGAAATATTGTTGCAGAATATTTAGATAATAGTCCCTATGTTGCATCTTGGAAAATAGAGGATAGTGGTGGAAGTTGTATTGTTTTTTTCAAACATAATTAAATATTTTATTTTTAAATAGAATGTATGCCAGAGATAACTCAAGGTCCTGGACAAGGTCCGAACAAATATACAGAAACAACACGTAAAAGCTATGGAAAAAGAATAATGGATTCAATAAAAGGAATTTTTATTGGAATTATTATTTTTGTTATTTCATTCGGGCTTCTTTTTTGGAATGAAGGCCGCGTAAACCTAGCAAACATTGCTCGGCAAGCGCAGCCCGCTGCTGCTGACACAGTTGATGCATCGTTAGATTCAACATTTGTTGCTGCATCAGGAAAATTGAGTGCAGAAAAATTACTTGGTGATGCAAAATATTTGCAGCCAGGAACGTATGTTTCAGTAAAAAGAAAAGTAGACGTGTATGCTTGGGTTGAAAAGGCATCGTCGGAAAGTAATGTAAAGACTGGAGGTTCAGAAGAAACAACTACAACATACACCTACGAAAAGCAATGGGTAAATAAACCTGCAAATTCAAATAATTTTAAAATAACAGAAGGACATACAAATGCAGCAAAAACTCTACCAAATGCAACATACAGTTCAAGTGATTTAACAGTGGGTGCATACGCGCTTGATTCAAGTAAACTAACATTTCCAGACGCAACATCACTTGAATTAAAACCTGAACTTTTACAATTAGAGTCAGACATGATTGTTGCAAACGATGAATATGTTTATAAAGGAAATGCAACATATGCTGCCCCACAGGTTGGTGACTTACGGATTGCATATGATGTTGTAGACTCAGGAATAGACGCAACAGTTTTTGGTCAAATTGATGGAGAAAAAATTTCTCAGTACACCGATGAAAAGACTGGGAAAATATTGTACAGAGCGTTTGAAAGTGACAAGTCTGGTGCAATTCAAATATTGCAAAAAGAATATAAAAGAATGATGTGGATTTTTAGAGCAGTTGGATTTTTACTTATGTGGATTGGACTTTCTATGTTATTCGGACCAATCAGTACACTGCTTGATGTGCTTCCAATATTTGGTTCTATTAGTCGATCTGCAATTAAGTTCGTGACATTCATAGTCTCACTTGTTCTTACAATTCTTACAATACTTCTTTCAATTTTGTTGCATAATATATATGCTGTTATTGTAATTATTGTTCTTATTGTTGGAGGAGCCATTTGGTGGCTGAAGAAAAAGGCTTAAAATGCCTTAAAGGCTCAAAAGGCCATAAAAGCTTCAAATGATGGCTTTTTGGTCTTTGCGTTTAAAGCCTTTATGGCTTTTAAGGCCTTTAAAGCATTTTTTATGAATTCATTAGCAAAACGTCCTGAATATCGACATTATTTTGTTGATAACGCAGAAGATATTTCAACAATTGATCATGTTGTAAACATGTGTAAAGAATATGGTCGTTTTGATATTGCAGTTTTATCTACAGAAGAGCAAAGAGAAGTCTTCGAAGGATTGCAGGAAAATTTACTCGGTCTTTCTGATGAAGTTGAAACAGAATTATTTGAGCAGTGCTTAGGATTTGGGATCCCAAGTGAAGAGGAAGCAGTAGATTTTTTAAAGAATTTGCGAGATCAATCACGAGTAGAAATTGGAAAATATATTTTGAATTTAGAAGGGTTAACATATTTGAAGGCGTTTTATAGTTGTTGGGATTTTTTTGATGAAGAAGATCAAGAAAAAGTATCTAAACAAATTGTTGATCATGATCGAGATAAGATTGCTTTTATTGCCCCATATTATGATTTAACAGACGTGAGGGATACTAAAATTGTTGTCGATCAATCTACAAAGAAAGAAAAGAAAACAGAAGTAACTGTTCTTGAAAGACTTAGTGCAAGTGATCTTGAAAAAATATTAGAAGGCATGTTAGATGATAGAGTGTATCCGCCTACTGAATATAATGAATTGATTGAATGGTGTAGTTTTAGGCAACCAGCTATTCTACTTAAGTATCTTCCAAGGTTAGTAGAAAAGCATTTTATTTCTTTCTCAGACATAGACGATTTTATTCCAAGTGATAATGATCAATTGCATAGTCAGTTTCGGGAGAAATTATTAACTCGTGGACCTGCTTTTACAATAAAAGAAGACGCAGGACTAGACTACGAAGGGAAAGCTCTTTTGGCAAAAACAATTATTGAAAGTCTACCAGTTCTTGAAGAAGCAGATTTGTTAACGCCTCATTCAAGAGCTGCACTTATTGAAGCAGCAGAGTATAATTTTACTGCAGTCATAAAACATGCAAGAGAGGCAAAGCTTACTGGAAAAGAGATTGCGAGCATTTTACGGTCAACACTTTTTGGTGAAAATTTATTTTGGCATAAAAATGGAGTAGATCCTATCGACATTCTCAAGTATGGAGAGGAGATTGGGGAAAAGGCAACAATTGAGAAAGGACTGATTGTGTATATAAAGAAGCAATTTGCAGAGCAGCAGGCTAGGCCAGATGCAGAGGTTTTGCGAAAAAAATTAGCAGCATTGTTCGACGTCTTATCTGATTCTGGAAGAACGTATCTGTCAATGATTATTTCAGCAGATTATCCTGAAGTCTGGTCTGGGAATGCTACATTGTTTGAAGAACATGCTGGTCTTTCGATTGATGAGCTGATGGAAAATTTTTATACAGCTCCAAGACCATTTTATTCTGCATACAAAGATGGTCTTTTACTTATAAATACACTTGGTGGAGAAAAAAAAGACCAGTTGAAAAAGGAATTAAAAGATCGTTCTAGAGCAGCATTTAAAAATCATCCAGGAATTTTTTTCCTTGAGTCAGAAATTGTGAAGCAGTTGTTTCCACCAGAAAAAAGGATTGAGTTGACAAAAGAATATTTAGAAGGACAGCATGCAGCTGATTTTCTCCAGGCATTGTCATATAATATAGCATACGAAGCAGATTTTGAAGATCCTACTTTTATGGTTAGAGATAAAGATGGCGTTCTTCAACTTGATCCATCAGCAGTATCGCTTGTTCCGTATCCTGAAATTATTCCTACCATTGTAGAATATTTAGAAAAAGATCCTACGCCTCTTTTGGGATTTTTAGAAGCAGAACATGATGTAAGTTGGGATATTATTAAACAAATGGGCGATGTTGAAGTATTTTATAATACAATTATCGATCGTCTTACTGATTCTGATTTTGATATGGAAGGATCAATCCGCGAATACGATGCTGTGATTAAAGACATGGTCCATTCTCCTGATCATTTAGCTCTTCTTGTCCGCAAACTAAAAGATGCACCTGCACGCAAACTTACTGTGAAAATATTTCTGTCTTTACACCAAGCTCTGGAGAGTCTGAGGCAAGTTGGATTTGCTCCAGGAGAAGAACTAATGAGAGAAAGAGACGTTGAAAGTGCTGTAAAGAGAATGGAAGGAGAACATTATCTTGATTATGAAGAAAGAGATTTAGAGAAAGAAGAGAAAGTAAGAAAGCAGGCAGTAAAGGAACTTGCAGGTCATGAAAAAGCAAGACGAAGAAAAAGTGAACGTGCAAAAGTGTTGGAATATGATGTGCCATATCAACGTGCACTGGGTGCGTTGAAAGAATTACAGGCCATGACATATACATACTATAAAGCTCACCCAATGGAATTGTTTAGTGCAGATGATACTATCCGTGATTTGGATACGTTTAGATCTCTTGCTGAAAAACACTATGAAGAATTTGCACATTTATTCCCTCATCAATTATACAAACTCAGGGACATACTTCCGCATAGAGCATTGGCAAATATTCAAGGTGACGCTAGGCTTATGGCAGCGTTTCCAAACGCAATTGAATCAGCTGCTGGACATAAACCACTTGAGATGAATCGTGTTGATACAGAAAAGGCATTGATCAATCCTGTTAAATACTATGACTGGATAGAAGGCTATGAATTTACTGAAGATGATTTTTATGACAACGTTATTGGATACGTAAGTACATATCCTTTATTCGAGCATGTTAAAAAAGACTTGGAGCGTATTGCAAAACGAGAACAAAAACAAAATGGAAAAGATGCAGAATTAAATTATGGAGATGTAGATCTGGAGTTTGAAGATATTATTATTCAACTTGGTGTAATTAAACATCATGCGAGAAAGCATGGATATGAACAAGCACTTCGTGGAATGGATGTAGAAGAACAGAAAGAATTATTTCCATCACTTCATATTATTTCCCTATATGACATTGATGTGCCAGGAATAAGAGAAGATATTATTGATATTGCAGATTACTATGATACTTTTGCAATTGAATCATTTAAACAAAAAATGGCAGAAGCAATAGGTGAATATTTTAAACAAGTGTTTAGTATTCAAGAAGAAATTTCAATTGATGTATCAAAGATAGATTCAGAGATGTTGCGAATGTTGTCATTATATTTAGAAAATCCAAAAGTAAAAGATGATAGTGAAATAGAACAAGGGTGTCGTGAATTAGCAAAAGACATTTTGTCTGGTCATTTTGTGTCTCGTCGTATGTGGGAACGTGACAGTGTTCCATCTACAGATGAAGAACGGAAAAAACAAGTAGAAATATTAAAAGAAAAAGGACTTATTCCAAAGAATATTACAGTTGATCAATATGTTGCATGGACTGAAGATCATGAAATTAATTTTGAAGAAGCATTTGATGTGACAAATAAAGGGTTGCGTAGTGGTATTCAAAAAATTTTTAGACAGAGCATTGTTGACCACCATATTGCTGAACAAGATTTGCAATTGGATTCTGTTATTAATCTTAGAAAACAAAATGACATTCTTGCTCCTTCTGCTGATATTGATAAAAGAATAAAAGCGTTGATTGCAGAATATCCAGAATTAAAAAAGAATAAAACTAGAAAAAATGCACCACAGGAAGCGCAAGACCAACTAAGAGAACTGCAAAAACAAAAACGAGAGTTTTTTGCAGATAATATGGATGAAATAAATGAGGCAAAGGCTTGGCTATATATAAGTTATTTAAAAAACATAACAGCCGATGAATTAAAACGAGGCCATATTTATGCAGGGAAAACACTTGTCCGGTTTGAGCAAATGTTTGGTGGGGGAGATCCTCCACAGCCAGGATTATTCAAGAAAGTTTTTCAAGATACGATGCCAGATTTTTATAATGATTTGATGAGGATTTATGCAATGTTTGAAAGTCAGCAAAAGATTTTGCAAGGCGATCAACGTGTTTCTTCTTCAACATTGGATATGACAGATAAGGTTGATCCTGCTGTATACATTGCAATTGGTGAAGATCCTGTACCGTCGTGTCAAAATTATAAAAATGGATCTCACAGCCAAGGCCTACTCGCTACAGTTATTGATCCAAATGTTAAAGTCATTCAGCTGTATGATGAAAAAGGTCTTGTTGCCAGAAGTGTGATGCGGCTCATGGAAACACAAAAAGGAGATCCTGCAATTTTTATTGAGCGATCATATTCAAAAAATGTTCATCCTAAAATTGACGAGGCAATTGTTCGATATGCAAAGGCAAAAGCTGCAAAAATAGGTGCAAAAGTATTTTCAACTGAACTTGATGGTTTTGTTGATGATGCAGATTCTGATGAGTTTTTTGCTGTTGAAACACTGCGTGCAGGTACCAGAGCAACAGAAATTTATTCTGATGCAGGAGCAGATACTGGTGGATCTCTTATGATTGCTGGTGTGATTGAAATATAAAAAAGGCCGTAAATGCCGTAAAGGCTCAAAAGGCTTTAAAAGCAAAATAAAAATCCCTCTTTCGAGGGATTTTTAATCTGTCACTAAAAAGTAATTTACTTTTCATTGAAAGTGCCGGCACCAGAGAGAGTATCTCCAGTGCCGGCGCTCATTACGAGTTGCAAGACTCAGTCAACGGCTACACACCGTACGGCACCCAGATCGTCTTGACCTGAACAGCCTGGCGCAGGACGTAGTCCTTGTTCGCGCCCTGCGGTCCGATCCAGTCGAAGGGCTTGTGGTGCGTCCACGTCCGCTTCATGTTGTGCTGCGATGCCGAGTTGATCTTGGCACAGGTCACGTCGCCGGTCCATGCCCAGATGGCATTGACATCTTCGTGCTCAGCCAGCAGGATCGCGATCTTGTCAGGATCCTTTGCGGTCAGCAGGTTGATGACACCACCGGGGATGTCCGAATCCTGGATCACGTCGATGAGGGTCTTGGCGCAGAGCGGGTGCTTGCCCGCGATGGTCACGACCGTGTTGCCCATGGCGATTGCCGGGGCGATCGAGTTGATCAGGCCCAAGAGCGGCCAGTCGTCCGGAGCACGGATGCCCAGAACACCGATCGGCTCGTTCACCGAGTTGACCAGGAACCGACCTGCGTTGACCTGCTGAACAGTGCCGCCGTGCTTGTCAGCGTAAGCAGCCCAGCGATACAGCCGTTCGATCGAGGTATCGACTTCACCTTCAGCCTCCACGATGCTGTATCCGGTCTGGATCATGATCTCTGCGATCAGACGATCTCGATGCTCTTGCAGTTGCTCGGCGATGTAGAACAGGAGCTGTCCGCGCTGGTGTCCAGACTTCTTCTTCCACGCTCCGATCGCCTTGCGCGCTGCTTCCTCAGCATTGCGCACATCCTTGCGGTTGGCATCGCAGAACGCACCGATGAAGTTGGTGGTGCCGTAGAGACTGCTGTGAATCGGGAAGCTAGTACCACGATCGGCACGAACACGCTTACCACCCACGAGCATCTTGTGCGTCTTGTGCAGTTCGGGCGGACTCCAGATCACCTCCTTACCGTTGCTCGTGCCGATGTTGCGTTTTGACGGCTCGTTGAAGTCGAACTTGAGCACGTCTTCCATGCCAGCACGACCACCTTCGCGACCAAAGCCGCTCATGAGGTTGCCACCGAACGGGGCAGACGCGTCGAACACGTTGGCCGAGTTGATCCAGAACACGCCACAGTTCACAGCACTTGCAATGTGCATGGCCGTGTCGATATCCTGGGACCAGACCGAGCCGGCCAGACCGTACTTGGTGTTGTTCGCCAGAGCAATCGCATCACTCGGACGCCGGAAGGTCATGACCGTCAGCACAGGGCCGAAGATCTCTTCGCGGACGACCGTGTCAGTCGGTTGCACACCCAGCAGAAGCGTGGGAGGCAGGAAACAACCGCCCACAGGGAGCGAACATCCTTCCGGCTGCCAGACAGTCGCACCTTCTCTTGGAGCGAGGTCGATCATGGTCTTGATGGTTGCGTACTGCTCCGGAGAGTTGATCGCACCCATGTCCACGCCCTTGTCGAGCGAATCACCCACGACCATTTTCTCGATGCGAGCCTTCAGCAGTCGGGTGAACTCGTCGGCAACGCTCTCCTGCACCAGGATTCGCGTGCCAGCGCAGCAGACATGGCCTTGGTTGAGAAAGCCGCCATCCATGACGCCTTCGACAGCTGCATGCAGATCAGCTTTTTCGCAGACGATGAACGGACCCTTGCCGCCAAGCTCCATGGTGAGCTTCTTGTCGGTCGACGCGGTCGCCTTGCGGATGATCTGTCCCACACCAGTGGAACCAGTGAAGGCCACCTTCCACGGGGTCGGGTGGTTCACGATCGTGGCACCAGTCTCGCCAGCACCTGTCACGATATTGATCACGCCCGGGGGCAGACCAACTTCCTGAATGATCTTGACGAAGCGGAGCACGCTCAGTGAGGTTGTCTCAGCAGGTTTGATGACCACGGTGTTGCCCGCAGCGAGCGCCGGGGCAATCTTCCACACGAACATGAGCAGTGGGAAGTTCCACGGAATGATCTGCGCGATCACACCACCGGGCTTGCGACCAGGGAACTCACTTTCGAGCACCTGGGCCCAGCCAGCGTGGTGGTACAGGTGCCGAACGCACAGCGGGATGTCGATGTCGCGGCTTTCACGAATCGGCTTGCCACCGTCACGCGATTCCACGACCGCGAGTTCACGCGCGTACTGCTGCAGAGCTCGGGCCAGGGCGATGAGATACTTTGCACGCATGAAGCCATCCTCTTTGTCGCTCCACTTCGGGAGCGCCTTTGCAGCGGCTTTCATCGCAAGGTCCACGTCGTCGGCATTGCCCATGGCAATCTCAGCCAGAACTTCGCCGGTCGCAGGGGCAATCGTCTTGAAGTACGTCCCACTGCTGGGCTTGACCCACTTGCCGTTGATGAAGTGACCGAACTTGCCGTTGTGCTTCTTCAGCCATGCTCGCATGTCAGCGTCGCTTTCCGGAGCAGGTCCGAATGTGAGAGGTTGCAGTTTGCCGTTTTTGATTGGTTGTTGGTTTCCCATTGTGTCCTCCGTCTAGCCCAGGGCCAGATGATCTGTGTTGGCGTAGCGGCCAGTTGCGTGGTGAGAGAGCTGTCGTTCCAGGTCAGTGACCAGACCACTCGCGCCAATGCGGAAGAGGTCCGGCTCTGCCCAACGATCGTCGAGCACTTCGAGCATGAGGGCCAGGTACGCGTACGCGTCCTTTGCAGTGCGAATGCCGCCGGCCGGCTTGAAACCGACCTTGAGTTCGCCGTCCGTCATGTCGAGGAAGCGCTTGATCTCGCGGACCATAACCAGGGAAATCGGCAGCGTCGCATTGACGCTCGCAGTACCAGTGCTGGTCTTGATGGTGTCAGCGCCTGCCATGATGGCAATGGCCGAAACCTTCGCAGCCAGTTCGTAGTTCTGCAGGTCACCGGTCTCGATGATGGTCTTGAGCTTGGCACCTTCGCATGCTTCGCGCATGGCAGTGAACTCGTCGTACAGCGCCTTCCACTGACCGGTGATGGCCAGTTCGCGACGCGCAACCACGTCCACCTCAGTCGCACCCGCCTCGATCGACATTGCGATCTCACGGACCCGGGTCTCGAGCGGGGCTTGGCCGTGCGGGAATCCGGTCGACACAACTGCGATGGGCAGCCTGCCATTCAAGAACTCGACGGCTGCAGCCAGTTGGTGGTGGTACACGCAGATGGCGCCGGTGGTCAGCTTGCCGATGAGGTCTTCTCGGCCAATGCCAGCCAGGATGTCCGGACGAACCGGGTTCAGAGCCTTGTGGCAAAGACGCATCACACGACCAACCGTGTCATCGCCCTTCAGCGTGGTCAAATCAGTGCAGGCAATTGCGTGCAGAAGTGCATTGATCTGAGCAGCCTTCTTGAAAGGGCGCTTCTTCGGCAGGGTCGCAGTCCGTCGCTCGGTCGCGCTTCGGTTGGTCTGGATGCTGTTGACCAGCGCCAGGTCCAGCCCGATCGGCTTGTTCAGCTTCTTCTCGTCGTTCTTGTTCGGGGTTGCTTCAGCCTGACCGTTTCCGTCAGACGGTTTGGGCTTTCTTGAACGGCCGCCTTTGGCCGCTGTCCCGCTGTTGGCGGGAGGAGCTTGCGTGTCTTGCATTGTAATGAGCTCTCCTTCCTACCTTTTCGGGTCTAACCTAAGGGACCGTCCCTTAGAATAGAAGACCAAGTGGCAGGCAACAGAAGTGTTTCTGTTCGGCAACAGTATCAATTTTTTTGCTAAAAGTCAACATAAAAAAGGCCTTAAAAGCCATAAATGCCATAAAGGCTTAAAAAGCCCTTGTTTTAGATTTGTTTTTGTATATAAAAAAGGCCTTTATGGCCTTTAAAGCTTTTAGAGCCTTTATAGCTTTTTACTAATAATGGTACTTTTTTCCATTCAAAATCGTACCAGCTCTGTATAATTGTTCTAAAAATACAACACGAACCATTTGATGGGGAAGAGTCATTTGAGAAAGGGACAGTTGGTGATTTGCCTTTTCTAATATTGATTCATGAAGACCAAGTGGGCCACCAATCAAAAAGACTATTTTTTGACCACGCTCAGAATGTTCAGCAAGAAAAGATGAAAATTCAACTGATGTCATTTCTTTTCCTCGCTCATGAAGTGCAATAACCATATCAGCTTTTTTCAAATATGGAAGAAGTTTTTTTGCTTCTTGTTTTTTAATATCTTCAACATTGTCTGAATCACGGAATGATTTTTCTGGAATTTCAACAACATCAATTTTTGCGTAAGACGTTAAACGCTTTAGATATTCTTTTGCACTTTCTTTCCAATATCCATCTTTTAGTTTTCCGAGTGCAACAATTTGAATGTTAAACATAAAAAATGCTTTAAATGCCGTAAAGGCTAAAAAGGCTTTAAACGCTCTTGAGTTTAACTGTATTATTTTAGTAAAAGGCCTTTATGGCCTTTAAAGCTTTTAGAGCCTTTACAGCTTTTTAATTATTTATTAGTGATCCAATATCTTCTTACAAGAATTTTTCTCCCTTTCACTTTCACTTTGTCTTTAAATTTTCCACCATTTTTTTCAATAATTGTTGCAGAAGCAATATTATCATCATCACACATAACAAGCGCGCGGTTGATTCCAAGTTTTTTTGCTTTTTTTAATCCAAGTTTTAACATGTGTGTTCCATATCCTTTTCCACGTTTTGATGGACGGATGGTATATCCAATGTGTCCACCAAATGCTCGCATTTGTTTTGTAAGTCTATGACGAATATCAATTTCTCCAATAAATTTATCATTATCAATTAACCAAAATGAAGTGTTTGGGACAAATGATTTTGGCAAACCAATACCACGTGATCGATCACGTATTTTTTTCACATAAGAAGCAAAATCTTTTTTGACTTCACTATATGAAAGTTTCTTAAAACCACGCACATTGTTTGTGTCTTTCTTAAATTCTTTTAATGCTTTTAAAAAGCTTTCTTTGTATTTTGTAGACGGGAGAAGTAATTTCATAATAAAAAGCTGCAAATGCCATAAAAGCTAAAAAGGCTTTAAAGGCTCTTGTACTAAATGATATAACATTGAATAAATGGCTTTAAGCCTTTATTGCATTTAAAACTTTTTAGACCTTTTAAGATAATTGACACACACATATCTTTATGTTATTTTATGATACTGCTTTATAGCAGGATTTTCAACCCACCAAGAGGAAAAAAGGGGGTGGTATGCACTACGAAACTATTGAGGGAACAACCCACATTTACGTCGACGAGGGCGAAGATAGGGCGGCGGTTCTTCGAGCTCTTGTCTTGGCGTCATTCAACATGGCCAGGCCGTTTGGCCTGAGTCGTGTAGGATTTGCTACAGATTTCAGACTGACCGATGATCACGTTGGTCTATTCATTGAAGATACTGGTGATCCCAATTCTGGTTCACGCGTCGTTCGGATGGAGTACATCGACGGACGTCAGTGCGCAACCAGGATTTTCTCGCAAGGTGAGGGGCACTTCACACTTCAGAACACGGTTTTCGAGCCTGATCGTGGTGAGCCTGATCCCATGCTCGACTACGCGAAAAAGCTCCTTGCTGGCGTAGAAGTTTCGGATTTTCCGCTGACGACCCACATGTTCAAAGGACGGAGTCTTGAGCTCCGACTGCGAGAGTGGGGTATTGAGCGACAAGACGGCGAAGACGACTGGGCACTGCGTGGACGCGCTTTTCTGGCAATCTTCAAGCAGCGACCGGCGTTTGCATTCGAGCTCGTCATGGGCATGTGCCTGTCTGAGATGGATGAGATGGATCAGATCTTGTTCACGATCCTGATGACTGACACTGCACATACGCCTGCTGGTCTCCAGCGCTTTGTCCGACAGTATGGGGAAGATCCACAGCCGGGTTGCGAATTCCGTGCTCAGGCAGCGCGTAGGCGAGCGCAGCAATAGTCTCGATCAACAACCAACCAGCGCTGTTGTAGGAAATTTTCCAGGAGGGAAGTACTACAACAGCGCGCAACAAAAGCAGCTTTTAAAAGAAGGCTGTTTTTGTTTATATTCTATTCGTTATCATTGACAAGACACCTTATCTTCTGTATGGTTCTTAAGAATCGTGCGTCATTTTGCGACCACGAACGATCTTTCAGGAGGGCAACATGCTCAAGACAGCTTTGTGGACGTTTGTGTCCATTACGCTTGCTGCAGCTCCGGCGTTTGCAGCGGGTGGTGGGGACAAACCCTGGTACACCGGCATTACGCCGATTCTCATTCTCTTGGCCACGATTGGTTTGGTCATCCTTCGCCTGCCTCAGGTCAAAGAGGAATTCGAAGGGCAGCTGGCCCATTTGCGCAACAGTGCGTTTCGACACCGGCGTGCCGTGAACTGGATTCTGCTGGGTCTGACCTACGCGTTCCTGTACTGGGGGCGCTACAACCTGAACCCGGCCATCTCTGCCATCGGCGGCAAGAGCATGGTTGCTGACTTCAACTGGGTCTTCGGTGCTGGCACAGCCGTATACGGCGCGTCGTTTCTCATCAATGGTCCGCTCACGGACAGACTCGGTGGTCGGTTTTCCATTCTCACAGGTGCCTTCGGCTCGATGATCATGAACGCACTCATGGGTGCTGCCTGTTGGGCAAGCTTGAACGGTCATATCGATTCAAAAGAACTGTTCTGGCTGCTCGTGTTTCTCTACCCGGCGAACATGTACTTCCAGTCCTTCGGCGCAGTCGCAATCGTCAAGTGCAACTCAGCATGGTTCCATGTTCGAGAGCGTGGTGTGTTCGGAGCAATCTTCGGCATCATGATCTCCATGGGCATCTACTTTGCCTTTGACTGGAGCTACTACATCGTTGGCAAGAGCGGACTGAACATGCCTGCGCACTGGGCGTTCATTGCTCCGGCTGCAGCACTCGGGATCATGTTTGTTTTCGACGTTTTTGTTGTGCGCAACCGTCCGAGCGAAGCAGGTCATGCTGACATCAACACTGGCGATGCAAGCTCTGGTGACACTGGTCCTGCAGACGGCGCGGTCGCTGTGTTCAAGCGCATGTTCACCAACCCTGTCATCATGACCATTGCCTGCATCGAGTTCTGCAGCGGCTTCCTGCGTCAGGCGATCATGCAGCAGTACCGGTTCTTCGCAAAGTTGACCGGGATTGCTGATTCGTTCGTCTACCAGAACTGGGGCCTGCTCCTATGCTGCGCTGGCATTCTCGGTGGTGTGTTCGCTGGCACGATCTCTGATCACATGTTCAACTCCAGGCGCGGTCCTGTTGCTGGTGTGCTCTACATCGGCATGGTACTCGGAAGTGCTGGCATGTGTTTCTTGCTCGGTTCACCTGCGCTCGGCTGGCTCGTGATCTTCATGTCGTTCTGCGTCATTGGCGTGTATGGCATGCTCTCTGGTACAGCAAGTATGGATTTCGGCGGAAGCAAGAACGTGGGTATTGCTGTTGGTATTATCGACGGCTTTGTCTACGCTGGCACTGCGCTCCAGTCGATTCTGTACGCAACAACTCTGCCCAAGGCTGGCACGGCAGCAGCAGCTGACCCGTCGAGCTGGTGGTTCTGGCCTGTTGCGATGATCCCGTTCGCAGTCATCGGCTTGCTCCTGGCCTACAAGATCCGCAACGCAAAACCCAAACCAAAACCCAAACTGGCAGCTGTCTAGCGTCACCCTCTCTTCGCAAGCAGATGCCCTCCGACGTTTCAGTACGGAGTCCGTACCTTCGACTTCGTCGAAGCGTCGGACGAGCCCCTGTGTTGTCGTACTCCCCAAAAGAGTGCGATGACCAGGGGTTTCTTTATTTAAAAGCTGAAAAGGCTCTAAAAGCTTTAAAGGCCATAAAGGCCTTTTTTATATATGAAAATAGACAAAACAAGAGCTTTTAGCCTTTAAGGCATTTACGGCTTTTAAGGCCTTTTGTTTATTGACTTTACCTAGAATTCATGCTACGTTGAAACAAATCATCCGCAATTTTGCGATTTTTCAAGGGGGTAGCATGCCACATTCACAGATTCAACACACGCCATACAGAGGCGGCGCAGTACAGTCTCTCAAGTTCGATCTCGAGTCCACTGGCGAGACCTGGTCTGTCGGCGTGATGACGCCTGGCGAGTGGAGGTTCGATGCAGAGGTCGACGAAGAACTTCGCATCGTCGTCGGTTCGCTCGTCGATGGGCGCTTCAACACGACGCACGCGTGGAACGACAACCCGTTCCTTCGTCTCATTCCTGCCGGGACTTCGGTCACGTTCGTGTGCGAAGACAACGTGGCCTACACCTGCAAGTACGGCACCGAGCCCAGTCAGGCCTGAGAACAAGTGGAAGTACAACTTCAAGGAGCAAGCCCCTGAGTTACCATCCTTTCGAAAGGAACAAGGTAACCAGGGGCTTTCGTTTTTGTCTTGCCTACAAACTCAATTCAATTTATACTAGACAAACTAATATTCTAATTATGAACATCCTTCTAGGCATTAGTTTTGCATTTCTTTGCATGATTTCATGGGCAACGTCTGATTTGGTTACAAAAGTTTCTTTAGATAGAGAATCAAAATGGAAGGTTCTTGTTGTTGGACAATTTATTGGCGGTGCAATTGTTTTTCTTGTTGCACTATTTTTTGTTGATTTAAGAATTTTATTGTCAGAAGGTGTTTTGTATTTGCTGCTACTTGGTTTTATCAATTTTGTGGGGATGTATACGTTTTACAAATCAATGCAAGCAAAAGGAATTGCACTTACTGTTCCAATTGTTGCATCATGGGCGTTTATCACAGTGTCACTTGGTGCAATTTTCTATGAAGATGTTGTAACTGCATTACAATGGATAGCAATTGCGCTTATTACCATTGGTGTGTTTTCAATTACATTTAAAAAGACAAAGCACATTCATTTTGATAAATCATTTTTTTATGCACTTGCTTCAATGTTCTGTTGGGGAATATTTTTCTTTCTTTTGAAAATTCCAAATGAAATTTTTGGTGCACTTGTTGTAACATTTTCAATAAAATTATTAACATCATTTTTTTCAGTTCCAATGCTGATAAAAAGAAAAGTGAGTATTATAAAAACAAAGCCAAAGGCAATGTTTTCTCTTTTCTTAATTGGAACACTCGATGCAGGAGGATTATTATTTTTTAATGCAGCACTTAGCCAAACATCGCTCTCTATTGTTTCTGCAATTTCTGCTGCTGTGCCAGTTGTAAGTGTTATGCTTGGGCTGCTTGTATTAAAAGAAAAATTGACAAAGATGCAAGCGATTGGCGTTGGTATTGCTGCAGTTGGTTTGATTTTGGTCTCAATCTAAATTTAATGCAATTACTAAAAGACAGCCTTTGTAGGGCTGTTTTCATTTACAATTCTTTTGAAAAATGATATAGATACTATACAACTCATTGCCGAAGGAGGCATCATGTCAACTCAGCAGCCTGTCCACGTCACAGCAATCGTATTTCTTCAGGATGTGCTTGGCATCTCTGATCTTGATGTCATTGGCAAATGGCTTGGACGCAAGTCCATTGCTCGGGAAACCGTCCTTGTAGTTTATCCTGACATTACGTTGCAAGTAAAGGATACTGGCCAGTGGATTCAGTCGACTCCATTCAGAAGTACAGCTGCACCGTACGCGCGCATCGGTGGTGGTAGCGGATCCAAAAGACAAGCCAAATGTTGGGCTCTTGCTCAAGAACACAAAATTCCCGAACAGAGCAGCACAGCTACTGTTGTATCAAACCTTTGTTTTTCTCCGGGTGTTCGAGTTGATACTCTCGAGGAGTTGCCCGACGGCAGAGTGCTATTTCAGGGCGAGGACGACAGGTGGCAAGTAGCCTACGAGTGGGGAATGCATGAACCAGGACAAGGCTGGAGTGGTTGTGAGTGCATCTTCCGTTCGTTTTCGATTTACATACTCATGAGGAATGGTTTTGGTCGGAGAACCAATGAGGAACACGGCGCTTGGGATTCCAAGGACGAGGCAATCGAAGCGACAGATGGCGTGCTTCAACTGAAGGAACAGAAACAGTTTCACGAACGAGGTCGGCCGCGCGTTCCAGATCTCAAGTTCTAACAGCCGATCGATTTCTGTACAAAAAGGGGACAAACAATTAGCGACTTGCCGTCTGCGTCTTGACCAGCACGGCAAGCGCAGACATTCTTCACCATAAAAGGTGTTTTTTTATTCTCAGTCTTAAATAAATTATTGCCCTAGGACAATATCACTTACCTGAATTGATCCATCAGATAATAACTTTCCAAAAATTTCTACACCAGGACCTTTGTATTCATCATAGATACTATTTCCATTTTCATCTATTCCAAAATACGTTACACAAGATCCATTTTTAAAACCGATTGCATGTATCAGGCATGTATCATCTATTTTTAAGGAATGTGTTTTTGTTGTTACTCCTGTTTCTGTTCTTTTTCCCATCTTAACATACCATTTGTCTATAGATTTATTTTTGTCATTGTTAAAAAGTTGTCCAGATCCTAAATCTTCTCCACCAAATGCAATTGGATCCATTGAACCTTTTCTTCGTACAGTTTTTTCACCATACTGCAAAAGACTCTCAGAAAGTTCTTTCTTTAAAGAGGTTTCAATATCATATTTTTTCAGCTCTTTACCAATATCTTCAACAAATGTTTTGTCTTCATGTCTACATTGTCGCGGATAGCTTTCCATAGCTGGATTTCCTGCAGCAAGACATTCTTCAAAATTTGAAACCTGAGTTTCTTGGTCTTTTGAAGGAAGAGAAATAAAACCGGCAACGGCAAATACAATAATTATAAGAAGTATTTTTTTCATAATTAATTTTTCTTACTTTCCAAAATCATTACTCTTTTAATAGAAAACGCTGGGTGACTTTTGTCATGAAACATATTTTTCAAAACAAATAATTCATCCATGATTTTTTGTTGTTCTTCAAAACTTGGATCCACCTCAACAAGATCAAAGCCAAACGTTTCTCCGTTTAAATCATTTTCAAAGAACCATAGTTTACTTAGATCAGACGTTTTGAGTCCAGCATCTGTTCCTTCTTTTATTATCTTCTTTCTCAAATTATTAAAACTAAATTCTCTTTTTGACTCATCAAAAATGTCAGAATCATTAAACAATTGATAATACAGCCAGATTTTATTTTGCATGCTGTCAAAAAAACCTGGATTTTCTTTGTATTTTTTTAAAACATCATCTATGGTCAATTTTTTCGAAAGATCAGAAACAATAGTCGATAATAGAAGATATCCTTTTGGTTTTAATATATTATGTATCCCTTTAAAAAATAATGGCCAGTCTGTGTAGGCAAGATTGCAGTGCGGCTCATCTCCCATAACAACATCAAATGAGTCATTTGGAAAAAGTTTGTCTGCTTCAAGCCAATTTCCAAAAACTATTTTTTCTTTTTTATTCTCTTCTTTTACAAATCGACTCATTGCCTTGTACATTGATTCATCTGCATCGAGCAATGTTGTATCTATGTCATGCTTTTGGAGCATGTCTCTTATTTCAGGTGTTGAACCAGTAATCAAAACTTTTAGTTCTGGATTTTGCTTTTTTAATTCTAAGATTTTCTTTTCCCAAAATGTTATTTCATCTTTACTGGGTCTCCATGGCGGTACAATTTGTTCCCATCCACTACTTAGTTTTTCCCAAGTAGGGACATACATTTCTTTTGTCATACGTCTTTTAGCTATTCAATTTTTTTATTCTTTTTACAATTGCATCTTGGAATACACGAAATGCTTTTCTTTTTTCCTTCTTATAAATATATGGCATACCAACAATAAAATCACATTCAGGACATCGTATTGGAGAAATGTCTTTGATATCTTTCTTTTCTAGTCCTACAAGTTTTTTTGGTGAAATAATTCTATCCATATACAGCCGTCGTAAATTTCCAGGACCATCTTTTTGATACTCAGCAAATATCGTATCACATTTTCTACAATGTAAATTGAGTAAACGTGAATATCCACCTCTTGCTGATTTGTATTTGTCCTTTTTAAATGTTGTTTTTGCCATGATGCATTATCTAATAATATTCCTTTTTATATTGTGCACATAAATTATCAATAATTTCAAGGTCTGCAACATCGTCGTATCCAGTGAGCTTAAGCAGGACTTCACGCTTATCTGGCGTAAAATATTTATACGGACAGTCTGCATGTGCGTACTTTTCAGACTGATTATACATTGGATCACCAGCCAAACTTGTTTCTTGAGACATATTTACAACACCAAAGTCAAAATTGTGCCAGCCTTTGCCAGAACTATAACCAAGAAATTCTCCAGCTTTAATTTCAATTGGCTCAATCTTTTTTGAGTGTGTTGTATTGCTTGCAGGGCCAGCAAAGGCCTTTGCAATTTTTTCTGGTGGGTTTATAAGATGGTCAAAAAAGTAGAACACTTCGCAGCTCATAACAAAATTTAGTATGTACTGGTCCAGATGACCTCTTCCACCAAGATTCTCGCGATATTTTGCTCCTTCTACCAAGAGTGCATCTGCAGGGGCGTAGACTGGCACACGCTCTGTTACATTAATATAACTATGTCCTTTTAACCCAGACGAGACTCGCATAAGCGGGGGGTTAAGGAGCTGAACTTTTGTCATGTCTGTTGGGTAGTGTGTAAAGACTGGATTCGGATTTGATTCGCAGTCCACACCAAATCTGTACGAAAGTCTGTTTTCGTCTACATGGTGCATTACATTAATACCAACAATAACAAGAACGGCAGTAAATATAATAATTGGTATGAGTATGCGGAGTTTCATGTTGTCTTTTATCCTAAATAAATTCCTAACAAGAGTAGAAGAGTTGATCCAAGTAAATATGGATTTACTTTTTTCCAATCACCTTGAAAGACTTGCAGTATAATAAACAATCCAAATCCAACAAGCATTGCCTTATCAAGTCCAAAAGTCCAAATCGTCGCAAGGATCATGGCGCTTACTGCGAGCACATCTGACCAATGATACGACTTCAAATCCTTTTTTGTAGGGAAAAGTGTGAGTCCTACAAAAAGTAATGCACCAGTTGTTGCAACCACAGGAACTAAATTTACAAGTGGTGTAAGAAGCAAGAAACATAACATCAATATTCCACTTACCACAGACGTGAGTCCTGTTCTTCCACCTTCACCAATTCCAACAGCACTTTCTACATAGGTTGTTACATTTGTTGTTCCAAGTGCTGCACCAATTGCTGTTGCTCCACCGTCTATTGTCAGAGCTTCTTTCATGTTTGGCATGTCTCCTTTTTTATCGACAATTGTTGTATTCCGGGTAAGACCAATAAATTTTGCAATGCTTCCGTAAAAATCAATAATGAAAAGGATCAAAATAATACTTAAGATTTTTGGATTGAATATAATGCCAAGATTAAATGCAAGTGTTCCATCTAACATGTCACCAGAAATCTTGATTGGTTCTATTGCATCTCCAATACCAAGTAAGTGAGCAGCAACTGATGCCAAAATAATTGAAATAATAATTGTTCCTTTTACTTTAAAATGTCGGAGGAGTAGGGCAACAACAAGTCCAACATAAAATACAATTACTTCTGGAGAAGTAAGAATGCCAATTCCTTTTATTTGAATTCCTTCGTATGCAAGAATACCACTTACTTTTAATGCAATAAGCATAAGGAACACACCAACAGATGCAGCAAGACCAGATTTTAATTTATCTGGAATTGCTTTAATAATGTATTCTCGAATGCGCAAAAAATTAATAATAAGCATTAACACACCAGACCAAAATACTGCACCAAGTGCGTCTTGCCAGACAAAGCCAAGTGTTCCTACAACCACAAAGGCAATATATGCATTCATTTCAAGTCCAGGAGCAAGTGAAAATGGTTTATTTGCCCAAAGTCCCATAATAATTGTTGCAAGTGAAGAAATAATAACAGTCGCAAAAAATACTATGCTTTTGCTTATCCCAGCTTCGGCAAGGATGGCAGGGTTTACTACAAAGATGTATGAGAGAGATAAGAATGTTGAAAGTCCTGCAAGGATTTCAATTCGCCATGTTGATCCGATTTTGGTAAAACCAAAATAGTTGTCGAGTTTTTTGATCATAGAGTTTGTTAATAATATGCACTTAGTATATAGAGTTATAATACTCTTGAAAAGGTGTGTTTTTGGTATATAGATTGACTTTCCTGTATTTCCATGATAACAAATACATAAGGGATTTATCACACCCAAACACAGGAGGGCCACATGGCGCCAGGATTTTCAAAATTCAAAATCGGTGACAAGGTGCGTCCAGAACCAGGCCAGACTTGGGCGTTTGGAAAGGACTTTCCGAAACGCACATTCTGGGACTGGCTGTTTCGCAGACCAAAGCCGGTCTACACGGTTGTGTCCAGCAGGTACCAAGAACCACGGTGCCAGATTGGCGGGACCTACACGACCATCGAAGGACATGACGGCGAACAGTACGAACTTCCAGACTGCTTCATCGTGAAGGCGGCGTAGGACGGGTGTGATGAATGTGGCTGCTTGTCGGCCCAGGAAACACAAAAGGGCTCAGCTTGCTGTGCCCTTCCGTTTTTTTAAGCGCATAATGCGTTTTTTATTTTTCCAACAATAAGTCACTATAAGAAACTGAGATTAAATCTTGATCAGAAATATTAAATAGATCAAGATATGATTGGCACTGCTCGACCAGTGTTTCTTTTTTTTCTGTTCCTTTAAAATCAAGTACTTCAATTTCTACAAATGTACCCAAATCTTTTACAGTATCAATGTGAAATTTAATATGATCAATAAAATATATTTCTCGTTGTTTATCGACAACAACCAGAACACCCAATGCTTTTGTTAATATTTCTTTCAATGAAGATGTTGGATCAGATTTGAAAAGGGTTACATCTGACTGCTTTGGTCCTTCTTTGTTTTCTCTTTCATAATGAATCAAATGATTCTCTATGTTTCCCTCTCTTAATTTTAATCTTCCACTGGTTACATTAAAGTATGTATCAATTTGATGGTCAGTTCCTTTGAATTCTGCATGTTTTGAAAGTAAGATATTTCGTATTTGGTCTTGATTTTCAGATTTTGCTTTTATTTCAATGCTTATGTGCGGCATAATGTTTGGTTGGAAAAAATTATTTTAATCTTACAATTGCATCTCTATTTATTTTTCTTAAATCAATTGTAAAACCTTTCCACCCAGCGCGTTTTGCAGTAGGTCGCAATTCTTTTCGTTCAACAAACATTTCTGGTGCTTGAAAATCTACTGGAAGATAAAAAATGGAAAACGTTTTTTCGTGTACTAGTACAATAAATAATGGAAAGTAAATTCCAGCTTGCATGCGTTCGTGTTGTGGTTGCCATGCAGCAGCAGGAAGGGTAGAAGGAATACGATCTATATTTTTAGTCCGTTTTGTTTTTACCTGCCCCAAATAACCACAAAAATCGCAGATAACATCAACACATTTGAAATCCGTTGGTAATACAGTAAGTGTTTTTTTCTTTTTGCATTTTGGACAAGAGCAGTGTTTGATGACCATCTTTTCTCCGTAGGTCCCTAATTTTTGTTTTTCTGTTGGCATATATTTTTCTCTAAATTAACCCAAATTTATACTATCAAATAACCCCCAATTTATCCACATTCCCTCCTTATATATAGGACTTGACAAGATTTCTATATATATGTATAATGTTGAAGCATTAAAAACCTAGTAAATCGCTTTCTTCCCGGAACAAGGAAGCCACGTCCCTAACACTGTTTGGACCTCTGGAATATCGTAGCAAAAAAATCATGTTACACATACTCACATATTCTAGACACTCAAGCAGGTAAGACGTACCCAGTATTTGTTCTCGCCGCTTGAAAAGCGGTTTTTTAAATGCCTTAAACAAATTATCACACGCACAGTTTTGATGAAGAATCATCAACACAATGTGGTTGATAATACCGATACGAAAGAAACAGTCTGATCATTACAATTCAACGCAAAGCAACAAACCAAAAAATAAAGTGAAACAAAGAAAACAATTATGTGTTTTCGTAGTGCGCAATTCAAGAGCGTATGGTGGATGCCTAGACACGTTTTGACGATGAAGGACGTAGTAACCTGCGATAAGCCTCGGTAAGGTGGTAAACAACCTTTGACCCGGGGATTTCCGAATGGGGGAACCCAGCTCGAGTAATGTCGAGTTACCTCAAATTTATTTGAGGGGAAGACCTAGCGAAGTGAAACATCTCAGTAGCTAGAGAAAAAGAAAACAAAAAAAGCTTCTTTTATAACCATTCTTCTGGTTACTGTTTCGAGCCCTCGGGCAAGAGACAGCAACCATTAGATTGGTTCAGAAGTGTGATTCCGTAAGTAGTGGCGAGCGAAAGCGGAACAGCCCAAACCTATATTGTGTTGAGAAGAGTACGGATTGTCTTCGGATGATTTTAGGCTCGACTCTTAAAGGACAGGCCGTTGCAATATAGGTGTTGTAGGATGCAACATTGACTACCTGTGATGTCAAATGGTGTATATATCTTGTATAATCGAATATTTCTGGAACGTTAGACCATAGAGGGTGATAGTCCCGTAGATAAAATATGTTATATACAGTATCGTTGTATTCCTGAGTAGGGCGGGACACGTGAAATCCCGTCTGAATTTGTCGCGACTATGCGATAAGGCTAAATACGAAACGTGATCGATAGTGAACCAGTACCATGAGGGAAAGGTGAAAAGTAGCCCGGAGAGGGCGGTGAAATAGTCCCTGAAACCATACGTTTACAAAGAGCAGGAGCCCGTAAGGGCGACTGTGTTCCTATTGAAGAATGAGCCTGCGAGTGTGCTATGTGTCGCAGCTTAACCCCGTTAAATCGGGGGAAGGCATAGGGAAACCGAGTCTTAACCGGCGAATTAGTGGCACATACACGACCCGAAACCGAGCGAGCAATCCATGGCCAGGTTGAAGGGACGGTAAGACGTCCTGGAGGACCGAACCCACGCACCGTGCAACATGCGGGGATGAGCTGTGGATAGCGGAGAAATTCTTATCGAGCTCGGTAATAGCTGGTTCTCCTCGAAACAGTTTTAGGACTGGCTGTATGTGTTCCCTCTGGGGGTAGAGCACTGGATGAGGGTTGGGCGGTTCGCCGTACCACCTTCAATCAAACTCCGAATACCAGAGATTTATAGCATGCAAGTTAGACTATGGGGGCTAAGCTTCATAGTCGAAAGGGAAACAGCCCAGACCGCAAATTAAGGTCCCTAAATCAATACTAAGTGTTAAAGGTGGTGTTGATTCTTATACAACCAGGAAGTTGGCTTAGAAGCAGCCATCTTTTAAAGATAGCGTAACAGCTCACTGGTCAAGAGTCTTCGCGCCGAAAATGTACCGGGGCTAAGTATTGTACCGAAATTGCGGCTTTGTATATTTCTTCGGAAGTGTACAAGGGGTAGAGGAGTATTCTTATTGCGTCGAAGTCGGACCCGCGAGGGCCGGTGGAGCGATGAGAAGCAAGAATGCAGGCACAAGTAGCAAAAATGAAGGTGAAAGTCCTTCACGCCGAAAACCCAAGGTTTCCAGGGCAACGTGAATCGTCCCTGGGTTAGTCGATCCTAAGGCCAGGCCGAAAGGCGTAACCGATGGATGAGCAGGTTAATATTCCTGCACTTGGTATTGTGTTGCATGAATGTGTGCATTTCAAAGATCTGAGCGTTGTATGGCTACACGTATCGCAAGATAAAGACCGCGGCTTCGGCCAAGGTCAATTCAGGTTGGAGAAGTGCCTAGAAAAGCATTTGTGTGTAAACAATATCAAATCGTACCGCAAACCGACACAGGTGGGTAGGTCGAGAAGACCAAGGCGCACGAGAGAAACATGGTTCAGGAACTCGGCAAAACAGCGGCCGTAACTTCGGGATAAGGCCTGCCCGCTTTCGCTTTTCGTTTCCACTCAAAGCTTCAGCGAGGCAAAGCCCTTTAAAGTAAAATTTTTAGGGGCTGTGCCTCGCTATAGCACGAGCGGAGCGAAGTGCGAAAGCGGGCTCAACAAAAGATGTCACGCGACTGTTTACCAAAAACACAGCTCTCTGCGAACTCGTAAGAGGACGTATAGGGGGCGATGCCTGGCCAGTGTCAGAACGTTAAAGCAAGGGGTTATTTCATTTCGGTGAAAGAAGCTCTGAACTGAAGCGCTGATGAACGCCGGCGGTAACTATAACCGTCCTAAGGTAGCGAAATTCCTTGTCGGGTGAGTTCCGACCCGCACGAATGGCACAACGGTGTGACAACTGTCTTAACCATGTACTCGGCGAAAATGCATTTGTCGTGAAGATGCGACATACACGCAGCAAGACGAAAAGACCCCGTGAAGCTTTACTACAGTTTGATATTGATAAATTGCTCTACATGTTCAGCATAGGTGGGAGCCTTCGGGCACCAGTGAGATACCACCCTTGTATTGTAGTTTGTCTAACTGCTCCGACTGAATCGTCAGAGCGGGACAGTATCTGATGGGTAGTTTAACTGGGGCGGTTGCCTCCCAAACAGTAACGGAGGCGTTTACAAAGGTTGGCTTGGTCCGGATGGAAATCGGACTGGACGTGCAAACGCATAAGCCAGCTTTACTGCAAGGGCTACCACCCGAGCAGTTACGAAAGTAGAAGTTAGTGATCCGACCGTACGATATAGGACGGCGGAAGCTCAACGGATAAAAGTTACTCCGGGGATAACAGGCTGATCGCGCCCAAGCGTCCACAGCGACGGCGCGGTTTGGCACCTTAACATATCGGGGTGCACAAACAGTGATGTTTTTCCCAATACTTTTCGTCAAGTATAAAATACAAACAAAATACAGATAGGTAAAAAAGAGACACAAAATCGGCTATAACGGTGAACCCGTAAGTGGAAGAAACGCCACACGGCAATACCGTGGGAAGTCGTCCTAATTTAATTGGGATTGACCCCGTAACGACTGACTCGAAAGAGGAGACTTGGTAAGAAATTACTGCCAGGTAACACGCCGACTCTTGTTAAAAAAAACTGAGATCATGCGGTTCACGTCCCGACTAGTCGGGATCCGCTACCATCCAGAACAAGATGAAGATATAGTCTGCGCCACAAGAAACTGTGGAATCAAGTACGATGTCGGCTCATCGCATCCTGGGGCTGAAGAAGGTCCCAAGGGTTAGGCTGTTCGCCTATTAAAGCGGTACGCGAGCTGGGTTCAGAACGTCGTGAGACAGTTCGGTCTCCTATCTGCTGTGTGCGTTGAATAGTGAGGAAACTCGCCCCTAGTACGAGAGGACCGGGGTGGACAAACCTCTGGTGTACCAGTTGTCCTGCCAAGGGCATTGCTGGGTAGCTAAGTTCGGTACGGATAAGCGCTGAAAGCATCTAAGTGCGAAGCCGTTTCCAAGATTACTATTCATTTGAGATACCTTCGAGACGAGGAGGTTGATAGGCACTAGGTGTACGCCCCAAAAGGTGTAGCCGAGGTGTACTAATATATCGAGTGTACTACGAAAACACAGAGTTGTTTTTGACTCACATTATTTGCTTGTCCTGAGCGATCTGGCCTAAAGGCCAGAGAGTCGAAGGATTGTTTACAATATTATTTTACTCGAACTGAGTATAGAATCTAGGTGGTTCTTGCAATGGGGGTATACCTGTTCCCATCCCGAACACAGAAGTTAAGTCCATTAGCGCCGATGATAGTCGAAAGGCAAAAGTAGGTCGCCGCCTAGATCCTGTACTCAGTTTACCTGCCGTGAGGTAGGTTTTTTTGTACTCATTTTTTATTTTATGATAGTATATGATTACATAATCAATATCTATGAATGAATCATTTATGAAGCAAGCAATTGAACTCGCAAAGGAGCATAGTGCCAAGCTTGAAGGCGGTCCATTTGGTGCTGTTATTGTAAAGGATGGAAAAATTATTGGAGAGGGATGGAATACTGTGCTAGGATCAAATGATCCCACTGCGCATGCAGAAGTAAATGCAATTCGAAATGCGTGTAAAAACATTGGTTCTTATGATTTGACTGGATGTGAAATATATTCAACAACAGAACCTTGTCCAATGTGTTTAGCATCAATTTATTGGGCTCGACTTGATTCACTATACTTTGGAAATGGAAAAGATGATGCTGCCCGCATTGGCTTTGATGATGCATTTATTTATGAAGAATTTGAAAAAGATGTTGCAGAAAGACGGTTGAAAACAACATCCGGAGTACTCAGTGATGATGTAAATAATTTATTTAGTGAGTGGGAAGCGTTGGATTCAAAAACGATTTACTAATATTATGAGTGAAAAAGAAAAACATCACATGTCAAAAAAAGAATTAGATGAACAAAGAAGACCTATGATTCACGATCTTCCGGATCTTCAAATTGTTCCGCATACACCAAGCACAGAACAAGAGCCTGATGTTAGTCCTGCGCAAGAGCAAGATGTTATTGATGAAGCACTTAGAAAGAGTATGGTAGATACAGAAGTTGCAGAAGGATAACATTTCTAATTTATACGTGAAAACACCCTTGACAAAGGGTGTTTTTTTTGATAGATTTGTCGCAACAAACCAACCAAGGGGGTGAGAAATGCCAAGCGCAAAAGCGAAGAACAAGAAGGATTGTTCGCTCCAAGATCTCCAGGCTGTGGATCTGATCTGTTGGGACCCTGACACCAAGGGGCTCAAGATGAGTGGACCGGCCGGTCTGACGATCTTCTGGGGCGATGACGACAAGCGAGTCATGAGCACCTCGTACGACGCAATGGTCGTGGTGCAGATCATGCAGGTCGTCACGGGGCAACAGTTCGTTCGTGTTCCGAACCAGCCGGTGTTCACGCCTGGTCATGTCAAGACCGATGTCCAGTGGGAGCGCGAAGACCGACGCAAGCAGAAGGGCGACGAGCCCGAGCCGGAGCCCGAGCAGGCCGTTGGTGCGCCTGCGTAGTTCACAACCAAACACAAGCAAGGGAGGCAAAGCCCCCGGATTCCAGTGGAAAACGGGGGCTTGTCTATTGGTTATTTTTTATTGAGATGATAAAAATGATTCTAATGCAGGAAAATGGTCATCTCTGAAATGTAGTTTTTTCTTTATATCTACTCCTCTCAACGAATCAATTGAAACCCATTCTTGTGATGCAGTTTCATCTGATATTTCATAGGCTTTTCCATCATCAACATATACATAGTACTCACACATTTCTGATTGATCATTATTCTCAACAGGACCTTTTTTAATAAGTTTTAAATCTTTTGGATCGATATCAACACCTTGTTCTTCTTGAAATCCACGAATTGCTGCGTCAAGGTATCCTTCTCGCACGTTTACATGTTCAGATACACTTACATCACCATGCGATGGGTACAAATCTTTTGAATCTGATCGGACAGGAACAAGTAACTCATTTTTACTATTCACAACAAAAATATTTACACCTCTGTGAAACACTCCTTGTATTCTTTCTGGGCCATGGCATTCTTTTCTATACAAAACTAATTCATGTCCATCTACAACAATTGGCTCATCATGTTCATCAAACACTTGAAACCACTCAAATGGTTTTTTTTCTTTTCCTTGTTTTTTTTCTAAACTATCTGTTTCGTCAAAAGACGTTGCTAACATCAGTCCATCTCCTTTTACTTCAAAGTTTAGATTTTTTCCAACATGTGCTTCAAATTCATCTCTTGTGAATTCCTTTCTTTTTTGTTCAACGTGTTCTGAATGTGGTTGTCCCTCTCCACGAATTTTTTTGCTCATAGTTTTATGTTATATCTTTTCTCAAAATAACTTTATGTTTTTGTGTTTCTTGAATTGTAAATCCATCTCTTTCCTTTGATCGCAGTGCTTGTTCATTGTCTAGCAGCACTTCTGTAGTAACATGTGTACAATTCATCTCACGTGCTTTTTCAATTCGCACATCTGTCATTTGTTTTGCAAGTCCTTTTTTTCGATCTTGCTCTCTCACTGTTAAGAGTGAAAGATACCCATTTTTTTCTCCAGGAGTTTTTTCTTGGATAGTTAATTCTCCAGTAACAACAATGTCACCCTTTTCATCTTCAATAACATAAAAAAATTTTGGTGTTCCTTCTCCTTCAATGTCTTGTAACGATTCATCAGCTTTTTGTTCAAGAAATCGTTTTTCATACTCAGAATTACGCATGGTTAATCCATATACCTCTCTCCATGCAGTCCAAAATTTTACTAAATCCTCTTTAGAAGTTATATTGCGGGGCTTTTTGAATTTGTTCATTTCTGGGTTGAATTCACGTTCTGACATATGTTAAACACACTATCGCCTTAAATTATGTATAAATAGCATTAGCTTTCGCTGTATGACTTCCCAAGATTCAACTTTTCTGTAGGCATTTTCTCTAGCCCCTTTTTTATTCCATGGGTGTTGATTACGTTCTGAAATAGGGGTATCTTCAAAAGAAATTTCTTCAAATCCAAATTTTTCTAGGTCAATCATTTCAAATATATGTGATCCCATTCCAAAAATAACACCACCTACTGGCAATGCTCGTGCGGCTTCTAATGCGATAAGTGCATGATTATAATCTGAATCTAACACCACCTTATCAATACCATTTATACTGATTACTAGTCCTTCTTGCTCGGTTGGTACATGCATTAATGTTGTAAGCATAAAGTCTGGAACATCTATAACTCGTGTCCCGTGTTCTGTTATCTCTTCTCCAGCATCATCTCGTAAGTTTGGATCAACTCGTAGTAGCGTTTTTACTCCTGTTGTATTTGCAACATCTACCATATATCTATTTTCTTTGTACCCACTTCCAAGATCAACAAGTGTTTTTCCTTTTAATTCTGCTTTCAAAAATTCTGTCACTCTTTCCGCTTTTCTGTAGTTTCGCTGAATGCATTTGACCAATGTCTTGAATATTCATCTGAAAGATACGTTCTATCTTGTTGTTGTCTTAGTAAAAGTGCCTTGGCAAGATTATCTCCTGAATACTTTTGTCCCTCCATTGTTTTTTGCCAATTAAATGCAGATTGGGATCTGTATGTTCCGCGCATGATTTTATACACTGAATCTAGTGTTTTCATCCCCCTGCATACTTTGCCAAAGGTAGCTTGAAAGATTCTATCCATATCATCTCCGCGCAAACCTCCCCAACGTTTGTCTGGGTTTCCTTCTGGGAAATTATGACCATGTTTATTTAAATGTGCTGCTGTATCTGCGTAAAATTTATTTTTCTCTTCTTCAAATTTTTGTCTTCCTTCTGGATCAGAGGTATCATTTCCATATCCCCGTATTGGATAGGTATTATCTAATGGCAAACGAAAAGACAGCCATTGATCAAGAGTCTCAGCAGTGATTTCTGGTTTTGGCTGTTTTTGTTCTACAGTTTTTTTAGAAGGATCGTGTTGCACACCTCCTTCACGACCTGGTTTTTTTCTCGCCATATGATTACATTTCAATTTCAATTCCAACAGGGCAGTGATCAGACCCCATAACTTTTGGATAAATATTTGCCTCAACCACGCGTTTTTTTAGACTTTCAGAAACAAAGAAATAATCAATCCGCCAGCCAACATTACGCTCTCTTGCTCCTCCCCAATGAGACCACCATGTATACAAGTCAGGCTTGTCTCCTTTTTTCAATCGAAGCGTATCTACAAAGCCAGCTTTTATAATATTATCAATTCCTTCACGCTCTTCATCTGTAAATCCTTTTTTCCCGACATTTGCTTTTGGACGTGCAAGATCAATTTCTTTATGCGCCACATTTAAGTCTCCACAAAAAATTACAGGTTTCTTTTTTTCAAGTGCCTTGCAATGTTTCAAAAATAATGGATCCCACACTTTGTGGCGCAGCCTCAGTCGAGAAAGATCATCTTTTGCATTTGGCGTGTACACTGTGACAACATAATACTTTTCAAATTCTAACGTTAACACTCGACCTTCAGAACTGACTTCACGTCCTTGATCATCCATGATCTTTTTTTTCTTTTGAACTTCTGGAAGAAAATCATTGATAATTGAAAGTGGTTTTATTTTTGTAAAAATTGCAGTTCCAGAATATCCTTTTTTTTCTGCAGAGTTCCAATACTCCTCATAATCTGGCAAATCAATTTCAACTTGATTTCGGTTTGCTTTTGTTTCTTGCAAACACAAAATATCTGGCTTATATTTTTTTATAAATGGAAGAAATGTGTTCTTTCGAATGCCAGCTCGAATACCGTTTACATTCCAACACATGATGGTTGTTTTTTTCATAATGTATATCTATTGTAATGTGGATTAAGCATATCATATCACAAATGCGAAACTATCCACAGTGCTATTTACTTGCATTTTTTTTAGACTATGGTATAGTTTTCTGCATAAAAAATAAACAAAAAAATACATATGTCAGACGAGCAATTTGAGCAAATAAAAACAGCTGTTCTCTCACACATGAGATCAGTATTTGAGCAAATGGAAGAAGAGGCTCACATGTCTCACGAAGAAAAGTATGCACTGCTTGAAGATGTGCTGGAACAAGCAACAGATCACGACGAGCTTCGTGTTGCTTTTGAGCAATGGTACAAAGATCATGCAGATAATCTTGAATTAGAATTTGCGTCTGACGAATTATGGGATCATGCTATCAATAAAGACGAGTCAGAAGAGGATGAAGAGGGTGAATGGTAAAAAAAGGCTGTAAAAGCCGTAAATGCTAAAAAAGCCATAAAGGCTTTTTTAAATTTGCTTCTATGGCTTTTAGGGCCTTTAGAGCCTTTTAGGCCTTTTAAAAAATACTTGCACGTGTGGTCTTTTTGTTGTATATTGGTGATGCGTTTATTTTGATTTTTAGCTCGAAAAACGCTTAAAAATTACCATATAGTATGACTTCACCCCAGTCACTTTCTCAGTTTTTACTAACACATTTAGCAGATCATGCAGAGTCAAAAGAGCTCGTCATGATTATGAGTGATTTAGCTCAAATTGGAAAAACAATATCTCGACAAACAAACAAAGCTGGCCTTGTTGGAATTTTAGGAGCTGCTGGTACAACAAATATTCAAGAAGAAGAGGTCCAAAAATTTGATGTCTTTGCAAATGATTTGTGCAAAGAAACGTTGAAATATAGTGAGCATGTTGCTGCCCTTGCGAGCGAAGAAGAGGATACAGTTGTAGACATGTCAGAGCATGGAAGCAATGCATCGTATGTTATTGCGTTTGATCCGTTAGATGGTTCAACAAACATTGATGTAAATGTAAGTATTGGAACAATTTTTTCAGTATATAAAAAACGTGAAGATGTTGAGCGAACAGACGAAGCACAGTTTTTTCAAAAAGGAAAAAATCAAGTCTTGGCTGGCTACATATTATATGGATCAAGCACAGTCTTGGTTTTTAGTTTTGGTGATGGGGTTCATGAATTTACTCTTGATCCTGATACAAAAGATTTTTATCTTTCAAATGAACGAATTACTATTCCAGATGCAAGTCCGTACTACAGTTTAAATGAGAAAAATATGCAGTACATGAGTGAGAAGGATCAGAAGTTTGTCGAAAGCTTGAAAAAGAAATCAGGCGGAAGGTATATTGGATCACTTGTTGCAGATGTTCACCGTACCCTTCTCAAGGGTGGTGTGTTTCTCTATCCTGCTACAGATAAAAAAGGTACAGGTGAGTTTAAAGGAAAGCTTCGATTGAATTATGAGTTGAATGTTATGGCATTTCTTATTGAACAAGCAGGGGGCTTGGCAATAGATGGAAAACAGTCTATACTCGAGATCGAGCCAACAAGCCTCCATCAGAGAGTTCCATTTATTGCAGGGACTAAAAAAACTATTGAAGAATATTTAAATATATAAATATGGCAAATGAATTTTATAAAGATTTAGATTCAGTACAAGCAATTGGTGATCTTGTTTCACAAGTCTGTGATATTCAAGGGGAGGCAATTGCATCAATTACAGATTCTCAAAAGTTACAAGATGAAGTCATTTACACACTTCAATTTAATGCAAGTGTAAATGAACATGAAGAAGTAAAACAAGCCGCTATTGCATGGATTAATAAGATTGCAAATGCAATGCACATTGAATCAGCATCAAATGTGGATTATTACGGCAAAAAAGCATCAGGAGAACATCAGTTTTTTACTGTTCCTGCGGTCAATAGTCGAATGGTAACATTTCACACTGTTCGGTCAGCGGCACGCGCTGCAAACGACCTTGGTCTCCCTCATCTCATTCTCGAATTAGCACTCAGTGAAGTTGGATATACGGGGCAACAAAAGGATGAATATGGGGCACTTGTAAAAGCTGCGTACATTTCTCTTGGAATGGAAAACACAAAAATTTATCTACAGGCAGATCATTATCAACTTGATCCAAAAAAATATGCTGCAGATGCAGACAAAGAATTGCAACGTATTAAAGATGCAATTACAAAAGCACTTGAAAATGGTGTGTACAATATTGATATTGATGCTTCAAAATTTGAAACAGCAGACCCAAATAAATCTGATAGAGAAAACCAAGCAGAAAATGCACGACTTACAGCTGAATTATTTCACTTTATTCGTACATATGAAAAAGAACATCAGCTTCCAGTTGTTGTAAGTATTGGTGGAGAAGTCGGAGAAGTTGGTGGTGAAAATACAAAGTACCCGCAAGTAAACGCATACTTGGACATGTTGCATGAACATGCAACAACACATGGAACAGGAAGTGAAAAGGGACTTAGTAAAGTGAGTATCAATGTTGGTTCAGCACACGGAGGTGTTCTTGGTCCAGATGGGCAACCACTCGATGTGGTCCCAATTGATTTTACTGCACATCATGATTTATACATGCTTGGGAAAGATCCTATGGCAGAAGGAAAACATGTATTAGCCGTACAACATGGTGCATCAACATTGCCAAAGAAGTATTTTTCATTATTTCCTGCAATGCATGTTGCAGAAATTCATCTTGCAACTGGTTTCCAAAATGTGATTTGGTCAACACTTGAAACGCATGATACAGCATTGTTTGAAAAAATGAAGTCAATGGTACATGAAAAATTTGGTGAAAAAATTGCAGCACATAAAACAGAAGCGATTGGATTTATGAAAGAGCGAAAACGTATTACAGAATTTGTTAAAAAAGAATTATTGCTTTCAGATGCACTTCCTGAAATAGAAAAAGAATTAGAAAAAGAATTTACAACCATCTTCCATTCATTGTTCAATCTCCTTCAACCAAAGGCAGGAATCGTTGTTGAGGGTGATCGCTCTGATTAACATCAACTAATTACTATTACATATGAAACCAATCCGTATTGCGATTAATGGTTTTGGCCGCATCGGTCGTATTTTAACTAGACAAATTTGGGATAATCCTGCTTTTGAAATTGTTGCAGTAAATAGTCGTTCAAATGCAGATATATACGCCCATTTACTTAAATTTGATTCTATTTATAATCGTTGGGATAAAAATGTCACTTACGAAGACAATGATTCAATCATTATTGACGGAAAAAAACTTCCGTTTCATCATGTAAATGGTGTTGAAGAAACACCATGGGCACAGTACGGTGTTGATATTGTTATTGAGTCAACAGGAGTATTCAAAGACAGAGAATCATGTGAAAAGCATCTTGCTGCAGGAGCAAAATATGTTGTGGTAAGTGCACCAGCAAAAGATGAAGATATTACCATGATTTATGGAATTAATCATGAGTTATTTGATCCAGCAAAACATAAGATTATTTCTTCTGCTTCATGTACCACGACCTGTCTTGCACCACTGGTAAAAGTATTGCAAAAATCATTTGGTATTAAGCATGGAACACTTATGACAACACATGCGTTTACCAATGACCAACATCTTGTAGATCATCCACACAAAAATAAAAGTTTTCGTCGTGCACGTGCAGCATCTCTTTCGATTGTCCCAACATCAACTGGTGCTGCAAAGGCAATTGGAAAAGTTATTCCAGAAGTAAATGGCATCCTCGATGGAAATGCGCTTCGTGTACCAGTGCCAGTTCCATCTATTGTAAGTTTTATTGCAGAAGTTGAAAAAGAAACAAACAGAGATGAAGTAAATGATGTATTTAAAAAAGCGGCAAGAGAAGAGTTTTCAGAAACATTGAATACATGTGATATTGGACTTGTTTCTCAAGACTATATCGGTTCTCAATTTGCAGCAACCGTTGATACCCTTTCTACACTTGTTACAGACAATACGCAAGTATTTGTGCAGGCATGGTATGACAATGAGTGGGGGTATGTGCATCAAATGTCTAAACTGTTGCGCCACATTGGATCAAAGATTATTTAATATTTTTATGAATGATATTGTAAAAAAATACTATAATAAGAGTGAAGGGGAAGTGCATCTTAATTGGCGAGATGTGGAAGAATCTGCAGGAAGAATAGTTACTCACATGCGAGAAGACAATTTTGTTCCTGATATTATTATTTCTATTGCGCGTTCTGGACTTATTCCTGCATCACTTATTTCTTATGCAATTGGAAATAAAGAGTTGTATGTAATCAAAATGGATTTTTCAAATTCTCAAAAAGTTGGGAGTGATCAAGACATGAGAAAGAAACCAAAAATTTCTCAAGAGCTGACAAAAGATATTGGGGGACTTAAAGTATTGGTTGTCGATGAAATGGTTGTGTCTGGTGCAACACTACAAACAGTAAGTACGTATCTTGATATGAAGGATACTGCAGAAGTAAAGTACTGTGTCCTCTACAAACAGCCATGGTCTGAATTTCAGCCAGATTACTATGGAGCAGAAGTTCGGCAATGGCCAATTTTTCCTTGGAAGCGATTGAAAGAAGTGTATTAGATAGTAAGCAGGCCCAAGTGGCCTGTTTTATTTTTGCCACTTATCCACAGAAACTGTCGAAAAAAAATTGACAGTTTCATATACTGTGATATCCTTATAAGTAAGCGAAAAATATGGATATTTCAGCCCTTAAAAAATTAGGATTTTCTGACAAAAGTGCCAAGGTTTATCTGGCGCTTTTGGGTTTGGGGCCAAGTTCTGTGCGAAGTTTAGCCGAATTTTGTGAGCTGAATCGAGGAACCACCTATGATGCGCTTAAATGGCTTCAGGACGAAGGTGTGGTGAGTTATTATCAAAAGGAGAAAAAGCAGTTTTTTGTAGCAGAACACCCAGAAAAACTAAAGACAATGGTGAGAAATAGAGAAGAAGAGCTTGGGAGGATTGACCGAACATTAGATAAAATGATCCCAGAATTGCAAGCCCTTCATGACACAGGCGGAAATAGACCAGTTGCTCGTTACTTTAGTAAAAAAGAAATTACACAGATTCTAGAAGATATCTTAGATACATGTGAAGAGTCTGAAGAGCGCATGTATAGAGTCTACTCATCAGAGGGACTACGAGAGCAATTGTATGAAGGTTTCCAAACATTTAGTGATGTTCGTGTTGCAAAAGACATTGCAGTAAAAGTTATTGCTATTGGAGAAGGTGGAGAACTACGTGGACTAGATGAAAGAAAATGGCTTGCTGTAAATAATGAAACACCAACATACATTATTATTTATCCAGGAAAGACTGCATACGTTTCATTGAATGCAAAACAAGAACCAATTGGTGTTGTGATTGAAAATGATGGTGTGTACGAAACACAGAAACAAATTTTTGATACATTATGGAAGACACTTTAAATAGAACACAGATTTAACAGATCAAACGGATTGGAACGGATTTGATCTGCGAAAATCTTAGATAATCCTGGAAATCTGTGTTCTATCTAACAGAGGAATAATTAATATGGTTTGCTTTTATGGCATTTAAAGCCTTTAAAGCATTTTCAGCCTTTTATATATGTTTATTATAGACTTTGACGATACATTATTTGATACACAAGCGTTCAAGCAAAAACGTTTTGATGCTCTTGCTGCAATTGGTGTTTCAGAAAACATGTATTGGGAGTCATATGGAAAAGCAAGAAACACAAGTGATGGGTTATTTACATACTCAAATGAACGGCATGCACATATATTAGAAGAGTATGGTTTTTCCTATGATGAAGTATTGACTGCTTTGGAAGAAACATCGTCAGACAACGCATTACAATCATTATTGTTTGAAGATACCATTTTATTTTTAGAATCAATAAAAAAATATCTTGAGCCAATGGTGTTGTTAAGTCTTGGAGATTCTTCTTTTCAAGAATTAAAAACAAAAGGGACTGGTGTGACATCATTTTTTGATAAAGTATATTTTGTAAATGAAAAAAAAGAACAGACCATTCGACACATTTTGCAAAATAAAGATGATGAACATGTTTGGTTTATTAACGACAAGATTGATGAAACAGTATTTATCGCAAAGGAATTTCCACAAATTCATTCTGCAATAAAAATGGCGAAACATATTTCTAAAGAAGAATATGCTTCGTCTGGAATTATTCATTTTCAAACGCTAACAGAAATAGCACAATATGTTAAAGAACAGCATTCCACATAATGTCGGCGCAGTCGTTCTCGCTGCAGGCAAAGGAACACGCCTGGGTTGTACAGATAAGCCAAAGGTCATGCTTGAAATTGGTGGAAAACCAATTCTCCATTATATTTTAGAAACACTTCGCGCAGCAGGATTTAGAAAAAAACAAATTGCTGTTGTTGTGGGGTTTGAAGCAAATAAAATTAAGGAATATTTTAAAGAACAAGTCAGCTATGCTCTTCAAGAAGAACAATTAGGAACAGGACACGCTGCATATATTGGTATGCGTTCACTGCCACCATCCATCGATCAAGTACTTGTGGTGAGTGGAGATGATAGTGCATTTTATACAGTAAACACATTGAAAGAATTAATTGCATCTCACATTGCATCGAACTCAACATTATCACTTCTTACTGTTGATGTTGAAAAGCCAGATGAACTTGGGCGGGTTATCCGTGATGGGAAAAATTTTCGTGTGCTTGAAAAAGAGCAAATTACAGAAAAACAAAAAAAGATTAAAGAAGTAAGTACTGGGACCTATTGTTTCAAAAGAGCATGGTTTGAAGAAATGTTTCTAAACATGCCACTTATCCCACAGCTCGGAGAATACGGATTGAATACAAGCACATCTGCAGTGCTCGAAAGTGGGTTACTTATGCAAGCGATTAAGTTAGAACATTCAGATGAATGGTTTGGCATAAATACGAAAAAGCAATTAGAAGAAGCAGAACAAAGAAAATATAACCAACTGACTAAATAATTTTTCATAATTATGAAAACACTAACCTACGACAAGACAAAAGGAGGCTGGGATCATTCTCGTGGAATGTGGCTTGATGAGTCTGAAAAACCAGTCCTACATGAAAATGAAAAAGAATTTGTCATCTTAAAAATGCGGTTTGCTGGATTTTGTGGTAGTGATAAAGGAATTTGGAATCGGGCGTCTTTTAAAGACATGATCGAAGATTCAATTGAAAAAGAATCAAAAGACAAAAGAGTTATTGGTCATGAATTGTTGGCAGAGATTGTCGAGGCTGGATCTGCTGTACAAGAAACATATAATTTGAATGTTGGCGACATTGTTTCTGCCGAGTCACACATTGCCTGCGGAGAATGTTATCAATGTCAGCGTGGAAATTTTCACGTATGTGCCGATGATATTATTATTGGTATTTCACAAGATGGATGTTTTTCCGAATATGTAAAGTTGCCTGCAAAAATTTTATGGAAAACAGATACGCAAGTGATTGATGAGCGTGTTGCATCTATTCAAGAACCATTTGGTAATGCTGTTCATGCGTGTTCAAAAGTTCCGCTCAGAGGAAAAACAGTTGCAATTTTTGGTTGCGGATCAATTGGTTCATTGTGCATTATTATTGCAAAAGGTATGGGTGCAGCAAAAATTATTGGGATTGATGTTGGCGAAGAAAGTCTTGCGCTTGCAAAAGAGTTAGGAGCGGACGAGGTCATTCGAATTCAACCAGGTGAACATAAAGAGCATGACTGGGCAGCTGACGAAGATGTTGTCGAACAAATTCAAGCATATACAGATGGGGTTGGTGTTGATGTTGCGTTTGAAATGGCAGGATTTAATTCGAGTGTAAATAATGCAATTCAGTCAACATGTCGTGGAGGAGAGGTTATTTTGTTCGGACTAAAATCTGGAGATTTCATTATGCAAAATTTTGAAAAAATGATCCGGGATGGGATAACGCTGCATAGTATTATAGGAAGACGACTTTGGGAAACATGGGAAACAACCAAAAAACTTTTGGAAGACAAAAGTAATGGAATTCATGATGCGATTATCAAAAAAATTCTTAGAGATTTTAATGGTTCTGTTATTGACTTTGCTGAATTTAACAGAGAGAAGTTCGAGGAAAAATTAAAGCAGTTTCCAAAATTAATTTTTAAATTCTAGGTGTATGTTTGGAAAGATGAAACAAGTTATTTCAGAGCAGCTCCAAGAGATTGAAAGTCTGAATCTTTCAAAAGATGAAAGATTTTTAGAGGGTCCGCAAGGAGTTGTCATTACATCTGGCGGGAAAGAGGTTTTAAATTTCTGTGCAAATAATTACCTTGGTCTTGCAAACAATGCAGAGGTAAAGGAAGCAGCACAAGAAACCATAGACAAGTGGGGTTTTGGCATGTCTTCTGTTCGTTTTATTTGTGGAACTCAAAATCAGCATAAAGAATTAGAAAAAAGTATAAGTAATTTTTTGGGGACAGATGACACAATATTATATTCATCGTGTTTTGACGCAAACACAGGACTCTTCGAAACATTGTTAACTGCTGAAGATGCAATTATTTCTGATCAATTAAATCATGCCTCCATTATAGATGGTATTCGATTGTGCAAAGCAGAAAGACATAGATTTGCACACAGCAATATGGAAGAGCTCGAAGAGATATTAAAGAAAACACAAGACAAACGTTTTCGAATGATTGCAACCGACGGTGTGTTTAGTATGGACGGCGATGTCGCGAAATTAAAAGAAATCTGTGATCTTGCAGACAAGTACGATGCTGTTGTTATGGTGGATGACTCTCATGCAACAGGATTTTTTGGAGAAACAGGAAAAGGAACAATTGAATATTGTGGTGTAGAAGGTAGGGTAGATATTATTACGTCGACACTTGGAAAAGCACTTGGTGGTGCGAGTGGTGGTTTTACAAGTGGAAGAAAAGAAATCATTTCCTATTTGCGACAACGGTCTCGCCCATACTTATTTTCAAATACACTTGCACCGGTTATTGTTGGAACAACATGCAAAATTTTTGAATTACTTTCTCAAAAGGCAGATGCACTACATACGTTAAGAGAAAATACAGCATACTTTAGAGAAAAAATGGCTGCAGCAGGATTTGAACTCCACGGAACAGACCATCCAATTGTTCCGGTTATGCTGTATGAAGCGAAAATTGCAAAAGAAATGTCCGAGAAACTTTTAGAAAAAGGGATTTATGTTATAGGATTTAGTTTTCCGGTTGTACCAAAAGGACAAGCAAGAATCAGAGTACAAATTTCTGCAGCACACGAAAAACAACATTTGGACAGATGTATAGAAGCGTTTACAGAAGTTGGAAAACAAATGAATATAATTAGTAATAATCAATAATAGTATGTGTGGAATCATTGGTTACATTGGACCTAAAAAAGCAACACCAATTTTGTTAAATGGCTTGCGTCGTTTAGAATATCGTGGCTATGACAGTGCAGGAATTGCTGTATTTCGCGATGGAGAAATTGCGAGTGTTAAAGTTGTGGGAAAAATTGAAGCACTTACAGAAAAAGCAAGTTTATATTCTCATGAAGCAACGATTGGTATTGCGCATACTCGTTGGGCAACGCATGGTGGTGTGACAGAGGAAAATGCACATCCACACATTGTTATGGATGGAAAACTTGCACTTGTTCACAACGGTATTATTGAAAACTATCGAGAAATTCGCGAAAAACTTGGAGATGCATATACATATACATCGCAAACAGACTCAGAAGTTCTTGCACATCTTATTGCTTCTCATTATAACGGCGATCTAAAACAAGCAGTCAAAGGAGCACTGCAACATGTTCGCGGAACATATGGCATTGTTGTGATGCACAAAGATCATCCAGATCTTCTTATTGCTGCACGCATGGGAAGTCCACTTGTTATTGGTATGAATGAAGACGAATATTTCATTGCAAGTGATGCCACACCAATTTTAGGTCATACAAAAAAAGTTATGTTCCTTGATGATGGAGAAGTCGCTGAAATTTCTTTAAACGGTGTACAAACATTTAATTTAAAAGACGAACATGTTGTAAAATGTGTTGAACAAATTGAATGGGATGATGCACAAGCAGAAAAACAAGGGTTTGATCACTTCATGTTAAAAGAAATTCATGATCAGCCAACAGTATTTAAAGATGCTATTCGTGGACGGTATGATCTAGAAGAAGGAACAGCACATTTAGGTGGGCTAAACATGACTGAACAAGAAATGCAAAATATCGAACGGATTATTCTCATCGCCTGTGGAACAGCAAGTTATGCTGCCATGGTTGGAAAGTATGCATTTGAACGACTTGCAGGAATCCCAACAGAAGTTGATATTGCAAGTGAATTTCGTTATAGAGATCCAATTATTAACAAAAATACATTGGTATTTGGTATTTCCCAATCTGGTGAAACTGCAGATACCATTGCTGCACTTAGAGAAGCAAAACGGAAGGGTGCGTATGTTCGCGGTATTGTAAATGTTGTTGGCTCCACAATAGCAAGAGAAACAGATGGTGGAACATATATTCATGCTGGACCAGAGCTTGCTGTTGCATCTACAAAAGCCTATACAAACATGATTGCTATTCTTCTTCTGTATGCAATTGAATTTGGAAGAATCAAACGTGTAACACTTGCAACAGGACAGCGACTATTGAACGCGCTTATTGAAATTCCAGAAAAGATGAAAAGTATTTTGGAACAAGATGAACACATTAAAAAGATCGCAGAAAAATATAAAGACATGAAAAATTGTTTCTTCCTTGGTCGAGGAAATAATTTCCCAGTTGCTCTGGAAGGTTCATTGAAACTAAAAGAAATTTCTTACATTCACAGTGAAGCATATCCAGGAGGTGAAATGAAACACGGACCAATTGCATTGTTGTCAGAAACATTCCCAGTCATTGCAATCATGACAAAGAATCAATTATACGACAAAATGAGAAGCAACATAGAAGAAGCAAAAGCCCGGAAAGCAAAAATGATTCTTATTGCAACAGAAGGAGATGAATCTGCAAAAGAATTATCAGATGATGTAATTTATGTTCCGGCAACAATGGAATTATTACAACCATTATTAAATTCAATTATCTTACAGCTATTTGCGTATCACATTTCTGTTGCACTTGGTCGAGATGTAGATAGGCCAAGGAATTTGGCAAAGTCAGTCACTGTTGAATAATTATATATGAGTAAAGACAAAAAAAATGTTGTTGTCGTTGGTGGGGGGAATGGAAGTGCGACGTCTATTCGTGCGCTGAAGGCATACAAAGATGACTTTAATATTTCAACCGTTGTGTCTACAAGTGACTCCGGCGGTTCTTCTGGTCGCCTTAGAAAAGAATTTAATACATTGCCAACTGGTGATATTTTGCGTGCAGTACTTGCACTTTCATCGCAAGATTATCGAACACTGAAACATATTTTTTATGGAAAACGGTTTGATGGAGTTGGAAAATTAGATAAACACAATCTTGGTAATTTATTTCTTGTGTTTGCAGAGCAGTATGATGGTAGTTTTATGCATGCGCTTCGTGCACTTGAACAGTCCCTCGATGCTGTGGGTCATGCGCATCCTATGACACTTGAACAATCTGATCTTTGTGTTGAAATGACAGACGGAACAATCGTTTGTGGTGAGCATGAAATTGATAGGCCAACAGATGGTGGAAGTTCAAGAATAAAACGAGCATGGCTTGATCCAGAACCAACACTTTATCCAGAAGCAAAAAAGGCAATCGAAGAAGCTGATTACATTATTTTTGGTCCAGGAAGTTTGTATTGCAGTATTATTCCAAATTTATTAGTAAAGGGAATGCAAGAGGCAATTGAAAAATCAAATGCAATTCTTGGATACATTGCAGGAAATGCATATGAAACAAAAGGTGAGCGCGGTCCAGAAACATTGTGTGAATTCATTGACGCTTTGGAAGAATATTTACCACGTCAACTTGACTGTACTGTATACAATAATCATGTATTATCTGAATCAGATATAAAAAAATATAAACAAAAGGAGTGGACACCGATTATATATGATGAAGACGCATGTAAGAAACACAAAATTATTCAAGGTGACTATGAAAAAACATATGGTGGGCTTGATATTGATCGTCTTGGTGCGTTGTTTCAGGATTGTATAGAATAAAACGCAAAAAGGCTAAAAGGCCAAAAGGTCTCTTAAATTAAATGTTTATTACATATGGAGTTAAAAAAAGAACAATTAGAAACAAAGGCTATTAAGATCACTGTTGAGGAAGATGGAAAAACAGTTGGTCGTGCATCATTATTTCTTATTACAAATGACTTACATGATGAACCATATGGTTTGTTAGAAGATGTGTTTGTAGATGAAGCATATCGTAGCAAAGGATTTGGCAGACAACTGGTAAAAGCTGTCATACAAGAAGCAAAGGACCAAGGATGTAGAAAACTTATTGGTCAGAGTAGATATGGTAGGGAAAAAGTTCATGCACTGTATCTTGATTTAGGATTCAATGACCATGGGAAAAATTTTAGAATGGATTTTATTAAATAATATATTCTGTAGTGTTTTTTAACACAATTGGGCAGGGATTGTCATCCTGTATTAATTCTTGATACTAAGATATTTGTATGAATTTATATGAATTTGAGGGAAAGCAACTATTTCAAAAAAGTGGTATTGCAATACCAAAAGGTGTTGTTGTAAAAAGAGGAGATGATGCTAAAAAAGCGTACGAAGATTTGGGTATTACAGATGTTGTTGTTAAGGCGCAGGTTCTTTCTGGGAAGCGTGGAAAGAACAACGGTATTCGTTTTTGTTCAAATGCAGATGAAGTAGCTCAAGCAGTGCAAGAAGTGTTTGATCTTGAAATTCGTGGACAATATGTTGCAGCAATTCGTATTGAAGAAAAATTAGAAATTGAAGAAGAGCATTATCTTTCCATTACATATAATACAAATAAAAAACAACCAGTCTTGATTTATAGCGCAGAAGGAGGAGTAGATATTGAAGAAGTTCCAGAAGAAAAAATTGCAAAACATTTTTTAAAGATTGATCAAGAAGACGTCAATGTTGAAAGCCAGATTCCATTTGTACAAGAACTATGGAAATGTTTCATAGATAATGATACTCGTCTGGTTGAAATAAATCCGCTTGTGAAAACGAAAGATGGAACATGGATTGCAGCCGATGCAAAAGTTGCAATTGATGATGATGCATTTTTTAGACATGAAGAGTGGGATCCATCAAAATCAGAAGAAGGGTTTGAGCCTCGCACTATGATGGGACGCCCACCAACAGAACGTGAAGTCAAAGTAAAAGAAATTGACAAAGGTGAAGGGTATTACAGAGGGACCGCAGGAAAATACATTGAAATGGATGGGAATATTGCAGTGCTGTTTTCTGGAGGAGGAGCAAGTATTGCAAACATGGATGAATTACAAAAAAATGGATTGAATGCAGCAAATTACACAGAATACTCTGGGAATCCTCCTGAAGAAAAAGTTGCAGCACTTGCTAAAATTGTTTTGTCAAAACAAGATTTAAAAGGGCTTTGGATTGCAGGTGGTGTTTCAAACTTTACAGATGTTGCCGCAACGTTTAAAGGAATCATTGCTGCACTTGATGATTTAAAACCAACATATCCTATTGTTGTTCGAAGAGCTGGTTTAAATGATGAAGAAGGTATGAAACTTATGAAAGAATGTGGTGAAAGAAATAATTTAAATATGAAACTTTTTGGCAAAGAAGTCTCAATGGGTGAAACAGCAAGGGTCCTTGCCGACATGGTAAGTGCATTATAATTTATTTATATTATTACGTAATCTTATATGGGAATCCTCATTGACAATAATACAAAAGTTTTGATTCAAGGAATTACAGGAAAAGAGGGACAAAAGGCTGCGCGATCAATGCTTGATTATTACACAAACGTTGTTGGCGGTGTTCGTCCTGGAAAAGGTGGGGAAACAGTATTAGAAAAGCCTGTGTTTAACACAGTCAAAGAAGCAAAAGAACAATTTCCAGATATTACAACAACAGCTATTTATGTTCCACCGTTTGCTGCAAAAAAAGCAATCATGGAAGCTGTTGATGAAGATATTCCGTATATCAATACAATTATTGAGCGTATCCCAATTAGAGATACAGCATATTGTCTTGATGCTGCAAAAGAAAAAGGTATCCAAATTATTGGACCAAGTTCACTTGGCTATATTACTCCAGGAGTTGGAAGGCTCGGCGTTGTTGGTGGACCAAAACATGCAGCAGACAACGTGTTTACTCCAGGAAGTATTGGAATTATTTCTCGTTCTGGAGGAATGACAAATGAAGTGTCATGGCAAGTCCGAAAAGCAGGCATGGGGCAAAGTACGTCAATTCATGTTGGAGGAGATTTACTTATGGGAACAACATATGCAGATTTGTTAAGACTTTTTGAAAAGGACGAACAGACAAAGGCAGTTATCATTTTTGGAGAACACGGTGGAAGCTATGAGTTTGAAATTGTTGATCTCATCAATAATAAAGAATTTACAAAACCACTTGCAGTGTATGTTGGTGGAAAATTTGCAAACGTGCTACCAGAAGGAATGGACATTGGGCATGCTGGGGCAATTGTTGCACCTGGCCAAAGTGCAGAAGAAAAAGAAGAAGCCCTAAAAAATGTTGGTGTGATGATAGCAGAGCATTATGAAGACCTCGCAGAACTTATCAAACCATATTCATAATAAGTAATAATAATGTATGAAATACACAACATCTTTATCTCACATGAGTAATGGTAAAGAATCAATTCGAGGATATGATCTTGCAGACCTCATGAAGAAGAAAACATTTGTAGAAACGATTTTTCTTCTATTAAAAGGGGAATTGCCCAATGCTGCAGAAGCCGCAATGCTCGATGCACTATTTACTGCTGCAATAGATCATGGTCCTGGTACAGCAAGTTCTCAAACAGCGCGTATTGTTGCTTCAGCAAAAAATAGTATGCATACCAGTGTTGCAGCTGGTATATTGGCAATGGGACAGCGACATGGAAGTGCAATAGAAGGTGCAGCAAAGTTTTTTCAAGAAAACAAAGACACTGAAGACGTCCTTGCCCTTGCAAAAACATTAAAAGAACAAAAAATTCGTGTTGCAGGATATGGACATGCTGTTCTTTCACATGATGAACGAAGTGAATCACTTTTTTCTATTGCAAAAGAACAAGGTGTATATGGAAAGCATTGTGAGTTTGCAGAAAATTTCCATAAAGCATTGAATGAAATTTCATCAAAGACATTGCCAATAAATATTGATGGTTCAATGGGAGCGATTCTTTCAGATATGGGATTTAATCCAGATATGATGAAAGGTTTTTTCATGATTGCTCGTGTCCCAGGATTGGTTGCGCAGGTTTATGAAGAACAAACGAGCGGTGGGCGTCTTAGAAGACTTCCCGAAGAAGATATTGAATATACAGGTGTGGAAGATCGTGACATTGTCTAATCCTTGCGCTCTCTAAATGTCCATGTTACAGTACATCCACTACTCATTCATAAAGATATATCTATGAAAAAAATTCATCTAATTTTAGCTACATTTGCTTGCCTCGCACTTATTGGTGGAGGGTGCTCAAAAGTTGTTGATGCCCCAGCAACACCAAATGATGATGCAAAAGAAGAAGTAACTGTACAAAATATTAAAGTGGGACTTATGGTTCCATTGTCAGGAGATGTTGCAGCATATGGGAACAGTGTTCGTCGTGGTGTAGAACTTGCAAAAGAAAAACTTGGCTTAGATCATGTTGAATTAGTTTTTGAAGATACAAAGTGTGATGGAAAAGAAGCTGCTTCTGGTATTACAAAAATTATTTCAATTGACGGTGTGCATGCAATTATTGGTGAACTTTGTTCTGGTGCATCACTTGCAGCTGCACCAATTGCAAATGCACAAAAAGTTCCTATGATTTCACCAGGATCAACATCACCAAAATTAACACAAGATGGTGGTGACTATTTCTTCCGTACAGTTCCTAGTGATGCACTCCAAGGATCATTTGGTGCAAAACTTGTTGCAGAAAAAGGATTGAAAAAACTTGCAGTTCTCTACACAAACGAAGACTACGGTGTTGGTTTTGACGGAGTTCTTAAAGAAGAATTTCCAAAGACTGGTGGAGAAGTTGTTGCAAGTGAAGCTGTTGAATTAAAATCTGTTGACATGAGATCACAACTAACTAAAATTAAGGCATCAGAAGCTGATGCGATATACATTATCAGTAATTCTCCTGATACTGCAGCAGCCGCTCTAAAACAAATCAAAGAATTAGATATTAAAGCACAAGTATTTGCTTCTGAAGGACTCAAAAGTCAAGACGTAGTTGATGGTGCACAAGGTGGAGCAGAAGGCATGATTCTCTCAACTGTGAGCGCTGGAAATCAAGGTTTCCTAGAAGCACATAAAGAAAAATTTGGTGAAGAACCAGGTCCATTTGCTGCGCAAGCATATGACGCGTTGCAGGCACTTGGTTGGGTAGCTACAGAAGGGGCTGGCACTGGTGAAGCAATCATGAATAAATTAAAGGAAGCAGAGTTTGACGGAGCAAGTGGAAAGATCAAGTTTGATGACAATGGAGATATAGAAGGAAACTATGATGTCTTTATGGTAAAGGACGGAGAATTTGTCCAAGAATAGTCTCGATTCTAGTACAGTTATTTATTAAAGATTCCTCAGTTTTTTCTGGGGAATTTTTTTCATATTACCCAATGTTTACTAGTTAATAGTTACTAGCTATTAGTTATTAGAGAAAAGAGAATGTTAATAAGATTGAAAAAAATATGACTTACATTGACATATTGATTGTCCTCTACCAACTATTATCTATTAACTAATAACTATTAGATAATATTTTAGTTGATTGTCAGGTTATGACTGCTCTGTTATAATCGATCCAATATGCTTTTTTCTCAATTTCTTGTTAATGGTCTTATTGCGGGAGCTATCTACTCGCTTATAGCGACTGGTTTTTCGCTTATTTATGCTGCAAATCGATTTGTTCATTTTGCTCATGGAACAATTGTAACTATAGGTGCCTATGCATTGTATAGTTTTTTTGTTCTTGCAGGTCTTCCTTTTTGGATAAGCAGTATACTTGCTGTGTTGATTGCTGGTTGTACTGGTGTTGCTTGTTACAAGCTTGTATATCGTCCTTTAAAACATAGAAATGCATCTGCAGCAATTTTATTGATTGCAAGTCTTGCAATCATGATTTTTCTAGAAAATCTTGCTTTATTTTTTTATGGACCAGCCGTAAAAACACTAGATGCCATTCCTGTTCAAGCAGGAATTGAACTGTTCGGTGCTGTAATAACACCACTGCAAATTGGAATTATAATTATTTCAGCTGTATTGCTTCTGGTTGTTTTTTTGGTTGTTCGATATACAAAAATTGGAAAAACTATGCGTGCTGTTTCTGATAATCCAGAATTAGCAGCTATTACTGGAATTGATTGTGAGCGAATCCATACGCTTGGTTTTTTTGTTGGATCTGCAATTGCAGGAATTGGATCTGTTCTTATTTCATTGGAACAAAATATAAGTCCGCTTATGGGGACAGGACTTATTATAAAAGGGTTTGCAGCTTCAGTGATTGGTGGAGTCACGTCTCTTCCTGGTGCTGTGCTTGGAAGCTATCTTCTGGGTATTGTTGAAAATATTGGAATTATTTGGATGCCATCTGGGTACAAAGATGCGATTGCATTTTTTCTTCTTCTTATATTCCTAATTATTCGACCGCAAGGATTACTCGGTATTTCAAAAGGAATGAGGGAAACACATTAATAATATTATGATTAATTACGTTATACATACGCTTATTACAATAGGATATTACAGCATACTTGTTGTAAGTCTTAATCTTGCGCTTGGATATACTGGAATCATTAATTTGGGTCATGTTGCATTTTTTGCAATAGGCGCATATACAAGTGCACTCCTTACACTCTCAGGAATTCCTTTTGTACTAGCATTTTTTCTTTCAGCTGTTGTTGCTGGTTTTTTTGGATATTTTCTTACTGTGCTTACAAATAGATTAAAAGGAGACTATGTGGCACTTGCAACGTTAGGGTTTAGTTTTATTATTGGTTCTATATTATTAAACTGGACAAGTCTTACAAAAGGCGCTCTTGGTGTTCCTGGAATAGAAAAACCAAATATATTTGGTTATGCAATTATTGATAATATTGGATATCTTATATTTACGTGGGTGGTTGCGTTGTCTGTCTATTGGATCATGTATAGGATTGTAAATTCTCGGTATGGAACGTTGCTTCAAGCTGTCAGAGACGATGCCATTGGATTAACAGCATTTGGAAAAAATATTTTTAAATTAAAATATCAAGCAATGATGGTTTCTGCTGGAATGGCAGGTATAGCAGGATCACTCTTTGCACATTATATTACCTATATTCATCCAACAAATTTCTATCTTCCAGATATTATTTTTATGCTCAGCATGGTGATTGTCGGTGGACTTGCGTCACTCAGAGGGAGCATTGTTGCAACATTTGTCCTTGGTATTATTACTGAAATGCTTCGGTTTATTGATCTTCCGTCGCATGTTATTGGTCCATCTCGTCTTATGATTTATACTGTTATACTTATTGTAGTCTTGTTATACAAGCCGCGTGGTTTTTTTGGAAAAGTTGATCTTCATTAATATGTTAGAAGTAAAACAGATTAAAAAATCTTTTGGTGGTGTCCATGCAATAAAAGGATCTAATTTTACTATTGAAGAAAAAAAGATTACTGCACTTATTGGACCAAATGGGGCAGGAAAAACAACATTGTTTGACATTATTACTGGATTTACAAAACCAGATACTGGAGAGATTATATTTAATGGTGTCGATGTATCAGATCAATATCCATTTGTTCGTGCCAATAATGGAATGAGTCGCACATTTCAACAAGTTCGTCTTTTTCACTATCTAACAATTCTTGATCATTTGATTCTTTCTGAAAATAATGATGATACACATCTATTAAAAAATATGATCAAGACTGCGACTGTTGATCGAAGCAAGTATAAAAAAATATTAGAAGAATATGGAATAGAGCATGGACTGGACACACAGGTAAGTGATTTATCATATGGGCAAAGAAAGTTATTGCAAATTGCAATGGCAGTAACAAAACCACATACACTCCTTTTACTAGATGAACCTGTTGCAGGAGTAAACACTGTTGTGCAAGACAGAATTGAGCAATTACTTTTGGATTTAAAAAAACGTGGAGAAACAATTCTTATTATTGATCATGATATGAATTTTATTCGTAAACTTGCAGATCAAGTTATTGTGTTAGATGCAGGCATTGTCTTATTAGAAGGATCACCTCAAAAAGTGTTAGAAGATCCTCGCGTATTAGAAGCATATCTAGGAGAATAATAGTATATGAACACACTTCTTTCTTTATCAAAATTGAATGCAGGATATAAAGATCTTCAGATATTAAAAGACGTAAGTTTGGAATTGGAAAAAGGATCGATTTCAATTCTTATGGGACCCAATGGCGCAGGAAAATCAACATTGCTTAAGTCAATTTTTAATATTACTGATATAACAAGCGGATCAATTATGTTTGAAGGAAAACATATTGAACATTGTCATACACATGAATTGTTGCATCGGGGTATTTCTTTTGTGTCACAAGGCAAAGTTAATTTTGGTATTTTGTCTGTTGAAGAAAATCTTCTTATGGGAGCGCATCACATACAAGACAACAATATTGTAAAAGAGCGTATCAAAAAGGTTTATTCGCAATTTCCTATTTTAGAAAGTAAAAAAAGTGAGTACGCGTTTAGTCTTTCCGGTGGACAACAACAGATGTTGGCAATTGGTCGAGCACTTATGAGCAGTCCAACATTACTTCTTATGGATGAACCATCACTTGGTCTTGCACCGAAATTAGTCAAAGAGCTATTTCAGCATATTCTCGAGATAAGAAAAGAATTCAACACGACCATCTTAATTGTAGAACATAACATTAAAAGTCTTATGGATATTGCAGATTATGGTTTTGTGCTTATGCAAGGTGAAGTTGTTGCTCATGATGCATGTGCAAGATTAAAAAATAGTGATATCATGAAGAAAGTATTTGTTGGTCACTTTGAATAAAACAGTATGAAAAAGAAAATTCTTGATTTACATATTCATTCAAAATACTCTCGTGCCTGTTCAAAAAATTTAGAGCTCCCCTCTATTGCGAAAGCATGTGAAACGCGCGGGATTGATATTGTTGTTACGTCTGATTTTACACATCCGGCCTGGTTTTCTGATATTAAAGAACAATTAGTAGAAGATACAGAAGGTGTATATAAACTAAAAGATGATTCTAGCAAAACTCGTTTTATTATTGGTACAGAGATTGCATCAATAAAAAAACATAAAGATAAGACACGACGTGTTCATCTTCTTGTGTTTGCACCGTCTATTGAAGTTGCAGAAAAATTTAATAATGCACTTGATGCCAGAGGAATTAATCTAACTGCAGATGGAAGACCAATTATTGGGATGCCAAGTAAAGATATTTTGGAATTGATGTTAGAGATTGACGAGCGTATGGTTATGATTCCAGCACATGCATGGACGCCGTGGTTTGGTGTATTTGGTTCAAAAGGTGGATATAATTCTATGGAAGAAGCATTTGATGATCTTGCACCACATATTTTTGCAATAGAAACTGGTTTATCGAGTGATCCACTTATGAATTGGCGATGTTCATGGCTAGATAATATTGCTCTTGTTTCAAATTCCGATGCGCATAGTACACCAAAACTTGGTCGTGAAGCAAACGTACTCCAATTTGAAGATAATGAAGAGGTTACGTATACAGAAATAATGAGAATTATTCGGGATCAAGATAAACATAAATTTATTGAAACATTAGAATTTTATCCTGAGGAAGGAAAGTACCACCATGATGGTCACAGGGCTTGTAATTTTTCTTGTGAACCAGAGGAAACAAAAAAAAGAGGGAACATGTGTCCTGTGTGTAAGAAGCCATTGGTTATTGGTGTGTTGAATCGTGTGCATGAATTAGCAGATAGAACAGAAGAACAAGCTCGTGCAGCTGCGCGCATTCCGTACAAAAGTATTTTTCCACTTCCAGAAGTTCTTGCAGATGTGTATCAAGTTGGACCAAATACCAAACGGGTAAAAACAGTATATGATGAACTTATTGAGAAACTTGGTTCAGAATTTCATATTTTACTAGATGCATCAATTAAAGATATAGAGAAAGCAAGCTCTGCACAAGTTGCTAGAGCAATTGATAGAATGAGGAAAGGAGAAGTATTTTTGTCTGCAGGGTTTGATGGTGAATTTGGTGTTGTAAAAGTATTTGGAGAAGATGAAGATAGGGGATGGGGAAAGCAGACAGAATTACTTATTTAAAATTAATCTTAGTTCAAACAAAAAACCACCCGCCAATTGGCAGGTGGGTTTTTTGGTAGAAAAGTTTATCTTTTCTTACGTCTTTTAGTAGCTTTACGCTTTGCTGGCTTACGTTTCTTTGTAGCTTTACGTTTTGCAGGTTTACGCTTTTTAGCAGCTTTTCTCTTTTTAGGAGCAGCTTTCTTTTTGCGCTTTGCTGGCTTACGTTTTTTAGTAGCTTTACGTTTTGCAGGTTTACGCTTTTTCGCAGCTTTTCTCTTTTTAGGAGCAGCTTTCTTTTTGCGCTTTGCTGGCTTACGCTTTGCAACTTTACGTTTTGCAGGTTTACGCTTTTTAGCAGCTTTTCTCTTTTTAGGAGCAGCTTTCTTTTTGCGCTTTGCTGGTTTACGTTTCTTTGTAGCTTTACGTTTCGCTGGCTTACGTTTTTTAGTAGCTTTACGTTTTGCAGGTTTACGCTTTTTCGCAGCTTTTCTCTTTTTAGGAGCAGCTTTCTTTTTGCGCTTTGCTGGCTTACGCTTTGCAACTTTACGTTTTGCAGGTTTACGTTTCTTTGTAGCTTTGCGTTTCGCTGGTTTTCGTTTTGCAGCTTTTCTCTTTTTAGGAGCAGCTTTTTTACGAGTTGCGCGTTTTCGTGCTGGCATATGTACACCTCCTCTCTTTTCGAGAGTATTATATATGTAACTTTGACATGACCATGGTACACACCAAATGGTATTACATACAAATTTTTTTTACATGACAAGCATTGATGTAAAAAAATTTAAAAAATAAAAAAATATTTTTCAATCGACCTTTTACAATAGTATAATTTGTTTTTTGTTTTTTTGATATAGTTTTGCGTTGAAAACTGTGTATAACTTTGCAAAAATAAAAAAAGGTTGTTTTACCTTTTTTTGTTTCTACAATTGTTTTTTTATTTTTTTATATCTTTTGCAAAACCTAGAATAAAAAACATCAAAATACTTCCAAAACAAATTCCTGCAAAATTAAAAAAGAAAAGAGTAAGACTACTCATTGCAAATGCCAGTTCTCCATTTGCTAATTGTAATCCACTAACTGCAAGCGGAGGTACAATGGCAACAGCGATTGCGATTCCTGTTAATGATTCAAGAACTTTTGGTCGTGCATAGCTATATGCGCCAGCAAGCCCACTAAACAGTGCCACTAAAAAATACAAAAGATTTGGATCTGTTCGAAGGAACATTTCAGTCGTGATTTTAATTGATTGTCCTTCAATAATTATTGCTATCGTTCCAAGAAGATAAGCAATTATTACTGTAAAGAAAGAACCAAGAATAACATGAAGTAATGCACGAAAGAATCTTTTTATCTCAAATGCTAAAAATGCAAGAGAAAAACTTATAATCGGAATAATAAGAGGTGCCAAAACCATGGCACCAATAATAATTGCTGTATTATCTAATAGTAATCCAAGTCCAGCGAGTGCTGCTGCAAGTCCTGTAAGCGTATAAAAGTTTGTTACATTATTTGTATGGTGTTCTAAACGTACTTGCGTTTTTTGTCTCATACGTGCAAATCGAGACAATGATATTCTCATATTATGTTGTTAGAAGAAGATTATAAATGAGTGTTTCTCCGCGGGCTATATAATTATCAAGATCTTTTTTTGACAAAAAAGAACGGTGCCATTCGTAAATATCAATTTGCTTTATCCAAGCAATAAAGTTTTTCAAGATTTCAACAAGAAGTTGTTTTGCTTTTTTTGTTTTTAATTCAAATTGTTTTGTCATTAAAAACCACTTTACCATTATTTTATATCCAATTTTATATAATGTTGATGACGCTGCAAGCTTTTGAATGTATTCGGTTCTGTCTACATGAAGAAGATCAAGTGCGTCTGCATCCTTTAAAATATCCAAAAGTATTCTGTTTTTCTTTCTTAAAAAGATTTTTGTTAATATTGTTCCTGTCCCCATACTTTTACAGAAAATAATTCTTGTTGCCATTCCAGCCACAGTGCCAAATAATCCATAACGAATTGTCCAATACCAAAGCATGAGTGCAGAAATAGTGTCATCGATCAGTGGCATAACAATAAAAGATGGTTTACGAGTAATTGTCCTGCCAACATCATGCCACCACGCAGAAAGCATAAGAGCCTCCCTTTGTTGTCTTGATAAATCATAACTATCAGCAATTGTCTTACAATGGCCAACGACCCGTTTTACATGGGCAAGATCATGAATAGGATCTTGGGAGCGAGACATCATTTTTTTAGCTAAAATAAGCAATTTTTTGACTTTATTTTGCATATATGTTCAAATAAACGTGTCTAGTATACCATGGCTGGTAGAAACACTCAATTATGGTATAGTAATAATGCCCAGTTGACCTATTGACAATATAGGAAAATATTGCTAAGATTAGCTGTTCGTTCATTACAATGGATCAATCTCGGATCATTGTAGAGTGGCCTTGCTTAACTCATTTTTAGTGAATTGAGCAGGCCCACTCTCTTTCCTGAGTGGAATCCAAAACAAAGATGGGTAGATCTGGGTTCAGATTTGCCTACAGAACTCGAACACAAAGGGGGACATCATGAAAAAGGGAAATACCTTCTGGGTATGTACACTCTTGTTGGCCGGCTGCCTGGATGGTGAGCTGGACAACGATGTGATCGGCAAGAAGCAGTGCTTGGACACGTTCCAGGCAGAAGCTCTTGTCCTGGTCGACTGCGAAGAAACTGTCACATCTTGGTGTGGTGACAATTCAGACAACGAGGATTGCAAGAAGTTCCTGTCGTCTTCGGATGCGGGCGCTGATGCAAGCGATGCTGCTGAGGACACTGACACCAAGGTGAACAACGACAAGTGCCAGAAACACAGCGACTGTCCAACACCGAGCAACCCGTGCAAAAAAGCCGCGTGCGGCAAAGACGTGAAGTCCGGCAACATGGTCTGTACCGAGGTGGGGCCTGAAACTTGCGGCAGCGATGCCAATGGTGATGGAACTGCTGATGGAAAGGCTGAGGATGCCGATGTCACCGAAGATGTTGGTAGCGATGCAGATACTTCGGACTCTGGTAGCGATGCCAAGGACGCAGGTGACACAGAGGACGGCGGAGACGTTGCCGAAGTCAAAGACGCTGATGATGCAAGTGATGGAGGCGCTGTTGATGCTGCTGATGCTGCCACCGCAGACACGTCTATGTTCGATGCAGGTGGCCACGATACTGACGCTGGTTCGGACGACGATGGCGATGCAGCAGGAGATGTTGCTGAAGTCAAAGACGCTGATGATGCAAGTGATGGAGGCGCTGTTGATGCTGCTGACGCTGCAACCACAGACACGTCCATGTTCGATGCAGATGGTCAAACGGATGCAGGTTCGCACGACGTTGACGCAGGTTCTGTTGACACCAGTGGTGACACAGCAGATTCTGGCGTAGACACCAAGGCTGACACAACCACGCCTGCGTGCTCGACAAAGGACTGCGACGACAAGAACCCATGTACGACTGACTCCTGTGACAAGCTGAAGGGCTGTGTGAACTTGGCAAACACTGCCACGTGTTCGGACGCAAATCCGTGTACGGTTGGCGATGTGTGTGCTGACAAGGTCTGCAAGCCTGGCAAGCCGAATACCTGTGATGACAAACTCGCATGCACGGTTGATTCTTGTGACAAGCTGAAAGGATGTGTCCACAAGACAGACAACAGCAAGTGCGACGACGGGAAGAAATGTACCGACGATACGTGTGTTGTCACAACAGGTTGCATTCACAAGCAGAAATCCGGTTGTGCTCCGTGCACCAAGGCGACCCGAAAGAAGGACTGCGACGACGGAAATGGCTGTACAGCTGACCTCTGCGTTCAGAGCGCTTGCTACCACGAGTCACTGGACCAAAAGCCCTGTGACGATGGGAGTAAGTGTACGCAGAGTGATGTGTGTAAGGACAAGACCTGCGCCGCAGGAAAGCAACTCGACTGCAACGACAAGAACGCCTGCACGGACGACGTCTGTGACCCCAAGACCGGCTGTACGCACAAGAACAACACCAACAAGTGTGAGGACGGGAGCAAATGCACCCTTTCTGATGTCTGCAAGGATGGGAAGTGCGTGCCGGGCAAGAAGCTCGACTGCAACGACAAGAACGCCTGCACGGACGACGCCTGTAACGCCAAGGCCGGCTGCACACACAAGCAGGATGATAACAACACGTGTGATGACGGCAACAAGTGCACCAGTGATGCATGCGTTGCTGGCAAGTGCGTCAGCAAGCACATTGCCGGCTGCAAGTCGGTCTCGGTTACCCTTACGGTCGCTTTGAACACCAAGTTTCAGACGTACATGCAAAACAATCAGCAGGGGCCTTGCAACAAAGCCTTGCGCATCTTTATCGAGAAGTGCGAGGCCAAGAACGTCTACGGCAACAAAGTGGTCATCATCCCATCCGGGTTTTATGGAGACTACGATAAAGACATCGTCAAGCTGAAGGAGATAGTGTACACACATCCTACAAAAGCCGAGGCATGGGTGAAGGGGTCTGCAGATTGTCGCATCAACATCTCGGGCTACCTATCGGAGGTCAAAGACGCACTCAAGGATTATAAGTGTTGGGCGACGGTGAATCCTCCGAAGGGTGTTAACGAGCTGAAGCCCATTCTCACGACTTCTGCCGGCTGCACGTACGAGTATTCCCTTGCAGACACCTGTCTTCCGAAGGAACTTGGTTCGCTCATCTGGTGCAACAAAAAGCCCATCTGCAAATGAGTTCAACAAACGATCACCACCCTCTCCTCGCGCATGGTGATCTGCTGTGGGAGGCTCCGAGCCCGCTCTCGGAGCCTCCCCGGCGCGCATCTCCGAATATTACCATATTCGGAGCTCCTCAATTTTCATTTTGTTTATAGAAGTGAAATTTGTAAGAGCTTAGAGAAAATAGCTGAAAAAACAGGATTTATGAGTCTTGTTTTTTTCATCTTTATTTGCTATGCTACTGATGTTTTTATAGTGATTGAAGCACAACGCTTATTGTTCCGAGTGAGAAAAATGTAAATGGGCCTGTGGGCCTGTAGCTCAGTGGTTAGAGCACAACGCTTATAACGTTGGGGTCGATGGTTCAATTCCATCCAGGCCTACAGGCAGATTTACATTGTTTTCGAACGACGGAACAACCTATCAGGATAACGTTGGGGTCGATGGTTCAATTCCATCCAGGCCTACGAGCCGATTTGAATTTTTTTATGACTGACACCATACATATTTCTGAAGAAAACGCAGGCAAGCGCCTGGATGTTTTTTTAGTAGAAGAGACTGGTTTGAGCAGATCTCAAGTTCAAAAGAGCATTAAAGAACAGTCTGTATTAGTTAATGATGCTCCAGCAAAAAAAACAGGGCAACTTCTACATGCTGGTGATAATATTTCTTTTCTTAAAAAGGAAGATGGCCCAACTATTTCAGCCACAAAGGAGCCTGTGCTGCATCCTTCGGATCATCCAATACACATTATTCATGAATCAAATGATTTTCTTGTTGTAGAAAAACCTGCAGGACTTCTTGTCCATCCAACACAAGCAAGCGAAAAAGATACATTAGCAGGGAGACTGATTCATTTGTTTCCAGGATTGGCTGGAGTTGGAGATAGTCCTGTCCGTCCGGGGATTGTTCATCGTTTGGATAGAGATGCTTCTGGATTACTTGTTGTCGCAAAAACACAAAAAATGTTTGAGCACTTAAAAAGTCAATTTAAAGCACGGACAATAAAAAAAGAATATGTTGTTTTAGTGCATGGACTTGTTGAAAAAGAATATGGCTCAATTGATTTTACCATTGATAGAGGAAAAGAAGGACGTATGGTTGCTCGGCCAAAAGTAACTCTGAATTTAAAAAACGTTAATAAAATGCAGCCAGGAAAAGAAGCATTAACAGACTATTCTGTTGAAAAGAGATTTGTTCGTCATACGCTTTTGCGCGTAAGAATCCATACTGGTCGTATGCATCAAATTCGTGTACACATGTTTGCTTTTAATCATCCAGTAGTAGGTGATACACTATATATTAATAAGAAATTATCTAAAAAAAGTGATAGGCCTCTTCATAGGATGTTTTTGCATGCACAAACATTGTGCTTCCAAGATCTTTCTGGAAAAGAAATGTGTTTTTCTTCTGAACTTCCACAAGAGCTTCAATCGTATTTAGATGAATTTGATACATAAGTATGAAAGCAAAAGGAAACATCATTATTATTTCAGGACCTTCTGGAGCAGGGGAAGATAGCATCATCAATGGACTTGAGAAATTGTTGCCGATTGAGCGTGTGATAACCACCACCTCGAGAGAAAAACGTCCGGGAGAAACAGAAAAAGATCCATATTATTTTATTTCAAAAGAAGCATTTGAAAAGGGAATTAAAGATGGAGATTTTTTTGAACATGCAAAACACTATAACGATCAATACTATGGTGTGACAACCAGTGAAATAGAACGGGTAAAACAGAGCGAGCATTTGGGGGTTTGGAAGATTGATTATAAGGGTGTTATCAAAGCAAAAGAACTTATGCCTGACATTCCTGCCATTTTTGTAAATGCTCCTCTTGAGATTCTTGAACAGCGTATTCGAGGGCGTAAAGATATCACAGAAGCATATGTTCAAGAACGGATGGCTTATACGAAAGAATGGTTACAACATTTAGATATGTATGATTATTCTGTAGTAAATGAACAAGGCAAATTGAATGAAACAATTGCTCAAATTAAGGCTATTATTGATAAGGAGTTTTCCTCTTGACAAAAAAGTGCCTTTCAGGTACACTGAGCCTACTTTAAAACGTCCGATGTTGGGACCGCTCAACCTCTCGCTAAATATATACTATGTCAGAAGATATTAGAAATTCTCTGAAGCCAGGCATGATTGTCAAGGTTCATCAGAAAATTAAAGAAAAAAATATTAAAGGAGAAGAAAAACAAAGAATTCAAGTATTCGAAGGTTCTGTACTTGCTGTAAAGCACGGTAGCGAACCTGGAGCAACAGTGACTGTTCGTAAAGTTTCAAATGGTGTTGGTGTAGAAAAGATTTTTCCAATTCATTCACCTGTTATCGATAAAATTGAATTGATTCGAGAAATGAAAGTGCGACAATCTCGCGCATATTACCTCCGAACACATAAGAAAAAATTGAAAGAGGTTCGAAAACCAAAAAAGGCTGCAAAGGCGAAAAAAGCTCCAACAGCTAAAAAGGCTGAACCAAAAAAAGAAGAAAAGAAAGTAGAAAAGGTTGAAGCAAAATAAATGTATAATAAGAACCCCGGGATACCGGGGTTTTTAATTTGTAGGAATTTTAATTTTAAAAACATCCCGTGTTATCACAGGATGTTTTATGTAGTACTTCGACTTCCTAACTATCTGAACTATGTTTAGCGCAGATAGTCAGGTGAAGTCGAAGCATGGCAACTACTGCACACTGACTTGGCTTAAAAGAGATCAAGGTCACCGAGCTCAAGGATTCTGACTTTGTCTGGCCGTTCACGTACAAGGTAGGCATCGTAGCCGATGAAGCGTTGTTTGTCCTTCAGGAACAAGGTACGGAGCCACCAGACTTCGTCGTCTATTTGGATCGACCCGTTTGAATTAACCTTGATTGTCACGCCTTGCTTTGCTGCATTGGTCAGTGAGAAGCGAGGGCCATTTTGGCAGACAATTCCTCCGATTGGATCGCTCGGCTGAGCAGGATTGCCTTTGGCATCAACGTAGGTGAGATTGGTAGGACAGGAGAAGGCTCTGCTTGGCTCAACTCGGATGATTGGGTTCTGGTACTTACCCGGTTCAACTCGATAGTAGTGCTCGGTTCCGTCTGCTCCGATCAAGACGATTTTGTAATCGCCAGCCTCTGGGTCAACGGTTAGTCTCCATTGACCAAATTCGAAGTGTTGCATGGTACCCCCTTTGCTGTGCATTTTTTTATATCATGTTTAAAACAAATGGTCAATGACAAGGATTTCAATATAGTTGTACCATTGACAGATTTTCATTTTTGTGATAGGTTAAATCGTCGGCAATACTGCCGCTTTTACATGGAGGCTGCAATGCTCAGCTCTTTGAAAAAAGGAACACTGCGGTTTCTGTTCCAAGAACTATGCAAAAAAGCTGGTATGCTTCGCAAGTGGATGCCTGCTAACGATGAAACAGCACACATCGTCCGCAAAGTGACTTTGACGTGGGCAGGAACTCGAGCAGGACAAATTCGTCCAAGCATGCGACATATCGAAATCGAAGCATCCAAACCGTTTACGGTATTGGTTGGGTTCGATCTTTCCATACCTCTGGTACTGAGCAACGGCTACGATCCATATGGCCAACTTTCTTCAGTCCGCTGTCCTGATGGAATCCACCGTGTTGTTTTCGCAACGTTTGTGGGCAGAGGACCAAAGACGTTTGAGCTTCTGGTTCGGTTTGATGTCGATTTGTTCGACCTTGAGGTTGAGGATCTACGAACGCTTTCTTTTGAATACAAAGTAGATGCCAGATTCGACTTGAGTAACAGTCGAGAACCGCAGGCTGCCTACGAGCCACACAGTTGGCAGAAGTTTGGCTTTTTCAGCTGAGCACTACACAACAAACGGCCCCAGTACTGAGCGCAGTACTGGGGCCGGAGGATGATTTTTGAGCAATATGCTCTTTTTTTATTTCATTTCAGCTTTCAAAAATTTTCCAGTCCAACTTTCTTTTGACTTTATAATATCTTTTGGTGCGCCTTCAGCAACAAGTGTCCCACCTTTTTTTCCACCTTCTGGTCCCATATCAATAATCCAGTCAGCAGATTTAATTACATCAAGACTATGTTCAATAATTAAGACGGTGTTTCCTTTATCAACCAATTTATTGAGAACACTGAGCAGGCGTTTAATATCATCAAAATGAAGGCCAGCAGTAGGTTCATCAAGAATATACAGTGTCTTTCCTGTTGCTTTTCTTGAAAGTTCTGTTGCAAGTTTTACACGTTGTGCCTCACCACCAGAAAGGGTTGTTGCTGGTTGTCCAAGTTTAATATATCCAAGTCCAACATCGCGCAGCACTTGTAACTTATCTGCAATATTTTTTGTGTCAGAGAAAAATGAGTATGCTTGCTCAATCGTCATTTCAAGAACATTTGAAATGTCTTTTCCACGGTAGTGCACTTCAAGTGTATCTCTGTTGTATCGTGTTCCTTCACATTCATTACATTCTACAAATACATCAGTCAAAAATTGCATTGGGATTCTCACATATCCTTCTCCAGTACATGCTTCACAACGACCACCACCTTTTACATTGAAACTAAATGTTCCAGCATCATAGTTTCGAAGTTGTGCTTCTGATTGGCTTGCAAAAAGATCACGAATACTTGTGAATACACCAGTGTACGTTGCAGGGTTACTTCGTGGTGTTCGACCAATCGGTGTTTGGTCAATCGAAATAACTTTATTAAGATTGCTTAGTCCTTTTATTTTGGTATGTTCACCTGGTTCTGTTTTTGCTCTGTGGAAATGCTTGCTGAGTGCACGACTCAAAATTTTATGAATGAGTGTTGTTTTTCCAGATCCAGATACACCTGTTACACAAATTAATTTTGCAAGTGGAATATCAACATCAATATTTTTTAAGTTAAATGCTTTTGCTCCAGCAATAGTGATTTTCTTACCACTTCCTTTTCGCACTTTTTTTGGAATAGGAATTTTTTCTTTTCCAGTAAGGTAGTTTCCTGTTATTGATTTTGCATTTTTCTTAATTTGATTAGTACTTCCTTTTGCAATGATTTCACCACCATAGGTTCCAGCCCCTGGACCAACATCAATCACATAGTCAGCAGCTTCAATCAATCCTTTATCATGTTCTACAACAATTACACTGTTCCCAATATCACGAAGATATTTAAGTGTCTTGATGAGTTTTTCAGAGTCTTTTGAATGAAGACCAATAGATGGTTCATCTAATATATAAATAACACCAGTAAGACCAGCAGAAAGCTGTGTAGAAAGACGAATACGCTGCGCTTCACCACCAGAGAGTGTATTAAGTGATCTATCAAGAGATAAATAATTAAGTCCTACACGAACAAGATGATCCAATCGTGTTGTTATCTCGTCAACAATTGGTTTTGCAACAGCCATATGACCTTGCAAGATTGTTTCAACAAATGATGAAGTGTTCTTCGCATCTTTTGCTTTTTTCTTATCCATTGCCTTTTTTGCAGCGCTAAACAATTCAGCTGCTTCCTCAACACTCATTTCAGAAATATCTGCGATAGAGAATTCTCCAATTTTTACTGCTAAGGATTCTGGTTTCAATCGTTTTCCATCACACACAGGACATGCGCGTTCACGCATATAATGCTCAATTTCTTTTCGAATGTATTCAGAAGTTGTTTGTAAATGTCGTTGTGTCAAATTTGGAATAATTCCTTCAAAGTGAACTTTCTTTTTATCAATTTCATACACCTGTCCATCAGTTCCAAAATACAACATGTCCATAACAGATTTTGGCAAGTCTTGCACAGGAACATGCGTGCTAAAATTATGAGCTTTTGCAACAGCCTCGAGAAGTTTTTGGTAGTGTTGTTGATTTCCAACAATACGTGTCCATGGTTGAATAGCTCCTTCTGCAAGTGTAAGGCGGGGATTTGGAATAACTAGTTCAGGATCTACATCTAAAATCAATCCAAGTCCACCACATCGCTGACAAGCACCATATGGGCTATTAAAGCTAAATGAGCGGGGTTCTATTGGTTCAAAGGTCTTTCCTGTTGCCAAACATACTGGAATGGTTGAATAGGTATGTTCTTCACCTTCTTCTTCATTTTCAATAACAACAAAGCCATTTGAAAGATCTACAGCTTTTTCAATAAGTGGGTGAAGCGTTTTGGTTTGTTTTCCTGTTATTCTTCCGAGCACGATTTCAATATCGTAGTTTCGTGTGAGTTCAAACTTAAATTTGCTGAGTTGTGCAATACTCATTTGCACACCATTTACTCGGAATCTGTCATATCCAGTTTGTTCCAATTTTTTGATAAGAAGTTTTGGTTTTATTTGTTGCTGTTTAATAACAGGGGACAGTACAAGTAATTCTGTTCCAGCCTTTGTCAATTTTCTGACGAGTTCTGTTATTTGCCCGATTGAATGTTGGACAACAGGCGTATTTGTTTCAGGACAAAATTGAACACCAACACGTGCAAATAATAGACGAAGATAGTCTGCTATTTCAGTTGCTGTTCCAACAGTAGAGCGAGGATTTTGTGTGTAATTCTTTTGATCAATCGCAATAGTTGGAGAAAGACCTTGGATTTCATCGACATCAGGTTTGTCCTGCATATCCATGAATTGTCGAGCATATGCATTTAAACTTTCTGCATATCTTCGTTGTCCTTCTGCGTAAATTGTGTCAAACGCAAGAGATGATTTTCCAGATCCGGAAAGTCCAGTGATAACAACGAGTTTATTTTTTGGAATGTCTATTGAAACGTTTTTTAAATTATGTACGCGGGCATTTTTTATGTGAATCATCTGATTGGCCATAGTATGTTGTTCTTTCTTAGCAATAAATAATTAGTATGTTATCTGTATCCGAATTTTCCGTAGAATTTTCTTCGTTGTGCTGACTGACTTCCTATGTCGACATCGTGAATCAATCCGGCATTGATATTGAGTATGACACCTTTTTTAAGTTCTTCAGCAGTAAGCATGTATTTTTTATTTTCTGGAACTTTTGCCGTTTGCGAGAATGCTCCATTGTCACCAAGATCAACAATATTATTTCCTATTTTTCCAATCCAGTGGTCTTCGTCGAGAATGAAGTCAAAGGCCTCGTTCATATCTAGGTCAAGTACAAATCCTTTGAAGCTTCCTCCAGCACAGTTTTTTACTGCTTTGTCTATTTGTGCATCAGAAGCTCTTACTGTATAAAAGATTGTTTTTGTCACATCGTCGTTTGCTGTTCCTCCTTGGACTACTTTTTTATGAGATCCATCATCACAAACTGCATATAAATGTATTGTTTTTACCCACGTCCATGTCCATGATTCTGAAAGTAATTGTCCAGTAAATGAGTCAGCATAGAGATCGCTGTTATATATCATTCCTACAATATTTGACTTATAGCATCCAGGTGTGTCCTTTGGTCGTTGGAAACACATAAAGGTTTGTCCTGGCGAAGGACCACAGTATGATCCAAGACAGCTTTGCCCTCCACTATCTTCTACAATATATTTGCTTCCACAGAGTCCTTCCTTTGCTTCTACATCAAATTTCAATGTTGGATCTTTAGACTTTTTTTCAAGAATTTGTGCTTGCTCAGCAGCGCTTTTCTCTAAATCTTTTTTGCTTAAAGCAAGAGCAAGTCTTCCTTTTCCTTTCTCACAGAAAAGGGGAGCGTTTTGTTGCGGTTGAATTAGCCATGTTTGTGGCAATCTAAAATTCACTAAATATGGGTTAACTGTATTTAAAATGAAATAAGAAAGTGACGCTAGAAACATTCCCATGAGCGCACCAGCTATTTTTTTCTTTGCCGATGTAATTACTTCTGTATTTCCTCCAGAGGTAATCCATCCAAATCCAGCAAGCATAATTACAAGGAGTGCAATGATTCCTGCAATAACAATGCCATATCTATACATGAGTTGAATGAACTCTCCAACGTTTGCAAAAGAGGTTGTTCCACCAAAACTTGTTTGGGTTTCTGCAACAGTTGATGGATAACAAAAACCAATTGGGAATACATCTTTTCCTATCGCTATTTCTGTTCCACCACACGCCTTTTGCGCATCTATCCCTTGGTACAGTGGATTTTGTTTTGCTTCTTCCTCACTAAGACCAAATGGACCAGACTTTCTAAGTTCAATGCAGTCGTTTAATGTAAAACAGCGGCTGTCTGTTTGTGCCGCTGCAACGTTTGGAAATATAATACCTATACTTATTGTCAGTACGAAAAGGGGAAGAATTTTTTTGAATAATTGGACAGCCATATTACGTATTGTTGGTTGATAATTGTCCGAGTAAGAGTGTATTCCACTGATCTTCTGTGATAACACCTTCTACTTTTACATCGTTTACAAAATAGGTCGGTGTTCCACGAACACCAAGGTCAATACCATCTTGTAAGTCTTGTTGTACATTTCTTAAATATTTTTTCGATGACAAACATGTTGAAAATGTTGTGGTGTCCAATCCTAATTGATTTGCATATTGGAAAAGAGAGGACTCACTCAAATTCTTTTTTTCAAAAAGTAACCCATAATAATTCCAGAATCTTCCTTGTTCTTGCGCACATGCTGCTGCAAGACTTGCTTGTGTTGCATTTGGATGGATACTGTCAATTGGAAAATGTTTGAATACAATGTGAACGGCAGAATTGTATTGTTTAGAAATTTTTTGAAAGATCGGATACGATTGTTGACAAAACGGACACTCAAAATCTATAAATGCAAGAATAGTTATTGGTTCGTTTCCACTACCAATCTTCGGGTCTGCTTTTCTAATCCTTTGTAATATATCTGGAAGAGAAGCAGTACTTGTTTGATCTGAAAGACCTGGTGTTTTTGTAAATCCAGAAGAAAATTCTTTTGCAAGATCGCCGTCTGTTCCTGTCTGAATTTTGAAGAAATAATAACCTGAGATTCCAATAAAACCGACGATAAAAAGCCCAATGATTGATGCAATACCAATCAATAATACTCCAGCAGGTCTTTTGTAAAAAGGCTTTTTTGTTTGTGTTTCTGTGCTGAAAGAAGTGCTCATAAAGACGACAGGTCATTTGAATAAACATAGTATAGCATATTTTTTAATCTGTCAATAGTTAGGCGGGGACACTTTTTTTCTGGCATCTTTGGACAAAAAAAATCTCGATTTTTCGAGATTTCTTTTGCAGTTTAAACACACAATATATTATATGTTTAAAGTGGGTTCGCAGTAGTGTGGGAACTACTGCGAAGACCCCCCTTCGTTCTTGTCCCTGGTCTTACGACGCACGCTTGTTCAAGAGTCTGTCCATGTCGTGGATTGCCTTTTTGAATGAGACAATGTCTGCTTCACTGATGTCGTCGCCAATGTCAGCTTCTCGCACTACTTGGCGCATGATCCGGAGGACTTCCTGTGGAGGATTCTGCAGAGCAGACTCAGCACCGAGCTTCTTTCTCAGACTCTCTTGGATGAAGTAGCAAAGGAGATATGTTGAAATACCTCTCATGTTCAAGTCACTGGAACTTGCGAACATGAGATATTCCAACATCTGCATGGCCTTTTTCAGGTCTTCGACGCTTTTCCAGGTTTTGTATGCCGACCAGTACAGCTTGCCAAGTTCCATGACAGCGATCTTATCGGCCCTCAGCACCTCATGTTCCAGTGGGTTCGGCGCTGCAAGCACCTGTACATCAATGGAATTCAGTGCCTCCCGGATTTTTGCCTTTTGTGCAGCTTTTTCGACTTTGCTTCCTTTTGCTTCTGCGTTCCGTAGCGCTCTGTTAGCCTTTTCAACAATCCTGAATACGTCCTGGATCGATTTGATTGTCAGATCGGTGAAAGGGAACAGAAAGACAGTGGCATCGTTGCCATCTCTCAAGTCAGGCTGGGTTGTGCCGCTCACAGGCGGGAGCGGAATCACATTGCCGCCCTTCCCAGATGTACACTTACTCATGTGCACCTCCTCGTCCATATTTTTTTGGGACCCTCTATATAACCATATTTTTTGATATACGTCAAGTCCCCAAGGAAGATTTGACATATATATAGGAAAGTCATACAATATAACACATATAATATCCTTAAAAAATCCTTATATTTAACATAAATTTTATGCCAGAAGCAGCACGTAAATTTCAACCAAAAGAGGGGGAAAACAAAGAAAAATTCACATTGGCAGGAGATCCAATAGCAGAAGATATTGTAGCTACTGCTATGGGTGATGAGGCAGAATCCGTTGCGGCTGCTACTGATGAGAAGGCTGAAAAGAAGCCAAAAATTACCACTTCTGTATCAAAAGATAAACGAGGAGCAACTGGTGGTAGAGAACACTTCAAGACGGATTTTAAGGGTGGAGAAGATGCCACAATGGAAACACTAAAAATGGCGAATCCAGCTGCTGCAGAGGCATTGGAAGCATCTCAAAAAGCTGCAGCCGCTAAGCTTGAAGAAATCAAAAAATCAGACACCCCACCGCCACTTCCACAATCAGCTGTAGACAAACATCATGCAGATTTATATGAAAAACACAAAGACAATCCAGAGGTTGTTGCATTGAAAAAACAAGAAGCACAAGAGTCGGGTTTTGCTCCAGAAGTAGACGCACATATACAAGATTATCTTGCAGCATCATCACAAATGGAAGATGCATATATTGATTATCTTGCATTAAAGAAAGCACGTCCATGGTACAAATTGCGTGCTCCTTTGGCAGAAAAACAAGCAAAGGCTGATTGGGAAGAAGCAAAAGCAAATGTACAGGCTCTTACAGATACTCTATCTAATATTGGTGTTGATAAAGCAAGTGCAGATGAATATGCACAAAAAGTTAAAAGTGCTAGTGCAGGAAAAGGTGCTTCAACCATGAAAACGTACCGCCCACCAAGTTCACCAGACAGTTCTATTCCAGTAAACACAATGTCTCCTGGAGCACGGACTGAAAAACCTATTGGTAGTCGTCCAATTGAGCCTGCAAGAACAGCTGGAGAAAAAAGAGAAGATGTAGGAGAAGAAACATTAGAAATGATGAATCCAGACGCAGCAGAAGCATTGAAAAAGTCAAAAGAGGCCACAGCAGCAAAAGAAGCACAAAATGATGATCAAGAACAGCCTCCTGCATTAGCTGCATAATCTTATTTATAGAGAAAACAAAAATCCCCTTGATTTAGGGGATTTTTTAATATTGACATATTTCCACATCTGTTGTATACTCTTTCCATCTTAATTTATCCCTTATTTTTGCGTTTTTTTCCTCCCTATCCACGTATAGGGCTTGCAAAAAGAGGTTAAAAGGAAAATATATGAAAATACCTAGTATCATGGAGATGCTACAGGCCGGAGTCCACTTTGGACACCAAACGTCTCGTTGGCACCCAAAAATGAAGCCATTCATCTTTACAGAAAGAAATGGTGTTCATGTTATTGATTTAGAAAAAACACAGGAGAAAGCAAAAGAGACATACGAAGCAGTAAAAAAACTTGCTGCACAAGGAAAGAAAATCGTATTTGTCTCAACAAAACCACAAGCACGTGAAATTGTAAAAGCAGCTGCAATTGACTGTGGTATGCCATACCTTATCGATCGATGGGTTGGTGGTTTTCTTACAAACTTTCCTGAGATCAAAAAATTGATTAAAGGATATGTTGACATGAAAGAAAAGCAACGAACAGGTGAACTTGAAAAATATACAAAAAAAGAACAACTCACCATCAAAAAAGATTTAGAAAAAAAGGATGTTCTTCTTGCAGGACTTGCAGAAGTAACAGAAATGCCAGAAGCAATTTTTCTTCCTGCACTTCAAAGAGAAAAAACAGCAGTGACCGAAGCAAACAGAACCGGTGTTACTGTTATTGGAATTGCTGATACAAATGCAAATCCATTGAAGTCAAATCATTTTATTCCTGCAAATGATGATGCAGTAAAAGCAATTACCATGATGGTAAATCTTATTGCAGAAGCAGTAAAAGAGGGAACAAAAGAATTCGAAAAAAGTAAATTAGCCGAAGTAAAACTTCCAGAAAAGGCTACAGCATAAAAAAATAACATAAAAATACTATGGGAATCAATACATCTGACATTGCAAAACTTCGTGATATCACAGGTGCTGGAATGCTTGATTGTAAAAAAGCACTAGATGAAGCACAAGGTGATTATGAAAAAGCACTTGAATTACTACGTAAAAAAGGAATTGCAAAAGCTGCAAAGCGTGCTGGAAAAGTTGCGGCAGAAGGAATTGTTTCAAGTTATATTCATGGTTCAAAAATTGGTGTTCTTGTTGAAGTAAATAGTGAGACAGATTTTGTTGCAAAGAATGACACATTCAAAGCATTGGTAAATGATATTGCAATGCATATTGCAGCAGCTGCGCCACAATATGTTTCTCGTGACGAAGTTCCAGCAGATGTGATTGCAAAAGAAAAAGATATCTATGCTGAACAAATGAAAAATGAAGGAAAACCAGCAGAGATGATTGAAAAAATTACAGAAGGGAAAATGAATAAGTTTTATTCTGAAATTTGTTTACTTGAACAATCATACATTAAAGACGAAGAAAAAACAGTTGAACAAATGCTTACTGAAAAGACTGCAGAAATCGGAGAAAAACTTTCTATTCGTCGTTTTGCCCGTTTTGTTGTAGGGGAAGGAATCGAAAAAGAAAGTGCAGATTTTGTTTCAGAAGTACAAGAACAGCTTGGATAAAATAAAAATAAAATTTTATACACAAACCCCGGTAAAACGGGGTTTTTTGGTGTACAAAAATATGCTAAAATAAGAGCACAATAAGTGTTATGACGCGACTCGTCCGAACATACAAGTTTTTAGGTATTTTAGCATTCCTATGTTTTGCATTGGTGTGGTATTTTACTATTGGTTATGGACAACTTTTTGCACCAAAAGCAAAAGGAGTTGTGAAGCAATGGGCAACAGGTGCAAATGGAAACTGGAATGTTGCTGCAAACTGGGAACCATCTGGAATTCCTACAGCAACCGACGATGTTGATTTAACAACAACAACTGGAAGTTATGTTATTACTATCCCAGACGGATATACAGCAGAGTTTGCAAGTTTTAATGCAAATTCAGGCCAAGGACTCAATGTTCGTTTAATAATGTCAGGAGATATTAGTACAAATGGTAACGTGACATTTGGTTCAAGCTCAACGTTTACGCTTGCCACATCTTCTCCTATTTCAATTGGTGGAAATTTAACAGTTGAAAGTGGTGGTGATATTCAAACAGATGGAACGGTTACAAATATTGTTCATTTGACTGCAGCAAATATTGATATTCAAGCTGGTGGTGAAGTCGATGTTGATGGTCTTGGACATGCAGGTGGAACCTTTACAAATAATGGAGATGGCCCAGGGGGAGGAATATATGGTTCAGAAGATGCCGGTTCTGGTGGTGGGCATGGTGGTCTTGGTGGAAAGGATGCAACAGCAGCTTCTCCGGGTGGAGGAGGATATTGTGATATTACTGCACCAACGACAGCTGGTTCTGGTGGTGGTGGAGGAGGAAATCAAACTGGTGGTTCTGGAGGAGGAATTATTCAGCTTGTGACTGCGGGCTCGTTAACTATTGATGGAACCATAACTTCAAATGGAGATAATGGTGGGACAGAATCAAGCAGAGATGCTGGTGGTGGGGCTGGTGGAAGTGTTTTCCTTCTTGCATCAACAACAGTTGGTACTGCTGGTACTGTACGAGCAAATGGAGGAAATAGTGGAAATGGAAATGATTCTGGAGGTGGTGGAGCTGGCGGATGTGTTAAATTGCAATTTAATACCAATTCTTTTCCTATAACAAGTATCCAGGCTTACGGTGGAACAGGAAATCAGTATGGTGGTGCTGGACAAATTTATATTAAAAATGATGTTTTGTCAGACGATGATCTTTATATTATTAATGATGGAAATAATGGGACAACACCTGCAGATACGCAGCAGATTGCTGCCTCTTTGACAATGGATTCTCTAACACTTGCGAGTTCTTCAGTCTATGCTGTGACAAGTACAAATGCTTTGACACTTAATGATGCCGATCCACTTACTGGAGGAAATACGTCTGGAACGTTACGTATTGATAATACTGCAACGTTCACTCCTCCAGCGGCATTTACTCTTTCAAACGCTACATTAGAATTTACAGAAGGAGCAACTTGGACTGCCTCTTCGACTTCAGATCTTACGATTGGGTCAAATGGAACATTGGATTTGCGTAACTTTACAACAACGACTGGTTTGACATTAGATGATTTTACTATCAATTCTGGCGGAACAGGAACACATGGGGCAAATACAACTGCACAAACGCATGTATTTCATATATCGGCAACAACAACAAATATTCTAGCAGGTGGAACTATTGATGTAGACGGAAAAGGATATACAGGTGGTTCCACAACAAACGATGGTAATGGACCTGGTCCAGGACAGTTTGGTCCAATAGAATCAGGTTCTGGAGGTGGACATGCGGGTGCTGGAGGTTCAAATGAACAAAATACTGCTGGTGGTAGTGCATATTGTGTTACAAATAATCCTGGAACAATTGGTTCTGGTGGAGGTGGTGGTGGAAATGTATCTGGTGGAGCTGGTGGTGGACTTATCAAGCTTGATATGTCCTCTACGCTTGTTGTTGCTGGAACACTTACTGCAGATGGTGCTGTTGGTGGAGATGAAGCTGGTCGAGATGGTGGAGGAGGGGGTGGAGGGGCCGTCTATCTTTCTGGAACAATGCTAACACTTAATGGATCAACCATTACGTTAGATGGTGGAAATGCTGCAAATGGAGATAATTCTGGTGGTGGAGGTGGTGGTGGATGTTTTTATGCTTTGTATGACACATATTCAGACGATACTGCAACAACAAGTACGGCTGCAGGTACTGGGCAGACCTCTGCTGGCTCTGTTGCTGTTGCTGGGACATGGACTTTGGCAGTAAACAATAATGCTCCATCAGTGACTGCATTTACTGCTTTGGCAATAACAGATGGTACAGGCTTGGTCAGGATTTCAACCACAACAGTTAGTGATGCAGATGATGATGCTGTTACGCTTATCGTTGATTATTCTATTGATAATGGCACAACCTGGGCATCATCATCAATTAGAGAAGCGTCTGCAGATGCAGGTGGAACTCCAGCAACCTCTACTGGTTCAATTGGTCCAATTAGTATTGCCACTTCAAATAACGTAAGTTTTGAGTGGCATTCGAGGAATGATAGTGTTGTTACAAGTACAGAGGTTTGGATAAGAATAAGTCCAAATGATGGAACAGAGTATGGGACAGCCGTAACAAGCACACTTGCGTTTGAAGTGGACAATGAGGATCCGACTGTTCCAGAAAATCTTACTATATTTAATACATCGACAACGAGCGTCATATTTGGTTTAGGAACAACATCAACCGATAGCAATTTTCTTGAATATAAAATATTTTATAAACAAGGTGCATCTGGTGTTACAGAATCTGATACTGCATACACGTCTACGACAGATGCTAATTTTGGTGATTCTAATTTTAACTCAGCAGTTGTGTCCACTAGTATTGGAGGCTTGTCTGTAAATACACAGTATGTTGCTGCGCTGTATGCGTATGACAGTTTTGGAAATAGCACGTCAACTGCAGGAGAAATTTCATTTTACACATTAGCAAGTGCGCATGGCACACCAACTGTTGCAACTCCTGGAATAACAGACATGCAAATTAATTTTGTTGATACATTAAATAGTACAACGACAGAACTTTCTATTTATAACATCACTGATGCACAATATGTCAATGCATTTGGTCTATCATCTGCTACACCAGTTTGGCAGACAACTTCTACATGGGATTTAAATTTTGAAATAAGCGGTCTTAGCACAAGTACTCCATATCAATTTGAAATAGTTGCAAGAAATGGAGACGGCATTCCCACAGTAAGCTCATCTGCAAGTCTGCCGCTATATACGCTTGCTGAAACTCCTGGGACTCCTACAATTGGTTCTGTAGCAACGACAACAATGCCGATTACCATTGCACCGAAAGGGAATTCTACATCAACAGAGTACGCAATTTATAATACATCAGATGATAATTTCTTATCAGCAACTGGGGCATCTACAGCAAGTCCTGTTTATCAAACAACATCTACATGGGGGACATCATTTGCTGCAATAGGATTGAACACAAGTACACCATATACATTTGAAGTACTGGCAAGAAATGGTGATCAAGTTCTCACTGCAAGTTCTACAGTGAGTGCAGGAACATATACATTGGCAGAGGCAGCTGGTGCTGCAACAATAAGTTCTCCTACGCTCACTACACTTCAGATTGCATTAGATGACGTGGGGAATTCAACATCTACTTCTTATGCGGTTTATAGTTTAACTGACTCGGCCTATGTTGGTGCAAACGGTGTTTCAAGCACAACAGCTGTATTTATGACAACGTCAACATGGGCAACTGTTTCTTCAACAAGTTTGACTGCAAATACATCATATTCGTATGAGGTTGTTGCCCGAAATGGTGACTCAGTTGATGCTCCATCGTCAACAGCAAGTACTGGTGTGTTTACACTAGCAAATGTCCCATCTCTTGGTTCAGTTTCAAGTAATGGAGATCAAATTACAGTGTCTTTCTCTGGTGATGCAACACAGTATTCTGTTGAAAGTACAAGTGGTGGACTAAGTTCAGGATGGATTAGTGGCTCATCATATGATTTCACAAGTTTAGATTGTGGCCAGACATATACATTTAGAATTAAAGGACAAAATGGTGATGCAGTAGAAACAGGTTATTCAGGAACTGACACTGGAGAAACAGCAGGTTGTGGTGGAGGTGCTGCAGCTGCTGCTACAGTTACAAAAACAGTAAAAAAGACAGTTGAAAAAGTAGAAAAAGTTAAAGAAGAAGTGAAAGAAAAAGTTGTCGAAGTAAAGAAAAAGGTTACTGATGTCGTGAAAAAAATATTTTCAAAGAATAAAACATCAGCCCCAGCTACAGGGAATACTGCAGGTGCAGGAGGAGCGAGTGGTGGCGCTTCTGGTGGAGGATCAGCAGGTGGTAGTTCAGGAGGTCAAGCAAGTGCACCACCAACAATAGATGCTGCTGTTTCTTTGGCAAAAGAAGGTCGTGTTGTTGAAGCAACAAATAGTCGACAAGTAGACATTGTTCTTGAAACAGGATTTTCAAAAGTGACATTGCTTGATGATGCAGGAAATATTTTAGAAAATATTGATATCAACCCAATTATTCCTTGGCAGCTTGCTGCAGGTGATGGAGAAAAATGTGTGACAGCAGTATTTTATGATGCGCTTGGCAATGAAGCAGGAAGAAAAGTAACATGTGTAAATTTAGATACAACACCACCTCGAGCACCATTCATTCAAAATGCTCAGACAAAGATTGCACTGACAGATATTTCAACGGGGCGTCTGGTCACTGTAAGAGGTACGAGCGAACCAAATATTGGTATTCTTATTTCTGCAGTACGCACAGGTGACATTTCAGAAAGTGATTTATCTGTGAACATAAATCCTTTCCACATATATACAGTACATGCTGCTGGCACACAGACATTTAGAACCCAGTCCGATGACAAAGGTTTTTGGTCATTTACATTCCCAGAATCGTTTGACGTTGGAAAATATTCCATTTCTGTTCAAGCAGAAGATAAGGCAGGAAATGTTTCTGAACCTGCGACTGCACAAATTTCTGTCTTACCAAAAAATATTGCAAAAGTTATAAAAGCGGTTATTGATAATCCAGAAGTTGAACGTATTAATGAAACAATTGTTGCACCTGCTGTTATTGCAGTTGGTGGTGCAAATGTCGTGGCAACTGGTTTCCAATTACCACAAGTATTCATGTTCTTAAAATATTTGTTCTTGCAACCAGTTCTCTTGTTTAGAAGAAGAAAACACAAAGGATGGGGAACAGTATACGATGGATTTACAAAAAAACCTGTTGACTTAGCAAGTGTTCGGTTTGTTGATGCAAAAACAGGTGCTATCCGACGTTCACAAGTAACAGATGTCCAAGGAAGATACTTCCTTATGGCTGACCCAGGATCGTATAAGATAGAAGTAGATAAGCATGGATTTGGTGGTATTAGTAAGCATTTAGAAGGGATTGAAACAGATGGAGATTATGCACGTGTGTATCATGGCGAAGAATTGACAATCAGTGAAGGTCAAACAGAAATTAATTATAGTGTGCCAATTGATCCAGAAGGAAAAGAAGTACCAGCTCCAAAATTAATTCGTAAGAGTATTGTTCGTGCAGTGCAACATATTATAAGTATTGTTGGTATGGGATCAACATTCTTATCATTTGTTATTTCTCCAACGCCAACAATTGGTGGTTTCCTTGTTCTCCATGTTGGATTTTATGCATTGTCACATAGATTTTCAAAGAGCAAATTGCCAGACTCATTTGGTGTTGTATATGATGATAAAAAGGAAGCGCTCCGTAGAGTTGTTATTCGGGTATTTGATTCTGCCTACAATAAATTAGTCGATACACAACTTACTGATGCAAAAGGAAGATACGCATTGCTTGTTGGTCCAAGTAAGTATTATGTGACCTATGAAAAACCTGGATATGAAAAGAAACAAACAAAAGAAATGGACTTTTCAAAAGAGCATGGCGGTATGATTACAACAGACGAACGTCTTAGAAGAAGTGGGAAACCAATGTCCAAGAAGGAAAAAGAGGCATTTGAAAAAGAGCAAAAAGAAATGCGTGATGCCGCAAAGGAATCAATTGCCAAAAGAAAAGCAGAAGGAGAAGCTGGGGAAGCAACAGGGGAACACGTTGATCCTGAAAAACTTATTGCACAGTGGAAGCAAGACCATGGACAAACGCAGGACGATGGTGTACAGTCACAGGAGTAGTATTTATTATCAATAATTTACATATATATGAGCACAAAAGTAGCCATCAATGGTTTTGGGAGAATTGGTCGTCATGCCTTTAAAGTGGCGCAAAAAAATAAGGATATTGAAATTGTCGGCATTAATGATTTAACTGACAATCGTACACTTGCTCATTTATTAAAATACGATACTGCATATCCAGATTTTGCAGGTGATGTTACACATGATGATGAATATTTAATTATTGATGGAAAAAAGATTCCAGCTTTTTCAGAAAAAGACCCAACAAAACTTCCATGGAAAGACTTAGGAGTTGATATTGTTCTTGAATGTACAGGTGTATTTCGAACGAAAGAAAAGGCATCTCTTCACATAGAGGCTGGAGCAAAAAAAGTATTAATTTCTGCTCCTGGAAAAGGGGAAGGAATCAAGTCATATGTCCGTGGAGTAAATTGTGAATCATACGATGGTGCAGACATTATTGATAATGCATCTTGCACAACAAATTGTACTGCTCCTGTTATGCAAGTTATGGAATCTACATTTGGTGTAGAAAAAGGAATTCTTACAACAGTACATGCATATACTGCAGACCAACGATTGCAAGATGCTCCTCACAAGGATTTGCGTCGTGCACGTGCAGCGGCACAAAATATTGTTCCTACAACAACTGGGGCAGCTATTGCTACAACAAAAACAATTCCAGCACTCGAAGGAAAATTCGATGGGATTGCAATTCGTGTTCCAACCATTACTGTTTCATTGGTTGATTTTTCATTAGTCCTTTCAAAAGATGTTACTGTCGAACAAGTAAATGACGCATTGCGAAAAGCTGCAGATTCACAATTCAAAGGAATCTTACATGTGAACGATGAACCACTTGTTTCGACCGACTTTATTGGAAATCCATATTCATCTGTTGTTGATTCAGAGTTTACAAAAGTTGTTGGTGGAAATTTAGTTAAGATTCTCTCTTGGTATGACAATGAGTGGGCGTATGCAACACGACTTGTCGAAATGATGGGAATTGTTGCAAAAACACTGTAATTTATGAAATCAATAAAAGAAGCTGGAGATCTTAACGGAAAACGAGTGTTGGTTCGTGTAGATTTTAATGTTCCAATCAAAGATGGTGTTGTAGAAGATAATACAAGATTACGGACAGCACTTCCTACAATTCAATATCTTATTGAGCAAGGTGCAAAAGTAATGTTGATAACTCATCTGGGACGACCAAAAGGACAAGTTGTTGAGGAACTCCGAGTTGATCTTGTGGCAAAAGAACTCAGTAGCCTGCTGAAAAAAGAAGTAAAAAAGTTAGATGATTATCTAGGAAAGGAAGTGAAAGATGTCATTGAAGCAATGGAATCTGGAGATGTTGTTTTGCTTGAAAATATTCGTTTTTCTCCAGAAGAAAAAGATAATACTGGAACACTTGGAAAAGATTTGTCTACCCTTGCAGACATGTTTGTTCTTGATGGATTTGGTGTTGCGCATCGAGCTGATGCATCAGTCGTGGGTGTTGCAGCATTTATTCCAGCGTATGCAGGACTTCTTTTGGATAAAGAAATTTCAGCACTTTCAGACGTGTTAAATAACCCAGAGCGTCCATTTGTCGTGCTCCTTGGAGGAAAAAAGATTGGAACAAAAATTTCTGTTCTTGAAAATCTTATAAAACATGCAGACACCATTCTCATGGGGGGTGCGCTTATTAATACATATCTTCAGGCAAAGGGGTACGATGTTTGTGAATCTATTGTTGATCCAAAGTATGCAGATAAAGCACTTGAGTATATGGAGGCGCCAAATGTTGTCACTCCAGTTGACTGGATTGTGGGTCAAATGGATGGATCATCACACCGTGTTGCTGGAAAGGATGATGAAAAAAGAGAACTTTGTAAACCTGGGGAGGCTATTTTTGATATAGGTCCAGCTACAATAGATATGTATAAGAATATTATCAAAGACGCAAAATTGATTGTCTGGAATGGAGCCATGGGATATTTTGAACAACCGATTTATGCGAAAGGAACAAAAGAAATGACAGAGACCGTTGCTGCAGCATCAAAACAAGGGACCTATACAGTTATTGGCGGTGGGGAGACATTGCAAATGGTTGAATCTTTTGGTCTTACTGATGATATAAATCATGTGTCAACTGGTGGTGGTGCCATGCTCGAATTATTAGCAGGAAATAAACTACCAGGAATTGCAGCGTTAGAAAAATAAGTATGGTATAATACCACCATAAAAATACACAATAACAAAAATGTATGCCTGTCAAAAAAACATCAAAAAAAGCAAAACGCACTTTTACAAAAAAAACAGTTCCACAAGATTCTGCACCTCACTGTGCAATGTGCGAGTCAGTAAATCCAATGCATCATGTTGGTGAGCATGCAAGAAGAATTTTTCTAACATTATTTGGAATTTTATTGGTATATATTATTGTATGGATGGCAAGTTTGATTCGAAATAATTTACAAGAATTTAATTACATTGGACAGGCAGGAAGAATGGAAAGAACAATAACTGTTTCTGCATCAGACAAAGTGACAATTGCACCAGATACAGCAGTTACAACTATTGGCATGAACACAAATGCAAGCACTGTTGCAGCGGCACAGGCAAAAAATTCTGCTGTGATGAATACATTGATTACAAAATTAAAAAGTGCTGGCGTAGATGAAGCAGACATTCAAACACAAAATTATAATATTTATCCACGATACAATTACACAGAAGAAGACGGTCGAGTGTTGAATGGATATGATGTAAATCAGCAAGTAAAAATTAAAATTAGAGATTTAGACAAAGCAAATAGTATTTTGGCACTTGCTGGAGAAGTGGGCGCAAATACTGTAAGTGGTCTTCAGTTCATTGTTGATGATCCTGATATATATAAGATGCAGGCACGAGAAAAAGCACTCTTAAAAGCAAGAATTAAGGCATTGCGTTTGGCAGATTCCCTTGGCGTAGACATTGTTGGCATTGTGTCATACAATGAATTTGGCGCTGGAAATGACAGTGCATTGCCATACAAAGCATACGCAGAAGTTGGATTTGGTGGGGCAGCTCCTCAAATTGAATCAGGAAGTTCAGAAATTGAAATGAACGTAAATGTAACATACGAAATTAGATAATTTTTATATACGTTCCGATGTAAACTCTTATGAAAAAAACCGCGATTAAACACATAACAGCAAGAGAAATCATTGATTCTCGCGGAAATCCAACCGTCGAAGCAACTGTTGTCCTCGCAGATGGATCAACTGGAGTTGCAAAAGTTCCAAGTGGTGCTTCAACAGGAATTCATGAAGCGCTTGAGCTGCGGGATGGATCTCAAAAACGGTATGGAGGGAAAGGAGTGCTTAAAGCAGTAAAACGTGTTAATACGCTTATTGCAAAAGCATTAAAAGGAAAAGATGCAACTAAGCAACGCATGGTTGACCAAATCATGCTTGATTTGGATGGAACAGAAAATAAAAAGAAGTTGGGTGCAAATGCCATTCTTTCTGTGTCACTGGCAACAGCGCGTGCAGCCGCAGTATCGACAAAAAAACCATTGTACAAATATTTGCGTACAACATTTCGATTGAAAGAAAAAGGATGGCGCATGCCAATTGCAACTATGAATGTGTTAAATGGTGGTCGTCATGCAGACAATGGATTATCAATTCAAGAATTTATGATTGTCCCAATGCACAGACGTTTTTCAGAACGTGTGCGCATGGGATCACAAATCTTTCATTCACTCAAACATATTTTGCACAAGAAACGATTAAACGCTGGTGTTGGAGATGAAGGTGGCTTTGCTCCTGAACTCGCAAATAATGAACAGGCACTAAAATTGCTTATGCAAGCAATAAAATTATCAGGGTTTGTACCTGGGAAACATGTATTTCTTGCTATGGACATGGCTGCGTCTGAATTTTTTAGAAAAGGAAAATATTATTTGAACAATCCAAGTCAACCGTCTTCAGCAAATAAACTCATGCGTGTTGTAGAATCTTGGGTGAAAAAATATCCATTCATTTCAATTGAAGATCCACTTGCAGAAGATGATTGGGAAAACTGGGCATTGTTTACAAAAAAGTTTGGGAAAAAAATAGCGGTTGTAGGAGATGATTTATTTGTAACAAATGTCGAGCGAGTTCAAAAAGGTATTGATGAAAAAGTTGGGAATGCGGTTCTTATTAAGCTGAATCAAATTGGTACTTTGTCAGAAACAATTGATGCAATTTATCTTGCAAAGAAACATAAATATAAAACATCTATCTCTCATCGGTCAGGAGAAACATCAGATACATTTATTGCAGACTTAGCAGTAGCAGTAAATTCAGAATTTATAAAAACAGGATCCATGTCTCGGTCCGAGCGGGTTGAAAAGTATAATCGCTTGATGCAGATTGAGAACGAAGTTTTGTAAATAACAAGGAACAAAGAACAAAAAACAAGGCATCAGAAAGTCTTGTTTTTTTATTCCAAAAATCAAACCAGAAATCAGGGACTAAGGTCTAATCTAGGAACTGCTAAATAGAACACAGATTTCCAGGATTTATACAGATTGACACAGATCAGATCTGTGAAAATCCTGGTCAATCATGGTAATCTGTGTCCTATCTAATCTTTCTTAAAAAAATAGTTAGATCTCTAATTCTTATTTTTTACAATATTGATTTGAATCTCTACATGCCGTATACTAATGATGCTATGAATCAAGAAAAAGACAAAAAAGCACCAGGAGTCCTTATGATTTTGGATGGTTTTGGCCTTGCAAATCCAAAAGAAAAAGGCAATGCCATTACACCAAAAACAGCTCCACATATTTTTCAGCTCATGAATGAGTATCCTCATTCAAAACTTAAAGCACATGGAAAAGCAGTTGGATTATTCCCAAACCAGTCTGGAAATTCTGAAGCTGGTCATTTTAATATTGGTGCAGGAAGAGTAGTAAAGCAGGATTTACTTATGATAAGTGAAGCCATCAAAGATGGAACATTTTATAAGAACACAGCATTTCAACAAGCACTTGAGCACACCAAAAAATATAAGAGTGCTGTACATGTTATGGGATTACTTACTGATGGACAAAGTGCTCATACTCATCCAGATCATCTGTATGCTATGCTCGAATATTTGCGTAGAAAAAAAGTAAAACAAGTGTATATTCATTTGTTTACAGACGGTCGTGACTCTTCACCACATAGTGCACTTACGTTTTTGAATGATTTGCGCATGTACATGAAGAATGGAGAGAAGATTGCTAGTGTCATGGGGCGTTTTTATGCAATGGACAGAGATAAACAATGGGAACGAACTGAAAAAGCCTACAATACACTTGTGCTTGGAAAAGGAGAAAAAGCAGCAAGTGCTGAAGAGGCTATGACACAGGCATACAATCGTGATGAAACAGATGAATACGTAAGTCCAACAATTATTACTGACAAGAAAAAGCCAGTTGGTCTTATACAAGAAAACGATACTATTTTCTTTTTTAATGCACGCAGTGATAGGGCAAGACAACTTACAAAAGCATTTGTACAAAAAGATTTTCTTGCAAAAAATACGGGTGCGTTTAAGAGAAAAAAATTTCCTAAAAATATTTGTTTTGTTGCCATGACAGATTTTGGTCCAGATCTTGATTCTATTTTTACAGCATTTCCAAGTCCAGATATTCATAACTCACTTGCAAAAGCAGTTGGGGAGTCTCGAAAACAGTTGTATATTTCAGAAACAGAAAAGTACGCTCATATGACATTCTTTTTGAACGGGGGTTTTCCAGAACCAATCAATGGTGAAAAAAGAGAACTTGTTCAGTCAACAGGACATCATAGTTACAAAGATTACCCACAAATGTCTTGTAAAAAAATTGCAAACATAATTATTAAATATATAAAAAATGAGGCGTACGATTTCATTGTAGTTAATTTTCCAAATGCAGATATGGTTGGTCATACCGGTGACTTTAAAGCAACAAAAAAAGCAGTAAAGATTATGGATAAACAGGTTCAAAGGATTGTTTCCGAAGTTCAGAAAAAAAACGGTTTTGTACTAATAACAGGGGACCATGGCAATGCAGAACAAATGCTCAATACAAAAACAGGTGAAGTCATGACAGAACATACGACAAATCCAGTTCCGTGCATTATTGTTTCAGAAGATCTTAAAAAAGTGAAATTACGCTCAGGAAAACTTGCAGACGTCGCACCGACATTGCTCAAAATTATGGGTCTTAAAAAACCGAGCGATATGACTGGACGAGCACTCTACTAGTATGATATTATGTGGTTCTAGGGAGCTATCTGTTTGGCATAAACTAGTGTGATTTTAGGTGATTTTGGAAATAAAGAAATAGCGAAATTAAGAAATAAGGGGAAAAATTTTTTAGTAATTATAAGGGGGGTATGAGTAATTATTTGAGGTTAGAAGATTTAGAAGTATATCGTATTTCACTTGAGTACGGTAAACTCGGGTGGAATATTTATTCTGGATTTAATTGGAGGATCCAGAAGGTTATGGGAGACCAAATGATCAGAAGTGTTGATTCAGTTGCAGCGAATATAGCTGAGGGATATGGAAGGTTTCATTATTTAGACAAAAATAAGTTTTACTACAACGCACGAGGGTCTCTACTAGAATCTTCTCATTGGTTTACTGTGATGGAGCAGAGAGAGTTGATAGATAAGCAAGTATTTGATAAATCGAAAGATTTTTTTTCCGCAATATTGGTCATGCTTAACAAATTGATCAATTCACAGTTGAAAAGGAAAAACAAGTAACCCTTAATTTCTCAATTTCATTATTTCTTTAAGATTTTATGGAAAAACGTCCTAAACCACTTGTATTGGCAGTCCTAGACGGTTTTGGTGTTGCCCCAGACAATGAAGGAAATGCAATCACCAAGGCAAAGACGCCAAGTATAGATAAATTCATAGCAGAATTTCCTGTTATGACTGTTCATGCATCTGGAACAGAAGTTGGTTTATCATACGGAGAAATGGGGAATTCAGAAGTGGGGCATCTTAATATTGGAGCTGGACGAATCTACTATCAAACATTGCCTCGTATCAATAAGGCAATTCAAGGAGGAGATTTTTTTGAAAATAAAGCACTCCTCAGTGCGATTGAACAAGCAAAAAAGAACAAATCTGCACTTCATCTTATTGGCCTGGTTAGTCCAGGAAATATTCATGCTGCACAAGATCATTTATTTGCATTGCTTGAATTGTGTAAAAAAGAAAAAATAAAAAAGGTATTTATTCATGCCTGTCTAGATGGTCGTGATACTGGAGCGCAAACTGCAAAAGATTTTATTGGTTTGTTGCAAGAAAAAATGAAAAAACTTAAAATTGGAAAGATTGCAACACTCTCCGGAAGGTACTATGCCATGGATAGAGATAATCGTTGGGACAGAATTGAAAAGGCATACAACGCAATGGCTCTAGGGGTGTCAGATGAATATGCAAGTGATCCTATCAAAGCAATTGATGAATCATATAAGAAAAAAGTTTTTGATGAAGAATTTGTTCCTACTGTTATTGGAAAAGAAGGAAGTCCAACAACAACGATTCAACCAAAAGATGCTTGTATTTTTTTCAATTTCCGACCAGATAGAGCCCGTGAACTTACAAAAGCATTTGTCCTTCCTGCATTTGAAAAGTTTAAACGAACATATTTGAAAGGACTCCATTTTGTCACCATGACAGAGTATGAAAAAGATCTCCCTGTAACCGTTGCATTTCCTCCAGTAGTTATTACAAACTGTCTTGCAGAGGTCATTAGTAATCAAGGATTAAAACAGTTTCATATTGCTGAGACAGAAAAATACGCACACATTACCTTTTTCCTAAATGGGACAATTGAAGAACCATTTAAAGGTGAAGAAAGAAAAATTGTTCCTTCGCCAAAGGTTGCTTCCTATGACAAGGCGCCTGAAATGTCTGCACCACAAATTACAAAGGAAGTTGTGAAAGCAATTGAATCAGATACCTATGACGTTATTATGCTAAATTATGCAAATGCAGACATGGTAAGTCATACTGGAAATTTTGCTGCAGCAAAAAAGGGGATAGAAGCAGTAGATAAAGGCCTTGGCGAAATTGCTGACCATGTGCTTGCAAAGGGCGGCGTTATGGTGATTACAGCAGATCATGGAAATGGAGAAGAAATGGTCAATTTACAAACAGGAGACAAGGTAAAAGAGCATAGCACAAATATTGTCCCGCTCTTCATCATTAGTAGTGAGTTGAAAGGACATGCTGGTCCGTCTGGTGATCCACCAAATGGTGATTTGAGTTTATTGAATCCAGTTGGTATGCTTGCAGATGTTGCGCCAACCATATTAAAATTTTTGAATATTCCAAAACCAGACGAAATGACCGGTCGGGCACTCATGTAATTTGCAATAGTAATTTTAATTCTTAATTACAAAATCTTATGGAGGGGAAAATGTAGCAACTTGAGTACTTTGAGTTGTTTTTTTGTTCTTTTAAATTAATTAATGTACTATATGTGATATGGATATAGATTTATTTAAACCAACAATTATTAAGCATTTGTGTGCAGAGTCTCGTATTCGACCAAGTAAGAAATACGGGCAAAATTATCTTACATCAAAGCATGTTGTAGAAAAAATGCTTAATGGAGCCGAACTTCAGTCATCAGATACTATTCTTGAAATTGGGCCTGGATTTGGTTGTCTCACGTTTGCACTTGCTCCAAAAGTCAAAAAAGTGATTGCTTTTGAAATTGAAAAAAAATTGCAAAAATTTTGGCAAGGGCAAGTCTCAGATACAGAAGGAAATCGGCTTGTCATACCTAAAAATGTAGATATTGTTTGGGGAAATGCACTTGCATCATTTTTAGACATCCAGTCATCATTACCAAAAGGATACAAAGTGGTTGCAAATTTACCATATCAAATTTCCTCACACGTATTGCGCTTGTTTCTCGATGCAAAGAAAAAACCAGAACGTATGGTGGTTATGCTCCAAAAAGAAGTTGTTGATCGCATTCGTGCCAAACCAGGGGATATGAGTTTGCTTTCAGTTGCAGTTCAATATTATGGAGATGTTCGTGTGGTGACAAAAGTATCCAGTGGAAGTTTTTGGCCTCAGCCAAAAGTACATTCAGCTGTCATTTCTATTTCAGATATCAAAGAAAGGCCAAATGCAGCAATATTTTTTAAGGTCGTGCGTGCAGGTTTTACAAACAAGCGAAAGCAGTTGTGGAGGAATCTTCAGCAAGAATTAGGGCTTGAAAGAGATGTTATTCAGGATATTCTTAAGACATTATTAGGTAATGAAAAGGTTCGAGCTCAAGAATTATCTATAACACAATGGGAAGATCTTGTAGAGATTCTGAAAAGTAAAAAGATGGTCTAATTTGGAGTAAATAGTAATAAAAAGTCTCGGTTTTTTCCGGGATTTTTTGATAGATATCTGATAGAACACGGATTTAACTGATTGAATAGATCAAAACGGATCTAATTCGTGGAAATCCGTGTTCTATCTATATAAATCCTAGTTGATTTGTAGCTGTTATGTTAACTAATAAAACCAAGATAATTTGTTAATTGTTTCAGCCAAAGGCTGATCCGCCTCTGGCGGAAATTGCTGATTGTTTATTATACACATATTTATTCATTTTCTCTCTCTATTATGGTATAATTTACCTAACAAATCATATGCAGGATCCATCCTCAACGCACGACTTTTCGAAAGAGCAAAAGACTGGTTTTGTCTTACTGCTTATTTTTGGTGTATTAACTGTTGCTCTTGGTTTTTTACAAATTAGAAACACAATTTATAAGCCATTTATTATCAGTTCATCACAGACAGAGGACGGTTCAGATGTAACAGCACTTTTAGATGAAACAACACGGTTACAAACCATTGATACAGATCAAGATGGGCTCAATGATTATCAAGAGTTACATTTTTTTCAAACAAGTCCATATATTCCAGACACAGATTCAGATGGGTTAACTGACAAGCAAGAATTAGATGGCGGAACTGACCCACTTTGTCCACGAGGAGAGGATTGTTCAAAAAGTCAGCTTCCAACCGAGCAAGAAAAAGCACCAATTGGTATTTCTGATCTTGCAAATGTTCCAACAGCACAAGATCTTGTGAATAGTGCTGCTCCGCAGCTTCCAAATGCTCCAGCAAATACAGCAAATGCAAATTCAGAAGGTATTGCACAATTAAAAGAATTATTAAAAGATCCAGCAAAATTGCGTGCATCACTCGTACAAAGTGGTCAGGTTTCAGAAAGTGATCTTGCACAATTTGATGATGCAACACTTGTAAAAACATTTGAAGATATTCTTGCAAAACAACAGGCGGCTGTTCCAGCAGGCGCAACACCTCAACCATAAGGCGTAGATTTCCAGATTATGCTTTTCAACACAAAGCACAAAAAAACAAAATCAGTATTTCTCAGTATCTTTCTTGGAGTGTTTTTGGCTGTTGAAATAGTTGGATTTACATTTTTAGCAAAACCTGCACATGCTGCTGGACTTCCTGTTGTCGATGCTGTTGCCTCTGGACAACGTGCAAGTAGTAGTGTGTGGGATACGATTTTGAAAACACTCTATGCAACTGGGTTGAGTGCGCTTATGACAGGTGTTTCGTATATGACACGTAAGATCGCATACGACACAGCAGTCTATGCGGCAACAGGATTTAAAGGGCAAAAGCCACTTATCTTTACAGATAGATGGGATGAATATTTAGCAACCGAAGGTGGAAATGCAGCTGCAACAGCCATTGATCAATTTGGAGAGTCGTTTGGGTTGAATCTTTGTGGTTTCCCGAATGTGAGATTGCAGGCACAAGTCCAAATTGGACTTCGAACATTGTACGATCAAGATCAGTTTGGTGTTTCAGGACCACAACCGACCTGTTCTTGGCAACAAGTTTCAGAGCTTTGGGATGCAGAAAATTATACCAAGCTTGGAGATTCCGCATTAAATGTCTTTAGTGATGCAATAAGTGTACGAGAAAGTGACTTTGGTATTACACTTGCAGCAATTGAAAAAATCGATCGATTCCAAGCAGTACAACAACAAGCAAAATTTTTAGAACGACTTGAAGGAAAAGGATATAAAGCTGTGAAAGGTCTTATTTCAGATAATATCAGAACACCAGCAAACATTGTTGAAGAAGAAACAAAGGTCCTTACAGCAAAACATCAAGGAGAAATAACATATAGTCAAATTTCTGGTATTTATGGTTCAGGAGCATTGGAAATTTTACCACAGGCTGCATCTGTCTTTATTAACACATTTTTGAGTCAAGGATTAAATAATTTATTGACAGAGGGACTTGTTCCAGACAAAGCACCTTCAGAATCAGGAGATGGTGTTGGCAGTTATTATGCTGAGTCAATTGTCAGTAGGAAAAAAGCAACAGAACAAGCATTTAGTTACTTATTTACTGCAGTTCCAAAGAAACAACTTGGTGCATACGATGCACTTGCAGAGCTTGCAGCATGTCCAAAAAACAGTACAGGCTTAAACAACTGTGTAATTGACGAAGGATTAAAACAAGCAATCACTCGTGCAAAGCAGGGTGAGGCACTCACCATAGAAGAAGCAATGGCACCCAATGTTGGGTTGCTCAATGGAGACTGGCCACTTATTTCACCACTTCGTATTGCAGATAATACAGATCTTGATTGTAGGTTAAAAGGATATTGTTATTCAAATATTCAAAAATTGAGAAAACTTCGTGTGCTTCCAACAGGGTTTGAAATTGCAGCACTGCGATCTGATCCAGACAAGCCATGGACACTTCGGCAAGTTGTTGAAGGATATAACAACTGTGATTTTCTTGATCCACCAAAAAATACAAAAGTAAAATACAATCCAAAAAAACCATTTTGCCGACTTATTGATCCAAATTGGATTATTCGTCTTCCAGAAACACGTTGTGAATCAACAGTGTTTGGACCTGAGCTTGTAACAGATGGTTCTCCAGATCGACGAGAAGAATGTGTTGATATTTCTACCTGTATTACAGAGGGACCAAATGGAGAGTGTATTGGAGATGAATATTATGGATACTGTACGCGAGAACAAAATATCTGGCATATTGGACAAGAATCATGTCCTGCACAATTTAATACATGTAAAACATTTGTTGATGCTGGTGGTTCTGCTCGTTCTTATTTATCACGAACCATAGATTATGGTGCATGTAATATTGATACGGTTGGTTGTCGTGCATATAGCTTGGAAAGAAAAAATGTTGGTCAAGCAGCGTCTCCATGGAAACACAGTGACGAGGTAAATCTTGAATTGAAAAAATTGGGGCGGAATCAAGTCATGTACTTTAATAGTAAAGTTGCAAACTTCTCATGTCAGGGTGGAGAAGGATGTAATGCGTTCTACCAAGCAGAAGAGACAGATACAGGATATAAAAAACCTGCACAACCAAAACCTATTTATTTGAAAAAAGCACCAGACTATCTAGGTTGTTACGATACAAACCCAACACAGCTTGGTATTCAATGGCCAAAAACAAAGAGTGATCTTGCAGCGCTGCCAGGTCATCCAGCATGTAATTCATTTGCAAATGTTTGTCTTCCAGAAGAAGTAGAATGTCAACAATACAATGCCGTTGCATCTGGCAATGTTGTTTCTGGAATTATTGGAACCAAGTTTGCATGTGACGAAGTCTGTGTTGGTTATGATGCATTTAAACAAGAAGCATCATCATTTGAAAAAGACAAATATCCATTGTACTTCATCCCAGACAATGCAAGATCATTTATGGAAATAAATAATCTTTCTTGTTCTGCAGCAGAAGTCGGATGTGAAGAATTTACGAATCTAAATACAGAAGATCTTGAATACTACACAAACATTAAATACTGTGAACAACCAGATGGAAATAATGAAAAAGCATTTTATTCTTGGGAAGGGGATCAGGCAACAGGATTTGTATTGAAGACTCATAAATTACTACAAATTGACCAAGAAGAATTTAGCTATATCAATGACAATGCAAAGCCAGCACTTGGAGCATCGAGCGTTGCAAAAGTATTCCCTATTGGTTCTCCAGCATATGCAGAAGATAGTAAGAAAAAACTAGAAGCACAGTATGCTATTTGTAATGAAACATTGTACAAGAATTTGGTGAACAATGTTCCAAATGCACCAAAAGCTGATGCAGATTGTCGAGCACTATATGACGATGATGGAAAAGTATTTTATCGTTTGTTAGCAAATACTGTCGTTGTTTCAGATCAATGTCAGGACTTAAGAAGGACAACAGCAACATTTGAAGTTGATACAGACATTGCTTCAAAACAAGCATGTGATAACAAAGCAGGTGTGTGGCAAAATAATCAGTGTCAACGATGTATGGGCGGTGGTGAATTTAAGAATGGAAGTTGTGTCTACGCTGCAATTACTGGTGTAGGCCAATCAACATCATGTACACCAGCTGCAAATGGATGTCGAAAATATGTTGGAAGCACTGGAAATAATACTGGTGACATATTTAAAGATGAATTTGAACCAAATACTCCTGATGATATAAATAAAGCAGTTGAAGGATATGCTGCAACAGGAGGCAATGGAGTTGCAAAGATGGCAACAGAATCAATTCAGGTTGGACTTCATTCTCTTCAAGTTGATGCAAAAACACTCACACGAACAGTGCCAGTTGCTTCTATTCTTCCAGGAGAAGATGATTTATATGAAATTTCATTCTGGGCAAAAGGTGGACCACTTGCTCTTACAATAGAATTAAAAGGTGAAGGCAATGTTTCATATACACTCACACAAAATAATCAAACTGGTCAGGCATCATCTGCATCTGTTGGAAATGAGTGGCGACAATACAAATATGGCCCAGTTCGAATTGATAAAGAAGTGAAAAAACCAACACTTGTATTTACATCAAAAGTAAATGGCATTGGTTCAACATACTTCTTGGACAACCTCCGCTTTACTCGAATTACAGACACATATTATCTTGTAAAAGATTCATGGAAAACACCAGAAGGATATGATGTTCCATTGATTTGTGATGCAAAACCAAATGATCCATTCCCAGGTACAGCTCTTGGCTGTCAGGCATATACCTTTACAAATAGTGATGGAAATACACAGCAAGCATTTGCAACTGGTTTTGAAAAACTTTGTCGACAAGATGCTATTGGATGTGAAGCACTGTATGACACATATAACACTGTTGAAATTCCATTTGCAGAAGATGCACATATTTATAAATTAGAATGTAGCAATACAAATACACCTGTTACAAAAAATACAACATGTGAACTTACCTTTGGTGGAAAGAACCTCGATGATGGATCTTGTACAATTGGCGTTGGTGAAACAACCTGTCTTGTTGACCACATTACACTTGAAAAAGCTACAGATGTAGATAAGGTTGGAAATGGAAAAGTAGTAAAATCAACAATTATTGTTCCAGAAGATACACCAGAAAGTGATCCTATTTTCCTTACAAATCGTGATGAATTTACCTGCCAAGGAACACAGCAAGGATGTCAGCGTGTTGCACTTGAAGAGCAAAAGGTAAAAGCGACCAGTACGACATATTCATTCCCAAGTGAAGCAACAGTACTCAATAACCCAGACACATACTTAGACAACAATAACAGTATTTTATGTTCACAAGATACTGTGGGATGTTCACAATTTGGTGGAAGTGCTGGTACATCATTTTTCAAAGATCCACTCCTTACAGGAAATAGAATTTGTGATTATAGAAAAGATGTTGAAAAAGATGGTGAACTTGTCAGTGGTTGGTTTAGATCAAATTCAGAAGGCAATGTTCCATGTTATGACAAATTCTTAGAAGAAAGTGGTGTCTATGGTATTAATTCAAACAAGTCAACATTTTATGAGGGATTTGTAGGAGCATGTCCTGCACAGTTTGATCAATGTACAGAATTGGTCGACAGATATGATATAAGTGAAGAATTTCCAAAAGGAAAACCATATTATTCATTATTCAATGCTCAACTTCTCAAGAGTATTGATGAATGTGGTGGACAAGCAAGTTTGAAAGAAGGATGTGTCTTGTTCGACAGGACAGAAGATCCAAAGAAATCATACAATGCTTCTGCCACATATGACGCAAGTGAACAAAAAGGATTTATTTCAGTTCCTCCAATTTCTTCTGCAATACAAGGCAATGATTCAAATGTTATTTTGAAAGTTGGTCGTGACAGAGCATGTAGTGAATGGCTTGCATGTAAAACTGCAGTAACCAAGAAAGATGATAAAGGTGTGCCACAGCGACTGTGTTATGACTTCCGTGCTTGTGACGAAGTGAGTGGGGGAGAGTGTGCAAATTGGAAAGATTATGGATTTGGAGATGAACTCTTAACTGATGAAAAATATGTCACACGAGATGCGTCGTGGCATGGTGAAGACTATACTGGATACTCATTATTGAACAAATATCAAATTACCTATTATGATTATATTGTAACGGGGACTCCGTTTATGGTGTATAAAATGCATCCAGATTACTTTGCAGACAATGAACAGTTTGATTGTATTGAAAATGGACAAGCAAAGACGGACTGGAGTGTATGTGGATTTGCTCCAAATAAGGGACGTTGTTTTGACGGACAATGTATTCAACCTGTTGCAGCACCGTTCCCTATTGATGCTGATGAAAATTCTCCTGGAAAAGTACTAAAAGCGCTTGGTGATAATACTCAATGTAAGGCATATCCAGAGAAAACAGCACCATTTCCACAATCAGTGCTAAAGCAGGTTGCAACTGAAAAGAAAAATGAAGCCAAAAAACAAAATCCAAAAGCGCAAAGTGGACAAGACAGCATGATACCACTTGTTGAAGATAATAATGTTATAAAAAAGCAAGTTCGATATGAATTTCCATATCGAAAAGCAGGATTTAGTCAGGTGGGCATCTGTCAAGGAAAGGATGATTGTTCTTGTAGCTATACAAAGGTTGAATATGGTAGTCCACTTGATGTAGATTATTGGAGTGCAAAACAAAAACAAGAAAAAAGTATTCCTCCAGGACAATGTGTTGGTGGAGACAACGCAGGTGATCCTTGTTCAGAAGATAGTCATTGTTTCTCAGGAACATGTGGAAAAATAACACGACAAGAAGATCATCTTGGTTTGACTGGTTTCTGTTTAGAACGAGACCTAAGTCGTCCAATTGATGGGGGAGAAGATCTAAATGGAGATAAAAAGTTCGCATGTCTTACTTGGCTTCCAATTGATGTAAATCCTGCAGGACTAGATAATTATAATTTATTCCAAGGTGCTGGATATTCACCATCACTTGATGCTGTGACAGAGAAAAAACAGATTGGTGGGGAAGTTATGTGTAGACGTTCAACTGCTATTGGTGCTGGACCGTATGATAAAGCGCTATTGCCTGTATTTAAGGATACATCTGGTACATATTTCAACAAGCAATATCCAATTTGTTATGATGATAGTAGTGATCCAAACCAGAATTTGCCTGTTCAAAATCTTTGTGGTGCTCCACAGCCATTTGCAAATGATTCGGATAAATTCAACAATAAGGGGGCTGTAATTCAGTATAGCTGTGATTCATCTGATCATAGTGATTTTAATAGATATAGAATGGTCGCATGTAATGCAACAGGAAATAAGAGGAAAGATTTCTATGAAGCAATTTTGAGTTGGGCACGGAAAGATGGTTTTGGATTAGTAGGGTCTGGACAAAATGTTGTTGTGCTTAGGACAGAAACAGGGCATGAGAGTAAATTGACTTCTAAAAATGAGGGAAAAGATATCTATCCTACTAAATTGATACCAATAGATGAGTGGGATGGTATGACCAAAAAAACAGATGGTTCTTGTTTCACAAACCAACCACAGGCTGGAGGGACAGAAGGAAAGCTCATTGTCCGTCATCCTCCACGGTTATGGAACGAAGAACAAGGAAAATTTAAACAAATAAAATACTTTACTCAGGGACCAAATGCAGAGGTCTGGCATCATGAGGGTAATTATTACCAGGATGAGAAGGGTTGTAAGTCGTTTGACGGAAAACTAAATGTCTCTGGTGTTGCGGCGTATCCAGGCGAAGTATTTTATGATGAACAGCGAACAAAGGATTATTTATATCGTTCGCCATATGAACTTGTGATGAATCGACGTGATTTGAATAAAGTATTCTTTGTTCCAACACTGTTCCCAGGAGGTGCAGAAGGAAATAATCCATTACTCCTTTCAAAGCAAGTGTACATTGATTTCGCAGAGCTTGATGCACGACTTGATAAGTATACAAAAGGTGAAGCGCAAACATTGAGCATGAAGAATTCTGTGAAAGGATTCCCAAATGATAGTGTACTTGATGAAGACGATGGAGAATACAAATATAAAAATGCTGGTGATAATTTTAATGGTAAGTTTATTGATGCTGAAGTGTTATTTGCACCAGAGGATTCATCGCAATTAGCACCTGGAGGTTTCAAACCAACAGTTAACAAAGATAATGCCGTCTACACATATGTAGTTACTCCATCACAAGATAATGATTTGAATAAAAAACACTATGAGTTATATGAAGGTTCGGGAAGCGATCCAAAGTTTGCAAAAGCTGCAAAGGACTCCAGAAATTATATTGATCGCCGGTATGTATTGGTGTATCACAATGATCACAATGCAAAGAAGACAAAAGCAGGCATGAATAATAAGTTGCGGAATTTGGAGTGGATAAGAAATAATTTAGATAAAAATACTGGAATTCCGAAAGCAGATCCGTTTACTGAGAAGGTTGTTTGTGATAAACGTTTGGCTTTTCCAACAGATGATAAATCTGATGAGACAGATGAAGATCGATATGGAGGAAACAATTGGTTTGCTATTGGTATGGACTTTAATAAGAATGGAGAATTTCTTGGCTATGTTTCTCGATGGTGCATGCAAACAAACAACAATGCTTTAGAAGATGGTGGAATTAACATGGCCGTCATTGCACAAGTGAAAGATCAATGTGTTGACTATGTTCAGGTCAGTGATACAACAAAAGATGGAGTAGAAGATGTTCCAAATAAAGCATGGACAAATCGTGTATGGATAGACGCTCCGTGGCAAGCCGGTATTAGTGGAAGACTTTTGCCAGATGTTGATATACGACCATTTGGTAGTACAGAATTAACTGGAAAAGATCTTCAAGTTTATAAGAAAGAGAAACCTAATGAAATTAATGTAGATGTTGTAAAAGCTTTATCAGAAAGAAGAATTACAAATCCGAAAGTCGATGGGTATCCGTTTGTCTGTATGAATCCTCTCATCAAGGGATTTGGTTTTGCAAACATAAATGCATTTGGTAGTGATAATGCATGTGGTGGTGTAGAGCTTGGTGTTGGTAGTAATTCAAAAAGTGGTATTAAAAATCCTGAAAAGGAATTCAATGATGCTTCGACAAGACTGTATAATTTATTTGCTCGTTCATACAAAGTTGTACAACGTGCAGGAGATGTAGGATTTGCAAACAAGAGTCAGTGGAATACGTGGGATGGAACTGACTATGCAAAGGATTCTAAAAAGTGGCTTGCAGGCTCAAATGTGATTGGTGGAATAGAAGACAGAGGAAACAAGGTTGGAAAAGATTTGAGTCCACCAGTTATTTATTCATTAAACCCACAGACATGTTTCAGAGAAACTGGTGCTACATGTGGTGTTGGTGAAAAAGACAATATTACAGTTTCAGAAAAGAATGGAACAAGAACAGATTATAATGGTGATGAGATTTCTGACGAAGACCCACAAGGAATAGGACTTCATGAAGCAATTATTAGAAACAAGAACTTTGGTGCAGTAGTAAACTTCTATGCTGCTGCAGACGACAATAGAATGCCACTACGTCGTGTTATGATGAATTGGGACGATGGATCATTTACCAATGATGAAACATTTGGTCGATACAAAAACCACAAACCATATTGTGATACAGCAGAGGCTGCGCAAAAAGATAAGAAAGATCCAGACAACAGAAAACCAGATGTTGGTCTTTGTATGAGAAAGTCAGATACGATTCCTTCGCTTATGACATGTCAGGAAGACAAGGATTGTCCTGTTGTAGCAGAAGGTCAAGAGCCGTATGAATGTGCAAAAGCAGATGCTGGGCAAGGTGAATTAAAACTTCCAGGATATATTAAAAAAGGTGTGTCAGATCATGGTACATACCAAGAACCGCGATTTGGAAATGCACCACGTGCATGTGAAGACAATTTCTTCGAATTCAGACATGGGTACACGTGTCCAAAAGATTTCCAACAAAAAGTAAATCAAACAGCGTTTGGTGGAAAGCATGGATATGTTCTTTCTCCAGATACAATTGCAAGACTTGAAGCGCTGGGTGTAAAAGCAGATGCAAATGTATGTGTGTTTAAACCAAAAGTTCAGGCGCTTGATTACTGGGGTTGGTGTAATGGAACATGTGCTGGTGGAAAAGGTTGTTATAATAATGTTGCTGGTATTCAAGACCAATGTGATAAAGATAACGCAGAACCGTGGACTGAATATAATGGAAGTATTATTATTATTCCGTAAACCCCACCCCTGTGTCTGACCTGAAGGTCAGACCGCCCTCCCCTTGGCAGGGGAGGGAACGGTATAAACCCTCCCCCTGCTAAGGGGGAGGTGGCCAAAGGCCGGAGGGGGTTAACTACAAAACAGTAAAACAAAAAATCTGGCTTAAAGCCAGATTTTTTATACGCTTGAACATATAAAATTTATATACTCAAGTGCGTCCCTGACAGTCTAGGAAAGTCAGGGGACGCGAGTGTGAAAGTTGCCTTGTGGCAGGTGGAACTACTCGTAGATGTGAGAGGTCTCGGTCAGGAGTTCGCCGTCGGCGCTGTATCGCTGCTGGTAGAGCAGACCGTCGTCCTTCTTCTCGATGCAGGCGTCTTCGTTGATCTCGTCGATGTGCAGACAGGCTTTGGACTCAGCATGGTCAGGATCGACTTCGATGGTCATCTTGTTGAAGAGCAGGTGTTTGCCCACGAGGTTGACGTAGCACTTGCCGTTTTCGACTTTGCAGCTGATCTCGCCCTTACCGAGCTTGGAGCCCTTGCGGCGGAACTTGCCGTCCATGGCCAGGATCGCATCCGAGCAGGTGACCATCGGGTCCGTGACCTCAATGGCCTCGCACACGCCGTCGGACTGACGACAGGTCTTGCCCATGGGGCAGCCCACGGTCTCATCGCGGCAGTCGGTCGTCTTGGTCGTGTCGGGCTTCGTGGTGTCGTCGGGGGTCGTCTTGGTCAGATCGGTCTTGGCGACATCGGTCGAAGTCGGGTTGGTGTTGCTGGACTCATCGGCGCTGCAGCCGAACGTGAACGTCGCGACCACCAGGGCCGCAACGAGAGAGGTCATGACCTTGTACATGGTCGTCTCCTTCTCGCTCCGTCGGAGCGAATGTGCTCCAGATCGGAGCTGGTGGCTTTGGTGGTGTCCGCGGAAATGCGAACAAAGGGCGTCCACTACCTATGTCGAGGACTCAATTTCCGTACAACTTTGCACGAGAATTGTCTCCTCAACATAGGAGTATTTCACACACGCGTATGATGTTATATATTCGCTTGATTGAGCAAAGATATAAACATGTAAAAGAGCAATTTATCTACTAAATTCGGAGGGTATACTCCATCTAAAACATACCATAAAATAGGCAAAATGTCAAATGTCAAGAGGTGCTTGTGGATAAGTTTTCTCTCTTCGCAGACCCTAAATTAGGGGTAAAAAACAGTGAAATACAGAAATAGTGCGAAAATTTGCTAAAACAAGGGTTAAAATGCGTGGAGTGGGTTTTATCTTTATTTTATTTTTTCTATGGTAGTATCTCAGTGTTTTTCCACAGCGGACTACACAAAGGAGGTCCACATGAGAACGTTCATTACACTACTAGCTTTTCTGCTTTTCTGTGCCTGTCAGTCCACAGACGAGGCTTCAGGATCATCAGACGGCTCTGGCAAGTCCGGTCCAACAGTCCACCAGGCGTACAAGCCCCTGTTCAACTGGGGGCCGAAGCGGATGAAGAATTATGGCGACAAGCCATTATCTGAATTGGATACTGCGCTCGAATATAAATACGACGAGCATGGACGCCTCATCAGATTTTTTGGTGAGTTTGATTTTCCAACCAAGACGTACTATCCAATTCTTTTTTTCTATGGAAAGAATGGTCTTCTTTCCAGAGTTGAAGGCAAAGGGCATTTCGAATATACGTACCAATACAACGATCAACTTCAATTGGTTAGGCTTGTATTTTCCTATTATGATTCAGATACAGGAAAATACAGTAACGTAGCGAGCGTTTTGGTTTACACATACGATGAAAATGGTCGTCTCGCAACTGTTATTGATTATGAGTCTAGCGAAAACTCAGAGCCAGAAGAGAAAGCTGTTTACTCTTGGAATTCTGCAACTGGAGGGCTTGCTCGCGTAGAGGAGTACAGATATTCAAAAGGTACATGGAAAACCTACAGTGTTGACGAGTACACGTATGAGTCTGGGAAACTCAAGTCACTCAAGAGTAAGTTCGAAAATTTTACTAGGTCCTGGGTATACACTTGGCGCCCTGATGGATTTTTGGATACAAGGACATTCGATGATAAAGATCAATCAAGATACATCTATCACGATGGCAAGTTAGTAAAGGAGTGTCGGTACGTCTGGAAAAACGACAAGTGGAACGACAAGTCTGACTGTAGAGAAATGGAGCATTCTGAGGAAGGATCATCATATACATTTGAGCGTGATTGGTGGCCATCAATGCCTGGGATAAATTCATACATGCTCCTACACTACGGCCACCTGTCCTGGAAGTAGGAAAGCGCAACAGAACGAAAAGGGGGAACAGGGCTCATTAGGTTTAACACCCTAGTCGAGCCCTTTTATTTTTTCCTCTTGCCATTTAAAGCCTTTATAGCCTTTACGGCATTTATGGCCTTTTTTATTTTTTCTTTATCTATTTCCCTTAGAATTGCTTATTTTTTTCACGGTCAAAAACCGACTTTTTATTTTCTTCATATCCATCTTGATATCTTTGCTCTGTGGGGCGCGACTGCGTTCATCTATGTTTGGAGGAAATACAAGACAGGGTTTGGACCCTGTCTTTTTTTTCAATAAAAAAAATGGAACACGGATTGAACGGATTAAATGGATACAGAAGGATCAAATCAGTGAAAATCCGTTCAATCTGTGTACTATCTAAATAGATCCTAGAAAACCCCTGATTCCAGGTTTCTGATTTCTGATCCCTACTTCCTCAATTTTTAGTTCTTTTTTTACCTCCATTTTTTGTTAATTGTTTCAGCCAGAGGCTGATCCGCCTTTGGCGGAAGTTGTTAGTTGTTTTTCCGCTAGGTTTCCACACAATCCTATGGTATAATATACAGCATAATATACATGGAACTCTTGATAAATGATTGAGTTCATAATTACACAATTACACCGACTGAAACGGTTGATTTCTTGGTTTATCCCAAGGACAAAGAAGCAGTTCTTCATAACTGCATTTTTCGGTATTCTCAGCCTTGCTGTGTTTTTTGGTCTTGCCGACGGAGTAAGTGCACAAAATACTGCAGTTAATGTGGGTGCGCAAGGAGTAAACTGGATTATTCGTCTCATGTCAGAGATCTTGCTTTGGCTTGCAAGAATTTTTATTTCAATGACCGTCTTTGGTTTGAAATTGTTTATTGAAGTAGCAAAATATAATGGATATGTAGATGCTCCAATCGTTATTATTGGGTGGACAATGGTTCGAGATATTGCAAACATGTTCTTTGTGGTTGTCATGCTCTTGATTGCCTTTGGAACGATTCTAGGACTTGAGCAATATGAATGGAAAAAAACATTGGTCAATTTTATTCTTGCTGCCGTGTTTGTTAATTTCAGTAAATTGATTGCAGGATTAATTATTGATATTGCTCATGTCTTCACTATTACATTTTTGAACGCAATTGTTGCAACAGCTGGTGGAAATTTGGTGAACATGTTGCACTTGGATCAGATCCTTCAAATTGTTGGAAATGATTTATCGTATGGACAAGATATAGGGTGGGAAGTATTTGGTGGTGCTGTTATGGCCATGACTTTTGCTGGAATTGCCATGATGGCAATTGGTGGATACACGATTGTTATGGTTATGCGGTTGGTCTTACTCTGGGTTGCAATTATTCTTTCTCCACTTGCATACATTTTTGCAGTTATTCCACAAACAAAATCATATGCAGACGAATGGTGGAGTGAATTTGGAAAACACGTGTTAGTTGCACCAGTCATTGTATTCTTTATGTGGCTGGCCTTTTCGGCTCTGGGGCAAGGAAATTTTGCCGGAGCCGATCTCAACCTGTCGCTTGAAGGAGAAAAACAAGCAGCCGCTGCTGTTGGTATTCAAGACACTGGTGGTCCAACATCGGTAAGTATTAGTAAAGTTTCCAGTTGGGAAAACATGGCAAACTTTTTTATTGCAGTTGCCTTTTTGATTGTTGGTCTTGAACGAGTCCAAAAGATTGGTGCTCGTGGTTCTTCATTTGCAGGAGATGCAGTTGACTTTGGAAAGAAAGCAGCATTATACGGAAGTTTGGTTGGTGCAGGATTGTGGGCAAGTCGTGGTGCAAGAGATTTAGCTACCAAGGGGGCTGAAGGTGCTGCTGTTGGTACATTGAAACATTTACCTGTTGTTGGTGGAGAGAAAATCAAACGGTATGCAGCAACAGCTGGTCAGGGTATAAGAGGTCTGTACTATGGAAAAGGTATGGAAGTCACAGAAAAAGGTGAGGAAATTCGAGATGCATTGCAAAAAGATCATGAGACACTAGCAAACCTTAAAGACGGTGGAGCAGGTTTGAAAAAAGAAATTGCAACACTTGAAAAAGCAAGAGAAAGTGCAGAAGGTGATCAGGCAGCTGAAATTGAAAAGAAACTTGGTGAGAAAAAATCTGAACTTGCACAAGTGGCAAGTATGGGAGAAGAACAAAAGCAAGCATTGCAAGAAAAAATTGCAACACAGGAAAAAGAACTTTCCAAAGAAATGGGTGGAGGATTTATTGGTTGGATGGCTCGAAAAAATATCCAATCACAAAAACGTCTTGGAAAAACAGAAAAGCAGGCAGACGTTCGTCGAGATCTTCTTTGGAAACGAACAGGATCACAAGCTGGAGGATACTTTATTGGTCTTGGAAAAATTGGAGATCGTTACAAAGGTGTTGATGCGCAAGATCGTATTGAGCGTGGATGGTTGGCTGCTGAGTCTATGCGGTCAAAAGCAAAAGATGAAGAATTTGAAAATCTTGGTCGCGGACAGGTTCTTGCAAATGCACGGTATAAGTTTGACGTGAATGGATCAAAATTCTTTGGGATGTTTGGAACTACTCCAAAGTATGAATTTTCCAAAGGAACCATGGCAGAACGTATTTCTGAGAGAAAAAATCGTGCAGAACGAATTGATAGTACAATACGAAAAATAGAAGGGGAAGCACATCTAAGAATGAGTCTTGGAAAGGTAAAGTTGCAACGTCAGTATAAAGATATAGATGGAGGTGGAAAACGAGTTGTGAAGCCAGATGGTTCTGTCATGTATGAATTTACAGACGACGATACCATGCGTGCAAAAGCAGAAGCAAAAATGATTGCAGATACTGTTAGCGCAGTGGAAGAGAGAGAAATTGAAGAGCATCTTATAGACATGTACCAAGATGGTGATTTGTTGGACAAAGGTGCACAAGATATTGAGCGTGGTCGATTTAGTGAAGATATGAAAGCTGCACTTGCAAGAGAAGATGAATTGGGCGAAGAGCTTAGTACTATTCAGGCAAGAGAAGTGACTGTAGAAGGTGTTGATGGTCCTACTTCTGTAGCTAATTTAATTGAACTAGAAAAAACAGCACGAAAAGCACAAGTAGATGCACAAGTTGCTGCAAAAAATAAAAAGAGTGAACTTACAAAAAATGCTGCAGATAGACTCATTCAAAGAGATGCAGATTTGAAGGAAATTATAAAACAAGGAAATGATGACAAGAAAAAAAGAGCTGAAATTGAAAAGAAAGACAAACGAACAAAATCAGATAAAGCATGGTTGCAGACACCTGCTGCTGCTTCAAATCCAGATAGGGTGACTCAGATTGAAGATAAAGATAATAGAACAGAAGAAGAAATAGCTTGGCTTGCTGCTAACACGGTTCAGGAAATAGAAGATCGTATTACAGCAGCAAAGACCGAGCTCGAAGCTATTGATACAGATGAAAAGAAAAAGGAGTTGATCAAAGCTGAAGTAGAAGCAGATAATGAACTTACTGCTTTAAATACAGATGTTACTGACAAGAAAGACGCTGCGCGTGAACAATCAAGAATCAGACGTGCAGCAGAAGAAGTGCTTAAAGAGGAAACTGCAGGAGAGTATGACACAGCAAAGCAAAAATTAAAGAACCATGAAAAAGAAATGAATGAATTGCGTGAAAAGTTAAAAGAACAAGGTGAAATGGTTCGACTAGGTGATACAAAGACCATTCAGGAAATTATTGATACACTTACAAGTTCTCTTACTGGAAAGTCAGAAGCAGCTCAAGTAGATATTCAAAAAGATATTAAAGCATGGCAAAAGTTGTTAAAAGGTGCAAGCTCTGGAAGTCTTGCATGGCGCTATGGTGCACAAAAAGGATTGCAAAAAGACAGAAAAGATGGATACACATATCAACACAATTATCTTTTGAGTGAAGCAGAGCAGCGTGTTGTGCATGATGAACGTGGACTTGATACACCAAAAAGTACACTTACAGAATTGATTGAACAATATACAAAGAGCTTTTCAGAAATGTCTATTGAAAGTTTTGTTGCAAATGCAGGAGACATGCTTGTGAAAATGCTTGACAAACAAGAAAAAGAGACATTGACCAGTCAAGACAAGGCAGTGATGATGGGATTGTTTAAACGTGGATTTGACCGTGCATGGATTGATGATGCAATTTATGCTATTACTGGGAACAAAGAAGCGAATAGGTTGATTGGTGAAAAACTTGGTTGGGACGATGATGAATATGTTGATGACAAGATTCGAGATATCCAAATGCTTTTGGCTAGTGGGGTGGATGTTGACTTTGTTCGTAACAATGGTGTTATTTCACAAATTAAAGATGTGGCAGAAATGGACTTTAAGTTGAATATGAAACAGATGGAAAAAGGATTGACAACAGGAAAATTTGTAGACAAAGCAGGAAAAGATATTACAAAAGCTATTCATGATAAAGTTCTTTCATTTATGAAAGACAATGACATGAAATTCAATGTTGACCAGGAAATGATGTTTGCCGACTTTTTTTCTGGAGTAGAAGAGGCACAAACAAAGGCAAGGGAACGTATAGACAAACGCCTTGCAAATATGGGTGAATTAGGAAAAAGTGAAGAATTTATTGCTGAGGTAACAAAAAGGCATAATGCATGGAGCAGCCGCACAGATAATGCGAGTGCAGCAGCAGCAGTTCGAGAATCTACATATAAGGGTTGGATTCGAAAACATATGGAAAGCCAATCAGAAATGCAGTTCTTGGGTAACTTGCGTCCCGATGCACTAAAAGTTGGACATGCAGAAAATGCTGGGTGGGCACTCAGTAGTAAAATGGCAGATGGAAGTAATTTATATTTAGGAACAGGTATGCGTCGTGCACGTCGGCATGTGATGGGAGATGCGCTCAAGATGAGAGCAACAGACAGAACATCTTTCCAAACGCATAGTTATGCAAACTTAACAGAAAGTCAGTGGGGACAAATGATTACAAGTTTGCGTTTAGATGATTATCTTGCAATTCGTGGAAATACAACAGATCCAAATACATTTCGTAACACAAATGCGCGTGATCGGTTGCTTCGTGCTGGTTTGAGTAGTATTGATAAAGTAGATGATTATACAGACGAGAATAATACATTTGAGGTTGCCATGCTTCGACATAAAAAAGGTGCGAAAAAAGGACAACTAACAAATTTGGCCCAAAACTGGGCAGTAAAATATAAACAATGGACAGGAAATAATTTTGATGAACTTTCAGACGACATGAAGCAAGCATTTATTGTGCAACAAACAATGCAAAAGAATTTTGGAAAGCAAATGAGTGGAAATATTAAAGATTTCTTAATGACACTTTCAGAAATGGGTGGAGTAGACATGCTTGAAGCATTTCAACAAGGAAAAATGAATATACGAATGTACAATCCAGCAAAAGGAGAAATGGTAAAATACGACAATGTTCAAAAATTGATTGAACATTATAATAATGGTGATTTCCATGGCAAGGTAAACCATGAGACACAAGATTACGAAAAAGTTTCTGGACAAATTGCTGATCGTATTTCCAAATTTATTCCGAAAAAAGCAGGAAAGGGCGGAGATGATGCATCTGATCGATTAGCAATGGGTCTAGATGATGATGCCGCATAATTTATTATCTAAAATCTATTATTTATAATCTAATATATGGAATTGTTAATATCCTGCTCAGTATAATGATATTAAAAGGTTATATGGCTATATTGCTACTCTATCCTACGCAACTAACAATTTAGCAATAAAGCAATATAACAATATATTAGATAGTAGATATTAAATATTAGTCAGTATGATGGATCTTAGCGTAATGATAATACAATTATATGCAGAAAAAACTCCTGAAGAGATTGAGAAGTTGTTAGCATTGGTTGAAACAAAATCAACAGAATATTATGCACATACATGGCAAGATGTCACAGTTGAACTCTTAGCAGATCAAGAAGTGCAATTAAATCTTATTAGAACTCTGTATCAGTCTTCTTTTTCTTATTCTGGTGTTGTAGATGAAATTCTTCGTTCGTTAGATGAATGGTCAGAACGAACATTAATTTTTGAACATCTTTCCTCAAATGATAATATTTTTTATCGAAGATTTTATACATTTTTAGGATTTTTGAATTTTGCAGATATTGAATTTAAGCGAAAAATGAGATTGCTTGATTCAGAATTGCTTGTACTGGCATGCCATTGGGATATTCCTATATATGTAAATGTTCAGTCACACTTTGCAGAATTTGCACAAATAAATGCACTCAAAAAAGAAGCGCTTCTTTTTGCAAATGCTATTGCTGCAAATCAAACAGAGCTAGGTGAAGAAAGAAAAGAATTAAAAACAATTGCGCAGTGGGTAAAAGCATTTGACGAGCATGAAGGTGCTACGTTTGAAGAGCGAGTAGACACATTTTTATCTGAACAGTTTGAGGCAACACGTTTGTCAGAAGCAGACTCAAATATTTTAGGGAAAATTCTTTCATTGTACTGGAGTTTAAAAGGATCTTTTATTTGGCAAGAAATTGTTAACAGCCATACTGCTGGTTATGAGCAAGTAGAAAAGAAAAATGTTCGTTCGGTTGATGATCATTATATTCAGTTATTATACGAAGGAACAGAACAAGACATTGTGGAATGGTTGCAAGATTATGAAGAAACAGTTCATTGGATAGATCTAACTGGAAAGTCAGAAGCATTTGTAAAGAAAATCTTGTTTGTGCTATCAGAAAAAGTTGATTTACAAAATCAGCAGCAGGTAGAACTTGTTATTAAATTTATTAATAAGTTAAAAGAACGAGGACTCGAGCTTATTGATGAAGTACTGTACTTTGATGAAGAAGATCATTCGTTCCACTGGGATGAAGAACTTATTTTTGCAGAGAGCGAGGAAGAAACCCCAGCTTCCTCTGAAGGTGCAGATGATAATAAGGAATCAGATGAGTTAAAGAAACTAAAAGATTCATTCGCACAATAATAACTAACAATTAACAAAAAACAATTAACAAGTTTTCTTGGTTCTTTATGCGAATATATCTCGTGTGAATTTTCAAAAGAACATTTAGACGCTCACCGCACCTAAATAGTTTGTTAATTGTTAATTGCTAGTTGTTAATTGCTAAGATATGGCAAAGAAAACTCCACAACAAAATGATCAGCCAAGTGCACAACGTCCACCATCTGGTGCGCCGGTTATTCGAATTAAAAAAGCAGACGGAAGTATTGCGACTGTTCCATTGGATCAGTTTAAAAAACAATATACTGATTCTTCAAAACAGGCACCTACTACAAGTCCATCAGCCACTCCTGCCTCACCGGCAGGCAGGCCTTCTCCATCGGCAGCTGAATCAACTCCACCGGCAGCTCCTGCCTACGCCAAGGTTTCGGCAGGTAAACCAGCCTCACCGGCAGGCAGGCCTGCAGTTGCTGTTCCACCACCATTGCAACGGGTAAAAAATAAATTGAAACTTAATTTTTCATCTTCATCTAAAAAGAGTGTTGCTCCTACGCCTCCAGATGTTGAAAAAGAATCACCAAAAGAAATACCAACGCCAGAAAAAAAGGTTGTTCCTCCAGCTCCTATGCCTGCGAAAGAAAAGGTTTCAAAAGAGTTGCCAAAAAAGATTGAAACACCTCAAGCTGTTCCAGCACAAGAAGATGAATTTCTTTCTTTTGAAGGACAAGTTCCGCCTCCACCTCCTGTTCGCATGACAAAAGAAAAGGTAGAACGTTCTCCTACAGATATGCTTGCAGAAACAGCAACGCATGCACTATCTACAACAACTCCTGTTGCACATGCCTTTGTTGATGCTGCTGCAGCAAAAGCATGGGACAAAGAAGATCATAGTTCTCCTTTGGAAATGTCTATGCACGAGCACGAGGAAGTTCCAGATCATCTTCCAGCACTGCCTGAACAACACGACGAAGTATTAGATGAAGTATTGCATTCTCTTTCTTTTCAGATTAGTGAAGAGCTTCATAGCCGTGTAAAATCACTTATTCAGTCGCGGTTAAAAGAAATTAGAACTGATGATCAGATAATTGCCTATGGAGTTAGACCTGCACAGCAGGGTGGTCTTGGATTAAAACAAGAAGAAGCAAAGATACTTCTCGATGCAATATTGAACGCATTGCACCTTCCTCATCAGAAACGAAAAAAAGAAGAAAAAAGAAAACAGGTAAAATCATCTATACCTATTGCGCCACCGATACAAACATCTCAAAAAGCTCCAGTTGCAAATGTTGCACCACGTCCGCGTGCAGTTCCTTTGAAAAGTACAGGTAAACCAATGGTACATGATGTGCAACATCCAGAACCTGTTACTCATATGCAAACAGTCGGACCCATTGATGAACTTCGTATGTTTTCATTAGAAGATTTACGACGTCTTGGGACTACTCCAGATGCGATGTATCAAAAATTATTAGAGAAATTTACTATTTTGCAAAAAGAATCATATTTACTGTATATCGATGCTGTACAAGCATGGTATCACAGTCCGTTGTATCGTTTGTATCAGTCGCTTTTGCAACAAGCAATTAACAATGAAAAACCAATGAAAGATATTATTCAGTCACAGGGAAAGGGAAGCATCACAATGGATGAATTTTTACATATTGCAGAACTAGGAAAAAATATTAGTTATTAACTATTAGTTACTAGTTAATAGACAAGAAAAGAATTTTATTGTAAATCATGTCAAAGCAAGTGGAATCATATTGGTAGTAAATATTGATGGATTCTAATAGCTAATAACTAGTAACTACTAACTAGTAAAAGGTATGCAACAATTTGTTGTTCCACAATTTATTGATGTTGAAGATAAAATTTTTGGTCCAATTACCACAAGACAATTTTTAATTTTGCTCGTTGGGAGTTTAATTATTTTTGTTGGATACAGACTTGCAGATTTTACATTATTTATTTTTATTGTGGCTATTATTGGGGGTCTTTCACTAATATTTGCGTTTGTAAAAATAAATGGACAAGATTTTCATTATTTTTTGTTAAATATTTTTCAGACAATGCGGCGTCCTGGACTTCGAGTATGGAGAAAAGCATATACAAAAGACGAATTAAATTTTTTGCGCAAACGTGACATGGAAATAGAGGTAGTCGAGGTACAAACAAGAAAGAAAGCAAAGCAATCACATATTCGAGATCTTTCATTAATTGTAAACACTGGTGGATATTATCGACCACTCGATGGAATTACACCCCAAGAAAAAACAACACTCCCTCCACTTCATTAGTTTGGGAGTTGTGTTCATGGTATAATGAATTAACAAAAGATTAATATCTGTTCTGATTATGGCAAAGGAAAAGAAACAAAAAAAAGGACAAACAAAAAAGAAAAAGAAAAAACCAAGTCGTCCATCTACACAGACATATTTGCCGATTGCAGAAATTCGAGACGGTGTTTTAGTGTTGAAAGATGGAACACTCCGAAAAGTAATGCTTACATCGAGTATTAATTTTGCCCTAAAGTCTGAAGATGAACAAAACGCACTTATTTCTTCGTATGTTGGCTTTTTAAATTCCTTAGATTTTCCATTGCAGATTGTTATTCAGTCTCGCAAATTACAGACGCGACCGTATTTAGACAAATTGGTTGCTGCAGAAAAAGAGCAACAAAATGAGTTGCTTCGAGTGCAGATTGCAGATTACAGGGCATTTATTGAAGAACTCGTTGAGATTGGTCAAATTATGACAAAGCGTTTTTATGTTGTTGTATCATATGATCCTGCATCAAATAAGAAAAAAGGATTTTTTACACGCATGAAAGAAGTTATAAAACCAGCATCTGCCATTCGTTTAAAACAATCACGATTTAATCAACGAAAAGAAGATTTGGATTTACGCGTCCGACAAGTTTCTGGTGGATTGCAAAGTATTGGTTTGCAAGTTGTTGAACTAGACACACAAGCATTGATTGAATTATTTTATTCAACCTATAATCCAGATATTTCTTTTGATCAGGGATTAGGAAAAATAGAAGATCTCAGAGTTGAGAATCTCTAATATTACGTAGTGTATGCCATTTAAGCCAGAATCCGCAGGAGCGGGCAGACAACGTTCCGGAAAACTGCAGAAGAAGCAGGGAAAGGAACAAGAATTGAAAAAAGAATTGATTTCGATTGAAGAAGAACGAACCTACCGAGAGGGAACTGTTGCTATCCGTGACTTGATCGCTCCATCTACATTTCGTGTTGAATCAAACTTTATCCAGCTTGGTGATGTTTTTTTGCGCACCATTTTTGTTATTAGTTATCCACGGTATATTTCTGTTGGATGGAGTTCTCCACTCCTCAACTTAAATATGACAATGGATGTTTCAATGTTTTTCTATCCTGTTCCATCGCCAATTATTTTAAAACAATTAAAAAAGAAGGTTGGAGCACTGCAAGCACAGCTCAGTGCAGATGCAGAAAAAGGTGCGCCACGAGATCCAATTCGTGAAACGGCTCTTCGTGACATTGAACAGCTTCGTGACGATCTTACCCAAGGAATTGAACATTTTTTCCAATTTGGATTTTATGTCACTATTTATGCAAAAGAAAAAGAACAGCTCGAGCAAATAAGTGAAGATATTGAAAATATTTTTGGTTCAAAACTTATTTATACAAAAAATGTTTTGTTCCAGGCTGAACAAGGATTTACATCAACACTGCCACTTGGAATAGATGAACTTATGGTTGGATTTAATATGAATTCTTCACCAATTGCATCATCGTTTCCATTTATGTCTTCAGAACTTACCAGTGACGATGGTATTTTGTATGGAGTAAATAGACATAATAATAGTTTGATATTATTTGATAGATTTACCATGCAAAATGCAAATATGGTTGTGTTTGCTACATCTGGTGCTGGTAAATCATACGCAGTGAAACTCGAAGTGCTTCGAAGTCTGATGCTTGGAACAGAAGTGATTATTATTGATCCAGAAATGGAATATGTGCACCTTACAGAAGCGGTTGGTGGAACATTTGTGAATATTTCTCTTGCATCTGAAAGTAAAGTAAACCCATTTGACTTGCCACGACCAGTTGGTCAGCAGATTTCAACAGAAGATGTTATTCGTAGTGCAGTTATTACAGTAAAAGGAATGCTTCGGATTATGTTTGGCAAGATTACACCGCAAGAAGATTCTATTTTGGATCGTGCACTCCTTGAAACATATGCAAAAAAAGATATTACACCAGCAAGTGATTTGGCAACAGTTGAATCTCCAATTATGCAAGACTTGCTTGATGTGCTCGAAGGAATGGATGGTGCAAGTACCCTTGCATTAAAATTGAGAAAATATACAGAAGGGACATTTGCAGGATTGTTCAATGCACCAACAAATGTGAATATGGATAATCAATTGGTTGTATTTAGTGTGCGTGATCTAGAAGATGAGTTACGTCCAATGGCAATTTACTCTCTGATTAGTTATATTTGGAATATTGTCCGAAGTGAACGAAAAAAACGTATTCTCATTATTGATGAGGCGTGGTGGCTTATGACGCACGAAGATAGTGCAAAGTTTGTCTATGCACTTGTAAAACGATGCAGAAAATATTATCTTGGAATTACAACAATTACACAAGATGTTAATGACTTTTTGCGATCTCAGTATGGTCAGGCAATTGTGACAAATTCATCCATGCAGTTGCTGTTGAAACAATCTCCATCTGCCATTGAAACAATTCAAAAAACATTCCTTTTAACCGAAGGAGAAAAATTCTTACTTCTTGAAAGTGCTGTTGGAGAAGGAATTTTCTTTGCGGGATTGAAACATGCAGCGATTAAAGTTGTTGCATCGTACACAGAAGACCAACTTATTACGTCAGATCCACAGCAACTTCTTGAAATAGAAAAAGCAAAAGCAGAATATGAAGCAGAGATTGCAGGACGGGGGTAATAGTTATTAGTTACTAGCTATTAGTTATTAGGTCATAGATAATCTGACTTACAATTACTAGATGAACGTACCAAGATTTTTAGTAACTATTAACTAATAACTATTAACTAGTAGAGAATATGTTAGATATTCGAAAAAGACTTTTCATCATTTTAGGTCTTGGAGCAGGGCTGATTCTTGTTGTTATTTTGATAATTATGTTTGCTTCAAAGTCTCCTGATGGGGAAAAAGATATTACAGTAGACACGTTTGTTCCTCAGCAAGTCATCAATACAGATTCAGATGATGCAAAAAGTGATGTGATTGTTCCACCAGACGTTACCAGTCCTTCTGTTGTGGAAGATGAAAATGAATTATACGCACGGCAAACTGCACGACTTTTTGTTGAAAGATTTTTAAGTTATTCAAATCAAAATAGTAATAAACATATTGAAGACGTTCTTCCACTTGCAACAGCGCGGATGAAGCAGTGGATTGCTTCACAAGAAGTGGACGAAGGCACTGCATATGAAGGTGTAACAACAAAAGTTATTGCAAGTAGTATAAAATCAATTAGTAGTAACCAAGCAATAGTAAATTTTGGTGTGCAGCAAACAATTCAAACAATTACAAAAAAAGATATTAAGACTCGTGATGGACAACTTTACTTACTAAGGTCTGGCAGTGACTGGAAGGTAGATGGGTTGTTCTGGGATCGGTAAAAAAACAATTAACAACTAACAATTAACAAACTATTTGGGTGCGGTAAGCCTCTGAATGTTCTTTTGAAGATTTACACGAACTGGATTCGTATAAAGAACCAAGAAAACTTGTTAATTGTTTTTTGTTAATTGCTAATTGTTTTATATATGAAGGGGGGAATAAAAAGAATTTTTGAATTGTTGAAAGATTATATCTTTCCGCTATTTTGTCTGGGTTGTAAAAAAGAAGGAATGTGGGTGTGCAAAGATTGTTTGAATCAGATTGAAACTGTTGGGATATTTCAGTGTCCTGTTTGTGAAAAAGAAAATAAGAATGGACGATGTTGTGATAATTGTAAAACATCGTCTTTTTTGTTTTGGCATATTGCTGCGGGAAAATATAATGAAGATGAATTATTGGGAAAAATTATTTATCAACTTAAATATCAGTACGTCGAAGAAATGGGGGAGTATGTTTCTTTTTTTATAGAATCTTTTTTAGAAGCAAGAAAAAAAGATTTTTCTTCATTTGATTATATTATCCCAGTTCCATTGCATAAACGGCGTTTTGCAGAAAGGGGATTTAATCAAGCTGAACTGATTGCAAAGATATTTTCAGAACAAACAAACGTCCCTATTCTTGATTGCTTAAAACGACAACGATATACAAAACAGCAAGCACGATTGGATCGTGATAAACGTCAAAAAAATCTTGATAATGCATTTTTGCTTCATTCTCTTGAACTAAAAAACAAAAAAATCATCCTTGTAGATGATGTGTTTACAACAGGGAGCACAATGCAAAGTTGTGCAAGGGTTTTAAAAGATGCTGGAGCAGGGGAGGTTGTTGGATTCACCTTAGCAAGAGGGTAATAAAAAACATGAACCCCGCGACGTGATAGTGCGAGGCCATGCCTTGCGTTCGCGTGCGGGGTGGTGAGTACGTTCTCCTAATTGGTTTCACGTTGTTCTTTTTGTTCTTTGTGAAGTCTTCTGACGAGCTCAGCGAGCTGAGATTTTTCGCAGGCGTGGCTACATCCTCGTTTGGTCATTTCATTCCTCAGGTTTTCCAAACCTGAAATCGCCACCATCGGTCCTGTGAATCCACGTCTTTTTCGAAGGTTTTTGATCAGCCAGAAGGAGTCAACGGTCAAGCTGTTGATGAGTCCGTCGACAGCAACGAGCCAGGGATTTTTGTGCGTCTCATCGAGCGCGTGGCTTGCCTCGCGAGCATCAACGGCGATCACAACAGTGAAATCACCTGAAAGCGCGTCTCTGAAACGCGCATGCCATCCGCCTTCATCCTCTAGAATGAGAACAATGGGTTTGCGTTGTGTTGGCATGTCTACCTCCGAAAGAGTGTACTGGTAATCAGTACAATCATACCGAAGGAAGAAATTTACAATATGAAGATAGCAAAATATGAGTAAAAAGTCAATAATAAAAACATCTTTTAAGATGTTTTTATTTTGCGGAGAGGGAGGGATTCGAACCCTCGAAGGACTTTCATCCTTAACAGTTTTCAAGACTGCCGCCTTCAACCACTCAGCCACCTCTCCGTAATAAATTGTCTCGCCTCCCGCTTTCGCTCGTCTGCGGACTGCGTCCGCCATAGCCGAGCTACAGCGAGGCGATGGCGGAGAGGAAGGGATTCGAACCCCCGGTACCCGTAAAGGTACAACACCTTAGCAAGGTGCCGCTTTCGACCACTCAGCCACCTCTCCGTAAAGGAATATATATAGAAATTTCTGTGCTATTATATGGTATTTTCTTTCTATTGTCAATCCTATTTGCATACGGGAGAAAAAGGGCGTTTTTTCAAATTAGATATGTAATATCCTTATTTTTAATAGGTCTTGAAATTTTTTCATTTTAATGCTAGGGTTCAATATCGTTCTTTTACAACCTGGTAAGACACTGTTGTAATTGGTCGAACAGAACAACAAGGACAGAGTCAGCCTGACTCTGTCGGAACCCCTGAATTTATTGGAGGTCTGAGATGACTCAGAATTCAAACGAGACAGAAAAGTACGAAGAGATGGACATCACGGAGGACATCAGTCTGACTCCGATATTCGTCATCGCTGCTCTGGGGCTTATACTGGCACTGTCTGCCTGTTCTGATTTTTTTCTGGATGCAGAGGCCAAAGGTTTTTTCGCCTGCCTTTCGATCTTGTGGGTGTATCTGGTGTGTCGGATTGTGGGTCCTCCCGAAAAAAGACTGTGGAACATCCTGGCAAACATCATCATACTGCCTGAAGCAATGATCATCGGTCAAAGCATTGCTTCGGATCACCTTTCTATCGGACCATCATTATTCGGCGAAACAGGGAATTTCTTTCTTTTTGGATCTGCGTCTACACTGATAGTTCTTTTTTTCATTTGGCATGCTGAATGGGAGGAGCGAGAAAAAGAACTCCGAAAAGAAATCAAGGCAAACATGGCTGCTGAGAGAGAAAGAATACGCTCTCGATATGCTGCGTCCTTTTATCTTCAAAGTCCGCAAACCAGACCTGGGAGTCTTCCTCATCTACCTCCACCTCGAAACCCATCTAGTCTAAAGCTTGAGGAAATGAACCCGGATGAGGATAGAAGACTTAGAGAGAAAGAGAAAAGCGAGCTCAAAAAATTCGATGAGAAAAAGGAGGATAGAACCTGGCGGGAGTACATTCGCCTGAGTTTCTACTTCATGACCCTGATTACTCTGATGGTCACTCTGGGTAGTACTGATCTGTTCCCATACGCAAAAGTCGCATACACACTCCCAGCAATCGTCTTTTTCCTCGATGTAAGGCTTATCAGCTTTGCCATCTTTTTTGTGTTGTTGCTCTATCTTGCTTTCAAGGAGGCAAGAAAGTGGGGGAGCATAGACGCACCACCGATTCCGAGAGGAACAGATCTCACAGTATCCCCAGACTCGAGTAAGTTTGCTCGGTCATTTCTCATTCCAGTATTCAAACTTATAAACGCTGTCTTCGACTTCTGCCATACGATTCTTCAAGTCGTCTTCAGTTTCTTTTATAAGTCGTTCATGTTTCTTGCTTTACTTGGGATGGAGGCTGGAGGAATCCTGAAGTCCATGTTCACCCTTAAAGCATGGATCACACCAAGCAAGCTCGTCTTGCTCTTTCTAATGGCCGTACTTGCTGGATACCTCATCCACTACGCTTCTGTCTTTTCGATTGGGTACTTGCAAGTAGACTCACAACCGTGGAACCTCATGGTTATGGAGGAGTCAAATGCTCCTGGTCTGTGGCTACTCCTGCTGATCGCGGCGTACATCATCTCAATGCTCCTTGCTTTGGGGGTTGCCAGGATCACGAGCGAAATCATCGAGCCAGTAGATGACTATTCCAGCAAAGGAACAACAGCTTTCATGCTTCCTGTCATTTCATGGGTGATCGTCGGTTTCCTGATGACAGTTCTTGCTCTCGTATTCCCAAAATACGAGATAGTAGGATTTAGTCCGGTCGGGACGTTCACAGCAGTCACCTTAGCGATCATACTCTACTGGGGTATCCCTCGGTTCCTCTCTCCAGTTTGGACAAAGGAGGATGCCGAGGAAGAGGGCGCTCACGACGGAGCTGACCAGAAGATATAAGGAGTCAACCCCACAACGAACGCAACGCATAGACCTTGCGACGCACGTTGTGGGGTTTATGTTTTTATGCCCAAAAAGGCATTTTTTTTGTTTACACAAATTCTTAATTAAACTATAATACATGTATATGAAACCCCAACAATCACAAACAAAAGGTGATATTTTTGAAATGATTCTTTCTGCAAACAGCGAAGGCCAAGTTAGTCATGCACACGCGCATCATGTACATGAGAAAAAAGACCACGCTTGGGAAGCACATCAACAAGAAGGACAACTGGCTGTTGATGTATATGATACAGAACATGACATTATTATTGTCACAACAATGGCTGGTGCAGAAACAGATAAAATTGAAGTATATGTTCATAACAATGACTTGCTTACTATTCGAGGAATAAGAACATCTCCAGTAAAAAAAGATATTAATATTCAGCCAGCACACCAGGAATGTTTTTGGGGAAAGTTTTCTCGCACTATTGTTCTTCCCTCAGATGTTGATGGGGCCCTTGCAAAAGCAGAATACAAAAGTGGTGTGTTAAGCGTCACAATTCCAAAACAAGATCTTTCACCAATTCAGGTTGAGATAGTAGAAGACTAACATGAATTTTTTGAAAAGTGAAAATATAAAAAAAACACTACACAAGGTATGGATCCCAATAGTCCTTGTTTTCGTTTTTGTTGGAGTTATTCTTGTTGGTATGGTTGCCTATGCAAAGACGTATGAAAATCGTGTTTTGCCAGGAGTGTATATTGGTGATATCTCTATTGGTGGGATGGAACGAAGCGAGCTTGCAGAATATTTACATTCAATGACTGAAAAACTTTCAAACAATGGTCTGCATTTTTATTTTGATAATGAAGGAAAAAAAGAAGAATTTATTATTTATCCAACAATTGTTACAGACGACAATATTATTGATGTTGTATCCATTGATATTGATAAAGAAGTTGAACGGTTGCTGGCATATCAAAAACAAGGAAATATTTTAGCAAGAGCATGGCGAACTGGGCTTAGTCGAATTACTGCTTCTCATTTAAAATTAGAAAATATTACTCTTGATAAAAAACGAGTGTTTGCTTCTTTAGAAGAGCAGGTAACACCGTTTGAAACCAAAACAAAAAATGCAGGTGTAGATATTACAAGTACTGCTCCATTAACATTCACACTTACTTCTTCTACTCCTGGGTTTGAGTTTGACTATTCTTCTGTAGAAGAACATGTTCTTGCTGCCTGGGCAGAACTTCGTATATCAGATATTGAACTCGTCCCAGAAATAATAGATCCAGATATTACCAAAAGTGATCTCGAAGATGTTGTTGTACGGATTGATGATGTTGTGGGCGCTGGAAAGTTTGATATTTCATACACTGATACTCATACAAAAAGAGATTATCTGTGGAGTATATTGCCTTCACAAATTGCAGACTGGCTAGAACCACAAGAAGTCGAAGATAATGGAATTGGCTTTGGTTTGGATAGAGAAAAAGTTGAGGAGTTTTTAGGAAAGGGAATTGCTAAAATCGTAAACAAGGAAGCGAAAAATGCAAAGTTTTCAGTGGGTGATTCAGGAAGAGTTTCAGAATTTCAAGGATCTCGGCCAGGTGTTACTATCGATGTAGATAAAACGTACAGTGCAATCAACGAAGGAATATTACAACGAACATGGCACGACGAAGGATTGCCACTTGAAGTTGCTCTTGTGACAATGCAAGTTGAGCCAGAAATAAAAACAGGGGAAGTAAATGACTTGGGAATTAGTGAAATTCTTGGTGTTGGATATTCGAATTTTAGTGGTAGTCCTGGAAATAGAATTAAAAATATTCGTTTTGCAGTTGAACATAAATTAAATGGTCTGCTTATAAAACCAGATGAAGATTTTTCATTATTAAAAGCACTTGAACCATTTACAATCGAAGGTGGATACTTGCCAGAACTTGTTATTAAAGGAGACGAAATTAAACCAGAAGTTGCAGGAGGATTGTGCCAAGTTGGTAGCACCATGTTCCGAGCAGCAATGAATTCTGGTATGCCAATTACACAACGCCGCAATCATTCTCTTGTTGTAAGTTATTACAATGATCATAGAAATGGTATGCCTGGAACAGATGCAACGATTTATGATCCGGCACCAGATTTTCGGTTTAAAAATGATACAGGAAATTACATGTTGCTCACAACAGACATGAATGTGCGAACAGGGGATATGTACTTTACACTTTGGGGAACAAATGATGGAAGAAAAGGATCGTATAGTGAACCAAAAGTTTCAAAGTGGATACCAACAGAACCAACAAGAGAAGTTGAAACAACTGAACTTAAGCCTGGAGAAAGAAAGTGTCAGTCAAAACATACTGGTGCTGTTGCAGCGTTTACCTATTCAAGACAGTTACCAGATGGTAAGAAAGTCGATCGTGTGTTTGAAAGTTATTACAGACCGCTTCCAGAAATTTGTTTGGTTGGTGTTGAATCAGATGAAGATAAACCTATTCCTGATTTTATTGCAGAGGATCTGGGGATTACACTTGATGTAGAGAGCGAATAAACGTCCTTACTGTCATTGCGAGGAGTCCTAACGGAGTTAGGAAGACGGAGCAATCTTATTGGCATGCATTAAATCTTCTTGTTCTTTTTGTAACCAAAAAGAACCAAAAAGTTTCGAGGGTGGCAGATGCGCTTCTTATATCTGTATAACACTCCCTTTTATCCGCTCGGCCTCTTTCGATCGTCTCGACGAGAGTCAACTTCCAAAAATACATCGAGTAAAGAAGGCCTCAACTCCAGAGGCCTCGCTCGGCGCGCCTGCCTGCCGGCAGGCAGGCTGCCACCCCGAACCCCAAAGTGTCACGACTATTTTTTAGAAAAAGATCAAGAAACAATTTCTAAAAAACAAAAAATCACCTTCACGGGTGTTTTTTTATTTCTCTTGCAAGGGCAGGGCGTTCGGGTGCTTGGTGCACCGTACTTGCCCTGCCCTCAGCTTGGTTGTATCTCCTTGTTGTTGGTTGTACGACTACGCAGCGCGGTCGCCGTTCTCCTCGGTGATCATCTCGCCCGGGTGGTTCCAGTCAAAGAACACGGCCTCCTTCGGGTCGATGGTCTTGGGTTCTTCACGAGAACCGTTAGGACAGGCTTCACCAGGGTAGATGTTGAACACACGGACGAGCGGGCGATCACGGTTGTCGTCCCAGTCGAGCCTGAACACGATGGTCACGTGGTTGGTCGTGGGTGCCAGCGGGACTCTCCCAAGCACACGATACGCGTCTGTCCACCTGTTCGGCTTGAACGGAGCGACCCGGGTGCTCTCAGGCAACGAAGCGGCAGGAGCAGTCGAAGACCAGCCGATCGTCTCACGAACGTTGATGGGAACCCAGTAGGTCTCACCGTCGTTGTAGTCACCAGCGTCGATCATGTCGTCGATCTCATCTTCCAGTTCCTGCATGACGATAGGGTGTTCGAAGACCTGGCTTGGCATGCGCCAGTCAATGAACGATCCAGCCAGCCGTTCCCTACGGAAGCATTTGTGGTACATGAGATCGAGACTGCGTGCGTCAACGAGAAGCGCAAAGGCCTCATACATGCAAAAGAACTTTCTGGACATGGTGTCCTCCTTTGTTCTTGTGGTTGTTGGTTGGGGTTTGTGTTGATGTTTGCTCAATGAAGAGTTGGTATTTCCTTTTATTCAAGGAAGCACATATCCTTCATTGATTGTTGTAAAACAAATAAGGTCACACTGGGCACAGTGTTTGACCAAGGATCATATCATACTTTTTTCATTTTGTCAAGGGTAGTACATCATTAAAAAAGGCTAAAAAGAGGGGAAAATGCCTTAAAAGCTTTAAATGCCATAAAAGCCATAAAGGTTCAATACTTATAGAATACTTAAATTTATTTAGCATTTGTAGCCTTTTAAGCCTTTATGGCATCTAAGGCATTTTTAACTTATTTAAGCCAAAAATATGCATTTTTCCACATAAACCCTTGACAAGGTCTGAAAATAATGGTATTATCACCAGTCGACATTTTGATCGATTAGTCTTACTACGTACGCCCACAGAATTTGAGTGTGAGGAAAGTAATAGAAATAAAGATAGAAAAGACTGATCACATCTTCTTATCCCGGCCTAAAGGCCGGGCAGGCTCGACAAATTTGCTAGGCCTAAAGGCCAGCGAAGCACTCAGCTTAGTCTTTAGCGGTTATAGAGTTCGTATATATTTGTGAAGGAGGCGGACCTCCAAGTATATATCTCTCTGTACCTGCCTGCCGGCAGGCAGGCCCACGACCCCGTAAAACACTCGCTTGCGCTCGTGTCACGGGGCAGGACAAGGGTGTAGGAACGTTTTTATTTATTGCGACATTGCATTGACCAAAGTAAAAACGTTTCTGTACCCACGACAAGCATGGAGGTGTGTTATAGGCCTATACAGGTTACGACTCGTATCTGACCTACGACCCACCTTCTTGGGTGCAGTATATACGGATTTTATTTCGTATAAAAAATTAAAATAAAACTCCCGGGTAAAACCGGGGGTTTTTAATTGTAAAGCAATCATTGTTCAAAATCTATTTTTGTTTCACCAAAATATTTTGAAGTAGCATTGTATAAAATAATTCCAATAAGACCAGAGAAAAAACCGAACAAGGCACCAATGACTGGCATACCAACAAGTGCGCCAAACGCAAGAACAGTACCATAACTTAAGCCTGGGGTTGATGCAGCTGCTGACGAAATCCAACCAATGCTTACAAGCGTGTCTATGACAAGACCACCAAATGAATATATGATTCCGGCAAGCAGGCCAAGAAGTCCAAATACAATCGTTTGAAATTTTGTGTAAGAGATTATATTAATTTTTTTCATATTTATTATTGTACTTCAACAAATAGACATTCGCAACTAAGAGATATTAAAATAAAAACTCCACATGATGTGGAGTTTTAGATTTGATTCTTTATTTATGAAATTACTTTGTCTACAAGTCCATAATCAACCGCTTCCTGCGCACTCATGAAATAATCTCTGTCAGCATCTTTTTCAACTTTCTTTAAATTTTTTCCAGTATGTTTTGCAAGAAGTTCATTCAGCTGTTGTTTCATTTTTACAATACGTTCAGCATGAATTTGAATGTCACTTGCTTGTCCTTGTGTACCACCCATAACCTGATGAATCATTACTTCTGAATTTGGTAAACAAAATCGTTTTCCTTTTGCACCAGCAGTAAGGAGAACTGCTCCCATACTTGCTGCCATACCAATACAAATTGTTGAAACATCTGGTTTAATGTATTGCATGGTGTCGTAGATTGCCATTCCTGCAGTAACAGATCCACCAGGAGAGTTGATATACAATTTAATATCTTTGTCTGGATCTTGATTTTCAAGAAATAACATTTGAGCGATAACTGTATTTGCGACTACATCATTCACACCACTTCCTAGGAAAATAATTCTATCTTTTAATAGACGAGAATAAATATCATATGCTCGTTCACCATAAGATGTTTTTTCAATCACTGTTGGGATAAGGTGTTGGTTTGTCATTGTTTGGGTAGTCATATATATTTTTCTTTAACTATTAGTGAGTATATCACGGCTCTTGTTTTCAATCTAGTTTTTTATTAGTTACTAGTTAATAGTTATTAGCTTTTGTAGGAAGTATTAGTAACTAATAACTAGTAGCTAATATCTAATAATCTTATATTTCAACCTCTTGCAATGCAAGTTTATCAATATGCATTACAGCATCAAGAACACGTTCAACAGCATTGTGGATGGGCCCTTCTATAGTAAATCCAGCAGCTTTTTTGTGACCACCGCCACCAAGGTGCTTTGCATACTGAGCAACATTGGTATCATCTCTGGTAGTTCGAAAACTTCCTTTTACATTTCCGTCTTCGAGTTCTTTCAAAATAAGTCCAGCTCTTCCATCTTGCAGATTATTCATAAAGTTTGCAACCCCTTCTATTTCAGTTTCTTCCACACTATGTTTTTTAATGTCTTCCTGTGTTACATAGGTATGAACAATGTCGGTTTCTTTGTGATGAATAAGGCGAGAAAGAATTGCTCCCCAGAGTTGTAATCCTTTTACAGATTTATCTTTAAATGCTGATTGTTTAATTAATTTTAAATCACCACCCTTTTCAATCAACTTGCTTGCAATAATAAGCGAGGCAATTGTGGTTCCACCATTTGTAAAATTATCTGTATCTGTTACAAGTCCTGTCAGGAGACAAGTTGCAATGTCTTGATCAATTGTAATGTCATTGTAAACAAAAAATCTATAAATAATAGCAGTTGTTGAAGATTCTTTATCCATCACAATATTATAATCACCAAAGTATTCGTTTGTTGCATGGTGATCAAAGTTAATAATAGTAGGTTTCTTAGTTAGTTTTTCAACATGTTGGTCTATTCCTGCATATCGCAAGTCTCCAGAATCAAACAGAATAAGTGTATCAATTTCACTATCATTCCATACAGATGCATCGTTTGAAACGCTCGCGCTGTGTGGCAGATAGGCTAGTTTTTTTGATATATCTGTTGAACAGTACGCAGTATAATCTTTTCCAATTTTTTCCAAAAAGTGAATAAACGCAGCAACAGATCCCAAGGTGTCGCCATCTGGGTTCTGGTGGGGGACCAACATCATTTTGTTGGCTCCTAGAATATGTTTATAAATTTGTTTTGCTACGTGCTTCATAATAGTGTTTCCGGCAGAATTTAGCCGATGGATGATTATATACTAGGGTCGTTGTGGTGTCAAGGGGATATATCCAAATAAAGAAATAAGAGAAAAAATAAAAAATAAATACATATAATCTGAAGTATTTTTATAAAGTACCTCTTTCTTTGTTGAAATTTCATTTTTCATATGATAAGCTCTTCGCACCATCTCAACCAGGAGTAGAATAGTGAGATATTCTCTGATGTTTTTGTTTATAGCTGTTCTCAGCATGAGCGGCTGTGTAAAGGTCACCCACCTGACAGAAAGGGGAGGAGGGGTTGGCTACAAAGTGAAGATCCAGGAGCCAATGGTAACTCGGATCGATCCAGATCTGAGCGGCTGCAACATGGCATTTTTGCCGTTCGCATCACGGACCGGCGCAGTCAGCATCGATCTCGATCTCGCCTTTGCGAATCGCAAGCTCGACGTGATTGTCGGCTTTGTGAAAGGGCGTTCCAAAAAGTGCAAAGTTGTTTCGCCGAACAAGGCTCAACAACAACTGTCAAAGTCAGGACTCATTCAGCCGTACGCACAGGCACTACGCAATTACGCAACCAGTGGCATGATCGACGAGTCAGTCATCCGAAAAGTGGCAAACGCGCTCGGTGTTGACATGCTGATCCAGACCAAGCTGCTTCGATTCGACGCAGATATATCAACGAACCAGTTCCGCGCGGCCAGAGTTCGCTTTATCGCCTTTTCAAAGAAGACCGGTCGAGTTGCATATTCTGTTGAATCGAGCGGTGCTGCGAAAAAGTTTGATACGCGTTTTACACACAAGTCTGTGAAGCGTGATCATTCCTCAGCAGCCTTGTACACCATGATCGCAGGAGGGATTGGTGCTGTAGGTCTGCTCGTTACTCTTTTCGCCGACGACAATGATCTCACGCCAGTTGGTATTAGTATGATGATACCAGCTGCTGGTATCCCGCTTGCTCGCAGGGACGGTGAGGTATTCAGGAAAGAGGAGGGAGATCACTACGATAAATCCTCCAGGGGAATGAGCGTACAGGCCGGGTTTTCCAAAGTACTCCACAAAGGACTTGTCCCAGTCTTGAAACTTGCTGGGCTTTACACCAGGCGTAGTGGTCAGAAGAATTCGACAACACAAGTCAAACCAATGAGTGTTGGAGAAAGGACTGGCTTGAACGATCCCTCTAGTGATCCAAAGTCGTTGACAGGATTGATGCCAATCTGCCAGCGACTCTGCAAAGCCTACGTCGGACTCGACTACAACACACAAGGAATTGCTGCAAGGCGGAAGGCGCTTCAATGCACCAAGCGCTGTGTTCAATACAAAGACAAGAGATATCGAGCATGCCTGCGTAATGCGGCTGTTCCTGGCGACGTCCACAGCTGTGAATCACTGCCGCGCTAGTTCTTGGTTGGTAAGGGGGAATTACCAAAGGGCACACTGAGTTTCACAATTCAGCGTTGCCCTTTTTACTTTTTAAAATATCAATGATATAGACTATTTTGACTTTTTTAGCAGGTAGTTGACAAAATTAAGAAAATCACCTAAGGTATAGGCACTTCGAGTTTATTCGTAGTTCCTTGTGAGAGAGATGAAAATTGCTCAACTTACGGAAATTATGAATACACCCTAAGTAATGCCTATGTCATATTGGAAAAAAAATATTGAACCAATAAAGCCGTTTATTTGCTATGCAATTAGATGGGGCAGTACTAAGTAAAAAATCCCTTTTTTGTAGGGATTTTATGTTTTCTTGATCACCCTTTCATTAGAATAAGGTTACCTATGAGATTTTCACATGCTAGAAAATTTATTATTTTTCTTACAGTAGGGCTTCTTGCATTTACGCCTATTCTTTCTGTATATGCGCAAGAAGCTGCACTGCCACCAGTGGATCCATTGATCGATGATCCTGCATTAGGTATTGACGAGTTACATGATCCAGCGTTGATTCCTCCTCTTGCATTTGATGATCCTGCTTTAGCAGAGCCTCTTCTTCCAGACGATGGACTGTTTCCACCAGAACCATTTCCATTTGATCTTGCGCCAGACGCAACCATACTCGATCCATATCAGTATGTTGATGATCCAGCACTATTTATTGATCCACTTGTTCCACCACTTCCACCAGCAGATCCACCACCAGGATTAGCAGATGATTATATTCCACCAGACTTCTATCCAGATGATCCTCTTGTTGTTCCTCCATCTGTTGGGGACGATTATCTTCCACCAGATGATTATCCACTTGTTCCGCCAGACATTGGTGATGATTATATTCCAGTTGTTCCACCATCTCCACCAGACTTACCAGAAATTGAAGTTCCACAATACGCTGAACTTATGCGTTCGTTGCGTGATTTTGGAAATGATGAACAAACACAAGATGGCGAATACATCGATCCATACATATTAGAAGAACAACTAAATCTTTTTATTGATAAAGAGCGTGAAGAATTAAGCGAATTAGGTATTCCATCTCACAAGGTTGATAGATATGTAGAATTTTTAGAAGAACAACGGAATGAAATATTTCATATTGATGAACCATGGTATCAAGAAATCGGCGATTATATAGGAGAAATCACTGATCCATTGTTTGACTATTTTCGAGATGATGTTGAATTTTCTCCAATGGAAGAAGCAGAGGGCATTCGTATTCCAGAACATCCATCAACATTTTCTTTTAGTAATGACAAAATTATTGTTGAATCATTACAAGATCCAACTGTTGAAGCAAATTCAGTCGCAGAGTTAGCTACATCGCTCCGAGATCTTGTCAGTATACGTCCTGTTGTTGCAGAACAAATGCTTCCTGTATTGAAAGATGTTCGTGCTGATGGAGAGGTTATTATTAATACACAAATAAAAGAACTTGCACGGTCACTTGAACACAATCCAGTAAAGATTTTTAACTATGTGCGCAACAACATAGACTTCGAACCATATTACGGAGCAAAAAAGGGGAGTGTTGGTTGTCTGCAAGAAGCATTGTGTAATGACAAAGATACAAGTTCACTACTCATTGCACTATTGCGTGCGTCTGGCATTCCTGCCCGATACAGAAAGACAGTTGCAATTGTTCCTGTTGAAGATTTAAAAAATCTTTTGGGAGTAGATGAAACAAAAACAGTGTTTGCGGCTTTTTATGCAAATAAGGTACCAATTCATACGCTTAAATCAGAAAATAATGGAAAGGACTTAACAACAGCTGATTTTTCTAAGGAAACAGATTTTGCACTCGAGTGGGTACATGTTCAAGCATATTATGACTATGATGAGCGTGGTGGAAATATCACGAATTATCTTACATTTGATAGTGCAAAGACAGATAAAGATGTTCAAGCAGCATTAGCAAATGAAGTAAAGAAACAATGGATTTCAATAGATCCTGTTATAAAGTCATACAAACGAGATAAAAAAACGATTCTTCCTGATACAACAAATATTAATGTTGAAACATTTTGGTATGACTATTTGAAATACAATGGTGACCTTACACCAAATGAAAAGTATCTTGCAGATTTAAAAACAAAAACAGGAAAAGATCCAAAACAATTTTTATCTACAAAGTCACTGATTAAAAAAGAATACGGTATTCTACCAATCACACTTCCATACAAGATTGGTGAGGGTGTTCTTGGTGATGGTACAATGATAAAGAAAGAAATTTTTTCTGCAATGCCAGATAAATTTAGAGACACAGTAGAAATATCTTTGCTGAAAGAAAAAGATAATTCAGTTGTTCTATCAAAAAAGTTTTATGGAAATGAAATAAATAATGTTGAACTAGACTTGTTATATAAAGGAGCAACTGCAGCTGATAAAAAAATTATTGAAAAATATGGTGGTCTTGCACGAACACCTGCTGCACTTGTAGATATAACACCGTACTTTCTTTCGAGTAGTGGCTCATATGAAGGATCAACAAAAGTAAAAATTGGTGATGCACTTATTCTCCGATTTACCTATTCATTAAAAGGAAAAGAGTTTACAAAAAACGAAAAATTTTCTACAGCAGGGAATGCAGAAGGTATTTATGTTTCACTTTCAAAAACACAGACCGATCCATCGCTTAACTCTGATTCACGAATCTTGCTGCGTGGAAATGTAGGACTTGCTAGAGAATATTTAAAGCGAATGGATGAATCTCAAGCACTCTTAGGAGGAGTATTTGGATATGACACTGATTTGTTCTTTTCTCGAGCAGTTGTTACACAAAATAGAATTCTTGGTGTAAAAAATAATATTCCAACAACATTTGATTTCAAAGGGCTTTCTATTGATGCACAAGCTTATATTAATGACTATTCAAATAGAGGTGATCATGAATCGCATCGAAAAGATTTCCGACTTCTTTGGGGATTGCAAGCGTCAAACGAAGAAAGTAATCTTTTTACTGATGTTACAGGACTAGACGCAATTTCTTCAGTAGAGGGATTGCAATATGCTTACAAAAATCCAAATACATATAAGGTATATAAGATCACAAAGACAAATAAATCTGACATTGATAAACTTTCTCTTAGTGCAAATACGATTGCGAACATGAAAAAAGATGTTGATAATGGCAATACTATTATTACACCAGACAAGTTCGTTAAAAATGGTGTATGGAAAGGACTGTTCTATATTTCTCTTAAACCAGATTGGACAGGGACATATGCAATTGGAGAGCAGAGTCAGCAGAATGGTGCATGGACAGTAGAAGAATTTCTTGACAGTAAGTATAAAGATGAAGATGGTTTAGATCGCAATGGATATATAAATAAATTTGATAATGAAACGTATTATTATGAGGATAATGCTGATACTGTAGCTGGGATTCAATGTCGTTTAGAAAATAAGGAAAAAAATACAATTAAAGCATTAGATGGGTGGAAGGATGCATATGGGTATCCTTGTAAGTATGATTCTCTTTCTTTTACGGGAATACAACATTCATTTGCACTTGCATCAAATGGAGCATATTTTTATCGACCGAGTGTCTATTCGTATTGGGCTTCGCAAAGTGCAGTTACTTCAAAGATGCAAGGATATATTGACAATATGCCTTCTGTTGAAGATACCTATACGTTTCAATTTTCAGAGATCGCAGGGACATATATTTGGAGTATTTGCAAGAAGAAAGGAAAGAGAAATTGTGATAATAATGAGTATGCAACAATCTATTATTCGCCTGGTGCAGGAGGTCACAGTTCTGGAAAGGTAGTTCAACTGATGGGAGGATTTTTGGACAAAGCTGAAAACGATGGTCTTATTCCAAAGATTGGTTTTCCTATTACAGATGAAATACCTGTCGAGAACAAGACCTTTAAAACAAAGGGTGTATACCAGTCATATGTAAATGGAAAACAATTTTATTACGTAAAGAGGGGTCATAATACATATTATTCATATGGAAAATTAACAAAGGTACATGATGACAAAGATGGCGTGATAGGCTCACTTGGTTTTCCAGTAGATGATCCTAATATAAGAAATGGTCGTGCATACCAAGAATATCAGGGAGATATGGAGATTGGTTGGAATTTAGGTAATGGCTCAACAAAAGTTGAAGGATTTAAGAATTATCGTTGTGAATTGTATGGGAATGTTAAGGATCCTTTTCGATTGGGATTATATTTAGCTATTGGAATATATGATACAGCAATACAAACTATAGCAGATATTATTGATTTGATTATTCTTGTTGAAAAATTAAGAAATCCTACTGCTGAGGATGTTAAAAAAGTAAAGGAATTTGTTGATGAAGTTCTAAAGCTAGATATTAAAAATGATATTATACCTTTCTTAAAGTCTGTTAGTGGTACAGCATACAAAAATCTTATAGATGAATATGATACATCTTTGGGTGCGAATGGATGTTCTGCACGAACAAATTATATTGGTGGTCGACTTGCTGGTCATGTAATTCTTATATATTTTTCTGCATCAAAACTTTCTGCACTTTCAAAAGTAAAAATTCTAAATAGAGCTGCTATTGCATTTAGTAAGTTAGATGAAGTCGCAAAGATTGGTAAATTTGGTAAGAAGTTTCGCTTTGTAAATGCTGATGATGCAAAGAAATGGAAGGAAATTATGAAGATTACTGATAGTAATGAAAAAGGGAAAAAGGCTCGAGATTTACTAGCTGATGTAGTGCCTCATACGAATATTGAAAGAAAAATTGAAGATAGAATTGTTGATATATATGATGCTAAAACAGGTTATGCACATGAAGTAAAAATGTGGAAGAATAAAGTGTCACATGATGGATTGGTAAAAGATCAAATTCAAAAAGATATTGATTTAATGAATAAGCGTGGTCCAGATGAATATCGGCCTATATGGCATTTCTTGGAAGGCGAACCTACTGAACCATTAAAGAAAATTATGGAGGAGAATGGTATCGAATATATACTTTATATTAACTAGAAATATATGGGAAGATTAATTGACTACAATTTTGAAAAATATTCAGCAAAGGATATGGTTCAGTCAGTTGAAGAGTGGGGCTACAAGGCACATTTTAAGCCAGGTGTTTATGGAAAGCAGGAGGAGGGGTTTTGGGTTGAAGGTGTTCCAATGAATATAAGGTTGCCAGATATTGCTGATTTAGAGAAATTTGAAAAGGGGGGGGCAATGGTTCCTACTATTCGTTGGGAAACCTACGATGACATGTATTATGTCCCAGATCATATGGAAAAAGGAAATCATGAAAGGAATAAAGAACTTCTTGCAGAACATGAAAAGCTATTCATGAAACTGAAAAGAAAGTTTGGCAAGAAAAGTGGAGAAAATCCAAAAAAGGTAAAAGACAAAGAATGGATTTTGGAGCTGCAGGGGAAAGGTGGTTTTAAAAGTAAGGTGAAGAAGTTATTTAGATAGAATATATTTTGTATATTGAATAACATAGATATATGAGCAAACAGTTTCACTATGATCATGGAAAATACTCAGCAAAAGATATTGTTAAAGCTGTAGAAGAGTGGGGGCATAGGATAAATTTTCAATCGTGCATTCCTGGAAAGAGAGAAGAGGGTTTTTTAGTTGAAGGTATTCCTATTTTAGTTAGACTCCCAAATGTAGATTATATTGAAAGGGTAATTCTTCCTAAGGGGGGGAAATGATAACGACTGTTAAATGGATGACATATGATGACATGTACTATGTTCCAGATCATATGGAAAAAGGAAATCATGAAAGGAATAAAGAACTTCTTGCAGAACATGAAAAGCTATTTATGAAAATGAAACGCAAGTTTAGAATGAAGAATCTTAAGCAGCCTAAACAGATAAAAGATAGGGAATGGATTTTGGAATTGCAAGGGAAAGGTGGTTTAAAAAGTAAGGTAAAAAAATTGTTTGGATAAATAGGAATTGTAAGTTCTATGAGTATTGAAATCACAACAACATTACAACGGATAGTAACTTTCTTTAAATTTTCTATAAAGAAAAAAGAAGAAGAGCTTGTGATTAGACAACGAAGAAATTTCGTACCAATAGTATTTTGGTTAATCTTCCTTTTGTTTATTTTTGCCGTAGGTTACTTGGATTATAAAGAGATGGGAGTTGAGGCATTTATTCCCAATGATGGGAAGAAAATTTTAGGTCTAATTGCTTTCATAGTAATTATATATATGATTACAAAAAGTAATATAGTAGAAACATTAAAAACGCGTGCGCTGGTATTTAAATATCCTGAAAAAGAAATTTGGTATGACGGTATGAAAATGCCAATAGACAGGGCAAATCATTTTGGCTTGTATAAGGATGCAAGTGCAAGGCACTACTATTATAGTATTGTATTAGCCTATGACGAAGGAGATGAATATGATATAGGTTTAGATGACATGATTTTTTTGCCGACAAGATTTACAAAACTTTTTCTTATTGATGTAGCCAATGAAGCGAATACATTTTTAACAAATAACAGCCATGTTATAGATAGGGAAATGGATGTATTAGAGAAAGTTATTATTGCTGTATACAGCGGAATAATGTTGTTCCTCCTTTATCTAATTTACATAGTGACGAGAGTTTTATTCTAAATAAAAAATATGTGGTATAAAAAACTCACAACCATTCCGTTTGCAAATATAATACTTGTCTTAGTGTGTTCTTGTGTTGTAAGTTTTATATTTCTTGCATACAGAATTTACTACACCGGAGCTTTAATGTATGGGTTTTTAATATGGAATTTATTTCTTGCTGGAATTCCATTCCTCCTTTCTCTTATTATATTTTATTTTTATCGCAGTCATCCAAAAAAAGTAGGGTTTTTTATCCTTGCATTTTTATGGCTTTTGTTTTTCCCAAACAGTCTTTATATTATTACAGATTTCATTCACCTGCGTCCTAGAAATGGAGTTCCGTTATGGTTTGATTTAGTTCTTATTCTTTCTTTTGCATGGGATGGACTCTTCCTAGGATTTATATCTTTACAAATCATTCATGAAATTATTGCCAAAGCATGGAACAAAGTCGTTGGTTGGGTAACGGCGTTAAGTGTCTTGTTTTTGAGTAGTTTTGGCATATATCTTGGAAGATTTTTGCGTTGGAATAGCTGGGATGTATTAAGTGATCCCAATGAGTTGTTATATGATATTGTTGACCGGATTGTAAATCCATGGATTCATCCAAGAACTTATGGAGTTACGATTATGTTGTTTTTGTTTTTTTCAACGAGTTATGTACTGCTTGTTCAATTGGGTAAACAGAAAAATAGATTGTAATGTGTTTATATGAAGAAATTTTCTAAAAGCATAAAATTCTTAAAAGAAATAAGATGGTGGAAGAAACTGTTGGTTCTCCAAGCTATCATTTTTGTTCCTGTGGTTGGTATTATGTTGAGTAGAGAAGTTTGTACAAGTGCTTATTCTGAAATTTCTGGAGGCTGTCAAGAATATATTTCTTTGTTGAAAAAAGTACAAGTTAGCTACGAAAATCCTTACATTGGTCACACATACCTTTTATTGACACTACTTGGGATTTTGTACATTTTTTTTCGTCTTCCCTATGCATTTGGTAAGTGGACAGAAAAGAAATTTGATTCTTGGAATATATACAAAAAAATATTCACAGTAGAATTTTTTCTCTTAGCTTTTCTTTTATTTTTACTTGTTATGCTCTTTACTTTCGTCTATGAAGGCAGTAGCTGTCTTCTCGATAATTGTAATAATAAGGTTGCGTTGCTCGAGTTAATGTCATTTTGGATACCTGACACTATTGTTGAGACAGTGTCATCTTGGATTTTTTGGGCAGTACTGGCAGTCCCTCACGGTGCGGCATTCTTGATTCAAAGAAGTAAAAAATTGTCTAAAAAGTAAGGTTTTAATAACATAATATGAAAACCAGCACATACAAAAAATTTCTTGCAAAGATACTGATTGTATCCATGCTTGTATTACAAGCAGTGCCTATGTCTTTTGTGTTTGCTGTAAGTAATACAAATATTGAGCCTATTGCATTTGAAGAAAAACCAAAAGTAGAGATTCCTGCAGTTCCAGAAGAGCGAACACAGGTAGACTGGTCTGCAGTTAATTGGAATCAAGAAATTATTCTTCCACGAGATGAAGATGACTTTTATAACAGGATTGAAGAACTCACAGCACAGGGAAGAGAAGAAGAAATAGAAAGAATGGAACTTAAAAAGTATAAGATGAGTGACGACACAGTGCTGGACTATTATAATGTTCCGCTGAAAGTGCGAGATATTGTATATGAGTATCGCGAGCGTGTTGGTGCATTGTCATTTGTAGATCCACTGGAACTAAAAAAATACAACAAACATATTGGATCAATTATTAAAGATCTTGGCTTTGGTCCAGATGAAAGAATAGAAGAATCTTTGGATGAAACTGAATTTTCAGAGTATGAGATTGTAGAGCCAAACACAACAGGGAAGTACGAACAAATGAGAATAGATACTGTGCCTTTGGACAGTCAAGAAAAACCAACATTCACTGTAGAAAGTGTTTCGGGTCCTGCAAAGAATAATTTTTCTTTGGAAACAGTAACGTTAGAGGCATTGGCAGAGCGTGCTGCAAAGGAATTCAACGCAGTAGAGCCACAACGAAAAGAAATCAACGATGAAGGAAGTGACAACGATTCAGGAATACAGCCACTTCGAAAAGAAGTAATGAATATATTTCAGCGTATTAAACATGCACTTTTTGGTGTGGAAACTGCACATGCAGAACCAACAACACCGTTTATAAAATACTACGACGGTATAGAAGACTATCCTGTGGATTTTGGATTTTACTATCTTTCCAACGTGCAAAACCAAGACGGTAGTTTTGGCAGATTTAACAAGTACGAAATAACAGGAGCAATTGCACTCACTGCATCATCTGCTGGCATGACCGATAACACTCAGTTTATCTCTGCAGTAAATTATTTAAAAAATACAACGCCAGTAAACAATAAAGAAAAGGCAATTAAGGCTCGGCTTATGGTTGGGCTTAAACAACCATACAAGCCACTGCTTGACGACGTCTTAAAAAGTCAAAACGAAGACGGTGGGTTTGGTATTGATCCTGGATACAGAAGTGACGTAGACACAACACTAGAAATGATTGCAGCGCTATATGCTGGAAATTATTCAATTGAAGATGGATTTCCAAAAGCAATTGCATTTGTAATGAACAATGTAAAGGCAGACGGCACCATGCGCTACACAGTAGACGGTGCACCAAGTTTTTATCTTATGAACAAAACTGCACAGACATTGTATCCATTTAAGCACTTGTTTGTTGGAAGTAAAGGTGGTCCAAAAGTAAAAGTTCAGACAAAGACAGATCCAATTCTTGCATACTTGAATTCTGCGGTAGACAGTGAAGGAAATCTTACTGGCTCAGATGATGTCATAGACATGGCAATGACTGCACGAACATTCTTGCTTTACCAAAAACATGCTGCAAAGCGTGATGCCTTGCGTAAGCAAGTGGTACGCAGACAGTATGCAAATGGAAGTTTTGGATCATCCTTATATGCAACATTTGAATCTATTCGCGCCCTTGAGCAGCCAGATCTTGTTCTTACTGCGCTTTCTCACACTGGCTCGCTCATAAATAAAGAAACAGCTACACTAAAATTAAGTATAAAGAACCGAGGTCAGCGTGCAATTACAAATGCAAAAATTTATACATTTATTGACAATGTAAATGTTAATCATGTTTTAGATTTAGCTGCAAACAAAGTAGTTATTAAGCCTCAAAAAACAGTAACTCTTATTATTCCAATCACAAATACAGTTGGGTTTATAGGAAACACAGATATCAAATTTTACGTCGAAGGAATAGACGAAGCACGATATGACAATAACTGGATAGAAAAGGATTTTGTCTTTACACCTGCAAAAGATGGAAAAGCTGCCATGCCCCTGTATTATGTTGCACATCCATACACATACAAAGACAATAGTGGAACATACAGGGCTGGACTTGCAGTTCTTCATAAACACAAAGATGATCCAAACCGAAATAATTATATTATGCGGTGGAGAAAGAAAGGTACGACCAAGTGGTTGGGCACTGGCCCATCCAAGACGTCTGGTGGTGGTGCTCTATTTAAGATGAATCTTACCCCAGGAGAGGTATACGAGGTAACTGCAGGTGTTGTACATAAAAAAGATTTCTCTGCGACATATTACACTGATCTCACAACAGTAGTTGCTACAAACGACAACAAAAAGTATGTTGGTGGTCTTGAAGGTGTTATTACTGTTCACAATAAACCAACCGAAGGACTGGATGCATCAGGATACTCTTTTATCAGTGGAGGAAAAATGACAAGTGACAGAGACGGAAAAATTACGCATTCACGAGTTGGTAACGGTTCAAATATAGTGCGGGTACAGACAGAACAATACGATCCAATTTGGACACGCTTTATTGCACAACCAGGCAAAACAACAAAGAATGTCCGTGTATTTACAAAACTAAAAAAAGATACACAAAAACCTATCATTAAAGTATTTGAAATTCGAAACATGGGCAAACTTGGAGTCATAAATCAAAGAGAGGCAAATGTTTTTGTAGAAGGAGAAGACAATGTTGCGCTCAAAGAAGCAGAGTTTTATTACTGGAGTCCAAAAACAAAGGTCTGGAGTTTTCTTGGGAAAACAGCAATGGATAGCAATGGCATACAGGCATCATTGAAGTGGTTTGTTCCTAAAGATGTTGTTGGTGAGGGGCATAAAGTAAAGGCTGTACTTATTGACTATCAAGGAAACAGATCAGATGCAAAAGAATTTGCATTTAAAGCTACAGACGGGACACTCCCAACAGGGACAGTAACTGTGCAGAATTTAAAAAATAATACATGGAGTATTGGAGACACGAAAAAAATTACATGGAACATTGTTTCTCCAAACAAGCTTTTATCATTAAATGTGCGACTGTATTACGGAGACAATGGAATGAGAGTTATTAAGAGTAACTACAACGTGAACAACACGTCTGTTGACTACTTCATGCCAATTTCTTCGTCCTATGTTGGAGACAAGACATACATTCAACTGCAAGTATGTGATGTAAATTATAACTGTGCAGATATAAACTCTCCAATATTCAAAGTAGACGATAATACAGCTCCACCACTACCGCCATGGCAAAAACCAAAAGTATTTGAAGGTATTATTAGCAAGTACGGACAAGACCGTATTCTTGAACAGGTATTCCATAATCCAGATGGGTCGATTGAAATTATCTACAGAGAATTTATAGGTCAGTACCACGATTCAAAAGGACAGAATAGAAAAATTACATACAGAAAATATGCAAACGGTAGTTGGCAGACTCCTATCGTGTTAGCTGACTACTGGTACAAACAAGGAACGACTGCAAAAGTCCAGTATAGAAAATTTGACGTTGTTCGTGACAACAAGGGAGAAATTCACATGGTGTATGAACGTGTTGTAGGTGAATGGCCAACTTCGTCCGATGCCACAGAGGTGTACTACATTCATATGGCAAAAGGGAAGAAAGTTGTTGAAAGGAATATTTCCAATAGTTCTATTGGATCAGGATCACCAGAGGTTGTCGTTTCAAGTACTGGTGTTGTATCTATTATTTGGAGAGAGGGGTATAGTGCTGCGAAAAAGGGTGGAAAAACACTCCTTTGGACAGTACAAGGAGATGGTGCAAACTCATGGTCCAGCAGAAAAGCACTTACAGATGACATAACACCATTTGCATCCATAACACTTAACGGATCTGATCCTACGGTTATATACAAATCCAAAGACCAATTTTTCATCCGAGAGAAAAAAGGAAGTTCTTGGAAAGCTGCTGTCCCAATTCACAATCCGTACATTGCAAAGAAAACACTCGATGCATTTGCAGAAGACAAGGCCAAATTTGATAAGATTGTAAAACAAGATCCAAATGACGCCACACAGTATACATGGTTGCCGTCTATCAAAACATTGGATCAACTGACAAAAGTACTTACAGACAATAACTTTACAAAAAAGAATCAAATTATTGATGCATGGAAAAAACAAGATTTCTCCAGCGGTATTTGGGGAGTAAAGTTGTTTGCGCAGGGAAATGGTTTGTATGATGCTATTTATCGTTTCCACAGCCCAGAGTCAAATTATAGGTATGACATACGTACGCTTCGAACAAAAGTAGACTCTAATTCTGGAACACATGACTTTAAGTATTATGAAAAAATTGTAGAGCGAGAAGGTAAAGATGATGTACGCAGCTTTGTTGCACTGCAGCGACCAAATGGCTCATACAACATCTTTTATGTAAAGACAGAATATCAACCAAATGGTTCACAATTTAGACGTGCTCGTCATTTTGTATTAGACGGAAAGAATCCATATTTTGACAAACGCACGTCAGCGATTCCAATGACCGTGACCGAACAGATACTAGCCGGAGTCCAACAAGGGGACAAGCTAATGATATTCTTTAGTGGATATATTTCTGGAGAAAAAACTGCAATATACAACACTGCAGACTACACAACGTTGATTGATTACAGAATTGATCCTATCTCTCCAAAAGATAAACAAACAAATGTAAATTCAGGTGGAACGTTTGAATGGAAGACAACAGGTGGAAGCATTGATACATATGATGTATTGTTGGGAACAAATAGAAGTGCATTGCAAAAGATAAAAACAGGATTGCAAACTACAAAGCATGCAATGCCAACACTACAATCAAATACAACATATTATTGGCAAGTTGTTGGGCATAAAGGAAACAATCGAATTGATAGTTCTGTTTGGTCATTTGTAACTGGCAATCTTGCAACACCAGTTATGACAATTGAAGATGCAGGAAAGGCAATCCAAAGTGGTGCAACACATACCTTTGCTAAGCAATTGATTAAAACGAAAAAGTCAGCAACAATGACCATTAAAAATGCTGGTGCAGGAAATCTTGTGCTGTCTGGAAATCCATTGGTAAGTATTGTTGGTAATGATGCAAAAGAGTTTGCAATAACAAAACAACCAGGTTCTTCTGTTGCAGCAAATGGTTCAACAAGTTTTGATGTTGCATTTGAGCCAACAACGCCTGGACAAAAAGTTGCACAACTAAAGATTACACATAACGATAAAAAAGTAACAAATCCATTTGTCATTAACTTGAAAGGAGAAGCAGTACCGTTCTTTGTAACACTTTCAGCAGATAAGAAGAGTGGAAAGAACCCTCTTGGTGTTGACTTTACTGGTTCTGTTTCTGGTGGAAGCATTCTTGCGCCGGTTGCAATTGATTTTTCAAAACAAACTATTAAGTCATCTGGTGGAAGTGCAGATGCAACAGGCAAGATTACAATAAAGAATAATGGAAATGAAATTGATTTGACTGGAAGTACAAGTAAATTTATTTCAATTCCATATAATGTGACAAAGAACACAATGCTTGAACTAGAATTTAAGTCTGCAAAAGTTAATAATAATCATGGAATTGGAGTCAAAACAAAACAGGGGACAGTATATTTCCAATTTGCTGGTTCTGATGTTGGAGAATCAAGTGACTTAAATTATTACGACTATGCAGGAAATGATTGGCAAACATATAAGATTCAGCTTGGTCAGTTTGTAACTGGTAGTACAGAAAAACTTACATTTGTAAGTGGAGCACTTAGTTCAAACAGTGCATTCAAAAATGTAAAAATATATGAATCAAATGCACCAGCATATGTGTATAGCTGGGATTTTAATAATGATGGAAAAGCCGATGTTGTTGGAAAGGATCAGCAAAAACCATACCATACCTTTACTAAAGCTGGCACACATAAGGTTGTACTTAGTGTAAGTGATGGAACCTATGTTGTGAAAGAAGAGATTGAGATTGTTGTTTCGGGATAAAAAAGAAATAACGAAATAGTGAAATAAAGAAACAAGGGGCTTTGGACAAATGCCCCAAATTACTAAACATATGGACTTTTTAGTTTATCCCCTTATTTCCTAATTTCTTTATTCTTAGTTGAGCCCTTAGGGCTTTTTTTAATTTAGCTTTATTTTTATTCTATATTGCCTGTGTTAGGTTCTCTTGGCGGGTACATCTACCATGGGAGGTGGACATGGTGTTTAGTGGCAATAATCAAAAGCCCAAGATTGGCATGCAGGTAGAAAAAGGGGAAGAAGGAAGAACAAGACTGTCAGACCGGATTGCAGTGATTGCAAAACACTGTGAGAAGTTCAAGATTGGTCTTTCTGCAATACCAATCCAAGATGCCCAGCAATACGCAGATACATACACGAACATGGTCATTATGTTCAAGACAGGATCTCTCGAAGAAGCCCAAGAGATGATTGGAACCGTCATCGGTCGGTTCGTCGAGGATTCCAAGAACGATAACCTTCTCGGTGAGAGAATCGATCAATCCGAGAAACCACCTTATTACATTTACGTCGTTTTCAGTTAGCACCCACAACGTCCTGGAGGGGACATGACAACACAAGAGAAGAAGATTGAGATAGACCGACAAGAAGAAAAAGGCGAGCACGCTGAAGGGGAGTTGGTCGAACGCATCGGCCTTTTGGCGCTATTTTCCATACGATTCAAGATCGGCATCACCAACGATCCAGACGAGCGTTCCAAGGCCTACAAAGACGATTACGATCGCATGGTCGTGCTCTTCCAAACAGACGATCTCGACAAGATTCGTCAGGTCGAGGATGACATGATCGAGAAGTTCAAGGCAGAGAGCAAAAACCGAAACCAAATCGCTGGTGGTGGCGGAGACGCTGGTGATCCACCGTACTATCTGTACGTGGTCCAAAAGTTCTAGTCGTGTAGGGCATTCTGCAAGGAGAAGAGGGCACAGCAGGCACTTGTCTGGTGTTGCCCTTTTTATTTTTTCTCTATTACTGATTTGCTACCCTTTCCATTACAACCAAAACGCCTACAACCCAGGAGGGAATCATGGCAAAGAAGGGGAAGCTCGTCATCAAGACGTTCACGATCGACATGGACGAGAGAACAGGCAAGGCAGGAAGGGAATCACTTCCTGTTCGAATTTCAGCGCTTGCAGGATATGCAAAGCGTTTCAAGATCGGGATTACCAATGATCCAGAGGGTCGTGCAAGTGAATACACCAGAAAGTACTCTCGCATGGTCGTCCTGTTCAAGACCAGCAGTCTTACGCGCATTCGCAACGTTGAGCGGCAGATGGTCGATCGCTACATCGATCATCCCAAGAACGACAACAAGGTCGGTGGTGGCGGTGGTGACTACGGTGACTCGCCATACTTCTTGTACGTCGTTCTGAAGTACTAGAAGTGTACGTCCTTACGGTCATAAGGAGAAGAGTCTCCGAGCGGTTCATTTCGCTTGGGGATTTTTTCTTTTTGACATTGACATATTTTCATTTTTGATATAAAGTACTTGTAATAAGGACATGTCTTAAGATGTTATTTTATGAAATACGCATATAGACAATTTTTGCCGATTCCGACTATTACAACAAATTTTTATCTTTTCTTGATGCGTTCAAGTATATAATCCCCGTAAGTAGGGGATTTTGTGTTTAAATATTCCATTATCATCAAAATATTTATATGAGAACATCGACATATTACATAAAACAGGGAAGCATTATTATATTAGCTTTCTTAACAGCGTTTATGCCGACTGCGTCTGTGTTTGCACAGACCTATGATGCTCCGTTTGACGATCCAATCATATACGAAGAACCACCATTGTCAGATGTGGATCCTTGGACTCCTCCAGCATTTCCAGATTATTATCCAGATCCTATTGATATTGATGATAACGGTTTTCCTCTTGGAGATGATCCATCCATCCTTTCAGCAAATACATTTGACCCAACAACAGATCCATTGTTTAAACCAATGCCAGAGAATGCATGGGGAACACCACTCTCATATGAAGTTCCATTGTACGACTGGGCAAAACCAACAACATCCTATATTGAGAATGGTCTTGTTATAAGTCCTGCAGAAATTATTTCAGATTTTGATCCAAATGAAAGTGGTATTGCAGAAATGGATGAACCAATAGCACCACTTGATTCAGCAGAACCGACTGAATCTCCGCTAGATGATGAAGATTTTGAAGATGGAGATCCAGATGTGGGTATTGATGATATAGTTGTTCTTCCAGAAGATGGCTCTATTGATTCATCTTCAGTTGGAAGTATACCTGCAGAAGAAGGTGAACAAGAATCAAATGATGAAGAACAAGAACCAATAGATGAGTCTTTATATCAAGTACAAGATTCATATACAGATGTAGCAAAACTTCCAAACGGAAAAACAGTTGTCCGATTATACAAAGAACCAAGAATGGTTTATGAATCAGAAGATGGATTAAAAGTTCGACCATTAAGTTGGAGTTTATTTCATGAACAAGAAGAATCAAAGCTTAGAGACAATGGATCTGACACTTATAGATATGAAATTCCTTCTGAACAAGAAAATATTGTGGTACGTCCAGGAACGCTTGAACGGGACTTTGGGCAGACAATTATTGAGCCAGAAGCAGCACGATTTGACCAATACAGAGATGGAAATGAAATGATTACTCGGTATAGCGGTGTATATCCTGGTGTTGATATTAGTTTTCATGACATAAAAGACTACAGACAGCGTGCAATTGTTATTAATGAACCGTTGGAAGGTCTAGATGATAGTGATAATGCTATTTTTTGGGAAACATATTCTCTCCCAGAAGAATCAAGAGTTTCTATTGGTGCAGAAGAGTATTTAGAAGACGGATATCATGAACTTCCTTCAGATATTGTAACAATAGAACAACCAAATGGAGATAAATTTGCTGTAACTGGTGCAATTATTTTTGATCAACGAACTGCTGACCCAGTGAGCATAGATATGAATCCAACTGTTGTTGATCAAATTGTTCATGTTGATAGAGGAGCAGGGGAATTACGAATTGGGTTAAAAGCACCAGGAACATATTTAAATGATCCTGAACGTGCATATCCAGTTATTATTGATCCGTACAATTATATTTGTAAAGACAATTCTTCTCAAAATATAAAATCTTGTTCAATTGAAGAGGTATATCTTCGATATAAGACAAGTAATAGTATAACGGCAAAACAATCGAATAAGTATTTACTTCTTGGCTATATATACAGTTATGTGAAGCCAACAGGCCCGTCTCATAGACAGCCAGTCATGCGGTTCATGAAAAATGATAAAAATTTCTTTCCAAATTTAAAAAATTATGGAACCCTTGATAAGGCAAAATTATACATGAGACGTTCAGAAGTAAATGGTTCTGGAAGTTATACAGGAAAGATTCCAACTGTTGTGCGAAGAATTTATACTCCATCAACATGGCATCCAAATTGGGTAACATTTAACTATGTTGGTAACCACCTTCATACAATCAGTGATACAACAAATGTATTTGGAAATATGAAAGAGGGAGCTTCTGCAAGTTGGGATATTACAGCACTTGTTGGATTGTGGATGACAGGGACAACAAATAATGGATTTCTCATCCAACCTACACCTGTTTGGAATAAAAATGGGAGTGTTCCAACCTGGCCGAAGAAAATTCTTTGGTTTAGATCTTCAAAACACCCGGATGATTATGGACCATATATTCGATTTGACTTTACAGAAGCCAAAAAACCAAATCTCACAAAGCAGAGTGATAATCTTACTGGATGGTGGAAAATAGCAAATGGTGTTAGGTACTTCCGTCCAGGAGATAAAATGACTATTAAAGCAACAGTAAAGAATGAAGGCCCTGGCTCTGCTGGAAGTTCTTCATATGTAAAGTATTACTTGCGTCCAGGTCATTCTTCTTCAAAACCACAAAATCAATACTATCTTAGTGGCAGTCAAGATTATGTACCTAATCTTTCACAGGGGAGCACCTCAAATGAATCATACACATATACCATCCCAAGCAATAAACCGAATGGTGATTATGGTATTTTTTATAGTATTGACGCAAATAATAATGTTAGTGAAAGTGATGAAAATGATAATATATGGTTTTGGAACATTCGGATAGAAGCAGAGAAAAAAGTAAACTTAGTTATTACTGATCCAACAATTCAAAGTTCTGTTAAACCAGGGGAATCTGTAAATGTTTCTGGGACAGTAAAGAATATTGGAACGTCACCTTCTGAAAAGACAAAGATGTGTCATTACATATCAAAGACTACAAGTAAAAATAATATTGTTGTAGATTATCCAAAGATTGATCCTGGAACAGTAGAAAATACAAGTGCATTAAGTCCAGGAGGAAAAGATAAAGATTCTGAAACACTTAAAATACCAACCAATTTGGCTCCAGGAGGATATTATTTGTTGTTTGAGGCAGATTGTAAAAACAATCAAAAAGAAACAAATGAAAATGACAATATTGGGTGGAAATATTTTACTGTTGCACAACCAACCAAACCAGATCTTTTTCTTAAAAACACAAGTCACAATTACACAACAAGAAAACAAGGTGAAGTACTTAGAGTGACTTCATATGTAGAAAATAAAGGAGATGCAAACGCTGGAACATTTAAAGTTGGATATTATCTTTCAACAGATACAAGTCTTGGTGGGGATACGCTCATAGGAGAGAGAGAATTTTCTTCAGGAGTTGCCGTTGGGAAAATTGAAAATAGATTTAAAGATCTTACTATTCCAGTGAATCAAACACCTGGCAATTATTATATTATTCATGTTGCAGACTATAAGGGGCAAATTTCTGAGAAGAATGAAAATAATAATTCTGCATATCGTGCACTTACAATAAAATCGAAAGATGAGCCAACTAATCTTATTGCAAAGTCAAACACTCTTTTGAACACAAGTAAGACTCATTTGGGTGGACAGACAGTGCAAATGCAGGCAACGATTGAGAATAAGGGAACGAACTCAGCGAATAATATTAAAGTAAAATTACAGCTTGAAAATACAAAAACAGGATCGTTTGTTGTTCTGAAAAATGTTTCTCCACCTGGGGTCACAATTTCGGGAAATAGTACAAAGACGGTTACATACACGGGTCTTATAGAAAATACTTGTGATTTACCATTAGAAGGAACATACGCGGCACATATTACTGTTAATAGTAATCAAGCGATTGGAGAAATAACATACAAGGATAATATTGTAAAAACAAAAGCAGGCAACACAATAAAAGTAAAACGATACAATATTTGTACGCCAAAGAAGTTTGACGAAGACAATGATGGATTTTATGACAGCGAAGAATTTTACATGGGTTCAGACCCAATGTCAAAAGAGAGCATTCCAATTCCAGCAAGCAATTTTGAAAAGGATTTCAGTCTTCCAGTTGACTATGCAGTAGACAATTTTGGTGGTGATCCAGTCAATCTTCGAACTGGTGCAATTGAATTTACACAAACAGATTACACACTCGACGGTCGTGGTATTCCTATTAACATAAGCAGAACATATAACAGTAGACTTGCTCATGTTAGCAGTACCATAGGTACGGGTTGGAATCATTCGTATAATTTATATGCGTTCCAAGATCCAAATACAAAGAAAACATTTGTAAATCTTGGTGGATCAAAAGCAATAGAATTTACTACAAGTGACGGTGGAAAAACATTTTCTGTAGAACGAGGGGAAACAGGGACATTGTATTCAGACAACGGAGTACTCACATATAAACTTCTCAATGGAACAAAATATCGATTCACAAAAAGTCTTTCAGAACGGCTCTTCCTTTTAACTGAGATTGTTGACACGTTTGGTAACACAACGAAATTGAACTATAAAGATATTCGAGGTCTTCAGGTGCTTGAATCAATTGCAGATGCATCTGGAAGAAAGGTTACATTTAAACATGGTGAAATAACCGACGATATTGAATGGAATAAAATTGTTGCTATTGAAGACACTGTTGCAAACACAAATAAACGACATATTGCATATTCATATGATGACAAAGGAAGACTTACAGAGGTAAAAGAAACTCGTCGAACAGGGAACAAAACTGACTATGCTGTTCGAAAATTTGGCTATGATGACAAGAACAGAATGACAACGTACACAGATCCGCGTGGAAGTATCTTGTACAACACATATGATGGAAACAATAGAATTATTGAACAGCATGAGCATAATCCACTTACAGAAAATCCTGGAGAAAAACATCTTATTTTCAAACTTTCATATACAGGAGCAAATGCACAAATTCCTGGTAGTACTGAATGTACAACCTTAACATCGTACAGAGATACAGAGGAAAAAGATCTTGTTGTTGATCAGTATTGTTTTGACAAACATGGAAACAAGATCGCTCACAAAGATGGAGAAGGGAATATTGAAAAATGGAAATATCATGACAATGATTTAGTTGTTGCATACACTGACAAAAAGAATAGAGTAACATCATATAACTATGATGGACTTAAGCGTTTGCAAACAACAATATTGCCAGATTCTGATAAATATCATACAGAAATTCATTATACATACGAAGACACATTTAATCGCGTGAAGCAGATGGAAGAAAAGGTGTATGATTTATCTAATAAATTATTAGGCACACGTATTACAAGTAATGTTATTGATTCAAAAACAGGTGCAGTTACTGAAAGTACTGATGTGCTCAAAAACAAAGAATCATTTACCTATGATCAGTATGGTAATGTTTTGACTCATATAAATAAAAACAAGAATAAAACAACATTTACATACGATGAAAAAGGCAATTACCTTACAAAGCAAAGTACACAATGGAAAAAACCACTGTCGTCTACAGTCAACACACATTCAGTCGCATATGAGTATGATGATCATGGCAATCTTACAAAGAAGACATATGCAGATGGTAAGTCTGATACATACACATACGATTCTGCCGGAAATGCGTTGTCTCACACAGATAGGCAAAATGCAACATATTCATATTCGTATGATGTAGAAAATCATCGAATTTCTGAAAAGGATCCACTAGGGACAGCGACAACATTTACATATGACAAAGATCTTGAAGGCCGTCTAATAAAAATAGAAACAACATCAGGAGGAAAAACTATTACAGAAACTACTGATTATGATTTATTGGGTAATGTGTTAAGAGAAACAGATGCACTTAGCAGAGCTATTTCATATGAATATGACAAAGTAAACAGGCTTGTAAAAGAGCTGCGGCCATATCATACAAAGACATTTACATATGATGTGAGTGACAACCTTACAAAAGAAATAACTGACAAAGGACACAAAACTGAGTATGCCTATGATAAACATGACCAATTAATTGAAACAAAGGTCTATACAAGTCCAACAGCATTTGTTTTAGCAAAGTCTTCATATGACCACTTTGGACGAGAAGTTTCAGCAACAGATGGAAACAACAATTCAACAATATTTACATATGATCTTGCTGATCAATTACTGACAAAGGTTGATGCAGAAAAGCAAAAAACAAGCTACTTTTACGATGCAGAAGGAAATATTATTGGTGAGTTATCTCCACGCGCACAGGCTGACAAAGGGTTAAGAAACCCAAATGGTCACAGTATTACATATAAATACAATGAGTTAGGACTTCTTTCCCAGCGGATTGATGCTGATGGTAAAGCAACATCATTTATTCACAATGCAGATGGAACAGTTGCTAAACAAATTGATAGACATAATGCAGATGGAACAGAACTTTCACGTAGTCAAACATTTACCTACGATGGTGAAGGAAGAATATTAACGGCTGCTGACCCAAGTGGTGAAAAAGAAGTATATACATATGATGCTGTTGGGAATCTCAAAACAATCAAAGACAAAGGTAGTCGAACAACAACAATGACATATGATGGTTTTGGCAGACTGACACAACAGAAAGATCCTTCTGGAGCAATTACAACATATACATATGATAATGTTGGAAATAGAAAGACAGTAAAACTTCCTAGTGGGCAAATTACGAATTTTGAATATGATAAGGAAAACAGATTGGTAAAAACAACAGATCCATTAAAAGGAGCAAGCGTCTATACATACGATGTCTTTGGTAATAGAACAAGTATTCAAGATCCACGTAAAAATAAGACCTCATTTACATATGATCTTGGTGGTCAATTGGTTGAAGAAGTTGATGCACAAGGAACAAAGATCATTTACACATATGATAAGAATGGAAATCGTCTAACACAAGATGTTGCAGGGAAGAAAACATCATATGTTTTTGACAAAGTAGACAGGGTTACAAAGGTTACACATCCTGGAAATGTTGTAGAAACATTTGCATATAATGCAGATGGACTTGTGCGTGAGCAAACAAATGGAAATAATGTTAAGACAGCATACACATATGACAATCTTGGACGAACAGTAAAAAAACAATTTGCAGATAATTCTACATATACATTTGGATATGACCAATGGAGTAATGTAAAAAAGATTACTGATGATGTTGGAACAATTGATTATACATATTCAAATAGAAATGAACAGTTAAGTGAAAAAAGAACGTTTAGTGATTTAAACAAGTCATTTACTGTTGCAAGGACATATACACCAAATGGATTGCTTAAAGATGTAACAGATGCAGCAGGGAAAAAGATTGATTATGTCTATGACAATCGTGCAGCACTAAAATCTGTTGCACACAAGAGTAAGATTTTAGCATTATACACATATTCAAGTAATGGAACACCAACAAAAGTTACGTATGGAAATGGTGTAACAAATAATATTGCATACGATGAATTAGATCGTGTGGGTAGTTTTGCAATTAAAAATTCATCTGGAAATAATTTGTTTACCCATGCATATACTTACGATGGGGCAAATAACAGAACAAAAACAGTTGAAAATGGAACACGAACAATTGAATATACATATGATGGACTTGATCAATTAAAAACAGAAAAAATTACTGACAAAGGAAATGTATATTCATTTGGTTTTGATTATGATAAATGGGGAAATAGGAGCGCACTGACATCTCCACATCAAAAAGCTACATATGCATATACAAATGGAACAGATCGACTTGAAAAAACTGCATACAATGATCGTCTTTCTGTAGCAACAACATATGATAAAAATGGAAATGTAGCAAAAGAATCATTTAGTAGACTTGGAAAAGATTTGCGAAGTGTAGATTATGTATGGAATGCAAAAAATCAATTGCAATCTATTTCATATACAGACAAGAGCAGACCATCATTCATGCCAGCGCTTGAAAAGAACTCAATGACCTTTGCATATGATTTTGCTGGCAATCGTGCAAAGAAAAAAGCAAATAATCAAACAACATACTACATCAACAATGGCGTACTTGTTCAAAATGAGATTAATGGCTCAGGCTTGGTCACACTTTCTTTGGTACAAGGACTTGATACTGTTGCACGAATCAATGCAGCAGGAACAATAGAATATATTCATCAAGATGCCCTTGGTTCTACTGTGTTGATTACAGACGCGAATGAAAAAGTTGTAGAAGAATATGAATACACACCATTTGGAGAAATAGCTGGACTTGGCAATGGTAATCATTCCTATCTGTTTACAGGGCAAGAATACGACATTGAATCTGACCTTCATTATTACAATGCACGATATTACAATCCACGAACTGGACGATTCTTGTCTAGAGATCCATTCATGGGTGTTGCAGGAAGCACATTATCGAGAAATGCATATATTTATGTAGAAAATAATCCACTGAAACATACTGATTCAACAGGACTTTGGTTTGGAATAGATGATTTGATTGCTGCAGGTGTTGGGGCTGTAGTAGGTGTTGCAGCACAAGCTGTATCAGATTTGGCAACAAGTGCAATAAATGGAAAACTTGAGTTTAGTAGTTGGCAGACCTATACTGGTGCTGCTGTAGGTGGAGCTGCAGCAGGAACTGCATTCCTATATACTGGACCAGTCGGTTCTGCCCTAGTCTATGGTGCTGTATCAAATGCAACAACACAGGGATTAAACATTGCGACTGGAGTTCAAGATAGTTTTGATACAAAGAGTTTTGTTACTGAGACAGTAGCAAGTGGTGTTCTTGGTGGTGTTGGTGGAAAAATACTTCCAAAAGTAGCTCCAAAGATATTGCCGAAGATTACGTCAAAAGTGCTTCCAAAGGTTACATCTAAAGTTAATACTGCTATCAATACAGTCCGATCTAAGTTAGTACCAAAGGCTACTAAATTTACACAAGATACACTAAAATCTTTGAAAAATACAAAGGTAAAAGGTGTCTATGATATTGTTCTAAAAAATGGAAAACACTATGTTGGTCAGTCAAAAAACATTGCAAATAGGTTGTTGCAGCATATAAAGAACAAAAAGTTTTCTCTAGATGATATTGCAAATATTAAGATAAAGGAAGTTGTTGGTGGTAAAACAGCTCGGGAAATAGTAGAGCAACGAATAATAAATTCTCTTGGTGGTATTAGAGGAGGCAATCTTCTAAATGTAGTAAATCCAATAGGAAAAGCAAGACAATACCTTATGAATCAAGCGCCAAAAATAGTTAGATCAGGCTGGTTCTCTAAGATCTTTGGTGCAGGACCAAAGATAGGAGGAGCAGCGACTACGCAGCAGATACTAGGTGCAACAGGAGTTGGTATGGGAATTACTGGATTGAATTATGCATTTCAAGATAATAAATAATTATGTTTGGAAAGAAAAATTTTAAAGTTGAATTCTCACGTGTAGGAAGTACGGTTGTATTGCAAGGTTCTTGGGATGATAGTATTGGAGAATATATTCGAAAGAAAAAAATAAAAGGATTATCTCTGAACCATACAGAAGGTTGGGATCAGGGAGACCTAGAATTTCTTAGAGAACTTCCAAATTTAGAATCTATTCAAGTTATTGGACATGACATAAAAGGATATCTTCCATTACAACATTTAAGAAAATTAAAGGAAGTCATGTTAGACAACTATTACACTGATAATAAAATTGACTTTGATTGGTTTCCAAATGTTGAACGTGTAGAGATTGATTGGGGGAAAAAGATAAAGAATTTTTCAAATGCTGTTCATACAAAATATCTTTCGATTTATAGATTTAAAAGTGTTGACTTGAGTGAACTTTCTTCATTTTCAGAATTAGAAGAACTTGTGCTAAAAGTTTGTCCTGCAAAAAGCATCAAAGGTATTTCTAATCTTAAAAAAATAAAAATATTATATCTAATGAGATTTACAAAATTGGAATCATTGGAAGGATTGGAAGGATTAGAGAACGTTGAAGATTTTGTTCTTGATACGTGTAAGAAAGTTATAAATATTGATCAAATATCTGGATTAAAAAATGTTAAAACAATGAGATTAGATAATTTAGGTGAGATTGAGTCATTGAAACCACTGCAAGGTTTAGATAATTTAGAAGAGTTATATTTTGCAGAAAGTACAAACATAAAAGATGGAGATTTGTCTGTATTGCTTACACTTCCGAGATTGAAGAAAGTCTTGTTTGTAGACCGAAAACACTATAGTCATTCTAATGATGAATTAGAAAAATTGTTAAAATGAGTTTTTTGACAATAAATAATGTATGAAAGAGGTAGATGAGAAGACAAAAGAATTACTTACAGAGTATTTTGCAGAACTTCGAAAGGTTGGATATGATATTAAAGATACTTATTACTTTGTGAACAATGAAGATCCTTCACCTGAAGTTATCAAAATTATCTTGAAGTATATACCACTTATTGACAATTCTGTTTATAAAGAAGGTCTTATCAAGAGTATTTCTGTAAAAGGAATTAAGGATGCAGTTCCCATATTGCTGAATGAATATCGTAAGAGTCATAATTCACAGACCATGTGGATTATAGGAAATGCACTCTGGGCGATTCAGGATAATGCAATTGCAGATGAGATCATTGAGCTTCTTGATTCTGAATTTGTTCTTGAAGATCAAGATGGTTCATTAGAAAATACCGATGATATAAAGCCTACGGTGGTGCGTGCAAAAGAAACACTGCTCTGGGCTCTTGGTGCAACAAAAGATAAAAAGGCAATTCCTATATTAAAGAAATATTTAACAGATGAGCTATTGGCAGGTCATGCCCTGGAAGGACTTAAATATTTTAAAGATCCTCAATTGATACCTGATGTTAAATCTCTCCTTAAACATGAAAAAAAGTGGGTGAGGGATAAGGCAAAAAGATATATTAATCGTTTGGAAAAACTCAAGTAAACGTATAATAATTTCATATATGAGAAAACCACTATATACAATTTTATTCATACTGCTTTTTGTAGCAACACCTGCAGCAGCACGTGAACAACATTTTTCTCCTGCTGTTGGAGATGCACTGTCGCAAAAAGGGTCTGAGCGCGCAATTGTTACAGAAGAAGGTGGGGTATCATTGCTCCATGCAGATGGAAGCCTTGCAAAAGGATTTCCAATTTTTGTGAAAGATCATGTTCCTGCATCTTCACCACTTCTTGTTAATATGTCAGGCGATGCATATGACGAAGTTGTGTTTGTCTCAAGAAAAAATGACGGTTCTTACTGGTTTTCAGTGTATAGTGGTACAGGAAAGTTACTTGATTCCATATCTCTTGGAAATAAAGAAATATATTTTGATCCTGTAAAAGTAGCATTAAAAGGAAAAACAGCAAGCGATGTATTTGTCACAGATGTTGCAGGAAATATTATACGGTTACACATGAATGATATTTTTCCTGAAAAAACACCACTTGTAAAAACACTTATCAAAAATGTAAAGTCACCAGCGGCGGTTGCCGTAAATACGAAAGGGGATGAGGTTATTGTGACATATCCTGAAAAAAATGCATTTGAAGTATATTCTCTCACAGGAAATACACTTGGGTTAAAAAAGAAATTGGATTTTGGCAGTCCTTTTCTATATCAAGTTGTCTATAACACCGAGAACACTGTTGTATATGGTGTAAACAGAAAAAAACAACTTGTTGCAGTTGATCTTGTTACTGGGAAAGTCGTTGCTGGCTTTCCAGTAAGTCTAGGAACAGAACCAATCGGAGCTCCTGTTCTAACAGAAATGAATGATGTTGAAAAAGGAAAAGAAATTGTTGTATCTATTTCAGATGGATCACAAAAAGTTATCTCTCAGACAGGAAAAGTTCTTGCTTCACCTTCTGACAAACTCCGTTTTGCAAATCAAGGTGTTGCAGCTGCAGAAGTCGGTGGTGGATTCTTTACAGGTATCAGAGATTTTGCAATCAATATTTTCAAAAGTACAACACAAACACTTGTGTCATTCTTTGGACGAATTAAAGCGCTTGTCATTGTTGTAAATCCAGATATTGAAATGACGTACAAAAATAACTCGCTTGGAAGTGGTGCATCAGTTACCTTTAACAAGGTTACTGTTGGTGGTTCAGATACAAAGACATTTACAATCACAAATAAAGGAAATGATACCCTTAGTCTTACTGGTATTCCTGTTGTGAGTATTGTAGGACAAGATAAAGCTTCGTTTGCAGTATTAAAACAACCAAAAACAAGTCTTGAGCCTGGTGAGTCAGATACTATTCTTGTCCAGTTCAGCCCAGTAACAGGTGGATCAAAAGCAGCATCATTCAGGATTGAAAATAATGATAAAGATGAAAATCCATTTATTATCAAATTGGTTGGTCCGAGTGAATTATTCCAAGTATCAATTTCTGCAACACCAAAAACTGGTAAAAGCCCACTTGGTGTAGAATTTAAAGGGTTTACAAGTGGCGGACTCATAAAGACACCACAAAAGACTGATTTTTCTAAGTACACGATCAAATCAAGTGGGGGAGATTCAGACACAAATGGAAAACACACAGTCAATGGTAAAGAATTACAATTATTCGGACAAACAAGTAAGTATCTTGATTATGCATATGACATTACAAAAGACACCATGCTTGAATTTAGCTTCAAGTCTACAAAGACAGACGCCCTTCATGGTGTAGGTGTTGCAACAGACAAAGCAAATACATTGTTCCAACTTGCTGGAACAGATGCCTCTGAAACAAGTGACTTCTCATACTACGATTATGTTGGAACTGCATACACAACATATAAAGTTCAGTTAGGGCAATTCATGACTGGAGCAATGAAGAAACTTATCTTTACCAATGGAGCAACAACAGCAAGTGATAATACTATTAATAGCTTCTTCAAAGATGTTCAAATCTATGAAGGTTCTGCTCCAGCATATGTATACAGTTGGGACTTTGACAACGATGGGAAATTCGATGTGGTAGGAAAAGATCAGCAAGAACCGTACTACACGTTCACAAAGGTTGGAAAGCATACAGTAAAATTGAGTGTAACTGATGGAAAGAATACTGTTGTAAAGACGATTGATGTTACGGTTCAATAATTAACAATTAGCAATTAGCAATTAACAAGTCAACTAGGCTTGTTTTTTGCTAGTTTTAGTTCTTTTGTTGATGATATGATCCCAAAGAATTTGTTAATTGTTAGTTGTTAATTGTTAGTTATGGTGATATAATTCTTCATATTGTAATCAAGGAAAATGTACCTCAAATCAATAGAAATAAGCGGATTTAAATCCTTTGCTACAAAAACAGATCTTTCTTTTCCCGCATCTCATGACGGTCGTTTTAGTATTACAGCAATTGTTGGCCCAAATGGAAGTGGAAAATCAAATATTTCTGATGCCATCCGTTGGGTTATGGGTGAGCAGAGCATGAAGCAACTCCGAGGAAAAAAAGGCTCAGATATTATTTTTAGTGGTTCAGATGCAAAAGGAAAAATGAGTGTGGCAAGTGTCTCACTTATTCTTGATAATTCAGATGGGCGTGCAGATATTGAATTTGATGAGCTTGTTCTTACAAGAAAATTATATCGTTCAGGGGAAAGTGAATACATTATAAATGGAAAACAAGTCCGACTTTTGGATGTCCATCTTTTGCTCGCAAAAGCACAATTTGGACAAGGGTCGTACAGTGTAATTGGTCAGGGAGTTATTGATCGTTTGCTATTACAAACAGCAGAGGAAAGAAAAGCATTTTTTGATGAAGCAGCAGGAATAAAGGAATTTCAGATTAAACGTCATCAAGCAATGTTAAAGTTGCGACGTTCTCGAGAACACATGGAGCAGGCAGATTTGTTGCTCTCAGAAATTACTCCACGATTAAAAACACTTTCTCGACAAGTAAAAAAATTAGAAGAAAGACAGACTGTTGAACTGTCTCTTCGGGAAATGCAAGAACAGTACTATACAACGCTTTGGACACAGCAAAAAACACTTCTTGATAGTTCACGACTTGAGCTTGGAAAAACAAATAAAGAATATAAGGCACTCGATGCTGAATTACTTACAGTGCAAGAAGAATTAGCAACACTTGCAAAAGAAGCGTCACGACAAGATTTATTTGTTGCACTACAGGACGCGTATCAAAAAATAGTTCAAAAGAAAAATATTCTCGAAAGAGATAGGGCAGTGCTGCAGGGTCGGTTGCAAACAGAATATGCTAAGGCAGGAAAACACAACGTAACATGGCTTGAAAACAAAATTGATGCACTCAAGCATCAGACAGACGATATTGAAAAAGACGCAGAAAAAATGAAGACAACATATGATCGTCTGGAAAAGGAAGTACATGAATTGCGTGAGTCATTGTCCCAGTATCAAGTTGAACGGACTCAATTGCAAGGGACATTGACACGGCTGAAACAACAGCAGTTTGAAAAACGAAACGAGCAATCGTTGTGGCAACTTACAGGAAAGCGTGCTGTACAAGCAATTCTTAACCATGCTGGACAGTTTGGGCAGGTTTCTGGTGCTGTTGCACAGTTAGGTTCAGTAAAAAAAGAATTTCAATTGGCACTCGATGTTGCTGCTGGAAATCATCTATCATCTATTGTAGTAAAAGATGATAGAGTTGCTGAGCGTTGTATACAATATTTACGCGATCATCAGCTTGGATTTGCAACGTTTTTGCCTTTGAACAAGATTCGTGCACGATACATGCCACAAGATATTGAAGAAATTTTAGGACAACAAGGCGTGCATGGGCTTGCTATTGATCTTGTAAATTTTGATGATCAATTTACAGATATTTTTTCATATGTCCTTGGTGCAACAGTAGTTGTTGAGAATATTGAGGCAGCAAGAAATATAGGTATTGGAAGAGTGAGAATGGTTACAATTGATGGTGACATTTTAGAAACTAGTGGAAGTATGAAGGGTGGTTTCCGAAAGAAAAGAAATTATGGGTTAAGTTTTTCACAAGATGCCCTTGTCGGTGATATATCTGATCCAAAGGCACAAGGGGAAAAGATCGAAGAAATTCAGACAGAACTTGAAGAAATCCAAAAAAATTATGAAAAGATTGAAATTGAACTTCGAACTGCAGAAGCTGCACTTGAAGTAAGTAAAGAAAAACAAGTGTTGTTTGAAGGGCGAAAACAAGAGATTGTTGCAGAGCGATCATCACTCGAGCAAGAACTTTCGCTACACAGCATGAGTCCAAAAGATTATGACAGTGTGATGAAAGATGTAAATGTAAAAAAAGATGCTGTTGACAACGATATTGAAAAAATTGAAAAAGAATTATTAGCAGCACAAAAAAAGATTGCAAAATTCAATGATGATGAAGAAAAGAAAAAGCAACGAGTATTTTCTCTTCAAGAACACATGCAAACCAAACAGAGAGAGTTAAATGCTGTTATGGATGAAAGAAACAAACAACAAGTTGTTATTGCGAAGCTTGAAACAAAACAAGAAGATCTTGAACATGAAGCCTATGTTGAACTTCATGAATCATTGCCATCAATTGTAGAAAGGACAGAAATTGTTCTCGATATTGCTCAGTTGGAACAAACACAATTACAAATTCAAAAACTAAAATATAAGTTGAGTCTTATTGGTGGTATTGATGATGAAGTTGTTGAAGAGCATCAAGAAACAAAAGAACGTCATGAATCGCTCAGTGAACAATTGACTGACTTAACAAAAGCTATTGATGATTTGGAAATATTGATTGCAGAGTTAGATACTGTTATGAAAAAAAGACGTGCAAAAGCATTCAAGAAAATTCGAAAAGAATTTACACGGTATTTCAAATTATTATTTGAAGGTGGTAAGGCAGATCTTATCGAAGTGTATGGTGAAGAAAAAGATGAAGAGATTGAAGATGAAGAGCAGATGCAAGGCGAACATGCTACAGAAAAAGATTTTGCCTTAGTAGAAGAGACTGAAGAAAAAAAGAAAAAGAGAAAGAAAAAAGTGTTAAGAGGTATTGACATAATTGCTTCTCCACCAGGAAAGAAAATTGCAAATATTCAAGTCCTTTCTGGGGGAGAGAGAACAATGACTGCCATAGCATTGGTCTGTGCAATTCTCCATACAAATCCATCTCCATTTGTTGTACTCGATGAGGTCGAGGCTGCACTGGACGAAGCAAATACTGTCCGTTTTACACAGATTATCAAAGAACTTGCAAAACAGTCACAATTTATCCTTATTACCCATAATAGAGCCACAATGCACGCTGCAGACTCGCTATATGGCGTAACTATGGGCAACGATGGTATAAGTAAGCTTCTAAGCGTAAATATGGCCTAAAAAAGGCGTATTGACAATATTTCCTCTATCTGGTATCATTTGCCTTGATAAATCGTCACATCGCTCTCAAACGATTCATTATCTAAAAACCTATTTATGCTAAAAATTCGTCTCCAACGTATTGGACGAAAGAAACGACCATCATATCGTGTGATTGTTTCTGAACATACAAAAGACACACAAGCAGGAAGTCTTGAAATCCTTGGACATTATGATCCTTTGGCTGAGCCAAAGATTATGGAGTTCAAAGGTGATCGTATTCTTCACTGGATTTCAGTTGGTGCACAACCTTCTGCAACAGTACAAAACCTCCTTATCAATGCAGGGATTATAAAGGGTGAAAAAGGAAAAGCTGTTACAATTACAAAGAAACGTGCAGCAAAGATTGCAGAAAAGGCTGAAAATGAAAAAGCAAAAGCTGAAGAGGCTAAAAAGGCTCAAGAAGAAGCCGCAGCAGAAGCAGCAACTCCAGAGGTAGAAGAAGAAAAACCAGCTGAGGAACCTGTTAAAGAGGAAGAAGCTTCAAAAGAAGAGCAGTCTGCTCCAGAAGTTGAAGAAACAGCAGCTCCAGCAGAAGATCAACCAGAGGCTGAAAAAGAAGAAGAGCCTACTCCAGCAGCTGAAGAAAAGAAAGAAGAAGCAACAGAAGAAGCAGCTCCTAAAGAATCTGAAGAATCAAAAGAATAAACAAAAATATTCCAATAAAAAACTATCCCGATTTTATCGGGATAGTTTTTATTTTGTATGGGCTGGTTAGTTTTCTAACCGAATGTCTGTGATGGCAGTCTTTTCTTGAGTTGTGCCATCGTTCCAAGCAACATCAAATGTTCCGTCTGCATTTACTTTGCCAATTTTTCCTGGCCAGTAATTTCCACTTACACTCCAAACTGCTTGGATTTTTGTTCCAACAGGAAGTTGTGCTTTTGTAGGAACTGGTCGTGCTGCAATTTCAGCATTTGGATCTACTTTTTCTGCTGGTTTTGTTTCAGCAGGTGCAGATGATCCTGCAGGACGTGGGTCTAATCGAAGACCATTTAATGTTACGTCGTATTCAACACCATCATAGTATTTGACTTTGTATGTTCCATTTGTGATGCTAATAACTTCTGCGTCGTAGTATGGTGTTCCTGTCCATTTTGCAAGAACCTTTGTTCCTACTTTTACTTTTCCTTTGCTTGGTACAGCATTCTTCACAAGTTGATTTGTGGAGACACATTTTTGGTCACCATCATCAAATTTTACATTAAAGCCTTTGTCACAGGTTTTATCAATTGAACCTGCATACCATGTTTTTGATGTCCATTCTGCATAGACACTGTCGCCGACAGCAAATTTGTTTGCTGCACAGCCTCCACCTATAAGGAGGAGTGTTAGAAAGAGCCCTCCCAAAAGAGAACGGTTAAACCGCATAGAGTTTTGGTTAAATAAATAATAAATTTGTAATAAGATTATATCATGAGGCCTTTTGGGTGTAAACCCTATTTTTCCCTCAAATCAGATTGGCCCATATTGACAAAAACCAAAAAATATGCTATAGTTATCTATACAGAACTGCCCTTCGAAAGGGGGAGTCGACAGTTCAGAATTTATTAAGAATACACAAGATATATACGTATGGAAGCAGATCAACAGTTCCTAGAAACAGTTATCAAGGCTATTGTAGGGAAACCTGAAGCCGTAAAGACAGAACGTATTATTGACGAACGTGGTGTTCTATTGACATTGGATGTAGATCCAAGCGACATGGGATATGTTATCGGCCGTCAAGGACAGACTGCCCGCGCTGTTCGTACTTTGCTCAAAATTGTTGGTGCAAAGGAAAACGCACGTGTAAACTTGAAAATCAACGAACCAGAAGGTGGACGTGGTCCACGTACAAGCGCACCAGCTCCAGCAGCAGTGACAGATGACGTTGATACAAGTGCAGTAGATAATTTGACTATCTAAAAACACAACATTAAAAACTCTCCCTGGCAACAGGGTGAGTTTTGTTTTACCCAGGTTTGCTCTTGACTTTTTCCTAAGATTTCTATATTATGAGTGGCGTATTCCTATAATGTGATAATGATCAATATGCGCGCATAGCTCAGTTGGTTAGAGCGCCACATTGACATTGTGGAGGTCTCTGGTTCAAATCCAGATGTGCGCACATGACACATTGACTCAGTTTCCGCCAAAGGCGGACCAGCCTTTGGCTGGGGTTAGAGCGCCACATTGACATTGTGGAGGTCAGTGGTTCAAATCCAGATGTGCGCACATGACACATTGACTCAGTTTCCGCCAAAGGCGGACCAGCCTTTGGCTGGGGTTAGAGCGCCACATTGACATTGTGGAGGTCTCTGGTTCAAATCCACTAGCGGTCACGAAATATATTAAAGGGCGATTAGCTCAGTTGGTTAGAGCGCTACACTGATAATGTAGAGGTCCCAGGTTCAAATCCTGGATCGCCCACATAGGATCCGTCAGACTGACGGGTCTTTTTTTTATCTGCGACCTTGACAAAATAACCATTTTATGATAGTATCAACTGTCTCATCGTAACAAGAGATAAGTCTTACTGCCGTAGCTCCCTGGATATACCGCGCGATTTTAACCCGCGTGCGGCGTACCAGGGAGGTACACAATGGTCGGGAGACTACTCTATGTTTTGAGCGTCATAGCCTTCTTGCTCAGCGCTTTCGTTGCTGGATTGGATTTCATCGAGAAACAACCAGTTGGATTGAACGCGATCTACTTCTCAATTTCATCAGTCGTACTCGGCATCCACGCCCTATACCTGAATCATGCAGAGGAGCGTGAAGAGTCGACACGAGAAGGCTAAGACATAGCCCGAACCTCGCACTAGCTGCGACGATGTTCCCCAAATCTCGGGAGCTACATCGCGCTTGCGGGATTCGGGAAACATTGAAAGAACATCTGATAGTAAGGTGTTTTTTTGATTTCCAACATTGACAAAACGAAAAAAATACTATTAGATACAACCATTGCCGACGGTCGGCAGTGTCCTTTTTACCTCCATGTGCTGAATGAATTGTCTGCTTGCAGAAAGGTCATTCCGCAGCGCTGCACGCCTTTATGGTCTGCAGGGAGTTTCTCATGAATACTATCTCTCCAAAAGAGATCTTTGCACACCAACACATCCGTGGTGGATGGTTTTGGGTGCTTGTCATCCTCCTCGTCATCGCTGGGGCTGCCTGGCTTCACTGGGCCTACGTCCTCCCTGGCCTAAACAATCCCTTCGAGTATCCTGCGGCAATCATCTGGATCGAGTTCGCCCTGTTCTTCCTGTGGTATGCTTTTTCCAGAGTGAATCACACATTCCTCGATACGGTCTGGCCGTTCAAGTTCTTTGGCGACTACAATCGTCTGAACATTGTCGGTTACAGACTGGTTCATTGCATGAGTGGTGATGGTGACTACAGTACCATCCTCGTCAGTAACGAGGACTGGAAAGAAAAGCAAAATAGGCGCTTGATTTTTCCAGAGCGTACACGTTTGGCACTGGTTGTGCCGCTCGGTGGATGGTTCAGCGGTGATGTTGAACTGTACGTGCACAAGGATGCTGTATATGAACTGTGCAAACCATGGGTAGGAACGTTCCATTGTCCACATCCTGCGACTCGTGTGCTGCTGCACAAGTTCCATCTCAGTTTTCACAGCAGTGATATTCGGGGTGGAAGGGGTCTGTTTCCAAAGGTGACAACGCCAGTCGATATTCAAGATCTGCTCAAGCTCTTGAATCGTGAAGAGACCATGTCATCGATGCGAACTCTCATGGACAGGAACCTGCTCGCGCTCTGCCGACATCTGGCAACGCTGCGCAAGCTGGATATCACAGAACCCCGGAGTCTTGCACTCAACGGCTGCATCGCAACAATGTGGCTGGCTGTTGGACAACTCGACAACAGGGATAAAATGGGTCGATCACCTGGCGCTGGTGCTATCAAGATCAACATTCTCAAAGAGCTTCGCGCTCTCGGTGAACTCAAGCCTGGAGAGCACGACAAGTTCATCCGTCTTCTGGAACAAGCTGACAAGGCTGCGTAAAAACAAAAACACCAAGGAGAACAAACTCCGATCCAAACAAATGTGTGCCCTTTGGGTTTCGCTGCTGCAAGGTTCGGAGGGTTACAAAAGAACACCAGATTATGGTGTTTTTTTGATCCATTTTTACATATTGACAAGACACAACTTTTTCGCTATACTCACCACCATTAGTTTGAAGTGCATACCTATTTGGTGTATACTACAATTGATATTTCTCAGGTATCCTGTTTTTATGTCAGAAAAAAAATTCAACACAAAAGTACATAAAGATGAACATATTCATCTCGAAGAAATAAATGCGTACGGAAAGATCGCACTGTTTTTTCTTGAATTAATAAAAATAGCACTTATTGCGGGTGTTACTATTGGACTTGTCAGATACTTTTTGTTTAAACCATTCTATGTAAAAGGACAGTCAATGGAACCAAATTATTTTGCTAGTGAATATCTTATTGTTGATGAAATTACATACCGCTTTCGTGAACCAGAACGTGGAGAAGTAATCGTATTTAAATCACCAGTTGTTCAAAAAGAATTTTATCTCAAACGCATTATTGCATTGCCAGGAGAACGAGTAAAAGTTGAAGATGCAAAGGTTATTGTGTATAACGAGGAGTATCCTCAGGGAGTGCTTGTTGAAGAACAATACATTACAGAACAAACTCCAGGAAAAATAACTGTTACACTTGGACCAGATGAGTATTTTGTTATGGGTGACAATAGAGACGCAAGTTTTGATTCGCGTCGATTTGGTGCGATTAGCAGAGAACATATTGTAGGAAAAACATGGCTCCGTGGGTGGCCAATTAAAAGAATTTCAACATTTAAATCTCCAGTCTATAATTTATAAAAAAGGCGGTGAAAGCCGTAAATGCTCTAAAGGCTGTAAAAGCAGCCTTTAAGGCCTTTATGGCATTTAAAGCCTTTTAAGCCTTTTTATTTATGCCAAAGAAAAAAGAAACAAAAAAAGTAGCAAAGAAAAGTTCTGCAAAGAAAGCAACAAAAAAGCCAGCAGCAAAGAAGACAAAAGCAGAGGCTGCTTCATCAGCGCCAAAAAGAACAAAGAAAACACCACAGCTTGTACGTGGGATGAAAGATATTCTTCCACCAGAATCAGCAATGTGGCAAAAACTCTATCGCACAGCAGAAGATATTTCTGAGGCATATAATTTTGGATATTTTCAAACACCTATATTAGAGGAAGCCTCATTATTTTCCCGCACTCTTGGAAGAAGTAGCGATGTAGTTAGCAAGGAAATGTATGTTTTTGAAGATAAAGATGGATCAAAGTTAGCTCTTCGTCCTGAACTTACTGCAGCAACAGCTCGTTCATATATTACTCAGGGAATGTTAGATCGTTCACAGCCAGTAAAGTTGTGGTATTATGGTCCAATGTTCCGACATGATAGACCACAAGCAGGTCGATACAGACAATTTCATCAATTTGGATGTGAAACGCTTGGTGTCCGAGATGCAGCAGTTGACGCTGAGTTGATTGTTGTGGCATATAACTTCCTTCGTGATCTTGGTATTGAATCAAATGTTTTTGTAAATAGTATTGGAACCCCAGCCGATAGAGAACGATATATTGTAGAGTTGGTTGGGTACCTAAGAAGTAAACGAAGCTATCTTTCAGATGAGTCAAAAAAACGGATTACAAAAAATCCATTGCGAATACTTGATTCAAAAGATGAAAATGATCAAATTGTCATTGAAGATGCACCACAAATTATTGATTGGCTAAGCGATGATTCAAAAAATCATTTCATGAAGGTATTAGAATATCTTGATGAAGCAGATGTGCCATATGTGTTGAAACCAACATTAGTTCGTGGGTTGGATTATTACACAGATACTGTTTTTGAACTGTTTGCAACAGACGAAAAAATAAAGACCAAACTTGCCCTTGGTGGGGGAGGAAGATACGATTTACTTGTTGAACAACTTGGTGGTCAGCCAACAGCAGGATCTGGTTTTTCAATCGGGCTTGAACGAGTACTTCTTGCATTGGAAGAAAAAAATAGAAGAACAGAAGACGAGCCAGAAGAGGACGCCCTTCCAACTGGACCAAGTCTTTATTTTGCACATCTTGGTGAACAAGCAAGAAAAAGGGGATTGGGAATTATTGAGTCACTCAGAAGAGAAGGAGTTACGTTGCGACATAATTTTGGAAAGTCTTCACTCAAAAGTCAGCTTGAATTAGCAGATAAATTTAAGGCAACGCATGCTGTTATTCTTGGTCAGAAAGAATTGCAAGATAATACAATTATTATTCGAGACATGTCTTCTGGTATTCAAGAAATTATTGATCAAAAGAAATTGAAAAAGGAAATTGAGAAGATTTTAGGTAAATAATTCCTTAAGAACTGGCATATTAGGCTAACTTGACATATTTCTGTCTATTTGCTATACTTGTCCAGTATTAATTATTATTTTCACCAGGAGGTGAATATATTATGTCAGAAAGCAAAAGAAAAAAGAATGAGTCATTTGAGGCATTTATGCGCAGAACAAAGCGTAGTTGGCAAAAATCTGGAAAGATACTCCAAGCAAAGAAAATCAAATTTTTTGCAAAAAAGCCAAGTAAGAATGTTGTACGAAAATCTGCAGTGAAAAAGTCAAAAATGATTTCAAAAACAAATTATCTTCGAAAAATCGGAAAACTTCCTGTCGAGGAAACATTTGGTTCTCGTCGACGCTAAGCACAAGAAAAGATCCATTGGATCTTTTTTGTGTATTTGTTACTAATTATCACATATGTCATTAAAAGAAACACTATTGCAAGATCAAATTCAAGCAATGAAAAATAAGGAATCTGATCGATTAACAACGCTGCGGATGGTTCTTGCAGCAATAAAAAATACAGAAATAGATTCAAAAGAAGAATTAGATGATGAAAAAATTCAAGGAATTATTGCAACACAAGTAAAACAATTAAAGGATGCATTGAAAGATTTTGAAACAGGGGGACGCTCTGATCTTATTGAAAAAACCAAAACAGAAATTTCATTGCTCGAAACATACCTTCCCGAGCAGATGTCAGACGAAGAATTGAAGACAATTGTCTCTGAAACACTTAGCCAAGTTGGTGCATCTTCGCCAGCAGATTTGGGAAAAGTTATGGGTGCAGTTATGGGAAAAGTAAAGGGAAAAGCAGACGGAAATAGAGTTCGAAGCATTGCAATGGAACTGCTCAATTAGTATTTTTTTACATTCATTATGAAACGTCCTTGATTGGACGTTTTTTTATTAACAACTCTATCGTTTTCTCTAGGTTTTTATGGTATACTGTATATACAAAATCAATAATCGTGTGCAATGAAAAACGCAACACGTTTTTTCAATAACTTAAAGTATTTGAGCAGACCAAATGCATGGTTGATTGTTTTTGTTTTTATATTTTTTACCCTCTTTTCTTTTGTATTATTTAGTTCTCCAGAAACAGCGCTTGCACAACAAACAGATACATTTGGAATAGAACAGGTTGATGATTCTGTTGCATTGGGAAGTCAAGATATTCGAATAACGATTGCAAAGATTATCCGAACGTTTCTTGGTTTTCTAGCAATTATTGCTGTAAGTCTTGTGCTGTATGCTGGATTTACTATTATGACAGCAGGAGGAAACGAAGAAAAGGTTACTGAAGGAAAAAAGATTTTAATAAATGCAGGAATAGGTTTGGCGATTATCATGTCGTCGTTTGCTATTACACAGTTTGTATTAAACAAGTTGGCAGCTGCAACAGGAATTCGTACTGGACAAGAAGAAGGAGCACTTGTCGAGCCTGGATCTCCTGATTTTCAGAGTTATGCAGCTAGTGGATCTCTTGGATCTATTATCAAAGATCATTATCCAGATAGAGATCAAATTGAAGTGTTTAGAAATACAAAAATTGCAGTCACATTTAGAGAGGCAATTGATCCAAGTAGTTTTGTAGACAATAAAAATAAAACTTGCTGGAACACAGGAAAAGGTGACGTGGCTGTTTCGTGTGATGACAAAAATACAGAAGATTATTTTGGAGACTGTGTCGGGGATAATTGTGATGTGTTAAAAACAGATGTTATTGAAATATACCAAAAAGAAGATAAAGGAAAAACAAAAGTAAAAGCTGCTGTATCATTGCAATATACTGATAAAAAAGAAGTATTTGGATTTGTGTTAGATCCAATTGATCCAGATCTATTAGGAAATGAAAAAGAAAATACATGGTATGTTGTGGACATAAATAATACACTCAAGAAATTACAAAAAGATCAAAAAGGAAATGCCATTGGAGTGTTTGACAATGAACTGTACTCTCATTATGAATGGGAATTCCAAACAAATGTAAATGCAGATTTTGCACCTCCTGTTGTAAGTATGGTATATCCACCGGCTAATGCAACAATTGCAAGAAATGATGTAATTCAAATTCATTTTAGTGAACCTATTGATCCTTCTGTTGGGCAAGGGGTCTTAAAAGATGGTGGAGCATTTAAACATATTATTTTCAATAACAAAAAAATTTCCGGAGAATGGAAGATTGTAAATGGATATAAAACAATAGAATTTGTTCCAAGCCAAGAATGTGGAGAAAATAGTTGTGGAGATAAATTATATTGTCTGCCTGTGATTTGTCCAGCAGGAAAGGCATGTGACAAAGCTCCATATGAAGTATTGGCAAGAACAGCTGAGTTAAAAGATCCAAACAAAAAAGATATTTTTGATGCAAAAGCATTTTCAGGACTTATGGATATGGCAGGAAATGCACTCGATGGTAATAAAGACAAAAAGGCTGATAATAAGCCTGCAGTAAAAAATGTTTATGAAATCGATGCATCAGAAAAGAAGGCTGATAATTTCTCATGGAATTTTACTGTTGCAGACGAAATAGATCTTACTGCTCCATACATCACAAAAGTGACTCCAGCACTTGATGGACAAAGTATTCCAAAACAAGCACCACTTACTATCACATTTAGTCGACCAATGATATTTGATTCGTTATATGGAGGAGTAAACATTAAGGAAACACCAAAAGCAAGTGGTGATGTAGATAAACTTTGGTTTGTCCCAAGAGCAGAATTAACAGCAAAAGGGGAGACAAAAGTTACATTTAAACATCGTGACTTTGGTCCAAATGGACAAGATTTATTCTACTATGTGTCTATTAGTAGTGATGCAAGAAGTGGACAGAATTGTTTATATCCTGGACGTGGCCCATTTGGTTCAAAAAAAGGTGATACAGCTTCTTGCACATACGAAGAAGATAAAAATGGAAAAGTGACAAAAAATCAGGGTTGTATTTCTGTTGATTTTGCAGCAAAAACTGACACTGGTTGTGCGCTTACAGACGGAAAGCAAGGAGAAGAAAAACAAGAAAATATAACAAAGTGTGCAGAATTATTAGATTCAAAGATTCCAAAATAGTTACTAGCTATTAGTTACTAGTTATTAGCTATTAGCTAGTAACTAATAACTAGTGAACAAATCTCCATGAGATATTGGAATACAATTACATTTAAGCAAAAAGTAATCACCGCTTTGATGATGGCTTTTGTTTTGGTTTCTTTCATGCCAATATCTGTATTTGCGGTTGGGGCAGGAGAAAGTTGTCAAAATGCTGTTTGTGATAGTGGGTTAGCATGTAATGATGACAAGGTCTGTGTTGCCACAGATACCTTTGGTATACAATCAGTTGATGGAGAAGTATCACTTGGAAAAGAAGATATTAGAATAACCATTACAAAAATAATTAGTACTGCGCTTGGACTACTCGGTATTATGGCTGTTGGAATCGTGCTCTACGGTGGTTTTAAATGGATGACAGCAGGAGGTAATGAGGAACAAGTATTAGATGCCAAAAGATTGCTTATCAATGGTTTGATCGGTTTAGTCATTATTATGTCTGCATGGGCAATTGCTCGTTTTGTTTTGGCAAAGCTTTCAGATGCGACTGGTTCGGGATCTGTTCCATGTATTGGAGAAGATTGTAAAAAGGACGAAGAACAAATTAAAGTAGTTATTCCTACTGGTGGTGACGAGTGTGCAGCTGAAAATGAATTATTTGTTTTACAAAGTATTACACCAAATCAAGATGAAACTGGGATGAATAATATTGTAATGCGTGCAATATTTAGCAAGGATGTTCAAACACCACTCGAAGACATATTTGTTATTGAGCAAGACAAAAATCTTAAAAACAAAAATTCATTTACATATAAATATGCAGACGATGCAGGTCAGCGAATTGTTGAAGCAGTATATAAGGGAGATACGTCTTGTGCAGCTGGAGGAAAGGACTGTTTACCAGAAGGAAAAACATATACAGTAAAGGTTCACAAAAATGTAAAAGGTCCAGGCGGTGAAGCACTCCAAAATGAAAAGTTAAAAGTTACTTGTCCAGATACAAAAATAGACACACTTGTAAAAGATGGTGCAACATTCAAAGTAGACAAAAAAGCAACCGATGCACAAGATCCTTCTATCAAAGTTCAGATCTTAGATCAAAGTGGTGTTGTTGTGGCAAGTTTAGGTCAAAAAGAACCAAAAGTTGAAGCAGGAAAAACATATGATGTTCTTATTACTGCTTTTGATGACAGTGGCATGGGATATATACGTACGATACTCACAGACCATGCATCAAAGAAAATTCTTGATAAATGGTCTGGACCTTCCAGTGAATCTGACAAGGTCTTCCAAAAAACCTATTCCTTTACTGTTGGTGCTGCTGTTGAAAAAGGTGCTGCCATGAATATTGAAGTTGAAGCATTTGATATTGATCATAAAAAAGAAGAAAAGCAGTTAACACTTTCTGTTGTAAATGATAAAAGTGGGGGAGAGGGATCTTATTGTAAAAAAATCCTAGATTGTAAGCTTGGCCTCAAGTGTGTAGCCAATGTTTGTTCGGCTTCTCCATATATTACAAACATGGACCCAGACAATGGTGCGCCAGGAAATTGGATCACGATTGCTGGACAACATTTTGGAGAGAAGCCAGGAAAAATTCAATTTTCATTTGATAAAAATAAAAATGGACAGATCGATGGAGCAGACGAATGGAAAGACGCAAAAATTGTGGCATGTAATGATAAAAAACCAATGTGGACTGATAACTTTGTCATTGTGGAAGTTCCTTCTGACAAAGATATTGGTTTAGAAGCATTTGTAAAGGTTATTACTGAAAGTGGGGAAGAAGATACAAGTGGAGATGATTTTGGTCCGCTTGCAGCACCATTTGAAAAAGGAGATGGTGTTCCAAATGGTGTCTTTAAAAGGAATAGTACAAAACGACCAGGATTGTGTCAGGTTGTGGCAAAAAAAGATCTTGCAACACAAGCAAAACCAGAAGAATCAATTCATACATTGGGTTCAGGGTTTGGGCCAAAAGAGCAAGCTGGAAAGATTCTTTTTGGAGGAAAAGCATTTGACGGTCTTCACTGGAACGAGGTGAATGTTGAAATTCCTGTTCCTACAAATCTTAATCCAGCTACTGTTGATGTAAGAGTTCAAGCAAAAAATGGTGAAAAAAGTAATGGAGTATTATTTACTGTTCTTCCTGGAGATGCAGACCTTGAGCTTCCAATTATTGACAACATAGATCCTGCAACATCTACAGTGAATAGCTTTGTCACTATTACTGGAAGGAATTTTGGTGATAGTGGAAAAATATTTCTCACACTGGAAAAAGGTGGTGTGTGTCCTGGCGGTGGATGTATGGAGATAAAAACACCAGCCGTTTGTGGTAACACATGGAGTGATAAACAAGTTGTAGCAGAAATTCCTAATGTACAAACAATCAACTTTACTAAACCGTACTATGTTGTTATTCAAAATGGAAAAACAAAAAAGAGTAGCAATGGACAACAGTCACTCAGAGTTATAAAAGGAGATCCAATACCTGGACTTTGTTCTATAACACCAAACAAAGGTCCTGCACCACTTCCTGCAGGGGTTGACCTTGTATTAAAAGGAAATAATTTTGATAAACCAACAGTATATTTTTATAAAAAAGGTGCAGATATTAAAAAGGTTTCAGAGTGGTTTAAACAAGCAGTAGATAAACTAAAAAGTGCTTCGAAAACAGAGATCGTCACACTTTTACCATTAGAAAAAACAGGTAAATCTATGCCAACCGGACCAATTCGTGTTGGTGTAGGGTCAAAACTCAGTAACAGTGTGAATTATGAAGTTGTGGATTGTACAGTAGATGCATCTGGCAAACCAGGCGAGGAATATCGATGTTGTAGCGCAGAAGGGCCAGATAAAGGATTGTGGAAACATACAAAGAATGTATGTTCAGGAGAAGTCAGAGATGCAGGATATGTATGGAGATTTACAACAGGAAAGTTTCCAGAAATTCCATATGTTGTTGAACAAACAACCTGTACTCCTGAAAAAGATGCAAATGGAAAATTAAAAGATGTAAAAGAACTTTCTTCTCCAAGTCCATGGAAAGAACAAACTGGTGGTAATGCAGCATGTCTGAACACACGTATTGCAACACGGTTTACAACAAACATGGATCTTTCAACATTAACAAAAGATACGTTTGTATTGTATGAATGTGGGACAAAAGAAGAGGATTGTAATGACACAGAGAAAAAGAAAAAAGTTGACTGGAAAATTGATTCAAATACGAAGAAAGAAAAAATCGATGTAACCAATACATCAATTCTTGGGACACCAAAAGAACTTAAACCAACAACATGGTATCGAGTAGAATTGTCTAATAAGATTCAATCAAATAATACTGTTAAAGTTGCAGGCGAAAATCAAGTAGAAAAAATTCCACTCGGAAACACTGCTGGATGTGGCAATGGAACAGCATACTGTTTTACATTTAAAACAGGTTCTGCGTCGTGTGCAATAACAGGAGCATATATCAATCCAGCAGAACATATTACTCGAACACTTGGTGTTGTACAACATCCAGGGTATCCAATTGATGACAATATTGAAAAACCAAAATATCCGCTCAACTACATATTAACAGGAACAACAGATAATTCTTGTGTACCTATTGATGTAGATGGCCTTGGATGGAAATGGACAGGACAAAAAGGTGTAGCAGAAGTAACAGAAGGATTTAAAGATACACGAGCAACAGTAAAAGCACTTCAGCATAGTGAAAAAGCAGTGACAATTTCTTCATCATTGAAAAAGAACGCAGCAAAAAATATTGAAAAGGATATTACTGCAAAATCTCTCCTTCACATTGATTTACTTGAGCCAGAGGTTATATTCAATGAACCAGAGTGTCTTGGATCATGTGTGAATCCACAAATACGTGCAGTGTTCAATCGTCATATGGATAAGAGTACCTATGCAAAAGGATTCAAGATGTACACATGTACCGATGCGAGCTGTGAAAAAAGACAAGTCTTAAAAGACGCAAAGGTAGATGAAATTGCTTCAACGGCAACGGTTATTGATATTGCTCTCAATAATGCGCTTGCAACAAGTACGTACTATCAGGTTGTTCTTGATAAAAATATTCGCGCGCTTAGTGGTTCTTCTAAGATTGTTGGAAAAGAATTAAAAGAAAAGAATTGGGTATTTAAGACACAAGATGATCCAACACCATGTACTGTGTCGTACATGACACTCGATCCAAAAGATCATGTTGCAACACAAGTTGGTGAAAAAACAATATTTACAGTAAATCCATATAGTAGTTCAAACAAATGTAGTGCTGTTGGACAGCCACTCGACAGATGGAAATTTGATTATGAATGGAAAACAGGAGATGTAGATGTTGCAACAGTATCACACTTTAAAAATACACCACTGTCAGCATTGAACCAGTCATGTTCAACAAGCTGTCTTCCAAGAGGAAGCGATATCTTACGAACAGGAACCGACAATCAAAAAATTGTTTGTGGAGATGGAGTAGTAAGTAAAGGAGAGGATTGTGACATTGGCATTCAAGGAGAAATTGTTGGACAGTCTTGTACAATAAACTGTTTGCGTCCTGGAAATAATAATATTGATAAAGCAAACACGTGTGGTGATAAAAATATTGATAAACAATTTGGTGAAGAATGTGATCCAGGAAAAGATAAAGAAGGAAATGTTATAACAGATGATCCTGCATGTACGTCACTTTGTCAGCACAGAGGGTCAACACCATTTGATGGGTCAGCAAAAGCAAATTGTGGTGATGGAATTACTGACAAGGCAAAAGGTGAAGAATGTGATCCAGGAAGTGATAAAAATAAAAAAGTAAAAACAGATGATCCGTTCTGCACATCTAGCTGTCTCAAACGAGGAACAGATCTTGCTGCAGCATGGTGTGATGTTCAAAAGAATAAACCAGCTGAGTGTAAGGCAGCAAAAAGTGTTTGTGGTAATCTTCCAAATAGTGTTCTTGAATTAGATGAAGAATGTGAAATTGAATTTGATCCTGCTGATAAAAAATGGGGTCTGAGAATTCGCGGTGTTCCCGGGTTGTACCAAAAACATGAGACAAAGAAATTAGCACAATTATACTGTTCAAACAATTGTCGTTTGATCAATCTTTGTGAATTGCAAAATAAATTACCAAATAACGTTCCAAATGATTTAAATGGATGGTGGTGTCAGGCAGGACAAGAAGGATGTACAGATTCTTGTAAGATTGCAGGGGCATCTCCTGAATATTCAGAGCCATCAATCTGCGGTGATGCAGTAAAAGGAACTGGGGAATATGGTGCCTGTGAATTAGAAAAGGCAGACGTCAATCCAAATGACGGTCCTGCACAAGTTGTTACAGCAGTTGGAAAGAAAAAAACACAGGGAAATGCACAAAAAACATTTATTCAAGCAACACTTTCATCAAACAAAAATATTATTGCAAAGGCAGATTATGCATTGCAATGTGGATTTACAGAATATGTCGAAGTGAGTGTTGGAAAGAAATTTAATGATTGTCCAAACGGAACAGATGGAGTATCATCGTCTGATTCTTGTTGTTATCCACGACCAAAGCGTTCTCTTGTATATCCAAAAGACGGATCAGGATTGACAGACCAAAATAATATTTGTCGAAACACGTCTATTCATGTGGAATACGATAAGGAAATAAGTCTTGAAAGTGTAAAGAAAAATGCAATGTTATTGCGTGGATACAAAGCACCATATGCATGTGACAATACAAAGGGAGAAAAAGATGTAAGCAAAGAAGTTGGAACATACCTTGCGTATGATACATCAAATGAACCTTCTGGATGGTTTGAAAAGATTTGGTTTAGCATTAAAAAATTCCTTGTATCTGTATTTAAAGTTGATTCACTTGCAATTAACTTCAATGTCACAACATATATCAAGGATGTAGAAAAGATTTCTGTATGGTGTGAAATTGGCGGTGGTCTAAAACCATCTGTCGATGTTCAAAAAGACGCACAAGGGAAAGTAGTAAAAAGTACAGTGCATTTATCACTAACAAATGTTCTTGGTGCAGATTCTGTGTATGCTGTAATGCTTAAGAGTGGTCCAGATGGTGTACAAGATACAAATGGTGTGAGCATTGCAAATCCAGACGTGTTATTGCTGCGAGATGATATGTGGGCGTTTAAAACAGGAAAAGATATTTGTAAATTAGAAAAAGTTGATGTACAACCAAATCTCTATTTGTTTAATAAGCCAGAAACATCTCATAATTTCCAGGCGGTTGCGTATGGAAAAAATAATGTTCTTCTTACCCCAACACCTGCATACAAGTGGGATTGGGATTGGCAACCAAAGGAAAATCCTGTATTTGATATTCCAGCAAAAGGTTCTGCAACATCGACTTCAGGAGTGACCATTGCTTCAAAAAATGTGCAGGGAACACTTGCTGCATTTGCAACTGCACGGGTTACTGCAGACGTAAGTGCAAACAACAATCAAGTTGGTAAGATTTTCTCTGGTATTTCAGAACTTACATCACAATTTTGTGAAACACCATGGCCAGCATATCAAAAAGATGGAACATGGAAACCATACAATGATGCGAAATTTAATTTTAGCTTTAAGTACTGTTCAGATGCTGGAAAAACTGGTGTCACAACAGACGATCTTCCATTTTTGAAAAAAGTTGTCCCAGATTCAAAACGTTGTTCAGTTACTGGTGCATTTTGTAAGGTAGACAGTGATTGTGAAATTGCGCCTGCATATCCAACAGATACATATACATTGATTCAAACTCCAAGTGGAGGTTATGACTTCAAAGAATTAAAAGACGTCGGTGCACTCTGCTTTGGTCGAGTAAAACCAAAACAATATATTGCATGTAAAACAGCACTAGACTGTCCTGCAGATTATCCAGTTTGTGGTTGGAGTGACAATGGATGTGTAAAATATAACGTCCCTCCTAAGCCAATTCCTGCACCAAATAATAATGCATGTACAACAAAAGAATATCCAGATGCATTTAAGTCAAGCACATTTATTGATCATGCAAAAGTAAAACAAACATGTGAAGGAAAAGAACCTGTGTTTGATAAAAAAGATTCACTAACACAGCCAATCGAAAAGTTATTGTTTTTTGATGAACATGGGAAAAACAGTGATGCTATTGGTGTACAGATTTTTGATAACAATGGTACAACTGGTGATGGAAACAAACGACTCACAGCACTTCAGTGGTATACGAAACGTTTCCCAGATGCGCCTGCTCCACAAAAAGTATCTTCAGGAAACTATGACGCAGTCACAGACGGAAATAATTATTATATAAATGCTTTGAACATTGTAAAAAATCCACAAAGTGGAACAAAAGTATTTAGCAACATTTATGTATTTAGTATTAGTGAAGGTGCACAAGAAAATACAAAAAAAGTGTTTGAAGAAGTGTTACAATCACTTACCTTTAATACAAACTTAACTGACTATGGATATTGTATTGATAGTGCAATTGATCCTGCAAAAGTTGACTTTACAGAAGAAGTAACAGAAGGAAAGAAATATGCATATAGCAAAGTAACATGTTCTACTGACTTTGATTGTGCAGATAAATCTGGAAAGCCACTCAAAGGAACAAATGGTATTTGTTCAAATGCAAAGACCAAATTCTTGCGCGATTGGCAGCGTCTTGGTCATATTAAAGATGCACAAACAAAAATAAAAGCATATCAAGATAAAATAGAAAATAAGACATTCCCAGAGTTAAAAGGTGGTTCGTTTATTCCAGGGTATTCCACATCAAAATGGTCATCATGGGGAACGCTTAGCAGTATTGTTGGGGGATTGAATACAGACCCGATTAATCAATGGACACAGTGTGATGGTGCTGATCCTCAGACATGTTGGAATTCTGGACAGTCACAATATTTATGTCCATTGAAGTCAAGTGTGTATGAGTATATTTACAAACCGCCAACACCAGATGGAAAAGTTGCATCTACAGGAGAATACACTATTCATGTCCCTCTTGAATACTTCCAAGACAAATCACAACTTTGGGTAGAATTTGGAAAAGACTTTATTCTTAGTGATGCGTCTCTTGGCATTACACAATTTTGTACACCATCAACAACATATAGTCCGTTTAGTGGAAGTTGTGGAGACGGTGTTGTTCAACCAACTGAACAATGTGATCCTGTAGGCGGGACAAAAATAGTCGATTCAAGTTTATGTAAGGATCTCAAACAAGGAGACAGCTGTGTTGCTACATGTACAAATCAATGTACATGGGAGTACAAACCAGAATTTTTCTCACTGTGTAATGAAAAACTAACTGGACAACAAATTTGTTGTGGAAACGGTATTGTTCAGGGAAATGAATCATGTGATGATGGCCCACTCAATGGAACATATGGTCATTGTAATGTGTATTGTAAAGCACCAAGTCCACAGTACTGTGGAAATAACAAACGTGATTACATAGACGCAAATAAAAATAATAAGTACGATCCAGGTGAAAACAATCAAGGTGAAACATATCTTGAGTTGTGTGATCCTTCAGCAGGCGACTGGGATTTATACAATATAGATGAAAAGAAATCATGTAGTCCAACATGTCAGGGACCAGGGTTGTTCTGTGGTGATGAAATTGTTTCAAATGGAGAGCAGTGTGATGATGGAAATAACATAAGCAAAGATGGATGTAGTAGCACGTGTAAAAAAGAAAACATTGCCTGCATGAAAAAATTGCCGCAGTACTTATACAATTCAGTAAATGGAAATACAAAGATTCTCATTACTCGAATTGATAAGAAAGCGTACGAAGAACAAGTAAAGAATTTTGCAGAAAAGAAATTTAAAGTAGATGCAAAATTTGTACCCGGCACAACACATATTGATGAATGTTTTGAAATGACTGGAGATGCGATTTGTTCTGCAGCCACAGGAGATAAATGTTTGTCAGTCCAAGGAGATGGAAAGCAAAAATTTGAAAATTATGATTGTAACAAAGTTATTAATAAAAAGTTTGCTCCAAACATTGAAAATCCTAAAGACATTCGGTTTATTGTGACGTGTAAAGGTGAATACAGTGGAGACGTTCTAGATGATCAGAAAAAAGTAGAAGTTGGTTGTGGAAACTTGAAAGTTGAAAATTCAGAAACAACTCCAGGTACAGACTTAGAAGAAGTTTGTGATGAAGGAACAAAGAATGGAATCAAATGTACACCAGGATATGGAGAGGCTTGTACCTACTGTGCAGCAGATTGTAAAAAAGTCCTTACTGTTGATCCTGTTGCATACTGTGGAAATCAAGCTATTGATGTAAACCATGGAGAAAAATGTGAATTTGAAGGCACAGTAGATAAACAAACAACAGTATATAAAACAAATATTGGAAAACCAGGAAATAGAGAAGAAATCGCTTGTGACGATGCTGGAAGGTATGAATGTCTAAAACAATGTACAGTACTATCAAAACAATGTGTTACTTGTGGTTTGGTTAAAAAGAAGACAGAGGCGCGTGTGGCACTTATCAATCCAATGAAGCAAGATTTTTCAACAAATGATGTTCCTGGACTTCCTGCAACTATTGCACTCGTAAGAAAGGACTCTCCAAATACAAAAGAAGATTACGAATTGCTGAAATGGAGAGTAATGTCTGCGTCAAAAGATAAAAAGGACGAATTTAAACTCAATACGAGTTTTACATTTGTTGCTCCATTTGAAAAAGATAAAATTGGAACAATAGAAACATCATTACTTTGTGACAAAGATGCAAATGGAAATGGGGGATATGGTGTTGTGTTAGGCGGTGGCATTGGAGGAAAAACAGGAATCTATGACAACAAAGGACTTTCAGAAAAACTAAAGGCAGGGGCTGTTGATTTCTTTGAATATCCTGTGAGTGGTGAACTTGGATTTGTAAAGCATGAATATGTTTATTCTCCTCCAGTTCCAGAAAACGTATTCCGTGTAGTTGTAAAATGGACTGACAAGGAAAATAAAAAAGGATTGAAGTTCCAAGGAAATGTTCAAAATCCATGGGTGAATTCTGGAAAAGTTGTTAATTATCTTTCTTCATTTAATAAAGATGATAAATTAAGTTATATCTGTTCAACTGGTAGAGATTTTGCCAAGGATTGTCCAGACAGACATCGAAATAAAGTATATATCCATCCATATGTAAATGGAGAGACGATTTTCACACAATCATTTACTATTGATGCAAGTCAATCAGTTGGTTCATACCGTTTCTTCGTTGATAGCTTAACTGGTCCTATAGGATTGAACACAAATACAGAATTGACTGTTGAGGTCTATGAACACAGAAAAGGGCAGGATGACGAATATTCAATATTAAAGCCTGCAAAAGTGTTTTCTCTTGCCGCTGCTGCTGATACAAGTAGTAACAAACTGGCAAAATACTGGCATGTATTCAACATTGTAAATGATGGAAAATCATATCAAGTGGAGTCAGTACAAGATGAACAAGGTGCTGTACAACCAAATGGGTCAATTGAAACAAATTTTGATACATTAAAGAAAAATACAATCGCAGATTCTCCAGATGCGCCTCCAGGGTATTCACTTCTTTCATTTTCAGAAAAAAAAGCAAAGAACTTTTTTGTAGAAGAAAATCCACCAGCAACGTTTAATCCAAAAGGGATAATGTCAGCATTTCGAACAAATGCAAAATGGTATAAAAAAGGTGATGACGGATTTATTTTTGATTCACATATTGCAAAAGAAAATTCTGTTTTGCAAACTACTGATTGTGGGTCTGTAGCAGATTGTACAAAAGTTGTTGATGGTAAGAATAATTATCGAGGGATAAATTCTGGGAAAAAGAATAATAAGGGAGCAACCTTGCGACTAGTAGGAAATGCTACAGAAATGGAGGAAAGCAAAATATATCAATATGTTGTTGACTACAGTCCACAGCAAAAAAAGCAAAATGGAGAGTATGATTTTCCATTCTTAAAGGATTTTATAACAAAAAATCCTACGTTTAGTATGGACGTTCGGATCGGTGTTGCAGATCAGAAAGACAAAAATAAATTTGTTATGAGTAATGTTGTTGGTCGATTAAACAAAAAGGATTTGAATAAGATTTCAACAACAGCCAAAAAGTGGTATGTCTACAAAGCTGTACGAATTGGAAAGAATATTTTTATAGATGTTATAGACAAATATATGCTTGGTGGAGCTAAGCCACCATATGCTCAATATGAATAATATATGACAAATAGTAAAAAAATATTAATTGCAATTTTATTTATCATCATTATTGGAGTTATTGCGTATGTATTTACGAGTATGCGTTCAAACAAACAAGATGATAAAAATGTTCTACAAAATTTAGAAGAAAGTGTAGAGGATGAATTTCAAATTTTTGTAAAACCACCAACAATAGAAAACGATGATGATGCAGATGGTATTTCAAACGATGATGAAAAAAAGAGTGGAACAAGTAATACAGAATTTGATACAGATGGAGATGGAATAAGTGATTTTGATGAAATTAATACATGGAAAACAGATCCAACAAAAAATGATACAGACGGAGACGGTTTTGCAGATGGTTTTGAAATTATTGGTGGATACAATCCATTAGGAGAAGGACAATTATAATAGATATTAGATAATAAATATTAGATATTATTCAGTATGTTTGACGATCATAAACCAACAACACCAGCAGCGGGTGGTTCTGCTCCGTCTAATCTTCCTCTTGGTGAGGCAGAGGATATGTTTTCAGGAGTTGATGCTGCACCTCCTCCACCTCCTCCTGCATCACCAAATCCTCCTGAAGCTTCAGAAGCACCACCTGTGCAGCAAACAGTGCCTGAGACTGCATTGGGTGCTGGTGTTCTTAAACCAAAAACAGAGCAGCCCCTAGAACCAGAACCAAAGGCTATTCCAGCTCCAGTACAACCAGCAGCGCCATCCATTCCACTTGCACCTCAACCTGGAGCAGATCAGTCGCAGCCATTGCCAGAGACATATGATATAAAAGAGCCTACAACCAGTCGCGGAATTATTATGATTATTATTATTTTGGTCGTTATTGTTATTCTTGGTGGTGGTGGATGGTTTATATATGCAAATATTATAAAATCAAATGATACAAGTGATTTTGGAAATGTTCCGTCGACACAAAATCCTCCAGCTGAACAGCCTGGATTGATTTCTGACACAGCATTGGATTCAAATGATTCAAATTCAACAGGAGAGCTCACAAACAAAGTTATTGATGACAATTTGTTATTTGGTAAACCAGTAGATCAAGACAATGATGAATTAGATGATCTTCGTGAAGGACAAATTGGTACAAATCCAATTCATTGGGATACAGATGGTGATGGGTTAAGTGATGGAGAAGAAGTTATTATTTGGAAAACTGATCCGCTGAGTCCTGACACAGATAAAGATGGGTATGATGATGGTGCAGAAGTAAAAGCTGGATATAGTCCAACAGGGCCAGGACGTCTATTTGAGCCACCAACCGCAACAAGTACCGTTACACAGTAAAAGAACCTTGTTGATTTTAGATGCGATAAAATAATTATTTCAAAGTATGAATACTTATTATCTACTATTTAATATCTATTATTTATTAGCATCTTAGATTAGTCTAATAATTGTTTTAGGTTCTATTATTTGAAATTTTTATGGCAGCTAACAATATAGCAATGCAGCAATATAACAATATAATCCGAATTCTATATATTAGATAATATATATTAGATATTATTTTTTATGTTTGGAAAGAAAAAAAAGAATAAAGAAAAAAAAGACTCTGCAGCATCGCAATACGATGTCAAAGCCATGCCAGATATTTTTTATGGTGGAAAAAATCCTACAATCTATGAAGAGCAAGCGCCTGCTTCAAAGAAGACAACATCGAAAAATAAAAAAAATATTCCAGAAAAAAAGATTGCTCCTGTCCCAAAGAAACCCATTTCGCCTCCTGTTCCGTCTCCAACTGGCGTGCACGTAGATAAGAAAAAAGGAAAAATTAATATTCCAAAAGGTGCAAAGCCAATGCCAAAAAGAAAGCCAGGTTTATTTGGCAATAAGCTGTTTGTGATTGGTGGAATCATAGTTATTGTTCTTGCACTGGGTGGCATTACGTGGTTCTATCTTGGTCAGCGAGTTGAACCTGATACAACTCCACCTCCACCAACGTTACCAGTTCCAGAATCTTCAGATACAGCTGCTGACTCGACCGATACATTGGAAGATGAAGATGATACTCCTCTTGAAGCATCTGAGGATACAGATGAAGAAAATACAGATTCTTCACAGGCTCTTGGTATACAGTTTCCACGAATTATATTATCTGACAGTGCTGACATAGATGCAGACCAGTTGACTGATCTTGAAGAAGAATTGTTTAAAACAGATAGTGGTGTTTGGGATACAGATAAAGACGGTTATTTTGATGGTCAAGAGGTCGCGAATCTATATAATCCAACTGGCTTTGCACCAGTAAAAATCATTGATTCTGGATTGGTCAGTGAATATATAAATCCAACATGGGGATACAGAATATATTATCCAGTGAGTTGGGTTATTGGGGAGGTAGACGCAAATGCAAGTCAAGTACTTATTAGTGATATTACTGGTGATTATGTGGAAGTACTTGTGAAACAAAAGCAGGCGACGGAGACCTTTTCTGACTGGTTTGCACGTGAAGCAAGTGATCAATTTATTACAGATATCCAAGAAAAAGAGAATAGATTTAAGCAATCTGTCTGGAAAAGAAAAGATGGTATGGTTGGATTTATTGTTGATAATACGGCTGTATATGTGATAATCTATCATCCAGATGAAACAGATCAAGTCGGCTTCCGTCATGTTATGGAAATGATGTTGCAAAGTTTCCGCCTTGGTAGTGGAAATATTGTGCTACCAGATCAGCCTGTACTGCCAAAGCCACCAGCTTTCGGATCAGACACGACAACAGCAACATCGAGTGACCTGGGAACAGCTACATCAACAACACTAACGACAACAACAGAAAACGAATAGATATGGAGTGTAGTATCTACCAAACAATAAAACGTCCGGGTGTGTCACAAAGGCGGATTAAACAGATCGTTTTTTTTGTTCTTGAAAAGTTGAAAAAAAATCAAGCAGCAGTGAGTGTCCATCTCATTGGTGACAAAAAAATGAAACGAATGAATAGTGATTACAGGGGAAAAGATAAAGTAACAGACGTACTTTCATTTGTCCTACATGATGACTCATATGATTATGGATTTAGTATAAAAAATGAAGCAATTGACTATGGAGATATTTTTATTTGCATTCCACAAATAAAGCGTCAGGCGATTGAATATGACGTTTCATTTCAAGAGGAACTGACACGGATGTTGGTTCATGGTGTGTTACATTTATTTGGCTATGATCATGTCCGTCCACGAGATGCAAAAAAAATGATGCCATTACAAGAAAAGATGGTTTCACAATTGAAAAAGAAAAAATAATATGAATAATTTTTTTAACAGTCTACGATACGCATGGAGAGGGGTACAATATGTGTTCAAGCATGAACAAAATTTTCGTCTTCAGCTTGTAGCTGCAGCGATTGTTATTATTCTTATATTTGTATTTGAGTTACGAAGGAGTGAGATTTTAGTTTTACTTCTCTTGATTCTGTCTGTGCTCATGCTCGAGCTATTAAATAGTGCACTTGAAAAATTTGTTGATATATTGAAACCACGTTTGCTTAAACAGGTTCAAGTTGTAAAGGATATGATGGCAGCCATGGTTCTTCTTACAGCAATCGGTGCAGTCATCATTGGGACAATTATTTTTTGGCCCCATGTTGTTGAGTTACTCTTCTAGGAGTGATATTATTAGATTAGGATTTATTCAACCCCTTATATATGCGTTCAGTTGTGAATAGAAAAAATCAATCGATTCTTATTACAGGTATTGATATTGGATCTACGTCTATTAGGATTGCTGTTGGGCAATATGTACCAAAAAAAGAACAAGATCCAGATCTTCATATATTGGGAATGGTTGAGGTTCCTTCAGAAGGTGTGCAAAAAGGAGCTATTACAAGCATAGAAGAGACAGTGTCATCACTTTCAAATGCACTTGAACAGGTAGAGCGGCTTACTGGTGTCATGGTTGAACATGCATGGGTTGGTATTTCTGGTACACATATTCTTTCACAAAAAAATAAAGGAGTTGTTGCTGTTGCTAAGTCAGATGGTGAAATTTCACAAGAAGATGTTGATAGAGTTGTTGAGGCATCAAAGACCGTTTCCATTCCGCTAAATTATGAAATTCTTCATGTTATTCCTCATTCATTTGGCGTTGACGGCCAAATAGGAATAAAAGATCCAGTGGGGATGACTGGTATTCGTCTCGAGGTAGATGCACAGATAATTTTTGGTTTAACACAGCATATTAAACATATAACAAAAGCAGTGTATAGAACTGGAATAGATATTGATGATCTTGTTCTTTCTATTCTTGCTGCAGGAGATGTTGTTACAACACAACGGCAAAAAGAACTTGGCGTTGCAGTTGTAAATATTGGTGGTTCTACAACAAGTATTGTCATATACGAAGAAGGAGATGTTAGTCATTCAGCAGTATTGCCTATTGGTGCAGATTATATTACAAGTGATGTTGCTATTGGTCTGAGAACATCAATTGATGTTGCAGAAAGAGTCAAAGTCGAATATGGACATTGTGTTGCAAAGAGTATCCCAAAAAGAGAAAGAATAAATTTATCAAGTCTTGGTTCTCCAGATGATGAAGAAATTTCTTTGCACTATGTTGCACAAATTATACAGGCACGGGTAAGTGAATTGATGCAAAAAATACAATATGAATTACGTGTAGTAGACAGAGATGGCAGACTCCCAGCTGGTATTGTGTTTACAGGTGGTGGTGCAAAAATTAATGGACTAATTGATCTTGCAAAAGATGAATTATCATTGCCTGCATCACTTGGCTATCCAATGTACATGAGTGGGGGACAAGGAAAAGTTCATGACATTTCATTTAGTTCAGTATTAGGATTGGTAAAGTGGGGATCTTCAATTTACAATGGAAGTAGAACAAAATCACCATCTCGGTTTACAAGTGCAGGAAAAGTACTAAAGAGCATGCAAGATGTCTGGAAGTCACTTATTCCATAAGGACTATTGTGCACACAGCTTATTAACATAAGTAAAAATATAGCTTCTTGACAGTCAAAAGTGAAACGCGTAAACTACAGGATACAAAGAGTATCTTTTTTGTTTTTGAATACATTTGTTGTTCAAAAAGTAATTTTCTTGATAACGTATGCCTCAAGTAAAACCAGACATAGAAACATTTGCAAAAATTAAGGTCATTGGAGCTGGTGGCTCAGGTGGTTCTGCAGTTGATCGTATGGTAAGCACTGGAATAAAAGGTGTTGATTTTATTGCAATGAATACAGATGTCCAAGCACTTCATCACAATAGTGCACCACTAAAACTCCATATTGGAAAAACAGTGACACGTGGACTTGGTGCGGGGATGAATCCAGAATTAGGAAAGAGAAGTGCAGAAGAAGCACAAAATGAAATAAGAGAAGCACTCAAAGGAACTGACATGGTATTTATTACTTGTGGACTTGGCGGTGGTACAGGATCTGGTGCTGGCCCTGTTATTGCAGAGATTGCTCGTGAAGTTGGTGCATTGACTGTTGCAGTGGTAACAAAACCATTTTCATTTGAAGGACCACAACGTGCAAAGATTGCAGACGCAGCACACAATGAAATGGCACGACATGTTGACACCATTATTACCATTCCAAACGATCGTGTACTTCAAATTATCGACAAAAAAACATCGCTCTTAGATGCATTTAAAATTGTAGATGAAGTATTGCACCAAGGTGTTCGTGGTATTTCAGAATTAATTACTGTTTCTGGTTTGATCAATGTGGACTTTGCAGATGTCAAAACAATTATGCAAGATACTGGTTCTGCACTCATGGGTATTGGTACTGGAAGCGGTGATAATCGAGCTGTTGATGCTGCTCATCAGGCAATCTCAAGTCCACTCTTAGAACTTTCTATCGATGGTGCGCGTGGTATTCTCTTTACTGTGGCTGGTGGTTCGTCACTGTCTATGCAAGAAGTTTCAGAAGCAGCAAAAATTATTACAAGTTCAGCAGACGATGATTCCAAAGTTATCTTTGGTGCAGTCATCGATGAATCACTCGGAGAAGATGTTCGTATCACTGTTATTGCAACAGGGTTTGACGATCGTAACTCATTGTCAGTGTCACAGCCTTCAGTTGAATCAACACAGAGTTTTTCAAATGCACGTCCAGCATTTTCCTCATCAAATTTATTTTCAAGAAAGAAAAAAGCAACACAGCCAGTCGATGAGGTAGAAGATGTATTGGAAGAAGAGGAAGAGCCAGTGACAACTCCAAGTTTTGCAAGTAAGCCTGTTAGTTGTGGAAGAACATTAGATCAACAGCAAATGCCAATAAATTCACCTGCCAAGTCTGACACTAATGCAGAAGATTTAGAAATACCTACATTTATCAGAAGAAAGATGGGCTTATAGCTATCACCATAGATAATATTTCATAGCCCCGTATAGGGGTTTTTGAAACGGATAAAACAATTAACAACTAGCAATTAACAAACTAGTATAGAAAGATTTTTTAAGTTGAGAATTGTATTACTAGTTATTAGTTACTAGCTAATAGACAATATAAGAAATATTTATACCTAGTCATCTAATAACTAGTAACTAGTAGCTAATAACTAATGCCTTTCTACCAAAACCACTCTATACTAAGTTAGTAATTGCTAATTGTTAATTGCTTGTTGTTATGGTAAAATACGCATATTAAAGATATTATTTTCGGTATAGTATGTATTGCCCAGTTTGTAATTCAAAAGAAACAAAAGTCGTAGATTCTCGTGTGACACAAGATGGTGTTGCTGTTCGTCGGAGAAGAGAATGTGTGAAATGTGCATATAGATTTTCCACTGTTGAAGAAATGGAATTGCTCGATATTACTGTTGTAAAACGTGATGGAAGACGAGAAGCATATTCCCGATCAAAAATTGTTGCTGGAATTAAACAATCACTTATTAAACGTGCATATACTCAGGAAAAGTTTGATAGGCTTGTTCACAATGTAGAGAGAGATATTCAAAAGAAAAGAAAGCGAGAAGTAAAAAGTGAAACAATTGGAGAAATTCTTATGAAGCATTTAAAACGTTTTGATAAAGTAGCCTTTATTCGTTTTGCCTCTATCTACCGTGCATTTGCAGATGTTGATACGTTTGAAACTGAAATCAAGTCACTCAGACGGCGAAATCTAAAAGGATAATATATTTTCAAATTTTATAACATGAGAAATGCATATGTCAGAAAAAATTCATGAAGAGGAATTATCCTCTCCTACATCAAACGATGACTTAAAAGAATTGACGACAAAGAATATCCAGTGGACAATGGCCGTGTACGAACAGAATAAAAAAATAAAAAGGCGTCTGACCATGATGGTTTTTCTCAGCTATTTTAAAATTGCAATTATTCTTATTCCACTCATCCTTGGAATTATTTTCCTTCCGCCACTTGTTACTGACTTTACAAATCAAATTCAGGATTTTATTAGTGGTGGTTTTCTCGGTTCAGCAAGTAACTCTGGAATAGATATTAATCAGATTCTCAAATCAATACAGTAATATGCAAAAAAGGACAAAAATTGTTTGCACATTAGGACCTGCATCAGAGTCTATAGATGATATTACAAAAATGGTTGCAGCCGGCATGAATGTAGCTCGGCTTAATTTTTCTCATGGGACACATGAAAATCATGAGATGATAATCAATAATATTCGTGAGGTTGAAAAGCAAACAGGGGTCCCTATTACTATTTTGCAAGATGTACAAGGTCCAAAAATTCGAGTTGGTAAACTTCCAGAAGAGGGTATTGAATTAAAAGAGTCAGAAGAAGTGATTTTTGACACATCTATTGATGTTTATTCAGATGGGTCTATCCCAGTTGATTATAATGAGCTTCATGAACATGTAAAACCTGAAGAGAGAATTTTATTAAATGATGGAAAATCAGAAGTAGAAATTAAACAGGTCGAAGGAAGTAAAATTCATGGTGTTGTGACCGTAGGTGGAGTTATCACATCTCACAAAGGAATGAATGTACCAGATTCAACATTAGATATGCGCATTCTAACAGACAAGGACAAAGAAGATGTTAAATTTGGTGTTGCAAAAGGTGTAGACTTAATTGCATTGTCATTTGTCATGCGACCAGATGATATTATTCATTTGCGTGAACATATTGTTACATGCGAAAAAGAGTTGGGAATTGAGTCTGAACACCCGATTGGTATTATTGCTAAGATTGAACGGATTGAGGCAGTTGAACAAATTAATCAGATTGTAGATGTTGCAGATGGAATTATGGTTGCTCGTGGAGATTTAGGAATTGAAATTCCTGCTGAGCAAGTTCCTGTGGTTCAGAAGAAACTTATTACTGCTGCTCTTAGGGCGGCGAAACCTGCTATTGTTGCAACACAGATGCTCGACTCAATGCAAGAAAATCCACGCCCAACACGTGCAGAAGTTTCTGATGTTGCCAATGCTGTTATTGATCATACAGATGCCGTTATGCTTTCAAACGAAACCTCCACAGGAAAGTATCCTGTTGAAGCAGTGCAGACCATGGCAGACATCATTATAGAAACAGAAAAGTCAACATACGATAATATGGAATTGCGCAGGTTTGATGGAGAAGAAAAATCTATCAACGATGTTATCAGTGGTCTTTCACGATTGCTCGGAGAAAAGACAGATGCAAAATTAATTTTAGCAGGATCAATTTCTGGTGGGACAGGACGACTTATTAGTAGACACCGTCCTGAACTTCCAATCGTTATTGGAACACAAGATGAACGAGTGCGACATCAATTAAATCTTTCTTGGGGGGTCCATTCTTTTATACTAAAAGCATGTACCACTGTTGAGGAATTGGTTGATGAATCAGTAGTCTATTTAAAAGAAAAACAAATTGTTAATAATTCTGATAGAATAATTGTTGTTGCAGGTCAGCCTGTCGGCCACTCGGGGCACATCAATTTATTGGAAGTACGAGAGATACATTAGTTTATCCTATGGCAGGTCTGAAGAAGGACACATCCTTGTCAACAGAAAAAGAGAATACGGAATCTCTTATTTTGTGGTTAGAAGATATTTCATTAGATCATGTTGCGGTCGTCGGATACAAACATGCTTTTTTGGGAGATGTATACACAAATTTTTCAGGGAAAGGAATTTCAATTCCAAATGCATTTGTAACAACTGTAGATGCATATTGGAAATTTTTGCAGGAGTCAGGGATATATAAAGATATCAATGATGAAATGAAGCGACTCCATGTTAGGGATGCACGTTCGCTCGCTCGTAGTGGAAAGAAAATTCGTAAGTTAATAATGGAAACTCCATTCTCTGATTCGCTTGAAAAGGACATAATCGAATCATACAGAATGCTCTCAAAAGAATCAGGAGAACGTGCCATTGCTGTGGCAGTACGACCGAGTGTTATTGGTGGTGGCGGTGAGACATCTGGACAGCAAGAAGCATTCTTAAATATAAAAGGAGAAAAAGATCTTATTCAAGCTGTAAAAAAATGTATTGCATCGTTGTTTACACAACAGGCAATGATTACCCGGCATGAACATGCGATTGATCATTTAAGTGTTGGTCTTTCTGTTTCTGTACAAAGAATGATTAATGCTGACAAAGGGGTAAGTGGAACTGTTACTACCATGGATATTGCTTCTGGTTTTGATAATGTTTGCTTGATACATGCTCTATACGGTTTGGGGAACCCTGTTTCCAGGAAGACAAGCGGCCCAGATGAATTTTGTATGTTTAAAGAAGGAGTACGATTGGGATATGAGTCGGTTATTGGTAAGACCCTTGGATCAAAAGAGCACAAAATAGTGTCTGGAAAGACAAAGGGAACCGTAATAGAAAGCGTCCCAGAAAAAGAGAGAGATTCTTTTACACTTATTGATGAAGAAACGTTTTTACTTACAACATGGTCGCTCATTATTGAAGAACAGTATAATGCTCCTCAAATTATTGAATGGGTAAAAGAGAGTAAGACCGGTAATTTTTTTGTGCTGCAAGTGCTTCCAATCAAAAAGAAAACACAAGGTACCTATTCATTTTTTGAACAACATATTCTTAAACAAGAAGGTGAAGAATTACTTCGCGGAATTCCTGTTGGAAGGAAAATTGGTGCAGGAACTGTGCGGATTATTAATACCACATCTGACATTAAAGAATGTAAATCAGGAGAAGTATTGGTTATCCAATCCGATACAAATTCAGAATGGGAACCAGCAATGAATATTGCGTCTGCAATTATTGTTGAATACGGAGATAAAACAAGTCACGCAGCAAAATTTTCAAGTGAAAAGGGCATTCCATGCATTGTGGGTGCTCTTGGTCTTACAAATGTTCTGTCTACTGGAGATAAAGTAACAGTATCTTGTGCAAATGCAGGGTATGGGGTCGTATATAAAAGTATTTTGCCATTTGAAGTAAAACGAACTGATTATTCAAATGTTCCAGAGACAAAAACGCAGATTATGATTAATCTTGGTGATCCAGATCATGCATTTGATTTATCTTTTTTGCCAACAGATGGAGTTGGATTGATTCGTGAAGAATCTATTTTTGACAATAACATCCATGTTCATCCTCTTGCACTAATACAATATAAAACATTGAAAAATACACGGCTTAAAAAACAGATTGCTGACATAACAAAAGGGTATAAAAGAAAAACTGATTATCTTGTTGCAAAACTTGCAGAGGGAATAGGACGAATTGCTGCAAGCATGCATCCAAATGAAGTTGTATTTCGACTCAGTGATATTGGTGAAGATACGTTTTCTAATCTGGTTGGTGCTCAGGCAATCCAGAAGAACAGTCCTAGAAAAGATTTTATTGGAGTAGATAGATTTTATTCAAAAGAATATAAATCATTATTTGAATATGAATGTCGGGCAATAAAGCGAGCCCGGGATCAATGGGGATTAAAAAATATTGTTGTCCTCATTCCATTTTGTAAAACACCAGCAGAAGGGGAGAGCATGTTGAAAAAAATGGCAAGGTTTGGGTTAAAGCAAGGCAAAGATGGATTGAAAGTGTATGTCATGTGTGAAATTCCATCCAACGTTGTCTTGGCTGAAGAATTTGCAACATTATTTGATGGATTTTCATTGGGTTCAAAAGATGCTTCGTCTGTGGCACTTGGTATTGAAGATGAATTGTCTGGAGCAGATCATGTATACAACGAAAAAAATAAAATTTCAACAAAAGTTATAAAAGATGTTATTGATATTGCACATAAGCATGGAAAAACGGTTGGTATTTCAGGGGAAATTCCTCATGATTATCCTGGATTTACAGAATTTTTAATTCGTGCGGGCATTGATAGTATTTCTTTAGATCCAGATGCGATGTTACCTGCAAGAGAGCACGTTGGATTTGTTGAAAATACAGTTGGAAGAAAAGGGAGAAAGATGCATATGCCTGTTCTTGGTCTTCTTCTTGCATGGGGGGCACTTGCAGTCGGCTTTGTCGCACTTGGTGCTGGCTGTGGCGGTGTAACAACATCGCCAACTATTTCAGAAACCGCAACGCAAGAAATTTCTCCAGGTGCTATTCGAGAAAAGTTGGAAAAGAAAATACAAAAAGATAAAGAACAAGAAATTCACAATCTTACAGCTCCACTTTCTGTCGATACATTTGCTCAATTTCGTATTCAATATCCAAGTCGTTGGGGTGTAGAACATTGGAACGGGGGATTAACACTCCGAGATTTAAAAACAGGTGAGTATGTAAGTATTTTTAAGCAACTTGTAGGTCATCCCGTGCCTGACAATCAAAAGAGACATGGGACAGTAGATGGATATCCTGCAGTTCGGTATGCTGATACATTTTCAAAAGATGGTTCTCCTGTAGAAGTTATTGAAATATCTTTTGAAAATATTGTACTTGAATTTAATACCAATTCAGCGAGTATTGATGATATTTTAGATTCTCTTGAATTTACAAGTTCTACATTGACTTCAGATAGACCTGCAACACACTGGGATGTCCGAGAAGGTCGCTTTTGTGTTCAAATGATTACGTATGCTCGTGTAGCTAAGGATTCATCGTGTCAGGTATTTTCAACGCCATGTGATGTACCAAAGGGGTGGCAGGTCTGCGACTCCACAACAATTAACAACTAGCAATTAACAAACTAGTATAGAACGTTTCTTTAGGTTGAGGATTGTATTACTAGTTATTAGTTACTAGCTAATAGTTAATAAATATAAGAAAGATTTAAACCTAGTTAGCTAATAACTAGTAACTAGTAGCTAATAACTAATTTCTTTCTACCAAAATCACCCTATACTAAGTTGTTAATTGCTAATTGTTAGTTGCTAATTGTCTATGTTTTCATTTTTCAAAAAGAAGAAACCAATTAAGAAAAAGAAGAAGCGAGTGGTAAAAAGAAAGAGAAGGTTTCCTAAATCAAATTATGAACGGAGTAATGCCGTTCTTTCTGTTGATATTCGTATTTCTTCAAGAATGAAGTTGCTTACACAAAAAATTTTACAATCAAACACAACAGTTCGTCGTCAAAAGTTAAGTTCGCTCCTTGTTCAAGAGTTGTGTACAGGCACAAACATAGGACCAGTCAAAGTAAAAATTTCTGACAAAAAACAATATCATAAAAAATCAAAAGGGCGAGTGGTGTATCGTCAGTATGGATATTACAAATCAGATACAAAATATATTTATATCAATAACAGAACAGCAGTACAGCAAAAAATTCTTGCACAAAAGACATTTTTAGACACATTGCTTCATGAGTGGTTACACCATTATGATTCTGAATATTTAAAACTTGATTCTATTCACACAACAGGTTTTTATACTAGACTAAAGGATTTGAAAGGGAAGTTAGGCATGTAAATTTTGTATCAAAAAAACCTTATTTTAGCAAAATATTAGCAAAAACCCCTTGACAAAAGGGGTTTTTTGTGCTATACTGTGTTGTTAGTAATCTATGCTCTGCCAAGAGTATTGATGCTACATCAAACGCAACAACACAGCTTTTCACGGAGGACAACACGATGAAAGCAAAGCAGTTTGAGGGAAAGACGCACCTGATCGGTGAGGTCGAAGAAGCGTGGCTCGCTTTCTTCATGTGTGGCTATTTCGCCAACTCGCACCGGTGTGACCTGCCCACACGCCGCACCCGCCTGTACTTCAACGAGGCCGACAGCTACGAGGTTCGTGGTGAGGCAGCGGGGCATGAAGTCAGTCTGGTCGGTTTTGACCCCGGTCGTGGCAGCAACATCGGCCGGCGCCGGTCGACATTTGCCAAGGTCATCGGCTTCCAGGTTCGTCAGTTGACGAGTTTCACCTGGCGATTCGAGGGCGCACGGTCTGGTGATCGCTGTGAGATCGCTGCCGAGCGTATCGACAACAACCGTTGGAAGGTTTCGTACCTCAGCGATGTGGCTGAGCGCGAGATCGAGACGCCCCTGTCCGCTTTCGTGCGGATGATCGATCCCGATTCGTTCCAGGTTATCAAGATCCATCTGGCGGAGTGGGTGGCTTGCGTCGCTGGAAAGGCTGCGCAGATCGCGCAGACCGGCTGCCACGCGTTCCACCCCGAAGTCTTCCGCGCGCTCGAAGAGCTCGCGGGTTTCTACAAGGATGGTGTTCGCATTGGTCGCTCGTCGTGTCCCTCGTACATGTCGCCGCGACGCGCGGAAGTCCCGCGCTGGTGGCAGACCATGCTCGACCTCCCGGTCGACGACGAGGAGCCGAGCTGGCGCGAGGGTCATGAGCTGCATGCGGCTTGGATCCTGGCTCACACGGACATTGTCCGAGGAAAGTACGGCAGCAATGCCAACAAGATCCTCGAGCGTGCTCGTCAGCGCGTGGCTGCGTAGACCCAACAAGGAGACCCGAACTCTTTTCAAAGGTGATATCCAATCGGATACACGGAGGAGTTCGGGGATATCAAAAGAACACCTCAAAAGGTGTTTTTTTGATTTAGTTTTCTAAAAACATTTTTTCGCTTTCAAAATATCAGAGAGCGATGGAGTATCTCCTGCAATAATTTCAGCAACTCGTTCTTCACCAAGCAGGTCAGTGGCACAAGTTTCAAGATTATTATCTATCTCTGTTGGAAGCTCACTCACATCCACACCAAATGTTTTAAGTGTTTTTTCCTGTGTTTCAGAAAGAAGGGGATGTTCATCTACTTGAGCTTTTGCATCTTCTTTTTTTACCTCTGTTGTTTGGGCTTGTTTTTCTTTTCCAGTTTCTAGTGATGAAGGTTTATTTGGTGCGAAAAATATAAAGTATCCAATAACAGCTGCAATTATCAGAAGAAATGCAAGAATAGATGCAATAATGCCAATGATCATGAAGAATTTTTTCCAAAAGGTCATAGAAGATTTGCTAGTTGCAATTTCCTGGCTGTGTTTCAATTAAGTTTTCTTCAAAGTAATATTTTCCTTGATGATTAGCACATTTTTTTGCTTTGTCTACACCACCAATAAATTCAATATAATTATCAACTCTTCGCCCAAATTTTGTTGCACAATATTCTGCACCTTTTGCCATTTTCATTGGCTGGCCTTCTACATCAAAAAGGTAAACTGTTCCACAATTTTGTTTGTATGCTGCATCGTCTGGGATAAATACAACTTTTGTTTGGTCGGTTGACAAACATGCATCTCCTTTGGTTCCAATGTCACCAGAACTAAATTCACCTTTTTTAAATTCATCTTTAAGCCGACTGAACCATGGATGTGATTTATAAAAGCCAAGTTCTGCACAGTTGGCAAATACTCGAGTAGAGGATTCAACAGCGTTTTCAGTTTCATTTGGATAAAATATTTTAACTGACTCTCCACCATCTATCCGAGTGATTGTTTCCACTTCAATTGTTGGAGATGAAGCTACACATCCAAAGCCAATGAGTGGGAGGAGGAAAAGAAGATATTTTTTCATAGGGTTGTTTAGTGAGTATAAATAGATGATAGCATACTTTTGAATACAAAAAAACAAGGTCTGATGTACGACCTTATTTTTTCTGCGGACCGGACCCTCCTTCGCCTTTCAGGCTTCGGCGGGCAGGCGGGAAGACGTAATACATAGTTCCTCCTTTAAATAAAGTAAACCCGCTTTCGCGAGTCTACTATGCGGACTGTATCCGCCGTAGCCTCGCTTCAGCGAGGCGATGGCGGACCGGACGGGACTCGAACCCGCAACTTCCGCCGTGACAGGGCGGTGCTCTAACCAATTGAACTACCGGTCCGTAAACTGTGTTGTCTCAATAGAGAGACGAGACACAGTATATCATGTTTTATGCTGTACGACCAGCCATTTTATCTGCTAGTTTTTGTCCAGCAGTTTTTCCTTTGGCTGCTCGTTTAATGCGTTTTTCATCACGCTTCTTTTTTGCAATAATTCTACGTTGTTTTTCACGTTGATTATTTTTCTTTCTTGTTCCCATAGGTTTTCTTATGAAGAATAAACTGGGCATATTCTACCAAAACCGCCCCCAGGTGTCAAGTATTATCAATACAAATAAAAAAGCCCTCGAAGTGTTCGACGTCTGCATAGGAAGTGAAGGAGGGGGCACTTCCGCGTTCATCGAACACATTTGAGGGCTCTTTATCAATTTTGTTCACAAGACAGTATAGCACAGAAAGTCGTATCTGTCAAGGGGAGGGAATTGAGGATTATTTTACAAACTCAACTATTTTTTCAAAGATTTTTGGCTCTTTTGCTGCCAACTGAGAAAGTACTTTTCTATCAATTCCAACTTCTTTTTCTTTCAAAGCACCAGTAAATTTGCTGTAACTCATTCCAAATGCACGAACAGCAGCATTGATGCGCACCTGCCAAAGTCGTCTCATAAGACGCTTTTTCACACGGCGATCTCTATACGCATGCATTCCTGCACGAGTATCAGCTGTTTTTGCTTGTTTAATGAGGTTTTTTCTACCACCACCAAAACCTTTTACACGTTTTAGTAAGTTTTTTCTTTTCTTTAAATGTGCTTTTCCACGTTTAACTCTAGGCATATATCAATATTATTCTTTGTACGGCATTGCACGCAAAATTGTCTTTTGTTGTGCAGTTACTGCAAGTGTATTGTCAGAACGCTTGTTTCGTTTTGTCTTCCCGCTTTCGCGTGAATTAAAATGATCTTGACCGTCTGTACGTTTCAAAATTTTTGTGCCCTTTTTTGATTTCTTTATACGAAATCTTTTGGCTATGTTTTTTCTTGTTTTTACTTTAGGCATATGAACTGTTTCTGGAAAATTCTGATGAATTTCTCCTTTTTTTGAGTGGCTAGATTATATATGATTGTCTAAATTTTGTCAAGGCTCTTAAAAGGCTTTAAATGCCTTAAAAGCAATAAAGGATTAAAAGGCTTTTAACAAGAGCCTTTAAGGCCTTTTATGCCTTTACAGCATTTAGGGCTTTTTGATTATTGTTTTGCGATAATTGCAGTTACTTTATTCCCTTGTCGTGTGATTTCCTGGTCATATCTCAAAGACATATTTTCCTTTATACTAACGACAAAATCCTGGATAACTTCGTTTGCTATATGAGTTTTAGCTCGTTCTCTTCCACGAAGGATAATTTCAATCTTTACCTTGTCTCCTCGATTGAGGAATTTTTCTGCTTGTGCTTTTCGGACATCTTTGTCATGTTGACCTATACGGATAGAAAGACGCACACCTTTTAAATCACTCACTTTAGATTTTGTTCGTTGTTTTCTGACTTCTTTTTCTTTTTGATATTTGAAATGCTTAAAATCTGTAATCTTTGCTACTGGAGGATTTGCTTTTGGATTTATTTCTACCAAATCAACTTCTTGTTCACGTGCAAGCTCAAGTGCTTTTTCTTTTGGCATGACACCAAGATTTGTATCATCACTATCAATAACTCGCAATTCAGGTGCTTGAATACGCTCGTTCAAATTAAAACGAGGTATGATTGGTGATGGTTTTCTTTTTTTGCGGGATATTCTCATAGTGGAGATGCCGGGAATTGAACCCGGGTCTAGACGGGTTAGCGTCATAATCTACATGCATAGCTGCTTTGTTGTTTCATATGATGCTAAAAAAGCAACAAAATAACATCATACTAAGCCTGAATTACTTCAGACAGCATTGTCAGGCAACAATGTTGTCCTACACTCGAAAAGTTGAGACCGCCGATCCACTATCGAGTATTATGGGGGCGATCGCCGTGGCACTTAAGCTACAGCAGTTGCGAGTGCTGGAGTGCTGAATGCGTTAGCAATAGCGCTCTTTACTCGATTGACTAAGTTTGCACTTATGTCTTGCCTTTGGGTATTTACGAGAACAAAGACATTCTCGACATGCATATGTACGATAACAAGATCCATCTATCGAATCCTGTCATCCCCTTAAAAGTGATGTTTGTAGAACACCACCGGAGCGTCACGTAAAATCCCGACGTTGTCGGGATCACATGACGAATCGGTGAAGTTCCAATCGTGCCATTTTCACAGAGATTTGTATCTTACCTGCCTGCCGGCAGGCAGGTGTCTTTCTATTTATGATATTTCCTTTATAGATCTTTGTGCCTCTCGTTCAATATCTCTTCTTTTCTTTGTTTCTTTTTTGTCATACTTCTTTTTTCCTTTTCCTACACCAATTTCAACCTTTATCCGGCGGCCCTTAGTATATACTGAAAGTGGGACGATTGTCAAGCCCTTTTCCTGCGATTTTCCTTGTAAATAAGCGATTTGTTTGGCTTTTAAGAGTAATTTTCTGCTTTTTGTAGGATCGTAAGAATCAAGGTTTCCAGCATTTTTATACTTGCTAATATGTGCATTTGTAAGCAATGCTTCATTCTTATGAAAGGTGACAAAGGCTCCTTTTAGGTTTATTTGTCCATTTCGTACTGATTTTACTTCTGCTCCAGACAATACTAAGCCAGCCTCAAGTGTATCAAGGATGTCATAATCAAATAGCGCTTTTTTGTTCTTTGCGTACGTTGGCATATGTTACGTTATAATCATTGTACTACGAAAGATCTTTAGTGTATACTAAAATTGCTCTAATTTCAAGCCTTATGCAAGAGGTCAAATTTACGATTAGCACAAAATCCTTATTTAAAATATTGGGTTTTATTTTATTTGTTTATGTAATTTATCTTATTTGGAATATTCTTTTACTGCTTTTCATCGCATTGATTCTTGCAGCACTTATAGATCCATTTGCAAGTTGGTTTCAAAAAAGAAAGATTCCTCGTTCCTTAGCAGTATTGATTATCTATATAGTCGTCTTTGGATTAGTCAGTTTATCAATAATAGTAATTTCTCCTGTTGTCGTGCAGGACGCTCCGCAACTTGCTGACAATGTGATGAAGCTTGTTGAAGATTTACAACAAAATCCAACCATACAAAGTATTTGGGCAGGAGCACAAAATATTCCGCAAGCACTTGGTTTTGAAAACCAATCAAGTGCGCAAGTAGTAACAACACCTTCTACTGTTGCTCCAACAATTTCTGGTGTATTTTCAACAGTCTCAGGATTTTTTGGTGGGGTTTTTTCTGTTGTTCTTGTGCTTGTTATGACATTTTATATGGTGGCACAAGAAGATCCACTTAAAAAAATATTTCGAAATGTTGTTCCAGATGAATACGTTCCATATCTGACACAACTATTTAAAAAAATGCGTGACAAACTTGGAGCCTGGATGCGTGGACAAATTGTATTGAGTCTTATTATGGCAGCGCTTGTGTTTGTCGGTTTGGTTCTTTTAGATGTACGATATGCAGCCGTACTTGCTCTTCTTGCAGCATTAACAGAATTTGTTCCATATCTTGGGCCAGTTTTTTCTGGATTACCAGCCCTCTTGCTTGCTTTCTCAGATGGTGGTATGGTGAAGTTCGCTATGGTACTGGTCATGTATGTTATTATTCATCAGTTTGAAAATCATGTCCTTGTTCCAAAGGTAATGCAACGGGCTGTTGGCCTGAATCCAATAGTCAGTATCACAGCTCTTTTAATAGGTGCACAGCTTGCTGGTTTTGTTGGAGTGCTTTTGGCAATTCCAGTTGCTACGGCTGGAAGTGTCTTTTTAAAAGATATATTTAGAAAACAAAAGGGATAATTGCATGGCAAATATTGTACATAGATCAATTGGTGTAGGAGTAGGAATATTTACTGTTCTTGCACTATTTCTTATTGTGAAGTTCCCAATTTGGTGGGTTCTTCTTTTAGTATTTATCATTTGGTTACTTATTATTCGTGGTTTCCAACATATCTTAAGAAAAATTATTTTTAGAAAGGATATCCAAATTCTCACGGTAGTAACCATGCTTGCCTTTATTGGTCTTCTTTTATTTGTTGAATGGAATTTGTTGCGATCACTTTTGGTATTGCTTGGTGGAACAGTCATTGCGTTATTGCATTCATGGTCTGTCCCTTCCAGTGGATATACAACACATATAGAAAAGTCATACAGGCGAATTTTAATGATGCTTTGGGTGTTTGACACATATGGTATTCTTACAACATTGTTTGCTATAGATGTGTTTTTCCAAGGCTTTTCGTTTTGGCTTCTTAGTATTTTTTCAGGAGCATTATTTGCATTTGTGTCTTTTATGATTTGGAGAATGTATTATGATATTAGTTTTCGTCGAGCAACTATTTGGATGTCGTGTATTGGATTTATAGGAATTGAGCTGGTGTGGGTATTCCGATTGCTCCCGCTTGGATACACTGCCCTTGGACTATTTGTAACGTGGATATGGTATATTGTACAACTCTTGTTTCGTTTTCATTTTAGTAAGGCAGGCGTGCAATGGAAACGACAAAGAATATTCCTTGGAGTTAATTTAATATTGTTTGTGGCACTTATGTTTGTTGTCTCATGGATTTAAAACAATTAACAACTAACAATTATCAATTACCAACTTAGTATAGGGTGTTTTTGGCAGAAAGGAATTAGTTATTAGTTACTAGTTACTAGTTATTAGCTAACTAAGTCTAGATCTTTCTTGTATTGACTATTAACTATTAGCTAATAGCTAGTAATACCATTCTCAATATAAAGAGTCTTTCTGTACTATTTTGCTAATTGTTAATTGCTAATTGTTAATTATGAATGAATCACCACATCTTCCACCAAAAACCTGTCATGTTTCTTGGTATAGCCGTGTACAGTCCTTGCCAGGATTTTTTATTATTCTAGTAATTGCTGTTATTGCTGGTGCAAGTGCTGCACTCATTGCAACCAGTTGGATGCTTCCATCATTCCTCCCAGAGGAATCAGTTCGTGTTTACAATAAAGATGTGTTAAAAGACAAACAGATTGTTGATCCATTTATTGTAAGGCATGCAAACGAAAGAACAATTAAGATCTTTGATAAAAGAAGAAAAGTAGGACAAACATTTTATTCAGATGATGCATTAATTTTAGAGACGTCACTTCTTAGTTCAGATGGATGGGCAGTTGGAGCATACCCTTCGTATCTTTCAGGAGAAGAATGGTCTTGGGAAGCTGTTGATAGTGAAGGAAATGTATATGATATTGAGAAAAAAATATTTGATAGAACAACAGGTCTTCTTTATATAAAATATGAGGGGAGTGGATTTAGAATTTTTTCTTTTTTCCAATGGGATAATTTTCCAGATCATTTATTTGTTTGGGGATTAAAAAATAAAAGTGTCGCGCAAACATTTCTCCGAGATATAAAGAAAACAACTACAAATCGAATTTATTCCATTTCTGGGCAGCATTTTTTTTACAACACAGAATCATTTGTTAGTGGCGCAACTGTTCTTGATGAGCAGGGAGCACTTGTTGGGTTTGTAGGAAAGAATGGGAAAATTATTCCAAGTTTTTGGATAGAGAATCATCTCCCTGCAATTTTAAGTGGATCATCTATTAACCTAAAGGGGTTGCCTGTAACTGGTTCTTATATAGATGTTGGTTTACAAGATAAAGAAAATCAACGAACAGGCGATATAAGCGGTTTTTATGTCAGCCATAGAGGCTCTACACCACTAAGAACTGGTGATGTGATTATTTCTATAAATGATAAGAACATCCATTCAGTATTTACGCCGTATCACATATTAGATGCACCAGACGATTTCTCATTGTCAGTACTTCGTGGCGGTAAGGAAATTGAACTTTCTGTAGACAAGACTTTCCTAAGATAGGTCCTTCATTTAATTGGGGAAATCAGCTATACTATAGTTAATTAGTTAATTGGTTGACTAGCAAATTAGGCTATAAAATTTTTGCTTGAAAATTAATTGACTAATTACCATTTTACAAATTAACAGATTAACCAATATGTTTCATCGTCCTTTGAGTAACATAACAAAACATTGGAAATTACTACTTCTCCTTGGTATTGCAACGGCACTTGTTGTATCGTTGATTACACTTATATTTCCTCGTGAATATCGTGCAGATGCAGACGTGCTGATTATTTCTAAATCAAGATATGGAGTTGATCCGTACACTGTTGTAAAATCTGCAGAACGTATTGGTGAAAACGTTGCGCAGGTTATGCAAACAAATGATTTTTTTGAAAAAGTCATGAGTCAGCCAGGATACTCTATAGACCAGGCTCGATTCCAATATATCCCTGAGCGGAAAAAAAGAAAAAGATGGAATAAAGCACTACAGCCATCAATCGTATATGGAACCGGTGTGTTACACATTAGTGCATATAGTTTACAACCAGACCAAGCAGCACAATTGGCTGGCGCAAGTGCAGACGCCTTGGTTACTCATGGTTGGGAATATGTTGGCGGTGATGTTTCAATGAAAATTGTAAATCCTCCTGTTGTAACACAGTGGCCAGTACGTCCAAATATTATTATGAATGGAATTGCTGCATTTTTCATTAGCATTGGTCTTATGGGAGCAGTCATTGCAAGAAAATAGTTTAGTTAAATGGTTGATTGGTTAATTAGTTGATTAGTAAGAAGAATCATTACAATATCCCCAATAAACCAATTAACAAATACACAAATTAACCAGTACGTATGTCGAAAAATCAAACTCCTTTTCTTGAAGAATTTATCATAAATGTTCTCGAAGAAAACGGCATTAAAGATTTAACTCAAGAACAAAAGAATGTATACATTCCAGAATTTTCTTTGCGTGTGTATAGAAGAATGGGGGACACGCTTATTTCAGAATTGGACGACAAACAACTTGATCAACTTTCAGATTTACTCAGCGATCCAAAAGCAACGCCAGAAACATGGTATCAGTTTTGGCAAGCAAGCATTGATGATTTTACAAAGCAGTTTATGAATGTCCTTATGGAATTCAGATCTGATGTTAGTTCAGCATTGGTGGCAGCATAGATATATGTCCACAACAGTTCATCCAAAAGATAAAGATACTAACAAACGTAATAAACGTTTGAATATTTTGATTGATGAATTACACAAAGAATTACGAGCAGTCCAAAAAGATGCGATTAGTCTCAGAATGAGTGCACAAAAAGTTGTAGACAAGCAAAACATGAAGCACGTATTAGAGAAATTATTAGACAATGGTTCATAGAATCATTCTTTTAACTATGAGTCCAGATGCAAACAATGTAGTCGAGTTATTTCCTGAAAATGAATATGGTCCTGATCGAGGACCTGTTAGTGATGAACAAAAAGAAGCCAATCGTAAGGCAAAAGGTGAGCTTGGTGATATTTTGAGAAAACTAGAAGATCTCCAATCATTGCGCGATAAAGTTGAAACAACACTTATTGAAGATGTTGAAGCACTTATTCAGCATATTAATAATAAGGAATATCACGATGAAGTTGTTGTTCAAGTAAAAGAACTTCGAGAAAAACTCGACGAAATTAATAAAAAAATGGAAGGGGTTTCAAAGTCGATTGAAACACGAGAAGTGCGAAAGCAACGAGAGAGTTTTGAGTTTACAGTGTCAGATGTTCTTGATGTCGTCGGAAGAGATAAGCTGCGAAATATTATGGTTCATTTTCCTGATATGAATGCAGGCGAGCGGCAGCAGGTGTTTACAGGACTTTTTGATCACCTGGATGAAGAACAATCCAAAAATTTAAATAGAGTAAGAAGAAAAAAAGCGTTCGAGGTGTTTGAACCTTTTTTTCAAACTGCAAAACAAAAAAAAGCATTGGACGAAGCAAAGCGCGCACCAAATGATCAAGTGAGAGTGAAACTATTTGAAGCAGCAGGGCTTATTGAAGATGAGACTGACAGAGAAAACGTGCTTCATACACTTTCAGAAATTTCTTTTTCTGATGATGACAATAAAGCATTTATTAAAACATGGAAAGATAATATGGCCTTGCAAGCGCTTGATTCTGTTGAGTTTTATGAATATGGTGCTGCAGAGCAAAAAGTATTAGAACTTGCAGCTATAGAGGCAAAAAAAGGAAAAAAGAAAAAGAAATATAAACAAACCAGTCTAAAACAAAAGTTTGTAAATCTTGGAAAAGGAATAAAAAATTTGGCAGTTGCAGCTGGACAGCATGTTAAAAAAGAGTGGTGGGCTATGGCTCCAGCTGCGACATTGGGTCTTGTTGCAAGACACGCTGCATTGTCAACAACTCCTGATTTTTATGCAAAGGCACTTGAATTAACAGGGGATGAATCTCAGTCTGCATTTTTAGCAGCTGGTGGTGCAGCAGCACTTGGGACATATGCACTTGCAGAACATGGGATTCGAGCATTGAAAACTCGTCTTTCCGTAAAGCCTGACAAAGCATTTGCAGAAGTTTCTGGTTTGGCAAAAGACATGTACGTCTCTGATCAGAAAAAGGGTGGAGAATGGGTCCTTGCAGGACATATTAGTCATATATTGCAACATGGAGGAAAAGAAGGACAGCAAACACATGAACGGCATGTAGAAGTCCTCAAAGTAATTGCAAAAGAATTGAGAAAAAATGGAGAAAAAGTTGAAGCAAATAGTGAGTTTATGAAAGCAGCACTACTTGCTATTGATGTAAAGGATAGAAAACGTGGTGGACAGTCAATTCTTTCAGAAAAATACCAGTCTCTTGGATTTATTCGTCGGACTATTGCAGAGGTTCGCGATCAATTTTATACAAAAAAGTGGAAAGACATTGGTGTTGGTGGTTCTGCGTTACAATGGATGTCCGGTGCTGCATTACATACATTACACAAAGGCTTGATTGGTGGAACAATTGCATGGCCAATGCAGCGACCAGAAATTTTTGGTTTGTTTAGTGAGCGATTGGCAGCACGCTTTGGTGCAGCTGCAGTACCTGGCTGGTTACAAGAATTAGCAACAAAAAGAGGGGAACAAAAAGAAGATAAATGGGAAATTGAGAGAAAACGTCTTGAAAAAGCAGTAAGTCCTGAAGCATATGGAAAATTAACTTTATATAAAGCAACAAAAGTTTCAGAAGATCAATTGTTAGATATTCAAAGAGAAATCACAGAATTGAATTATTACATTAGCACCTGGAGTGATGTAAGCTCTCTCTCATCAGATGGGAATAAATTAAAGCGTGCTGGAAGAAAAATTACAACCAATGTGCGTAAACAATTTCAAAGTGATTTGCTCGATGTGTGGCCACGGTATAAAACTGCTGCACTTGGTTTGCATCAAGAATATGAACGACTATATGAAGAAAAAAGACAGGAACTGATTGAAAAACAGTTAGCAAAAGTTTCCAAAAGTTTGTCAGAGGCAGGCAAAACAAAGCAAAGAGAAAAAATGCAAGAAGCCTTGCCGGAAAAATTGAAGAAACGAGAGAAAAAGAGAAATAAGAATATTCCGAAAAAGACATTTGACATGAAATTGCCAGATGAAAAAACACCAACAGAGCGATTGTTAGGAAATTCAAAAGTTGAGGTTGCTGATAGAAGAAAAACATTAGTACAAGGGTTGAAAATGGGAATGCTTGCTGCAGCATTTGGAAAGGCATTTGATATGGCACGAGTTCATTTTCCACATATTTTTGATAGACCACCAGAAGTCATTCCGCATGGCGCGTTTGCAGGTTGGGATGAAGATCCATTTATTGATCATGATCGGTATGACCAATATGGAAATGAAATTTTTCCAGACGATGCGTATCCGTCACAAGGAGAAGAAGCATCTCCGCCTGCTGAAACACCACAAGAACCAACTGTTCCAAAAAGAGATAGGACAAAAGAAGAAATTCGACGTCTTGCAGGTTTGGGTGGTCGTTCTGGTCGAGTTGAAGATATTCCAGTGCAGGGCGAAGACGCACTCGTGACAGAAAAAGACGAAGTTGCAAAAGGAACAGGACTTGATTCAAGTAAGGATGGAAGTGCTGCACTCATTGGTGAACCAAAAGAACCAACATGGGAAGAAAAGATTGCAGAGCGTGGAAGTCCTGCAGAATCACTTTCAAAAACAGAACAGTACATGAAATATTTGATGAGAGAAGAACCTAAAAAATATTCAAAAGCAGATTTTAAATTATTTCAACACATGCAATCTATTTTGGAAAAACAAAATGAATTTGTTGGAATTCGAGGAGTTCAATTGGATTCGTATCTCAGAGGAAAGGGGATAGATATGTCACTTCCTGAGGTGAGAGAACAATTTGAAAAAGTAGTCACACAGCACTATGATACTGTTCAAACATTTGAAAAGGGGATTATGCGTGGAAATACTATGAATACGCTAGAGAAGAAAATGAGAGAAATTATGCTTGGTTCAGAAGCTCTTAGCACAGATACTGATTTGTCTCGTTTTACTGGTTGGTTTGAAAGGGAAGTCCTTCCTCTATTCAAAAAGGCTGTTCATGCTGCTGAAGTCCGAAAGAGTAAGGCTGCTTTTCCACTAGAATAAAAAATTAGCCCTTTGACTCGTCACTTCGTTCCTCGCTAAGGACAAGCAAAAAACAAAGAACAAAAAACAAGTATTTTAATTGGTATTATTCTTGAAAAAAATTACTAAAATGGCTTAAATAAGTCATTTTTTTCATTTCTTTATGTTTCTTACCTTTTTACTTTTTAGCATTTTCGCTTTTTTGCATTTTTAGTGATTGCAAAGTACTTGACAAAATGGTAAAAATATGGTACAGTTTGCTGTTTACAGTGCCCATATTGTGTATGAGCAGCATTTGTTGTGATCTCTTAGATTGTGACAGTTGCCAAGCAATATTTTTTCGCTGAAGTAAGCTAAAAAGTGCTGTAAAAAAATGCACATTACAAATACATGATGCACCTATGTGTATTGGATTAGTCAATCAATGGATATTCTTTTTGCTGTCTTTTGATTGACTAACCCAATCAAGGAGGTGCAGTCATGTCACCAGATCAGAAAAAACCTGATGGTGGTGCACATGGTAGTGCACCGCCGAAACGATCAACACTCGAACTTCATGCTGACAAGATCGTCAGCTTGGTCCAACAAGACGGGCCAGAGGAGAACCCCATGACCGACAAGAAGACTGATACAACAACGCCGGGTCATGAGGTTCATGATTCGAATTCTGAAACCCCACCCCCGCTGCCAAGTGTGCTCGACTCGCTTGCTCCTGAGGACATAGCAAGAATAATAAGAGGAGAATCACAACCACTGCGAAGTGAATTGGTGCGATGTCCGAACTGTGGTGCTGTCTACCCTATGGATCAGGGAAAGGTCCAGGGTGGTTCTGAAAAGGATCAACAGTGTGTGTTGTGCCTTCATGAATTCACCCTCGGTGATGACAATGAAGCACAAGCAACAGCACAGTCTGAAACCCCACCACCAGTGCCTTCTTCGAACGTTCCGGCGGACAATGAGAAAATCCAATGTCCGAACTGCAAAACCACATTTCGGTCCATTGAAATCCTGCTTTGGGATCGCAATTACAAGTACGTCGTCTGCAGCCACGGATTCACCATCGATAACGACACTGAAGCACAAGCAACAGCACAGTCTGAAACCCCACCCCCACCCCCACTTCCGCTTCTCATTGGGGACAATGCCCCAGGTGGGAAGAACGTGACTTGCCCAAACTGCGATAAGGTCTATTCACTGGATCCAGCTGACTTTGTAGGTGGTTTCCCGAACGTCTTTCAGTGCGCCCTATGCAATCATTGCTTCACTATCGATGATGAAACTGACGCACAGGATGACACACCACCTGCAATTCCGACCGCGCAGCAGCGTGCAGACAGAACAGGACTGACTGAGCCGTACAAGCCACTCGCCGACATCAAAGATCCAGATGCTGATACGTCCACGATTCGTGAAACCATGCCAAGTCACCCGGGCCAAGCTCGTCGCGCTGAAAGCGATCACTACACGCAGGATGAACTTCCTCGCGTGGAAGATGAACGTGAAACACGGCAAGACCTTCCTGTTGTCACTGGCGATGATCAAGACACCAAGCCTGACATGGACGTTGTCAAAGCCGAAGACCTCGATGAAGACGATGCTGCTGAACTGGAAAAGGATGATGGCAAGGAAGCTGAAGAGCTGCCCCCGCCGATTTCAAGTCCCATGTTCAGTCCGGAACTGCGCAAACCAAACCCTGGTTTTCAGCTGCCTCCTCATCTCGAAGAGGTCGTTCGACTCTCTGCTGCTTCAACTCCCGATTCTCTTGCTTCCGGCGATGACGATCCATTCGGCGACGGCGGAGATCCCTTTGCTGGCCCAGGCACGAATCCCTTTGCTGTTGACGCAGATGATCCCTTCGGTGCTGAAGTTCCGTTCGGTCCAGGAGATGATCTTGGGATGAAGGACGAAGACTACGGTGGTCCGAATGATTCTGTCGACGATGGTGATGAATTGCCTCCTGTCATGCCGGCTGATTCCAGTAAGGCGGCTCCCAAGCCGTCGCTGATTACTGGTTCCAGACCAAGGTTTCGTCCGACTGGACCTGTGCCTTCGGTTCACGATCAAGACGACAAAAGTGGCCCCCCGCCTCCTCGTCGTCAAGATCATCGAAAGACAATCCGAGTTCCACGTCATCGGCCGACTGCTCGTCCAGTGCCACCACCACCTCCTGGCCCGGCTCCCATTCGAACGCCGACGCCTAGTGGTGGTTCACCCATTCCTGCATCTGCACCTGTTTCTACTCCGCCTCCGGCTGCGAGTACAACAGGACCGTCTGCTGCACCAACCCAGGCTGCTGCGGCTCCGCCCGCACAGTCACAACCGCCGGCTCCAACTGGGCCAGTGGTTGGTCCGACGGCATCAAGTGGCAGTGCTACTACACCGGTCAAGACCAACAAGACCGTTGTGTGGATCATCGCCATTCTGATTGTTGCATGCCTGGCTCTCAATGCCTTTAGCGTGTGGCAAAGCAGAAACATCAGAAAGAACGTCATCGCGGTTCTGAAACATCGCGCTGGCATCCAAAAGGTCATTCAGGCTCCAATGCCGAAGACCAAGGGGGAAGAGAAATGAATACGTTTATCAAGGTGCTACTCGCCATTCTCATCGGGGTTGTGGTCGCTGTGTCCGGCTACTTCGCATGGGAAACCATGAACACGAACAAGGCGCTCCTCGCTGAACTGAACAAGACCGACAACGGTGCCCAGGAGGACACCAAGGTCAAGCCGGCGCCGAAGAAGTCGGCTGTCAAGAAAGCTGACAAGGCTTCCACGTCCCAGGCCAAGACGGCCGGCGACAAGAACGACCCCAAGAAGGTCGAGGAAGCTGCGAAGGCTGCCGAAGCCAAGAAGAAGGCCGAGGCCGAAGCTGCTGCCAAGGCTGCTGAAGCGAAGAAGAAGGCTGACGAAGCTCGCAACGACTGGGATGAAATCAACTCCCGTGGCGACGACCAACTCAGAGCTGAGAAGTTCGACGAAGCGTTCAAGACCTTCAAATCCTTGATCGGACACGAGCATCAGAATCATGGACTGGCTTACTACAACATCGCCTGCCTGTTCTCGGTGCAGTCTGTGTCAGACAAGCTCAAGGGCAAGAAGAAGGCGATTCGCAAGAGCAAGAAGCAAGCCCTCCACTACCTGGCTCAGGCCTGGGTAGCCGGCTACGACGACCTCGAATGGATGGAGAAAGACGAGGATCTCGATTCGATCCGCAAGACCCGCGGCTACAAAGAGATCAAGCGTCTGGCAGTGGAAAAGGGACTGGTTCGGCTCCCTGCGCCGGCCACCGAAGACGTCGCCAAGAAGGCCAAGGATGAGCAGAAGGAACCCACGCCCAAGCTGACCGGCATCCACGCCCTGCGTGCCATGCCGATCAAGGGAGTTGCCGATTCTGACGAAGCCAGCAAGGCTGACAAGGACGCCAAGCGCATCGCCAACGCCAACGCCAAGAAGGTCAAGGGCAAGAAGGTTCGCAAAGGCAGCCGCGGCATCTCGTTCCTGGCCAAGGCTCGAGCCGAAGCCAAGCGGATGTACGCCAAGCTCCACAAGGACCAGAAGGCTCGTCGTGCAGCGCTCAACCGTGCGATCGCCCGACTCAAGCGTGGCTACAAGCGCAAGAGCGATCTTGACAAGCAGGACGTTGACGACGAGATCGCAGAGCTCAAGCGAAAGGAGCAGGAACAGTCCGACGACGAGGATCGGAAAGCCAAGGAAGAGGCCGAAAGGATGCTCGCCGACGGCAAGACCCAAGACGAGGTCAAGGCTATGTACGATGCTCTGGAGCGCAAGCAACAGGCTCGTCGTGCAGCGCTCCTCAGCAAGATCGCGGACGAGCAAAGGCAGGCACGACAGCAGCGTCAGGATGATGCAGTCGACCTTCGCGATGAGATCGCCAAGCTGCGCGAAGCCGACAAAAAGGCTGACACGCAGTCCGCGGCAGCTGCCAAGGATCACGTGCAAGCCTTGTTCGACAAAGCGCAAGCCGCGACCAACCGCGCCAACGCAAAGCGCGCGCGTCAACAGCGTCAGCGTGCGGCAGCGCCCTCGCGTCCGAGCTCGCCGCCCAGCCGTCCGGCTTCGGGTGGTTCGTCCAGCCTCGCACATGCGCCTGCGGCAGTTTCCAGCTGTCCGTATGGTGGAGACGAGGCCAACTGCGTCAAGAAGACGGTCGCGTACTTGACCAAGTTCGGTACGCCCCTGGCCGATGCCAAGGGGAGTGCCAAGGCCAAGTGCAGCGCGCGCTGTCTGTAGTCTGATCTGGTGAGAACCTGGCTTCCCGGTGCTCGTACGTTTATTCGTACTTGCATCGGGAAGCCTCCTCACTTTCTTCTTTTTCTTGAAAAGAGGGGAAAGCAGGGAAAATACCTTATTTAAGCCAAAAAAGATAAGTTTTTATGGTCTATAAAGCCTAAATACTTGACAAAATGGTCAAAATATGGTATAGTTTCTGGTCAAAATTGATAAAATATATACCCTTATCTATTGGCGTGCCAGTGCATAATCCATGCAATATGCAGTGCGCGCGAGTGTGATAAGGTACAGAAAATGTACATCGTACATTCTTTGTGTGTCACACCGCTTTCCAGACGTTTTAACGTCATCCAACAGGTTCATTACATTACTACATCACTACAACTGTTCGATCGGTAAACAAGTTCATAATATTTGTGTACTGCTTTACCGGTCGAACATTTCACATCGCCTTTCTGACCGGGGGCACAGTTAATTCCAAGGTACGTTACCAAGGAACAAATTGACTGCGCCTGGTTTTCTGGGCGACGTGAAACAACAGAAGGAGGTGCGCAATGGCGTACGCCGTTCGAAAAACCCGATCCGGGGGTGCCGGACAATACGTTTCAGTTTTTTCCGACCGTGCTGCGGTTCTCCGAAAAATCGCGCGAGGGATGATCCGCAAGGGTGCGTTCATTCGCGTGGTTCCGGACACGGCTGCTACCAACGATGGCGAGAAGGCCGCAGTCAAGGCTGATCTGGATAACGCGGATTTCGTGCTCATCGAGAACCATCCGCATTTCGCTGGCATCAACTTCCCGGCGCCTGCTGACGCTTCGGCTGCTGCGACTGCGGATGCTGCGGCCACCCGTGCGAATGCCAATGCTGCTGCGGCCAATGTGACCGTTGCGGAGGCTACTGCTGCTCAGGCTCAAACCGAAGCCGACGCTGCTAACGCTCGTGCCAACGCTGCTGATGCCGCCACTGCTCAGGCCAACGCCGAGGCTACTGCTGCTCAGGCTCGTGTCGACGTTGCCAACGCTGCTGCTGCTCAGGCCAACGCCGAGGCTACTGCTGCTCAGGCTGCTGGGGATGCTGACGCTCAAGTTGCTGCTGCAGAGGCTGTTGCGGAGGCTGCTGCTGCTCAGGCCGATGCTGCTCAGGCACATGCCGACGCGGTTCAGGCTGCTGCGGATGCTGCTCAGGCTGCTGCGGATGCTGCTGACGCTGCTACCCAGGCTGGTGCTGCTGCCGGTCAGGCTCTGATCGCTACCAGTCAAGCTCGGGATGCTGCTGCTGAGGCTGAGGCTGAGGCGCTCGAGGCACAGGCCGATGCGGACGATGCTGCTGCCTTTGCTCAGGCTCAGGCCGACGAGCGGGCCAATCGCCGTTCGGTTCGGTTCGTCGCGTGGCTGCGTCGCAACTGGAAGAAGGTTCTGCTGGCTCTGCTGGTTCTCCTCCTTCTCGGTTGCGTGTGGTTCTTCTGGAGCAACATCAAGGCCCTGGTCACGGGGGGTGGTGGTTCGCCGCCGCCTTCGGTGGTGAACCCGCCGACCCCACCGACGCCGCCCGTTCCGACGCCGCCCGTTCCGCCGCCGCCGGCTGCGACTCCGGTCGTTCCGCCGCCGACGGTGACGCCTCCGCCACCGCCCGCGACTCCGCCGGTTTCGCCGACGGTCACGCCTCCGCCGACCCCGCCGACTTCGGGGGGCACGGCAGCGCCGACTGGACAGCCTGGCTGTCCGTTCGGTGTGGGGTACACGGACTGTTACACCAAGACGGTGGCCTACCTGGTCAGCCATGGTGTGGCGACTTCGGACGCGCAGGACAAGGCGCGCGAGAAGTGCGGACCGCGTTGCAGGTGATGTAGCCTGTTGGAGGGAAGCCCGCTACCGGCGCATGCATTCGTGTGTGTGTCCGGTAGCCCTCCAACCGCTTTCTTTTATAAAAGAGAAAGAGGTTGGGGGAATACAAAATTAGAAATTGGAAATTAGGGATTAAGTGTATTGACATATTGAGTAATAGAGAAAAGAAATTTTCTTTAGTACTCAGGGTGTCATGTAGACATTATTGTAAAATTACAATGTGTCTCGTGTCCTGATTAGACAGGTTCATTATAATTTAGTTGAAGAATAACTATCTGGTGGGTAAAAAGATAATATACATATGTTACTTTTTTTCTCACCAGATAGTGGCACGTGCCGCTTGTTTCTTCGTCGCCCTTGGGGCATTTCACAAATGGCCCCATCGGTGAGGAGGGGCAAGGCAACAACAACAGGAGGACGCGATGAACATCCGTCTCGTTTCGTTCATGATCGTCGCATCGGTGACGGTCGGTTTCATTTCCATCAACTCATTCGCGCAGGCACCGGCCGACTACCCAGCCGTTCGCGACGATGCGCACAAGGGTGCTTCGCTCGCCGAGTCCAACGCCAAGCGCCTGACCGCCCTGGAGAAGCGGATCAAGCGGCTCAAGCGCGCCAAGGCTGCGGCCAAGGCCAAGCACACGGCCAACCCGACCCCCGCCAACAACGTCGCTCTGAAGGCCGCGGTCCGCGCGCTCGACGAGGCCAAGAAGGCAGGTCTGTCCATGTGCGCCCTGAAGACTGGCGAGGATTTCCGGCACTGCATCGACGTCGTGGAAGGCAAGGTGTTCGAGGTGGAGAAGGACTCCATCCGGATGGCCGCGCTGCTCGCAGTCGGCTGCATCGTGAAGGAGAACAAGTCCACAGATCCTTCCAAGGGTTCGAAAAAGGGCGCATCCATCACGACCACCGAGCTCGTCTGCGACAAGGACAAGGCCAAGAAGGCGCCGCGCTGCATCCGGTTCAAGCGCTTCAGCAAGCACGCGCACACCTACTTCGACGTCGGCGGTGACAACTGCAAGGAAGAAGACAGCAACCCGCTGCCCAAGAAGCCGGCGACTCCGCCCAAGCCCAAGGCCGAACCGTGGTCCAAGGGCAAGCGTTTGCTGGCCAGCGCTGGCATGTGCCTGCTGGCCGGTGGTGTGCTCGCTGTTCCTGGTTACGTCATCGGCGACGCCATCGAGGGCGGTCACTGGGAGACCAATCCGGAGACCGGCAACGACGACTGGTATGCGCCCAAGGGTCCGCTCGGTGCTGGCATCGGCGGTCTGACCGGCTGCCTCAGCGCGTTCGCGGGCACATGGAGTGCGACGAGCGAGTAGCCTTTCTTCAACTGCTGAATCTGTCGGGGGTTGGTAGCATGTTCATTCATGTCTGTCAACCCCCGTCGGAATATCTTTCTCTTTGTAAAAAGGGAGAGATGAACGATTATTGTTCATTACAATTGAGAAACTACTACAGAAACATCTTGAATACCTTTTGTGTTCGATCGGTAAACAAGTACATAACATTTGTGTACTGCTTTACCGGTCGGACATTTCCACATCGCCTTTTTGACCGGGGGCACAGTTAATCCGTGGCGTGTTGCCGCGGACCAAATTGACTGCGCCTGAGAAATTGGGCGATTGTGGAATGATTCGGGCGAGACCCGAGAAAAGAGAGGTAACTCATGAACAGCAAGCTCAACACGATTTCCGTTTGTTTCGTGGCGCTGATGATCGTTTTCGGGTGCAGCCCGGACGCGAGCTACAAGCCCAACGACCCCAAGAACCCCAACCCGGCCCGCAAGGCCGATGCCAACAACAGCGACACCAGCAGCGCGGATGCGGGTTCGAGCGCGGATACCGGTCAGCCGACCGATCCGTGCGCCGATCCCAAGTTCTGCAACGATGGCAAGGTCTGCACGGCCGACACCTGCAAGGACGGCAAGTGCAAGCACACCATCGACGCGACGCTCTGTGATGACGGCAACCCCTGCACACATGACCTGTGTGACGACCTGGGGATCTGTGTGAACAAGGCTCACGAAGGTTCGTGCCAGGACGGGAATGCCTGTACTGTGGGTGATCATTGCAAGAATGGCACCTGCCAGTCGGGAAAGAACATGCCCTGTCCCAACGAGAACTCGTGTGTCATCGCAACCTGCAACCCGAAAGAAGGCAAGTGCAACTACGAGCCCAAGAGCGGTGACTGCAACGACGGCAACAAGTGCACGGTTGGCGATTTCTGCATCAACCAGAAGTGCAAGAGCGGTTTCAAGAAGTTGGACTGTGATGACAAGAACGTGTGCACGACTGACAGCTGCAATCCAGAAGACGGTTGTGTTCACAAGCCGATCGACCTTCCCTGCAGCGACAACAGCTCGTGTACCATCTCGGATAAGTGCAAGGACGGAAAATGCGTGGGCCAGGTTGTCAACTGCGACGACAAGAACCCGTGCACGACCGACTCGTGCGATCCGGCGGCGCCCCCGGGCAAGGCATGCAAGCACGTGAACAACACCAGCGAGTGCGACGACGGCAACAAGTGCACGTCCGGCGACGTTTGCCAGGATGGTCAGTGTAAGAAGGGAACCACGTCGGTCGATTGCGACGACGGGAACCCGTGCACTACCAATTCCTGCGACGCCAAGGTCGGCTGCCAGAAGCTCAACAACAACAACTCGTGCGACGACGGCAACAACTGCACCATCAATGACAAGTGCTTTAACGGCAAGTGCAACTCCACTACCAAGAAGTGTGGCGACAGCAACAAGTGCGTCACCAACACGTGCGACCAGGCAACTGGCGCGTGTGTGAAAAAGGAGCTGTGCGACGACGGCAAGGCCTGCACCGAAAACACGTGCGACATCAACACCGGCAAGTGCGAAAACCCTGACAAGAAGTGCGACGACGGCAAGGCCTGCACCAAGGATAGCTGCAACACCACCACGGGCAAGTGCGAGTACGAGATGATCGTTGGTGCGAACTGCTTCTGCAAGTTCGACTCCAACTGTGACGACGGAAACGAGTGCACTGTCAGCGCATGCGATAAGGCGACTGGCAAATGCGCGCTCGCGAAGAAGTACAGCGGGACCTCGTGTGACGACGGGAACCCGTGCACCACCTCGGACAAGTGCGACCCCAAGACCGGCAAGTGCTCGTCGGCAAAGGCCACGGCCTGCGACGACGGGAACCCCTGCACGGACGACTCCTGCGACCCCACGGTCGTTGGCGGTTGTGTGGCGGTGAAGAACAACAAGCTGTGTGACGACGGTGACGCGTGCACCAAGGGTGATATCTGCCTGGACGGCGCGTGTAACCCCGGCAAGGCCCCGGTCTGCGACGACGGCAACATCTGCACGGATGACAGCTGTGACTCGAAGCTCGGATGCAAGAACACGGCCAACTCGGCCAGCTGCTCGGATGGGAGCGCCTGCACCTCAAACGACAAGTGCGAGGGCGGGAGCTGCAAGAGCGTTGCGGTGAAATGCGACGACTCCAACCCCTGTACCGACGATAGCTGCGACGCGAAGGTCGGCTGCAAGTACGCCAAGAACACCAAGCCGTGTAACGACGGTGACGAGTGTACCATCAGCGAGGTGTGCAAAGACGGCAAGTGTGGTTCTGGCAAGGCCAAGTCGTGCGACGACAACAAGAAGTGTACCATCGACTCGTGCGACAAGGACAAGGGCTGCCAGCACAAGCAGATTTCCTCGGCGACCTGCTGCGCTTCGGACGCTGAGTGCGACGATAAAAAGCCGTGCACGGTGGACAAGTGCGATCCGAAGGAAGGTTGCAAGAACACCAAGAAGCTCTGCTCGGACAACAACCAGTGCACCGACGACGTGTGTGATCCCCAGTCTGGAGATTGCAAGCACACGAAGTTCAGTGGACCGGCCTGCGACGACGGCAACAGTTGTACCAAATCCGAGAAGTGCGAAAAGGGCAAGTGCGAAGCTGGCTTTACCATCAAGTGCAACGACAACAAACCCTGCACCAAGGATACGTGCGACACCAAGGGCGGATGCGTCTTCACCAAGACCGTGGATCCCTGCGACGACGGGGACGCGTGTACGAATGGAGACAAGTGCGCCAATGGCGAGTGCGTGTCTGGCAAGCAGATCGTCTGCGACGACAACAAGGTCTGCACGACCGACAGCTGTGACTCCAAGAAGGGGTGCGTGTTCGCGAACAATTCGGATGCCTGTACGGACGGAAACGCCTGTACACCGAATGACGTCTGCAAGGACGGCAAGTGCTCGTCGCAGCCTGAGAACTGTGACGACGCGAACGCGTGTACCAACGACAGTTGTGACAAGAGCAAGGGCTGCAAGCACATCAACAACACCAAGGTCTGCAACGACGGCAACAAGTGTACGGACAACGGAGTCTGCAGTGGCGGCGCCTGCAAGCCGGGCAAAGCCATCAACTGCGACGACGGCAAGAAGTGCACGACGGATAGCTGTGACCCGACCACGGGCAAGTGCAAGAACGTGGCGCTGGTGTGCGATGACGACGCCTGTACGGATGGCGATGGCAAGTGTGACGAGAGCACGGGCAAGTGTGCAGTGGGTCTTCCCAAGAACTGCACTGACACCGACGTGTGTACCAAGAATTTCTGCTCGGAAGGAACCTGCAAGGTCTCTCCGAACTGCGATGACGGGAACGCATGCACGGCTGATAGCTGTGACCCAAAGAAGCCCGAGAAGGATCAGTGTTCGCACGTCCCGATCTCGGGTTGCAAGTCGGTCGAGGTCAAGCTCTCCGTGGTTTTTTCTGAGATGTTCAAGATGGAAGCCGCACCCAAGGGTGGCAACTACGTCCGGTTCTTCGTCAAGAAGTGCGAGGCCAAGGCTGCTGACGGCTCGTCCGTCATGTTGCTCAAGCCTGGCTCCTTCTACGGAGGCGCTGAGATCAAGAACAGCTCGAAGCTCGAGTACACCAATCCTGCAAAGGTCCAGGACTTCGTGCAGATCCCGAAGAATGCCTGCTGCATCAACATCGTAGGGTACCAAAGCAGTAAGATCTCCAATCCTTACGGGGACTCGAAGATCTGGGCTTTCAGTACGACTCCCAATACCAAGACCCACAACATGGAGCCGGTCCTCACGACCAGCAATGGACTGACGTACAAGTTCACGTTGAAAGACGTCCATGACAACGGTGTGGGGGGATACGACGCGTGCAACAGCGAAGTCATCTCCAAGTAGTTCTCAAGAAAATGATCACTCCCTCCTGCGCAATGTGATCTGCCGTGGACGGGCTCGAGCCTGAAACTCGAGTCCGTCCCGGCCGCGCAACTCCGAATATGATTCACGTCTATTCGGAGCTCCCCAAGGTTCATTTTTCCTCAGAAAAGTGGACACTTGTAAGAGTTAAACATAGGTACAGGAAACAAGATATATATCTTGTTTTTTGTTTGAATAATAGTGTTTTTTCAAGTATACTGTGAATATGAAATCGCCAAATTTCTTATCTTATTTTTCACACAACCAGCTTAAAAAAACACATGTACTTGGTGTCTCTTTTATTATTATAATAATGACAGCCGCCCTTTTACTATTTTGGGATATATATCCTCTAGCAATTATATTCCTCATAGGATTAGTAGGAATATCCACATTTGCTCTAAAACCAGAGTGGGGATTGTACAGTGTTCTCTTTCTTGGACTATTTCATGGATGGGTCATAGATTTTTCTACATATCAGAGCGTCAAACATATTCCATATCTTCCTCAGATCAATGCTCCTTTGGTTGATTTCTTTGCGATTGTTTTATTCATTGGAGTTTTTCTTTTATATTTATTTCAATTTCAAAAATTAGCTATTTTGAAACGTCTAAGACACATCAAAACAGGAATAGTTATATATATTCTTTTTCTTATCACAGCACTTGCAGCTGTTTTTTTTGCATTTAATAATTTTTTTACACCAAGTATAAAATATTTTATGCGACCGCTGGTGTTTGTGTTTGTTTTGTATTGGCTCTTGCCAATTATTCTTATTAGAACAAAAAAACAATTTTCATCTGTAATGAAACTATGGTTCTGGACTGGTATTGGCATTGCAATATTTGGTTTGATATCTTTATTTGTTCTTGGGCAAACAGGATGGATTCGTGTTGTTCCATTTGGCATAAAAGGGTTTGCCCCACTTGGATACAATCATAATCAACTTGCAGAAGTATTAATTTCTTTATTTCCTGCTGGACTATTTCTTTTCTTACGAAGTTTTTCAAAAGAAGAAAAAAGATTGTATGGTTTTGGAACATTTTTTATTATTATCATTGCACTCCTAACACTTTCTCGGGCTGCTTGGGCTGCAGTACTTGTACAAGTAGGCTTTCTCTTTTGGTTTTTCCGTTCAGCAGTGCGTCCATTCATGTATAAATTTCAAAAGATAACCACGCTATTATTGATAGCAATTATTCCAGCTATTCTTTACATGAGTGTTTTTCTTGGATCGTCCATTGTAAAAAGTTCAACAAATGCCCGAGTGGAAGCAACAAAAATCGCATTATTTTATACTGTTCGTTCTCCAGTCGTTGGATATGGTCCTGGTATGTTTGGCTATGTTATGGATGACACGTTTTTGTACACGCTCGAATTTGGAGAGTCGCTTGATGCACATGGGTTTATTCAAAAAGTCATGTTAGAAGAAGGATTTCTTGGCTTGCTGTTCTTTGTTGGTTTTTTGGGTTGGATATTGTGGTATATATATCAGGCAAGAGAACATGGCATGCAAAGAGATCTTGTTGAGGTATTATTTGTCATGGCAATAGGAGCAATTATTTTTCAACTATTTAATACGTCCTATTTTAATTCTGTAATGTGGTTGCCACTTGGGGTGGCCACTGCTGGAACGCTTCTTTTAAAAAATGATTCCTAGGTCTGTCATCATGTCTTTAGAAAAAAAAATACATATTGTACATATTATTCCGACACTAGATTTTGGTGGTGCTGAGCGTTTTGTCATTGATTTAGTAAATAATCTTGATTCAAAATTATTTCGATCAACAATTATATTATTTTCAAAACATGCACCACTCCGTTCTTCTATTACAAACAAAGATGTTGATGTCCGCATTATTGAAAAAAAAGGAACACTTAGCTTTCATCTCTTTTCTGATATAAAACAAGAATTGCAAACGTTAAAACCGGACGTTGTTCATACAAATTTATTTGGTGGAGATGTTTGGGGACGAATCGCAGCACAAAGAATGAATATTCCGATTGTGACGACTGAACATAATATCAATGTGGGTGAAGGCATGATAAAACATAAAGTGAAAAAAATGTTAAGGACATATAGCAATATATATACTTGTCCGTCAAAGGCAGTAAAAACATATATGCAATCAGCATACGCGATTAACAAACATATTCATGTTATTCGATATGGAATTGAATTAAAAACATTTACATCACTTTCTTTGCCAAGGTTTCATAAACCCTTTCGTCTTCTCATTATCGGAAGGCTTGTGGAGCAAAAAGGACATATTACTGCACTACATGCATTGTCTCAATTAAAACAGTACGACTGGACACTAGATATTGTAGGAGATGGTGAAAGTCGCCAATCAATCAAGCGAATGGTTACAGCATTAGAACTACAAGATCGTGTAACCATGTATCCAGCAACGAGTAATACAGCCAAGGTTTACAGCAAATCTGATGTTGTCCTTGTTCCTTCTCACTGGGAAGGACTTGGAATTGTTGTTATGGAAGCAATGGCTGCTGGTCGTCTGGTTGTGGGGACAAAGACTGGTGGTATTCCTGAGATGATAGATCATAAGAAAAATGGAGTATTGGTAGATCCAAAAAGTGCACAGTCGTTGGTAAAAGGATTAGCATGGTGTTTTGATCATATAAAAGCGTGTGCGGTTCTTGCAAAAGTAGCGCGGGGAAAAGCAACACATGAATTTGGTGTAGACGAAATGACAGTGGCGTATGAGAAAATATATACTTCTTTGGTGACGTAATATGAAAATAATTCAAGCACATAAATTTTATTGGCAGCGAGATGGTGCTTCAAATTATGCTTTGTATCTTAGTGCATTGCTAAAAGGTGAAAATCATACGGTTATTCCTTTTGCAACAAAACAATCAGAGAGTCTTGATACACCATACAAAAAGTATTTTCCAACATATTATGATTTGTCTTCACCAAAAAAACTTTCTTTTTTAAAAAAAGTCAAAGCAGTAACAAATATATTTTATTCTTTTGAAGCAAAAAGGAAGTTTGCAGCATTGTTAAAAAAAGAAAAAGATGTTGATGTATTGCACATTCATAATATTTATCATCATATTTCACCTTCAATACTTGCTGTTGCAAAACAGCATGGGTTAAAGATTGTCATGACGCTACATGACTATAAATTACTCAGCCCAAATTACTCTTTATTTCACCATGGTCGTATTCACGAAGATGATGCAAACGGGTTGTATCTTTCTTGTATAAAAAATAAATGCGTAAAAAATAGTCGAGTGCAAAGTGTTGTGTCAACCGCAGAAATGATATTGCATCACAAGATAATGAAATACTATAAGCGATATGTTGATGTATTTATTGCACCAAGTCAGTTCATGATAGACATGTGTGTTCGTCATGGCTGGGACAGAAAAAAATTTATTCATATTCGTCACCCGATTAATACAAAAACGTATAAACCATCAAAAGATAACGGGGAATATGTCACATATATTGGAAGATTGTCAGAAGAAAAAGGTCTGGACGTGCTCTTGTCAGCAGCAAAAAATACACCAAATATCCAATACAGAATTGTTGGAACAGGACCATTGGAACTAATGTTAAAAGCAAAAATTAAAAAACAAGGGTTGTCACATGTTCAAATGATGGGATTTAAAACAGGAGCTTCATTGAAAAAAATAATTGAGCAGTCAAGCATGCTTGTTTTGCCTTCTGTGTGGTATGAAAATTATCCATTGAGTATATTAGAAGCAAAAGCATCAGGAAAAATAGTCATTGGAAGTAATATTGGTGGAATCCCTGAAATGCTTCCAAAAAGTATGCTTGCAAAATCAGGAGATCCAGGCGATCTTGCAAAGAAAATTATCTCTTGGAATAATAAAGCAACATTTGAAAAACAGAAGTGGGGGAGAGTGCTTCGGTCTCAGGTAGAAGAGGTTAATGATCCAAAGAAGCACATGAAGGAAATGTTATCAGTATACAGTCGTTGATGTTTGCAGTATGAAATACATGAAATTGATTAAAAATAATTATGTAGTGTATCTCTTGGTAACTCTTGTGACGTTCTTTGTATTAGGTATTGGTTTGAATGAGGTACGTGCATCCAATACTGCACATCCTAAAAGAGCAAATTATTATTTGAGTTGGACATTAACAGAAACACAAGCAAGAGAGCTTGCGCGGTGGGATATGGTAATACTAGACATGGAAATTCAAGAACGCCATCCTGATTTGCTTGTAAAAATGAGACAGTGGAATCCCAATATAAAAATGTTGGTATATATCACTCCACAGGAAATCCGTCAGGATGCACATAACTCATTTAGTATCATGAGAAAAAAATTAGCAGGCAATATTCACAGTGATTGGTACCTTACTAATATATTTAATACAAGATTGAGTTGGTGGCCAGAAACGTATTTGCTTAATGTTACAAATAAAAGTCCTCTCCGAAATGGAGGAAAACACTGGAATGATCGTCTTGTAGATTTTGTTGTAGATGATTTACTTGCAACAGGTTATTGGGATGGTGTTTTTTATGACAATGCATGGGATAATATTACGTATTTTGTTGGGAATAACAATATTGACTTAGACAAAGATGGTGCAATTGATGCTGATGCTGACAATGAATGGAGAAAAGGAATGAAATATATTTATTCTCAGACACGGGAGAAAGCAGGGAAAGATATCATTATTATTGGGAACGGGACAAGTCGTGAGTATCTCAAGGAATTGGATGGTCAAATGTTTGAAAATTTTCATCAATTTCCTTGGAACGATATCATGAATTGGTATGACAAGTTTTCTGATACTGAGCATCAATATAGCATTATCAATGCAAATACAGGAAATGTTGGTGACAATACATCATACAAAGATGTGCGGTTTTCTTTTGCAAGCACATTGCTCGAAGATGGATATTATTCTTATGATTTTGGAGATAAAAGTCATGGACAACTCTGGTGGTACGATGAATATGACATGAACTTAGGACAGGCACAGGGTCCAGCTACCTCAAATTCTGGAAAACATACATATAGTCAAGATGTATGGAGAAGAAATTTCGAAAATGGGGCAGTACTTGTAAACAGTACAGCACAAAACCAGACAGTAGATCTTGGTGCTGAGTTTGAAAAAATTCATGGGACACAAGATACAACTGTAAATGACGGTTCTATTATTTCAGAAGTCAGTGTTGCACCATCAGATGGGATTGTTTTGTTAAAAGTTCTTTCTTCATTACAAGACGTTGTATTTCGCAATGGTGACTTTGTGCGTTTTCTTTTGCCAGATGGTTCTCGAATAAAAAATGGTTTTTTTCTTTCTGATGCATTGTACAAAGGAGGAGATTATGTTTCAAAAATTGATCTCAATGGAGATAACCAGCGGGATGTTGTAGTGAGCTCTGGTGCTCGGCTCCGTTCATGGAGAAGTGATGGACAGCCATTCATGAACGTGTATCCATATACAGCAAACTACAGAGGCGAATTATACATAACCATTGGAGATGTAACCAATGATAATAAAAGTGAAATTATTGTGTCCCCAAGTTATGGATACAGAAATCCAATCAAAATATATAGCCATGATGGAGTACAAATACGGCCTGACTGGTATCCATTTGGAAGAGATTATAATGGTGGTTATAGTATTTCTGTCTCAGATATTCATGGAGATGGGAAGGCAAAAATCACTATAGGTGCTGGGCAGGGAAGTGAACCACTTGTTGCTATTTTTGGCAGTAACTTAGCATTTGAGCATGCATGGCATCCGTACGAAAAGAAGTTTTTAGGAGGAGCACGACTTGCAACGGGTGATGTAACTGGAGATGGAAAAAAAGAAATTATTGTTGGTCCAGGACCAGGGAAGAAACCAATTATCAAAGTATTTGATCCATTTGGTTCTCTGCTATTTAAGCAATTTACTGCATTTACTTCTTTTCAAGACAATGGTGTACAGCTTCAGTCTGTTGATGTAAATTTTGATGGGAAAGATGATATTCTTGTATTCACAAATGATGTTCTCTAATTTAATATTTATTATCTAATATTTATTATTTAATAGTTACGGTATAGATAGATTATAGTAATGTAGACAAAATCAAGCTATACCAAAAATTGATGAGTAAAAAAATTAAGACCGAAGTAAAATCATCAACCAAGCCATACTGTCATTGCGAGCCTGCCTGCCGGCAGGAAGCGAATGAAGAGAGCGACGAAGCAATCTTTAGTGGTGATAAGATCGCAAGATTGCCGCGGTCGCCCGGACGGGCTCCCTTGCAACGACAGTAAAGGTTAGAAAATGCAATGCTAAAATTCTATATAATAGATATTAAATATTAGATAATATAAAAACTGACCCGTAGGTCAGTTTTTATTTCGTTGCTGGAAGAATACGTCTTTCGTGCAGAGGAGTGGCAATCGGTTCTTCATAAATTGCAATAATATCTTTTACAATTTTTTTCCAGTGATAATATGTTTTGATTGTTTCTTTGTATGCAGAAGCTTGCGCAGTAAGAGTCTTTTTATCATTTGCTAACATTCGTTTTATTGTGTTTGCAAGTGAACGCGCATTTCCATGTGCAAAAAGATAATCAGGGTTGTGAATGAGTTCTCTGTGTTCTGGAATGTCAGAAAGAACCAGAGGAACTCCATAACTCATAGCTTCCAGTACATTGATTGGAAGCCCTTCTTGATCAGAAGGATGAACCATAAATGATGCATGAGAAAAAAATTCTTGTAGTGCATCACCGGTTTGAAATCCAGTAAATACAATTTTCTGATTTTCTTCGGCCATGTCTTTTAACTTGTGGACATATTCTTCTGTGTAGTATCCATCTCCAACAATAACAAGTTTTTTCTTTCCAAGAGTTTTTGGATATTTCTTTTGAAGATGTGTGAATGCTGCAATAAGATAATGCGCACCTTTGTGAGGGATAAGACGTGAAACCATTAAAATATATTCGTTTGGTTTTAATCCCCAGTTTTGAATGTGTTTTGTTTTTTTTGTCTTCTTTAATTCATTTACACCATTTGGAATGTAATCAGCATCTCTGTCGTATACATCACGAGCATACTGTGCAATGGTGTGTGACACAGCAATCGTGTTGTGTGCAAATGTACATGCTGCTTTTTCTCCAACTTTAAGAACAGCTCTTGCGAGAATATTCCATTTTTGATGTTTTCTATCAATAGAATGGAATGTTGAAACTACTTTAATGTGTGGTGTAAACAATCGTGGCATCCATGAAAGGAGTGATGGTCCAACACCGTGATAGTGGATCACATCATATCCTGTGTACATGGCATGAATTGTTGCCAAAAAAGTGTGCGTAATAGTATCAAGATGCTTTGTGTGAACAGAAGGAAGAATCTTTGATTTCACACCCTGAACAACCATGTTATGTGCATCTGTATACCAAGAACGACCATACACAGTAACATTGTGGTCTTGTTTTGCCAGTCTCACACTAAGGTCATGAACATGACGTTCAACACCACCAAAGCGTGCTGGGATTCCTTTTTGTCCGATCATTGCAATATTCATGGTTTTTTACCTAAAATAAGCTAAATTAGTGTACTCATAATAACATATAATTGTACCACATTTAAGCGTTTTTGTCAAGTCCTCGGGCTGGTCTTTGAGATATAAAAAAATGGCTTAAATAAGCTATTTTTTAAAGACTGGAAATTTACATTTTTTTGTCTTATCTATACCTGATCATCAAATATAATATTGAAAGGGCAAGGAGGAGACCAATGCTATTCATAAGGGCAACTGGACCATTGTCAATAATAATGGCATAGATAATCCATAGTACAAGCCCCACACAGTATATGATGTATCTCCATAATGATAAGTCTCGGACAAGCTTAGTTTTCCAAGTTTTAATTGTTTGTGGCAGTAGCGATATAACTACTAGGATGCCTGCTATGTAACCTAAAATGTCTATCATAAAAGAGTATGAAAATGTTTTACTTTTTAGCAAACAGCTTAATCCATCCATATTTCGCTTCTGGCCATTCACTATCTTGAGTATAGGATTCAATAAGAGAAAAACCTGTATCTGCTACAGCTTTTTCAATATACTTTTTTTCAAAAAAAGACCAAAATTTTTTAACATCACCATATCTTTTGTCTGGTGCAATATGTTCTCCTTGCCCTTCTTTTCCTTCTTTCACAGAAGCATAAAAAATGCCATTCTTTTTTAATACTCTATGTGCCTCTTTTAGTGCGTTGGGTAAATCAGTTTTTGGAATATGCAAATAGCTTGCACTTGCCCAAATACCATCAAAATAATTATTTGGGAAATCAAGTTCTTTTAGATCCATGATTTTAAATTTTGCTTTGGGCACTCTTTTTGCAGCAGTCTCTATCATCTTTTCTGACAAGTCCACACCTATAACATGAAAGCCTAATGCTGCAAAAATCTTTGCATCACGCCCTGGACCACATCCAAGATCTAAGATTAAAGCATTTGGTTTTAAAAATGAAAGGAATTTTTTTGCTTCTTTTGCAGGATGAAGGCTGTCAGTTTTTTGAATAAACGCATCAACGGTTTTATTGTAACTTTCAATAGTTATCTCTTGATTATTTTTCATAGATTGATCTATTTCACTTTTGTTCCTTTTTGTTGTGCCTTTTTGTCATCTTTCAAAGAAATATCAAGAGCAGTATGTTTGGATAATAAATCTTTCTGAATATGACTGTCTTTTCCAGTGATTCGTATGTTTTCTAGAAGTGTTGGCATGCTGTTTCGTTGTGAGTCTGTTGGAGTAAGTCCAAGTTCAAAATATATACCTGGTTTTGTATGCGCTTTTAACGATGGAATTGACCAAGAAATTGTTCTTGTTTTTTCATTAAATACTGGTTTTGACCCATGACTGACACTACTTTTCCCAGTCCATTCTACATAAGAAGGAAGTGTTGCAGAAAGTTGAAATCGTTCTACATCACTTGTTGTATTTTGAATAGAAATCAATGCCCAGTATTTTGTTTGTTTTCCAACCTGTGGTGGAAGTGGACCTCTTCCTAGTTGATCACCATCAACAGTATAATATCGTGATTCGGCATTCAAAGAAAGATTTGTTCCAAGTGCAATTGAAGGTGAGTTTATTTCTCTTGAATAAATTCCCTGAGTAATATTTGGAATGGATCCAGAAAGGGTTCCATCAAGTTCCAAAAAGATATCTGAACCTTTGTGAATCAATTTATTTGTCGGTATTGATAGAGTCAATTCAGTTGACGCACCTGGTTCAAGACTGGCAAGATTGGCAGCATGTTTTTTTGAAACAGTAAATGATCCGTTGCTGTATTCTCCCTGATTGTTTGCAATAAGTGCTTGGCTATGTACAGTGTTTGGAATATCTATTGAAACCGATAGATCAGACAAGGCGGTTGATCCATTATTCTTAATAAATACAATAAGTGGTTGAGCGCTTCCAGGATGAATGCCTTCAGTTCCATTTTGCCAATTCATGTGTGATTCAATATTAGGGTGAACAACAGTAAATTGCTTGGTTATAGTTTTTTGGTCATACCAATTATTGTTCACTTTTATACGAGGTGTAATATGTAGAAATGCATGTTCTTTTTTATCTCGTATATTGATTGTGAGGGTTCCATGAAGATTTGCTTTCACTTTAGATTGTATGCTGGATATATCTATCGTCCATACATTATTTATAATTGTTCCCAAAGATGGTTGTTTTCCAGTGAAAAGGAATTCATTATTTTGAGGCAAAGGAATAGCAATTTGCTTTATGTGCTGTGTATTGTCCATCATTATTTCAATATAAATAGGTACTTCACTTTGTCCAAGAATATGTTTTGGAACATCTGCAGAAGCTTCAAGAAGCGATCCACGAAGTGTTGTGATAATAGATACTTTTTTGCTTTCCTGCACTGGACGATCATGCTGATAATATGAGAGCTCAGCTTGAACACGATCTTCTATTTCAGGGATCCCATAAAATGTACCAGAAATTTCAACATTACCAGTCGCACCTGGTGGAAGATTTCCCAAATCAAATGTACGAGTTTGAGGATTAAATATCTTTGTTGGTTTTGTATCTTGTAGGACAAATCCTTGTGGAAGGTGAAAACTTAGATTCACACCTTTTATCTCTTCATGGTTTGTATTTCCATATGAGACAATGTAGGTTATATTTTCTCCTGATGCAATGCGCTGTTCTGATGCATCAATAGAAAGAGTAATCTTATCTACAATTGATGGGTCATAAAGAAACCAAGCTGCTGTGATTGCTGACAATACAAATACTGACAACACAAGAAGAATATCAAAGAAGAAGAGTTTTTTCGCATGAACAAACGTAAGGTGGTATCTCTTTTTATAACGCATCTCACAAAAGTGAATAGGGGAGGAGAGAAACGCAAAAAACCACTTGTGAGGTGCTTTGAAAAAATGATGTTTGTTCAAATAATCTTCAACGATTTTCATATCGTGGTGGTCTGGATTTGATATGCTAATTTTTTAAAAGGTCAGCAGCCCGTAGGAGAAGCTGTGTTGTTGGATTGATTGCTATAGTTTTCTCTAGCTTTCTCATTATTGTTCTATTTTTGCGATGAATGTATGTCCACTCCAATACAAGTTTCTCTTGCCCTTTAGATCGAATAAGACTTACCACTTTCTCAACATCCATACTTGGATCAACAATGATTCCTCGAATTCGCATCAGTTTTCTCATGTTGCCTTCATGCGAGAGGAGTTTGTTAAATTCATCTTCAGATGTAGGCATCTCCTCTTTGGGGATATCTATTGTATAGCCACTTTGATCAAGAAATTTGTCTTCATCACTCCGTTGGTCATGTTTTCCGTTTTCCTTCATATTCTTATATTTATTTAAATAAAATTTGCATTAGACAAATGAAATGCTGCTTAGCTATATGGTATCATTTTTTTTAGTGCAGTTCCATACAAAAAAAGGGCCTATGCCCTTTTTAATATCTTTATTGATTGTCTGTGTCTTCCTTATCTGGCTTAGCAATACTTTTCTTGCTTGGGGAATACAGCGTATTATTGATTTTCCACTTTCCAACATATTGGCCAATACCATGGGTATTGGACTTATTCTTTACAGTAGTTTTTGCTTGAGACCACTTTACAAGGCTTTCAAAGTTTATCTTATATCTTCCAGCAACAACAATATAGGTAATTTCTTGGTTTTTAATCGCTCTTCGGATTGTTTGTGCATTTACACCAAACAATCGAGCTGCCTCAGAAACAGAAACTCTTACCATTTGTTTTCCTTGTTGTTGGTCATTATTCATATTTGTATACAATTGTATATACAAAATATACCAAATAAGCAGTAATTTGTCAAGGTAGTCATTATTCTCTTTTTTTGTGCCTTTTATCCTGATAAATGAGCATATTTGTATAGACTAGTGTACACAAAATTTAGCATTCATATTTATTTATATTAAGGCAAAAACTTATAAAAAAGTATAGACTAGTCTATACAAATTTATCTCATTCTAAGGACAGGAAGAGAGCAGCTACTTATTGATTTGAGCCTTTTTGCCTTTTCGCTTTTTTGCGTTTTCAGATATTGACTTTTTTGTAATAATAGTGTTAAATATTGCACGATTATGGGATATCTTGGTTGTTTTTTGTCTATGATTCTGTTATACTCTTCCCGTATAAAAAGATATCTCTATTGGTTTTAGTGGTATTTTCAGTTTTTGATCAATATAACTCTAAATTTCGCGGGTGTAACATTTTTGTTATTTGCTCGTCTTCTTATATGAAGGAAAGACTTACTGAAAAATTTTTGCTCTATCAAGTTCAGGTCAAGAAGAATCCAGATTCATTTGGACACCTGTATGATAGATATATAGATAAGATATATCGCTTTGTTTATCTCAAGCTCTCCAATAAGCACGAGGCAGAAGATGTAACAAGTGAAGTCTTCCTTAAGACATGGAACTATCTTACTGATAATTCAAAAGTCCATGTAAAAAGTTTTAGCGGCCTCATATATAAGATTGCAAGAAATGCAGTCATTGATATTTATAGAAGTCGTGCAAGAAATAAAGAAACCTCTTTGGAAGCAATGCCTGAACTGCCTCAAGACACAAGTATTATAGATTCCATACATATCAATCAAGAAGTTCAAGCCCTTCTTCGTCAGGTAAAGAAAATGAAGAATGAATATCAAGAAGTGGTTGTACTCAGATATGTGGACAATTTACCAATTTCAGAAATAGCGCAGATTCTTGGAAAAAAGAAAACAAATGTGCGTGTTACCCTTCATCGGGCACTCAAAGTTCTAAAAAAATTGACAGGGGAATCTCATGAGTAAAAAACTCATCCAACAACTCAAATCATTTGAATATGACGGTCGGATCAATCCAGACCGTGTTTGGGTTTCAGAGACAAAAAAGGATCTAATGATGAGAATTAGAAATTCAGGTTCACAAAAAGTATCAAGAAAAATCCAACCAATGAAATTTGCAACATGGTTTATGCCTTCAAATATGGCATATTTCACACGACCAGCTATGGCTCTTTTCATTATTGCAACACTAACTGTTGGTGGTTGGATTGCAGGTGTAAATGCATCATACAACAGTTTGCCAGGAGATACGTTGTATGGAGTAAAACTTGCAGCTGAAAAAACACAGGTTGCTTTTGCCGTTGTAACTCGAGATAAGCAAGTTGAAACACAATTACATCTTGAATTTGCTTCACGTCGTTCAAAAGAAGCAAAAGATGTTATTGCAAATAATCCTCAAGCAAAAGAACAAGCACAAGTTGCAGTGAAGAAAATTAAAAAATCAATTGACTCAGCAAAAAGTGCTATTGAAAAGGTTGGACAAAAAGATCTTGTAAAAGCTGTTGCTTTAGCAAAAGATATTAACACAACAAAAAAAGAAATCATTTCTGATCTAAAAGATTTATCAGAAGACGTTACATTGGCAAAGGAAGTTGTTGATGCAACATCTGCAGTAAACGATGCTGCACTTGATACAGTTGAAGATATTGTAGAAAAGATTGTAGAAGACGATGCAAAAGAAGTTGTAGAAGAAAAGAAAGAGGAAAAAGAAAAAGTCGCAAAAGAAGTTGTAGAGTTAGTTACAGGTGTTATTGATGGAGCTACTGATGAAACAAAAGAAAATTTGGAAACAGGGGCAATTGATTTGAAAGAATTGTCAGATACTGTGCAATCTGAGACATTTGCTTCTTCAACAAAGGCTATTGATCCAAAAAAGACAGATACAACAGCTCTTATAAATGTTTCAGATGTGACATCAACTCCTCAAGTTGCAGAAAAAGTTGTGAAAGAAGCTGAGCAGCAAGTTGATGCAGCAACTGAATTGGTTGATGACATTTTAGAAGAAGCAAGAGATTTGGTTGAAGGACAACAGCTTGTTGAGGCAATTAAAAAAGTTAAACAAGCAACTGAAGTGAATAAAGAAGCTGCAGAAGTCGTTGTAAAAACAAAAGAAGTTGTTCAAAAGGCGCAAGAAAATATTAAAGATGTTTCAGAAGATGAACCTGCAGCAACTGATGCAACAGATGAGGACGAGGAAAAAAAGATAGAGACGAAAGATAATAGTAAACAAGAAATTTCAGAGTAATCTTGAAGGCAGTGTTTTTTTCTCTAGCACTAACAGTAGAGAAAAGAACTGTGCCTTCTGTAGAATGCACAAGCAGTATATGAATATTAATTACCTATACTGTATGGCTCATGCCCTGAACTCTACCGCAAGTCGAGGGTAGTTCAGGGCAGAATGCCATATAGTATGACCGTTCGCGGTCTGTTATAGCTTTTGCTATAGCATGGGAACTCCGACGCAGTCGGAATGCCATTTTGCCTTTATAAAAGGTAATTGTGGCGTGTATATAGTCCAAGGTCGAGGCTCGATCCGAGTCGCTATATACTTGTAGATAATAGTTTTATCTGTAGACACTTTCTTGCAACGCAGGAAAGGCGCGTTACGGATAAGACGAAAGAATGTATTTATGAGTAATGTATTACGCTTAACAAAAGATGCGTTTACATGGTCAGTTGTTGTATTGACAATCCTCTGGAGCATGGGTGTAGCTGCACTCGTTCCATTGGTAGCACAAGCAGCAACATGTCCTACACTGAATGCTGGTGACTTGTTCAAAGTTTCTGGAAATTCAGCTGTATATCTGGTTAACCCAGACATGAAACGCATGTACTTCCCAAACAGTGAAGTTTACCACTCATGGTATGAAAACTTCTCTGGAGTACAAACAATTGCCAACACATGTGTTGACAATTATCCAAGTGGTGGTGGTGTAAACTACCGTCCAGGTTCACAATTGATCAAAGTTGTTATTTCTCCAAATGTTTACGCAGTTGGACCAGACAACATGAAGCATAAAATTGCTAGCGAAGCAGTTGCAAAAGATCTCTACGGAGCTGACTGGGCAAAACTTGTCCGTGATCTTCCAGATGTATTCGATGCAAACTACAGCGTTGGTGCTGAATTGAAAGATGCAACACCTCACAATGGTCAATTGGTAAAGAAATCAGGTGATTCAAAAACTTACCATGTTGTAGGTGGAAAACTAACAGAAGTTAGTGGATCACTTTCAAAAGCTGCAAGCGGTGATGTTCGAACACTCTCAGCTACAACATTTGCAAAATTAGAAAAAGCAAGTGGTACAGCAACAGCAGCAAGTGTTCTTTCAAACCCTTCACAAAAAGCAGGCGGAAGTAGTTCTACTACTAAACCAACAGGTCCTGCAACTTCACCAGGTGCTGTAACAGTTGCTTTGGCAGCTGACACACCAGCAGCAGGATATGCTTTGAAGAATGCAACACGTGTTGGATTCACAAAGTTTAACTTGACAGCAGGTAGTGATCCTGTAACAATCAAATCTTTGAAGATTGAACGTACAGGTTCTCCTGCAAGTGATGGTGCATTTACAGGTGTTAACATCATGAAACCAAATGGTGACCTATTGAGTTCTTCATACAAGACATTGAACTCAGATCACCAAGCAACCTTTACAGAAGATATTGTGGTTCCTGCAAACTCAACAGTATCTTACACATTGGTTGGTAAAATTGTTGACAACACAACATACAGTGGTGAAGTTCCAACATTGACATTGGTATCATTGGATACAGATGCAACAGTGAGTGGTTCTCTTCCACTTGTAGGTAATGCACAAACAATTAACACAACAGTTAATGTTGCAGATCTTACAGTTGCTGAAGGAACAGACGTTGGTGCTAACACAGAAGAGGTTGGTACAGTCGGATATGACTTCACAGCAGTGAAATTGACAAACAGTGCATCAAATGCTGACCTTCAAATTGAATCTATTAAGTTCAACAATGCTGGTTCAGCAGATGATGGAGACATTGATAATGCATCTTTGGTTATTGATGGTGAAGCAGTTGCCACAGCAAGCATGGATAAAAACTACATCTACTTTGACCTTTCAAAATGTGGTGACAAATGTAAGATTGAAGCTGGAAAGAATGAAACATTCACACTTCGTGCAGACATTATTGGTGGTTCAGGAAGAACTCTTGACTTTGACATTAAGAGAGCAGACGACATTGTCGCAAAAGATCTCTTAAACAATGTCTACGTTACACCAAGTGGAGCACTTAATGCTGGAAACATCATTACAGTTTCACGAGGTACATTGACAGTTAGCAAGACAAACACAGTTGCTGCTTCAAACATTCCATCAGACACAACTGATCTTGAGTTGGGTTCTTGGAATTTTAAAGTAGAAGGTGAGCCTATCACAGTTAGCACAATTAAGTTTGATATTGATGTAACAAACACTGTGTCTTCTTCAGACTTTACAAGTTTGAAACTTTATAACAAGACAACAGGTGCTACACTTACTGGTGGAACAGATGGTGCAGATGCAAGCACAAGTTCTAAAGATGGTAGTGTTTCATTTACAGATTCTTTCACACTTCCAATTGGTAATAATGAAATTATCCTTAAAGGTAACTTGAGCAGCGATGCTGCTTCAGATGATACTGTACAGTTCGCAGTTGACTTTACTGCTGCTTCTACAGATAACTTGGATGCAACTGGTAATGTAACAGGTGATGCAATTGCACTTAGTGCAACTGCAGCTGATAACTATGCAAATCCTTACGGATCAGAAGTTGATGCTAACCTTCTTACAGTGAAAGGACTTTCACTTGATGTTGTAACATTGTCTAACCCAGCAGCTCAAACAATCGCAGCTGGTTCAGCTGGTGTACACTTCAGCACAGTTTCCTTCGATGCTACAGATTCTTCTGAAGACATCAAGGTAACACAGTTCCACATCAATGTAACAACTACAGGTGCTGCTGCAAACGAATTACAGAACATTAAGTTCCAAGTAAATGATAAAGCAGACGGAAGTTACAGAGAATTGGGTATTTCAAAGAATGGTACTGATTCAACTTCTGGAAGTGACGAACGAATCAACGTTGCTTTGACTGGTAGTGATCAATTTATAGTCAAGAAAGGCACAAAGCTTAACTTGAAAGTATATGTTGATCTTAGCGCAAGCGCTACAGCAAACGGCACATTCCAAATCCAAATCAATAATGTAGCAAACAGTGACAGTGATACAACCACAGTAACATCTCAAGGTGTTGTTAGTGGAAACGATATTACTGAAACATATGACGCTGCAACAGGTAGTGTTATGACAGTTGGTACAGCAGGTGGTAACCTAGAAGTTAGCCTTGACTCTTCCAACCCAACAGCACGATTGTTCGCAGCTGGTACAGAAGTTACATTGGGTGCATTCAACTTCTATGCTTCAAATACTGAAGACATTGAACTTGATTACATGTACTTGACACAAGTTGTAACAACAGCTGGTTCATCATCATTCAAGGATTATGATGAAATCTGGTTTGTAGACGAAGCTGGTAAAGAAATTGCCGGAACAAGAACAAACCCAACAAGTACAGTTCCAAAAGTTGACTTCTCTGATGACGCATTTATCGTCAACATTGATGATACTGACGGAGAAACACTCTACTTGAAGGCAAAATTAGCTGCAATTGGAAATGGTAAAAATGGTACTGCTGGAAATTACCTTGGATACAAGGTGAATGCTAAAGCAGACGTTGTTGCTAAAGGTAACCTAACAGGTAGTGGTACATATGAATTCCTTGGTTCTAGTGCAAATGCTCCAACAGGAAATACGCACTATGGATACAAAGGATACCCAGTTGTCACAATCAAGGATCTTACAAGCAAGACACTAACAGCCGGTGACTTTGAAATCTTTAGATTTGAAGTTGCTGCTGTCAACAGTGACATTGCATTGTATGGATTCACCTTTGATGTTGCTACTACAGTTGTTACTGTAAGAGATCTACAATTGTACAAGATTGAAACAAACAAAGCAGAAACAATTGTTAATGACTCAAAGGGTGATGTAGGTCCTGATAAGACCTGGCAAACTGTTGGTACAGATTGGACATCCAACTTTGCATCAAGTGAAATCAACGTTTCAAAATCAACACCAGTTACCTTCTCATTGAAGGGTAACGTTAGTGCCCTAGCTAGTGGTGCTGCTGTTACAGTAAAACTTGCTGGTGATGCAGCTCACTTGCACGTAACAGGTGTAAATACTGTTATGGGTACTGCTGCGAATGTTGATGCTGATGTAAACGATGACTTTATCTGGTCAGACAAGAGTGCTGACGGTCATTCTACATCAAAGACTGACTGGACAAACGGATTCCTCGTTTCAGGACTTCCAGCTACATCAAGTACTCCAAAGTCAGCATCATACACTACATAGTCTACGGAATTATATTTAGCAATAATCTTATTGCCTAACATAACCCGTGTAGTGGTAAAGTAAGTACTATACTATCTTTATCAGACGTGCAAAGAGCCCGGCCATTTGGCCGGGCTCTTGCTGTATTTGCAAATTTTTTGCTATTGATGCATTGCCTTTTTTGTGATAAAGTGGATAAAGAGTATTTGTAATCTTTCCATTTTTGTTATATGAAAAAGAAGCATATCATAAGCATTTCTGCAATTCTTGGTTTTGCTATTTTACTTATTTTTTTCTTTGTGCAGATTGAAAAAACCAAGACGTTTAATATTGAAAAGTGGAACAATGAAGAGTGGGTGTTTGATATTTCAGCACCAGAAAGTTTTTCTGAATATCAAAAAGAGCGATATGAAGAAAAACTCTCACAATCAAAAGAGTTGTTCAGAGAAGATAATCAAGATAATTGGACTTGGTTTGTTATAGGAAATTTGTATGAATACATCCATGACTATGAGCGCGCAGCTGTTTTTTATAAAAGAGCTATAGAAGTAAATGAGCATGACCTAGCCTCATATATAAATCTTGCTACAATATATCAAAATTATCTTCATGATTATCATGAAGCCGAAAAAAATTACATGGAATTTCTATCTCGGAAAACTGCTGATCCTGACGTATATATTCGTCTAGCTCGACTTTACAATCACAAAATGAATAGACTCAATGATGTAGAGAAAATTCTTTTAGACGGAATTGAAAAATCAGGGAATTATCCAGAGTTATTTGTTGAACTCATTTTATTGTATGAGAAGCAAGAAGGTGAGTTGTATAATGAGAAGAAGATTAAAACAATAAAAAGAATGCTTGAACTCCATCCTGATAATGAGTTGTTGCAAAAAAAATACGGAAAGTTTTTAGAGTAGAAAAAATATATGCTAGATAAATACGCTGAAAAATTTTTATACTGGGGACTTGGTCTTGTCCTTTTTATGCCTATATTATTGGGACGACGTCTTATTTTTCCACTTATAACCACCAAGACGTACTTTTTTTATATTTTGGTAGATATTCTTTTCATCATCTATCTTTTCTTACTTACAAAAAAGAAGCTTTATCCTAAAAAGTCAACTTTGCTGTATATGTTTTTGGGTCTTTCAGGAGTCAAGTTGATTATTGATTTGTTTGGGATAAACGCATTGAATAGTTTTTGGGGAAATTACGAGCGTATGATGGGAGGGTATACATTAATTCATCTGACAATATATTTGTGGATGCTTCTTGCTGTTTACAACACACCGAAAAAGTATATTCGTCTTTTGGATGTCAGTGTATTTGTGAGTTTTTTGATGAGCATATACGCGCTACTAGAAAAGTTTCAAGTCAGTATTCCTTATGTAATCCAGTCGTTTGATGCTCGTGTGCAGGGGACACTTGGAAATGCGGCTTTTCTTGCAAGCTTTTTATTGATTCATGTCTTTTTGTCAGCTTTTTTGCTTGCGAAAAGAAAAGATTCATATTGGTCAATTTGGTATGGGATTGTATGTATACTCAATCTCACAGTGCTATTTTTTACAGGAACAAGAGGAGCACTTGTGGGTCTGTTTTTTGGATTAATTGGAATGGTTTCCCTTATACTGTTTAGGTCAAAAAATAAAAAAGTCGGCCTATTAGCGGCCGGTGTTGTCGGTCTTGTTCTTTTGTCTGCTATTTCGTTATTTTCAATGAAAGACAGTTCTTTTGTGCAAAGCAGTGAATTGTTGAGAAGAGTCAGTTCTTTCAGTATTTCAGAAGGAACTGGGTATAATAGGTTGCTTCTTTGGAAGATGAGTATTGGTGCAATGAAAGACAGGCCTCTTTTGGGATATGGTGGAAATAATATAAGAATCCCTTTGGACAAGCATCATGATTATCGGCTTGAAGAAGAGTGGTATGATAGTTCACATAGTCAATTTTTTGATGAATTACTAGCTCATGGCGTTGTTGGTTTTTTGTTTTATATTTCATTCTTGGTTTTATTGATGAAGAACATCGTACAAGCGTATCATAAGAATCCCATGTTCAGTATTTTTTTCACAGGACTATTTACTTCTTATATTATTCAAAGTTTTTTCATTTTTGATTCTATTGCCGTAAGTTTTATTTTCTTTTCTGTGTTGGGGTTTGTGTTGGTTACTATTGAAACGGACACAGATACAATAAAACGCTTGCTTCCAAAATATGTTTCTTATCCGTTAATGGTGCTATTAGTCATGTTTTTAAGTGTTGTATATTTACGAAGTATCCCTGTTGCAGCAAAGGTCTTAGATGGGTACAGGTTGGTGAGTACAAATCCTGATGCAGCAACAGAAACATTTTTAGATGCAGATCAACAGGCAATTTTTGGATATGATATTATCGCTCCTTCAATGGCTGAGGGATATGTAGAAGTATTTAAACAAAGGCAAAAATTTTCAAAGGAACAATTCATAACGTACATTGAAGCGATTGAAAAAATTTACAAGCATGCAGAGGAAAAATCCAATGGATATTCTAAGTTTCAAATGAATTTGGCAAAGATGTATCAGCTCGCTGGTTTTGTAAGTCCAGAGTACTCAGAAAAATCTACTGCCATTCTAGAAGAGCTCATTGAAACTGCGCCTACAAGAGTAGATCCATATTATGCACTTGCGCAGGAATACTACAACAAAGATGATTTCGCGACTGCTGAAAAAATTATGGTGGATGCATTGAAGTTTGAAGCAAAGCATGGGCGCACCTATAGAAATCTAGCTCAAATGAGACTTGGGAAAGGTGATCCTATATTGGCAGCAGACAATATTATCAAAGCGCATAGTCTGGGTGGTATGCAAGATACTGATTATGGTTTGCTAGAAAAATTTTCAAAAATGCTAGTAGAAAAAGAAGACTGGGACCGTTTGCTGCAGGTACTATTTATTATGAATGACGTGTATCCGGAAACGCCGTATGTATATTCAAACATAAGTGTGACATACAAAAAAATGGGTAACGAGGAATTGAACAAAGAATGGAAAGAAAAAACAAAAAGTCTTATTCAAAAAAGGGGAGGAAAAGAAAAAAGAACTAATTTTCTAGATTTATGACGAATCGAATAAAGTTTATAATTAAATGTCTTACAGGCGCAACGTTTCTTGCTCCTTTGGTGTTATTACCACAACATTTTGTCTTTCCATTCATTGTCGGGAAGATTTTTTTGTTTCGTTCAATTGTGTTATTAATGCTTGGTACATACATTGTCCTCTTTTTGAATGACCCAGATCGTTATAAGATTCGTCTAAATCCAGTACATATCGCTGTTATCCTTTTTTTGGTAAGTTTTACAGTTTCGTCCTTTGTAGGGGTTGATTGGTACAAAAGTTTTTGGGATAGTCATGAGCGTATGCTTGGTCTATTTACTATTATTCATTATATTATTTATTATTTCATTATTTCCACGGTACTGTCTGGATGGAAGGACTGGCATTGGATGTTTCGGATCTTTTTGTTTCTCGGTGGAATTGTCATGGTTTTGGGTATTTGGCAAAAAGTTGTTGATCCACAAGCATTTCTCAATAATGGAAATAACAGGGTCTCTTCAACACTTGGTAATCCTATATATTTTAGTGGATACGGTTTGTTTTTATTCTTCAGCGGTTTATTATCTACCTTTTTAGAAGAAAAAAAATCTTGGAAATTTTACTCATTACTCGTATGTTTTCTTGGTTTTTTGGGAATTTTCTTAGGTGGGACAAGAGGAACATTGATTGGTTTGATTGCTGGAATTGTCGCAGCAGGGGTTGGTTATTTTTTTGGTTTGAAAAAAAATAAGATGGTGAGAAGATCTTTAATTACAGTTGGAGTTTTGGTTTTAGTAGTGGCTGGTTTGTTATTTTCGTTTAGAAAAACAAATGTTGTAAACAACATCCCGACTATTGGAAGGCTGCTGAATAGCTCGATAATTGAAGGTACTGGTAGTACACGTCTTATGGCATGGAGTATCGCAATTGATGCGTGGAAAGAAAAACCGATATTTGGTTCAGGTCCTAATAATTTTTATTATAGTTTTAATAAATTTTATAATCCGAAGTTCTTGGAGTATGGGATAGGGGAGACATGGTTTGATAATGCACATAGCGCACTTCTCAATACCCTTGCTGTCCAAGGAGTGTTGGGCTTTGTTACATATATTGGTTTATTTTTTTCTGCCGTACTTGTATTGTGGAGGAAAACAAAACAAGGTGATTTTCTGTTAAACATTCATATTATAAGTATATCTTCGGGATTTTTGATTGCTCATTTTTTCCACAATGCATTTGTGTTTGAAAATCCTACGTCGTTTTTATATTTTTTCTTTTTCTTAGCTTTTGTCAGTAGCATTACTTCAAAAGATATTGCTGTTGAAAAAAACAAGAAAACAAAAAATGTAACATTAAGTTTTGTTTCTATTGTTGCTATTATCATTCTTTTACTGATATATACGACAAACGTCAATCCAGCAAGGGCTAATAATAGAACATTAGATATGATACGAAATGCCTACAGTGGTGGAGACGTGACATTGCTTTATGAGGATATGATAGGTATTCCTTCACCTCATATAGATGATATGCGAATTGATTTTAGCAGAACCGTGTATAGGATTATACCTGAATTGGTTAAGCGAGGTCGCTCTGAAGAAGCAAAAAAAATATTTGAACTTGCGTATAACGAGTTAGGAAAAAATTTAGACCTTCACCCGCTAGATATTAGGGTACATATTTTAAGATCACAATTGGCAGAGGCTGTTGCAGATCTGACAAAGAGTGTGCCACTTTTGATTGAGTCAGAAAAAATGTTAGAGCAAGCGTTGGTGCATTCACCAAAGAGACAGCAAATCCAATATATGCTTTCCATTATTAAGTTAAAGTTACAAAAATTTGACGAAGCCATCGTCTTGTTAGAGACAACAATAAATAATAATGAAGTGTTAGGTGAGGGGTGGTGGAGACTTGCTCTTATCTATAGAGAGTTGGGAGATGAAGAAAAAGCAAGATCTATAATTGAAAAAGCAGTTGAGCGTAATGTGTTCTTTGATTATGGAATTGGTAGGCAAATTGCAGAAGAAATTTTACCAGGTTCTACTCAGTAAGGTATATTTTTTCGGTTGAAATTATCATTTTTTCAAGAGAATATGCTTGCACATCCTTGTATGCTTGGGATGCCAAGGTCTCCAAGGTTTTTTTGTGCTCAATTGCGTATATAATATTTTTTGATAAATGTTCAATATCTTGAGATTTGGTCAGTAGACCATTTTTTTTGTCTTTTACCAAAGAACTGACTCCTCCTACATCTGAAGCAATAACTGGAATATGTGAAGACATGGCTTCTAGAATCACATAGGGAAGTCCTTCTTTTCTAGATGGAAGAATAAAGAGGTCAAATGAGGGGAGCAAATTTGCAGCATTATCGATATTTCCAGTAAGGTGGACAATCTGCGTTAGCCCTTTTTGTAATATTATTTTTTCAAGTTTCTTTCGATGGGGTCCATCTCCAATAATGATACATTGGATTTTTTCCTTTGTTTTTTTGTCTAATTTGGCAATTGCATAAAGTAATATATCCACCCCCTTTGTATTATAGAAATTTGCAATTGTTCCGAGCCAGATTTTTTGGATGTCTACATGTTGTTTAGTATATTTGGACAGTTCTTTTTTTGCATCATCTTGATTTAGGATGGTTTTTTCATTAATCATTGATATTCCAAGGGGGACCAGGTGTATTTTTTTTGTACTAATACGGAGTTTTTTTTGTGCGTCTTTTTCGTCTTGTGGAGATAGTACAATAACAGCATCTTTTAGTTTTGATGTTATGTATTCTAAAAATATATATGTGCTTTTCAATAATGTACTGATTTGTTCGTTAAAGACCCATCCATGAGCTGTATAGACGATTTTTAATGGTTTTCTATAGAATATTTTTACAAGAGAACCAAGCACGCCTGCTTTAGAGCTATTAAGATGAATGATATTTGGTTGAATCTTTCTACATAGCAATATTATTTCTACAAGTGCAAGAAGATCGTTACTAGGGGATAGTCTTCTAAGAAGAAAATTTAGCTTAAATAAGGAGATTTTTGTCTTTTTTTCTTTATTGGAGTGCATGATTTTCATTGAAAGGTCTCCTTTTTTCCCTTTTTTTCCAAATGCAACAAAGATTTTATGCTCTCTTTTGGAGAGATGAATTGCAGTATCAAAAACATATCTCTGGGCACCTCCCCAGGTATCTTGCGTTATAATATATAGAATTTTTAGCGTGTTGTCTTTTTTGATATTTTTATTTAAACACTTTTTTCGCTAAATGTAGTATAGTATGGTTGCAAGAAATTTTCAAATTCAGCAAGAATCTGTAGATATAGGCTTAGTTATCCACATATGGTGCACTATTAGTGCAAAAGTATAGATAGTGTGGTATAATTTATGTATGAACTGTACGCAGTCCATATTTGTGTAATGCAGTCATAGTTTTTAAAAAGAAGAATTACGTTATGAAGAAACAAAAGAGTGGTGCATTAGTTGAGAACGAAACCTTGCTTAAAATAATAGCAGGTTTACTAGTGGTAATTACTTTAATTGTACTTTGGTATGCATTTGATTTTTCACCAAACTCAGATGATGTGGATGGGGGTCAGATTCAACCAGGTTTAGGTCAGGAAATAGGAAGTGTTTCTTCAGGAGACAAAAGTGACAAGAAAGCAGCAGTTGGTCAAAATAATAATGAAGCAGATATGATTGTCAAAGCTGTGCGGAAACACATGCTTCTTCCAAAGGGAGCAGTCAAAGTATCAAATGTTGTAGATCCTGTCCCACTTCAAAATGAAAATCCTCTTGCTTTTCAATATTTGAAAAAAGATCATAAATTGTTGTACTACCCCAATGGATTGATCATTTATGATATGAGTCTTGATAGAATTGTTGATGTAATTCGGGCTCCGGTATTTAACTAAAAATTATTAATTATTTTATTTATTTTTGAAATATTTCTTTCCTCAGAAGTAAGGAGGTTTTGCAGGAGACCCCACTGGTATTTTTGAGAAAGTAATATTTTCTAATTTAACATTTAAGTATGATAAATTCCAAAGCATTGGAAAATAGCAGAAAGAGCATCTTGTCCGCTTTCTACTGTTTTCTTTTAGCCATGGCAGTGGCACTAATACTGTTTGTTCCTACGAGTTTTGCCTCAGCAGCCTCAACATTCGGAAACAATGTCTCGATAGGTGGGACTCTTACCCAGACAGGAGCAGCAACATTTGACGGAGTAATTCAACCAGCGTCAAACAATGGTGAAGACATTGGAGCATATGGTGCAGCATGGAGTGAAGTGTTTGCATCAGGAACAGTTCACATTGGTGAAGTAACAAGCGCAAATGAATCTACAACAGCAGGAGATGTAAACATTGGTGGACAGCTTGTCGTAGACGATGAAATTTTTGCAAGTAGTACGATTACAGTACAAACATCTATTCTTCCATATTCACACGATGGAGCTGACATTGGTACAAATGGTACAGCAGCATGGAATGACCTGTACACATCAGGAACAGCATTCATAGGTGATGTAAATAGTTCCAATCAGGCAACAACAGCAGGAGATGTGAATATTGGTGGACAACTTGTAGTAGATGATGAGATTTATGCAAGTAGTACAATTACCGTACAAACATCAATTTTGCCATATTCACATGATGGAGCTGACATTGGTACAAATGGAACAGCAGCATGGAATGACCTGTACACATCAGGAACAGCATTCATAGGTGATGTAAATAGTTCCAATCAGGCAACAACAGCAGGAGATGTGAATATTGGTGGACAACTTGTAGTAGATGATGAGATTTATGCAAGTAGTACAATTACCGTACAAACATCAATTTTGCCATATTCACATGATGGAGTTGACGTTGGTGGATGGACTCAGGCATTTAACGATGTATTTGCATCAGGAACTATGAGGAATGCAACTAGCACGACACATAATACAACTGGATCAAGTACATTGTACATAAAGAGTGGTTTAGCTAATGTGGGCGGAAGGATAGTTATTGAGGATCTTGATGGAGCCGGCTGTAGTCAACTTATGGTTTTGAACGGAACACTTACAACAAGATCAGTTACATGTCCTGATGATAAGTAATCAGCACTTAATTAATTTGTTGAACCATCCTTACTAAACTAATGTTAGTACCTATGAAAAGTTTACACATTATAATTTTAAAGATGATCAACAGTCAATTATCTAAATTAACAAATCTATGATGAACAAACTAAAGCATTATATAGTCTTGTTCTCAGTTCTAGTGCTGGTGGTTCCTGCTGTTACACTATCCGCGAATGATGTCACCTTTGAGAGTGGTGCCTCCATTCAGCTATCTGGGGATTCGTCTAATTATATCGTTGGTACAGACACGACTTTTCAGTCCATGACCGCAAATCCAACAAATTTCAGCTTTGTTGTTGTGGGAAGCTCGTATATTGATCTAACATCTTCTGATAAAAGATCTTTTACAGTTACGGGAAATACAAGCTGTGCGTTAGTTCGTACTTGTGGTGAATCAAGTTCACAAATAACGCTCGATTGTCCAGGTAGTATATCTGAGACTACGATAACTGTGACACCTGGGGAAACCTGTGTTCAAGGTACATCAGGAAGTTATACTGATCCTGCACCTGCACCTTCGTCTTCTGGATCATCATCTGGTTCAACTTCATCTGGCAGTTCAGCAACAAAAAAAGATGAGCCAAAGAAAACAGAGACCAAAACAACAGAGACAAAAACAACAAATGTTGTGAGACAAACATACTCAACAGGATCAAGCACAAAGACGACTATTGCAAACACAACACATACTGTGAAAGTTATCACAGCTGGTACAAATGAAGCCACAGTTTCTATTCAGTCTGATCCAATAACATTGGAGCTTATCAAAAATATTGCACAAGATATCGATACTGATGGTAATGGAATGAATGATCTTCGTGTAACATATTTTGGTCTTGTTGATGGCAAAGCAGACATTAAACTTGAAGCCATTACAGAAAAACCAGGTGATACAGCAAAAAGCACTGTCTGTCCATTGCAAGAGAAAAAAGCCTATAAGCATCCTGGATCTAGAGCAGTATATTTTGTAACAGCAAAGTGTACAAAGCGAGCATTTAAGAATCCAAATATTTTCTTCTCATACTTTACGTCATGGAAGGATGTTCGTGGTGCAACAAAAGCAACACTAGACAAGATTCCAAATGATGCATTGTCATTTATGCCATGGGGTCCAAAATATGATCCACAGTATGGAGCACTAGTAAAGATTACTTCTGATCCAAAAGTATACTTACTGCTTGGAACTGAAAAATATTGGATTACTTCAGAGTCAGTATTTAATGCTCTAAAATATTCATGGAATTGGATAGAAGATGTAGCAGAAGATCTTTTGGATAAATACACAACTGGATCTGAGATCACTGATACAAGCAAACATCCAAATCACACACTCATTAAATATGCAGATAGTCCAAAAGTTTACAAACTTATGGACGGCAAGAAACGGCATATTAAGAATGAGGCTGCATTCAACAAGTTGAAATATAGATGGGATAGAATAGTTACGATTGATAAGTCAGAGACATATCCAGATGGAGCAGAGTTGAAGTAGTAAAACCTGTATATAAAAAACCCGACCAAACGGTCGGGTTTTTCTTTTGACAAATTGACAAATATGATGTATGATACAGCAAAAAGACAATATTTTGCTAAAATATGCAAAAAAAGAAGACAATTTTAGTCACAGGTGGCGCAGGATTTATTGGATCTCATTTATGTGATTCTTTACTGGAAAAAGGTCATGATGTAATTTGTGTTGACAATTTTTTTACTGGATCAAGAGACAACATTTCTCACCTTCTTGAAAGATCAGATTTTACATTTGTTGAACATGATATTATTGATCCATTTTTTATAGATAAAAAAGTAGACCAGGTCTACAATCTTGCTTGCCCTGCAAGTCCAATTCATTATCAAGTAAATCCAGTTAGGACAATTAAGGCAAACACAATAGGAATGATTAATGTCCTTGGGCTTGCGCGAAAGCATGATGCTAGAATACTCCAAGCATCTACTTCTGAAGTATATGGTGATCCCAAAGTTCATCCTCAGGCAGAAGATTATAAAGGAAGTGTTAGTACTACTGGACCGCGAGCATGTTATGACGAAGGAAAGCGATGTGCAGAAACACTTTGTTTTGATTATCATCGCATGCATGGAATGGAAATAAAAGTTGTAAGAATTTTTAATACCTATGGACCACGAATGGCTTTTGATGATGGTAGAGTTGTTTCAAATTTTATTCTTCAAGCCTTGCAAGGAGAGAACATAACAATGTATGGAGATGGTAGTCAGACACGAAGTTTTTGTTATGTAGATGATTTGGTTCGCGGGTTAATTGCAATGATGAATAGTGAGGCTGCGTTTATGGGTCCAGTTAATCTTGGAAATCCAGATGAATATTCTATGCTTCAGCTTGCTGAAAAAATACTAGCGCTTTCAAATTCCTCTAGTAGCCTTGTTTACAAACCACTTCCAGAAGATGATCCAAAAAGACGAAAACCAGACATTACTCTCGCAAAGAAAATTCTTAGCTGGGAACCAACAATTTTACTTGAAGAAGGATTAAAGAAAACAATTGAAAATTTCAGAGCTAGACTGAATGTATGAAGCGGATACTAATTTTTTCCACTGCCTATATTCCATTTATTGGAGGGGCAGAGGTTGCTGTTAAAGAAATTACTGATCGTATTGAATCATATTCATTCGACATGATAACAGCAAAAATGGATAGAGCACTTCCTGCTCACGAACGAGTTGGAAATATAGATGTATATCGTATCGGTATTGGAATTCCAATTATCGATAAATTTTTTTTAGCATTATTTGGTCATCGAAAAGCGTTGCAACTTCACAAGAAAAATCACTATGATCTTGTATGGTCCATTATGGCAAGTTATAGTGGTTTTGCAGCATCAACTTTTAAGAAAAAAAGTGGCGTAAAATTGTTGCTAACGCTTCAAGAAGGAGATCCATTTGAATATATTCTAAAGAAAGTTCGTTTTGTAAGAAAACGATTTGATGACATTTTTGGTCGTGCAGATGGCTTGCAAGCAATTAGTAATTATCTTATGAAGTGGGGGAAAGAGATGGGGTTTACAGGAAGTATTGCACAGGTTGTTCCAAATGGTGTTGACGTAAAAAGGTTTCGTGTTGAAATATCAAAAGAACAAATAGCGACGCAGCGGCAAGGATTTGGTTTTGATGACAATGCGTATATTCTTGTAACTGCTTCACGATTAGTAAAGAAAAATGGTGTTGAGCATGTTATCCAATCACTTGAACAACTTCCAACTCATGTTTGTTTTGTTGTTTGCGGTACAGGAGAACTACAACCTCAATTAGAAACATTGGTTAGAAAATTAAATCTTTCATCTCGCGTTTTGTTTTTGGGAAATGTTTCACATAAGAATCTTCCAACAATTTTAAAGGCAAGTGATGTCTTTATTCGCCCTTCGCTCAGTGAAGGATTGGGAAATGCCTTTCTTGAGGGAATGGCTGCGGGGCTTCCAACAATTGGCACACCAGTCGGGGGTATTCCTGATTTTCTTGAAGACAGAAAAACAGGATTTTTATGTAAACCTGAAAATCCAGAGTCAATTGTGAATGCAGTTAAAAATATTATGAGTCTTTCAGCACAAGAATGGGAACAGATTCAACAAAATGCATTTCAGACTATTGAAGAAGCATATACATGGGCATCTGTTCATAACAAAATGAAACAAATATTTAATACTATATGCGCCTCTTAATTGCTGCTGACATTTTTCCTCCGCAAAGTGGTGGACCAGCAACATATTCTGTTGCGATGGCCAATGCCTTTGAAAAAGAAGGTGCGCCTGTTAAGATTGTTTCTTTGAATAAGGATTCAGACACGAGTTTAGTACAGTGTCCTATTTTTCCTGTGAAATATGGCAATAAAATACTTCGCTATATTCACTTTGCATATTTATTAATTAGACATGCTAGTGATGTAGATGTTATATATGCAATGGGGCCAGTAAATGCTGGATTTCCTGGATTATTTGCCGCAAAGCTAAGAGGAAAAAAATTTACTACAAAAGTTGTTGGCGATTATGCATGGGAACAGGGGAAACAGCGTTTTGGTGTGAAAGAAATGATTGATGAGTTTCAAAAGCGAAGTGATTATAGTTGGAAGGTAAAGATTCTAAAGAAAATTGAGTCATTTGTTGTGCGAAATGCAGACAAAGTAATAGTTCCAAGTAAATATTTAAAAGGAATTGTCCATGGGTGGGGAGCAGAAAAACAATCGATTGATGTTGTGTACAATGCAATTAAATTCAAGTCAGTTGAATCTGCGAAAAAAAATCATGAAGAAAAGTGGATTGTGTCTGTTGCTCGTCTTGTTCCTTGGAAGGGGATGGATACACTAATTGATGTTGCATCAAAATTATCTAAAACAGACCCGTCTATTCGCCTCAAAATTGTCGGAGATGGACCTGAATTTAATCATTTAGAAAAAAAGGTAAAGGATCTAGGACTTGAACACATGGTTGAGTTAACTGGGAAACTTCCAAGAGAGAAGACACTGTCATATATTGCTGGTGCAAGTGTTTTCGTTCTTAATAGTGGGTATGAAGGACTTCCACATGTAGTACTTGAGGCAATGAGTTATTCTGTCCCAGTAATTGCAAGTGATGCAGGAGGAAATTCAGAAATCGCACAGCCATATAAAACAGGACTTCTTTTTGAGTATGACAATGCAAGCGATATTGAAGAAAAATTAAAAACAGTTCTTTATACTGATGCAGTTATTAATCCAATCTTACATTCTGCAGAAAAAGATGAGTGGTTGAATAATTTTACATTTGAAACAATGTTTTCAAGAACAAAAAAAGTACTAGAAGAGCTATGAAAAAGTTGATGATTAGTTTGGACAAAAAGATGTTAGATAAGGAGTCACGCGTTGCAAAACGTATGATTGAGTATGGAAAAGAAGATGAATTATTCATTTTAATCCCTTCATCAGAAAAAAAATCCGTTGAATTGAGCAACACAGTTCATGTTCAGAGTACTGGAGGAAATAAATTGCAGCAGTATTTTCGTTTGAAAAAAGAAGCTTTGAAAGTAATAAAAAAGAACAAAATTATATCTATCACTGTTCAAGATCCATTCTTTACTGCAAATATTGGAATTTGGCTTAAGAAAAAAACAGGATCAGTATTAGAAATTCAGGTCCATGGAGATTTTTTTGGTTCTCGGTTTTACAAGACAAAAAGTCTGAAACATATTGTTAAATTTTTTATTGGAAAAAGAAATGTACTTTCTGCAGATTCGGTTCGTGTTGTTGGGATGCGGATTGCTGAAAGCCTAAAGAAAATTGGAGTAGAGAAATCAAAAATTTATATAAAATCAATTGATTCTTTCTTAAGTGAGGGATCTATTATTGCAAACGATTCAATTAATTTAAAAAAAGAATATAATGCAGAAAGGATATTTGTCTGGGCTGGAAGAATGGAGCCAGTAAAGAATTTATCTTGGTTAATTGACATTTTTTCTGAGGTAGCTAAAAAAGAACCAACATTCAAATTGCTCCTGATTGGAAATGGTTCAGAAAAATTAACTCTTGTGCGTAAGGTAAAGCAACTACACATTGGAAAGCAAGTACACATTCTTTCATGGAAAGAAGATGTCATTTCATACTTAGCAGATGCTGATTGCATACTCTTTCCAAGTTTGAGTGAAGGATATGGTTTAGTCCCGATGGAGGCTCATGAAGTAGGAACATGCATTATTATGAATGACGTTGGTGTTGCTAATTATGAGTTGCAACCATCAAAAAACGTACAGATTATTCCTGTTTCAAATAGGCAAAAGTGGATTGATGCAATACTACATATATGAAATTACTCATCCTTACACAAAAAGTAAATCAGGACGATGATGTCCTTGGTTTTTTTCATGGTTGGATAAAGGAATTTGCAACGCACTGTGATTCTATTCTCGTTGTTTGTTTGCAACAGGGAAGTTTTGATTTGCCAGAGAATGTAAAAGTAAAAAGTCTAGGAAAGGAAAAAAATGTATCTAAATTTGCATATATAAGAAATTTTTATAAATATATTTGGAAAGAAAAAAATGAGTACGACACTGTTTTTGTTCATATGAATCCGGAGTATGTTGTTTTAGGTGGATTGCTCTGGAGACTTATGAAAAAACGTGTATCGCTTTGGTATGTTCATAGACAAGTAAATATAAAGCTAAGAATTGCCAGCATGTTTGCTCATGACATTTTTACTGCGGCCAAGGAAAGTTTTAGACTAAAAAGTAAAAAACTTCATATTGTAGGACATGGGATTGATACAGAATTGTTTCGTTGTAGAGAAAAAAAGAAAAATCAAGATTTAACAAAAATTATATCTGTTGGGCGAATAACAAAGATAAAGAATCTAGATACATTGATTCATGCTGCTGCAAAATTAAAAAATTTGACGAAGCAGAAATTTTCTATTGATATTATTGGCTCTCCTACAAGTGATGAAGATAAAGAGTATTTTAGCTATCTTCAAAAAGAGATTCGAGATAAAAAAGTCAAAGATGTTATCCATTTTGTTGGCTCTGTTTCACATAAGGAAATTGTTGATATATATTGTCAGAGTGATTTTTCTGTAAATCTTACTCCAACTGGCGGCATTGACAAAGCAGTCCTTGAGTCCATGTCCTGCGGTGTTCCTGCTCTTGTTTCAAATAGAGCATTTGAGAGCATATTAGGAGAATATGCTGGGAATTTATTATTTTCTTTTCAAGATTCTAGTGATCTTGCTAAAAAAATGGATCATCTTATAGGGAGCAGTGCTGATAGTCTATCTTCCCAGCTGAGAACAATAGTATCTCAGCAGTTTGATTATCGTGTGTTGATAAACGAAATTGTCCTAATTCTACGATAAAATTCTGGTTATCATTTTCTTGAAAAGTAAGCGAATTTGTGGTAATCTATGATCTAGTCTACATTTAAATTATTCTGAAATATATGAAGCAATATCTTGTAAAAGCAAAGAAAAAGTGGATGAAATTTGTTTATATTCTTGGAGAAGTAAATAGTAAAGTTATTTTTACTATTCTGTTTTACCTTATGTTCGGAATATATGCTATTATTACGAAAATCATAAAATTCTTTTTTAGAAAAGCCTCTCCTGATTCTTTTTGGATAGAAAAAAAATATACTGATCCAGACATTGAATTTCTTAAAAGACAGTTTTAAATATGGAAAACAAAAAAAGAACAATTATTCTTGGCATCTCATGTTTTTATCATGATTCTGCAGCAGCCTTGTTAGTTGATGGAAAGATTGTGGTCTCTGCTCAAGAGGAGCGTTTTACAAGAAAGAAACATGATTCAGATTTTCCAGAAAACGCTGTAAAGTACTGCTTTGATGAATTTGGTATCACAATAAAAGATGTAGATCATGTAGTATTTTATGATAAGCCAATTTTAAAATTTGAACGCTTGCTCCAAACATATGTGAATGTTTGGCCGAAAGGTCTGAAATCATTTCTAATGGCAATGAAAAGTTTTTTCAAGGAGAAGCTATGGATAGAAAGTATTATTTCAAAAAATTTAGATTTTGATGGCGATGTATTATTTACCCAACATCATTATTCACATGCTGCTAGTGCATATTATTGTTCAAATTTTGATGATGCTGTGGTTGTTACTATGGATGGAGTAGGGGAATGGGAGACGACTACTATTGGATATGGAAAAGATAATAGTCTCAAGTTAACGCACGCAATTCATTTTCCACATTCTCTTGGACTTTTGTATTCTGCGTTGACGTATTATTTGGGTTTCAAGGTAAATAGTGCGGAATACAAGGTGATGGGATTATCTCCATATGGCAATCCAGATTTATTTTATGACAAGATTCTTGAATTGATAACCATTGAAGAGGACGGAAGTTTTACATTGAATATGGATTATTTTGCTTATGAGTATGATTTAAAAATGACAAGCAAAAAATTTGAAGAATTGTTTGGTGCACCGCCAAGACAGCCAGAATCAAAGATTAGTCAGCGAGAAATGGATATTGCAGCAGCCTTGCAAAGAGTTATAGAAGAAGTTGTTTCTAAAATTGTTCGACATGCACACAAACTTCATCCTTCAAAAAATCTTTGTCTTGCAGGAGGTGTTGCTCTAAATTGTGTTTCTAATGGTAAACTCCTAAAAGAAGGTCTTTTTGAAAATATATATATTCAACCAGCTTCAGGAGACTGTGGAGGTGCTGTTGGTGCAGCATGTTATGTGTATTTTGATGCGTTAAAGAATGAAAGGACTAAAGATGTGATGAAAAGCATATATCTTGGTCCAGAGTTTTCAAATGAATCAATAAAAAAGTTTTTAGATAGTTCTTCAGAACATCTCGGTGTAAAAGATTTAACATATCATTACTTTGGTGATAATGATATTTTTGGTCACATCGCAAGACTTATTGCTGATAACCATGTGATTGGACTTTTTCAAGGTAAAATGGAGTTTGGCCCTCGTGCCTTGGGTAATAGATCTATTATTGCAGACGCAAGAAATAAAGAGAATTGGCAGCGAGTAAATTTAAAAATAAAGTTTAGAGAGAGTTTTAGACCCTTTGCTCCAAGTGTTCTTGAAGATAATGCGCAAGAGTATTTTGATCTTGAAGGAGCTGCCAGCCCTCATATGTTGCTTGTTGCACAAGTAAAAAAAGATACTGTACCTGCAGTTACACATGTAGATAATTCTGCTCGTATACAAACTGTCACAGAAGAACAAAATTCTCGCTATTATAATATTATAAAAGAATTTTCAAATTTGACAGGTTGTCCTGTGATAATAAATACATCGTTTAATGTAAGAGGGGAGCCTATTGTTTGTTCACCGGAAGATGCATTCAATTGTTTCATTAATACAGATATGGATTATCTTATTCTACAAAATTATATTATTTCAAAGAAAGACAACCCAGCTCTTGCAGATATTAAAGATACAAATATGTACTTAACTAATTTTACACTTGATTAGTTAGCTTTACTATTAATATTTATCTCTATGGCAAAATCAAAATTTCGAGTTTTTGGACAAATGTGGCAATTTCTTAAAGTAAATAAAAAGTTTTGGCTTTTGCCAATGATGGTAGTATTAATTTTGTTTGGGATTTTATTGGCTGTGGCACAGGGCTCAGCATTTGCTCCATTTATTTATGCAATTTTTTAATTAGTTTTTTAGAGGATTGTGATTTTTTGTTGCTAGAATGGGCCTATGGAAAAGATACAATGTTCAGTACCGATTTTAACATTGAATTCAGAAAAATTTTTAGCTCGATGTTTAGAAAGTGTCAGAAATTTTGATGATGTTTTTTTGTTTGATGGAAATAGCACAGATAGAACATTAGAGATTGCAAAAGAGTACGGTATTCCTGTTTTTAGTCAGACAGATACAGAAGAAAAAAATGTTGAGATTAAAAATTTTACAGAAGTTCGCATAAAATCTATTGAACGATGCAAACATGATTGGATTTTTTTTCTTGATTCTGATGAATTTTTAAACGTTGGTCTGTCAGATGAGGTAAGAAATGTTTTGAATAGTCCTAGACTTGATCCTATGAGTATTTATCATGTTGAAAAAAAATATTCAATCAATGAAAAAAGAATTGATTTTTCATTTAACTATCCAAATTATTATCCCAGACTTCACAATCGTAAAAGTGGTGCGGGGTTTAAAAAAGGAAAAATAGTTCATGAGCAAATATATATTCCTCCAAATCTTAAGCAGTATTTCATGAAGAATTGGGTATACAGTGAAGTCTCTCCGACCTATAGGGCCTGTGTAGAAAAAGATGTATTTCAGTTATCATTAATGAAAAAGAGTACGTTTAGCGAAGGATCTTTTAAGAATCGTCCACATAGTCTTAAAATTAGTATGTTATATTTTCTTAGGTCAATAAATATTTTGTATAAATCATTAAAGGTTTATCTAAAACATGGGTATAAACGTTCTCTTCCAATTGGACAGGTGTTACGTCACGTTCGAGTTCATTTTATCATGAGTTGGTGGAGACTGATTCAAGTTTTTTTGGGTAAAAAAAGTAGTATATGGATGCACAAGTAAAAAAAGGACACTACAGATTTGAAAAATATTGTGACCAAGATAGGTTTTCAAGTTATTGGTGTCAAATTAAAGAGACACTGGCTCTTAATCCTAGATCAGTGCTTGAGGTTGGTGTTGGTGATAAAGTTTTTTCCTCTTATTTAAAAAATAATACAAATATATTATACAAAAGTTTTGATCTTGCAGAAGATCTTGCTCCGGACATTGTAGGGAATGTGACAGATATGAAAGTTGACTCCAATAGTTTTGATGTTGTTTGTGCATTTGAAATTTTAGAGCATATTCCTTTTGAAGATTTTTCTAAGGCGATTCGTGAGCTAGAAAGAGTTTCAGAAAAATATGTAGTGTTGAGTCTTCCTCATTGGGGACGTCATTTTTCGTTTAAAATTCGTCTTCCTTTTTTTAAAAAAATTTCATTTCAGTATAAGCTTGGTTTTTTGCCGATAAAACATGTATTTTTGGGAGAGCATTATTGGGAAATTGGAAAGAAAGGGTATAGTATTAAAAAGATCCGAAAGGTGATTGAAAAAAGTGGGTTGAAGATCATAAAGGACTATGTTGCTTTTGAGTCTCCATATCATCATTTTTTTGTTTTGAAGAGTAATTGAATAAGGTGTAAATAATATGCAAAGAGAAGAAATAAAAAATAATTGGCTTTGTGAGTATAGGGATAGTATAACCTCTCAAAACGGAGAGGACGGAGTTATTAGAAAAATTTTTGAAGTAATAGGAAAAGAAAATAGTTGGTGTGTAGAATTTGGTGCTGGAAGTGGAAAAAAAGGAAATAATACATGGAGTTTAATAACAGAAAGAAAATGGTCAGGAGTTCTTATTGAAGCAGAACGGGCGCTATATAGTGATCTTGTAAAGCGATATGCTGATAAAGATAATGTTGTATGTATAAACAAGGCGGTAGGCTTTCACGGTTCAAATAGGCTTGATGTTCTTTTAAAGAATACTGATATTCCAAAGAATTTTGATTTTTTGTCTATTGATATAGATGGGTATGACTATCAGGTATGGGAGGCACTGAAAGACTATAATCCTCGCTGTGTCATGATTGAAATAAATCCAAATATTCCTTTGACAATAGATTTTGTGCAACCAGCAGATATAACGGCTTGCGGTGGATCATCTCTTCTTGCTATGGTTCGACTTGGAAAAGAAAAGGGATATGAACTTGTCTATGCATATGCAACAAATGCAGTGTTTGTAAAGAAAAGTCTATTTGAAAAGTTTGGTATAAAAGATAATTCAATTGAGCAGATGGTGTGTCCTCCTGGGCTCAATAAAGAAAAAGATTCACCTACTTTTTTTCAGCTGTATGATGGTTCTCTTGTGCTTCTAAATGTAAAAAAAGAAAATATGCTTGGATATAGAAAAAAAATAAGAGAAGTTCCTGTGTGGGTTTTTGAGGATGATAATCTATATCCAGTCAGATTTTCATATGACAACAAAATAGCTAGAATGTTTAAGAATGTGATAAAGAAGACTGCACTATACTCAATGTTCTATTTTTTGGTTAAGGAAGTTTATGGTTGGTTAGATTTGAGGAAGAAAAAAAAGATTAAAAAAATGTAGGTATGGAGTTATTTTATATTGCAAATGCGCGGATTCCTACGGAAAAGGCTCATGGGCTACACATTGCAAAAATGTGTGAGGCTTTTGGAAATGCAGGAGCAAAGGTAACATTAGTTTTGCCTAAAAGACACAATGATATTGTTGAGGATATATTTTCATACTACAATATTGAAAAAAATTTTGCTGTACGGTATATCCCCGTGATGGATTTAGTAGGAAAAGGTTTTATTGGTTACTGGCTTACTCAGTTTTTTTTCTCTTGGAAATTATTTTGGGAGCCATTTAACAAAAATAAATCTTTTGTCATTACTCGTGATGAGTTGTCAGGATTCATCCTGAGGCTAAAAAATATTTTTGTGTATTATGATATGCATGGTTTCCCAGAAACTTGGGTACTGTTGTGGAGAATAGCTATGAAAAAGATGAATGGAATTATTTGTACAAATGAATGGAAAATGAAGCGAGTCCATGAGCAGTTTAATGTCCCAATGAATAAGATGATCCTTGCTCGTAATGCATTTGATCCATCGATATTTTCAATCGACATGGAAAAAAATGAGATAAGAGAGGAGCTTGGTTTGCCAGTCGATAAAACACTTGCTGTCTACGCGGGTCATTTGTATGATTGGAAAGGAGCTGGTGTACTTGCTAAAGCTGCAAACTATTTGGATGACGTAGAGGTGATCTTTATAGGTGGGACAAAAAAGGATGTAAAGGATTTTTCAGAAAAATACAGCGCTGCTCGCAATATTACCATGCTTGGTCATAAAAAACATGACGAGGTGCCAAAGTATTTGAAGGCGGCTGATATATTGGTCCTTCCAAATTCAAAAGAATCCAAAAATCCGCGTGCGATTCCTTACTCAATTTTTGATACCTCACCCATTAAATTGTTTGAATATATGGCAAGCGGATCACCGATTGTCGCGAGTGACTTGCCATCTATTCGTGAGATATTAAATAATGAAACTGCAGTTTTTTTTGAGCCTGATAATCCAAAGGATCTTGCTCGTTCAATTAAGAATATCGTGTCTAACAAAGAAGAGGCAAAAAGACGTACACAGCTTGCACTAGAAACATCGCAACAGTTTACCTGGAAAAAACGCGCAGAGAAAATTTTAAGTTTCATGAATTATTTTCAAGTATAATAAATTTGTAAATGAAAGTTGGTATTGTCACAAGTTATGCAGTAAAGCAGCCAGCAGGCCTGGAGCGTTTTTTGTTAGATTTATTGAGAGAACTAGATAGTCTGAAAGATAACGAGTATGTGGTTTACACAAAAAAAGGATCAGGTTTTGCATCAGTCCTGGACGATGAAGGTGTTTCAAACATTTCTGTCATTGAAGTCGGTTTTGGAAAGTTGTGGAAAGATATTGGTCTATTTTTTTCTCCTAAAGTAGACGCCTACTTGTTTAATGGTCCAATTGTTCCTTTTTTGTTTGCTCCAAAGAATTATTTTTTGATACTACATGATTTTGCATACAAGTCTATAAAGCCAAATACAATTAAAGAAAAAATAAATAGGATTGTAATTGATGTATTGACTCGTAAAGCAGTCCAGAGGGCAAAAAAAATTATTACTGTCTCAAATACCACAAAAAAAGAATTATCAGGGTTATACGGTGTAGAAGATAGCAAGGTTACTACTATTTATCCTGGTTTTAAACATGTATGCAGTGGTGAGAGTCAAACACTGGAAGGAATTGAAATGCCGTATTTTCTTAGCATTGGGACATTGAAGGAAAGAAAAAATATTCTTTCAATTATTTCAGCGTTTGCAAAATATGTTGAGATGAAACAAGACTCAAGAAAATTAGTGATTGTAGGAAAGTGTAGTAAAACAAACCCCTATGTTCAAAAACTTTTTAGTTTAGTAGAGAAAGAAGGTTTACAAGAAAAGGTAATTTTTACAGATCATGTTTCAGATCAACAAGTTTCATACTTATACAAGCATGCAGATGCACTCATTTTTCCTTCATTGATCGAAGGTTTTGGATTTCCTGCGCTAGAAGCAATGAGTTGTGAGGTCCCTGTAATAACATCAAATCATGGTGCCCTCGCAGAAATTAGCCAAGATGCTGCTATACAAGTTCCCTCAAAAGATATCAATGCTTTGGCAAATGCAATGAAACATATTACTGAAGATGATGCATTGCGAACATCTCTTATACAGAAAGGTTTGAATCGATCAAAAGATTTTTCTTGGAAAAAAGCTGCACATGCATTTGAAAAGGTTCTCATCAATAATACGATCACTAAATAATAATATGGCATATATGAATATTTTTGAAAAAATATACAAAAAGAATAAGTGGAATGTTGGATCTGGAGAAGGATCACGAGAGAGATATACTAGAAAATATAGAATATTTTTAGAGAATTTTTTAAAGCAGCATGATATAAAATCTGTTTTGGATTTTGGTTGTGGTGATTGGCAATTCTCAAAGCATGTTCGTTGGGGAGATATTCAGTATCAGGGTGTGGATGTAGTAAGATCTGTCATTGATCAAAACAAAGATAAGTATGAGAAAGATAACATAACTTTTTCATTGATTGATCAAGAACAAAGTTCTGGGCTTCCATCTGCAGATTTGTTCATAGCAAAAGATGTATTGCAGCATTGGAGTACTGAGAGAATTAAAAAATTTCTCCCAAAGTTAAAAAATTATAAATACGTCCTCGTTACAAATTGTAGTGATTTACCAAAAACGAGGAATTCTGACATTGAAGATGGGGGATTTCGTACCTTGGACTTGACAGCTGCCCCATTTTATCTTAACGGGAAGTACATTTTTTCTTTTTCTACAAGAGAACCTTCATTTAAAAATATTATTAAATGGATGCTTCCTCATCAATTGAGAGGTTTAGATTACAACAACAAAAAAGTTTTATTTATTGATAATTCAGAATAAATAGAGATTTATTTGATATTGAAGATATGAACTTAAGTAATGATAATTTCAATGTCGGGGTAGACATTGAAACGATTGCACGTTTCCAAGATTTGGATGCTGTAGAGGATCTTGATTTTTTGAGGAAAATTTTCACATCAAAAGAAATGAAATTTTGTTTTGCAAAAGAAAATCCAGCACCACATCTTGCAGCAAGATATACTGCAAAAGAAGCCATATTTAAGGCTTTGAGTTCATTAGTAAAAAAGAGTGTGACATTGAACAAGATTGAGATTTTGAATCAAGAGGGAGGTATGCCAGAAGCATATATTGAATCATTTGAAGATACTGTGCATATTAAGTTAAGTATGTCTCATTGTGAGGACAAGGCCATTTCATTTGCTATTGTTTCGAAAGTATGAATATTTTTGAAAAAAATAATATACAACAAGTACTCAACACTGCAGATTATTTTAAGTTTTACAAAAGAATAGCAATGATTTCAGATGGAGAGAAAGATAATTTTAAAAAAAAGATCAGGATTGCGTTTCTCTCAAGTTTTACGTCAAATGGTTTTAAGGAAATTTTGTCTGTAAAATGTTTACAGAACAATATATTTCCAGAATTTTATAATTGCGATTATAAGCAATATAGTCAGGATATTATAGATGGTGATAGTAATTTTTATGCATTTAATCCTGACATAACTATTCTTTTTATAGATGCAAAGACATTATTGGGTGAATATTACTTTAATCCATATGATTTGAATAAAAGTCAGAGGAAAGATTTTGCAAACGAAAAGATCAGTGAGATATGTCGTTTAGTGGAAACAATAAAAGGGCATTCGAATACAAAGATATTGTTACATAATATCATGGTACCTTCTTATTCTCCACATGGGATCGTTGAAAATAAACATGAATTTGGTTTTCTTCAATCAGTAGCACATATAAATCATGAACTTGCCTGCACATATAGGAATGATGAACAAATTTTTGTATTTGATTATGAATCCTTTTGCTCGACTGTTGGAAAAAATAATATAACAGATACTAAAATGTACTATCTTGCGGACATGAAAGTGGATATGCAGATGGTTCCTGCATTATGTAACGAGTATATGTCATATATAAAACCAGCAACCTCAAGCACTAAGAAGTGCATTGTCTTGGATTTAGATGACACATTGTGGGGTGGTGTGATTGGCGAAGATGGTCTTGAAGGAATAAAGTTAGGACCGACTCCTGAAGGGAGAGCTTTTTGGGAATTTCAAAAATATCTTTTTTCATTATTCAAGAGAGGTGTTATTTTAGCCATTAATAGCAAGAATAATATTGATGATGTACTCGAAGTCTTTGAAAAACATCCTCATATGGTCTTAAAGGAAAATCATTTTGCAGCAATGCAGATTAACTGGAATGACAAGGCAACAAATATGAGATTGTTGTCAGAAGAATTAAATATTGGGGTTGATAGTTTTGTTTTCTTTGATAATGATAAGTTAAATAGAGAAATTGTTTCAAGTACCTATCCAGAGATTACCGTTGTTGATTTGCCGAGTGACTCTTCTTTATATTGTGAAACACTTCAAAAGGTAAATGACTTTAATAGTTTTTATATTACAGATGAAGATATGAAGAAGGGGCAGATGTATGTGGACCAGAGAAAGAGAAAAGAATTCAAAAGTAAAGTGGTAGATTTGTCCGATTATCTGAAAAGTCTGGAAATGAAAGTTGAAATACAAAAGATAAATGATTTTAACAAGCCAAGAATTGCCCAATTGACACAGAAAACAAATCAGTTTAATGTAACTACGCGAAGGTATACAGATATTGATCTAGATACATTTTCGAAGAGAGGTGATTTAATTGTTTCTATCCGAGTTGAAGATAAATTTGGAGATAATGGTATTACTGGAGCGGCAATTGTTCAAAAGGAAGATGATGTATGGAAGATAGACACTTTTCTTCTAAGCTGCAGAGTTATTGGTAGGAAGGTAGAGGAGGTCCTCTTGGGTCATATAATAGATCAGGCTAAGAATGATGGAGTGACTCGAGTTATTGGGGAATTCATTCAGACGAAAAAAAATATTCCTTCTAAAGATTTTTTTGGTTCAAATAAATTTAAACTAGTAAAAGATGATGGTGAAAGACAAGTTTGGGAATACGATGTCACAGTTGAGTATAACCATCCAGATTTTATTGATGTAATCATTTTATAGATATGAAGAGGCTTAGGAAAATTTTAGTTAACGTACTAGACATCGGTGAGAATGATATTAACGATGGGACATCTCCTGATACTGTAGAAAGTTGGGATTCATTTAATGGTCTAATGTTGGTTTCAGAACTTGAAAATGAGTTTGATGTTAAGTTTACAATGGACGAAGTAATTAGTGTAAAATGTGTTGGGGATATTAAGCGTGCACTTCGTAGTCATGGCGTCCTTTTAGAAGAATAATTTTTATGGAATACAATGAAATAAAGATTGGCTCTGCCTATTCTTTCAAAACAACGATTACGAGACAACATGTTCTTGAATTTGCAGAAATGACGGGTGACAAAAATAAAATTCATATTGACGAAGAGTTTGGAAAGACTACAGTGTTTAAAAGAAATATAGCTCATGGGATGTTAGTAGGGAGTTTTTTTTCAACGTTGGTTGGTATGCACTGTCCTGGGGAAAATAGTTTATACTTAAGTCAGACGCTTAATTTCAAAAAACCAATCTTTTTTGATGATGCTATTGTTGTTAGGGGAACAGTTTTGGAAAAAAATGATAGTATTCAGATAATAACTTTGAAAACAGAAATTTTAAAAGAGGGAATAGTTTGTATTAGTGGGGATGCAAAAGTTAAAGTACTATAATATGAAAAAGAATATTGGAGTTGTGTTTGGAGCAACAGGCGGAATCGGTTCTCAAATCGTAAAAAAAATGTTAGAGAAGGGAATGCATGTTTGTGCAATACACAATAGAGATTCAAAAATTAAAGGATTTAAAGAGGAGTTTTCTCAGAAAGACGTTTCTTTATTCAATATCGATCTTATGGATAAAAAATCGATTCAAAAAGGCATGTCTAGTATTATTGAAGCACATGGGGCCATCTCAAGTATTGTATTTTCAGTTTCTCTTCCAATAAAAAATAAATCAATATTGCTCTCATCAGAAGAGGATATCGAGGATCATATCAAATTACAAGTTCTTGGAATGTTCCATATCATTAAGAGTCTAAAGGATTTTATAAAAAGTGTCGGCGGGATACGGTTCGTCGTTCTTCTTACAGAGGCATGTATAGGAAAGCCACCAGCTGGTATGTCTGCATATGTCACAGCAAAGTATGCATTGATGGGGTTTGCAAAATCAATGGCTGTGGAGTTGTCAAAGTATAGTTGCACTGTGAATATGATATCTCCAGGAATGGTTGATACTGAACTCATAGCAGGATTTCCATCAAAATTAATAGAAATTACAGCAACCAAGAATCCACTTCAACGAATTGCAAAACCAGATGATGTTGCAAATGCTGTTTTATTTCTTATCAGTGATGAATCTCGCTATCTGAATGGTACAAATATAACAGTCAACGGTGGGGGAATCATGGTGTAGTTGAATTGAGAGCAGTTTTTTATGTTATTTAATTCCATACATTTTCTTATATTTTTTCCAGTGGTAATAGCACTGTATTTTTTAATTAGTCACAAATACAGATGGATTCTCTTATTGATTGCTAGCTACTACTTTTACATGAGTTGGAAGCCTGAATATGTTGTTTTGATAGTGCTTTCTACATTGGTAGATTATGTCATGGCACTTGCAATGGAAAAGACTGAGAATAAGAGAAAAAGAAAATTATATTTATCCATTAGTCTATTGACCAATCTTGGTTTACTTTTTGCGTTTAAATATTTTAATTTTGTAAGTAATTCAATTGCTGATGTATTAGATATTTTTAGCATTCAATTTTCTCAACCAACATTAAATGTTCTACTTCCTGTTGGTATTTCATTTTATACATTCCAAACACTAAGTTATACAATAGATGTGTATAAAAGAAAGATCACAGCAGAAAGACATTTTGGTATTTTTGCAGTGTATGTTTCCTTTTTTCCACAGTTAGTGGCAGGACCAATTGAAAGGGCAAAAAATTTACTTCCCCAATTTTTTGTAAAGCAATCATTTAATTATGAAAGAGTAGTGAGTGGATTGAGATTGATGTTGTGGGGCTTTTTTAAAAAAATTGTTATTGCAGATGGATTAGCGGTTTTTGTAGATAGGATATTTGGAAATGTTACGAGTTATTCTGGCATTTCGTTGATTCTTGCAACAGTGTTCTTTTCATTTCAAATCTATTGTGATTTTTCTGGATATTCAGACATTGCTATTGGAGCAGCAAGAGTAATGGGCTTTAAACTTATGGATAATTTTAAGGCTCCCTATTTGGCAAAATCTATTGCAGATTTTTGGCGCCGCTGGCACATATCTTTGTCTACCTGGTTTCAGGATTATTTATTTACACCACTTTATTTTAAAGCTTCTAAAATCAAAAGGCTCAAAAATTTTTCAACAAAAAAGCGGCATCTTATTGCCTTTGCTATTTCTATGATAATAGGTGAGGCCTTATTGGGGCTGTGGCATGGTGCAAACTGGACGTTCCTCTTTTTTGGTTTGTGGCATGGATTATTTATTATTATATATTATATTGTTCGAAAAACATGGGACAGACTATATACGTCAATACAAATCCTACTCACGTTTTCCATTTCTACTTTTGGTTGGATTTTTTTCAGATCAAATAGTATAGCTGATGCACTTTATATTATTGAACATATGTTTAAAAATTCACAGTTTGGTTTTTTTCATGACCTGAAAGGTTTTTTTCTTCACAATGAATATGAGTTTGCTGTCATGATTCTTCCTTTACTTATTGTATTTTTTGCTCACTTTATACAGAAAAGATATCATGACTTTGTTCAATTTTTAGAGACACGAAGCACAACACTCCGGTGGTCGCTATATTATTTTTTGATTATGGCAATTCTATTGTTTGGAACCTTTGGGTCCCGTGAATTTATTTATTTTAACTTTTAAAGAAACGTTAAATGAAGAAGTTGTTGTTAAAGGGGTTATTATTGGTTACTATTACAGTCGTTCCTCTGCTTGTTGTGAACTATATTATTGATCCTTTACAGTGTTTTAGAACTGCAACATGGTACACCCCGTTATACGATCCAAATGAAAGGGTTCAAAGTCCTTGTCTCGTTAGGACTCATGATTTTGATACAATAATTGTAGGAGCCTCACATGTAGAGAACTTTGATCCAGTTTATGTGGACAATGCTTTGGACGCAGCAACATTAAAAACTGCTATTGCAGCATCTACCTTGTATGAACAGAATAAGCTTATGAATTTAGCAGTTGATTCAGGGAAACTTAAACATGTTGTTTGGGGACTTGATACGAACATTCTTTTTGATGAACCTGACAGAGTAAGAGATGATATTGTTCCATTTCCTTTTCATATATACGAACCAGCTATGTACAACAATATTCTTTTTCTTTTAGATCCATACATATATAAGCACTATGTAAAGATGGTTATCCATCATTTCACAGGCATCTATGATGATTTTACTCAATTGCGTTATTTAAATTATTGGGAAGATAAGTTTACGTTTTCAAGAGAGAGGATGCTTGAATTTTATGACATGGTTCAAAAAGAAGATGTCCGTGCAATTGAGAACACAAACAACGATTTAATTGCGGCTGCTCCTGAAGATGCATCAACAGAAAATATTGATAATAATGTTGTTCGTTTAGTAGAGCAAAATCCAGATGTTACATTTAACATTTTTTTCCCACCATATAGCATTCTTCGTTTTGTAGATCTCTATGAAAAGGACCGAAATTTGTTTGAAATTGAGCTCAAGCTTAAGCAGCATCTAATTGATAGACTACTCACTTTTGAGCATGTGCATCTGTATGATTTTCAGCATGAAGATAAAATTACCTTTGATTTGAATAATTACAAGGATTTATCTCATTTTTCAAGCAATATAAATCAGCACATTATTGATGCATTAAAGAAAAAAGAATCTGTTTTACAGAAAGAGCAGTCTTCGTCAACAATTTCTTCACTGAGGAGGCAAGTTGAGAATTTTGATTTTTCACAAACATTTTGATTGTTGTGAAACGGATTGAATATGAATTTTCTTTGTGTTACCATTAAGTTAGTAATTTTATTATAATGAAACAGATAAATCGAGAAAAAGTAGTTTCGATGCTTATTAAAGCATTTCTTTTTGTTTTTAGTATTACTGTGTCCCTTATTTTTTTGGAAATAGGAGTGAGGTATTTTATGAAACAGGGGAATACAACGACTATAGAGGATCCTCATATTGTTTGGAGGTATAAGCCAAATATAAATACTATTATTGAAGCAGAAGGTGGAGGGTCTGTGCGAATGGAGACAAATAGCCATGGATTTATTGGTGAAGATTTTAAAAAAAATAAAAAAGATGGTGTATACAGAATTGCAAATTTAGGTGATTCATTTACAGCAGCACTTGCTGTCCCTTATAAAGAAAATTATGTTCATCAGGTTGGCGTCCTTCTTTCAGACAAACTAGATAAAGATGTTCAGAGTATAAATTTTGGAGTTAGTGGTCAAGGAAGTGGAGAGGCAAAGGATACATATTATCATTATGCCCGCGAGTTCAGTCCAGATCTTGTTATTATTTGGTTTTATCTTGGGAATGATTTTGAGGATAATTTAGTGTATGAAGAAAGGATACGTCAAGAAAGTAGTACATCTTTTTTCCACAAAATAAAACGAATGGCAAGAAAATCAGAGCTAGCTTATCTTGTTGTAAATCGGCTAGCGCAAGTTCCTTTTTTTGCAGATATGATGAACAAAACCGTACTCACGAGGGTGGGGGAGGATGAGCTTAGTAATGAAAATAATCTACCGCTGAGTCTTCGTTTGATGTTTACAAAAGATAAAGAAAATGAATCTGCAAAAAATAGAACAAAAAAATATCTAGAGTCTTTGAGGCATCTGACAAGTGAAGATGGCACTAAGCTCTTCGTGGCTATGGTCCCTGCCCATTTTCAGGTTGAAGAGGACAAAAGGTTACGATTAATTGAACAATATCCACAACTTTCCGAGGTTGAGTTTAATGATGAAAGTCCAAATGATGCACTCTCAAGCATACTTGAAGAACTTTCCATTCCATATCTTGATATGACCCATTCCTTTAAAGAGCAATGCAGAGATATTTGCTCACTTTATGTTTGCCCGTATTGTCATCTTTCGTCTTCTGGACATATTGCTGCTTCTACAATTGTGACGGAAAAGATCATTGAAGATATATTTTTAATCAAAGAAGGTAAGGAAGATAGCGTCTCAGAGAAGGAATAATACATAAACAGATGAAGGATTTTTTTATAAAACTATTAGTCGTATTTATAAGCATTTTTCTTGTCATTATATTTTTGGAATTTTCACTGGCATTCATTCCAGAAAAAGGAGAGAAAAGTATAGCAGAATCTGATCCACATATTCGGAGCATATACAAGAAAAACTTTGATGGAAATGTCGCAGGGGAGGTGCTTGGCACAGAAGTAAGATTTAAAACAAATAGTCATGGTTTTGTGGGTGATGAATGGGGGAGTGAAAAACCATTTTTACGAATTGCAAATTTTGGTGATTCCTTTACTGCAGGCTCAGGAGTATCATATGAAAAAAATTATGTGTCACTGCTTGGAAGTAGTTTGACAAATCTTCTCAGCAAAAATGTAGAAAGTTTGAATTTTGGTGTTGCAGGCCACAGCACTGCTGATGCATATAACACGTACATACAATACGGCAGACAATCAAGTTCGGATGTTGTCATATTGTGGTTTTATCTTGGGAATGATTTTAGTGATAATCTTTCTCTATATGAGTCTGATTTGGCAATTGATAAGGCAGTATCATCATATGAAGAAAAAGACATTGAGAAAAAAACTGTCAAAGATATTATTAAAAAATCTAACTTGTACAACATCATAAGTCAGGCAGCAATAAAGTCAAATTTTTTGCGTTCAGTTGCTTCGAGCATTCCTGGTCTAAAGACTTTTTTCTATAGTTTTTCTCTCCACGAGTTGCCAACTCAGCTAGCCATCTTATTTACAGAAGATAGTAGGAATGATTCTTCTCTACAAATAACAGAAGAATATATAAAAAAGTTTCATGATCAGATTGTAGAGGATGGCAAAGAGTTTTTTGTTGTACTTATACCACCTCATTTTCAGGTTGATCAAAAGGCAAGGGATAAACTGCTTGAACAGTATCCAAAGCTTGATGGCTTAGGTTTTGATCCAGAGAGACCAAGGCAGAGGATTGTTCAACTTTTGGACCAGTTGGAAATCACACATTTTGGAGCATTTGAAGAATTACGTACTGCAAGTAAAAATGGTAAAATGCTTTACAATTGTTCTTTTTGCCATTTTTCTCCAGAAGGACATGCTATCGTTGCAAATGCAGTTGCGCAGAGTTTGTCAGAGCCTCTTAGGGAGTTAAAGTATGATTTATAGATTTTGGATTTTTTGAGTTGAATTGGTAAACATACTCACATGGTTATAGTTGAAAAAATTGCTTAAATAAGGAATTTTTTTTAGATATTTTATTAATTTTGCATCTATTTGACACAATTTGACACTTTTAGTATACTTGTATCAAGTACAATTATTAGCTAAAATATGGCAAAAGAAATAAAGGAAAATGCAGTATATACAACAAAAGAAGCGCAAGCTCTACTCAAAGTCAGTGAAAGCACAATCAAGCGTCTTTTGAAAAAGGGGATATTAAAGGCAAATAAGGTCGGAGGTCAATATAGGATTATGGGTAAGGAGATTTTAAGACTCATTTCTCCAGATATGGAGAAAAAGGCTGAAAAAGCCTATATGAAGGTAAAGAAAAAGGCTGTTGATGTTATAAATAAATGGTAACGTTTTCAGTCAGAATGAAGATCATTTTTGTGTTATGAAGATACTTATTGCTCAACCAATTCCAAAAGTAGGTGTTGAACTGCTTAAGAAGCATTTTAGTGTTGAAGAGGCAGATCATATGTTATCGAAGGAAGAAATGATTAATGCAATTTCAGATAAAGATGCCTTGGTTTGTGCAATGCATAATGTTGATGCCGAGATTATCAATGCAGGGAAAAATCTTAAAGTTATATCTCAACTAGGATCAGGATTTAATAATATTGATATAAAGCTTGCTGGTGAAAAGGGTATAAAAGTTACAAATGCCCCAGGTGTTATGATGCAAACTGTGGCTGAATTTGCTTTTGCACATATGCTAGCCCTCACTCGTAAAGTCGCAGAATCTGATCGGTATATTCGTTCAGGAAAATTTAGGACATGGGATTTTTCATTAATGGTTGGAAATGAGTTGAAAGGAAAGATTCTGGGTGTTATTGGATTTGGAGCAATAGCTAAACATCTCGTCCCAATTGCAAAAGGATTTGGGATGGAGATGTTATACAATAATCAGCAAGGAGAAGTAGAAGATTACAAGCATGATTCATCTGTGCAGTTTTCTAGCAAAGAAAATTTATTGCAGAATTCAGATTTTGTTCTTCTTCTTGTTCCATTAAATGAAACAACAAGACATTTGATGAAGTACGAACAATTTTGCATGATGAAACCGACAGCCTTCTTTGTGAATTTGGCAAGGGGAAAAGTTGTTAAAGAGCAAGATTTAATCCGAGCGTTGAAGGAGAAAAAAATAGCAGGGGCTGGTTTAGATGTATATGAATTTGAGCCAGAGATTTCCAAGGAATTATTATTATTTTCAAATACAGTATTGACTCCACATGTTGGTGGAGCAACAGAAGAGTCAAGAGCAAATCTCTCATTGATTGTTGCTCAAAATGTTATTTCTGTTCTCTCAGGAGAGACATGTAACAACATTGTAAATACAGAATTTTTGGAGAAAGTTCATAACGAACATATATGACGCAACAAGATTCAAAAAAATATACCACACTTATATGTGCAGCAGGTCAAGGCAAGCGTCTTATGCCAATGACAGCAGATAGACCGAAGACATTGGTAGAAGTCAATAGAAAACCAATAATAGAGTATATGTTAGATAATTGTTCTGAAATTGGGCTTACAGATGTTATTATTCTAGTTGGATATAAGGGTGATGCAATAGAAGAAAAGTACGGGGATGTGTATAAGAACTGTAACCTTCGTTACATATACAATAAAGATTACGAAACAACCGACAATTTTTATTCTATTTTTTTAGCGAAAGAACATGTTCACGAAGGAATGATCTTTATGAATGCGGATATTATCTTTCATAAACACGTTCTCGAATCATTGTTATCCAATGATTACCAAAGTGGTCTTGCTGTAGTTGATGTTGACAGTCCAGGGGCAGGGAAAAATCCTGTACGAGTAAAGCTTGATGCACAAGGAAAAATAATTGATATTGGTCATAACATTGGCGATGAAAATAAAAAAATGGTCTTTGGAATTTACAAACTTTCAAAAAATGCTACAGCAAAATATTTTGAAGATGCAGAAAAATACTTTAGGAGTGGTCCTCAAAAAGGTGGTTTTTGGCTTCCTATAAGAAATGTTGTCTCTAATGAAAATTTTTATTCTATCCCTGTGTCAAATAAAAGTTGGGTTTCAATCAATAACATTGAAGAGCATAAGACTGCTTCGGCATTGGTGGATTCCATTTTACATAATATTTAATTTTCTTATATGAAGAATATTCAAAAGAATGATTTGCAAGAAATGGTCCAGCGTATTTTTGAATTAGCTGGGTCTTCAACAGAAGAGGCAAGCGCTATAGCTGAATATTTAGTTGAAGCAAATTTAGTTGGTCATGATTCCCATGGAGTTATTCGCGTTGCTCATTATGTAAATTGGATTAGAGAAAAACGGGTGTTTGTAAATCAACATGTTGAAGAGGTAATAAAAGGAGATACGTTTGCTGTTTTTGATGGACATTTTGGTTTTGGCCAAGTACTTGGCAGAGAAGCAGTTCAGGTTGGAATTGATATGGCAAAAGATAGTGGAGTTTCTGTAGTTGGTCTTCGAAATTCAGGTCATTTGGGTCGAATTGGTGATTGGGCCATCATGGCAGCCGAAGCTGGACTTGTTTCTATCCATTTTGTAAATGGGAACGGTTTTTCTATGTTAGCAGTTCCATTTGGAGGTTCTGATAAGAGACTTTCATCAAATCCTATATGTGTAGGCATCCCTCGCGGTGAAACATCTCCAATTATTCTTGATATTGCAACATGCCAAGCTTCTCACGGAAAAATAATGGTTGCAAAGAACAAGGGTGAGAGATTACCATTAGGAATGATTGTTGACGACAACGGACAACCTTCATGTGATCCTAATGTTATGTTTGGTCAAAAGATGGGTGCAATCCTCCCCATGTCTCCTGGGCATAAAGGGTTTGGCCTTGCCCTTATTTGTGAATTATTGGCAGGTGCTCTTACCGGAAGTGATACGAGTCATCCAAACAGTCCGACTGTTCATCATGTTGGAAATGGAATGTTATCAATCTATATTGACAGGAAGCAGTTTAGAGAAGAGACTGGATATCTGTCTGAAATCGATAAGCTTGTAGATTGGGTGAAAGGATCACCGTTGTCTACTCCTGATGGTGAAATTCTTCTCCCGGGTGAACCAGAAGAAAGAACAAAAAACGATCGTCTTGAGAAAGGAATTCCTCTCGATGACGACACAATATCTCAAATTGCAGACACAGCTAAATCTGTAGGTGTGCCTGTTGAGGACATTAATTCATTATTTAAGATTTAGTCTTTTATATGTTGAAGAAAAAATTAAAGAAAATTTTACGCAAAAGTAAATTTATTGTGAGTCTATATTATCGTTTGAAACGAATTGTTGTATTTCCACTAAAATTTACACCTTTAAAACCATTTGCAAATACTACTTTTCCTTTAAAAGAATTATTTAAACCATCAAAATTGGCCTTGCTTATAAAGGTTGCCCCATTTTCGTTAGATAGCTATGGTGCATTGGGAAATGTCTATGATTTGGCAAAGGATGTTGAAGAAAGAAAAATTAATGGTGCATATGTAGAGTGCGGAACATGGAAAGGTGGTTGTGCTGCTATTATGGGCGCTATGACAAAGAGGTATGGCAGCGAAAGAACGACTTGGTACTTTGATTCTTTCGAAGGAATGCCTGAGCCAACTGAAAAGGATGCAAGAGGCAGAGGAAAAAGTGGTACAGTTCAAGATATCATGGGTGATGCACTAAAAGCAGATGTTGCTGATGTTGAAGAGGTTGCATTCAATGTTTTACATCTTGAGAGAGACAAAAATATTATTGTAAAAGGATGGTTTGAAGATACATTGCCAGTAAAGAAAAAAGAAATAGGTCCAATAGCGATTCTCCGTCTCGACGGTGATTGGTATGAATCTACCATGACTACGCTAAATGAATTATATGACCAGGTTGTGCCAGGTGGATACGTTATTATTGATGACTATGGTTCATGGGAAGGTTGTCGGACTGCTGTTCATGAATTTCAAGAAAAGCGAGGCATAACTATGAATTTAGAATTTATGGGAGCTCACGATCCAGAGGCATTTGCTATTGTGCCTCCAGCATATTTTAAAAAAATTGACTAAAAGTTTTATGTGTGGAATCATTGGGGTCTTAGGAAAGGATATACCCAAACAACAAGACGTGATTGAAGCTCGTGATACCATGAGTTATCGAGGTCCTGATGATGCAGGCATATATTATGATTCAAAAGAGTGTATTGCTTTGGGTCATAGACGTCTTTCAATCATTGATCTGTCAGATGCTGGACATCAACCTTTTTTTAGTAATGATGAAAGATTTGTTTTAGTCTTTAATGGTGAAATCTATAATTACCTAGAAATAAAGGATGAATTAAAAAAATATTACAATTTTAAGACCAAAACAGACAGTGAAGTATTGCTTGCTGCATATATGAAATGGGGAGAAGCATGTCTAGAAAAATTTAATGGAATGTTTGCCTTTGCCATTTGGGATAGAAAAGAGAAAAAACTCTTTCTTGCACGAGATCGTTTTGGTATTAAGCCACTTTACTATTACACAGATGAGAAAAATATTTATTTTTCCTCTGAAATAAAAGGAATAATACATTTTAACGAGGTTCCAAGAATATTAAATATAAAAGGTGTTTCAGATTACCTAAGTTATCGCTATGTATTAGGGAAAGATACATTGTTCGAAGGAATTTATTCAGTGCTTCCCGGACATTATGCAGTTGTTGAAGTCGGTTCTCCTGTAAAACAACAGTGTTATTGGACACTTCCTGTTGTTTCAGAAAAGAAAGACCTAGGTGAGCAAGAAGTCCTTGAAAAAACTACAGCACTTTTAACAGATTCTGTTCGACTTAGATTGCGGAGTGATGTTCCTACTGGTGCATATCTTAGTGGTGGGCTAGATTCCAGTGTCCTTGTAGGACTCATGTCATCATTATCTCATAGTCCCATTAAAACATTTTCTACTGGTTTTTCTGAGGACGGATTCAATGAATTGGCATATGCAAAAGTAGTATCAGATCATTTTGAGACTGATCATCATGAATTTCTTTTGGATGGCAAAGATTATTTTAGTTCTCTCCGTAAAGTGATTATGTTCAAAGATTATCCACTTTTATCACCAAACGAAGTTCCTTGGTACATTCTGTCAACCAAATTAAAGAAAGATATTACCGTCGTCCTGTCTGGTGGAGGTGCTGACGAATTATTTGGAGGTTATGGAAGAATATTTCGAAGCGGGTATGATTTAGAACGCATGTCTCAGTTGGATCAATTTTCAGAGGAAGAAAAGGAAATTCTTGTTCGAAATTTGAAAAAGAAGTATGGTGTGTCTTCTTTTAAGTCACCAATCGATCATTTTTTGAGTCAATATCCATACATGAAACGTCCTCAAAAAGAGAAACTCCTGAATCAGGAAGTTTTTGATTCAGAAGAAGATCTATTGAACAAAAAATATTTTGAAGAATTTTTTTCAAAACTCAATATGCTAAGTCCAACAGATCAGTATTTATATGTATTTCAGAATGTCCATCTGCTTGGTACACTGAATCATCTTGATAATGTAACAATGCCAACATCAGTTGAGGCAAGAGTCCCATTTGTAGATCATCATTTGGTTGAATATGTTTCTTCTCTACCTCTTAAATACAAAATGGCTTGGAAATCTAACGAAGATAGCCAAAAGGCAGCACTTTTGAACAGTAATGACATAAGTGAAATACACGATATTCCAAAATATATACTACGCAAGATTGGTTCCCAGTTTCTTCCTGAAGAGATTATACATAGAAAAAAACTTGGTTTTCCTGTGCCGTTAAATTCTTGGTTTGATGGTAAGTTCAAAAAAATTGCGAGAGATATGTTGCTTTCTCCGGATGCAAAATCGCGAGATCTTTATGACGAGCATGCCCTTTCTGACTTGCTTAACACCAATGATATATCTTTGACAAGAAATTATGGGTTGCACATTTGGATGTTGATGAATATGGAGATTTGGCTTCAGGAATATAATGTACATGTGTAGTGTTTATGGTTAGGCTAAAAAGAGTATTGACAAAGAATAAATTGGCTGTTGGTCTTTATCAACATTTGAAACGGGCTGTGCTTTTTCCAATAAGAAACACAAAATATAGAACAATATTAGATAATCAATTATCAGTGAGAGATCTATTTAATTTTAAAAAAGGTATGTTACTTGGTAAGGTCCAACCGTATACAATGTCAGATTATGAGAGATTATCATACACGTACGATTTAGCACGCAAAGCTCCAGAAGGTGCATTTGTCGAGTGCGGGACATGGAAAGGAGGTAATGCCGCAATTATGGGAGATATTGCACGTGATAGCGACAGAACTACATGGTATTTTGATTCCTTTCAAGGAATGCGAGAACCTACCGAAAAAGACATCGCATTTACAAGAAAAGGTAAAATACATGCAAAGGATCATTCGCTCGGGAACACAGATATGGCAGAAGCCTCAGTAGAAGATGTGGAAGAGATAATTACTATTCTAAACCTTCCAAAAGAAAGAAACATAATTGTCAAAGGCTGGTTTGAAGATACACTCCCCAAAAAGAAAGAAGCAATAGGAAACATTGCCCTTTTGCGTCTTGATGGTGATTGGTATGAATCCACAAAAACTATTTTGAATGAACTTTACGATCAAGTTGTAGACGGAGGATATATCATCATAGATGATTACAAAGGATGGCAAGGATGCAGAAGAGCAGTTCATGATTTTTTACAAGAGCGAAATATTATTCCCAATTTTCATTTTATGGGTGAGTTTGATAGAAAAAAAATACCTAAAGTTCCATCTGTCTATTTTGTAAAAGGTGAAAAATGTGAGGATCAAGGTTTATTCAATGAATTGGAAGAATTAGCTTTACTATCATAAAAAATAACTTCAAAACATATGCAAGATAATAAAAAAAATTCTGTACAAATTAATCTAGAAGGAAAGGTGGCTTTGGTCACTGGTGCAAATAAAGGTCTTGGTTTTTACATTAGTAAGACACTTGCTGAAGCTGGCGCTCACGTGTTCGCTGGTTGTCGTGATCTTGAACAAGGAAAACACGCTATGCAAGAATGTATTGACAGTGGTTTGTCAATTGAATTAGTCGCACTTGATGTCACTGACCAACAATCTGTGGATGTTGCAGTAGACAAAATTTTAGATAAACAAGGGAAGATTGATATATTAGTGAATAATGCTGGCGTACTTGGTGGACAAGGTTGGGAAGAACGTCTAGAAGAAAATGCAGAAGACTGGGAGATGAATTATGAAGTAAATTTGAGAGGTGTTGCAAGAATGACAGATGCTGTGGTTAAAGGAATGAAGGAAAAACAATATGGAAAGATAATTAATATTGCGTCAAATGCAGGAAGAGGTGGGAATGGAAAACACATTCCATCATCTTACGGGGCTACAAAAGCCGCAGTCATCAATCTGACTCAGACAAACGCACTAAGCTATGCGGCAGATAATATTAATGTAAACTGTGTTTGTCCGGGGATTATATGGACTCCAATGTTGGCAACAATTGGTGAGCGGTTAGGTAATCTAAATGAAGACACAAAGGGCTTAACTCCTGAAGAAGTGTTTGCGTGGCAAGCAAAAACTCGTGTTCCTCTAAAGAGAGGACAAACAGGTGAAGACATTGGTTATATGACTGCATTTCTTGCCTCTGAATTATCTAGAAATATTACAGGACAAAGTATTAATGTAAATGGTGGTATTCGAATGAATTAATTATTTCTCTATGTTTATTCCAGATTCAAAACAAGCTATCGATCTTCCAGTAAGAAAGAAATTACTTAAGATTTTGAATACTGCAATTCGTTGTGTCCAACCACAACAGTTTATTGGAAAGTCTGTCAGGTTTGAACATGAAACACTGTATGTAAAAAATGATAAGTTTTCAACAGAGAACAAGAGGATATTTGTTATTGGTTCTGGAAAGGCGTCTGCAGAAATGGCTGAAGAGATCGAACGGATTCTTGCACCCGAAAGGATTACAGCAGGAATAATTATTACTCATAGAACTGATGTGACCTTGAAAAAAATTCATGTGCGTTCTGCAGGGCATCCCATTCCTTCAGAAGAAGGTTTACTTGCAACAAAAGAGATATTTGATCTTAAAAGTAAATATGGTATTTCTGCTAATGATATTATTATTGCTCTTGTCTCAGGTGGAGCATCTGCTCTGATGCCATATCCTGTTTTTGGGATTTCTCTTGAAGATAAAAAAATATTGTATGACATATTTATAGAACGTGCAATTCCTGGCTTTGAAAGTACAAAAATAAAAGCAAACGTTTCACAAGTGAAAAGTGGAGGACTTGCAAAGCATTTTTTCCCTACACCAATTATTTCTCTTATTCTTTCCGATGACAATGGAAAATCAGGACATGAAAATACTGGCTCTGGTCCATTTACAAATAATGATTTTACATGCTTGGATGCATTAAAGATTATAGATAAATATGATTTAAAAAATGTAATACCAGATTCAATTTATTCTCACTTGAAAGATGGTGAAGAAAGGAATACAAGCCAGCTTAATCATGAATCCATTTATCAGTATGTACTTGCGACAAATAAAGACTTAGTAGAGGAAATTGGAAAAATTGCAGAGAATGAAGGAATAGATGTTTCCACTAAAATTCATGTTGATGGTGAGGCCTCAGAGACTGCTCTGGAATTTTGCAATGAAATTACTAAACGAAAAAAAGATAGTGCAAATATGCTATTATATGGCGGTGAAACTACAGTGCATTTGCCAAAAACGCATGGAATTGGTGGAAGAAATCAAGAGTTTGCCGTGGCTTGTTTAAAATATTTAGATAGCATGGGTTCAAACGATTGGTGTGTTGCAGCAATTGCAACTGATGGTGTTGATTTTATAAAAGAATCGGCCGGTGGAATCATTGATAGTAGTTCACAAGATGTTATAAAAGAAAAAAAATATGATATTGATGAATTCCTTGAGAAACATGATTCTCATAATTTGCTTAAGTCTATTGGATCAAATGTAGTCACTGAAAAAGGAACTGGTACGAATGTTGGAGATATAATGGTTTATTTACAAATATAATTATTAATATATTCATATGTATACATGGAGCAATGAAAAGCGACTCGACACGCTTAATGTCGAAGGTGAAGACAATAAGTTAATTTTTCAAACTGCAGAAGAACGGGCAGAAGTTTTTATTGTTGATGGAGATATCGATAAAGTAATTTTTACTGAAACAGGAAAAGATCCTGTTACAATTACAAAAGATGAAAGATCTTACATTGTTGTTGGTGAAGGAAATTGGGAAAGAGATGTATATCATTTTCTTAAACCTGGTGGTCCAGCGCCTACAATGAGACTTGGAATCACAAGCCATAAGGGGATTGGAACATGGTCAAGTTTGCCACATGACTTTGAATTAAACACTGAAAAGGATTTTGAAGAAGTATTTTTTTACATATTAGATGGTGGGCCTCAGCGTGCAATCCAAGTTGGTAAAGGTGTTTGGCACGACAATACACCGGTTGATGATGTGTGGAAGGTTGAACATAATTCTTTTGGAACAATACCTATGGGATATCATCCTGTTGTAGCTGAACCACATGTACATGTTTCTTATATCTGGGTGTATCTTGCAAAGAAAAAAGAATGGGAAAAAATATAAAAAATATATAACATATGTCTACGCTTTCAATTTACTCAATTTTTCATTTGAATCTTGCCTACTCTTCTCTTTCTAAAGAAAGAAGAAAAGATGTTATTGCACGCTGCTATTGGCCTCTTTTGAGATTGGCTGAAGATACTGATGTTGGTATAGGAATTGAAGCAACTGTCTTTACTCTTGAGAAGATACAAGAAATTGACCCTTTATTTATTGAGAAATTGAAATCACTTATCCAAGAAAAGAAATGTGAATTTATTGGAAGTGGGTGCGCTCAAGTGATAGGGCCTATTGTTCCTGTAGAAGTCAATGAACATAATCTTGGTATTGGAAATGATTTATATGAATCCATGTTAGGAATACGACCGCGCATTGCATATCTAAACGAACTTACATATTCCAAGAGTCTTGTTCAACTTTACATTGACGCAGGTTATGAAGCTATTTATATGGAATCAAATAATCCTGTAAAGTTTCATCCTGAATGGAATTTTGAAATTCAATATAATCCACAAGTCGCAGTTGATGACAAAGGGAGAAAAATAAAATTACTTTGGAATAATTCGGTAGGGTTTCAAAAATTTCAACGATATGCTTCTGCTGAGATCGACATGAATGAATATATGGAGTATTTGTTGTCACATGTTGGTGAACATCCTCGTTTTTTTTCTTATTATGGTTCTGATGCTGAAATATTTGATTTTAGAACCGTGCGTTATGATGAAGAAGCTCCAATTGTTGATTCGGGTGAATGGCAGAGAATACGTGATCTACTGACACATATGAAAGAGAATCCAAATCTTTCATTTATGTCTCCAAGCAGAGCCTTAGGATTAGCAAATGGACAATATTCATTTAATGAAATTCGTTTGGAATCAGGCGATCAACCAATCCCCGTGAAGAAGAGAGAAAAATACAATCTTACACGTTGGTCGCTTACTGGACGTGACGATATTGGGATAAATACTATGTGTTATCAGATTTATAGCAATTTAATGCAATATCAGAATGAAAAAAAAGTAAGTGCAGAGACAGATTCAACAGTATATGCATATTGGAAAGATCTATGTTATTTGTGGGGGAGTGATTTTAGAACGCATATTGTAGAAGATAGATTTATTGAGCATGGGAAGAAAATACGTCAGCTACTAGATGATACAAATAAATTGTTGGAAGAAGAGAAAGGTAATTTTGTTGGCAACATTTCTATTCAAGAAAAAGATAAAACAGGTGTTGTCCCAGTAGTAAAGAAAGAAGGGAGAAAAGTTATAGTTGAAACAGCTTGTGTAAGTATAGAGCTGAATGTGCAGAAGGGTCTTGCAATCGAATCGTTAGTTTATAAAGATATTTCAGAAAAGTCATTAATTGGAACATTACAGAATGGGTATTATAATGATGTGTCATTTGCAGAAGATTTTTTTAGCGGTCACACAGCAATAGCAATACCAATGAGACAAAAAATAACGGATTTAGAGCATGTTGACATCCTTATTTCTGAAGTTTCACCAGACAGCGAATATGTAGATCTTGAATGTGATGTCAGACTAAAATCAGGAGTTATCAAGAAAAAAATACGGATATACAACTACGCAAACAGAATTGACATTGAGTATGATTTCAGACTCAAAGATATATTTCCATCATCGTTTCGAACATGTGTGTTAACATATAATCCTAATGCATTTGAAAAGAAAAGTTTATACTATGGATGTCACAATGGTGGTGAAGATAAGGAATATTTTGATTTGAAAAAAGATTTAAGATGTGGGCAGTTGTTATTTCATCTTATTTCCGCACAATCAGTGCTAGGAAATACAAAAGGAAGTTTTGAAATCGGTGATAAAGATAAAACTATTGAGATAGTAACTGATATGACGAAAGTTGCGGCTCTTCCTATGATTGATTTTATAGGCATGAAAGAAGATAATTATTTTCTCAGAACATTTTATTCACTTGGTGAATTTGATGAGACTAGTTTATTGAGCAATAAAATGAGAGATGCAGAAATTACATTTTCAGCAACAATTTTTGGAAAAAGAAATTGTAGACCTGAAATACTTTCTTAATATTATTTATGAAATACACATATAAATACATTGTAGAAAACAGATACGATCCAAATGCACACAAGGCAAGAAAGATCGGTGACAAGTATGTCCTTATGACTGCAATATCAAAAGCACTTTCACCAGTTCCAGTGTATATCTTCCTTAATCTAGGTATTCATCCAGACACGATTACACTGATTAGCCTTCTTTTTATTCTTATTGGATCTGGAGCATTTGTTGTTGGCCTACCTCTTTTAGGAATTCTATTTTATCTTCTTTTTGCTTTGTTTGATTCAGTAGATGGAGATATGGCTCGATGCGCTGGTCCAACATCTTATGGGAGTGTTCTAGATTCATTTGGTGCCGACTTGTTTTATGCCTGTTCTCCCATTGCAGTAAGTTTTTATTTGTTTTCAAAAGAAATAGCAATCCTAAATATGGAATCTTCTTTTCTTTTACTTGTTGGGGCATTCATTTCAGCAACATTTATGGTTTATAGACTTATTAATGCAAAGGTATATAAGTTTATGAGTAATGCAAGTAATGGATCGTCAGACTATACGCAAGGAGCAAAAAAGAAGATACGCAGCGGAGTCTTAAAAAGCATTGTAAAAGTGTATAGGCATGTGTTAGTAAGAGGTAATTTTTTTGCAGAACCAGGAATGCTATTTTGGTTTTCAATTCTTACCATATTTAAGGCCCATGAAGTGCTGGCTTGGTATTTACTTGGAATTCTCATATACAATATCGGGTATTTATCTATGAATTTTTTTGGAACATATATATTTTTTAAAACACTAAGAAAATGAAGACAATATTTGTAACAATGAGCAAAGGTGGGTTGATAAGAAATTTTCTTCATACTGGGGTAATTGAAAAGATACTTCAAGAAGGATGTCGTGTTGTATTACTTACACCACAATATCAAGATAAAGAAATTTTTAAGCCCTTTATGCATGAAAATCTTGTGCTAGAGCCCTTACATAGATCAAAAATTCGTTTTGGAACGCTTATAGGGGAATTTTCAAAAGGTGCTGTCTTTAATAGAACAGTGAATTATCTATGGAGATTTCGTTTGCTTGGTGTTGCTCCAAGTAGACTATATTATCTTCCACGTATATTATTTTTGTCATGGTTAAGATGGATTCCTGGGTTCAAGACATGCATCCGTTGGATTGATATGATAATTAATCCACAAAAAGAACATGACTATCTATTTGAAAAATATAAACCCGATCTTATTTTTTCTACATCATGTAATGGATATGTTGATAGCGGTGTTATTAAAGGCGCAAAACGATTTGGTGTTAAAACAGTCGGGATGTTGCAAAGTTGGGATAATGTTTCGAAAATATTAACCAATACAAAGATGGATTATCTTTTTGTATGGAGTCCATTTATGAAACATCAAGCAATGACGCTTCAAGGATTCAAAGAATCAGAAATTGTTGTGACTGGTGTTCCGCAGTTTGATCATTACCACAAAAAAGAGAAGCTTTTAAGTAGAGAAGATTTCTGCAAAAAATTTAATTTTGATCCACAGAAAAAAATTGTACTTTATGGATCAAGTGGTGGTGGGCCAGATCTTGAGCAAGAGTCAGATTATCCTGAAATCATCCATGGGTTTTTAGAACAAGGTCTTTTGCGTGATGTTCAAGTCATAGCAAGACCACATATCGGATACAAAAATGATGCAGACAAGTTTGACTGTTTGGCAACATATGATGGTTTTGCAGTAGATAGGACAGACACACAAAGTCCAAAGTTTACTGATCATTGGGATCCAAGTGTGGAACATTTAAACCACTTGTACAATTCCCTTTATCATGCAGATGTGTGTATCAATATTGCTTCAACACTCACACTTGATGCGGCTGTTTGTGGTACTCCTGTTATTAACATACGCTTTGATCGCAATGAGGTTGATAATTATAATGATTCTTTGCGTAGACTTCATGATACAGGCTATATTCGTGCAGTTATGGCTATTGGAGCAACATGGATTGTAAATAGTAAAGATGAGTTTCTTGTTGCACTTAAGGCGGTTCTTGAAAAAAACATGCAAAAGGATTTGAATAGACTTATTAATGAATTTATATATAAAAATGATGGAAGATCTGCCGAGCGTATTGCAGATGCATTAGTAAAGATTGTCTCTAATGAGAAAATAACATCCTAAGTATGTGTGGAATCATTGGTGTTGCAGGAAACATTCCTGAGAAAAAAATAATAGAGGAAGCGCGTGACTCCATACGTCATCGCGGTCCTGATGATGCTGGAATATATTATGCTCCAGAAGAAGGTGTTTCATTTGGACATCGTCGTCTTTCAATTATTGATTTGACTTCTGCTGGACATCAGCCATTTCATAGTAATAATGATCAATATATAGTTACATTTAATGGGGAGATATATAATTATTTAGAGTTGAAACAAGAATTAAAAGACGTCTATGAATTCAAGACTAATACAGACACAGAAGTTCTTTTAGCCGCATACCAACATTGGGGAGAAGCATGTTTAAATAAATTTAACGGAATGTTTTCATTTGCCATCTGGGACAGAGAAAAAAAGAAATTATTTTGTGCACGAGATCGAGTAGGAATCAAACCATTTTATTATACTTACAACAATGATACAATAGCCTTTGCATCAGAAATAAAAGCTCTCATTGCAATGGGCGTTGAGAAAAAAATCAATGAGGGAATTTTGTTTGACTATTTGCGATATGGTTTATATGACCATACAGATGAAACTTTTTTTGAAGGTGTGCGCGTATTACCACCTGGACATTATCTAATTTTTAGTGGTGGTAAATTAGAAATAAAAAAATATTGGGATTTAGCAGATGTTAAAATTCAAAAAGATATATCAGAGGAAGAGGTCGAAAAGACATTCCGTGAACTTCTTCAAAATGCTATTGAACTGCGTTTTCGTAGCGATGTAAAGGTAGGATTAAATTTGTCTAGTGGGCTTGATTCAAACAGTCTTTATCACTATGCACTTGCAGTGACAAATGAGGATCTTCATACATTTTCTATGTGTCTGCAGAGTGAGGAATATAATGAGTGCTCTCTTATTGACGAAACACTTTCAGAAGACAAAAAGAAGTTTTGGCACACATGTTTTCTTAGTCGCGATAGTGTATTGGCTGGTGCAGAGGATATGAATGAGATACAGGATCAGCCGTTTGGCGGAATTCCTACTATTTCATATAAATTTTTGATCGAATTAGCACGTGATAATGGTGTAACTGTTCTACTAGAGGGACAAGGAGTGGATGAAATTCTTGCTGGTTATCCATATTATGCAATGGAACATAAAAAAGATCTCTTGAATGATACAAAAAGTGGTGGGAGTGTTGGTTTAGGACAAGATGGCACTCGTCTTATTAATGAAGAAATATTGTCAGAAGATTTTGTAAATCGTAATGCAGGACGCACATTATCATTTTTTAAACCATTTACATCTCATCTTTTGAATGCACAGTACAGAGATATTCGGTATACAAAATTGCCACGTGTCTTGCGTTTTAATGATCATGTCACAATGCATCTTGGTAGGGAACTGCGTGTACCATTTTTAGATCATAGACTTATAGAATTTTGTTTTTCTCTTTCTGAGAAATACAAAATCCATAATGGAACACATAAGGTTTTGCTTCGCAATATTATGGACAGTGTAATTCCAAAAAAAATTCAGAAAAAAAAGAAAAAAGTATTTGGTGCGATTCAGACAGAGTGGTTTAAAGGTTCAATGAAAGAAAAAATATATGCATTATTAGATTCATCATCTTTTAAAAGAAGAGATTATTGGAATCATGATCAATTAAAGAAAGAAGTAGACAAGTTTTTTGCTGGTGAACGTAATAATTCATTTTTTATCTGGCAATGCTTAAATTTGGAAATGTGGTTACAAAAATATATCGACAAAGCAGAAATATGATTCAAATAGATCACAATACAATTTGGGAAAAAATGACGACTGGAGTTTTTGTTATTGCCGAGGCAGGGAAAGCATTTATTCAGACAAAAGAACGTCAGCCAGTCAAAGTTTATCTTGAGAATGCAAAGCAGCTTGTTGATAAAGCAGTTTGGGCAGGTGCTGATGCAATAAAATGGCAGACTCATTTTGCAGAAGATGAACAGTTGCAAAGGGAAATTGAATCTCCACATTTTGTCGGTGCAGACAGGTATCAGTGGATTTTAAGAAATGAGCAGGATACTCCATACGAAACATTTTGGAAACCATTGAAAGAATATTCTGATTCCAAAAATATTGTGTTTATGACAACTCCTATGAGCAGAGGTGCAGCATTACGCGTCAAAGATTTGAAACCAAGTCTTTGGAAGATTGGCTCTGGTGATATTTTAGATTTTGTTTGTATGGATTTTTTACGTGACACAGGTGTACCTATTATTATGTCATCTGGAATGAGTTCGCTTGAAGAGGTCAAGGCTGGAATTGAGTTTCTCTTGGAAAAAAATGATCGTGTTATGCTCATGCATGCACTTAGTAAATATCCAGGAGAGGCAGAAGAAGCAAACCTTGCGACAATACAATTATATAGAGAAATATTTCCAGAGGTTCCAATAGGATTTTCTGAAAATTCTGTAGGAATTGATCCAACATGTATAGCAGTTGCACTTGGTGTTACAGCTGTTGAAAAGCATTTTACCATTAGTCGAGATGTTTGGGGGGCAGATCACAAAGTGTCTTCCACACCAGAAGAGTTTAAAGAAATGGTTGAGACGATTAAAAAGATTACATCAGATCCATCTGAAAGAGAAAAGTGGTTAACACATCCCAAATTTGAAGATATCGTGGGTGTCAAGGAAAAAATAGTGCAAGAAGATGAAAAAGTATTTCGTCCGTTGTTTAGGAAATCACTTATGGCAGGCGATGATATCCCTGTTGGGACAGTTATAACTGAAGAAATGATTTATGCTATGCGCCCACAACAGTTTGCAGGAGGTTTACCATCTGAAGCATATCCAAATATTCTTGGAAAAAGAGTCATTAAGAAATTAAAAAAATTTGATCCAATTACCAATGATGTAATTGAATAAAAAGAGCATTATGAATACTGAACGAAAAAGAAAAATTTGTTTTGTCATCACCTCCAAGATTCATTATGGAAGAAGTAAATTAATCCTAGAGGAATTGAGAAGAAGAGAAGATATTGAGTTACAGATTGTTGTCGGTGCATCAGCAATTCTTCCAAACTATGGAGATGTCTTAAGTCTTTTGGAGCAGGATGGTTTTTCATGTGATGCAAAGATAACGATGACGGTTGAGGGTGGTACTTCTGTTTCAATGGCAAAAACTGCAGGCCTAGGTATTGTTGAATTTGCAACTGCATTTGATAATTTACAGCCAGATATTGTGGTTCTTCGTGCTGATAGATATGAAGTACTTGCTGCTGCAATTGCTGCTGCATATCTCAATATAACAGTTGCACATATCGAGGGTGGAGATATATCAGGGACAATTGATGAAAGTGTGAGACATGCTATTACAAAGATTTCCCATATACATTTTCCTACAAATGAAGCGGCATTAAATCGCATTATCAAGATGGGGGAGAACCCGGCATATGTACATAATTTTGGTTGTCCAGGTGTGGAATTTGCAGTAGAAAATATGAATAATATTTCTAGTGACATAATTAATGCCATGGGAGTTGGTGATATTGTTGATATAGAAAAGCCATTCTTAGTTGTTATGCAGCATCCTGTGACCACAGAAATACAAAATAATAGGAAAAATACAAGAGAAACCCTTAAAGCAATTCAGTATGTAGATATCCCTACAATTTGGTTTTGGCCAAACGTAGATGCAGGGACAGATGAGGTAAGTAAAGCGATTCGTGTGTTTAGAGAAATTGAAAATCCAAAAAATATTAGATTTCTTAAATACATCCGTGCTGAGGATTTCAATGCACTCATTGACAAATCTGTATGTCTTATCGGAAATTCGTCTGCTGGAATTAAAGAAGCTTCATATCTCGGAACTCCAGTAGTAAATGTCGGTACAAGACAAAATGGGCGAATGCGTGGACACAATGTACTGGATGTTAACTATGATCAAGATGAAATAAAAAAAGCCATTGACATCCAAATTAAACATGGTAAATTTTCATCAAGCGACATGTATTACAAGCCAGGTACGAGTAAAAACATTGTTGATATGCTAGCATCAGCACAGTTATATACGCAAAAGTTTTTCTTTGAAAAAGAATAAGTATTATTTTATGTATAAAAATAAAAAAATTCTAGGTATTATAACTGCTCGTGGTGGTTCAAAAGGTATCCCAAAAAAGAATATCAAGTTGTTGGCAGGGAAACCTCTTGTTGCATACACAATTAAAGCAGCAGCAAAGAGTGAGTATTTGACACGAACAATTGTTTCAACTGACAATCAGGAAATTGCTGATATTGCGGCCGAATATGACGCCGATGTACCATTTATGCGTCCTGCGGAATACGCAACAGATAACGCAACTTCACTTGATGTGGTAAAGCATGCAGTATCTACACTAGAAAAAAAAGGCGAAAATTATGATTATGTTATGATTCTGCAACCAACATCTCCACTGCGTACACCACGTGATATAGATTCATGTATTGAAAAAATTGTTGATACAAATGCAGACTCAGTAATGAGTATGATGGAGCTGCAGGATTTTTCCATAAAAAAATTGAAAAAAATCAAAGATGATCAAATATTTCCTTTTTTAGAAGAAGAAGGCGCTCAATCTAGTATGCGACAAGATTTGCCAAAAGTATTCAAAAGAAATTGTGCAATTTATTTGTCAAAAGTATCCAATGTTAAAAATAATGATTTATTTGGAAATGTCTCTCGACCATATATGATGCCTTATGAAAGATCTATTGACATAAACGAACAAATCGATTTTGATTTGGCTGAATTTTTTATTATCAAGAATGGTTTATGAATTACAAAATATTAAATACAATTGGAAACACATTTACCTTTGAGGCAAAAGAAATTCTTGAGCGTATTGGGAGTATTGAATATTGCAATATAGAACAAGAACAATTGAAGGAAAAAATTGTAGATGTTGATATAGCAGTAATTGGTCTTGGACTAACTTTTGATAAAGAAGTCTTAGCGTTAGCTAATAATTTGAAAGTAATAGCTACAGCGACAACAGGGCTTGATCATATTGATTGTGAGTATGCAGAAGAGAAGGGTATTCAAGTATTAAGTCTTCGGGATGAAACGTCATTTTTAAACACTATAACTGGTACTGCTGAACTTACTTTCGGTCTTATGATTGATCTAATGAGAGGAATTTCTTCTAGCTTTGAATCTGTGAAAGAATATCATTGGGATAGAGAACAATTTCGAGGTTTTGAGGCAAAAGGAAAGAATCTTGGTATTGTTGGTTTTGGAAGACTTGGCAAAATGATGGCCCAGTATGGGAAAGCATTTGGAATGAATGTGCTAGTATCTGATCCAAATATAGATTTATCCGAATCTGAACAGGCAAGAGTGTCCGTTGTGTCCTTTGACGATTTGGTGGAAAAAAGCGATGTTATTTCAATTCATGTGCATTTTAATGAAGATACTAAAGATATGTTTCATTCAGATGTGTTTAAAAAAATGAAAAGATCAGCCTATATAATAAATACGTCGAGAGGAAAAATTGTAAATGAATCTGACCTACTTTTTGCTCTCCAAGAAAAGGAAATTGCTGGGTATGGTTCAGATGTTCTTGCAGATGAACTTGAATTTTCGTCAGGGTTTTCAAATCATCCATTAGTTGAATATGCTAAGATAAATACAAATTGCATTATCCTTCCTCATATAGGTGGTATGACTGAAGAGTCAAGAGCAGCAACAGATATATTTATTGCTAAAAAATTGAAGAAATTTATCCTTTCATCATGAATATGACTAAATCAAAAGATAAAAAAACAATCTTTATCGTAGTCGGTCGAAGTTTTATTATTCGCAATGTTTTGCGTAGCGGTGTATTGACTGAATTGAAAAATGCAGGTCATAAGATAGTGATATTTCTTTCATTGAAAAAAGGAAAAGATATTCCTGAATACCTTATAAAAGAATTTTGTGATGAACAAGTATCTATTGAATCAGCTGCCCCTCCTTTGAAAAAAACATTCTATAGCAGGCTTTATAACTTTTTTGGAAGAAAGGCATCTCTACTTGTGTACACTGATGCAACCTGGTCATATAGTCAAGCAGGTAATATACATAATAGACAGAGAATGTTTCTGTGGAAGTATGTGGAGAAATATATTTTTTCAGTTCTTACACACATTCACGTTCTTAAATCAATTGTTCGTTTTTTGGAAAAAAGTCTTTTCAAGACAGATGTATACGCAACATATTTTGATAAACATAATCCAGACATTGTATTTACAACATCTGTCATAGGGACTGTTGATATCGCCTTTATGAAAGAAGCTGCAGATAGAGGAATAAAAACTATAAGCATGACTAAGGGGTGGGATCATGCGGCAAGAGTTCTGTATAAATTTGTCCCAGATAAGATTATTGTTCAAAATACTACAATGATTGATCATCTAGTCAAATACCAAAGAATAGACCGTGATCGTATTGTTGCATCTGGATTTCCACAATTTGATTGGTATGCCCATAATGATTTACTCATGAGCAGACAGGAATATTTAACCTCACTCGGGCTTGATCCAAATAAAAAACTTGTCTTTTTTGGATCAGAAGGAGCCTGGGCACCAAAAGATGATGTTATTGCCGAGATGTTGTCTAAATACATTAACAATGGTTCATTAGTAACACCTTGTTCACTAGTAATACGTCCACATTTCTCAGATATACAAGGGGGTCGATTTAACAGATTTAAACAAGAGAATAATGTTCATGTCGACACAATGGTTACATATACAGATGCTTTTTATTGTAGTTGGGATCCTGGATATGATGAAATAAAACATTTTGTCAATTTAATGTATCACAGCGATGTTGTTGTAAATATTGCCTCAACCCTTACATTGGATGCCTGTTGCTTTAATAAGCCGATCGTTTGTGTAGCATTTGGTGTGTTGCATAATTTGAGGAATCACAAAGATGTTACTAAGATTTATTATGAAATGAATCACTATCTAGATGTTTTGGAAACGGATGCAATTGATCTTGTAAAAAATGAAGATGAATTATTAAAGAGTATAAATAACTATTTGGAATATCCAGAACATAAGAATGAACAAAGGAAAGTTTTACTAGATACATTGTGTTATAAAGTTGACGGAAATTCTTCAAGAAGAATTGCAAATGAAATTTTATCCATGATGGATTCTAAAAAATAACCTAAATAAATGTATATGACTGCACACAAGGTATTAGCCTATATTCCTGCCCGAGCAGGTTCAAAACGACTTCCTGGAAAAAACATAAAAGATTTTATGGGAAAGCCGTTGATTGCGTATGCAATTGAGCAAGCACTTGCAATGCCTTTTATTGATCGTGTTATTGTTGATACTGAGTCAGAAGAAATTGCAGCGATTGCAAAGCAATATGGTGCAGATGTTCCTTTTTTGCGACCAAATGAGCTTGCACAAGATGATTCAAATGTGATTGATACGATTATCTATACACTTGATCGTTTGAAAGAGGATGAAGGATATGTTCCAACACATTTACTCATTTTGCAGACAACATCACCACTACGAGAACCAGAGGACATTGAACGTTCTTGGAAAAAAATATTAGAGACAGATGCAACAGCAGTCATAACGGTATGCCAAATACATCCAAAATTGTATAATGTGGACGATGAAGATACGTTGCATTTGGTAAATAATTCAGACAATACGTCAACAAATGCACAGGCATGGGATGATGGATTTATTCCAAATGGTGGAGTCTTCATTACAGCAGTTCCAGAACTGTACAGTGAACGGACAGTAATGACAAAAAACACAAAGGCAGTTGTATGTCCAAATTGGCGCTCAGTTGATGTTGATATTCCAGAAGAATGGGCAATGGCAGAGGTACTGTATAAACATAGAGATGACATTAAAAAACATATTCTAGAATTAGATTAATGCATATGAGAAATACTATTGAAATAGCTGGAAGAAAAATTGGATCTGAGTTTCCACCTTTTGTGATAGCTGATATTGGGATTAATCATGAAGGGAATTTACAAACAGCGTTTGAAATTGTTGATGCTGCTCACAGTGCAGGAGCAGAAGTGATTAAACATCAAACTCATGTGATTGAAGATGAAATGACACAGGAAGCAAAAAAAGTTATTCCTGGAAATTCTGATGATTCAATATACGACATTATGGAACGATGTGCGCTTTCTGAAGAAGATGAAATCGCATTACAAAGATATGTTGAAACAAAGGGAATGATATTTATTAGTACACCGTTTTCAAGAGCTGCCGCAGATAGATTAGAAAGAATGAATGTCCCAGCTTATAAAATTGGCTCTGGAGAATGTAATAATTATCCATTGATTGATCATATTGCCTCTTTTGGAAAGCCAATGATTATAAGTACAGGCATGAATACTATTGAAAGTGTAAGAAAAGCTGTTGAAATTGTTAAAAGACATAAGACTCCATTTGCACTATTGCATACAACAAATTTATATCCTACACCTTCTCATCTTGTAAGACTCGGTGGCATGCAGGCACTCCAAACTGAATTTCCAGATGCTGTTATTGGTCTTTCAGATCATACAATTTCAAACTTGGCATGTTTTGCAGCCACCGCGCTTGGTGCAGATATTCTTGAACGACATTTTACTGATTCAATGGATAGACCTGGGCCAGATATTGTCAATTCAATGGATCCTGATGCATTAAAAGAATTAATGCATGGATCAAAAGAAATAGCAAAAATGCGTGGTGGGAAAAAAGAAGCAGCACAAGAAGAACAGGTTACTATTGATTTTGCATTTGCTACGGTTGTTACTGTAAAAGAAATAAAAAAAGGAGAATTATTTTCCAAAGACAATATTTGGGTAAAGCGACCTGGTACAGGAGAAATTTTAGCAGAAGAGTATGAGCAAATCATTGGTAAAGTTGCTGCTGATGATATTGAATTTGATGTTCATCTTAAAAGAATTCATATTAGTTAGATTGTATGCAAAAACGCAAAATATTATTTGTTACAGAACGTCGTGCTGATTATAGCAGACTCAAACCAATTATGAAGGCCGTACAAGAAAGTCCGTTGCTTGAGCTTCAGCTACTAATAACAGGGGCACATTTATTGAAAAATTTTGGAGAAACTGAACAAGTAGTAAAAAGAGATGGTTTTTCTGTGGATGCCACTCTTCCAATTTTCAATGAAGATGATGCAGACGATGGCGTATCAATGGTAAAAGCGATGGGACGTGCACTCGATGGTATGGCTGATATGTTTCCAAAATTAAGTCCAGATATTGTTTTTTGTGGTTTTGACCTTGGTGCCCATCTTGCGGCCGCTATCACAGGGATGCATTTAAATATGCATGTTGCTCATATTCAAGGAGGAGAGGTAAGTGGTACTATCGATGAAATTTTGCGTCATGCATGTACGAAATTTGCTCACCTTCATTTTGTTGCGACAGAAGAAAGTAGAGAGCGAGTTATCAAACTTGGTGAAAATCCAGAATATGTTTTCCTCGTTGGAAGCCCAAGTCTTGATACTATTAAACACATTGATTATCCTGATAAAGAAATCATGTGTGAAAAATTTAATTTAGATTCAAACAAAAAACTATTAATTTTTCTTCAGCATCCTGTAACGACAGAGGTTGATGACGTTGAAGGACAGATTGCTGCCAGTATTCAGGCAATTAAAACAGTGAAAGAAAAACATGATACAGAAGTTCTCGCAATATACTCAAATCATGATGCAGGAGGAAGACGCATTGTTGAAGCACTTACTGAAGCAAACATGCATGTTGTTCCGCATATTGTATACGAAGATTTCTTACGTTTACTATCTGTTGCCGATGTTTTAGTAGGTAACTCAAGTACAGGAATTCACGAGGCTCCTTCGTTTGGATTGCCAACTGTAAATATTGGTACACGACAACAGCATCGTGAACGTGGAGTTAATGTTATTGATGTTGAAAATAACACACAAGATATTGTTTCTGCAATAGAAAAGTCATTAACTGATGTTGAATTTATTGAAACAGTAAAGACCGGAGAAAATCCTTATGAAAATGGTGATACAGCAAAGCAGGTAGTACATATTCTTGAAACGGTTAATCTCCCTCCTATTCAAAAAGTAATTAACTATTAATATGAAGATTCTTGTAATTGGTGGCACAGGTTTTGTTGGAGAGCATGTATGTAACCAGCTTGTTAAGGCTGGTGATAGTGTTATTGCAATTCACAATTCTGGACTTACTAATAGAATTTTAGGAGTTGAATACAAACAAATAAATCTTGATCAAGATACACAAGGATTCGAACAAATACTAAACGAAATTGAGGTTGTTGTATTTTCAATACAACCAGATATAGAGAGAATGAAGAAGATGATAGATGTTTTGTCTAGACAACATCATTTGAAAAAAATTGTCTATCTTTCATCTGTATTGGTGTATGGTGACTCAGATGATAAGCAGGATGAAGAAGCAATACCGCAGCCATCTACAGAATATGAGCAGAAAAAATTTGAAGAAGAGCAACTCCTTAGCCATGCTTTACAAAATCGGGAAGATGTGGTACTCTCTATTGTTCGTCTGGGCAATGTATATGGTGACGTAAAAAACAAAGGAATTATGCATTACATCATCAAATCACTTATAATTGACGGAATATTTACAATCAATGGAGATGGAAGTGCTGTTCGTGATTATGTTTTTGTAGATGATGTAGGCGCTTCTGTTAAAGATATTGTCCATATGAAACAAGAAAAACAAACAGAAATTGTAAATATATGTACTGGTGTTGGAACAACAATCCTTGAATTGATTGCATATGCAGAACATGCAGCAGACAAAAAATTGGATTTTAAAAAAGGATCGCCAGTTGATGAAAAACATTCAGTAATTGGAGATAATCAAAAATTGAAAATGATGGTTGGTCGTGGCCCAGAGATTCAAATACAAGAAGGAATTAATAAAATGTATCAGAGATATATTGATAAAAAATAAAATAAGTAATATGGAAAATCAGTTTAAAGATAAAGTAGTGCTTGTCACAGGAGGAACCGGTTCAATCGGATCTGTTATTGTTTCAGAGCTATTAAAATTGGATGTAAAACATGTCCGCGTTTTTAGTCGTGATGAAAGCAAGCAATTTGAATTGGGTCATAGATTAAAAGGTGACAAGCGTCTCCGCTTTTTAATTGGAAATGTTCGAGATAAAGAACGACTTATGATGGCAATGGAAAATGTTGACATTGTATTTCATGCTGCAGCACTTAAACATGTTGTTTCTTGCGAACAAAATCCATTCGAAGCAGTACGGACAAATGTTGCAGGAACACAAAATATTATTTCTTGCGCATTTACAAACAATGTTGAAAAAGTCATTAGTGTTTCAACCGATAAAGCAGCGGATCCTACCAATGTTATGGGGTGTACAAAATTACTTGCAGAGCGCCTTATTCTTTCTTCTTTCTTTTATAGAGGAAATAAAAGAACAAAGTTTTGCTCTGTTCGTTTTGGAAATGTACTAGGTTCACGAGGTTCTGTCATCCCATTATTTATAAAACAATTTAAACAAGGTGGCCCACTCACTGTGACAGATCCAGATATGACAAGATTTTTCATGTCAACACAGGAAGCCGTTCAATTGATGCTTGAAGCAAGTAAGTTGATGAGAGGAGAAGAAATTTTTGTTTTGAAAATGCCAGTTGCCAGTATTGGTGATCTTGCACGTGGAGTCATAGAAATCATGAAAGAAAGAAATAACATCACAGAAGATGTCGCTATCAACATTATAGGAAAGCGACCAGGTGAAAGGCAACATGAAAAATTGTTAACATTAGATGAATCAGCAGGTGCGCTTGAGCGTGATGACATGTTTATTATTCGACCGAATGTTGGCTTTGAAATGTTCCATAACTTTACTCCAGAGACATATCCTAATTCAAAACCAGCAGAAATAAAAGCATTTTCATCTGAACAGGAAACATTGATGACACTCGATCGAGTAAAGGAAATGATTTTATCTATTCCAGAATTAGATTTTAATATGTAAGCTCTTATGAGTGAAGGTATCATAAAAAATTTGTCAAAGCTCTTGGGTATTTTTAAAGGAGCATACAAAAATTATAAAAAGGGCTTGGTAACCTTAACGTTTTTAGGGATTTTAGAATCTCTTCTGGAGGCTGTTGGAGTCACAATGCTTATTCCAATTTTCGCCTTAATAACTGATAGTGATACAACTGAAAATGATTTTATATCCAAGGCTATTCAAGATTTTTTTTCTGCTTTCAATTTTAATTTTACTATTGAAAATTTATTGCTTCTTGTTTTATTTTTATTCATAGTAAAATTTATCATTATTTCTTTTGCTCATTATGCAAAGGCAGATGTGATGACAAAATATCAAGAAAACACCATGAAAGAACTATTCAATCGAATGGCAGATGCATCATGGTACTATTTAGTCAAACAAAGGATTGGTCATCTCGAAAATGCGTTGTTTGTCGAAGTTGAATATGGTAGAAAAATTCTTATAATTGTTAGTAGCTCAGTTGTATTTGCAACTAGTGTACTTATATATGCAATCGTTGCGTTTACGATTTCTCCTGCAATAACAATTTCAACTCTATTGTTTGGATTGGTTGTTCTTCTTCTGTTTAAACGTTCAGTATTTAAAATAAAAAAGGATTCATCCGAGGTCAATGCTTACAACAAAAAAGTTGCCCACTATGTAACAGAACGAATTATTGGTATGAAAACGATAAAAGCAATTGATGTTGCCGAAAAAATAAAGAAGGATGCTGGATTATTTTTTCATAAATTACGTATTTTTAGAAAGAGAGTAATCTTTAGAAAAAAATTTACTGGTGCTATATATGAACCACTTTCTGTCCTTTATATACTTATTGTTTTTTATATCTTTCAATTACAACCGGATTTTAATATCGCGTCATTTGCGGTTATTATATTCTTGATTCAAAGAATTTTTCAATATACAAGACAGGTTCAAGGAATGATTTACAATATTGGAGAATCAGTTCCATTTTTAAAAAACATGCTTAGCCAGATTAATAATGCAATTGAGCATAAAGAAGCTAACCTTGGTAAAGAAGAATTTTCATTTCAGAGAGAATTACGTTTTGACCAGGTATCTTTTTCATATACCCCAGAAAAAATTGCGTTGGAAGATATTAATTTTACTGTCTCAAAGGGGAGTATGTTGGGAATCATAGGTCCGTCAGGAGCTGGGAAGACATCGGTGACCGATCTCATACTTCGTCTCTTGTCGCCAACATCAGGAAGCATAACCATTGATGGTGAGGATATAAACAACATTAATTTGAGAGATTGGAGAAAGAATGTCGGATATGTTTCTCAAGATATTTTTTTAATCGATGGTACATTTGCTGAAAACATTCGCTTTTATGACAAAAATATAACTGATGAAGAAGTAGAGGAGGCAGCAAAGATGGCTAATATTTATCAGTTTATCTCTGAAAAAAAGGATGGTTTTGCAAGTCATGTTGGTGAAAGAGGTCTTGCACTTTCTGTTGGTCAAAGGCAACGCATAGCAATTGCTCGAGTATTAGCCAGAAAGCCGCAACTACTTGTTATGGATGAAGCAACTAGTGCACTTGACAACGAATCTGCAGAAAGCATACGAACTGTCATAAAAAATTTAAAGGGAAAAGTTACTATTATTTCAATCGCTCATAAGTTATCTAGTATTATTGATTGTGACGTTATTCTTGCTCTTCAGGATGGTAAAGTTTTAGAGGTAGATAAGCCAGAGAATCTTATGAAAGAGCAAGATTCTTATTTCAGTAGACTTCAAAGTTTGGAAGGATAAAACATTATTTTTATGATTATAAATGGTAGCATATTAAGTTGACGAACAGGCAATCATGCGGTACAATATTTTGGTATTTATCGCTTAATAGAGCTATTTTAACTCAATGAAACATGAAAGTACTCGTCAGTGGTTTTTCATCTCCAAAGCATTGTGAAATAATTCTCGGTTTAACTGAGAGATCTTTTGATGTAATATATTGGGTTGCAAAGAAAAGGGTGAAAAAATTTATAGATGAACACGATAATATATTTAAAAAGACACTCTTCCATGATTATACTGATGCCCTGGCTGCAATCCCGCCAGAAGGTCTGGACGTATCGGATTTTGATCCGGTTGGTACTGATATTATTGAGGCACTTGTCAAACATGAGCCACAGGTGCTCTCTCTTATGACACGGATAGACTTTGGTGACATACCATTTTTAGAAAAGCATCATCGGTATTATCAGTATGTTTCATATTGGTATGGTGTATTGTCAAAAATGAAGCCCGACGTGGTTGTGTTTCATGACATACCACATATTGTATTTGATACGGTGCTATACCATGTAGCTAAATTTCTTGGTATTAAAACAGTAATTAAGAGATCGCTTACATCTATGAGAGATTATGTTGCATTTTTTGGTGACATGTATGACTATAAAGAAGTAAGAGAAGAATATGCACGATTAAAAGAAACAGTCTCCTCTGTAGATCAGATTGAAACAGGTGTTCAAGAATTGTATGATGGATTGAGTAAGATGAGTAAAAAAAATCTTCCCAAATTCTACAAAGCATACTTTGGTGAAAGTGGAAAAGAAAAAGAAGTTGAAGTTATTCCAGCGTTTTCAAGAATTATTCATAACATTAAAAAATTTCGTTTTACAAAAACAGCAATTGAATATATTAAGTTGCTTTTCAAGCGCCGTCAAATGTGCAGCATTACAAAACGATCAGAACTCGGAATTGTCACTAGATGGCACAATATTCGATACAAAAAAATGCGCAAACAGTTTAAGGAAGAATATGTGTCACTTCAGAATGAAGAGCCAGATTTTTCTATCCCGTACGTCTATTTTCCACTTCATGCACAACCCGAAGCAACCACAAATCCAATGGGTGGTATTTATACCGATCAAATATTGGCTACAGACTTGCTCGCAAAGGCTTTACCCGAAGGCTGGAAGCTCTACATAAAAGAGCATAAAGATCAGTGGGTATTGCCTAGAGTACACACTGGCAGATATCCAGGATATTATAAAACAATGAGTCGACACAAAAATGTTGAGCTTGTGAGCGCTGAAATATCTGGTTTTGATATGATCAATAATGCAAAGGCTGTGGCAACAATTGCTGGTTCAACTGCAATAGAAGCTGTTGCTCGTGGAAAGAATGCATTTATCTTTGGGTACCCTATGTATGTTGAATGTGATGGCATGTTTCATATTACAACTTTTGATTCGTGTAAAGCAGCAGTACAAAAAGTCCAAGAAGGGTATGTTCCAACTTCTTTGAATGTACTTCGTTTTTTTCAAGCACTAAAAAATTGTTCGGTTGGTGCATATATCCATAGGCGTCATGGTATAGGTTCAAAATATTCTCGTGAAGAAAGTATTAAAAATATGATGGAAGGGCTATATACTGCCTGTATGAAATAACTATATGTATACTATAAAATATATACGCAAGGCGATCGTCAGAAGGATTCGAGGATTACTAGAATTATTGGCTAAGAGGAAGATCAAAAAAAATGTTCGATTGTGGACTGAAATAGATTCTTATATAAAGAAGAGTACTTCCACAAGGTGTTCTTATAGTGATTATTTAGAACTTTATTTATATATAAAGAAAAATAAGCCTGTTGAAGTTTTAGAATGCTCAACGGGAGTATCTACTATTGTCATGGCATATGCAATGATGGAGAATGAAAAAGAATCTGGTATAGTTGGTAGAATTACCTCAATGGAAGAATCTCCTAAATACTATGATATTGCTTGTCAACTTTTACCTCCTTACTTGGAAAAGTATATTGAAATAATAAGGAGTCAAAAAGTAGATGCTTACTATTATTTTTTTAGGGGGGTGAAATATGAGAATATTCCAGAAAGAGAGTATAGCTTTGTCTTTATTGATGGTCCTACTACGCGATCAATTTCTGATAATCAAAAAACATTTGATTTTGATTTTATTGAGGTAGTTTCAAGGTCTGTGAAACCGATTGATGCTATTATAGATTTTAGATTAAGTACATGTTATGTATTACGCAAAGTTTTTGGTAAAGAAAAATTTAAATTTGATAAATACAGAAGCTTGGGTTTTTTGTATTCATGTAGTAAGAATGATTTGAAGGTAACAAATGAAATTGTCGGCTCATATCATGATTTAATATAGCAGATCTGTTATTATAAGTGGTTAATACAGTTAATATTATGAATATTATTGCAATCATCCCTGCTCGTGGGGGATCAAAGCGGATTGAATCAAAAAATCTTATTGTTGTTGGTGGAAAACCTCTTATTGCGCATAGTATTGAACATGGGATTCAGTCTGCGTTTGTTGATAGAGTAATTGTCTCTACAGAAGATGCAGAAATTGCTCGTGTGTCAAAAGAGTATGGTGCAGACGTTATTGATCGTCCTATTGAATTAGCAAATGACATGGCAAGCAGTGAATCAGCATTAGTTCATGTTCTTGATGAAATTGAAAAACGTGGTGAGCAAATGCCAGATCTTGTTGTATTTATGCAATGTACATCACCAGTAAGAAAGGCAGATGACATAGACAATGCAGTAAAAACTCTTATAGACGAAGATGCAGACTCTCTTTTATCAGCAGCGAGAAATTTTGGTCTTATTTGGTCAAAAGGTGAACAAGGGGTACGATCATTAACCTATGACCATAAGACTCGCAAACGCGAGCAAGATATGGATGAACAATATAGAGAAAATGGATCAATTTATGTTTTCAAACCAGAAATACTTCGTGAACACAATAATCGACTTGGAAAAAAGATTGCAATATATGAAATGGATATGTGGTCTTCTTTTCAAGTAGATGCTCCAGAAGATGTAGTATTGATTAATTGGATTTTAAAAAATAAAGAAATATAACTATGTCTGCATTAGATACTATTTTTAATATAAAAGGGAAAACAATCTTGATTACAGGTGCTACTGGTTTTTTTGGTAAATACATGACCAAGACGTATTTAGATGTTGGTGCAGATGTGATTCTTATGGGGCGTAAAGAAGCACTTGCTGAGCAAGTCGCATCATACAATAGCGAGTATGGATCTGATCGTGCCTTTGGATATGTTGTTGATTTTTATGATAAAGATATACTTGAAAAAACATTAGAAGAAATTGTTTCTAAGCATGATATTGATGTTGTGGTAAACAATGCATATGATTTGAGTGAAAAAACAGGATTTAATACTACAGAGGGAACACTTGAAAAGACATCATATGAAATGTGGTCTCATGCATTTGAGTCAGGTATTTATTGGGCAGTTCTCATAACACAAATTGTTGGTGAACATTTTAGAAAAAAGGGAAGTGGAAATATTATCAATTTGAGTTCAATGTATGGAATTGTTTCACCACATCCAAATTTATACGAAGGAAAGAAATTTTTTAATCCGCCAACTTATAGCGTGCAAAAAGCTGGTATAGGTGCGTTAACAAAATACACAGCATCATTTTGGGGGAAACATGGTATTCGATGTAATGCAATCGCTCCTGGTCCTTTTTCCAATACTGAAACACAAACAAGTAATAGTGTTGATAAGAATGATCCATTTTTAGATCGATTAAAACAAAAAACAGTTTTACAAAAATTAGGTCATCCAAATGATCTTTCAGGTGCACTCATCTATCTTGCAAGTGATGCATCAAGCTATGTCACAGGACATACGCTTGTCATAGATGGAGGTTGGACCATAACATAATTACTATGATAGGAATTATACAAGGAAGACTAACACAGCCTATTGATGGAAAAATTCAATGTTTTCCATGGGGATTTTGGGAAAAAGAATTTGAAACAGCAAAGGAAATTGGAATAGATGCAATTGGCTGGATTTTTGAAGAAGATCGCTGGCAGGAAAATCCACTTTGGACAGAAGATGGAAGGAAAAAATTAAAAGAAATTATAGATCAGACTGGAGTTATTATTGAATATCTTTGCGCTGATTATTTTATGGAACATCCATTTATTCGTGTAAGTGAAGAAGAATATAAGACCACATGTACAATGCTTTCAGATGTTATCGAACGAGCTGCTGATTTGGGTATAAAAGGAATTGAACTTCCAATGGTGGATAATTCAAAGATTGATAATGAACAAGAAAAAGAAAAAGTGATTGAAACACTGAGAACATACATTCCACTTATGGAAAAGTACAATATGGAAATAAGTATTGAATCTTCTTTGCCACCACACGATCTTAAAGATTTATTAGAACGCTTAGATCATCCATTGTTCTGCATTACATATGATTCAGGAAACAGTTCTTCAATGGGATATGACACAACAGAAGAAATTGAAGCGTTTGGAACATGGATCCACAATGTACACATAAAAGATAGATTGTTACATGGAACAACTGTTCAACTTGGAACAGGAGATGCAGATTTTGACAAAACATTTTCAGCACTACAAGCGATTGGGTATAAAGGTTCATTTACTTTGCAAGCTGCCCGAGATGGTGAAGCAGTAGAAAATACAAAAAATCAATTAGCATTTTTACACAAATACATAGAAAAGTATATTCAATAGTATGGAATTAGGTTTGCAAGACAAAGTAGCATTAATAAGTGGTTCTTCACGAGGTATTGGATATGCTGTTGCTACATCAATGTTAGAACATGGTGCACGGGTTATTATTAATGGGAGAAATAAAGAACAGCTTGATACAGCATATGACGCATTAGTGGCAGCACATGGAAGTGACAATGTTTTTTCTTTTCTTGGTGACCTTACAAAAGAAGATGATATCAACCGCTGTGTGCAGTTCATTCAGCAGCAGTGTTCAGGACTTGATATCCTTGTTTCCAATATTGGTTCTGGAAAATCACAGCCTGGTGCTGAAGTAGCATTGGAAGAATGGAAACGGATGTTTGATGTTAATTTTTTTGGTAGTGTTTCTCTTATTCAGGCAATGATTTCTATGATGAAAGAAAAGGCGCAAGGATCGATTGTTTGCATTAGTTCAATTGCAGGTCTTGAAACAATTGGAGCACCACTTCCATATGAGGCAGCAAAAGCAGCACTCATTTCATATGTTCAAGCACTTGCAAAACAGCTCGCGCCAAATATTAGAGTAAATAGTGTTGCCCCTGGAAATATTTTCTTTGCTGGAGGAAGATGGGAAGAGTTAGTCAACCAAGATTCGTCTGGTGTTCAAAACATGTTAGACAGCAAGGTTCCTATGAAACGATTTGGAACACCAGAAGAAATTGCATCAGTTGTTTCGTTTCTTTCATCTCAGCAAGCATCATTTGTAACAGGTGCTACCTGGGTTGCTGATGGGGGACAAACCATAAGTAGATAATATAAATACTATGAAACAAGTTCATGATATGTTCAATCTCTCAGGTAAAGTTGCTGTTATTACAGGAGGTGCAGGACTGTTAGGAGTGAAACATGCAGAAGCAATTGCAGAATATGGTGGAATACCAGTGCTCTTTGACATCAATGAAACACAAGCAAAAGAACGAGCAAAAGAAATTGCTGAGAAATATCAAGTCCAAGCAATTGGTATTGGTGGTGACATCACAGATAAACAAGATATTGAACGAGTACGTGATGAATTATTAAAAGAGTTTTCTCACATTGATATTCTCATCAATAATGCAGCAAATGATCCAAAAGTAAAAGAAGAAGAAAACCAAATGCCTTGGTCACGATTTGAACAGTTTTCACGAGATGTATGGGATGGTGATATTGCCGTTGGATTGACTGGAGCATTTCTCTGTGCACAGATCTTTGGAAATGAAATGGCAAAACAGAAAAAGGGTGTGATTCTAAATATTGCCTCTGATTTAGGTGTGATAGCGCCAGACCAACGAATTTACAGAAAAGAAAATACTGCTGATGATATGCAACCAGTAAAGCCAGTCACATACTCAGTTGTAAAACATGGACTTATTGGTTTAACAAAATATTTAGCAACATATTGGGCAGACAATGGAATTCGGGTAAATGCTATTTCACCCGGGGGAGTGTATAATGGACAACCAGATGCATTTGTTGAAAAATTGGCACAATTGATCCCACTTGGGAGGATGGCAGATAAGGATGAGTATAAAGCAGCCATTATTTTCCTTGTTTCTGATGCATCAAGCTATATGACAGGTGCAAATTTGAATATTGATGGAGGGCGCACTTGTTGGTAATATTAATTATATTTGAACCTTTTTGATACTTATTGACACCTTTTGTAGTGGATGATACTATATTAATTAGTAAATAAACTATCACAGAATATTAGATTTTATGAGCAAAATTCACCCAATTCACGAGCATCTTTTAGACCGATACCCACATCTTGATCGATGTAAAGATGATATTTTAAATGCATTTCACCTTATCCTTGATTGCTTCAACAACGGAGGAAAACTTTTGGTAATGGGAAATGGTGGATCAAGTGCAGATGCAGAACACATTTGTGCTGAATTAACAAAAGGATGTGTGTTGCAAAGACAACTAAAAGAGAGTGAGCGAGATTTATTTGGAGGTGACGTCGGTATTCTTCCTCAAATGTTGCAAAATGGTTTACCAGCATTTTCGCTTGGAGTGTCTCATTCACTCATTAGCGCGTTTATGAATGACGTCCACCCTGAATTTATTTTTGCACAACAGATTTGGGTGCATGCAAAAGAAAACGATGTTGTATTGGCATTGTCTACCTCAGGAAATTCACGAAACGTTGTTGCAGGAATTCATACTGCAAAAGCAAGAAATATTAAATCAATTGTACTTACTGGTGGAAATCAAAATAATAGATCATCACAATTAGCAGATGTTAGCATTTGTGTTCCAGAATATGAGGTGCATAAAATTCAAGAGCTACATCTTCCAGTTTATCATTATTTATGTATGGCAATTGAACATGAGTTTTTTCATGAACATAAAGGATCACATTATCAACAATAATTTTTTTATATTTTAATAAAAACATATGTCAGCATTTATCATCGCGGAAATAGGAATCAATCATAATGGAAGTTTAGATATTGCAAAGCAGCTTATTGATGGAGCAAAGCTTGCAGGTTGTGATGCAGTAAAGTTTCAAAAACGAACATTGGAAACAGTATATTCAAAAGAAGATTTAGATAGAGAAAGACAATCACCTTGGGGAACAACAAATCGCGAGCAAAAACAAGGATTAGAATTTTCAATTGAGGATTACAAAGAAATTGATAAATACTGTAAAGAAAAAAAGATTGAATGGTTTTTTTCAGCTTGGGATGTACAAAGTCAAAAAGACATGAGAGTGTTTGATCTAAAATACAATAAAGTTGCATCTCCAATGTTAGGACATACTGAACTTCTTAAAGAAATTGCTTCAGAAGGAAAACACACATTTATATCAACAGGCATGTCTTCGCTCGAGGAAATAGATAAGGCAGTTGAAATCTTCAAAAATGCAAACTGTCCATTTGAACTTATGCATTGCAACAGTACATATCCTATGAAGAATGAAGATGCAAATCTTCGTGTGATGGACGTTTTGAAGGAACGGTATGGTTGCGATGTTGGGTATAGTGGTCATGAAGGTGGAAGGATTGTTTCTTTCATGGCATGCGTACTTGGTGCAACATCTCTTGAAAGACATATTACATTAAACAAAGCAATGTATGGTTCAGATCAAGCAGCATCTATTTTGATTTACGATTTGTGTAAGTTGGTAAATGATGTTCGTGGTATTGATGCTATTATGGGTGACGGAAAAAAAGAGATTCTTGAATCTGAAATGCCGGCAAGAAAAAAACTTCGTTATTACGAACAACAATCATAAGTAGATATATGTCTCAAAAAGATATTGTAGAAAAATTAAAATTGGTTCAGCTACTTGTTTTAGATTTTGATGGTGTTTTTACAGATGGCTGTGTGTATGTAAATCAAGATGGTGTTGAATCAGTAAAATGTAGCCGAAAGGATGGTCTTGGTATTAATCTTTTACACAAGCATGGCCTTGAAGCATTCGTTATCTCAAAAGAAATAAATCCAGTTGTTGCAGCACGTTGCAAAAAATTAGGGATTCCATGTGTTCAGGGAGTCCACGATAGTGATGGTAAACTAGAAATATTAAAACGAATATTAGATGAAAAGGGTCTTTCTTCAGATCAAATTGCGTATATGGGTGACGATATTAATGACTATGCGTGCATTGAATATGCTGGAGTAGGAATCACAACAAAGGATGGACATGAGTCGCTGCGAGAAATTGCATTATATACTACAAATGCGTGTGGAGGAGATCATGCAGTGCGCGAAGTTTGTGAGAAAATATTAAAAGCCAAGGGTATCGTATTGGAATTTTAATTTTCGTTCTGCGGTGTAAATAATGCTGCTCATTTTCTTAGATGGAGGATAGGAGGACTGATTGTAATCTTTATGAAGAAGCAAAAGATTTTCTTTATTCCAACATATATAGGTCCGATTAAACACTACGAGCGTTTGATTCCTTATCTTCAAGATACATATGATGTTGAATTTTTGATTGTACGTCCAGAGAGTTCTCAACGGAAGGAATCCGTGGAATATTGCAAAGAAAAAAAATACACATACCATATTATTGACAAAGGAATTACAAGAGATATTGGTATTCGAATCCCCTTTTTCACACCGATTAAAAAGAGATACGAACATGCTATAGCTTGTCGTAATTTTTTAAAAACACATGAGGCCGCAAAAATTATTTCCCACAAGTCATCATCTCCATATGACTCTCTTTTTAGAGAGGCAAATAGACTTGGAATAGAAACGATTGTGCTTCAATGGTCATCGGCTGCGAGTATAATAGAACAAGACAAGCGTGTAAATTCTTTCGTTCAGAAGACGTACTTGTTCTTTTTAAAGGTAATTTTTGCTTTACTGGATCTTTTTTACAAAGAATCTCGTTTTGGATATAAAACAGCCATTCCTAAAAAAATTGGGGTTTTCGACAAAATAAAAAAAGAGTATTATATCGGAGAAGGGTTTGATCCCAAAATCATAGATATTGTTGGGTCTATTGATTTTCAATTATTGTATGAATTAAGAAAAAGAATAGACACAGATTCACGTTTGAGAGAGTCATTGCTCGAAAAATATGGACTTTCTAAAAATAAGATTAATATTGTCGTCATTCTGTATCGTTTTTATATGGCGCCAGACAAAAAATACAAGATGACAATTGATGAGCATGTCTCACATTATTATGATTTGTTTAAGAGTATCCGAGAAGTTTTTTCGGAGGAGGAAGCAAACGTTTTGCTGAAGATGCATCCAACAGAAAATAGAATGCCCGAGCTGTATCATTCGTATAAAGAGCTTGGTGTACAATTATTTTATGGTGATGCAAAAACAGATGAGCTTGTATGTTTGTCTGATCTCTATATTTCTGAGCCTGCATCAAGTGTAAACTATATGGTACTCGGAAGTAATACACCATCAATTTTTGTTAATCTTTCCGAATTTGAATTTCTCAATAATCGAGCACAATATTTTAACATTACCCATATAGCAACTAGTCGAGAAGGATTTATCAGAAAATTAAAAGAGTTTAAGAATGGAACACTTGAAAGACAATACAACACAGACGATATTGAACTAAGATCCATTGATAAGACAGTATCTTTTATCAAAAAGAATATATGAATATCATGGCAGTTATTCCCGCAAGGAGTGGTTCAAAGGGAGTAAAGGACAAAAATATAAGAAAAATTCTTGGAAAAGAATTGCTTGGATATGCAATTGATTTTGCAAAAAAACTCGAGGTTGATTCTATCTTTTGTTCAACTGATTCGCCTGTGTATGCAGATATAGCAAAGAGTCATGGTGCAGATGTACCTTTTTTGCGTTCAAAAGAAGCTGCAAGAGACACAGCAATGGAACAAGATATTCTTGAAGATTTATATAACAAATTTGATGAACACAGTATTGCGTATCCAGATTTATTTGTTTGGCTCCGTCCTACATTTTTGTTTAGAGATATTGCTGCAGTAAAGGAGTGTATCAAAAAAATGGTTGATGATCCTTCTTTAACAGCATGCAGAGTTGTTACAGAGACAGAATCTCGTTTATATACTGGTGATAATGGAATGCTCAAACCAGATTTTAATGATAATGGAGCATCGATGGCAAGACGACAAGATGTTCCGACAAAGTATAAGGTGTATAACACAGATGTATTTCGGGGGAATCCAAAAAATTGTGGTCCAAATTTTTTAGGAAATGCTGTCGGATATGTTGTCGCAGGGAAATTATCTGGGATTGATATTGATGATGAAACTGATTTTTTAATTGCATCTCATTTATTAAAAGGATTAGGTCATGAGTATTTGTAAAGATATACAACAAAAGATAGAAGCCCAGTTGGAAAATATTTTGTCACTTCGCGCAGATAGAGATCTTAAAGATGACAAAAGTTTTGTAACAAAAGGTGACTTACTGTGCCAAGATATTATTGTTGAACATATACAGTCTCTTGAAACACCTTTTGAAATAATTTCTGAAGAGATTGATCTTGGGACATTTGCATACGACAAAGAAAAAAACTATGTTATAGTAGATCCTATTGATGGAACAGAGAATTTCACTTCTGGATTGCGAGAGTGGGGGATTTCAATAGCTATTTATGAAAAAGGAACACATGTAGAATCAATGCTTGGTTTACCAGAGCTTAATGTATGGCTTCATACTGGTGATACTATTCAAAAGTACGAATCTCGGATTTTAGGACTTTCTTCGTCTCTTTCAAAAGACGATATGAATAATATCCCAAGGGGGCCAGAGTACAGAATAATTGGCTGTTGCGTTTATAACGTGTATAATGCTATAACCGGTTCTTTTGCCTCATTTGAGAATGTAAAAGGGGCGAATACATGGGATATTCTTGCAGGGTGTAATCTTGCTCTGGAGCATGGGAGAAAGGTGACTGTAGATGGAAAACCCTATGCAGGAGAATTTCTTTCACCAAACAAAAAATATTTATTTAAGATAGGATAATAACCAATATGGAAGATAAAGTTATTATTGTTGCAGAGATAACAACAAATCATTTGGGGGACATAGAGAGACTCAAAAAAATGGTTCGTCTTTCAAAAGAAGCAGGCGCAGATTTGGTAAAAATACAAAGACGAACTGTTGAAACATTTTATCCACCAGGACAGTTGGATAAGCCATATGATTCTCCATTTGGAAGTACGTATAGAGATTTTAGACATGGACTAGAACTTTCTATGGAAGATATGCATGCGTTTGACCAAGAATGCAAACGGTTAGATATTGATTGGTTTTCTACGATTTTAGATTTTGAATCTTATGAATTGTTAGAACCATTTCAAAAACGCATATTAAAAATTCCATCAACCATTTCTAAACATACAGCATTTCATAAAAAGATTGCTGAAAAACACAAAGGTCCTATTGTTGTTTCTACTGGATTTACTGATCAAGCATATGAAGATTATGTCATGGAAACATTTAAAGATAATGAAAAGATTTATCTACTTCAGACTACATCAGCATATCCAACTCCACCAGAAGATTGTCTTATTTCAGTGATAAGACATTATAGTAAGCTTAGTGAAAAGAATCCAAAAATTGTTCCAGGATATTCGGGTCATGATATCGGATCACTTGGATTTATGCTTGCTGTTGCAGCTGGTGCAAAAATGATTGAAAAGCATGTAAAGCTTGGTGATACTGAATGGATGCATTTCCAAGATGTTGCTGTTGATTTGGAAAATGGAGATTTTGCAAAGTTTGTTCAAGACGTGCGTAAAGCTGAAAAAATGTGTGGAAGCGAAAAAAAGGAAATCAAATCTACAGAACATCATAAGTATGATTATATTCCAGAAGTTTAATGTTGCTTGACAAAAATAAAATCCAGCATATGCTGGGTTTTTTGTTTATATAGGTTGTGGACCAGCTCGCTTCGACAATGTCGGGCGAGCTGGTCCTGGTTGCTGATTAGAGCAGGGTTTTCTTGGTCTTGTTTTGGTTTGCCATCTTCACTACGCCTTCCCACGTGGACTGGTCCGTGAGTGTGAACGCGATCAAGAATCCTGGGAGTGAGAGAACTTTTCCGATTGTGAGCGGTTCGTTGTAGATGATTACACCGAGCATTGTTGCAGCACCGATGTACACGCTCCACATCACCAGTTTTTTTGCCGCAATTGAACTACCGTCTTTGTAGCTAAGGAGCTTGAACGGAATCATCACGACCACAACAAGGCTAATCAGGATGGCCGCTGTCCAAAAGCCTGTTGACAGTGAGCCAACGTATGCCCAGCCTCCGAGGACGCTGAGGGACAGTACGCAGCAGAGTATTGTTGAAGATCCGACCCAAAAGTTATTCACAAAAGGATCGGCCTTTCTAATCTTGCGCGTAATTGCCTCGTTGAGTACTGCGAAGAAGGGGAGACTGATTGCCAGCCAAACCCAGGTTGAGAGGTTCAGAAATTCTGCGAGCGATGGAAAGTTCAGTATTGCATATCCTGCAATCAGGAAGACTGCAATCCCACACCACTGACGGATTCTCAATTTGTCTCCAAAGAAAATCCAGTCAACAAAAGCGCCAGGAATAATGGACATCCCACCGATGAATGTGACAACACCGATGTCTGCCCCTTCGTACGTGAATGTCATGAAGCTGATGACTGTCATGATTGTGGCAACAGCACCAAAGGCCATTGAGCCAGCAATCTGAGTCGCCGGAGCGCGAAGCTGCTTTTTTCTGACAGAAGAACCAACAACGCCGCTGAGCATCTGTATGATTCCAATGACAAGTGTTGCTAAAAATGTACCAGGAAGGTTTTTTGAAGCTACTCCAATTATCTTGATGAGCAACTTGCTGATGGTCTTGGAAATACCTTCGCCAACTGCCCACTTGATCCACGAGTTGTTCATAGGATCCTCCGTGCTTTAGCATCCAAAATGGAAATGCTCTTCATAATTTTCCATGGTTGAAAAACTATGAAGACAAGGCTACCGGCAGCACACAAGTGTGTACCGGTAGCCTGTTGCTGCAAGCAGCAGTCCTCCTTGGGGCCGTCAGTCAGCCTTCATCTCCTCGAGCAGTCGGCGGGCCACGGCCATGGGAGCGCCACCATCGCGGCCGTCCCAGTCGCGCACCTGCTCCAGGCACTTGATCGCCTTGGCGCGCATACCCTTCTGGTCGAGGGCGCCGGCCTTCAGCAGCAGGCAGGTGAGAAGGGTGTTGGCGATCGAGCTCGACTTGGTGTCACCGAACTCGGCAAGACCAGCGTCGGCCTGTTCGATCACACCGTTCCAGTCGTCGGCCTTCATAAGCGGGATGAGTTTGCCAACGCTCGACCAGTGGTTGTCCACGTGGAGCATGTAGGCCTCGTCCACATCCTTGCCGTCGTAGTCATCTCCGCCGGCGAGCATGTTGGCCCACAGGTTGTGCAGCGAGGCATTGCCCTTCATCCAGCCGGTGTAGCCGCCGTGCAGCGCTTGGATCTGCCGGCAGACGCCGAGCTGGTGTTCGAAGGCAGCCAGGATCTGGTCGTGGTCGTCCGTCACCAGCGCAGCAGTCGTACGTTCGACAGCAGCGATGTACATGGCAGTCATCACCTTCTCGGCAGCACCACCTGCCTGCGTCGCGTACAGCGCACTCATCTCCTGCGCATGCGCAGCACCCAGGTAGTTGCGCTGACCGCGCCGGATCAGGCCGATGTTGTACCAGACCAGGCTGATGGCCAGGAGCTGCTTGGGCGTGACATCGAGCTCGTCGTGCATGCGGCTCAGGAGGCCGCTGAGGTCTTCCATTGCCTGCGTCAGATCGATGTCCGGATCGCGGCGCGCTGCACTGATCTGCTTTTCGATGCAGACCAGCTCGAGCGCAGTGTTGCCAGCGAGGCCGAACTGCACGCGCGCGTAGGCGTAGCTCTTCGCGACCTTGTCCGGATCCTTCATGAGCAGATCGTAGAGGCCAGAGGTTCGCTCGTCCAGGAAGTCAGGCTGCTCTGTGCCCATGGTGAAAAGCTGCTGACCGAGATCTTCTGCGGTCTGCGTGGTATCAAGTTGCGGCGTCGTCATGACTACCCCCTTGTTTTTTTGCTGAGGCATACCCGTATACAGCCTTTTTTGAAATGAACAGACAGCATGCGGGAATCTGTCTCCTGACACTAATTCGTCAGTTGGGTATACTACAATACTTTTTTCCTTTTGTCAATATTACTATTTTGTGTATTTTTAGCCAAAAAAATGGCTTTTTTACCCTTTTTTTCAGAATATCAGCCAAATAGGAGATTTTTATTAATTTTTCCTCATATTCTTTTTTTGAAATAAGATGTTTTTTTGTTCATTTTTACTTTAAATTTACCTTGCAAAAATATGGAAAATAGTCTAAAATAAGCCATGACTTTTAAAAAAATTAGCTATGAATATTCTCTATATTGGAGGGGGATTTGTTGGAGCATGCTCAGCTGCAGTTTCTGCAAACAGTGGTCATAAGACCCTTGTTTTTGATATTGATGAAAATAAGGTTAGGATGCTTGGTTCAGAAGATAGAGATACTATTGAATCTTGTTTATTTGAAAAAGGACTCGGGGACTTACTTGTACGGCATAAAGAGCATGTTCGTTTTACACATGATTACAAAGAGGTCATAGCATTTCTCGAAGAGTGTGATGCCGTGTTCATGTGTTTACCAACTCCAGAAATTGATGAAACAGGAGAGAGCGATCTTTCATATTACACAAGTGCAGCCGAGCAATTAGCAGAAGCGTTAGTCAAAAGAAACAATAGTGCACAAGAAAAGTATGTTGTTATTGTAAATAAGAGTACTGTCCCAATTGAAATGGTTGATCAAACAAAACACATTATGGACAACGTTGGTGTGGAAAATTATGGTGTTGTCTCAAATCCAGAATTTCTTGTTGAAGGAAAAGCTGTTGAAGGGTCACTAAAACCAGATCGTATTGTTGTTGGTGCAGAATCAGAAAAAGATTTCGAAGTTATGCGTCGTGTGTATCAACGTTTTTATGAAGCACCAGATGTAAAATATCTTGAAGTATCTCAACGAGAAGCAGCAGCTGGAAAATTACTTGCAAATTTTTATCTGTTCAATAAATTAATGATTTGTTTTGATATTATTGGAAGAACATGTGAGGCATTTGATGATATTAAGTTTGAACAAGTCAGAAATATTCTTGTATCAGACAAAAGAATTGGAAAGTGGGGATTTTATGATTCTATCTATGCTGGTGGAAGTTGTCTCATCAAAGATGCGCGTTCACTTTCACATCAATTACAGACAGCAGGACAGAGTGCAAATTTAGTGAATGAAGTATATCTTGCAAATAAAAGACAACTAGAATTATTTATGAGTCGTGCAGAAACACAGGCCGCGTTTGATTGGTCTGAAAAAAAAGTTGCACTTCTTGGAACTGCATTTAAGCGAGATACAAATGATATCCGAAATACTCCAAGTATTCACATTGTAGATTTCTTACTTGAAAAACAAGTCTCTGAAATTCGTGCATATGATCCGGCAGCTCTGCCTTGGTTTAAAAAACACTTTTCTGCTGTTGATATCATTCAATATCCTGTCAACGAAGTAGAGGCTGTTGAAAATGCTGATGTCGTGATTATTGCAACAGACTGGCCTCAGTTTAGAGGAATTGCAGATATTCTTATTGAAAAAGATAGAGACGTTCTTATTTTAGATGGACGTCGCATGTTACAACATCGATATGATGATTTGCAAAAGAATGGATTTAGTATCATCGCTGTCGGGAGTCCATTTTTAAAAGGAAAATAATATGCAGGAAAATGATCAGCAAAAAGAAAAAATCGTTGTTGTTGGGCTTGGATATGTTGGTCTTCCGCTTGCTGTTCTTCTTGCTAAGCATTTTTCACTTGTAGGTTTTGATATCAATGAAAAGCGCATCAAAGAATTGCAGTCTGGAATTGATCACACCAGAGAGGTAAGTTCAGAAGAATTAAAAAGCTCAAGTATTAATTTTTCTTCCAACCCAGAAGTTATCAAAGATGCTTCATTTGTGATTGTTGCTGTACCAACACCAGTGGACTCAAACAGAGTCCCAGATTTAACGATTCTCGAAAAAGCTACAGAGACTGTCGGAAATCATATTTCAAAAGGTGCTGTTGTTGTGTATGAGTCGACTGTGTATCCCGGCGCAACAGAAGAGGTCTGCATTCCCATTTTAGAGCAAACATCTGGACTTTCTGCGGGAATAGATTTTAAAGTTGGATATTCTCCTGAGCGAGTAAATCCAGGCGATAAAAAACATACAATTGATAAAGTAACAAAAGTTGTTTCTGGAATGGATGGCGAGTCTTTAGAACGCATCGACAATGTCTATGGTTCAATTACAAATACATATAGAGCCACTTCAATTAAAGTTGCTGAGGCTGCTAAAGTTATTGAGAATACACAACGCGATTTAAATATTGCACTTATGAATGAATTAGCAATTCTTTTTCATAAGATTGGCATAAGTGTGTATGATGTTCTAGATGCTGCAGGAACAAAGTGGAATTTTCTTCCATTTAAGCCAGGACTTGTTGGTGGGCATTGTATTGGAGTAGATCCATATTATCTTACATATAAAGCACAATCAGTTGGTCATAATCCAGAAGTTATTTTGGCAGGAAGAGGAATCAATGATAGTATGCATAAGTTCCTTGCTCATCAAGTAGTGAAGGAAGTAAATCAATTATATAAAGAAAAAGAATTGAGTGAACTTCAAGTTGTAATATTAGGACTAACATTTAAAGAAAATATTTCAGATATTCGAAATTCAAAAGTTGCAGGATTATATAAAGAGTTAAAAGATTTTGGTTTATCACCAGTAGTATATGATCCAATGGCTGACCATGAGGAAGTACAGAAGGAATATGATATTGTATTGACGAAAAAAGAAGAACTTCCAAAGGCAGATGTTCTTATTGTTGCAGTAGCCCATGATGAATTTGTCCGTTTGTCAGCAGATCAAATCAAGAATATGATGAACGGACAGCGTCTGCTATTGTTTGATATCAAGCATTTATACGATAGACAAAAAATTGAAGAAAAGGGTATACTGTATTGGACACTATAGAAAAAGCTAAAAAGCCTTAAAGGCTAAAAAGGCTGAGTTTGGCAGCCTTTTGGGCCTTTACGGCGTTTAAAGCCTATTAAGCCTTTAAGGCATTTATAGCATTTTAAGCTTTTTATTATGTCACATTATCTCGTTACTGGTGGAGCAGGATTCATCGGCACAAATATTATCAAACAATTACTTGAGCAAGGACATCAAGTGCGTGTTATTGATAATTATAGTGGGGGGAAAAAGGAAGAAAGGATGCAGCCAGGTGTTGAATATCTTGAGGGAGATATTCGAAATATGGATGATTTAAAAAAAGCAATGGAGGGTATTGACGGTGTGTTTCATACTGCTGCAATTCCTCGCATGCCATACTCAGTAGAACATCCTCAAGAAACAAATGAAAACAATGCAACAGGAACGTTGAATGTCCTTGTTGCTGCACGTGATGCAGGTGTAAAGCGACTTGTATATAGTGCTTCATCATCAGCCTATGGGGATCAACCTGTTATGCCTCTTGTAGAAACCATGAAAACACAACCACTTAGTCCATATGGTTTGCAAAAGTACATTGGTGAAGAATATTGTCGACTATTTTCAGAATTATACAATTTTGAAACAGTTTCTCTGCGTTACTTCAATGTGTATGGTCCATATATGGATCCAGAAGGAGCATATGCCTTGGTGATTGGAAAATTTTTGAAGCAAAAAAAAGCTGGAGAACCAATGACTGTCTGTGGTGACGGAGAATATTACAGAGATTATACAAACGTGTTTGATATTGCTCGTGCAAATCTTTTAGCAATGACATCTGAAAAGGCGGGGAATGGTGAAGTGATAAATGTAGGAAATGGTTCACCACATTCAGTAAATCAACTTGTAGAACTAATTGGCGGTGATTTTATAAATATCGATGCCAGAGCAGGGGATCCACGACGTACTGAAGCTGATAATAGAAAAGCGAAAGAATTTCTTGGGTGGGAACCGACTATTTCATTGAAAGAAGGAATTGATATGTTGAAAAAAGAGTGGGGAGTGGATTAGTCTACATTATTTAAATATAAAAAAAATGCCCGTAGGGCATTTTTTCTTTGAATGATGAAAGTACCTTTACTGACCTTTCAATCGTATCACAACATTAACTGTTCTAAGCAATATTGATATGTCTAACAAAAGTGATTTATTTTTTATATAAAACAAGTCATATTGCAGTTTTTGTAATGATGTTTCAAGCGTATCAGTATAATGTTGGTTTACTACTGCCCATCCAGTGAGTCCTGGTTTGATAATATGTCGGAGTCCGTAATATGGCATTTTTGCTTCAAGCTGCTCAACAATTTCAGGACGTTCAGGTCGTGGACCAACCAATGTTACATCTCCTTTGATGAGATTAATGGCTTGAGGAAGTTCATCAAGTCGAGTTTTGCGAAGAATTTTTCCTATTTTTGTGATTCTCTTATCATTTTTTTTTGCGAATTGTACACCATCAATTTCAGCACTTCCGTCTGGTGAAAGCGAATACATTGATCTAAATTTAAACAATGTGAATGGTTTTCCATTTTTTCCTATTCTTTTTTGTTTAATAAATATTGGCCCTGGAGAGGTGAGTTTGATGAGTCCTGCAATGAATGGTAGTACAGCTAGAAAAATGATATTTAGGACAATACTGCTAAGATAGTCAACAAGGGCTTTTGTAGCTGAATAAACTGGTTGTTGTTTGTTTTTCAAATGATCCAAAAACCATCCTTCTGAAAATGTTGATGGAGGGATCCTTCCAGTAATAATTTGATAAAAAGAAGAAAGATCAGTAATTTGGATTTTCCAAAATAGAAGTTCATATAGTTCTCTTAGTGCTTCTGGATTTTGTCGAAGGTGAGGAGCAATAACAGCGAGTCTTGCTTTATGTGTTGAAATAGCAGGACGGATTGTTTTAATACTGTGGTACACTTCTACTCCATCAATATCTTTTGAAAGAATATGTTTTTCCGGGTCAATGATTGCAACACAACTATAGCTCTTTTCTGGATGATGTTTCATCATATCAACCAGTTCTTTTGTTTCTTTGGTATATCCAATAAAAAGAATTTTTGTTTGCAGGGCATTTTTTCCAATGGTGTGTATATAAATCAGTCTCCAGCATAATCCAATTCCATATCCGATGAGCACGGTGAGAATAAGAACAGTTTTTGGTGTAATATCAGTAGTAGGTACTACATAGAAGAAAATAACACCAATCATAAATGATACCACTGTAGTCTCTCCAAATAGTCGGTAAGAATGGAGTGTTGCTGTGACTTTTTCTAAATCATATAGACCGCTGATAAAATTTGTTATGATCCATATGAAAAATAATGCCGAAAAAATTGGCATGTGTGCTGTAAACACGTCGTGTTCTGGAATTGCAAAATTTCGAATTGCTAGTGCAGCCCAAAGACCGACATACATTCCCAAGAGATCACCGGTTAAAAGAATCAGTTGTCTTGTTCTATAAATAAGTCGCATGATTGCCCGTAAATATGTAATATAGTATACTATACATTGAATAGTTTATAGCATAGCTATGAGAAAAAATCAACTTTTGTTTGTCTCTGTCTTGAGCCTGTGTTTGCTTACGGGATTCTTTTTCTTTGGAAAACATATTGGTGCAGCAGAAGATGTTTGGATTACAATTAACAAAAATAGCACCAAAACACAGCATAGAAAAGTAAAGCTTTACATAAAAGGAATCCCAGATGCACAAGAAATGATGATTTCAAATGATTCAGGGTTCAAAGGGGCAAATTGGGAAAAATATGCTGAGACAAAAGACTGGCATTTAACATATGGAAATGGTGTAAAGCATGTATATGTAAAGTTTCTTAATAAACATGGAAATGCAACAAAGCGGTATTCAGATCAAATCCAATTAGATGTTCCTGCAAGCATGGATGTAGGTGTTAAGGTTAATAATGACACATCAGATACACAATCGCGCTATGTAACATTGAATTTGTCGTATTCAACCGGTGTTGAGCTTATGGCAATAAGTAATGATGAAGACTTGTATGGAGTTGAATACAAACCAGTGCAGGATAAAATTCAATGGGTCCTTAGTCCAGGTTCTGGAGAAAAAACCGTTTATGTGGAGTTCAAGGATGGAAAAGGTGCCACCAAAATTGTATATGATGCAATAAAATTCGAAGAACAAGATCAGCATATATCAGAAGGTAGTCTTGTTCGTTCAGATAGAACGGCGATATATTATTTGGGCTATGATGGAAAATTACACCCATTCTTAAATACAGCGACCTATCATTCTTGGTTTGATGGCTTTGCAGATGTTACGACCATAAGTCCAACAGTATTGCAACAGTTTCAAATCGGTACGCCAATTTGCGTGCGACCTGCTTCGTGGCTATTGCGTTTTAGTGGTTCAGATCGCGTATATGCAGTAGAACCTGCATGTCAGCTTCGTCCACTTAGATCAGATGTTGAGGCCCAAGTGTTATATGGAAAAGATTGGTCAAATAGAGTACTTGATTTAGATTTTTTTGAAAGTAATTTTTATACAGTACATGGACTCAGTGTTGCGGATTCTGCAAATGATGTTATTGACAGTGATCATGATGGGGTACCTTGGAAAACTGAAAAAGCACAAGGTTCATCAGACGCAACACAGGATTCAGATGGTGATACGCTTTCTGATTATGAAGAAATATATTACTGGTTGAGTAATCCAAATAATCCTGACACAGATGGTGATACCTATCGAGATGGCGATGAAGTAAAAGGAGGATACTCACCAGTTGGAACAGGAGATTTAACAATAAGAAGTAATACATACAAGTATCCTGCAGGATCAGGATATCTTTTAGAACTTTTTGGCATTCAAGGACCATATAGTCTTCCAATTGATTCTTCATATGATCCATATGACTCTAAAGTACCAAATACTCTTTTGAATGGAAAAATAATACGACTTTGATTATGAAAAAATATATTATTGTACTCCTTATTTTTTTTGTCCCTACGATCACGTTTGGGAAAATTCCAGACGATCCACATGTTCAGCAATGGGCCTATGAGGATATTGGATTGTATGATGCATGGGATCTTGCAACTGGCTCTCACGATGTTATTGTTGCAGTTATAGACAATGGTTTTGATACATTTCATCCAGATTTTTCTGATAATATTTGGATCAACGAAGATGAAATTCGAGATAATGGAATTGATGATGACAATAATGGATATATTGATGATGTTTGGGGTTGGAATTTTATTCCCACTGACACAAATAATGACGGAACTTTGAGTGAACAAGAATTAAAAGGAAATAATGATCCAAGACCAAATGTTGACAATTTGAGTGATGCACTAAGAAAAAATAATATTGTTCATCATGGAACCTCTGTTGCTGGTATTATTGGCGCTCGCGGTGGAAATGGATTAGATGGGGCAGGGGTAAATTGGAATGTTCGACTCATGAACCTAAAGATTATTGAGAACGCTGGTGTTGGTAGTACGTTATATCTTGGTCCAGCAATTCGTTATGCAGTAGACAATGGTGCTGATGTTATTAATATTAGTTTAGTTGGACCAAGAACAAGGTCAGCAATTATTGATGCAATAAATTATGCATATGAACATGATGTCATGATTGTGTCTGCAGCAGGAAATGAAATGGTAAATTTGAATCTTTCACCACGATATCCAATTTGTTCAGATATAGGACAAGAGGAAAAAGTGCTTGGTGTGAGTGCGATAGATCAAAAACATACAAGCGCAATATTTTCCAATGTTGGTTCGAATTGTGTAAATATTACTGCTCCAGGAGTAGACCTTTCAAGCACAGCACGATTTTCACCAACAAATGGATTAACAAAGCGTTTTATAAATGGATTGTCAGGAACATCGGTTGCAACACCGCTTGTGAGCGGAGCAGCAGCACTTATTAAAAGCATTCAACCCACATGGGGACCTTCTGAAATATATTCCGCAATATTAAGTACTGTTCACAAAACGCCGCCAAAGGATGAAATACTTTATACAAATTATTTTGGCTCTGGATTGATTCAAATTGATAAAGCTGTGGCGTATGCATTGTCTCAGGCACCCAAAATAAATATTCTAAGTCGAATGACAGTGATCAATCCAGCAGATGGCTCAACCGAAACAAATACTATTAGAGAGCATTCATCTCCATTGCCATCTTCAGATGTATTAGCATCAATAGATGATATTTCTTCATTTATTCATGAAGGAAAAAGAAAGTATGTTTCTGTAAAGAAGATATCACGGCGTACTTCACGAGTTGAACTATATGATAGTAGTTGGACAAAGGAACACGGATGGGATATTTCATCATCTGGCAAATTGCGTGTCGTTGCAGGAGATATTCTTTCAGGTGTAAAAAAACCACAGATAGTTATTTCGCCTGCATATGCAGACGATCAAGTCTTTCGAGTTTTTGACACCTTAGGAAATCAAATTGATGAATATAGTATTGACGGTTTGCATGCAGGAGTAGACATTGCACTCGTCAATGCGCCCGATGGAAAAGAAAACATTGCAGCTGTTTATAAAGAAAAAAATGGTGTTCACATTACACAATTCAATAGGGATATGGAGCCATCTTCGCATATTCCAGTTTCCTTTATTAAAAAACAGGCAAGACTTGAGGCAGGAGATATTGATGGTGATGGGCTTGAGGAATTTGTATTAAGTGGTGGAGTGGCTGAGACTCCTTGGGTTGCTACATACGAAATGGATGGTTCTTTGCTCAGACAGTTTTGGGGGACTGATCCAGGATATACTCGTGGTATAGAGGTCAAACTAGGGGATTATGACCAGGATGGAAAAGATGATATATTTATTCTTAAATCACATGGAGCAGAGGAAATAACAGTTATGAGCGCTCAGGTAAGACCTATTAGTAGTGCAAATATTTCTGATAAAATGGCTAAAAATGGGCTTTTACTGCTTGTTGACTAGGAGATCTTGACGAAGATGCAAAAATACGCTATACTCTTTGCACCTTAGCTATCTAGATCTGACCAGAGTGGATGAGTCAGATTCAATATCCTTATATAATAAAAAAATATGTTTGCAGTAGTTCAGACAGGTGGAAAACAGTACTTGTTAAAGACTGGTGACACCATTTCAATCGAAAAAATTGATGGAGATGTTGGTTCAGCAGTTGAGTTTGACAAAGTCCTTTTGACAGCAAATGACGATGGAACTGACGTAAAAATCGGGACTCCATACTTGGATGGTGTTACTATCAAAGGAACTGTCGAAGCGCAGGGTCGTGATAAAAAGATTCGTGTTGTAAAGTATAAACGAAAAGTACGATATAAACGTGTCCTTGGTCATCGTCAGCATAAGACAAAAGTGACAATAGCGTAATTACACCTATTAAAAAATTCCCCATATTGGGGAATTTTATTTTTTTGTCGATGTCCTGTGTTTTAATGCACTTGCCAATGTTATTTCATCTGCATATTGCAGATCACTCCCCATTGGAAGTCCACGTGCCAGGCGCGTTATCTTGACGCTCGGAAATTCTCGAGAGATATGCTGCTCTAAAAACATCATTGTTGTTTCACCTGTCATATCTGGACTAAGTCCTAATATTACCTCTGTTACTCCGTGTGTCTTTATTCGATGAATGAGTTCTTTTATTTTCAAATGATGAAGTTTTGTTTCTTTTGCTGGATTTATCACTCCTCGGAGAACATGATATAAACCAGCATATGCGTTTGTCTTTTCAATAACTTGAACATCTTGAGAAGCAACCACAACACAGATTTTTGTTGTATCTCTTTTTTTGTCTGAACACACCATACATGGTGATTGGTCAGAAAAGTCCCAACAAACATTGCAACTTTTTATTGTTTCAATAAGTTTCTTTAAAGAAAGTGTCAGTTCTGCTACATCTTTTTTTCCTGATTTCAGCAAATAGAAAACAAACCGCTCAGCAGTTCTTTGCCCAACGGTTGGTAATTTACTAAACGAACGAATGAGTTGTTCAATAGGTTCTGGATACATGCTGTCTTGGATTGGTCTAATTTAGGCCAGGAATGTTTGGTAGTCCACCCATTTCTTTCATTTTCATTGCCATAATACGTTGCATTTTTTTCAATGCATCCTTATGAGCGTCTTTTATTGCATGTTCTAACTTTGTCTTCATATTTACTGCTAACAGGTCTTCATCAATGCTGATATCTGTAAGAGTAAGATTGCCATCGAGTGTCAGCGCAACGCCAGATGATTTTACTGTTGTCTGTTCTTTTGAAAGTGCATCCTGCATGGTTTTTGCTTGTGATCGGATGTCTTTGAATTGTTTGAGTTTGTTGAACATATAAAAAGGCTTAAAAGGCTTTAAACGCCATAAAGGCCTAAAAGGCTTTTGTATTTAGCCTTTTGAGCCTTTATAGCTTTTTTAGCTTTTTTTAGAATGATGGAATACTTGTTGTTGGTTGTGGTGGTGATGAAGAAGGTGGTGGTGCATATCCATGGTGCTCAGTATCAAGGTCTTGGAAACTTGCCATTGTTTCTTCAAAAAATACCTTTACTTGTCCTGTTGGACCATTTCTATGTTTTGCAATATGTATTTCTGCAATATTACGTTCATCTGGAGGTATTTCTTCTAGTCGATAATTTCTGTCTGCAGCTTTTCTATACAAAAACATAACAACGTCAGCATCTTGTTCAATACTACCAGATTCACGCAAATGTGCAAGTTTTGGTATAGCAGGCTTGCTTTGTTCCACCGCACGAGAGAGCTGTGAAAGTGCAAGAACAGGAACATCGAGCTCTCTGGCAATTCCTTTTAAATTTCTACTCATAACAGCAACTTCTTGTACACGATTGTTTGACCATTTTGAGTTGTGTGATTCCATAAGTTGCATATAGTCAATCACAATCAGTCCTAGACCATGTTCTGCTTGGAGTCGTCGGGCTTTGCTTCGGATTTGCATAACAGTATTTCCAGGTGTGTCATCAATGAAAATTTTTGCTTCAGAAAGAACACCCATGGCTTTTCCAATTCTTGGAAAATCTTCACTTCCTGGTCTGTCAGAAAGATTCCCAGTACGGAGTTTCCAAAGATCAACACCAGCTTCTGCACACAAAAGACGATCAACAAGTTGTTCCTTGCTCATTTCCAGTGAGAAAAATCCAACAGATGTTTTTCCATGTAAGGCTGCTTCACGAACAAAATCTAACGCAAGAGATGTCTTTCCAACAGATGGTCTGGCAGCAAGAATAATAAGATCAGACTTTTGTAATCCAGAAAGAAGGTTATCAAGTTTTTTAAATCCTGTTGGCACACCGCGCATTTTTCCTTTGTCTCTGTGGAGTTCATCAATACGTTCAAATGCACCACTAAGTACGGTTGTAATAGGTGTGAAACTTTGTCGGAGGTGTTTTTGTGTTACAGAATACAGCTGTTGCTGCGCTTCATCCAAAATTTTATCAACATCATCTTTTTCTTCATCATATCCAAGTGCAGTAATATCGTGTGCTGCTTGAAGTAATTTTCTTAGTGTTGATTTTTTTTCAATGATTTTTGCGTACTGTCCTATGTGTGAGGTCGTTGGGACAGCATTGCTTAGTTTGATAAGATAGCTTCTTCCTCCAACATCATCTATTTGATTTTTTTCTTCAAGTCTATTTCCAACTGTCAGCACATCAATAGGCTCATTTTTATTGTGAAGTTCAAGTATTGTTTCAAAAATGGTAGAGTGAGCTTTTTTATAAAAATCCTCAGGAGAAATTGCATCTGAAATTTTAAACATTGCTTCTTTATCAAGCAAAATAGAACCAATAAAAGACATCTCAGCTTCGAGGTTTTGTGGAGGTATTTTTCCTGTGTCTAATGTGGAGGTCATAGTACAAAAATATGCCCTCCTGAATCCATCATATCGTAAGCACATACATTATTCAAACACCATTCTTGGATAAGATGTGGGGAATATGTGAACAATATGAGAAATAGCCTTAGATTGCTTCTTTTTGATCATTCTTTTATAATCCAAGGTATGAAAATATGTATCATAAATAATCTCTACCCTCCGAACGCGCGAGGTGGTGCAGAGCAGGTAGTAAGTAAGACCGTCGAAGGTCTTGTTCATGCTGGACATGATGTTGTTGTCATTACAACCACGCCAGATGGCGATTGGTCAGAGGCAAATGATCAGGTTACTATTTACAGATTTAAACCAAGAAATATCTATTATTATATACATGCGCATAAGCATAATATTTTGTTTAGATTTATGTGGCATGTTGTAAATATGTTTCATGTTGGGGCTGCCCGGCATGTAAAAAAGATTTTGCAAATAGAAAAGCCTGATGTTGTTCATACGCATAATCTTATGGGACTCAGTTTTCTTATTCCAAGAATTATAAAACAACTTGGTTTGCGACATTTGCATACGGTACATGATGTCCAATTAGTTGAACCAAGTGGTGTTATTTTAAAGTCAGAAGAAACAAGTTGGCGGTACAATGGGTTTCCAACAAAAATATATAGTTGGATTACACGAACATTGTTTGGTTCTCCAGATGTTGTTATTTCTCCTTCGCAATTTTTGTTAGACTTCTATTCATCAAGAAATTTTTTCAAGAATTCTCCATACGTTGTTGTTCGCAATCCAATTCCATTTGATTTTTCTTCTGAACGTCATAACCTAGAAAAAGGAGAAAAGTTTCGATTGTTATATGTTGGACAAATCGAACATCACAAAGGCATTGTGTTTCTTGCAGAAGTATTTTCATCGTTAACAAATATTGATGCCGAGCTGCACATTGTTGGAAATGGGTCATTGTTTGATGATGTGAAAAAGATTGCAAATGACAATGAAAAAATTCATGCGCATGGACGTTTGAACAGACAAGAAGTTGCCTCATTGTTTCAACAGTCTGACATGACAATTGTTCCTTCGCGATGTTATGAAAATTCTCCAACTGTTATTTTTGAAAGTTTTTATTTTGGTGTTCCTGTCCTTGCGAGCAGAATCGAAGGTATTGCTGAGTTGATCCGAGAAGGGGAGAATGGTGTAACATTTGTTGCAGATGATAAAGAATCATTAAAAGAAAAAATACTATGGTGCACACAGTCAAAAACACATCTTGAAAATATGGCAAAAAAAACACGCGATTCTTTACGCGGGTTGTCAGAAGGGGAGTATGTTGAGCGATTGTTGTCGCATTATAAAAATAATTAAATCGTATACTCAAAAATCCAAATATCACCATCATCAATAACATGCCAACTATCGGCTGTTTTTTTTGCGCCTTCTATAATCTTGTCTGAGTCTGCCCAATACGAATTAAGAACAAAATAAGCTTTTTCTGCTCCAGTCATACTCATTGCCTTTTCCATATATTCTCTTTTTTGTCCTTTGTATAGCATATTTCCATATTCTTGATACAATGGACCGCCAGTAGGAATGGAATAATAAAAAAGTTCACCTTGATCTGTTTGAAAGTGGTGGGCAAAACTGTAGTACTCGAGCGCTGCTGCAGATACTAATTGATTTGCAAGGACAACATAATTGTATTCACTATTTTGATCATGGATCCACTGTACAGCGCTTGCATCGGTAGCTGTTACATTTAATCCTGGAAAGCGAGCTTTTTGGTTGTGCTGTGGATAGGCAAGATACAAAGAGAGCATTAGTATGACAGATGAGGAAATGACAACAAAGGATTGATATTTTTTGTTTTTTATTTTTTCAAGAACAATATACAGTCCGTACATTGCACATGGGAACAAGAAGAGCAGTGATGCCTTTATTAGGCGCAATGGATAATCACCTTGTTCATATGCAGCAACGTTTGGAAATACAAACCAACTTCGTAACAGCCAGGCACTTGCTATCATTCCCAAAAAAGCTGCAACAAGAAGCTGGATTGTCGCATTCTTTCTCTTTTTTATAAAACCAATAAAAGCAAATATCAAAAATACAACCGGAATAAGAGATTGCCATGTGTACAAAACTTCAAAATATATTGCTGCTTGTTTTGCATACCAATATGGCTGTGCAAACAGAGAAAGAACATGGTCAATAGAAGTAAATGGATTTTGAATGTTGGGAAGTGGCTGACCAGATAACAATAATTGTAGTGTAAAAAGAATTGGAAGAAGAATTGCAATGTCAAATATAAGAGATAGGAGCAAACTTTTTATTGCTTTTTTTTCATTATATTTTTGTATTAAAAATGCATAAAACACGAAAAGGACGATTGGTGCCCCTATGAGTGGGTGGATTGATATTGCTGTTATTGATAAAAGAATCGGGATATGAAAAGGAATACTTTTCTGTAAATAAAGGATAGTTGAAAAAATTGTTATGAGACTTATGAGAAGGGCAAGATTGTATGGTGTTGTAAGGTGAAAGAATAAAAATGGTAGAAAAATAACAAAAAGTGCAAGCGGATGTGCGAATTTTTTTGTAATAGCAAATCCATGTTTTAATGTTGCTGGAATGATTGCTGGGAGTGTAAGCGATGCAAGGACAGGGACAAGATACACATCAATATAAAATAAAGGAATTGCAGTTACATTTGATAGCCAAACAACAAAACTATATTGTCCAATGTAGTATGGTTGTTTTGGGTGGATAAAACCAAAAATTTGAATCCATTGTTCTGTTGCTCGGTGAATAAATGCATCAAATCCAAAGCCAAGTTTATAGATTATTGCTGCAACACTGTATGTGGCAAAGAAATGTACGGCAATAGATATGAACCGTGTTATAGTATTTTTGCTTTTGCTTACAAACATCAATAGCAACCCTGTTGCGAGTGCATACAAAATAAAAAATTGAGGTGACAATGCATGCCATGGTGAACGCAAGAGTCCATCAGTACTTCCCAGAAAGAGCATTGCTATGAGTGCGATTTCAATTAAGACAAAAAAAACAAACGTTCGTTGTGTTGTTTCTTCTTCTTTTTTCCAAGATATTTGCGGAAGTTCTAGATGAGAAATAAATCTAAAACCAGTGATGATAGGAAGCCACAAAACAAACAGGCTTGTTACTGGGGTTATTGCATGTATATAATAGAGAAGTGAGTTCGCAATAATAAGATAAAGAAGCGATACAAGCATTGACCAGGCGAACACCTGTGTTTGTGCTTCAATCTTTTTTTGAATAATACTTGCGATTATTGTTGTTAAACCAAAAACAAAAATAACAAGTCCAGTAATGCCAAGGATAATTCCTTGTGAAAAAAGATTTGCACTCAAAAGAAACGCTCCAACAGCATATATTGAAATAAGTTGTCGTCTTGCAAGATACATTGCTTTTTCAAATATTTCACAATATAATATAGCAGAATTATGAAAATATTACGAAAGTACAATCATCTTATATCGCTGTTGCTAGCGCTTGTTTCTCTCTATGGCCTATATATGGTCTTAGGGCCAGGGTCTCACCCTATTGTGGGCTGGCTATCTTTTTTTCTCTATATTGGCGTTGTTGGATATTGGTGGCAATGGATTTTTCATCGTATCTTTGGCATACATAGGGGTTCGCTTATTGGGAGAGCATACAGTTATATTTCTGCAATACTATTACTTGGATTTGTTACGTCTATATGGGTTGTGTGGTATAGGATTACCCCAGAGATCCTGTGGTGGAATTATACTGCGGTTGGATTTCTGAGTTATGGGTTGACCTATGTTTCTCGTTCTCTTAAGTCAAAAAAAATAAAAATAAAAAATACTCGTCCATATTTTACAGCAAACAATGGGTTAATACTCTTATATGTTGTTTCTTGGATTATTGGGATGTACCTTCTCTTTTCTTCAAAGAGTGGCGAGATTCTTTTTTCTCCATGGCAAACAATTTCGTCTTGGTTTTTCTTAATATACTTCTTTGCTTTTTTCTTACTGGGTATTATCATTTGTTCTCGTCATAAAAAGATTGTTATTTTAGGACTCCTCATATTTCATTCTTTTCTTATCCACGCGTATCTTCCACTTTCACACACACAACCGTGGGGTGGTGATGTCTGGCGTATTATTGCTGCAGAAGAACAGTTATCAAACGGCGAGGCAATACTTCCTGTTATTGCAGGTCCTGAAATGAAAACGCGTCCACTCTTTGGTATGGATGTGCCAGAAGCACTCTTGATTCCACATAAATATACATATGGACATCTTTGGGGAACGTCTATCCTTTTTGAAAAAACACTGCAGGTTGATTTGAAAACAATCAACATATGGCTTGTTCCACTGTTGTGGACCTTAGCTATACCAATTATTTTTTATAGAATAGGAATTCTCTTATTTCATTCAGAACGGCGTGCGTTAACATTGGTGTGGTTAAGTAGTATTCCATTTTCCTTGCAAGCACTTGGCGCATTAACACTCCCAGTGAGCTTGGGGTATATTGTTTTCTTTTTTGTGCTTAGTTTGCTTATACAATATATCCAAGAAGAAAAGCCATGGCAACGAAATGTTGTATTGTTGTTTTCTTTTCTCATGTTTTTTGGCTATGCACTTCACGCGATACTTATATGGGTGAGTATGTTGTGTAGTTTCTTATTCATATTTCTTGCAAAACAATCATTTATAATGAAGCTAAGTAGAAAAGTGTCATGGAAGCGGATTGTCCGAGGTATTTTTACAATATTGGCAATTGGTATTATTCCTGTGATTGAATATGTTTCAATTGGCAAGGCATATCTTTCATCTGATATTATTGCTCGAATCAAACAAATGATAGGGCAATTGAGTGGATGGTTTTATGCTAGTATGATTCGTCCTCATGATATTGTGAGTGGAAATATTATTTTCAATCATACACCTGATTATGCATTCGTTGGAAATATATTTTCAACCATTCGTTTCCACGTTCCATTTTTCATGGTATTGATTTGGATACTATTCATGTGTGCATGGGTTTATTGGTTTGCACATACAGAAAAAAAACAGTGGCATGTATTTGCATGCCTTTCTAGCACAGTAGTTGGTGGATATATTATTGGCTGGTTTGTACTCGAAGGTGACCGATTATTTACTCGGCGATTAGATACAATGATATCTTTTCTTCTTATTATTGCTGCAATATATACTGCAAAAAAATATAGAGGACATCTTAAAAAATATTTTTCACCCCTAACGGTTCTTATTAGTATTTTTCTTTTGAGTTGGTTTGGAACAACGACATTTGCTTCAGGGCCTGACTTGCGTGTGATAAGTAATGATGAATATCATATGGCATCATTTGTTTCTTCACAGATAGATCAACATGCATCACATCATTGTATTCTTGCTGATTCGTGGTTGCTGTTGTCAGTAGAAGCACTTACACATGGAAGAATCGTTGGAGGTGGTTTTCCAATTGATTATCAATTTGGTCAACCAGAGTTAACAAAGCTGTATTCATCATTTCCTGATAATCCAGAACAGACTGTGCAAGATATGGCATTGGTAACACAGTCAGATAGTTGTATTGTAGTACTTGCAGGATTATCGCCAGAAAAAAAGGAAAAGATAAGTGATTTTGTGGGTGAATCCATTGGGTCATTTGGAGAAACGATTGCATGGAATATGGACTTGAAAAAACCAAGTGAGTAGGGTAAGGTAGGGGTAATAATATAACCATACATAAATATGAATGATTGTATTTTTTGTAAAATTGTTAACAATGAAATTCCTAATCATACTGTGTATGAAGATGGACAAACATTGGCATTTTTAGATATTCATCCGCGTTCAAAAGGACACACAGTTGTCATTCCAAAAGTTCATGCAGAAACGTTATTTGATTTTGACGAAGAGTTAGCAAAAGCAATGCTTCCTGCAGTTAAAAAGACAATGGAAAAAATCAATAGTGTTCTTCACCCAGATGGATATAGTGTTGGATGGAATCATGGAGAAGCTGGTGGGCAAGTCGTCCCACATCTTCATGTTCATATTATGCCTCGCTGGAATGGTGATGAGGGAGGCAATCAACATTCCATTATAAATAATCCTGGTGACAAGACTGTTGAAGAGGTTGCTCAACTATTTGCCTAATATGCCAAAACAATTGAAAAAGATTTCTGAAGAAGTAGTTCATGAGAATCCTTGGTTTTTATACAAGCATGATAAATATGAACTTCCCGAAGGTGGAGAGGGTGATTATTATTATGCTGAAACAAATGGCGCTGCTATTGTCGTCCCTGTCCGAGAAGATGGAAGAATTGTTCTGGTTGTGCAGAGTCGTTATCTGGCTGAAAAACAAAGTATTGAATTTCCTGCAGGGTCGGTTCTCCATGGAATGGAGATCGTAGATACAGCTCGGGCAGAACTGCGAGAAGAAACAGGTTGGGAAGCAGATGAGATGCAAAAGATAGGTGTGTTTGCAGAGTCCAATTGTTATATAAAAGGAATGCAACATGTGTTTCTTACCAATGTTACTGAGCAACATCAGCAAGATCCAGAACCAGGTGAAGACATTGAAGTTATCTATAGAAGACCAGATGAGATTGTTGATATGATTGAACGAGGTGATATTTGGTGTGGAAATACACTTGCTGCATGGGCACTCGCACAAAATTATTTTTTGTCTCGAGGATCTTCAGAAGCTGCCCCAAAATTTAATGCATTATTTAAATTTTTCTTAGGAGAAGAATAGATATATGGTGTACAAAAAAGAAGACGAACGCGTAAGCGTATCAGTTGGTGCAATTGTTTTGAACAAAGATGGACACGTTCTTTTATCAAAAAGAGCAAAAGATCCATTTCGAGGTGCGTGGGTATTGCCGAGTGGCTTTCTTCAAACACATGAGAGAACAGAAGAAGGGGTTGTCAGAGAGGTATATGAAGAAACAGGATTAAAGATAACATTGGATCGTTTATATGGTGTGTATTCTACCCCTGGTCGAGATCCACGGTCACACGTAGTATCACCATACTACGTTGCTCATGTTGATAGTGGAAGTATTATTAATACCATAGAAGCAAAGGATTCAGATTTTTTTCCTCTAGACAAATTGCCAAAAGGAGAGTACGCTTTTGACCATGAACAGATTCTCAAAGATTTTGTGTCATCACCAGAAAAACAACCATTTTCTCCATAATCCTATGGCATATGGAAACTGCAAAACAAACACTTTTTATTCAACAGTTTCCTTTTGAACGCGATATTAGAGAAGATGCAAGAGCATTAGAAACCGCCAAAGTGGGGGATGTCCATATTTCTCGGATAGAAATAAAACCGCAAGCAATCATTGGCAATCTTTATTACAACACAACAGATGTTATTTTTTTTCTGGAGAGTGGAAGTCTACGAATGAAATTTTTTCAAATTCATACACACGAAGAAAAAGAAGTCATATATAATCCAGGGGACGGCATTATTCATTTGCCAGCGCAAGTTGCATTTGCATTTTCAAATATATATGATGTATCTGCAGTATTAATTATGTTTTCAAATAAGTCTCTTCAGTCTGACGATGATACATCGTTTCCACTGTATACAACAGGAATTTAACTAATGTATTTATGAAGTTACTAGTAACGGGTGGTGCAGGATTTATAGGATCAAATTTTATTCGATATTATTTACAGAATCACGCAGATGATTCTATTATTAATGTTGACATACTTACCTATGCTGGAAATTTGGAAAATCTAAAGGATATAAAAGATGATCCAAGATATTCTTTTGTAAAAGCAGATATTTGTGACAAAGAAACAATAGAAGACCTTGTCAAAGATGTTGACATAATTGTTCATTTTGCAGCAGAGAGTCATGTTGACCGATCAATTATGGATCCAGGTGCATTTATACGAACAAATGTATTAGGGACACAAGTATTATTAGATGCTGTAAAAAAGTACAAAAAAAGGTTTCACCATGTTTCAACGGACGAAGTGTTTGGTGCATTAGGACCACATGATCCACCATTTGACGAACAAACACCGTATGATCCAAAAAGTCCTTATTCAGCTTCCAAAGCAGCTTCAGATCATCTTGTTCGTGCGTATCATCATACGTATGGATTAGAAATAACAATTTCTAATTGTTCGAACAACTATGGTCCATATCATTTTCCAGAAAAAATAATTCCGCTTTTCATTTCAAATCTTATGGAAGGAAAATCAGTTCCTGTGTATGGAGACGGTGGACAGATTCGTGACTGGATTTATGTTGATGATCATAGCCGTGGTATTGATATGATTTTGCAAAAAGGAAAAAGTGGTGAAACATATTGTCTTGGTGGGGGAAACCAACCTACAAATCTTGAGTTAACAAAGAAACTTATTCATCTTCTTGATCGTGATGAATCGTTCATTGAATTTGTAAAAGATCGTCCTGGACATGATCGTCGGTACGATGTAGACTACAGCAAGGCAAAACATGAGCTTGGATGGGAGCCACAAGTTTCTCTTGACGAAGGATTGAAAAAGACAGTTGATTGGTACAAAGAACATCAAGAATGGGTTGCTCGCTGCAAGAGTGGTGAATATATGAAATACTACGATGAGTGGTATGGCCGTACGTAATACTATGAAGATACTTATTATTGGAAATGGATATGTTGGAAAACGCTGTGCAGATGCATGGGACAATAGTATCCTTTCCACAAAAAAAATTTATACAAAACAGGATGCCCTGGATATTATTGAAGAACATGGGCCAGATGTTGTCTTAAATGCTGCTGGAGTGCGTGGTTATCCAAATGTTGACTGGTGTGAAGACAATCAACTGCCGACAATGATTGGAAATACAAAATTGCCAATTCTTATTGCAGAAGCATGCCAAGAAAAAGGAATATATCTGCTTCACATTGGGTCTGGTTGTATTTTTTATGGTGATTCTCCTCATCCAGACAAAAAATGGAGAGAACATGATTTTGGAAATCCTGATGTTGTATATTCTCGCGCAAAATGGGCAGCTGACTTAGTTCTTTCTACACTTGATAATGTTGGTATTGCTCGGATTCGCATGCCGATTGACTGGATTCCTGCACAACATAATCTCATTGATAAATTAGCAACATATCCAAAAGTTATTGATGTTGAAAATAGTGTAACAATTATTGATGACATGATTGATGTATTTTATAAACTTATGGAGAAAAATGCTTCTGGAATTTTTCATGTGACCAATCCTGGAACAATGAAGCATAAAGAACTTATGGCATTATATGAAGAATTAGTTGATCCAAATCATACAAATGAATGGATTTCAAATGATGATTTAGTCAAACAGGGGCTCGCAACAAAAGGACGCTCAAATAATTTTTTACATTCAGAAAATTTAGCAACATTTGGAATTGAAATGAGGAATGTACAAGATGCCTTGAGAGATACTATGGAAAAATACGCAAAAGCAAAAAAAGCAGGAAAATCGTCAGAAGATATTCTTTCTTGCTAGATATTAATATTAAAGGAGCTCTATTTATTGGAGCTTTTTTTGATCTTGTTTTTTAGGCTCAAATAAGGTAATATGGGCTTACTATTAAAATAAATTATATGGATTATTATATTGATGAACGACCTTGGGGTTGGTTTAAAATTCTCTTGGATTCACCAAATCACAAAGTTAAAGAAATGATGATTAAACCAAAGAGTCGTTTTAGTTATCAGTTGCACAAAAAAAGGAATGAACATTGGGTTGTAGTTTCAGGGAGCGCTGTTGCAATTGTTGATGGAAAAGAAAACTACCTTGAAAAAGGTGACAGCATAAGTGTTCCAATTGGTGCAAAACACCGCATGGAAAATCGTACAGACAAAGATCTAATTTTCATTGAAGTACAAACAGGAGATTATTTTGGTGAAGAAGATATTATTCGGTTTGAGGATGATTATAATCGTATTTAATGTATGGATTTAAGCGTTGTCACTGTTACATGGAATTCTGAAAAACAAATTGCAAGACAAATTCGTTCTGTATTTTCTGGTTGTAAAACAATTTCTTGCGAAGAAATTGTTTCAGATAGTGGTTCAACAGATAGCACCGTTGATATTATTAAAACACAGTTTCCAGAAATAACCATTTTCGATAACAAAAAAAATATTGGTTTTGGTGCAGGAAACAACCAAGGACTTGCAGCATCAACCGGTGAATTTGTTCTTTTTCTCAATCCTGACATGAAGGTTGAGCCAAGGAGTTTAGATACTATTATTGACTGGATGAAAAAACATCCTGATGTTGGCATTGTCAGTCCAAAACTTATAGATCAGCATGGAAATATAAATAGTGAAGCAATGCCAAGGCGTTTTCCAAAATTGTGGGAACAAATTGCCCTTATTTTAAAAATTCCTCATATATTTCCTCGTCTTCTAGATTCATATCATATGAAAGATTTGGATGCAGAAAAAGAACAAGAAGTAGATTCAGTGCGGGGCTCTTTCATGCTCATGCGACGTGAATTCATAGACAAACTTGGTTGGGCCTTTGATCCACGTTATTTTATTTGGTACGAAGATGTTGATATTTGTCGTGAAGCAAAAAGACATGGATACAAAGTAATGTATACTCCAATTATTTTTTGTGTAGATTATGTTGGGCAAAGCTTCAAAAAACGCAAGACGCTTTGGAAGCAAAAGCAATTTACAAAAAGTATGATCATCTATTTTAAGAAGTGGGAACCGTGGTACAAATGGATGTGGATTGCACTCTTTCGACCATTTGGGATTGCTATGGCGTGGGCAAATGATTTATTAGTAAGGAAAACATGAAGAAACTTTCAGTACATTTGGTAACATGGAATGGTGCGAAATATATTCCACATCTTTTTGAATCTCTAAGAAAACAAACATACACAAACTGGAATTTGGTTGTACTTGATAATTGTTCAGACGACAACACTGCCGAAGTAATAGAAAAAGAGTTGGGCAATTTTTCTGTTCAATATTTTTTTAAGAAATACAAAAAGAATACAGGCTTTGCAGGTGGACATAATCTCTTGTTTCAGGAAACAGATTCAGAATATGTATTGTTGTTGAATCAAGACATGTACCTTACATCAAATTGTTTTGAACAATTGGTGGCATATGCAGATGCACATAAGAACATTGCAGCTGTATCTCCAAGATTGATGAGATGGAATTTTTCTGCTGTAAAAGATGATCCATCGCAAGGGTTTACAGATCATATTGATGCACTTGGTTTAAAAGTATTTCGTTCGCGACGTGTTATTGAACAATATACAAAACAGACGTGGACTCAAACCAAACATATCTTTGATACAGATGTGTTAGATGTTTTTGGTGTTTCCGGTGCGTTTCCTTTGCTGAGAACATCATTGGTTAAGCAAGTAGTATTTGAAGACGGTTCACTGTTTGACGAGAGCTATCACGCATACAAAGAAGATGTTGATTTGGCATTTCGATTGCGTGCTGCAGGATATAGTGCAAGTGTGCTTCTTGATGTTGTTGCATATCATGATAGAACAGGTGCAGGGGCAAAGCGTCTTAGTGATAGAGCATCTATTCAAAACAAGAAAAAACAGTCGCCCTGGGTTACCTATCACAGCTATAAAAATCATCTTGTCACATTGTACAAAAATGAATACCTTCAAAATCTCCTTCTTGATCTTCCTTGGATTGTGTGGTATGAATTAAAGAAGTTTTTATACTTTCTTATTTTCGATATAAGAGTGGTAAAGGGACTATCTGAAATATGGAGTAGTAGAGTGGAGATAGAAAAGAGACGTTTGTATATTAAAGATAAAAGAACAGTCAATGCACTTACCATGAGGCATTGGTGGACATAGTATGAAAGACATAAATATTGTATTTCTTAATTATTTCATGAAAGATGACATACTCAATGCCATTGATTCTTTGGTTCGAGATATTGCAGATTGTCCTTATGATGTTCAAATCACAGTTGCTGATAATTCAGAGAACAAAGACGGCATTCGGCAAGATTTAACAGCGCGATTCCCGCAAGTACTTTATATTAATTCATATGGAAATGTAGGGTTTGGAAAAGGAAATACAAATGGATTTAAAGAAACAGAAGCACGATATTATTTTTCATTAAATCGTGACACAATTATTCCAGAAGATTCAAAAACGATAGAACGGATTGTGCGTTTTATGGATGAGCATCCTAAGATTGGATGTATGGGCCCTAAGTTGCTTAACATGGATGGAAGTTTGCAATACTCCTGCTATCGGTTTGACCTTCCATCAATTTTGATCAAACCATTTAAACAGATGAATCTAGACAAAAAATACAAATGGGTTAAGAAGTATACAGACCGATTACTTATGAAAGATTTTGACCACAATAAAACACAACCAGTGGATTGGGTTTTGGGTGCTGCACTCATAGTGCGAAAAGAAGTCGTGGATAAGATTGGTTGGTTTGATGAACGATATTTCATGTATTTAGAAGATGCAGATTGGTGTCACACTATGTGGGAACATGGATGGCCAGTCTACTATGTGCATGATATAGTTATTAAGCATATGCATGCAAGACAATCAGCGCAAGTGCCTGGAATTATAAAAGCACTATTAAAAAATAAATTAGCACGTATTCATCTTATGAGTTGGATCAAATATCTGTTAAAGTGGCGTGGCAATCATAAATATTATGCAACACTATCCTAAAATAGCAATAATCTATCTTTCCTTTCATTGTGAACCATACATCGACGATGTTGTATCTTCACTAAAAAAACTTACCTATCCAAAAGATAAGATTGAGTTTATTGTGGTAGACAATCCTCATCCAACACATGGCTCATCAATGCGCTATTTAGAAGAACATGTCATGCCTTTGTCTGGTAATGAAATTCCACATACAACACTTTTAGGACAAAAGGAGAATTTGGGATTTGCTGGTGGAAATAATGCTGGGGTTGATTGGGCGATTGAGCATGGTTTTGACTATGTCTATTTTCATAATAATGATGGATTCATGGCTGCAAACTCTCTTGAACCAATTGTAAATGCAATGGAGACTGACAAAACAATTGGAGCTGCTCAGTCACTCATGTTATTACATCCTGAAACAGAATTACTTAATAGTGCAGGAAATTCATATCATTTTCTTGGATTTGGATTTTGCGATGAATATAGAACACATATAAAAGATTTGAACGTACCAGAAATAAAGGAAGTATCATATGCAAGTGGTGCAGCATTTATGGTCCCAATCAAATTGATTAAAGAATTTGGTTCTTGGGATGAAGATTTCTTTTTGTATCATGAAGATTTGGAGTGGTCGTTTCGTCTACGTGCAGTTGGATACAAAATTGCACTCATTCGTGATTCAGTCTTTTATCATAAGTATCAATTTAGTCGTAGCATTGAGAAATTTTATTGGATGGAACGAAATAGATATGGAGTGTTGCTTATGTTCTTCAAAATTCCAACACTTTTATTACTTCTTCCAATGCTTGTTGTTATGGAGTGTGGTCTATGGATTTTTGCACTGAAAGGTGGTTGGCTCGATAAGCGCATTGAGGTCTTGAAATATTGGATCAATCCAAAGCATTGGAGTATTTGGCTCAAAAAAAGAAAAAAAATTCAACAAATTCGCAAAAAATCAGATCGTTTCTTACTTTCTTTTTCTGTACCAGAAATTCTTTTTCAAGATGCCTCAATGAAAAATCCATTACTCTTATATGTTGGAAATCCAATCATGAAAGTATATTATTGGATTGTGGTTAAAGGACTTATTTGGTGGTAAATATGAAAATTAGAAAAGCAATTCTTACTGGTGGGGGAAGGGCAACACGACTTCACCCAATTACAAGTACAATCAATAAGCATCTCCTTCCGCTGGCAAATAAACCAATGATTTTTCATGCTATAGAAAAAGCAGTTGCTGCTGGAGTAACAGAAATATTTATTAATACAAATCCTGGTGAAACAGAATTGCAAAAATATATTGGCGATGGTGGCCATTGGGGGATTTCAATTAAATTTTTTGAGCAAACAGGTGGCCCACAAGGAATCGCACATGTGGTCAACGAGGCAAGAGATTTTATTGGAAAAGATCCATTCATGTTTTATCTTTCAGACAATATTTTACTTGGAGATCTTCATGGACTTTTTGATACATTCCACAAAGGAAAATATGATTGTATGCTTGCACTGTCAGAAGTCAATGATCCACAACGGTTTGGCATTGCAACGTTTGATGATAATGGAACTATTTTAGATGTAATTGAAAAGCCGAAAAATCCACCAAACAATCTTGCTGTAACTGGAATTTATTTGTATGGTCCTCGTGTATTTTTTGATGCATTCAATCGCATTGAAAAGAGTCATCGTGGAGAATATGAAATTTCTGATATCCATTCGCTTTTTTTAAAAGAAGGAAAGCGTGTTGGGCATAAAGAAATAACAGGGTGGTGGAAGGATACTGGAAAGGCAGAAGACTTATTGCTTGCCAATCAATTGCTGCTCGATCAGATAGAACCAAGAAGCGAACATGTCGGCGTTATGATTGATACGGATGTTCATATTGAAGGGAATGTCCATATTGGTGCTGGATCACAAATAAAAAAAGGAACTATTGTAAAAGGTCCTGTAATCATTGCAGAGAATTGTATTATTGACGGTGCGACTATTGGACCGCATGTGACGATTGGTGCTGGTACAGTTATTAAGGATGCCAAGATTAAACAGTCAATTTTGCTTGACAATAGTACTATTGATTGTGACATGCATATTACAGACAGCATGCTTGGGCGAGGAATTACCTTGAAAAAAAGAGATCACCAATATCAAGAAGGAAAGAGAATGATTATTGGTGATAAAACAATATTGGAAGTCTAGTACGAAAGTTCAAATAGTCCTTGTGCATGGCCAATGGCACCAAGAAAGAATATATTTCTTTCTTTTTTGTTTATGCCTGTCTTTTTAATAATACCGTTTTCAAATAATTCATGACGTACATTGTACTCTGGATCAAAAGAGGCTAACGAATCATCAGTGGAAATTCCAATTGTCCCGTGTTCATCAATAGTATTTGCAAATGAAATTTCTTCACTTACTCGATTCAAAAGTGTTGATTCGCCAGTTTCATTAATACGCCAGATTTCCCATGGAGACCACGTAATCCATTCTTTTCTTTCGGCATCATATACAATTTCACTTGTGGGAAGTTGTGTTTGTTGTCCATTTTCTTTATATGGGATGATTACAACGTGTTTACTTGTTTTCCCAATGAAAAGATCATCAGTAATAACAAATATTTCTCTTATTGGATCACCAGTAAGTTGAATACTTTTTTCCTTGTCTTTATTGGAAACAACGTTATTTTTTTGATTATATTCCCAAATTGAGAGATCAGCATCTACAAAAAATATTTTGCTGTCTGCTTCTCCAATATGTTCCTTTCCTCTTGGTGAATAATAAGAAATATTTCCTTTGTGAAGAACTGCTATTGCGTGTTGTCTATGATCAATCCATTGAAAGCTTTTATTATCAAGTGGAGCAGAAAGTGTGAATGATCGCTTCCCTTGAACATTATTTGCATCAAATATCTCTAAAAGATTTTTTGTTGCAGTGTCATATTGTATAACGGCTGTATTGTAGTATGGAGACCAAGATATTCGTGGCTGTTTTGCGCTCTGAGATCGAGTAAGCAACACATGCGTTTGTCTTTTTGTATCGTATACATATACTTCAAACGCCTTTTTTTCTTGCGTTAAAAAAATAATATATTTTCCATCGTACGAAATATGTGCATCCAAAATATTTTTAAATTGTTCGTCAACTATACGGATTGGCAAGGAGGAGCGTGGGAGAATAATATCTTTAATATATGTTGTTTGTTTACTTTCAATTTTCACCTCTTTTTCCCATGTGTGATATCCCTCTTTTTCAACTTTTACATGATATTGTCCAGGCGCATAATTTGTTAGTTCTATTGGAATGCGTTGATCGAGAAGGACGTTATTTAGTGTTACTGTTGCATCATCTGGCTTAAGATCAATCGTGAGTACACCTGTTTTTGTTAGTCTCCCTTCTTCTGCGTTATATCGGTATCCAATAGTATATAATATGATGATTGGTGAAATAATAAAAAAGATAACAATCAAAAAAATCATGATTGCTATTCTGATTGGTCGGGTAAGAATTGTATCTGGATATGGCATAAAAAGTGCAATTGACTTCAGAGGTCTTCTGCTGTATAATTGTAGCGTATTTTTAGGGAAAAAACAATATGTCTACCTTTGTAATTACAGGTGGAAAAAAGCTCCAGGGAAGCATTGAAACCATGACTGGAAAGAACGCACCAATTGCTATTTTGTGTGCTTCTCTTTTGATTAAAGGGACTGTGGTGTTAAAAGACATGACCCATGTAGAAGAGGTCGGGAGAATGCTTGAAATTCTTTCAAGTATTGGAGTTGAATATTCATGGAAAGGAAATACACTTACACTCGATACAAGTAAAAAGCTTGATCTCGATGCTATTGATAAAAAAGCATGTGAAATCACACGGGCGTCACTGTTACTTTTTGGGTCAGCAGCATCTCGGTCGACATCATTTAAAATTTATAAATCTGGTGGATGTAAATTAGGAGAAAGAAGTATTCGACCACATACACTTGCCCTAAAAGAACTTGGAATCACTGTTACATCAAAACCTGGATTTTATCACGTAAAAAGAACAACACTGAAGTCTGGCCACATTGTCATGTATGAATCTGGAGATACCGCAACAGAAAATGCAATTATTGCAGCTGTTCTTGCACCAGGAACAACAACAATCAAATTTGCATCTTCAAATTATATGGTTCAGGATTTGTGTTATTTTTTGGAAAAAGCAGGCGCAAAGATCGAAGGAATAGGAACAACAACACTTACGATTACAGGAGTAAAGAAACTACAGAGTGTTTCAGAATTTTATGTAAGTCCAGATCCTGTTGATGCCATGGCATGGATTTCTCTTGCAATTGCAACCAAATCTCCATTGACTATTAAAAATTGTCCTATTGAATTTCTTGAATTAGAATTGCAAAAGCTTTCAATCATGGGGCAAAAATATATTATTAAGAATAAACGTCGTTCAAAAAATAAAAAGTTCGATGTCGTTGATATAAAAATTGTTCCTTCTGATCTTGTGGCATTACCTGATAAATTGTATGGACGTCCATATCCAGGATTAAATATTGATAATGTTCCTCTTTTTTTGCCTTTTCTAACACAAGCAAAAGGAAAAACACTGGTCCATGATTGGTGTTATGAAAATAGGGCAGTGTATTATTCTGAATTAAAAAAACTTGGTGCAAATGTTCTTCTTCTTGATCCACATCGTGTTCTTGTTGAAGGACCGACATCACTAAAAGGAAATACACTTATTTGTCCACCAGCAATTCGTCCAGGAATGGCAGTGTTTATTTCCATGCTCGCAGCAAAAGGAAAATCAGTATTAAAAGAGTGTTATCCACTTGAAAGAGCGTATGTTGATTTGGTTGAACGATTGCAAAATGTTGGTGCAGAAGTAGAAAGACATGACGATTAATTATTTATGACAAAAAAAAGTGTTATCAATGTTGTTGTGTTACTCCTCGTATTTGCAGGGGGTGTTTTTTTTGGTCAAACATGGTCAGTATATGGTTTTTTAACAAACGATGATGGGGCTGTTGAAATTACAAAGGTCATTGATTTGTATTCTAAAACACGATCGCCAGAAGTGACATTTAGTCAATTTTGGGATGTGTGGGACAAAGTAAAAGATCGTCATGTTGAACAGCCTGTAGATGAAGTCAAATTATTTTATGGAGCAATTCAAGGTCTTGTAGATGGTTTAGAAGATCCATATTCTATTTATTTGGACCCTGAGCGAGCAAAAGAATTCTCATCAGAATTATCTGGAAAATTTGAGGGAATAGGTGCAGAAATTGGTATTCGTGAGGGTTTTCCTACAGTTATTGCTCCTTTGCCAGGCTCACCTGCTGAAAAAGCTGGATTGCGTGCTGGTGATAGAATATTTGCAATTGATGAAGACGAAGCTTATGGTATTAGTGTTGAAGAAGCAGTAATTAAAATTCGTGGGAAAAAAGGCACACCAGTTGTATTAACAGTTAGTCAAAATGGACTTGCGAGTGCAAAAGATATTACCATTATACGAAATACTATCAAGATTCCAACAATACATTCAGAAATGAAAGAAGATGCTGTTGGATATATTCGAATTTCCCATTTTAACGATATCACATTGAAGGAGTTTAAAAAGGCTGTCATTGATATATTATCAAAATCTCCTCGTGGAATTATTCTTGATTTGCGGAGTAATCCGGGTGGATACTTGCAAACATCCATTGATGTGGCAAGTGAATGGATTCAAGAAGGAACAATAGTAAAAGAACGTTTTAAAGATGGAAAAGAAAAAATATATCCATCTACAGGAACGCATCGTCTGGTTGGAATGAAGACTATTATTTTGGTTGATGGGGGAACAGCCTCTGGTTCTGAAATAGTTGCTGGTGCGCTCAAAGACCATGATGCTGCAGTTATTGTAGGAGAAAAAACATTTGGAAAAGGATCTGTTCAGGATTTTGAAATTATGCCAGATGGGTCTGCATTAAAATTAACTATTGCAAAATGGTTTACGCCAAAAGATCAGGCAATTGAAGGAGAAGGAATTAAACCAGATGTTGTTATTGAAAAGATGTTTTCTGATCCAGAAAACGAAGATGATGATCCAATTGATCATGGTTTGGAAAAAGCACTGGAATTACTGAAAAAATAATAGTATACTATACAACAATTAACAACTAACAAAAAACAATTAACAACATTTAAAGAAAGAATGTCTTTTAATAAGATAGTTATTAGTTACTAGCTAATAGTTAATAGACGATATAAGAAAGAAATAAACCTAGTTATCTAATAACTAGTAGCTAATAAATAATACTTCTTTCAAAGAGAGTTATTCTGTACTATTTTGTTAATTGTTAGTTGCTAATTGTTAATTGATATTTATATGGGCAAATTTAAAAAAGGAGCATTCCTTGGCAGTGTTGTTGGCGCTGGTATTATGTGGATGTTCACAACAAAAAAAGGGCGCATGGTGCGAGAGAAGATGCTTGATCATGCAGGAGTTGTTTATGACGATGTAAAATCTAAAGTGCTTGCGTCAGAACAATGGAAAACATTTACAAAACAAAAATATCTTAAAACTGTTGAAAAAGCAGTAGATAAGTATATAGCTAAGTATCCTGCAGCAAAAAAAGCAAAGAAGATGATGATAAAGGTTATTGCAGCGCAATGGAAAAATGTACAGGCAGAGCTTAAAAAGAAGAAGAAATAATATATCTAAGACATCTCTTGAAAAAGAGGTGTTTTTTTATTTTCAGCATATTTGGTACAATAGTATCGGAAATCAGAAATCGGAAACCAGGGATTGAGCGAGATTATAGATTTATTCTCGAAACGTATCCCTGATTTCTGGTTTCTTGTTTCTGATTTTTACAATGCCTACACGTATATACGGACAATCAAGTCTTGGTCGTCATAGACGACAAAATCAAGATGATAAACGAATCACATTTCTTTCTGGTATGTGTATTCTTTTTGTTATCGCTGTCTTTTTTAGACTGTTTTTCCTTATGGTAATTCAGCACAGCTTTTATGTTGCACTTGCTGCTGGAACACAAGAAATATATGCAAAATTGATCCCTGAAAGAGGAGACATCTATATTCAAGATACAAGATCTAGAGAAGAGTATAAATTGGCCATTAATGCAGACTATTTTGTTGTATTTGCTGATACTCGTCTTATTACATCAGACGATATGGCAGAAACTGTTGCAGAAAAAATTAGTGAGGTGTTTGAATACAATGATGAAGAAAAATTAGCATTGTATGTAAAATTGAATAAGCGAGATGATCCATATGAGCCAATTGAGCAAAAGGTTCATCAAAAGGTAGTAGATACTATAAAAGCGCTTGAATTGCCTGGAATTGGCTTTATACGTCGCTCATATAGATATTATCCAGAAGGCACGCTAGGAGCCCATATTATGGGCTTTCTTGGAAAAGATGATGCAGGAGAGCGTGATATGGGGAGATATGGTATAGAGGGGTATTGGAATGCTGAGCTTTCTGGAAGTGGAGGATTCTTAGAAGGAGTGAGAAGTGCTTCTGGGGGATGGATTTCTTTGGCAGGGAAATCATTTAAACCAGCAAAGGATGGAGTGGATATGTTGCTCAGTATTGATAGAACACTGCAGTTTAAGGCCTGTGAACGGCTTAGGCAGGGTCTTATAGAATACAAAGCAACAAGTGCCTCGTTGGTTATGATGAACCCAAAAACAGGTGCAATAATTGCCATGTGTTCACTTCCAGATTTTGATCCAAATGAATATAACAAAGTAGAGTCAATTGATGTATACAACAATACAGCTGTATTTACCCCATATGAACCAGGTTCAATTTTTAAGCCAGTTATTATGGCTGCTGCCTTAAATGAAGATGCTGTTTCTGTAAATAGTGTTTTTTATGACTCAGGTGCGCGCGCTGGTGTTTGTCAAAAACCAATTAGAAATGCAGATGGAAAAGTATACGAAGATCAGACAATGTCTGGCATTCTTGAAAATTCAATAAATACTGGAATGGTATATATTGCCGAGAAAACAGGAAAAGCAAGGATGAGAGAATATATTGAACAATTTGGCTTTGGTACAAAGGAAGGTCTGGAAATTGATACCGAACGTACAGGGACATTGAAAACCTTGTCGATTAATAGTGATGAACGGCTGGATTGTTATGCTGCAACTGCATCATTTGGGCAGGGGATTACTGCAACACCGCTTCAAATGGTAACAGCCTTTTCTGCCATTGCAAATGGGGGAATGCTCGTAAAACCATATATTGTTGAAGAGCTACGGCATGCTGATGGAAAGATTGAACAAACAAAGACGCAGCATCTTCGACGTGTAATAACAACGCGTACAGCTCAACTTGTTCGAGGTATGCTTGTAAATGTTGTGGATAGTGGACATGCTGGAAGGGCTGGAGTGAAGGGATATTATGTTGCAGGAAAGACAGGGACGGCGCAGATTGCAGGGAAAGGTGGATATACAGAAGAAACAAACCATTCCTTTGTTGGTTTTGCACCAGTAGACGATCCAAAATTTGTTATGATTGTAAAATACGAAAAACCTCAACGTCGTTTTTCAGCAAGTACTGCTGCAAATGTTTTTGGAGATATTGCGAATTTTACCCTCAAATATTACCAAGTTCCACCTTCGCGCTAGGCATAATTGACACGGCTATTTATATTGGCTACAATTCTTTCGATCGATTAGCATGGCCCCATCGTCTAGTGGTTAGGACAGATGGTTCTCATCCATCAAACAGGGGTTCGATTCCCCTTGGGGCTGCTTAATACTTAAATTTTTTTATGGATTACAATAAAGAACATTTGAAAAAAGAAAGTTTTGTCGATGGAAAACAAGCTGATATGCTTGCAGCAGTTCGGCAAGGTGATTATGAAGCTTTACGACAGCTCATCTCTTCTTCTGGCGAAGTGCTCACCGGTGTTTTGTCGGGACCAGGAGATGCTGATTATGAAGGGTGTGTTGATAGAGAAGATTTTGATATTGTTGCTGCTGGAGAGGAGCCTTTTTCAAGTGTAATGCTTCACTTCCCTGGGGGGAGAAAAGATATGATCAGACGAAATAAAAATGGTGAACTGGAGTACGTTGCAAGACTAAAGGGATAAGATCAAAGACACTTTGATGGATACCTTCATCTTGCTTATCTAATTTGGATGAGGGTTCTAAACTCATTTCTACATACCTGCAAAAAGATAAAACACTGCTTACACAGTGTTTTTTTCGATATCTATTTCTACTCTTCAATACCAAGTTGTTCATTGAGTTCAGACAACTCTTGTCTTAGTTCCTCTTTTCTTCTCTCATTTTCCTGTGCAGCTTCGTAATCAGCATCATCATATTCTTCAGCACCTCCTGGACCTCTGTACTGTCTACTCATACGCTCTTTAAGATTTGCTAAAACTTCTTCTCTTCTGGCAATTAAAGACTGTTTTTTTGCTTCTAGATTTTCCATATATTATATATTTATTAATAACTATTAGATATATGATAGAGTGATTTACAAATATTTGCAAATGAAGATATTGACAATATGTCTTTCTTCGATTAAACTAGTGTCTAGCATGTCAGGGTAGCTCAGTTGGTAAGAGCGCAGGATTCATAACCCTGAGGTCGGGAGTTCGACTCTCCCCCCTGACACCAAATAAAAAACCGAGCAAGCAGCTCGGTTTTTGGATTGATATGTCTTAGAAGTCGGATGGTGCACTTGCTGGTTCACTAGGTGCATCTGTTGCTGGTTGGCTAGGAGCCGCAGGACTAGCGCTTCCACCTTTTTTTAATGCATCTTTCAATGCTTTTCCTGCTTTGAACTTTGGCACAGTCACAGGAGGGATCTGAATTTTCTCTGATGGATTTTGTGGATTAACACCTACACGCCCTGCTCTTGTTTTTGCGCTAAAAGCACCAAATCCAGAAATAGTTACTTGTCCACCATTTACCAATGTATCTGTTACTATTTGTGTAAATGCTGCGACAATATCTTCCCCTTCTTTTTTTGATAGGCCAACTTTGTCAGCAATAGCTTGTGCCAAGGCTGCCTTGTTTACTGTGCTCATATGTTTCTATTAAAAACGAAATGTTTAAATATAGTGTTATTTTACATAAATTTAAAAAATGTGTCAATAAAGCTAAATAATTATCATGCACATATTTCTTGACAAGTATAATTTTTTTTGCAAACAAAAAAGAAGGTCTTTTGACCTTCTTTTGTTGTTATCTAGCGTATTCAATCGTTCTGGTTTCTCGTATGACATTGACCTTGATCTCTCCAGGATACGAGAGTTCATTTTCAATTCTTCGTGCAACATCTTTTGCAAGATTGTATGCTTGGTAGTCATCAACTTCGTGTGGGTTAATGAAGATGCGTACTTCTCGTCCAGCTTGGATAGCATACACCTTGTCTACACCAGGGAAGTCTTTTGCAGTATTTTCAAGCTCTGTGAGACGAGCAACATATTGCTCATAACTATCACGTCTTGCACCAACACGAGATGCTGAAATTGCATCTGCTGCCATAACCAATTTTGTAATAAGAAGAGGTGGGTTAGTGTCGTGGTGTGTAAGTGCTACTTGCGCTGTATCTTCATCAAGATTAAATTTCTTCAAAATAGTATATCCAATCTCAGTGTGTGTTCCTTCTGTTTCATGGTCAACTGCTTTTCCAATATCATGGAAAAATCCAGCTCTTCGTGCCTTTGCAGGATCCATACCAATTTCTTGTGCCATAATTCCAGCAAGGTATCCAACTTCTAAACAATGGTTCAAGACGTTTTGCCCATAACTTGTTCTATATTTTAAACGTCCAACAATAGATGCAAGTTTTGGTTCTGTGGCAATAATACCCATTTTGTGGAGTGCTTCTTCACCAGCCTTTTTAAGATCAACAGCAAGTTCTTTTTTGGCTTCAAGCACGTACTCTTCAATTTTTGCTGGTTGAATTCTTCCATCTTTAATCAATTTTTTAAGTGCTATTGAACAGACACGTCGTCTAATAGGTGAGAAACTTGAAATCAAGAGCAGTTCTGGTGTTTCATCGATAATCAACTCACATCCTGTAAGCTTTTCAAGTGTTTTAATATTTCGTCCTTCTTTACCAATAATACGTCCTTTCATTTCATCACTTGGAAGTGGGACAGCAGTTGATGTTGTTTCATGTGCATGGTTTGCAGCAGTACGTTGCATTGCACAGACCATAATGTCTTGTGCTTTTGCTTCTAGTGTTTCGTATCCTTGTCGCTCTAGTTTCAATACACGATTCATAAGATCTTCTTGTGAAGATTCTTTGATTTGTTCAAACAATTGCTCTTTTGCTTGCTCAGGAGTAAAGTTAGAGATTTCTTGCAACTTCTTGATTGCTTCTTCTTGTTTCTTTTCAATCGCTTCTTTGATAGTTTTTACTTTGTCTACTTTTTCTTGTAGACCTGTTTTTTTGTCTTCAAAATCAAGCAATTGTTTATCAAACATTGCCTCACGTTTTTGAATTCTATCTTGAAGGATTTTAATCTCCTTGCGACGTTCTGCCTCGTCTTTTTTTGCCTCGTCAATGATTTTGATGGCTTTTTCTTTTGCCTTTAAAATCACTTCTTGCTCCTTACTTTTTGCTTGTATAAGTTTCTTTTCTGCAATAGCTTCAACAGTATTTGCACGTGAGGCAGCAATTTGTCTGCGGAGAATATATCCGAGAACCAATCCAAGACCTCCCGTAGCAAGACTGATGAGTATTGCGATAACGGTTTTTGTAAATATCATACGAAAAAATTCCGAAGTCTGTCCGGATTGATACAAAAAAATTGTGGAAGTTAAATCTTGCGTTTAGATGCGCAATAAGCTCGCATGGTATTGTGCGAGAAAATTATAATGTTTCTGAGAGTTTGAGATTGACATTTTTTTGCTAATCTAAGCGAATTTTTCCACAACAGTATCAAATCCGATTCAAGACAATTAATTTATTACTATTGTAGGAATACTTTATCACAGAATTTAGCTTTTGTCAATCATGAAAAGACGCCCTTCTATGTTGGCTTTATCAAGCTTTTTTGGCTCGATTGCCTTATCCACAGTATATGGGCCTATTGAGGTTCTTCGGAGAGTTTCACAATATGCTCCTGTTTTTAATTTTACTCCAATATCATGACAAAGTGTTCTAATGTACGTTCCAGTAGAGACTGCAGCTTCTAGGGTAAGAGAGGGAAACGCGTACTCGATTAGGTTGATATTGCTGATTGTAATATGATGAGGTTTTCTCTCAATCTCAATTCCTTTTCTTGCAAGTTGATAAAGCTTTTTCCCATCAACTTTTTTTGCAGAGTACATTGGTGGAATTTGGGTTTGTTCTCCTTCAAATGTTTCTAACACAGTTTTGATTTGGGTCATTGTTGGCTCTTTGGTAACATCTTGTTTTTCGATTGTCCCAGTTTTGTCATAGCTATCAGAAACAGCCCCAAGAAATAGAGTGCTGACATAGGTTTTCTCGTATTGATGAAACGAATCAAGTTGCTTTGTTGCTTCTCTTCCAATAGCAACAATAAGAAGTCCAGTTGCAAATGGGTCTAGTGTTCCAGCATGACCAATTTTTTTTATCTTTGTGACACCACGTAAATATCCAACCACATCGTGGCTGGTCCAATCTACTGGTTTGTCTATGAGAATAAAACCGTGCATAATCGTTACTTGCTATTATCTCTATTATGATATACTAGTCTCGTATGAAACACAAAAATAAGAAAAAGCAAACTGCTCTTGGTTGGGGTGAGACAGGGGAAGATAAAGGTGAAATGTGGGATGCTCCGCCGTTGTTTACTGGTCCATCAGTTAGTACAAAAGATAGATTGAAATTATTATTTTTTCCCAAAAAATTTCTTTTGTATGGGTATGTAAAAAAGGCAGTACGTCGCGCAAAAAAGGAAGGACGGAAAGCTCGTATTGTTGATGTTGGATGTGGGACAGGTGGTGCAGTTATTGATATGAAAAAAATGTTTGGACGTTCTGTTGAAGTCATAGGCTTAGATGTTTTGCAGCTTCAAATCGATGTTGCAAAAAAGAAAATAAAAGAACATGGGGTGTGGGCAGAAATCATGTGGTTTGATGGGAAAACATTTCCATTTTCAGATGGTACAATCGATGCTGTCTATTCTTCAGATGTCCTTGGTCATGTTCCAGATGTTCCAGCATGGCTAAGAGAAATATCTCGTATTCTTCGTTCTGGTGGTACACTTGCCATGTTTGCAGAGTCAAAACTTGGAAAGCATGCATATATTCGGAATTATCTTATGGAAAACGGTTTAAACACCGATCCTCATGCAAAGTATCATGTGTCTCTTTATTCAAAACAAGAACTTATAGATTTGCTCGACAACACAGGGTTTGTCATTAAAAAAATGTATTCAGTTTTTTGGGCAAAGTTTTTTGTTCATCCAGATGAGTTATATCCTGCGTTTAAGGGACAAAAAGGGTTCTTGGTTTTCAAAATAATAAATGCCATTCTTCACTTTATTAAGAAAATAACAAAACCAGTCTCGCTTGCCATTGCTGAGTTCTATGGTTTAATAGAAATGGTTACTATTGGTCGTTGGATTGAATCGCAAGGGTATATTGTTTTAGCAACAAAAGAAAAAGAAGCTGTGAAAATTCAGGAAGAAGAACGAATTACTCATTTTACTTCTATTGCAATGGAAATTCCAACTGCAGTGCGGGAGGTTGAATCATAATCATATGAAAAAAAATATTCTCAGCATATTTATTGGCATGACAGGAATTATATCAGCTGTGCTCGCATACTATGTGTTAACAATTTCTCTTTCTTCATTACTTACCATCGTCTTTGGTGCAGTTTACGTATATAATTATCCGACAAAAAAAGACTTCGAATCAAGTTTATACATATTGCTTACATATGTCATTGCCACTCTTGTTGTTCATCTTCCCACAACTTTCTTTCTACTTGCAGGCACAGGGTGGGAACAAGAATTTGCATGGATAATTGCTGCTATTCTCATTTTTGCAACAATAATTCTTGCGCTTGGAATCAATTACGCAATATACAGAATTAGATCAAAAAAATAATTTCATTCAATGATTGATAAAAAATACAACTCATTAACTCCTGAGGAAGAGGGGATTATCCTTCAGAAAAAAACAGAACGTCCTTTTTCTGGTAAATACAATGACCACTTTGAAAAAGGATCATACTTGTGTAAACAATGTAATGCGGTATTATATAAATCAGACGACAAATTTGATTCACATTGTGGTTGGCCAAGTTTTGATGATGAAGTTGAAGGCGCAGTAAAAAGAATTCCTGATGCAGATGGAAAACGAACAGAAATTATTTGTGCAAATTGTAATGGCCATCTCGGGCATGTATTTACCGGAGAAAATCTTACAAAAAAGAATATTCGCCATTGTGTGAATTCTCTGTCATTAATATTTAAAGAAAATGAATAAAACAGAAAAAGCGATTTTTGCGGGTGGATGTTTTTGGGGTGTTGAATATTTTTTTCGAAAGCAGGAAGGTGTTCTTGCTGCTGTATCAGGATATATTGGTGGTCATGTAGAAGATCCAACTTACAAAGAAGTGTGTACAGGAACAACAGGACATATAGAAGCTGTAGAGGTTACGTTTGATCCATCAGTTATATCATATAAAAAACTTGCAAAATTATTTTTTGAAATTCACGATCCAACACAAAAGAATGGGCAAGGTCCTGACATTGGTGAGCAGTATTTGTCCATTATTTTTTATGTAGATGAAGAACAAAAAATTATTGCTCAAGATTTAATTAGTATTTTAAAAGAAAAAGGATTTGATGTGGTAACTGAGTTGCGGAAAGCAACAACGTTTTGGAAGGCAGAAGAATATCATCAAGACTATTACACAAAGAAAGGGGCAACACCGTATTGTCATATATATACAAAACGTTTTGACGATTAGTATTATCATATGATCATCCCAACAGCGTATATTATTATTTTTCTTATTCTTCTCGGCTTATTTCTACCGTCGTTAACGTTTGCACCGTGGGTCCCTGCAAGAAAAAAGGATTTGAAAAGAATTTTCCGTTTAGCAGAACTCAAAGCAGGGGACGTGTTTTATGATTTGGGTTGTGGTGATGGCAAAGTTGTTCTTTATGCAGCAGAACATGCAAATGTAAACGCAAAGGGGATTGAACTTGCATTTCCAATGTATGTTATTTGTCAGATACGAAAATTATTTACAAAAAATAACAATGCGTCGTTTATATTTGGAAATTTATTTAAAGAAAATTTTTCTGATGCAGATGTGGTATATGTGTGGGGTATGCCTGACACGTTAAAAGGGAAGTTCAAAGCTAAAATTGAAAAAGAAATGAAAAAAGGGTCAAAACTCATTTCTTATGCGTTTAAGATTCATGGATTTGAGCCAGTATTGATTGATAAGCCACACAAGGATGATGTGTCAATTTATGTGTATGAATTTTAGGACTTAATAAATTATTTTACAAACAAAAACAGCCTTGTATAAAGCTGTTTTTGGTTTTGGTCGAATGTTAATTCGACCGAGCCCCTTTGTTTGTTTTGAGTCATTTTTTTCTGTTGTTCTCGCTACTTGTCCTTTTTGGGCGAAGTGCTAGCCAAATCATCAGGAACATGACAAAAGAGGTCCCACCTGCCTGAATCCACTGGTTGAGCGGTCGCTCAGGTAGGAAGGCTTCAACAAGATATTCCCAGTATGCACCAACCGCAGCTGCACATATCCCCATGAATGATAGCACCCAGATTGTGAGTTTTCGTTTCCTTGGTCGCTCTGCTGGTTTATTCATGATTTCGCCTTTTTGCGCTTGTCATGACGCATTTTCTGGCGTTCAGCAGCAAGCCGACTGTCTCGGTTTGAATACCACCAGCCTACAATGACATATGCCGCAGCAACAGCTAGGATCGAATAAAAGATGACTTTCGCGATCATGTGTACCCCCTGGTTTTTGATAGGTGTCAGGATAGCATATATATTGTTCTTTGAAAAGGGGTTGATTTATTCTTCCTTTTTCTGTATTATTGCTGTGTTCATAAACATTACTAATCACCCCAATAGGGGAAACATATACTCTATGTTAGTGACTCTTGCCCTTGTGCCAGCAATTCTGGCAATTATCTACGGCATTTTCTTAATGCAGTGGATTAAAAAACTACCTGCAGGTTCAGACCGTATGCAGGCTATTGCTCGAGCTATCGAAGAAGGAGCTCGTGCATATTTGAAAAGACAGTACCAGACTATCTCTATAGTCGGAATTATTGTCTTTGCATTTTTATGGTATTTCTTTAATTTAAATACAGGAATTGGTTTTCTTGTTGGAGCAGTATTCTCAGGACTTTCTGGCTATCTAGGGATGATTATCTCTGTAAAAGCAAATGTCCGAACAACAGAAGCTGCAAAAACAGGGTTGAAAAAAGCACTTGATGTGGCAGTAAAAGGTGGATCAGTAACAGGTCTTCTTGTTGTTGGTCTTGGCCTTCTTGCTGTTGCAGGGTTTTATATGATCTTCAACGATGTTGATGCACTTATTGGTCTTGCATTTGGTGGAAGTTTGATTTCTATTTTTGCAAGAATCGGTGGTGGAATTTTCACAAAGGCTGCAGACGTTGGAGCAGACTTGGTTGGAAAAGTTGAAGCTGGTATTCCAGAAGATGATCCAAGAAATCCAGCAGTTATTGCTGACAATGTTGGTGATAATGTTGGTGACTGTGCAGGAATGGCAGCAGACCTCTTTGAAACATATGCGGTTACTGCTGTTGCTACTATGGTTCTTGGGTATTTAACATTTGAAAATAAAGAGGCAGCAATTGCATTCCCACTTCTTATTGGTGGTGTATCAATCATTGCTTCAATTCTTGGAACATTCTTTATTAAGCTTGGAAAAGGAAAAAAGAACATCATGGGGGCATTATATAAGGGGCTTGTCGTGGCATCACTTCTTTCACTAGTTGGTATTTATTTTATCAGCGGTGAGTACTCATCAGAACTTGGTGTAAGTACAAACGCACTATTCTTAAGTGCATTCGTAGGAATTCTCCTAACTGGACTCATGGTTTGGATTACAGAATACTACACATCTACAGAACATAAGCCTGTTAAAGCAATTGCAAAAGCAAGTAGTACTGGACATGGAACAAACGTGATTGCAGGACTAGCTGTTTCTATGAAAGCAACAGCATGGCCTGTCTTATTCATTGTTGCTGCAGTTCTTGTCACATTTAGCATGGCAGGACTTTATGGTGTAGCAATCGCAGCTATGGCAATGCTTTCACTTACAGGTATTATTGTTGCCATTGATGCCTATGGGCCAATTACAGATAATGCTGGTGGAATTGCAGAAATGAGTGAACTAGATGCAGATGTTCGAAATACAACTGACAAACTTGATGCAGTTGGAAATACAACAAAGGCAGTTACAAAAGGATATGCAATTGCTAGTGCAGGATTAGCTGCGCTTGTGCTATTTGCAGATTACACACACAAACTTTCAGATTATGGTATGGCAAGTGTATTTAAGATCGATGACCCAAATGTTCTTGCAGGATTGTTTATTGGTGGTCTTATGCCATACTTATTTGGTGCATACCTTATGGAATCAGTTGGAAAGGTTGCAGGAGATGTTGTTCGTGAAGTTCGAAGACAGTTTAAGAGCATAAAAGGAATTATGGATGGTTCTGGCAAGCCAGACTATGCAAAATGTGTTGACATTGTTACAAAAGGTGCAATTGGTCAAATGATTTTACCAGCACTTATTCCAATTGTTGTTCCTGTTGCTGTTGGTCTTATTCTTGGAGCAGAAGCACTTGGTGGACTCCTTGTAGGAACAATTGTTACTGGACTATTTGTAGCAATTTCAATGACAGCTGGTGGTGGTGCATGGGACAATGCAAAGAAATATATTGAAGATGGTCATCATGGTGGAAAAGGAAGCAATGCACATGCTGCAGCAGTGACAGGAGATACTGTTGGTGATCCATACAAAGACACTGCAGGTCCTGCTGTAAACCCTATGATTAAGGTTGCAAATATTGTTGCACTCCTTATTGTTGGAATGCTCAAATAAGTAGAATTCAAAAAACAAAAAATCCTCCGGTTGGAGGATTTTTTTATACCCTCGTTTCATCTTAATTACTATTTAAGAAGAAACGAGGGTAGGCAAGGACTGCACGTACCCAAGCGGTATAGTCTGTGGCTTCCAACCACGACTTTTCCGGTGTTTTGTGTCTTTCTACAGGATGTGACTCAGGATGCTGACGTACGCCATTCCCATGAGCATAAGCACGATGCCGATGCCAAACGCGTGGCGCATCCAGTCGAAGAACGAGATTTTGGTCCCGTGCTTTCCCATGATCACGACAATGACGATGTTCGAAGCTGTTCCGATGATGGTGTGAACACCACCGGTCAGGCTTGCCCATGCCACTGAGATCTGCTGGAGCAGGTCGTTCTGTGTGATAGCTTCTTTGCCGAGTTCGAAAACAGCAAGTGCATTGTCTGCAAAAGCGCTAAATCCGTGTGTCGTGGCATACTCAGAAATTGCTCTGAATGCTCGCTGTGGAGGGAGCATGGTGCCAAAGGCCTGAATGGCCATATAGCACATACCACCCATGAACATAAGCGCAATGAGGAATCCACTGACAAGTCCACTCTCAATAGCTTCGCCAAACACATGCGTGACTGGATTTTTCTGTCCAGGCTGAGTTTTGCGAACTTCAGGGCGCAGTGCATGAAGAAAGTTGATGGGGAAGCAGACAGCAAAGACGACGATCATTCCAAGAATGGACTTTTCACCACCAAGCATGTCTGCGAAGACACCAAAGTAGAGAACTCCAGCCCAAAGCACCAGATTGACCCAGTCAATGGCCCAAAAGGGTTTTGTCTCAATCTTTGGCGAGTTTTCGCAGTTGTCAGCAGTCTTGTATGCCCACCAGCCAGTAACCAGAAGACTTGCCAGGACGATCGGTCCGAGGTATCTGAGTGTATCCCAGGTTGTCCAGCCAAACATGCCTGCAGCAATCACAATGCTTGGTGCAGCAAAGTTGGTCAGACCACCGCCAACCCCGATTCCAACACCATGCAGGACGCCGAGTTTCTTCTTGGTTTCTTCGGTCTGGTTTGCGTTGACTTGTGCAAAGCCGCCTGTTGATGCGGCAGCAGCAGCTACCTCAGAAATGACTGATGCCAGTCCACCAACGAGGATCATGACCATGGCACTAAACTTTCGTTCATCTCCCCCTGCGAGATGCTGGAGGAATGCAACCATGTGATTCACGAAACGCTTGAGCTGCAAAGAGGTGAACATGAGCGTTCCAACCAATATTGCAGCGTGCATGTCGATGTGATGGCTTACGCTGTTAATGACTTCTTGAGCTCCGCCGCTTCGGGTGAACGAGACCCACATGAACACGGCACCGATGATGATGAGGACTTCTGTCTTTGTCGCGACCTCGATGAGGGACATTGCTTTGCCGTTGAGAAAGCCGAGCACATATCCGTTGTTTTTGCCGTTTCCATTGCCTCCGAGTTGGATCAAGCGTCTTGCGAGACTTTGTCCGACAGCTGCGAGCAACAGAAAAAAGGCCAAAATGCCCAGGTTCTGCCAATCGAGTGGTGACATCATGCCTACCTCCTCTGTTTGGGGTTTTGCGTTTATCCTATAGAGGAAATCTATAGAGATCAGTGAAAATACCAAACGTTGATAGACTCACTGACCTCTATAGGTTTATCCTTGCCTTGTAATGAACAGGTATTCCAAGACAATATGTCCTTGAATACACCTACCGTACAAGAAAGGTACGGCAATGCAAAATGGTAGCATATTTTTTTCTTTCCGTCAATACTGTTTTTATTTTTTTGGCTTAATATTGACAAATTAGCAATTTATCCGTATAATCTACACTACTTGAACTATTTATTCCTCTAGACATATCCACATGAACGTCACAGAGCTAGCTCGGCGTCTCAGAATTCATCCCAAGAAACTTTTGGAAATCCTCCCTGAGTATGGTTTTGATATTGGAAAGAAGGCAATTAAGATTGATAATAAAGTTGCAACACAGATTTTGAAACAATGGAAATACATTAAACAAGATATTGAAAAAAAGCGTATTGCTGAATTAGAAGAAAAAAAGAAAAAAGAACGTGAAATGCGTAAGGAAACAGGTGCAAAGATTGTATTGCCAGAAAGAGTTACTGTAAAAGAATTTGCAGAAAAATTAGAAATTCCAATTGCACAACTCATTAGTGAGTTAATGAAAAACGGAATCCTTGCAAATCAGAATCAACATATTGATTATGATACAGCAGCAATTTTGGCAGAAGAGTTAGGATTTGGTGTTGAAAAAGAAGAAGGTGAAAATGCAGCTCAAGACGATGCAGGAGTTGACCAATTAGAACAAGCACTTGCTCGTGGAAAAAAACAAGAACGAAGAGCTCCAGTTATTGTTGTTATGGGACATGTTGATCATGGAAAGACACGTCTTCTCGATACAATTCGTGAAGCAAATATTATTGATACAGAAGCAGGAGGTATTACACAACATATTGGTGCATACCAAACCGTGTGGAAAGATCCAAAAACAAAAGAAGAACGAGCACTTAGTTTTATTGATACACCAGGACATGAAGCGTTTACTGTAATGAGAAGTCGTGGTGCAAAAGTTGCTGATATTGCCATTCTTGTTGTTGCTGCTGACGATGGGGTAAAGCCACAGACAAAAGAAGTTATTCAAATTATTAAAGCAGCAAAACTTCCATTTGTTGTTGCTATTAATAAAATTGATAAAGAAACAGCAGATGTACAACGTGTAAAAACAGAACTTTCACAGCATGATGTACTTCCAGAAGATTGGGGCGGAACAGTACCAATGGTAGAAATTTCTGCAAAAGAAAAAATAAATATTGATAAATTGCTTGATCTTCTCTTGCTTATTACAGACTTACATGAAAAAGAAATTGTTGCAGATCCATCTGTTGCTGCAGCAGGAACAATTATTGAATCTCATGTAGATAAAGGAATGGGACCAGTTGCAACAGTGTTGGTTCAGGCAGGGACACTTAAAAAGAATGATAAACTTGTTGTGAACGGAGAAATTTATGGAAAGGTACGTGCAATGAAAGACTACAATGGTGATTCAATTGATAAGGCAGGACCATCTGTTCCAGCGCAAATCATTGGATTTAAAGTTGCGCCACAAGTTGGTGATATTTTAGATGTTGCTCAAGGTGCAAATGCAAAGAAAATTGATGTAAAGGCAAAACGCATTGAACAAAAGGGTGCTGAAAAACATGGTATTGTTCAAGCAGCAAAAGATGAATCAGACGAAGAAGATAAAGGAAAGAACACACTTAATCTTCTTATTAAAGCAGATGTGCTTGGATCACTAGAAGCTATTATTGGATCGCTCGAAAGCATTGTACACGATGAAGTTGGTGTAAAGATTATTGGAAAAGGACTTGGAAATATTACTGAAGATGATGTAAACAAAGCAGAAGCTGCAGCTGCACATGTTATTGGATTTAATGTAAAAGCAAGTCCAATTGCAGAAGAAGTTATGAGAGATAAAGATATTAATTTTTTGCAGTACAGTATTATTTATGATTTAATTAATTGGGTTAAAGATGAATTAGAAAAATTATTAGATCAAGAAAAAATCGTTACAGAACTTGGTATTTTGAAAGTATTAGCAATTTTTAGAACAGACAAGGGAGCAATGACTATTGGAGGAAGAGTAGAAAGTGGAAAAATTATTCCAGCGCTTGCTCGTGTAAAACGAGATGGAGACATAATTGGAACTGGAAAAATTACTGAGTGTCAGATTGGAAAAAGTAAGGCAAAAGAAGTTCCATCTGGGACAGAATGTGGACTTCGCTTTGAAGGAAAAACGCGGATCGAAGAAGGTGATGTGCTCGAAGTATACTCAGAAGAAGTAAAAACACGTAAGATTGAATTTAAAACATAATATATTTATTTCTATGCCAGAAGTAATTCTTACAGATGATAATTTTGAAACAGAAGTTTCACAAGCAGATCTTCCTGTTCTTGTAGATTTTTGGGCACCATGGTGTGGTCCTTGTAAAATGATGGGACCAATTGTAGAAGAACTTGCAGGAGAATATGAAGGGAAAGCAAAAATCGCAAAGGTAAATGTTGATGAACAACAAGCAACAAGTGGAAAGTTTAATGTTATGAGTATTCCTACATTTCTTCTTTTCAAAAATGGAGAAGTGGTAGATCAAACAGTTGGTGGGGTTCCAAAAGAAAAATTGAAAGAAATGATTGATAAACATCTATAAAGAATTTATAAATTTTTTTTAAAAAGTATCTGTTCATCAGATATTTTTTAATATTGACAATTGTTATAAAACATGCAATACTAATTTTACATTTATTTGTAATATATTTTCATATGAAAAATAAGGAGGGCGGGATTAGCCCAACACAACAGTCTATAATGAACGTAGACAAAAAATTTGATCAATTTATGGTCAAGATGGATCAATTTATGTTGAAAGTAGAGAAAAATTTTCAGCAGGTCGATCAAAAATTTGAAAAGATTGACCAAAATTTTCAAGAGATTGGAGAGAATTTTAAAAAGGTTTTTGCTGCTATACAAAGAAATGAAGATAATATAGGAAGGAATACAGGAGCAATAAATCGTTTGGAAGCAAAAACAGAATACCGTTTTGCAATATTAAATGAAAAAATTGAAGAGATAAGAGACATGATTATTAACATTGATAAGAAATCAAGCGAAGATATCTCTGCAGTTATGATGGATCAGGATACATTAAAAAAACGGATAGATGTACTAGAGAAGCACACACTACCAACATAAAAAAAGGCGCCTATGGCGCTTTTTTCTTTTCCAATTCAGACTGTGTTTGTCAATATTATTATTTGCATAGATTTATCCTACATAGTACAATGAATATCCCTATAATTAATAACGTAATGATATGAGCAATCCTTTTGAAAATGCCATGAAGCAGTTAGATAAGGCTGCATCAGTTATGAGTTTAGACAAAAACGTTCATGAAGTATTAAAACATCCTGAGCGTGTTATTAAAATGGCGATTCCAGTAAAAATGGATAGCGGGGAGACAAGAGTGTTTACTGGATTCCGTTCACAGTTTAACAATGCACTTGGTCCGTACAAAGGGGGAATTCGATATCACTGGAATGTAACAGAAGATGAAGTAAAAGCACTTTCGTTTTGGATGATGGTAAAATGTGCAACAGTAAATATTCCAATGGGCGGAGGAAAAGGTGGCATTATTGTAAATCCAAAAGAAATGTCAGAAGGTGAGCTCGAAAGACTATCTCGTGGTTTTGTGCAAAAGCTGTGGCGTAACATTGGATCAGACAAAGATGTGCCAGCTCCAGATGTGTACACAACACCGGAAATTATGGGATGGATGCGAGATGAATATGAAAAACTTGTGGGACATAGTGATCCAGGAGTTATTACAGGAAAGACAATTGAAAATGGTGGAAGTGAAGTTCGTGGATACTCAACTGCGCAGGGTGGTGTGTACTGTGTAGATGAACTTGCAAAGAAACTAGGACTTCAATCATCAGAAACGACTGTTGCCGTTCAGGGGTATGGAAATGCAGGAAGTTTTATGGCAAAAATTCTCTCAGGTCTTGGATATAAGATTGTTGCAGCAAGTGATTCAAAAGGCGCTGTATATAATCCACAAGGTCTAGATGTTTCTGCACTTTCTGAGTGGAAAGTAAGCAACAAAACTGTTGTTGGATTTGCAGGAACTGAAGAGATTTCAAATGAAGCGATTTTAGAACTTGATGTTGATATTCTTGTTCCAGCAGCACTTGAAAATGTTATTACAAAAGATAATGCTGCAAATGTAAAAGCAAAAGCTGTTGTAGAATTAGCAAATGGACCAACAACACCAGAAGCAGATGAAATTCTAAAAGAAAAAGGTGTTATTGTTGTGCCAGATGTTCTTGCAAATGCAGGTGGTGTGACAGTAAGTTATTTTGAATGGGATCAAAATGTAAAAGAAGAACATTGGTCAGAGCCAGATGTTCTTGCAAAATTAGAAAAAATTATGCGTGATGCATTTACAGAAGTATGGGAAACAAAAGAAAAATATAATGTTGATATGAGAACTGCGGCGTTTGTAAAAGCTATTGAGCGTGTTGCAGAAAAAATGGACATCTAAATGTAAATTAATAAAAAGATAAAAGGCAGGTTGCGCGAGCATGTCCTGCCTTTTTTTGCTCCTTATGGTTGTATTGCTTTTTCAAAAAAGTTCTAGTCGCCTTTCCATCCTTCTACATTTGCAGCGATCAGTGCAAAGGATATGCCGAATGCTCCTGCCCCGAGCTTTTCAAGTTGTTCGAACATAGGATGTGATCTGATCATCATGTATAGGACCAGCAAGATCATCAGTGCACTGGGTGCCATGAAAAGACCGTCGTAGCCATCTTCATGCACTCCTTTGCTTTCTGCATCACCAACGCCCTCGTAGTAGACGATCGGATCTTTGAACGAGTCATCCACATCTGTTCTCACAACGATCAAAGACATCATTTCTTCCAGTGGAAAGTAGTTGTGCTCAAGCAACCGGGTCAATGCTTCGGTGAGAGCCTCTCGTCCGCTGTCAGACAGTCCTTGAATGTACTCTCGAAGTTCTTTGCGTAGCGTAGCGTCTGGCTTCAGGTTCACCACACCACCGAGTGGTCCATATTCAGACACTCGAATGTGTCGATTCCTAATGCCAGTCAACGCATGCTCACCAAATGCCTTCATTCCTGAGATTGCGAAGAGCGGCGCCAAAGCCATCTTTCCGAGATTCATATTGCCCCCTTGTGGAAGTGTTTGTTCGGAGTCTAGCATTTTGGGTCAACTTCGTCAATAAAATTACCTTGCATTTTTAGCTGATTTTCTATACTATAAGTACTGTTATGGATACATTTTTGAAGAAAATTATCAAAGAGGGAGGAATGATAGCAAAGAAATTTTTTGATAAAGGTGTTACTCACACAACCAAGGCGCATCTTGGGGATTTGCTTACAGAAGCTGATATGGAAGTAAGTAATTATTTAGTTACGCAGATTCATAAAGCATACCCAGACCATCATATTTTTAGTGAAGAAATGGATGAAGAAATTAATCCAGGAGCGCAATATGAATGGGTAATTGATCCAATCGATGGTACACGGAATTTTGCAATGGGAATTCCAATGTGGTGTGTACTTGTTGCTGTTTTGAAAGATGGTGAACTACATATGAGTGCTGTGTACAATCCAACTGCAGATGAATTATTTTTTGCAGAAGCTGGAAAAGGTGCTACCATGAATGAAAAAGAAATCCATGTCAACAATACAGAAACAACAGAACATGGTTTTGGCATTTGTGCACGTAGTTCAACAGATTTTCCTTTTAGAGAAGAGTTTGTTCGCGCGATGAATGAAATCGTTGATAACACAAACACGTGGGTTCATTCTTTTGGCACAATGCTTGGTGTCTGTTATGTTGCAAACGGTGGTATTGATTTCTTTTTTGCAAATACAGGATATGATTTTGATAATTTAGCTCCTGCACTTATTGCAAGAGAAGCTGGTGCGCTTGTTACAGACTGCGATGGAAATGAATGGAAGCGAGATCGACATGATATTGTTATTGCAAATCCAAAACTACATCCGAAACTTATGGAATTTTTTAGATAAATATATGAAGACATATCAAGATTTTTTAGACAACAAAGGGGAGCAAGAATGGCAGAAAAAGTGGGAAAAGAATGGCACATTCAAAACTCCAGAAAAAGTAACTGCAAAAAATAAATATTATATTTTGCCGCAACTTCCATATCCATCTGGAAGCGGTCTTCATGTTGGTCATGCAGAAGTATATACTGCGTGCGATATTTATGCGCGGTATCAACGCATGAACAAAAAGAATGTTCTTCAAGTTATTGGTTGGGACTCTTTTGGTTTGCCTGCAGAAAATTATGCTATTAAAACAAATGTTCATCCGCGCAAAAGTACAAATGATGCAGTAGATAATTTTCGCTCACAAATAAAAGCACTTGGAATTTCTGTTGACTGGGAAAGAGAAACAGCAAGTCATAGTCCTGAGTATTATAAATGGACGCAGTGGTTTTTCTTGCTCATGTACAAACGTGGACTTGCATACAGAAAAATGCAAACAGTAAATTGGTGTGAAAGTTGTAAAACTGTTCTTGCAAATGATCAAGTAAAAGAAGGAAATTGTGAACGTTGTGATACTGTTGTTGATCAAAAAGAAATGGAACAATGGTTCTTGAAAACAACACAGTATGCTGACCGTCTTTTAGAAGGGTTAGATGATCTTGACTGGCCAGAAGAAACAAAAAAACGACAGCGCGATTGGATTGGTCGTTCTGAGGGAGTTAATTTTAAAATGAAAGTAAAAGGATCAGATGTTCATTTTGAAGTATATGATTCGGTCCCTCAGACATATACAGCACAAACATTTGTAGTCATTGCGCCAGAACATCCAAAATTACCAGAATTGGTAAGGGGTACAAAGCATGAGAAAGAAGTGTTGGATTTTGTAGAAAAAGTAAAAAAGAAAAAAAAGGAAGGGAACAAATTTGAGGTTGAGCAGGAAATTGACGGTATATTTACTGGTCTTTACATGGATGATCCATATGGCACAGGTGATTTACCTCTCTGGGTTGCATCATTTGCCATTGTAGACTATGGAAGCGGTGTTGTAGGTTGTAGTGTTCATGATGAGCGTGATTTTACTTTTGCAAAAAAATTTGATATTCCACTTCGGCCAGTCATGTTTCCAGATGATAAGGCAGAAGCAAAGAAAGTCAAAAATCTTGAGTATTGTTATCATCATGATGTTAATGCAGTTTTAGCTTCCCCAAAAGAATTTGAAGGAAGAAAATGGGGTGAAGCACGAGATGAAATAATAGATTTTTTAGTAGAAAAGGGGATTGCAACACGTGCAGTTCAATACAAACTCCGAGACTGGTCAATTTCTAGACAGCGTTTTTGGGGTGCACCAATTCCAATGTTGTTTAATGAAGAAAAGAAGAATAAAAAATATAAATATCTTTGTATTCATGGATTTACAGCAACAAGTCAATCAGTATTTTGGAATTCTGTAAAAAACACACTAGAAGCACAAGGACATGAAGTATATTGTCCTGATTTACCAAATACTGATGCACCAACCATGAATGAACAAGTAGATTTTATTATAGATAATTTTGATCTTACAGACGACACTGTTATCCTTTCTCACAGTCACGGTGCAGGTGTTGCTATGCGACTGCTTGAAAAAACTGAAAAGCATGTTGCAAAGGTTGTATTTATTGATGGGTTTATTCGTCCAGAATTTAATGACAAAAAAAGACCACTTGTTGAAAAGAGTGGCAAATGGAAATTTGATTTCAAAAAAATTAAAACATTATCCGATGAATTTGTTGTTATTGGAGATAATAAATTTCCAGTTATTCCAAAAGACCAGTTAGAAGAAATGGCAGAATTATTCGATGCACAACTTGCATATGTTCATGCAGAAGATGAACATTTTAAAACAGCAAATGAACCATCACTTCTAGAATATATTTTTGTAGATGGATGGAAAACAGTTCCAGAAGAAGATCTTCCAGTTGAATTGCCAGATGATGTTGACTTTAAACCAACAGGGGAGTCACCACTCAATTATTCAAAAGATTTTCAAAAAGGAGTTGAAAAGAAATATGGAAAAGGGTGGAAACGTGAACCAGATACACTTGATACATTTATGTGTTCAAGTTGGTATTACTTTAGATATCTTGATCCACACAATGATAAGGAATTTGCATCACCAAAACAATTAAAAACATGGATGCCAGTTGATTTTTATCTTGGTGGTGCAGAACATGTAAATGGACACTTGCTTTATTCACGTTTTTTCACAAAAGTACTTCATGATGCAGGATATATTGATTTTGATGAACCATTTACAACGCATCGTCATCAAGGAATTATTCTTGGTGCAGATCATAGAAAAATGAGTAAGCGGTGGGGCAATGTGGTCAATCCAACAGATGTTGTAGATCAGTTTGGTGCAGACACGTGTCGCATGTATGAGATGTTTATGGGGCCGCTTGAAGATGCAAAGCCATGGGACACAAATGGGGTAAAAGGGGTAAGACGGTTTTTAGACAAAGTTTGGAAGTTGCAAGAGAAAGTATCAGACAAAGCATCATCAAAACAAATTATAAAAATATTGCACCAAACAATTAAAAAAGTTGGTGATGATACCAATGAGTTGAGGTTTAATACTGCGATTGCAAAACTTATGGAACTTGTAAACGCATATAGCAAGGAAGAAAGCATTGCAACAAGTGAATATAAAGCGTTTTTGATCATGCTTTCTCCATTTGCACCACATATTACAGAAGAACTTTGGAATCGACTTGGAAATACGAAAAGTATCTCATTTGAAAAATGGCCAACATACGATGAAAAGAAAATTGTTGAAGATACAATAACACTGGCTGTGCAGGTGAATGGAAAAGTACGTGCTACAATGGAAGTCGCAGCTGATATTTCAGAAAAAGATGCGCAGGCACAGGCACTTGAATTAGAAAATGTTCAGAAATGGTTGGATGGAAAAAAACCAAAAAAAGTTATTTATGTAAAAGGGAAGTTAATCTCTATTGTTGTATAACACTATGAAAAGCAGAATTGGCCTGTCAGTCGTTCTTCTTGTACTTCTTGTAACTGCAGGATGTGGATGGGGATACAAAGATAAAAAAGGTGGAGCATATTCAGTTGTGTCTGTAGAGTATCGTGCGCAGATTGAAAAACTTGTGTATGATCAAGCAAAGGCATGGGAAACAGGGGATATAGAATTACTTAAATCTACCATGCATCCAGATATTGTATTTGCATATCCTGGTCGGCGTTTAAATTTCGATCAAGTTGTTGAAGATTTGGAATATTACAAAGATCATTTTGCAAATACAAAAGTATATATTCACAACATCATTATTGATGGTGATATGGTTGCTGTTGAATGGCAGTTTGCATCAGATAATTTAGAAAAAGGAAAACGTACAGCAGTGAGTGATGGTATTATTGGAAAAATAAAAGATGGAAAAATAATCATGTGGAAAGAATATTTGGACGGGCGAGTGAGTAGAAGTCAGTTAGTTGATGAACTTCCACTAGAAGAAGGGGAAGAACCATTTCCAACACCAAACAAACCTAAAAAAAATTAATTATTTTATCGAATGGAACGCGGATCTAACGGATCAAACAGATAAAAACGGATTAATATGTTAAGGGGGGAAACAACTGAGAAAATAATCAAATCTTATTATACTGTATATAATAAGCTCGGGTTTGGATTTTTGGAAAAAGTGTATGAAAATGCGATGTTGATTGAATTGAGAAGGATTGGTGTTTATGCTGATAAACAGGTTCCAATAGATGTCTTGTATAATGAAAAAATTGTTGGAAAATATTTTGCAGATATTATTGTAAATAGTGAAGTTATCATAGAATTAAAAGCTGCAGAATCATTGAGGGTAGAAGACGAAGCACAATTAGTTAATTATCTTAAGGCCACTTCTGTTGAAGTAGGTCTTTTGTTAAATTTTGGGAAAAAACCTGAATTTAAAAGAAAAATTTTTGAAAACAAATACAAAGATCCGTACAAATCCGTTTAATCCGTGTTCTATTATGGAGGGGATACTACAATCAAAAAGCAAAAGATTTATAGTCTTTTGTTTTTGTTTTTTAATCGGTGTTGCTGTTTCATCACTTGCAGAGATAACGATAGCTTCTTATATATTACTTTTTCTTTCTTTCCTATCTGTTTCAATACTCATTTTAACCTATTCAAACAAAAAATATTTCTTTATTTTTTTGTCTTTCAGTTTTTTATTTTTTGGAATCGCAAGACATTCCATTGCACAACCAGCAAAAATAGATTCATCTTTTGAAATTCAAACATTACAAGGATATGTTGCTGCAGAACCAGATGTGCGAATGGATGGTGTACGCTATATTGTTAAAACAAAAAAATTGGGACGCATTTACCTAAAAACACATTTGTATCCTCGATATGATTATGGAGATGTGTTGCGTCTCAAATGTCGTCTTAAAAGACCTGAACCAATTGAAGACTTTCGATATGATATGTATCTTGCTCGCTATGGTGTATTTCAAATTTGCACACAGCCAAAGATTGAGAAAGTAGGTGAAAGCGAGGGAATTTTTTTGCTTGAAAAAATTTTAAAAGCAAAAGTTGTTATTGCAAAACAAATAAATCTTTTGTGGCATGAACCGCACGCAAGTTTTATGGCAGGACTGTTGTACGGATATCGTGGAGGACTTGGAAGTTTAAACGAATTATTTAGTAGAACAGGAGTCACACACATTGTTGCAATATCTGGATATAATATTACGATTATTTCTCTGATTCTAAGTTCTTTTTTAGTTGATTTGTATATTCCAAGAAAAAAAGCATTTTATATTATCATTATTGGTATTTCATTATTTGTTATTTTTGCAGGACTAAGTGCATCAGTTGTGCGTGCAGGGATTATGGGTGTTATTGTTTTGCTTGCTAAACAAATGGGACGTGCATCACAAGTAGGAAACGTTATGCTTTTGACAGCTGTTCTTATGACAGTACATAATCCATTTATTTTGTTATGGGATGCAGGATTTCAATTATCTTTTATTTCAACACTTGGACTTGTATATATAAGCCCGATGCTGCAACCGTTTTTTAAAAAAATTCCAGAAGTACTTGGTTTTCGCGAATCAATTGAAGCAACATTGAGCGCGACCATAGCAACACTTCCACTTATTCTTTTTCAATTCAAACGACTATCCATTGTTGCAGTAATTGTAAATGTTCTTATTCTTTGGATTATTCCTTTTTTAATGTTGCTCGGGTTTTTAGCAGTGCTGTTCAGCTTTGTATTTAAACCAATTGGATTTATTATTTCTTGGCTGGCATGGCTTGGATTGAGTTATGTTATTGTGGTTGTCAAATGGTTTGCAGATTTATCATTTGCTGCTGTTGATTTACATTTACCATGGTGGGGGATGGTATTTGGATATATTGCATTGTTTGTAATGATATGGAAACATACAAAAAAATAGCTTTCTATAGCATAATCCTTCTTATTAGTATTTCTCTTCTTTTTTTGTATACATCAAATGATGTCAAAAAGGATGAGGATGCTCATCTCAAAATGATTTTTCTCGATGTTGGTCAAGGAGATGCAACATTTATACAATTTCCAAACGGAGAACAAATGCTTATTGATTGTGGAATTGATGCAGTTTCGATTGAAGCACTTGGTCGTGTTATGCCATTTTATGATCGAGACATTGATTATCTTCTTGTGTCTCATCCAGATCTTGACCATTATGGTGGATGCATTGATGTACTGAATCGTTTTGATGTTCATCATATTCTTTACAATGGAGAACAAAAACAATATAGTCAGCTTTGGCAAAGTTTTATGCGTGCTATTCAAGAGGAACAGGCTATGTATTCTATTGTAAGTAGTTCAGTGCATTGGAATATTGCTGGTGTTGGAATAGATTTTTTATATCCAGATCATTCCATTGAAAAGAATAAAAATATTCCTGGAGTGAAAAAAGATGTTGGAAGCAACAATGCATCTATTGTTATGAAATTAAGCTATGGTGATCAAGATACATTACTCACTGCAGATGCCGAAGCTGAGTTGGAGGAATATCTTGTAGATGTATATGGAGAAGAACTGGATGTTGAAATACTCAAGTTAGGTCATCATGGATCATTAACGTCTTCAATTCAGCCATTTCTTGATGCAGCAACACCGGAGACAGCAGTTGCTTCTGCAGGAATGGAGAATAAATTTCATCATCCATCAGAGCGAGTTATTCGAAGAGTAAAAAGGATGGGGACAGAAATTTGGAGAACAGACATAAGTGGTGATATAATGGTATCTATAACAACATCAACACATTCAGTTGATTCTCAAAAATAATATGAAGATATTTCGATATTTTTTTATTCTCAGTGCCTTTCTTTTGTTGACGTCTCATGTTTCTGCAGCTCCATTTAGTTTTGTTGTCAATCAAAATATTTGGCTATCTGGGTCTACAAATTTTGAAGGTGATACAGTAAAAGTATATACCGTAATCGTAAACAATAATTTTGAAAATTTAACTGCAGAAGTTCAATTTTTAAATAATGGTCAAATTATTGGAAAAACATCTGTAGCAAATCTTGGTTTTGAAGAAGCAAAGCAGGTTTGGGTTAACTACAAACTTCCTGCTGGATCGCAGCAATTTACTGTTCGTTTGCGAAACGTAAAGGTTGTTGAAGAAGGTGATGAACAAACGCTTTCTCAAACACAGGTGGCACAGTTTGATGCAGAGTCATCATATGATATTGACACTGACACAGATGGTGATGACATTGGAAATAAAGTTGATGAAGACGATGATAATGATGGACTCAGTGATGCAAAGGAAAAAGAAGTTGGAAGTAATCCATTAAAAGTTGATTCAGATGGAGATTCTCTTGATGATAAAACAGAGGTAGATAGGGGATTGAATCCTGCTAAAAAAGATTCAGATGGAGATAGCCATAATGACAATGTAGATTTATTTCCGGCAAATAAGGGAGAGTGGGCAGATGCTGATAAAGACGGGATAGGTGATAATAGTGATCCAGATGATGATAATGACGGATTGAGTGATGTTGATGAAAAAAAATTGGGAAGTAATCCACATAAAAAAGATACAGATGGTGATGGACTAACAGATGGAGACGAAAAGAAGTATGGAAGTAGTCCAACAAAAAAAGATACAGATGGTGATGGGATTGATGATAAACAAGAAATTGCAGATCAAACAAATCCATCAAAAGCTGACTCAGATGATGATGGGCTAAGAGATAATGATGAAAAAAAATATGGCACAAATCCAAATAAAAAAGACACAGATGGAGATGGACTTTCAGATGGTGACGAAGTAGAAAAAGGGACAAGTCCAACAAAGAAAGATACTGATGGTGATGGTGTTTCAGACTTAACAGATGTATTTCCATTAGATGCAAAAGAATCTGTCGATACAGATTTAGACGGGATTGGAAATAATGCGGACGAAGATGATGACAACGATGGGCTAAGTGATGCAGAGGAAAAAACACATAAAACAGATCCACTCAATATTGATTCAGACGATGATGGTATTTCTGACACAGATGAAATTGAAAAGGGAACAGATCCTCTTGCCGGTGATACAGATGGAGATGGAAGTAGTGATAGTGAAGATGCAGAACCATTGGTTGCTTCTAAACTTGATGCAAAAAAAGCTGTTCAATATGGGGCTGTCATTTCCTTTGTTCTTGCAGTAGTATTTTACGGCTTGTATAGTGCCAAGAGATAAGACGTTTTTACAAATACAAAATGCCCGGTGAAAAGAATAGCGTTTGCTATATTCACCGGGTTTTCTTATATATGTTGTTATGGATGTAATAAAGAGGAAAATATTTTCGTGGTACAAAAAAAATAGACGTGATTTGCCATGGAGAAGAACAAGAAATCCTTACCATATTTTGGTAAGTGAAGTTATGCTTCAACAAACACAGGTGTTGCGAGTTATTGTAAAATATAAAGAGTTTCTCAAAGCATTTCCAACAGTAAAACGTCTTGCTGAGGCAGCTCCTGCTGAAGTAATTAGGGCTTGGAAAGGGCTAGGATATAATCGGCGTGCATTATTTTTGCAGAAAACAGCTCGTACAATTAGGCGTGAGCACGGTGGACGTTTTCCCAAAACGTACAAAGAACTGATAGCATTGCCTGGAGTGGGTGATTATACTGCTCGAGCTATTCTTTCGTTTGCATTTGATAATCCTGTAGCAATGATGGATACAAATCATCGGCGGTTTTACCAAAGAGTTTTTTTTGGTTTGAAAAAAAAGAGGGATCAGTACTTATTGGTAAAGGGTGATAAGATAGTTTCATCATTTTCAAAAAATAAAAAAAATAATATTGTTTCTCGTGCATATATTTGGAATCAAGCCCTTATGGATTTCGGTTCTCAAATTTGTACAACACAAAAACCTGGATGTCATGTATGTCCTATTCAAAAACATTGTAAAGCATTTCCTCGAATTCTGACACAGAAACATATTCAAGTAAAAAAGAAATCAATTCCTTTTAAAGAAACTGATAGGTATGTCCGTGGGAGAATAATAGATGCGCTTAGACAAAAGAACAATATGAAGATAGTTGTATTGGAGAAAAAATTTCCTGATGTTGATCCCAATCGATTCCAGCGGATTTTATCTCGCCTAGCGTATGATGGCTTGATTTCTCTAAAGAAAGATCGTATACTATTGCCAACATAATCGCATGACAAACATATGAAAAAAAGAACAATTATCTCAGTCGGTGGATCAATCGTTATTCCCAAAACAGGATTTGATGTTCCATTTTTGAAAAAATTCAAAACACTTATTCTGAAGCATGTAAGACGGGGTCATCAGTTCATTCTTGTTATTGGTGGTGGAGGAACGTGTAGAGATTATCAGCAAGCAGCAAAGAAGACAGTGTCTTCGTTGACAAAGCAGGATCTTGACTGGATTGGTATTCATAGCACACATTTTAATGCACAGTTTGTTAAATATCTATTTAAAGGACATGCTGCTCCAGATATTATTGTAAATCCACATAAAATTATTCGAAGCAAAAAACCAATCATTATCGGCGCAGGGTATAGACCTGGGCATTCTACAGATATGGATGCTGTACTTTTGGCAAAAAAATTTAAAGCAAAGCAAATCTTAAACTTATCAAATATCGACTACGTGTACACGAAAGATCCAAACAAATACAAAGATGCAAAAAAAATAAAAGAAATTGATTGGGCTTCCTTTAGAAAAAATATTGTTGGAAATACGTGGGATCCTGGAAAAAACGCACCGTTCGATCCTATTGCAAGTAAAGAATCACAGCGTCTTGGTCTAGAAGTTGGAATCCTGCGTGGGACAAATCTAAAAGAAGTAGATCATGCACTGTCTGGGAAAGTATTTAAGGGAACGATTATACGCTAAACATCATCCAAAAAACTCTCGGTTATCCGAGAGTTTATTTTTTTTGTTTGCGAAGCTTGAGTATTATGAAGAAGAATTCGATAATATCTTTTTTAGAAAGTTTTGATTTTCCTTCTTGTCTGTCTACAAACGTTACAGGAATTTCCTTTACAGAAAATTTTTTTTGTTCAGTTCTAAATAACATTTCTTCCTGAAATGCATATCCATTACTTTTAATAGTTTCTAATTCTATTGATTCCAGAACTTGTTTTTTATAACATCGGAAACCAGCAGTAACATCTTTTGTTTGCAGTCCAAGGAGGATTCGTGAAAACCACATCGCTCCATTACTCATACTTTTTCTTACAAATCCCCAACCAATGATTTTTCCTCCTTGTATTTTTCGTGATCCAATAACAAGGTCATATGTTTGCGCAGCAGCAATTATTTGGGGAAGATCTTCTGGGTCGTGTGAGAAATCTGCATCCATTTCCAACATATGTGTTGCGTCAAGTTCTATCGCTTTTTTAAATCCAGCAATATATGCTGATCCAAGTCCACGTTTTTCTGGTCTTTCAATAACATGGATAGGATAGGTTTCTCTTAATTGTTTAACAATGTCAGCAGTACCGTCTGGAGAGTTATCATCAACAACAATAATTTCCAAATTTGAAATATTGATTTGGAATATTTTTTTTATTAATTTTTCTATATTTTCTCCCTCATTGAATGTGGGAATAACAATAATTGGCTTCATGCGTTTCTTGCAATCTCCCTGTCTATATGTAAATATATAAGGAGTGTATAAATTGACTGTTATTTTAGCATAGTATATGGATGAGTCAACGTACAAATTATATTCAACCTCAAGTCAGGCATGGGATGCCATGTATGATGCGATAGAAGCAGCAACCAGTTCCATTTATTGGGAGCTGTATATTTTTATTGATGATTCTGCTGGAAAGAGGTTTTTTGATCTTCTTGAAAAAAAAGCAAAAGAGGGGATTGATGTAAAAGTCATTGTTGACTCAGTTGGAAGTTTTGCCTTATCAAGCAGAACTGTTGGTTCATTGAAACAAGCAGGTGTTGACATACGTTTTTTCCATCAAAGAAAATATCGTCATAGAGGTCTTTGGAAAAAGTTAGTTTCTAGAACACACAGAAAAATATTAATTGTTGATGAGTCAATTGGTTTCATTGGTGGAGTCAACATTCAAGCATCTATGAAAGATTGGCTAGATATTCACCTCAAAATTAAAGGAAGATCGGTTCATTCACTTTTGAGAGCTTTTGCAAAAATGTATATTATTTGTGGTGGTGAGAAAGAATCAGTGAAACATCTTTTTAAATATCGTTTTCGTGTTAAGCAATCAATGGTTGATTTTATTTACGATGATCCAGAAAAAAATAAATCAAAGGCAAGAAAGAAATATATGGAGGCGCTTTTGAAAGCACGAGAAAGAGTCATTTTGTTTTCACCGTATTATTTTCCAGACAAAAAATTTCTTTATGCCTTGTGGCGTGCTCGTAAGCGCGGTGTAAAAGTTGACTTACTTATTCCATTTCGTACAGATCTTCGCATAGCAACATATGCAAGTTATGGTTGGTTTTCACTTATGAGAAAATTGGGTGTTCGTGTTCATCTTGTAGATCAGATGATGCATGGAAAAGGAGTTGTTGTAGATGATGACTGGGCAATGGTTGGAAGTAGTAATATTGAACATGGTAGTTTTTATGATAATTATGAAGCAAATGTGAGAATTCGAGATAGAGAGTTTGTAAAGCATATTAAAGAGACAATATCAGACTGGATGAATAAATCCTTAAATTTAGAAGATATTAATTGGGAAAAAAGAGGGAAATGGCAACGATTCAAAGAATGGGTGGCTCGTCGGCTTTATGCAATTTGGCATCCTCGAACAGGGAAAATGGGACAGGGGGAGCATTATCGTTTCAAAAAAAAGAGATGAAATATTCTTTTTAGTTATCCACATTAAAACAGTCATTTTTCTCCATAATTAGGAGTTTTTTTGATATACTATGTTTGAAAAACTATAGACATCTATGCATGCATTCATGTTTGATTATAAAGTACAGACAATAACTTGGTTTTTTTTACTTACCTGTTTTTTTGTTTTACTTCCTTCTGCTGTAGGTGCAGCTTCAACATTTGGGAATAATGTTTCAGTTGGAGGAACAGCCACAATTACTGGTACAACATTTATAACTGGGACAGTCCATATTGGGGTAGTAACAAATTTTCATGAGTCAAGGACTGCAGGTGATGTAAATATTGGTGGACAGTTGGCTGTAGATGATCAAATCTATGCAAGTTCAACTCTTGCGGTTCAAGGTGCTATTTATACAAGTAGTACAATTACTTCAGATGGTGCGTTAACAGCAAGTGGAAATGTCACGCTTGGAACAGATGACACAAATTCTATCCAAATAAATGCAGATTTTACAACTGGCCCACAACCAAATGCCAATAATACATATGATTTTGGAGCATTTGGAAAGGCATGGGGTGGGTTGTATGCTTCAGGAACAGTATATGTTGGACAAACATCTAGCTTTAATCTTGGATCAGATGCTGGAGATGTGAACATAGGTGGACAATTAGTTGTAGATGATGAGATTTTTGCAAGCAGTACGCTTACTGTTCAGTCAACTGTAAAGCCATATTCGAGCAATCAAGTTGATCTGGGAACAGCCACAAATGGATGGAAGGATATCTATACTTCAGGAACAGTCTACATTGGAGATTTCACAAGTATATATTCTGACACACTAGGTACGTATATTGAGTCGGATGTACAAGCAAGTTATCTTCTCTTTACCTTTGGTGGTACAATTCGAGGTACGTTATCCAATACAGGAAATTTAGATCTTGGTACAGCTACAGTAGATGGTGGTAATATTTCAATAACAAAAGGTAATCAATCTGGAAATCCAGCACTCAATATCATTCTTTCTAGTGATGCTAATGGTCATGCAACTTTTCAAACAGATGCTGGAGATGCAATATTTGATACAGCAGGAAATAATGTGAAGCCAGTCAATAACGATGATATTGCTCTTGGTGAGTATGGCAGTGCATGGAGTGATTTATTTGCATCAGGAACAGTTCACAGCGCCACAAGTTCAATATATAATGATGTTGGAACATCAACAATGTATATGAGCAGTGGACTATCGGGTGTTGGTTCTGAGCTCATTTTAGAAGATAGCGATGGTGCTGGATGTTCTGCAATTATGGTTCTTAATGGAAATATAACAGCAACGACAGTTGCATGTCCATAAATTTATTTAATAAAATATTATAAAAAATAATTAAAAAAACTATGCAACAATCAACATTGCACAGGCAGGATAGATTAGCTCGTCAAATATGGTTTTGGCTTGTCTCTATTGTGCTTTTCTTTTCTATTCCATTTGCTGCAAATGCAGCTTCAACCTTTGGGAATAATGTATCAGTAGGTGGGACTCTTACCCAGACAGGAGCAGCAACATTTGACGGAGTAATTCAACCAGCGTCAAACAATGGTGAAGACATTGGAGCATATGGTGCAGCATGGAGTGAAGTGTTTGCATCAGGAACAGTTCACATTGGTGAAGTAACAAGCGCAAATGAATCTACAACAGCAGGAGATGTAAACATTGGTGGACAGCTTGTCGTAGACGATGAAATTTTTGCAAGTAGTACGATTACAGTACAAACATCTATTCTTCCATATTCACACGATGGAGCTGACATTGGTACAAATGGTACAGCAGCATGGAATGATCTATACACATCAGGGACAGCATTTATTGGTGATGTGAATAGTTCCAACCAGGCTACAACAGCAGGAGACGTAAACATCGGAGGACAACTTGTGGTAGATGATGAGATTTACGCAAGTAGTACGATTACAGTACAAACATCTATCCTTCCATACTCAAATAGTCAGGCAAATATTGGTGCATGGGACACTGCTTGGAATAATATTTTTGCCTCAGGCTCATCATATCTTGCTGGTGCGACTTTTAATAAGAATGGGACAATAACATTTGGGACATCAACTGCAGGTGCAACTATTGGAGAGGTAGTCTTTAATTCTCCTTTAGCGTCAGATATTCCTATTGATACAGGAAATACAAGGTCAATTGGTAGTTACTTTGGTGCGCTTAAAGACATGTATGCATCAGGAACAATTTTTTCAAACTCAGTGAGTAGTACAGTTCTAGATGTAAGTGGGGTAGTAACTATCGGTACAATAGATAGCTCTAACGAAGCTTCAGCAGCAGGAGACGTCAACGTTGGTGGACAGCTTGTTGTCGATGATCAGCTCTATGCAAGTTCTACTCTGGCCGTGCAAGGTGCTATTTATGCAAGTTCAACAATTGTTGTTGATGGAGGTGTAACGGTTAATGCATCAAATGGTTCTGATGCTGATTTTCAAGTAAATAACAGTTTTGGAACAGCAATTTTGTTTACTGATGTGTCAGAGGGTAATACAGGTATTGGTACGTCAACTCCAGAGGCTGGAATTGATGTGTTCAGTATTGCAACATCATCAGCTCGAATTGATTCTAAACATGAATCAAGAGGTGGTTGTCTCATTATCAAGGATCGTGATGGTGATGGATATTCTTATGGAACAGTTAATGATGGGGCTATTACTTGGTCAACAGCAGATTGCACACAAGGATAATAATAATTGACAATTAGTAAAAGACACCCAGCAGGGTGTCTTTTTTTGTCTTCCAGGAAACCCCGCACGGAGCGAACCTGACGTACACGACAGATGTGGATGTGTTGTTGAGCAAGAGTGCGGGGATGAATGGTGCCGCTGGAGCCTGATGAAATACAGGCGATTTGCGCGAAGCGACAACAAAAGGAAACCCCGGACGTGAGTCCGGGGAGGAGGTCATACCAAGCGGGGAAACCGAGTCCGTAAGGGCTCGGTAGGTTATTATATTTTTATTACACGAGTCTTTTCATCAATATGTTCAAGATAAAGATGCTTTGCCTTCCTATTTTTTAGCAAGCTCTGTATCTTATCTGGCCATTCAATAATAGTGAGTGTTTTGCTATCTCCTAGGTAGTCTTCAATTCCAATATCAATTAATTCTTGTTCATGTTCTAATCTATATGTATCAATGTGTACCAGTTGTTCTATACTGTTTTTGAACTCTGGTAGTGAATACATATTCATTAGAGAAAATGTTGGGCTCGTGATATCATTTGTTATTCCAAGTTCGTTTGCAATGAGTTTTGTGAGTGTTGTTTTGCCAGCACCAAGATCTCCATGTAGAAGCAGTATATCTCCGCCATGTAATCCACTAACAATATCTTCTGCAATTTTTTTTGTCTCTTCAATTGAGCGTACTGTATATTCCATATTAATTTGGAAGAGGGAAGTCTTTGCAAAGTTCTTTTACTTCTTCATGAATCTTTACAAGTGCTGCATCATTGTCAACGTTTGAAAGCGCACTATGGATAAACCCAGCAACAGTCTTCATTTCTTCTTCTTTCATTCCTCTTGTCGTAAGTGCAGGAGTACCCATACGAATTCCAGAAGGATCAAATGGCTTTCTTGGGTCAAATGGAACTGTATTCTTGTTTACAGTAATTCCAGCTTTTCCAAGTGCTTTTTCACCTTGTTTTCCTGACAGGTTTTTATTGTTTAAATCAATAAGAAGAAGATGTGTTTCAGTTCCACCAGTCACAAGGTTGTATCCATGTTGCAAGAGTTCATCTGCCAATACTTTGGCATTTTTTACAATTTGCTGTGCATATACTTTAAACTCAGGTTGCATTGCTTCCTTCAGAGCAACAGCAATGGCTGCTGTTTGATGGTTATGTGGGCCACCTTGGATTCCAGGGATAATTGCACGGTCAATCAATGTCGGGATGTTTTCTTTTGAGCGCTCTACCTTTTTGAGTGGAGTAGACGGGTTTCCGTTTGCAAGAATAAGTGCACCACGTGGACCGCGAAGTGTTTTGTGAGTTGTTGTAGTAACAACATCTGCAATACCAACTGGATTTGGGTGAACACCGCCCGCAACAAGCCCAGCAACATGTGCCATATCTGCTAAAAGATATGCACCGACACTGTCTGCAACTTCCTTGTATTTTTCCCATTCATAGATTTGAGGATAGGCACTTCCTCCAGTAATAATTAATTTTGGTTTATGCTCTTTTGCAAGTTCATACATCTGGTCAACATCAATAAATCCATCTTCTTTTCTACACGTGTACTGGATACTATTGAAAAATGTACCTGAAAAGTTTAACTTTAATCCATGCGTCATATGTCCACCATGGAATAATTTTAATCCCATGAGTGTGTCTCCCGGATCAAGCAAAGCAAAAAATACTGCAATATTTGCAGGGCATCCTGAGTGAGCTTGTACATTTGCATGGTCTGCACCAAAGAGTTCTTTTGCTCTATCTCTTGCCAAATTTTCAACATCATCAACATTTTCACATCCACCATAGTAGCGAATACCAGGATATCCTTCTGAATATTTATCAGTAAGACGTGATCCTGCTGCTTCCAGTACTGCTTCTGATGTATGGTTTTCAGAAGGAATCATTTCAAGTCCTTCTGCTTGTCGCAGGGTTTCTTTTTGTATCAGGTTATAAATGTCTGGATCTTTTTCTTGTAAATTCATAAAATATTATCTAGTATTTATTATCTATCATCTAATAGTTCATCAATTAATTGTGCTCAAGGTATCTGTAAATCATACTTTGAAATTTTATATGTTAGATAATGATTTGAGATAGTCATCAATAACGATTTTAACATTTGGTGCGCAGTCTTCAGGAAGGTTGTGAATGTCAAACCAACCCCATTCTACAACATCATCACCAATTGAAATTTCTCCGGTTCTTTTTGCTAGAAAATGAATAAGAATGGTATATCTGGTATCATCCTCAACCCGTTTCATCATGAGTGGTCGGAGTGGGCGTAATATTTCAACATCAATATTTAATTCTTCCTTTGCTTCTCGTATACAAACGTCTTCAAATGTTCCATTAAAATCTTCCATTTTTCCACCAGGAAAGAACCATGGGGTTATACCAAAATCTTTTTCTTCTTTATCAAGTAAAACCTTACCATCTTCAATGATTACAGGTCCACAGGCAATAATTGTATTTGGGGGAAGAGTCATATGTTATAAAATTATGATACTAGGATAGCATACCGGGAGGTCGTCATCAAGACGTGGAATCAAACAAAAAACAGGCCTAGTAGACTTGTTTTTTTGGTTGATATTTGTGTTTATCTCAGAGTATATCTCTTTTTGCAAAAGAAATATGCTCCGAGCCCCGACCGAACGTTGTTCAGTCAGGGCCCTCGGTTGAAGATTGAATTCGCTACTTCGCGTCGGGCATGTCGAAGTCGTCGTGTCCGGCGTGGACGTCCTTCATGTGGTAGATCTTGACGATGCATTTGCCACCGCAGTCGAAGGTGTCGCCATTGCCGACGTAGGAAACGCTGTGTCCGTCCGGGTTGGAGTTGCCCACCTGGAAACCGTGGGCCAGCCCCTTGGTCGTGGTCTTGACGGTGACCTTCGGGCAGCTGCTGTACGCGGCGACGAACGACGTTCGGCCCTGCGCCTTCTTCTCCAGCTTCTGCACGTTGTACGTACAGTCGCTCTGGAGGAAGACGGCATGGATGTCGTCGATGTCCATGTAGACGACGCTGGTGGTGGCCTTGCTGGTCTTGTTGTCGGGCTTGTCCTCGTCCGGAAGGATGGCGATGAGGATGGCTGCGAAGATCACGAAAATGCCGATAGTTCTGCTATCCATGTAGCACCTCGAAAGAACAGACCTTTGCGGCCTGGGTAGTTGAATTCAAAAGGAACCGAGGTCAGCGCATGGCGCCAAGTCCCGGTAGAGGGATCCAGCGCACGATTGCTAACTGAGTGCAAGACACAGTATGTCTTTTGCTCAACTAACAATTAGCTGTATTTTCTCACGGTATACTTCCTTTCTTTGAAGGAAACATGCCACGAGCCCCGACTGAACGTTGTCCAGTCGGGGCCTCGGTTAAAGGTTGAATTGACTACCAGCGGCCGTCGATCTGATACACGCACTCGTCAGTCTCGCACGTGAGGTTCGTCGTGAGCTGAGTAGGTCGGATGCTGATCTCCTTGCCGTTGTGGAGCAGGCGGACGTCGCCAGGAACACGATCTTTGTCTAGGTTCTTGAACGTGACGCTGTCACAGTTCGGGAACGAAAGAGGTCGGTTGCCCCAGTAACTCCAGACGCTTGCGGAAAACTCGCAGACCTTCGAAACGCGGACGGGGTAAGGGCTGTTCCACAGTGCTTCGTCAGAGCTCTTGATGCTGTGAACGACGCAATAGCCGAGGCACGTGTACCGGCCTTTCCCGGTTTGGTCCACGTACTTGGCATCCTGTTCCGGAACCTCGGGATGGTAGAGGCTGATCGTGAAGTTCAAGCGAACATCCTGCGCATCCAGCGTCAGGCTGTCGCATCCCGGGAATCGGGCCGAACGCTCAGCGCCGTAGCGGTGTTGGAATTTGACGATGTCCAGCGTGCACTTGTGGACCTCTGGGTGGTACGTGAGGACCGGTTCGATCGGCTTCGAGTAATCGAACTTGATCGGTTCCGGCGCCGAATCGTCGCACGCAACGAGGTTGAGGACAAAGATGGACGCAAGGGACAAAAGGAAAATACGCATGATAGCGCTCCAGATTGGGGCGGCCGTTCAAAGGGTGGGGCCGGCTGTAGTTGAATTCAAAAGGAACCGAGGTCAGCGCATGGCGCCAAGTCCCGGTAGGGGGATCCAGCGCACGTTTGCTAACTGAGTTCAGAAGAAATTCTTCTCTGCTCAATCAACAATTTTTTTGACTCGTTAAAGCTTTTTCAATTAATGTTTTAAAAAACAATTAACAATTAACAACTAACAAACTTTCTTTCACTATTCTTTGATTCAAAGAGTTGTTATTTGTTTCTTGTTAATTGTTATTTGTTCAGCAGTTTCTTTCTCTTCAGTATAGCACTGAAAAGAAGAAAACTGCACGCCCGACGGTTTTGGATATTATCCGTCGGGCAGCAGGTTCGGTGTAGGGTGCCGATCAGGCGAACGCGCCGCTGTTGATGAGCGGGCAGATGAGCGTTGCGGCCAACGTGCACGCTGCCAGGAACGTGATGAAGTTGGAGGAAACGTACTCGGTGGGGAAACAGCTCGGGATCATGGAAAGCTCCAATGTGCCGACCCAACATGGGCGGGCGAGGGAAAATGGTCTCGTGGACCAGGTTGTGGTCGCACGAGTCGACCGGGGAACAAGAGTCTCTAAGAAGAACCTTGTATCCCGGTCGAACTAACCTTGAAGCTGAACCTACACTGTAATGAACCTGCGAGTGGATGAATCTGTATCTCAGAAGTTGAGTTATTGATTACTTATCTCACTCGTACATAGATGGCATTTATTCTATATACCAGTAGATAAGTTTTGTTTTGAACAGTTCTTCTCTCCTCAATTAAGAAGAGAAGAGAAGGACTGCACGCCCGACGGAAATATGGAAGTTCCCGTCGGGCAGCAGGTTCGGTCGTGTAGGAGTTGTTACTTGCTGGCGAGCTGGATCGGCGCATCGCTCGTGTCCACGTGGATGTGGACCGTACCGAGATCGATGCCGCGCTCGAGCTTGCTGCGCGAGCTGTTGATGGACAGCTGGCAAGCGCTCAGGACGCAGACGATGATCGCGGTCACGATGATGCCGAAAACGGTGCTCTTGAAGTTGACAGTACGCATGGAAAGCTCCAGAAGTGCCGACCCAACGTGGGCGGGCGAAAAGGCGGTCTCGTGGACCAGGTTGTGGTCGCACGAGTCGACCGGGGAACAAGAGTCTCTGTTAAGATCCTTGTACCCTGGTCGAAAAACCTTTGGAGTTTCTGTACCTACACTGTAATGAACCTGTGAGGAGATGAATCTGTATCTCAGTAATGAGATGTGGACTACTTATCTCACTCATACATAGATGGCATTGATTTCTATATATAAGGGGACAAGCTTTTGAAGAGGAATAACTGTGGGTTTTTGTGTCTATATATGTTATAGATTTTTAAACTCTTTGTTATTTTTGAACAGCATAGTATAACACAAAAAAAGGATCTTGTCAAGCCCCTTGCGAAATAATTTGGCTTAAATAAGGTAATAAATAAAAAAATGGCTTTGTTAAGCCAAGTGAAATTTTACTAAATAAAGGTATAAGATTGCCGCGGTCCCTTTCGACTTAGGCAGGCTCAGGGTCCCTCGCAATGACAGTAAAGTCAAATTTGTTTTTTAAGCCTTTTTGCCTTTTAGCTTTTTAAGCCTTTTAATCATATATGTTCCAATCTTTCTATATCCTAATTTTCTATAATATCCACGTACTCCAACACCAGAAATAACAGCAATTTTATTACCTTTTTTTGCTTTTACAAGGTTTTCAGCTTCCTTCATAAGCCTTTTTCCTACCCCTTTATGCTGAGAAGCTAGTTCATTTCTTTTTCCAATTGAAACAAGCGTTCCATATACATGAAGTTCTCTGACAAAAGCAGCTTTTTTGATTTCAGGTATGAGTTTAATTAGATCCTTGTTTTGATCAGAAGAGGGTATTCGTAGGCGTAAGAATCCGTAAACAGCTATTCTTTCTTTATCTTCTAGACTTAAGAAATATTCTGTCCCACCAATTGTCTCATATTCATCAATAAATAACTGTGGTTCTTCATTGGCATCCATAATATCTTTTTGACGTCCAATTTCTCTACAACGAAGACAAACACATTTTTTGCCTTGTTCTTTTAGTTCTTTTGACAAATCTTCTCGAAGGTTTGTAATAGTATTTCCAGCATAGATTTCATTTGAAGGAATATCTCTGATCAATCTAGAAATTCTGCAATAACGTGGTGTAGCAAGTTTCATTGCAAGAAGTGCACGAAACAATCCTTCATCACCATATGGCTTGTATCGACCATCTTTCCACCACTGATATAATTCTGCAGATTTAATAACAGTATTTGGATAAATTTTAATCATATCAGGACAAAGTCCAGGATCAGAAAAAATTGTTTTGTACATTTCAATATCATGTTCAGGAGAACTTCCTGGAAGATCTGGCATGAAATGAAGGTCAACCTTAAATCCAGCACTGCGCAAAAGTAGCATTGCATCTCGAAATTGCTGTACAGTGTGTCCTCGTTGAATCAATTCAAGGATGTTGTCATCTGGAGCTTGTAGTCCAAGTTCAATTCTTGTGCACCCTTGTTTTCTCATGTGCTGAATTGTTTTTGGAGTTATTGCGTCCGGGCGAGTTTCAAGAGTTATACCAATAATTCTATATCCTGCTGTTTCATTGTATGTTTGTTCTTGTTCAAGTTCCTTTTGAATTTGTTCAAGAGTCTTTTTGGCACACTCTTCTTCAGTCTGTTCTGGAACCTCTTTTCTTCTTGTTAAATTATTGCAGGCTTTAAATGATTCCAAGAGAAACCAATATTGATATTTAATAGGGTAAGCATTCCATGTTCCACCTTTAATGATATATTCAATCTTGTCAGCATTGTGGCCATTGCGTTCAAGCATTTGAATACGACGCTGCATTTGCGTGTAAGGCGAAAAATTGAGGCGTAAGGCTCTTGCAGCTGCTGGTTCGCTTGCAATATAGCTTTTTGGCATTCGAACCTCTGTAGGGCAATATACGCATTTTCCAGGACAGGCATATGGCTTGACCAAGGATGTGATAATAGATACCCCAGAAAGACTTCGAATACTTGCCTTGAGCATGAATGATTCAAAGAGTTTGCTTTTAGGCACTCTTTTCTTTTTTACTAAATTTTGATAGGCTGATATAAGTTCTCTGTTTGCAGGCTTACTGATTTTAAGAGAACCACAAACTTTTTGTGCTGCATCATTAAACTCATCCCTTGTTTTAGGATGAAGATCAACGATGCCCAGGACAATCGTTTCAAGTAATTTGTTATCAAGTTTGTTTGTAAACATGAGTATTATTATGAATCAAGATGATGTCCGCCAAAGGCGGATCAGCCCTCGGCTGGCAAAACAATTGATTACCATGAACCAAGAAACCTATGATAATATTGCAGATCAGTTTTCTGGTACAAGAGATTATCTTTGGGAAGATGTAAAAGCACTTGTACAGTATATCAGAAAAGGGGAGTCTGTTTTGGACCTTGGTTGTGGTAATGGAAGATTATATCAGATATTTGAAAAAAATCAAGGGAGCTATACTGGCCTCGACCAAAGTGCAAATTTGATTACACTCGCAAAAGAAAAATTTCCTGCAGGTAGATTTGAAGTAGGGGAGTTTGCACTGCTTCCTTTTGATGATAATTCGTTTGATAGCATTTGGGCAATTGCTTCTTTTCATCACATTCCATCAGAAGAATTGCGTATAAAAGCATTGCACGAAATGAAACGAATACTCAAACCAAATGGAAGGATTATTATGTTGAACTGGAATATGTATGGTGAGTGGGTTCAAAATAAAGTCCAGTCTGGCGCATATAGAGAACCAGCTCCAGGAGACTTTATTGTTCCTTGGCGCGACGGTTCAAAAAAGAATTATGGTGATAGATATTATCATGGGTTTGTACCAAAGGAAATTGAAGAGCTTTGTAAACACGTTGAATTAAATGTTGTTGAGCAGTACTATATAAAAATGCAGAAGAAAAGTAACAAAGAGGAAGGAGATAATCTTATAAGCATTATTCAAACAAAATAAAATATCCGGTAGTACCGGATATTTTTGTTATTGTAACCACTTTCTTTTTTTCACAAACTTTAATTTTTTCCATTTATTTCCCAATCCCCAGAGTTGTTTACTTGTGTCTCCAGCAAAGTAGAGAAAAATAAGACAGTAGATGATATGTTCGTCCATGAATGGATTGTGCGCTGGTGGAAGTACTGCAAGCCACATAAGCAGCATCATAAGTGCTCCACTGTATCCTGCAATGCGTAAACCAATGCCAAGAATCATTGCTAGTCCAATAAGGATGAGGCCGGCCATAAATAACCAGTCAGTTGTTTGACATGTTGCTAAATACTGAAAAAAACTTGCAAAGGGTCCTTTTGTGGCATGTGTTAAAAATCCTGCTGTTGGTGAACCTCCAGCAAGCCATGCCTGTTCGGCAGATGTTGCAAATCCTAATCCAAATAGTTTATCTAAGAACGCCCAAACAAATAGCCAACCAAGGCTGATTCTTACAAGTGGTTTTAAATATGCATGCATAAATAATTGATAATAATAAAACAGCACTAGTATACAATAATTAGCTTCTTATTTCTACTGTTTGCACAAATTTTGAAAATACTTTGGCAACGTCTTTCATTTCCTGTGCTGAAAAAGGATGCTTTAGTTCAAAAGATGGATTGAGTGTATGTTCTGGTCTGAACGGTTGTAAGTGAAGAATTTTTGCTCCTTGAATCATTTTTCCCATTGATTCAAGTGTTTCTTGGTTGTGAATTTCTTTTATAAGTGTTGAACGGAATTCATAATCAATACCACTTTCCATAATAAGTGTTATTGATTTTTTTAGATTTTCAACATTTACCTGTTTCCCAACAAGTGATTCATAACACGATGGGGAAGTTTTAATATCCATTGCAATAAAATCTACTAGCTTTTTTTCTAATGCTTCTTTTATAACTTCTGGTCGGTTGCCATTTGTGTCAAGCTTTACTTTAAATCCCATATCTTTTACACGCGTCATAAACCAAATAAGATCGGGCATAAGTGTTGGTTCTCCTCCTGAAATAACAACACCATCAAGCAGTTCTTTTCGTGTTTCTAAAAATGCAAAAAAGGATTCTTCTGGAATGAATGTATCTCTTATTTGCTTTATTTTTTCAGGAATAACAAATTCAGGATTATGGCAGTATCCACAGCGAAAGTTACAACCAGGCGTAAAAAGAATGCAGGCAGTCTGCTCTGGAAAATCAAGCATGGTGAATTTTTGAACTCCACTGATTAACATAAAAAATAAAAAACAATTAACAACTAACAAAAAACAAGGATCTAGTATAGAATATTTTTCTTAGAAGAAGACATTAAATATTAGCTACTAGTTATCAGTTAATAGTTATTAGGTGAACTGAATTTTTTTACATTGTCTATTAACTATTAGCTAATAACTAGTAATTCCGTTCCAATTAAAAGAATACTTTTTCTACTAAATTTTGTTAATTGTTATTTGTTAATTGTTAGTTGCCTGCCCTGAGCGACCCCGACGTAGTCGGGGGAGTCGAAGGGTTAGGCTGTTGCTTGTGCTGTTTGATATTGTTCAGCAAATTCAATATTTGCTACACGACATTCTTGAAAATGTTTTCTACTCATGTGTTCTGACTTTTTTCCAATATTGAAAAATGTTACTGGGCGATGATATCCCATTACTCTTGTCCATACTTCACATCGTGTTCGTTTTTTTCCGCATGTTTTTTCATTATTCATAGGTTTATATTTATGTTTAATAATTTATTTATGTGAGTGAGCACTAATATATTCTCTTCTCCATTCTTCATCAAGCTGTGTCGACTCTGTAACATTTTGTTCTTCGTCACAAACAGGACAGTAGTCATGTTCACCATTTAAATACCCATGTACAGGACAGATTGAAAATGTTGGTGTTATGGTTATATATGGAAGACGGAATTTAGAAAGAATTTTTTTCACAAGATTTCTACATGCCTCTGGACTTGAAATTCGTTCACTCATGTAACAGTGGAGGACTGTTCCACCTGTGTATTTTGTTTGGAGATTATCTTGCAGTGTAAGTGCTTCAAATACATCGTCAGTAAACCCAACAGGAAGTTGAGATGAATTTGTATAATACGGAGCAGACGGTGTACCTGCTTGCAAAATTTCTGGGAATCGCTTTTTGTCTTCTTTTGCAAAACGGTATGTTGTTCCTTCTGCTGGCGTTGCTTCAAGATTGTACAGGTTCCCAGTTTCCTCTTGGAATTCAGACAATTTATCTCTCATGAAATCAAGGACTTCTTGAGCAAATTTTTGTCCTTCTGGTGTAGAAATATTTTCTTTGTCATCTGTAAAATTTCGAATTGCCTCATTTAAACCATTGATTCCAATAGTTGAAAAATGATTGTTTAAGTATCCAAGGTATCGTTTTGTGTAAGGGAATAATCCTCGGTCCATCCACTTTTGAATTTCTTTTCGCTTTAATTCGAGTGAAACTTTTGCAAGTTCCATAAGATGTGAAATTCGTTTGAGAAATGCTTCTTTGTCTCCTTTATGCACATATCCAATTCTAGGAGCGCTAACAGTCACAACACCAATTGATCCTGTCATTTCTGCTGATCCAAATAATCCACCACCACGTTTACGCAGCTCTTTAAGATCGAGTTGTAATCTACAGCACATTGATCGAACATCGCCGGGATCCATATCAGAATTGATAAAGTTTTGGAAGTACGGTGTTCCGTATTTTGCTGTCATTTCAAAGAGAGGAAGGGTTTTTTCGTCAGTCCAATCAAAGTCTTTTGTGATGTTGTATGTTGGAATAGGGAAGGTAAAGGTTCGGCCTTTTGAATCTCCCTTTGTCATGACCTCTATAAATGCTTTGTTGATAATGCCCATTTCTTTTTGAAGTTCTCCAAATGTATAAGCAAACGGTTCTCCTGCAAGTAAGAGTCTCTTTTCCTTAAGATCTTCAGGACACACCCAGTCAAGCGTAATATTTGTAAATGGTGTTTGCGTTCCCCAACGTGAAGGAATATTTAAGTTAAATATGATAGATTGCATGTTTTGGTACACATATTTGTATACCTTCTTTTCAATATATCTCTCTTCTTCCTCTTTTGAAAAAAATGACATACCGTGATCTACAATTTCCTGTCTTTTTTCCATTTCATATTTTTTTACAAATGGTGCAAGGTAGGTATCAAAACTTGAAAATGCTTGTGCTCCTGCCCACTCATTTTGAAGTGTTCCTAAAAAATTTACCATTTGTGCCACAGCAGAAGATAAATGGCTTGGTGGATTTGACTCAATTTTATTACTTACACCATTAAATCCTTCTTCAAGAAGAGCGCGAAGACTCCAACCAGCACAGTACCCTGAGAACATATCTAGGTCATGAATATGCATGTCTGCATTTCTATGAGCATCTCCTACGGCCTGTGGGTAAATAGAGGAGAGCCAGTAGTTTGCTGTTACTTTACCAGCAGTGTTTAAAATCATTCCACCGAGAGAATATCCTTGATTTGAATTTGCATTAACACGCCAATCGAGCTTGTCTAGATATTCCTGAATAGTTTTTTCAACTTCTACAACAACATTTTTTGTGCTACGAACACGTGTACGTTGTTCTCTGTACAAAATGTATGCTTTTGCCGTTTGTGCATGACCATGTTCAATAAGAATTTTTTCAACAGTATCTTGGATTGTTTCTACTGTAGGGATCGTATCTTTATGGCTTCTTTCTATTTCTGCATATGCAGCCTGAGATAGTTCCATTGCTGTTGTTGGGTTATCTCCACCAACAGTTTTTGCTGCAGAAAAAATTGCTTTTTGGATTTTTGCAATGTCAAAGTCAACGATTGCACCATTCCGTTTTTGAATCTTATACACAGGCATAACACACGAAGAAGTTAAGAAGTAAATTGTACTGTGGAGTACGAGGTGTGTTAATTATACCACAAATCCTTTTTACCAAAAATACAACATGTTGTGGATAAATATTATTTCAACCACTATATTTGGGAAAATGCCTAAAAGGCTTTAAAAGCCATAAATGCCTTAAAGGTTATTGTTTTCTTTATTTTTAGATATGAAAAAGGCCTTTATGGCCTTTAGAGCTTTTACGGCCTTTTTATTATTGACCGCAGACCAGACAGACAATTGCACCATCTTTTTTCCATCCAGAAGATAAGGCCTTTTGCAATCCAGCTATACCAAGTACACCATTTTGTGATACGGAAATATTCAGTTGTTCTTTTATTAGTTCTTGCGCTTTTGTAATCGCACTATCTCCAACTATCCAGCCGCTTCCGCTTGTTTGCTTAATCGCTTCTACCAATGGATCCTTTCGGTGGGCCACATTATCTACTATAGCGCCTGCAACAGATGTATCAGTCTTTACAAAATCAGTATCAAATACAGATGCGATAGGATGGTGAGCTGTTGTCTGTACTATGTGAACTTGAACGTCTATGTTTAAATCAATAAATGATTGTGCGAGAGCCTGTGCTGTAGTTCCAGATGATGTTGGAACGAAAATTGCAGCAAGATTTGGAATGCGTGAGAGTTCCTTTGCCATTTCCATGTAACCCTCGAGTGCTAGCTCGTCAGTTGATTGTCGCAAAAATGTTGCTTGTCCATTTTTGTCCATTTGAAATGCTTGTTGTTTTGGTCTTTCGACTTGTTCGATACTAATAGCATTGTCCTGGATTATTTTTTGGAGTCGGTTCAATTTCTTTGGATCAATATGTTGTCCTACAAATACAGTAAGTGATATTTGTTTTTCTCGATTGTTTTTGTTATGTTGCTGAGCAGCTAGTATGGCAGCGAGTGCTGCGTTTCCAGAAGATGAAATAACAAAATTTCGTACACCATTTCGTACGTACTGTTTAATCATTAAAGGAATAGATCTTCCTTTGTGAGAGCCGTATTTATGCAAATCTTCACGCTTAAGATATAACTCATCAATATTGAGTATCTTTGCAAGTTTTGGATATGTTTGTTGCGGAGTTTTCATTTTGTTCAGAGTACTTTTTTTTCTAGAATTTCAGAAACTACATGTTCTGAATCTTTGCCTGTGGTATCCATTTTTAAAACATTGGACAGAGGAGAGAGAATACGGACATACTGCTCATACACGTTTTTAAGAAATTCAAGGTCTTCATACTTTGAAGTAGATTCTCTAGCATTTAATCTTTTTTCTATTTCATTCCACTCGGCTGATACAAATATGATTTTGTCAGGCATGAAAATATCTGGCAATGTTAACTCTTTGTTTAACAATATAGAGTGATAAGCTATCGTCGAAAATATATACCAATCACAGATAACATGTCCAGTTTTTAATAATTCTTTTATTTCTTCTGCTGCGATATGATTTCCTAAAAGATAATATTGATATCGAATGTGTGGTAGAGATTCATCAGCAAAATTTCGTAATGATCTAAGCACTTCAGGTGGATTGTAATAATATATACTACCAGTAGATTCAGCCATTTTTTTTGCTAAAGACGTTTTTCCACTACCATCAGTCCCTTCGAATAAAATAAATTTATTTTTGGAAGTATGTATATCTTTTCTATTCCCATCCATATTCACTATAGTATATTTTGTTCTTTATGTGCTCTATTGCTTGTCTTACAAAAGGCACCATATTTTCAGGTAGATCATCCATTTCAAACCAAGAGATATCATCACATTTGTGTGGTTCATTATTTTTTGGTTTACCCTTCCAGTTTGTTGCTACAAAAAATACCTCAACTCCAACACGAGTTTTAGAGTATCTATGCATGACATGCGCAACTTCAATATCTGAAGGCTCGAGCGTAATACCGGCCTCTTCATAGGCTTCACGTATAAGTGCCTTGGAAAAATTTTCTCCCTCATCCACATGGCCAGAGACTAGCCCGTAGTTTCCATCTTCATATCCAGTATTAAATCGTCTTATAAGTAATGTTTTCGTCCCATCCAATAAGACTATATAGGATGCTGGAATATTGGTATGTCTTTTTTTTGTTGGGTTTGCGCTCATTTGAAATTTTTTCAACTATGATTTATACTGTTGATTGCTAAAACTTGTATTAACCTTACCTATATGAAATTAGTTTGTCCAGAATGTAAAAATGATGTAGATCTTTCCTCATATTCAGACTTGCAAAAGGACCAAGTCATTGAATGTCAGATGTGTGGTATTACTCTTGCCGTTACTGGTATTTCAGGGGAAGATGTATCTGTAGAAATTGTTGACGAGGGGAAATAATTAAAAAGCTAAAAAGGCTTTAAAGGCTCTAAATGCCATAAAGGCCTTTTTTATTTTGGAAAAATCAATTTTTTAAATTCTGCATAATCTTCTGGTTCACGATATTTCATTCTCATCAAATCAAGAGCAAACTCTCTTCCACAAAATGTTTTTGAAAATACAACTTCTTCAAATTCAGAAAACGTTACTTTTTTTAACGTAATTTTTTCTCCTGCATCTAATTTTTGTTCTGCCTGCTTTATACAATTTCGTGCAACAAATGTATACACCGTCCAATCCATTTTTGTGTATGGCTCATAACGTCTTGCTTCTTCCCAGTCTGTACTTATCATTCCTGATTCTTCAAGAAGTTCACGTTTAACACCTTCGAGCGGTTCTTCACCAGGATCTCTTCTTCCACCAAGGAGAGAGTAAAATTCACCTTTCATTGGTTGTTCTTCAAGTGCAACAAGAATGCGATCTTCTACTGTTGGGATAACCTGGAGCGTGTCTGTTCGTCTGAGCATCTCAAAGGTCGTTTTTGAGCCATCAAACATTTCTTGCTCCCATTGATAAGTATCAAAAATATTTCCTTCATGAACGAGTTTTGCTTGTTTTGGAAGTTTCATAATTTTTACAATAGTTTTTTAACAGTTTGCTCAATCATATTGCGAAAACTGTGTGAACCAAGAAAGACAATAACATCATCTTTTGTTCTGTTTGATGCAATATAGTTAACAAGTTTTTCATCGTCATCAATATATGTTGCATTTGGAATCAAATCTGCAATATCTTGTCCGTCCATTTTCTTTACAGGATTATTTGGATCAATTTTTAATTTTGTGAGTCGAGGAATTATAACTTCTGTTGCATCGACAAATGCATCTTTGTATCCTTGTTTACTTTGCAGCTCTCTGTTTCCAGTATTTGGCTCAAATACAGCAATGATGTTCCCAGTATACAATTTTTTTACAGATGCTAACATTGCGCGTGCTTTGCTAGGAGAATGTGCAATATCATCATATACATCTACACTTCCTGTGCTGCGTTTTTGAAAACGGCGTTTCATACCTTTGAATGTTGAAATCGCTTGGATCACTTTTTCTGAATCAATACCAATTTCATGTGCTAGTGCAAAACATCCTGTAATATTGTCTGCATTATATTCTCCAAGAATTGGTGCAGAAACATTGTATATGTTTTCTTCGTGTGTGATAGTAAACGATAATGACTCTTTTGTTTGCACTATATTGGAATAAACATAATTATTATCTTTTTCTTTTCCATAAGAAATAATATTTGCATTCTTTTTTTCAAGAACACTCAAAGCTTTTTCAGAGATAACTTTTGTTCCGTGATCAGGAATATTGTTTACAAGTTCTTGAAATGCATTGAAATATTCTTTTTCAGTTGGATAGACATCTGCATGATCCCACACAACAGATGTTAAAAGAAGATGCGTAGGGGAGTAGTGAAAAAATTTTGCACGCGTGTCCCACCGAGATGTTTTGTATTCATCTCCTTCTACAACTGACCATTCAGCGTTTTCTCCAATGTGAGCAGGAAGCAAATTATTTAGACTAATGCCACCAAACATGTAATTTGGATTCATATCTGCTTGGTTGAGAATCCAACTCATGAGTGTGGTTGTAGTTGATTTTCCATATGTTCCTGCACAAACAATTGAGTTTTTTGCAATAAGAAATTCTGCAATCACTTCTGGATATGATTTGTATGAAATATTTTTTTCTTGTACATGCAACCACTCTGAATTTTTTGATCCAGCAACGTTTCCAACAACAACAAGATCTGGCATTCCCATTTTTTCAGGATGCCAGCCAGGATAAAAGTTTATTCCTGCATTTTTTAGATTATCAGAAACAGGAGGATAAAATCCTTTATCACTTCCAGTAACCTTGTATCCTAATTTTTGAAAGGCAATTGCAAGTGCACTCATTGCTACTCCGCAGATTCCTATAAAGTGGATATGTTTCATGTTATGTTTTTGGATTGATCATTGTTGATGTACTTGTCATGACTTCTAAGTTTGGCGTGTCTTGCATTGATTTAAATTCGTCAGGAGACACTTCTTTCCATGCAGGTTTTTCTCGTGTGCGAACCCTTATTGTTGTTTGATCTTGGTTCCAATCAAATATTTCATTTCCTTTTTCTAGTGCCCAATTTGTCATATTCATGTCTAGAGTTATAATTCCATACGAAACCGGTAAGGTGGTATTGTCTGCTGTTTGCTGCATTAAATTTTTCATGGCTGTATAAATGAGAGTTGTTTGGTCTTTTTTAGATTGTTTATCAGGAATATTCTGCACATGAGTCATACACTCAACAATATCTGGAGTTGACATGTCAGTTCTAAGCAATGCAGCTTTGCTTCCGTATGTACATAATTGAAACTGCATGATTTGTTCACTCATCATGTCTGGTTTTTCTTCTGGCTTATATTTATCAGGAAAATATCTACACAGCTCTTCCCATGTAGGATGGTGTGCTTCGCTTTGAATTTGAGCAATTATTTCTTCTTGACTTCGTTCTCGCTCAGGTGTTGGTCTATCGTGTGACATATTAGTTAATTGATTGTGGTGTAAATGTTTTATGATATTCAAGCGTTGTATCATCAAGAGGGATTACATCATCCCATTTAAATATGTCATTTCCAGGTCCATCTGCCCACTTATTCATTGTTTCATTGTATGATGACATTATATATTTTGCTGGTTTTTTTGTTTCATTAACGACCAGTTGCATAAGTTCTTTAGCTGCCTTGTACAAGAGTGTTGTTTGCCCTTCTTGCTTTTTTTCAAGTTTTCCTTGGTCGTTGACTATATACGTTGAAAATTCATCTACATCTGTATGTTCACGAACAAACAAAATTTTTGAGCCAAAATCAAGTTTTAATACTTTGTCTCCTATTCCTGCAGCTTGTTCAGCTTGTGCGTCTACTGCTAAATCGCGGAATGCATCAGATTCATCTTCACTATGTTCTGAAAGAATGTGAAACATTTCTGCTTCAGTTATTTGAGTTTTTCCAGCAAGAATGCTTTCAATTATGAGAGTTTCCTCTCGTGCTGGATCGCGTTTTTCTCCTACCATATTATGTTATGTTATTTTTTAATGCATCTACGTCACTACTCCATGTTTCACCATCAAACCATTCCAATCCTTTGAATTGCAATTTATAAACATCAGTCGGTCGTTGGAATGAACCAAGATAAATATATTTTTTCCCTTCTTCTTTTGCAAATGCAACAGCGCGCACCATCATTCCCATACCAATATTTTTGTTTTCATAATTCAGATCATAAAATGGATAAGAATAATGGACAATATGTTTTGTGGATCGTGCAATACAATATCCAACAGTATCTTTATTTGAAAAAACAAAGAGCGCATTAAAATTATGCGCAGTCGTACAAAGTTCTTTTATTTTATTTGCAGAAAAAATACCTGAACCAAATTTTTTTCCATAAAAAACCTTTCCCATCTTTCCAATTTCCCATGTGTAATGTTCAGTCGGTAGGGGAGCAATAGTAAATTTGATTTCTTCTGTCTTTCGCAAGATTCTTTTGTTTTCACTACTTGGCTCAAATGTTTCTAAGTCAACTCGTACTGATCTTGTTTGATCCATCACTCCTTTTCCAATTCGTGTAAAAACATAACCCTGATTGTAAAGGCTCTCAATCGTTTCATCAGAAAAATCAGTAATAGTTTTTTGATTCCAGCGAAAGTATTGTTTCATGTTTTTAGTATAATGCTATCCAAATACCAAGAAGCACTGCTGCAGCATGAATGACCCAAAATCTCATTACTGTTTTTTCCTCACTCCATCCACGAAGTTCAAAATGGTGATGAATTGGTGCCATACGAAAAATTCTTCTTCCAAGAATGTAGCGTCCGCCAATTTGAATAATGACAGAAAGTATTTCAACATAAAAAATAAATCCAAGAAGAGGAAGCAGGAGCATCTTATTTATGACGATTGCATTAATTGCCAAAAGTGCACCAAGACCTAGCGAACCAACATCTCCCATTTGGAATCGCGCAGGTTTAATGTTGAAATATGTGTATGTAATAAGTGCACCAACTGTTGTTGCATTTAAAATCGCAACTTCTTGGTATCCTTGTAACCAACTTAGGAGTGTAAGTGCACCAAATGTTGTTATCAGAGATCCGCCTGCAAGTCCGTCCATACCATCTGCAAAGTTTACAGCATTTGCAGTAAACATCACAAAGAAAATAATAAGAGGGATAATCCACCAACCAATATGTACAAAACCATCAAATGGAATGTAAATTTCTTGCCAGTGTTCTCCAAGTTTGAAATACACCCACCATGCGGTTATTGCACCTGCAACAAATTGTAATAATAATTTTTCATGGACATGAACACCTTTTCCTGGATGAGAGCCAAGCCATAGTGATGCACGTTTAAATAGTGACCAAGGAAGTGTAATTGTGAGCCAGATTCGTTGTCTCCATTCTTTGTGAACCTTAATAAGCTTTAGGACCTGATTTAACTTACGGTTTCTTCTTTTATGACCATAAATATGAAGAATATCATCAATTCCTCCAAGTAAGGCAGCCAGGAGCATTACCCCAATAGGAACCCAGGTGAAGCTTCTGTCCCAGTTAAATAAGTAGGTGATAATGGTGACAGTCACTATCACAAGCAAGCCACCCATAATAGGAGTGCCTTGTTTTAGCGAAATTGACTTAGTCACATCAAACTCACTTCTTCGGGTAATCTTGTATTTATACAGTATTTTAGCCAAAAAAGGGGCCCAGAGAAAGGCAACAACACAAGAAACAAGACCATAACTAATGGTCGTTCGAAGGAGTGATAGTGATTCTGGGGGAATTTGCATAGGCAATAATATATTCATAGTAGCAGAAAATAGGCAAAATTTCAAGGTAAATATCTAACTTTTTCTTAGATGACTTATCCACATATTCTTGCTCGCTTTGTTGACATATCTATAATAGCTAGGTATACTTGCGCGGTCTGGAAATGGGAGGGTTTCCCTGATCCTTACAAGTCCTACAGTCGGGCATTTTCGCCCGCTGTCACCGCCCGCTCTCCGAGCGCGCACGAGGTAAACATGCAAAATCGCACCACGTTCGACCTGTCGGGTTTGACCCCGCCGGCCATTCTCACCGCGGTCCTCACCCTGATGACCGCGCTCTACCACGCCGCCGCCAACCAGTTCGGCACCCTGTTCATGACCCTGTCGCCGACCGGTGGCCTGGCCGTGATCGTTCCGCCGCAGGACAAGCGCATCGCCAAGCGCCTGAAGAAGCTGGCCCGCGACACCGAGACCGAGGACGTCTTCACCAAGGGCCTGCAGATCCGCCGCATCTACGCGCTGACCACCGGCGTCGTCGTGAGCTACCGCGCCATCAACGTCGACACGAGCTACGTCGACACCGTGCTGCGCCTCATCATGAAGCCGCTGCAGTTCGTGGCGATCGCCCTGAACCGGCCCATCGCCCTGACCTTCATCGACAACGTCGTCGACACGAGCGAAGTGCAGGTGAGCGCCTACGTGGACACCGACAACGGCATGCAGCTGGTCGACTTCGGCAGCGACAAGAAGATCACGGCCGTCGCCCTGAACCACCTGCCCAACGGCCACACCCTGCTCGCGTTCGGCGTCACGCAGACCTTCGAAGACGGCGGCAAGCCGACCATCCACTACACCTCCTACGCCAAGCCCGCGACGTTCGCGCTCTACGGCAACCAGAAGGTGTACGAGTACGCGGTCGCCAGCCTCGACATCGACGACAACGGCACGGCCTTCGCGCTCATCAACGACAACGACGGCACGAGCGCGCTGTACGCCAACCCCTTCGCGAACAACGACAACTGGATCGACGGCAAGTACTGGACCGGTCTGGACATCGAGCTCAAGCACGCCACGCGCATCGTCTGCCACCCGAACGGCGACATCCTCATCAGCCTCGCGCCCGCGGTGAACAACGTCGACAGCAAGTTCGTGCTGCTGCAGTACAACGTGACCGACGGCAAGAAGCTGTACAACGTGCTGCGCTTCGACGTGAACGACTCGGCCGGCAAGTTCCTCGGCACGATCCGCCAGCAGGACACGACCAAGCTCGTCTTCGTGGGCAACGCCATCGACAAGCCGCAGATCATCGACATGCCGTCCATCGACTTCGGCGCGCCGATCCTCACCGAGACCATCCCGGCGCCCGTCGTGGCTCCGGTGGCCGGCTAGGGCAACCCTCCATTCTCAACCCACTGGGTGCACCTCGGTTCCTGGACAACAGTCCGGGGGCCGAGGTCACCCTGGTGGCCCGCTTTACAAAAAGCAAGGTTATGACCCCAGACATCATAACCTACAGATCTGAATACACAATACGTTGTGTGATCAGACCTAAAACCCACCAATTGGTGGGTTTTTAAATACTCTGGGTTTTTCTATTCCTTGCCCCGAGGCGAATGAAGTGAGCTTTTCGGGGTTGACAGAAAGAGGGAATACTGTTATAATCGTCTCACCTAAATGCCTTTATGGCATTTAAGGCCTTTTAAGCCTTTAAAGCCTTTTAGTATATGTCCCAAGACAACATGATTCGTCTCGAGTGTACTGAGTGTAAACATTCAAACTATCATTCTAGTAAAAATAAGAAGAAATTGAAGGAACGATTAGAATTGAATAAGTTTTGCAAATTTTGCAAAAAACACACATTGCATAAAGAAACAAAATAAAAACAAGTCCCTGGAAAACCAGGGATTTTGTATAAGCAAATTATTTGCAGGCGCGGTAGGAATCGAACCCACGCAAGAGGTTTTGGAGACCCCTGTACTACCACTATACGACGCGCCCATAACGATACTATTCTATATTAAACTTGATACAAAATCAAGATTACCTGAATTTGAGAATAATTATTATAGTTTATCAATAGAAATCCCGGTCATTGACCGGGATTTAATTATGTTGGGAGTACTTGTAGTTCAAGATTTTCTATTCTTATTTTGTGGCGTTCTTGTTCTCTAATCACAGCAACTACATCTTCGCTTGTCCGCTTTTCGATCTTAGAAATGACTTCAAAGAATGTTTTCATCTTTTTTTCTAGTCCGCTGACAGAATTTTCAAGTCTTACTATTGAATTTGAGTTTCTGGCTATCTCCAACTGGTTTTGTTCTAGGAGTTCTATGATTTTAACTATTGAGTCTGAATTTTTTGTGATTTTTTTCTGATTTTGTTCTACAAGTTGTATTATTTTAACTATTGAGCTTGAATTGTTAGTGATTTTTTTCTGGTTTTGCTCCAGTAGCTTTACAATCAAGCTATGTTTTTTGTCCTCCTTTTTCATATTGAATATGATTATTAATAATATTTGTATTATTCCACTTCTTTTTTTCTCTGTCAAATATGTTGACAAGGATGAATTTGCTGCCCTATACATCAAATACAAAATCATATAGAATAAAACCACAAGGATTAGGCGTTTGATAAGATATTTTTAATGTAAAAATTAATGATCAATAATATATGTATTCAGAAATTTTAGATCCACGAGAATCAGCTTACATTCTTGGCGAGCTGAAGAAGAGATGTCCGAACATAGACTATATAGAAGGAAAAATACCAAGCGATCCAAAAGTCATGGATGCAATAGCTGTGGTTGCTCAGAAGATGCATGAGTTTAGACAGGAGCATCCATATGAGAGACCAAATGACACTGCAGCGGCTGCCAAATGGGATAAAGATGAAAAAATCCTAACTACTTCTATGCTAGACTTGGAATCAGTTGTGGGTGTACATGTAGAGCTGCTTTCATCTTGTGACCTAGAGCTTATCGGGATCGGGATTATATCAATCGATGAATGAACGATTTGATTTTTGGGATTATTGTCCTGAAAAGTTTATGTTAAAAAACAGCATACTACAATTTCTGTATAAACATATTCTCAAACCAATACTATTTTTGATTGATCCAGAAAAAGTTCATGATAGTATGACATATTTCGGAAAAGCACTTGGGAAATTTAAGATGACAAGAGCAATGACGAAGATGCTCTTTTTTTATTCACACAACTCATTGAATCAAGAAATGTTAGGGATTCATTTTCCAAACCCTGTTGGGTTGGCAGCTGGTTTTGATAAAAATGCAGAACTTACAGATATTTTGCCGTCAGTAGGATTTGGATTTATAGAAGTTGGATCAATTACTGGAAAATACTGTGAAGGAAATCCAAAACCTCGCGTGTGGAGGTTAAAGAAATCAAAAGCATTAGTTATTAATTATGGACTAAAAAATAATGGTGCCGAAGAAATTTCGTCACGTTTGAAAAGTAAAAATTTTGAAATTCCCATTGGAATTAGTATTGCAAAAACAAATGACCATAAAACTGTGAGTACGCAAGAGGGGATTGATGATTACATGATATCAGCAGAATTGTTTCAAGATGTTGGTGATTACATAACAATAAATATTAGTTGTCCAAATGCATTTGGTGGTGAGCCATTTACTGATCCAAAAAAATTAGATTTGCTTTTGAGAGAAATAAAGACAATATCCATAAACAAACCACTATTTCTTAAACTTCCATCAAAAATTCCACCCGAAGATCTCGATCAAATTATTGACATCGCTCAAATGCATGAAATTAAGGGATTTGTTTGTAGTAATTTATCCAAGGATCGAAGTAGCAAGAAAATTATTGAAAAAAATATTCCGCACACAGGAGGAATAAGTGGAAAAGTTACAGAAGAAGATGCTAATAGGTTGATTAGAAATATTTACAAAAAAACAAAAGGGGATTCAATCATTATTGGATGTGGTGGAATTTTTTCTGCAGAAGATGCATATAAAAAGATAAAAGCTGGTGCATCACTTGTACAGCTTATTACAGGAATGATTTTTGAAGGTCCACAACTTATTGGGCAAATAAATTATGGTCTTGCCAAATTTTTGAAAAGAGATGGATTTACATCGATCAAAGATGCTGTAGGTGTTGATATAAAATTCAGTAAGGAAGTCTGATAAATCGCTTAATAAAGCGATTTTATGCTATACTTCCCTTGACAAAAGGTTTTTTTTGTGTTATACTGTTTTGTTGTTCTTTTACACAGGCTGTATGTATTTCTTATTTATCAAGGTATATATACGCCTTTACGTCTTAGTTGAATGTATAGCCTTGGGGCTGAAGTAGGCAAATTCCGCCTTTTTCATCCCCAAGACTACTTCAAGGAGTGCAAACATGCGCACGATTCTTTTGGCCACACTGGCTATCTTCATTTCTGGCTGTCTTTCGCCATCTGTCACGGTGACGGATGAGAACGAGAGCCCCATTGGTGCCATGGTTGAGGTGCGTTCTGGCGCTCTCGATACCTGCACCATCAACGTTGACCAGCTTGCTACCTACGTGGCTAAGTACGGCGCCAACACTCGCTTCCGGCTCATCGGCTGTCGTAAAGTCTGGCTCAAGTCTGAGACTCAGGTCGTGACCATCGCGAGCAATCTTCCGACAGGCGGCGGCGGTTGTCTCGTCAACCTTTCGAAGCCAGTTCCTTGTTCGCCCACAAAGGGATGTACGTTGGAACTCCCCACTGCCGTCAGAGACTGGATCAAGGACAAGGATAACGAGCTGAAGATTCTTGCATACCATGAATGGAAAGCAAGGACCGGCTGGAAGCACCCTGTCGAACGTTAGTGAAACCAATCCTTCAACTAAGGCTCGGCGTTCGTCCTCGTGATGAACGCCGTGCTACATTTTATTCTTTCTTTGCAAAGAGTAAGATGTAGCACTAAAAAAGATACGCTTACATGCGTATTTTTTTGTATAGAAATATGATATAATTATAGTACTATGACAACACAAACACCCTCTCGACTCCGCTCGGGGCAGGCAAAAAAACATTTTAAAAAAGCGTATGTTCTTACGGTCGACATGGGATATGGACATCAACGAGCAGTGTATCCGTTAAAAGACATTGCAGCACTTCCTGTTGGGTGGAAAGGAAATCCAATTATTTCTGCAAACAATTATCCTGGCATTCCAAAAAGTGATAGAAAAAAATGGGAAGGGAGTAGAAAACTGTACGAAACAATTTCACGCATGAAACATATTCCAATTCTCGGCAATTGGATTTTTGGTATTATGGATTATTTTCAACAAATTGAACCATTTTATCCAAAGCGTGATTTGAGCAAGCCAATCATGCAAGTGCGACAGATTTATTCCATGATTAGACGAGGATGGGGGAAAGCACTTATTGATGAATTAAACAAAAAACCACTTCCACTTATTACTTCTTTTTTTGCTACTGCATTTTTTGCAGAAGAGCATGGATATAAAGGAGAAATATATTGTTTATGTACTGATACTGACATTAGTAGAGCATGGGTGGCTCTTGATCCCAAAAAAAGTAATATTAAATATTTTGCACCAAACAAACGTGTGAAAGAACGGCTTGGATTGTATGGGGTAAAAACAAGTAATATTTTTGTCACAGGTTTTCCACTTCCAAAAGAAAATATTGGAGGAAAAGATTTAAAAATTTTGAAAGAAAGTTTGGGGTGCCGTATTGCAAATCTTGATCCGCATGGACGCTATCAAAAGAAATATGAAAAAACATTAAGTCAAAATCTTGGTGCACGATATTGCAATATGAAATCTGGCCACCAGCTTACAATTACATTTGCTGTTGGTGGTGCAGGTGCGCAGCGTGAAATCGGTGTAGAGATTTTGAAAAGTCTACACAAAGAAATTGACACTGGAAAAGTTATTTTAAATTTAGTTGCAGGATCAAGAAATGATGTCTATCTTTTTTACAAAGAAGCGGTTGGAAAATTACATTTAGAAAAAAAACATGGTGGTAATGTTAATATTATTTACCATGAAAACAAGCAGGATTATTTTGCTCTGTTTAATCAAGTCTTACTAAAAACAGATATTTTGTGGACAAAACCAAGTGAGCTTTCTTTTTATGCTGGACTTGGTGTGCCCATCATTATGGCGCCGACAATTGGGTCGCAAGAAGTATTTAATCGTTCTTGGCTACATTCAATTGGTTCTGGAATGGAACAAGAAGATCCGCGGTTCTGCAATGAGTGGTTATTTGATTGGTTAGACTCAGGATGGTTAGCACAGGCTGCTATGGAAGGATTTATGGATGCACCACGCATGGGTGCCTATCACATTGAGGACATTGTATTGAGAGGAAAGAGGAGTGAAATTGAAGATGTCCATTTACTATAGACAATTAACAACTAACAATTAACAATTAACAAATTCCACATTGCTTGTTAATTGCTAATTGTTAATTGTTTTTTATGCAGTGGTTCATCATAGCATTAGTTGGATATACAGCGTTAGCTGTTGTCTTCATTTTAGATAAACTAATTTTGACTAAGTCGGTTAGCAAGCCGGTGGTTTACACTTTCTACTCAACGATTTACATGTTTGCAGTTCTGCTTGCATATCCTTTTGGTGTTGAATTACTCCAGGGAATTGATTGGTTGTGGGCAACAATTTCAGGTCTGACATTTGGTTTTGGATTGTGGACAATGTTCATTGCAGTAAAAAATGGAGAGGCAAGTCATATTAATCCATTTCTTGGTGCAGTTATAACAATTGCAACATTTATTTTTTCTTCTATTTTTCTTGGAGAATCATTAACAACGCTGCAAATAGTTGGGATAAATATTTTAGTTCTTGCATCATTTCTTCTCTCATTTGAAAAAAGTAAAAAATATAATGGAATCCATATTGGTTTTTTGTGGGCAGTGTTGTCAGGATTATTATTTGCAGTTTCTCATGTAATAGCAAAATATATTTATGGGATTTATCCATTTTTAACAGGGCTTGTTTGGACACGTGCAACAATAGGATTTGTTGGAATTCTTTGTCTGTTTTATCCAGCAGTACAAAAGACATTTAAGAAAAAGAAAAAACAAAGCAAAACATTTGCCAAGCGTCATGCGTTTGGGTTGGTAGTGGTAGATAAGATTCTTGCTGTTATTGGAGTTATTGCAATTCAGTATGCGATTGCAATTGGAAGTGTTACAATGGTAAATGCAATGAGTGGATTACAGTATGGTCTTATGTTTGTGTTCATTTATTTGCTGACAAAGTTTTTGCCAAAAGTTTTCAAGGAGTACTTTACAAAGAAAGAGTTATTGGTACAGACAATCGCATTAGTTTTGGTGATTTTTGGATCTGCATTGTTCGTTTTTTAGCAATTAACAACTAACAATTAACAACTAACAACTTTTCTTAGTTCTTTATATGAATATTGTTTGTTTAAATTTTCAGAAGAACTTTCAAACGCTTACCGTACAAAAATGGTTTGTTAATTGTTAATTGCTAATTGTTTTTTTATGCAAGTTTTGATTAAGATTGGAATATATACATTCATTTTCTTTGCAATTATATATGTGATACTTTTATTATTGAGTTTTAAAACTTTTCCCGTAGAATATGGAATAAGTTTTAATCAAAATCACGCTGCCTCATTGGGATTGGATTGGAAGACTGTGTATGAATCAATGTTGAACGATCTAAAGCCAAAGCATGTTCGAATTGCAGCGATGTGGAGTGAAGTTGAAAAGAATAAGTATGAGTATAATTTCACAGATGTTGATTGGATGATGGACAAAGCAGCATCCTATGGAACAAAAGTCATTTTGGTTGTCGGGCAAAAAGCACCAAGATGGCCAGAATGCCATGTGCCAGAATGGGTGAATGGATATACAGCATCAGATGCTGCAGATCATTTGCGATCATATGTGACAAAAACAGTTGAGCAGTACAAAGATCATCCAGCATTGGATATGTGGCAAGTTGAAAATGAGCCATTTATTCCGTTTACGTTTGGAGAGTGTGAAGGATTTAAAAGAGAATTGATTTTTGATGAAATTGCAATTCTGAATACACTTGATCCAGAGAGAAACATTGTCATTACAGATAGTGGTGAGCTAAGCACATGGTGGAAAGCAACAAGAACAGGCGATATATTTGGGACAACAATGTATAGAGTTGTCCGAACCCCAAAAGGAAGTATTTTTACTTATGATTGGCTTCCAGCAGGTTTTTACAGAATCAAGTCAGCACTTTTGGGAGAAACCTATGAAACATTTTTTGTCTCAGAGTTACAAGCAGAGCCGTGGTTTACAGACGCTAGTGTAGAAGACACTCCTATTGAAGAGCAAGAAAAAACAATGAATCCTAAGAGATTAAAGAAACATCTTGACTATGCAGAGCGTGTAGGGGCATCGCGTGTGTATCTTTGGGGTGTTGAGTGGTGGTATTGGATGAAAGATAAACAAGGTAATTCAACGTATTGGGATATTATTCAGGAGCAGTTTAAATAAAAAAACACACAATGTGTATTTTCAGATGTGCGCGCCAAGGGATTCGAACCCCTGACCCCCTCGGTGTAAACGAGGTGCTCTAACCAACTGAGCTAGGCGCGCGTATAGTTGAATTGTAAAAAAATTGGTTTATGCGCGCTGACAACTGTCCCGACGCTCCGACTTCGTCGGAGGTACGGGATTCCGACCAAACGCTTTGCGTTTGCGTCGGAAAGCTAGGCGCGCTTGTAGATTTTTCGTGATTCAAAGTATACAAGAATAATCAAAAAATGTCAATACTATGTTTTTTCAGAAATATAGACGTATAAAAGAAGAACACCCATTGGTTCAGCACAATGGAATTTTTAGGAGACAACTTTCAATGTGGGAAGCGACCGTCCTTATTTTGAGTGGAACAGTAGGAGCAGGGATGTTAGCTATTCCGTATGCAGTTGCTCAGGTTGGACTGGCAATAGGCATGGCATATATTGTTGTGCTTGGTCTGCTTATGATTGGACTCAACTTGATGATAGGTGAGGTTGTTGTTCGAACAAAAGCAAGGTTTCAAGTTCCTGGTCTTGCACGAAAATATTTAGGGAAAAAATCATCATGGTTCATGACGATTCTGTTATATCTGATGTTATTTGGTGTCCAAGTCGTTTATATCATTGGTGTTGGAGAATCGTTTGATGCACTTCTTGGAGGAGGTCCATTTAAGTGGAGCTTACTCTTTTTTGCTGCAGCAATGATTTTGATATTTATTGGCTTGCGAACAATTAAAAAAGTAGAACTCCTTTTGATGGCGTTTATTCTGTTTATTGTTGTCTTTATTGCAGGTTCTGCAATTCCAGAAATCAGTTTCCGTCACATTTCTTATCTCAGTTTTGCATCACTTCTTTTCCCATATGGGGTGATTATGTTTGGATATCATGGTGTTACTGCTGTTCCAGAAGCGCATAGTTTGCTTGTTAAGAAGCCTGAATTATTCAAAAAAGCAATTATTTATGCTGGTCTCATTACAATGGTGATATATGCAGTATTTGCTTTTGTGACTGTTGGTGTACTTGGAACTGAGACAAGCGAAATTGCGACTATTGGTCTTGGACAGAAGTTGGGTTCACACATTATGTGGCTTGGTAATTTGTTTGCGCTTTTGGCCATGGGAACAAGTTTCCTTATGACAGGCGTTGCACTGAGAGATTCATTTATCTGGGATTTTAAAATAAAAAAATGGCTCTCAAGTACTATTGCTGGTGCTGTACCTCTTGCCCTTTTTGTTTTTGGTCTTCGTCAGTTTATTACTGTTCTTGATATTGTTGGTGGTGTATTTGTTAGCTTTGAAATGTTATTGCTTGTCATTATTTATTGGCGAGCAAAACAACTAGGGGATTTAGATGTTGGAAAGTACAAATTGCATCATATGGCATTGTTGATTGTGCCGCTTGTCCTAGCACTTATTGTAGGAGCGATTTATAGTGTGTATAAGTTATTTTAGTTTTACAATTTGGGAAGTATATATTTTATTAATATGAAGACTGGTGGTAGCCTAAAATTTTTAATTTTCTTTTTCCTTGCTCTGATTTTAGGTTTTGTTTTCGCAAACCAATTAAAAGGAATTGATTTTTTGATTACACCTATTTTGATGACAATCTTGTTTATTATTTTTATTAAAATACATATATTTGAGATATTATCTCATTTGAAAAATCCTCTATTATTGCTTTATATTTTAATTGCAAACTTAGTAATATTTCCCATAGTTGTTTATTTTCTATCTTTTGGATTTAGCATTGAATTAACGATTGCATTAGTATTATTAGCATCGCTTCCTACGGGTGTGTCTGCCTGTGCATTGACGACATTATAAGGGGGAGGACTTCATTAACACTTGTTATATCAGTTTTAAGTACAGTTTTTGCTAGTATTACTATTCCTTTCGTATTTTATCTTCTCCTACGTACGAAGATTCAATTAGAATATACTAGTTTGGTTTTAATGCTTATAAAGCTAATTTTTGTACCACTACTAATTTCTCAGGTAATTAAAATAGTATTTAATAAAAAATATTTAGAACCGATTCAAAAATACTCAAACAGTTTAACCATCATACTTATTTCTTTTATGATTGCAATAGTTATTGGTGGTCAAGCAGATCAAATTTTGTCTAATCCCTCAGAGGTAATTTATTATTTGTTAATTCTGTACTGTGCATTTTTTCTTTTTCAAATTGCTTCCTACTTTATGGTTTATAAGCTTCATAAAAGAGACAAAATTGCTGTTTCAAATTCAAAAACATTTATGAATCTTGCTTTGGGAATTGGCTTAGCTTATATATTTTTTGATCCCAAGATTGCCTTTATCCTAGTTATTGCAGAGATACCTTGGAGTACAATGCTGGTAGTGTTTAGTTTATATGAGAAGCGTTTAAAATAATCTTTGAAGGTATTGACATTTCACAATAGATCGTCTATACTATCTCCATTATTTAAGTATGTTCTTAAAGATGGTGTTCGTTGTTGGTTGGTTTTATCGTGATTAATTCTAATCAGGATTACTGCTCAACAACGTCCTTTTCTACATTGTGTAGAAAGTCTATCTTCTAAGAACAACGTTTAACGTTGTTTTTTATATGCCAGAAAAACACTTTTTTACTTCGGAGTCTGTAACCGAAGGTCATCCAGACAAGATCTGTGACCAAATATCAGATGCAGTGCTTGACGCTGTTCTTAAAGACGACCCAGATGGAGCCTGCTGTTGTGAGGTCTTTACAACAACTGGAATGGTTGTTGTGGGTGGAGAAATCACTACAAAAACATATGTAGACATTCCATCTATTGTTCGTGGAACACTCAAAGACATTGGATATGTCAATCCAGACTATGGTATTGACTACAAAAGTTGTGGAGTCATTGTTGCAGTAGATGAACAAAGTTCAGATATTGCGCAAGGAGAAAAAACAGAAGAAGGAAATCATAAAGCACAAGGAGCAGGGGATCAAGGAATGATGTTTGGATATGCGTGTAAAGAGACTCCTGAACTTATGCCACTTCCAATTATGCTTGCACACGGATTAACAAAAAAACTTTCTCGCGTAAGAAAGAAAGGCATTGTGCCGTATCTTCGTCCAGATGGAAAAAGTCAAGTAACAGTGGAATATGAAGATGGAAAGCCAAAACGAATTGATGCTATTGTGATTGCTGCGCAGCACGATCCAGGGATTACTCTTGAACAATTGCGAGAAGATGTAAAACGAGAAGTGATTGATCCTGTTTGTGGAGAATACACAGATGACCAAACAAAATACTATATTAATGAAACAGGTGTATTTATCATTGGTGGTCCACAAGGTGATACTGGTGTTACAGGAAGAAAAATCATTGTTGACACATATGGTGGAGTTGGTCGTCATGGTGGTGGAGCATTTTCAGGAAAAGTGCCAAATAAACAAGATCGTTCAGGTGCATACATGGCTCGTTACATTGCAAAAAATATTGTGGCAGCAGATTTAGCAGACAAATGTGAAGTACAGCTTTCTTATGCAATTGGTTTTCCAGAACCAGTGAGTGTACTTGTGGAAACATTTGGAACAGGGAAGTGTGATAATGCAAAACTTGTAGAAGCTGTTCGAAAAGTATTTGATCTCACCCCTGCTGGTATTATTGAACAGTTAGATCTTAAACGTCCTATTTACAAAGCAACAGCAGCCTATGGACATTTTGGAAGAGATGAATTTCCTTGGGAGCAGACAAACAAGGTAGATGAGTTAAAGCAACAAGTAGGATAAGTAACCATATATCAAAAAATCCCCAAATGGGGATTTTTTATTTTCCTTTTTTATGAATGGCTTCATAAGAAAGGGAAATGCGTACACGTTCTTGCATACACATCTCCGCCCCCTCTTGGTGATGTGTTGTGTACGCTGTGTTCGTCAGGCCTCGGGCATGGCTTGCCCAGTCCAGCCAGTCTCGTCACGGAGTTTGTCTGTCTTCCTTCTTGCCACTGCAGCTTTGTGTCGATCTGTGACCTTTTTCGGCAGTGGATGTCGGCGGTCTTCTCGCAGTTTCCGACCTTTCAGCTTTCCATCTCGCCAGGGAACGTGCAAAGGGTCGTCATAGTTGCCTTTGTGGTCCCAGTCGATGTCAGGACACGGTGCAAGTGGATGCTGAGGCGGATCTTCGAGGACTCGTGGTTGACGTCTCCGTCTCCTTCTGAGCGATCTGACAATGACGAAAAGAATCATCAGGATCACGACTGCAGATCCGATCACAGTGTAAATGTTCATGCCGATCGAAACGATCTCGGGCGGTTGTTCCTGGTTTGCAGCTGCATCAACTGACCAAAGGATCAGGATGAGACCAACTGCTCCCACGAGGACGGCAAAGCCCTCGACAACCCATTTGTGCCAGCTTGTGACACCAGGCTCCATGTTCATGAGTTACCCCCTTGTCTGGTTGCCACAAAAGCGTGGACACTGGTTTATACCATAACTATACACCTTTGTCAAGCTCAATAAAAGGCTTTAAATGCCATAAATACTGTAAAGGCTCTAAAGGCAGGAGTAGTAGATAACTTTGATACAACAAAAAAAGCCCTGTTTTAGGGTTTTTTTGCTTTCCTTTATGGTAAATAATTTACTATAAAGGGAATGGACGCGCACAAGCTTATCCATCCTTGTGCTTCTGCCTCCATTCAGAAGATGCGTCTTTTGTTGTCTACAACTGCGGTGGCCACTCCACTGCAACCCTACCAACTTCTCTAAAGATGAGACCTTCTCCGCTGAGTCGCTCCTTGAGTGTGGGCGCAGGGTAGATTTCAATATCCTTGTGAACCTTTTTTGGCGGTGTTGCGAAATCATGGCCGCGTTGTATCCGCTCCCAGGTTCTCATCGGATCTTTTTCCCATTCGCGTGGATCAGCACCCGGCATGTTTTGCGTACGAAGCTCAGCTAGCAACTGTTCTCTTGCCTTGAAGTTTGTCCAGACAATGCTGAGGTAGTAGAGCGTCGTGAGAAACCCCATTGTGGGAACGAAGACAGAAGCGTGTTTCACATACTCGTACGGCAGTTGGATCTGTTCAGCAATGTACGTGCCAATGAGTGTGATGCACATCATCAAGCAAAGAAGCATGCGTGTGCCGTGCTGCTGGTCTGGTGGACGTCGAAGCAAACCAACAAGTTGAAGAAATCCATCGACAATGAGTAGTGTGAAAAGTGAGCCAATGAGGTAGATTCCTGCCCAATCAGAAATTCTGCCTCGGTGATTGTTATGTAGTGTTCGATCATGTGTCACCCCCTTAGTTTGACAACGATGCAGTATCTCATATTTTTTTCCTTCTGTCAAGTGTCACTAAAATATGGTAAAATAAACGCATGGAAATAACGCAAGCAATTGTTCTTGGTATTGTTCAAGGACTGACAGAATTTCTCCCAATTTCATCATCGGGACATCTTGTATTTCTCCCTAAATTTTTTGGATGGTCAGACCAAGGATTAGCATTTGATGCGATTCTCCATTTGGGAACATTGCTATCTGTTGTTGTTTATTTTAGAAAACGTCTTACAGATATTTTCAAAAGTTTTTTTCAAAAGGGGAGTACGGCAGCTTCTCATCGTCGGCTTGGCTGGATGCTTGTGCTAAGCATTATTCCAGCAGGCATTGTAGGCTTTTTTGGAGAACAATGGATTGAAACGCAGCTTCGTTCTACATTTGTTATTGCTATGGGTCTTGTATTTTGGGGAATTATCCTTTGGTTTGCAGATAGGCATGCAATGATACATAAGAATAAAAGAGATTTAAAAACTCTATCTTGGAAACAAGTCGTCTTTATATCATGCGCGCAAGCAATCGCACTTATTCCAGGAACAAGTAGATCTGGAATAACTATGACTGCTGGATTGTTTTCAAGATTAGATAAAAAGGCAGCTGCAGAATTTTCATTTCTTATGAGTGTTCCAATTATTCTTATTGCTGGAACATTAAAATTCCTAGATCTTTTTCAAACTGGATTTGGCTCTATTTCCCCAATTGTATTGTTTACTGGTTTTATTGCATCAGCGTTAGCTGGTTTTGCAGCAATTGCTGGGTTGTTAAATATTATTCAGCGATGGAGTTTTAAACCATTTGTCATTTATAGAATTATTATTGGAACACTTATCCTCTTATTATTATAAACGTTCCTATGAGGAAAAAGCATACACCACAAATTGTTACAGTTCTAGGAGCTGGAAATTTTGGTACTGCTATTTCTCAGGTGCTTGCAGAGAATGGACATAGAGTACACCTTTGGAATTGGGAACAAGATCACAAGCCACTAAAACAAATTGAAAAATTTCATGAGAACAAGAAATATCTTCCAGGAATTCGATTACTAAAACAAATTATTCCAACATACAATATTGAAGACGCCTTGCATGTTGCAAACGTTATTTTTTTTGCCGTTCCAAGTAGTGCAATGGAACATGTTATTTCATTTGGGGCTCGTAGCATTAATTCTAACGCTGTTCTTGTAAATTTATCAAAAGGGCTTCATCCAGAATTGCATAAACCAATGTCTACTATTATGTCAAAGCATGTACGGCCTCGTCTGAAAAGATATATTACGACTATCTCAGGACCAGCTGTTGCAGAGCAATTAGTTCATCATCATGTAACCATGATGAATATTGCTGGGAAACAACGGCATTCAATGCAAAAGGTTATTGATGTGTTAGAAAATGATTTTGTTAAACTTGTCCCAACTAAGGATATGATTGGTATTGAAGTTGCAGGTTCATTTAAAAATGTATATGCAGTCTTAATGGGAGTATGTGATGGGATGAAGATTGGACTTAATACAAAATCTGCAATGATGACCTTGGCACTTTCAGAAGTCCAAGATATGATTGCTGCAATGGGGGGAAAAAGAGAGACAGCCTATGAGCTAGCAGGAGTGGGAGATTTGATTGGTACTGCATTTTCACAATATAGTAGGAATAGAAAGTTTGGAGAGATGCTTGGGAAGGGAATCCAAGCAAAAAAGGCTAGTGTCAAAATGAAACAAACAGTTGAAGGTGTAAATGCAACGCGCTGCCTTCATGAGCTTGCAAACAAACATAATCTTAAGCTTCCACTTGCTCACCTTGTACATAAGATGGTTAGTGGCTCTGGAGATCCACGAAAAAAAGTCTTTCAATACTTAAAATCTCTCTAATTTAAAAAGGCTGTAAATGCTTCAAAAGCCCTAAAGGCCTTAAAGGTTCTTTACTAGGAGCCTTTTGAGCTTTTATAGCCTTTAAGGCATTTAAGGCATTTAAGGCTTTTATATCTTGACGATGCTGATAATTTAGTATAGGATACTGCATCAAGCAAAGCATATGAATCAAAAGCAAATATTTAAAAAAATTATTGCGTTTTCCAAGAAGACATCGACAAATGTCTTTGTTGTTGGTGGATTTGTAAGAGATCGCCTTTTGTATGGTCCTGATTATGAAGGAAAGGACATTGATTTTGTTGTATTAGGAAGTGGATTGGAATTTGCAAAGGGATTTGATGTGTATATGAAAGAAGCTGGTTCATTGGTAGAATTTCCAGATTTTGATACAGCTCGTTATATTTTTGTTACAGAAGATGACGAAGGGAAAGAAATTGAAAGAATGGAAATTGAATTTGCAGGAGCACGTTCAGAAGTGTATGAAGAAGATTCTCGAAAGCCTGCGGTTTCTGCTGCAACACTTGAAACTGATTTGTCACGTCGTGATTTTACTGTAAATGCAATGGCGCTTCCAATAGCATTGTTTGCAAAGAAAGTATCAGACAAAAGCATTCTTGAACATCTTATTGATCCATATGATGGAAAAAATGATCTTCAAGAAAAGTTGTTGCGCACGCCACTAGAGCCAGAACAAACATTTTCTGATGACCCACTCCGTATGATGCGTGCAGCACGATTTGCTGCTCAGCTCAACTTTGAGATTGAAAAGAAAACATATGCTGCTATTAAAAAACATGCAAAAAGACTTTCAATTATTTCTGCAGAACGTGTTCAAGAAGAATTATTCAAATTACTTGGTACACAAAAACCAGCCCATGGTCTTCAAATCTTGCACGACACAAGTTTGTTTGACCAATTTTTACCAGAAGTAACCGCACTTGGTGGAGTTGAAGAGGTAGCAGGATACCAACATAAAGACAATTTGTCACACACATTTGCTGTTGTTGAAAATATTGCAGAATATACTGGCAAGCCGCTTCTTCGTTTTGCAGCACTCATGCATGACATTGCAAAACCACAAACAAAAAAATTAATCAAAGGACGTGGATGGACATTTGATATGCATGAGCATTTGGGAAAGAAAATGGTTCGTGACATTGGAAAACGATTGCGCATGAAAAAGCAAGATATTGAATATGTTGCAAATTTAGTTCGTTGGCATTTGCAACCAATTGCTCTTATGGATAAGGGAGTGACAGACAGTGCTGTAAGACGATTGATTGTAAATTTGCAAGATGACTTGGAAGATTTATTGATGTTGTGTAAGAGCGATATTACAACTGGAAATCAAAAGAAAAAAGCACGACGTTTGAAAAATTATGACTATTTAGAAACACGTGTTGAAGAAGTTCTTGAAAAAGATCAATTAAGAGCATTCCAATCTCCAGTTCGTGGAGAGGAAATTATGGAACTTTGTGGACTAAAGCCAGGACCAACAGTTGGGAAAATTAAATCAGCTATTGAAGAAGCAATTCTTGATGGTGTTATTCCAAATGAATATGATGCTGCAAAAGAGCATTTTGAAAAGATTAAAGATCAGTTTCTTGAAGAAGTAGAGGATTGGGAAAAAACTGAAAAATAATGTCGAAAAAAGATTACCCAGTTGGAAAGCCAACTGGGTTTTTGTTCTCCTTGATTCGTTCTGTGTTTGGGAACATGTAACTGGAAGAGCAGTTACTTTTTTGGCACTTTGCTGTCGTAGGTCTTGTACAGGTATTCCAGTGCATATGTTGCATATTTGTCGTAGAGGTTCCGCGTGTTCTTGTTGTGGCATTGACCAGCTTTCAGCCAGAACATGGCATCACTGGAGTCTGACCTGCGGTAGGCTTTGACTGCCTCGTGCACACAGTCATGTCCTGTCATCTTGAGGCCTCGACGAACCAGGTAGAACTTGCATTTGCCGAGTGCGGAAACACCGTTGTGGTTGTTCCATGTCCAGTCGATGTTCTGACGGACTTCGGCATGCTTGTCACCGGCAAAGGCATCGGTCGGGGTGTGGGTGAGTGTGAAAGCAATTGCCAGGGACAGCAGAGAAAGCAGGATTCGCATGAACCCCTCCAAAAAAAGGTGCATAAGCGCACCAAAAAATAGTAACAAAGGAAAGATAAAGAAAAAATAAAAAAAACAGCATTGTAAGCTGTAAAATTGGTGCCAGGCGGAACCAACCCTTTGGGGAGGGGCGTTGTAGGACCCAAAGGGTGGTTCCACCTGGTGGCCGGACAAGCCGGTGGAGAGAAGGGGACTCGAACCCTTATTACTAGAACATAGCAGAACTAGCAAACCTTGGTTGCATCGTGAACCAAGTACCTTACCATTCAGTCAGCTCCCCAACTAGTGCTCTTGCGATGCGGTGGCGAGACCAGGATTCGAACCTGGGGTCAAGGATTATGAGTCCTCTGCCTTACCACTTGGCTATCCCGCCGATCAAGGGTGAGGTATTTACGTACCCCGAATTCGATAACGTAAAGTGACAACACCCTTGTTCATCACACCGCGTGATGAAGTGAACTCGAGGGGATTTGAACCCCTGACCTGTGGCCTTCAGAACTCAATCTGCTATCCACCGCTCTACCTGTGCTGCCAGCCAGAGGCTGGTCCGCCTTCGGCGGAAGCTACGAGCCCAAATCGTTGCTACATAGTACATAAGTGTCGCGTAAAAGTCAAGCTTTTCAAAAAAGAGACGTGGACAATTTTTTTGTGTTTTTATTCTATATTTAGTACAATACTCCTATAGGAGCAATACATGAACAGGCTTTTTTAAGTTCTCAATATAATTTTTCTCTGAATTCTGTACGTTTATGATATTAGAGTTTTGGAATACCGCCTTATACCAACCAGTCTTCAATTTTTTGATTTGGATTTATTCAAATTGGACTGATCAAAATTTTGGATGGGCAATTATTTATCTTACCCTTATTCTGCGTGGTCTCTTGCTACCACTTAGTGTTGTTCAGCATATGAAAAGGGTTCAGCATCAAGAACTTGGAAATGATGTAGGGAAAATTCAAAAACAGTTTCATAACGATGAAATTTTAAAAAAACAACAGATTCGAAAGTTGTTAAAGCAGAGAAAAGTAAATCCGTGGGCAAAAATTGCATCATTGGCAATTCAAGGTTTGGTGTTGGTTCTTTTATATCAGGTCTTTTTGAATGGAATTACAGGGGAGAAAATTTATAGTGTGCTCTATTCATGGATTCAATTTCCTGGTAAAATAAATACAATGTTCTATGGATTTGATTTAGGAAAGGTGCAGGACCTTTGGTGGTCTGGTGCTGTAGGACTTCTTCTATTTTTGGAAAATTATATTCCTGCAAAGAAAAATAAAAGAAAATTTCAAAAGCGGGATTTAAGTTACTTTGTATTATTCCCATTTGCTGTTTTTGTTCTCCTTTGGATTCTTCCTATGGTGAAATCATTGTTTGTCTTGACATCTATGGTATTTTCCATTATAGTTGACTTTATTCTTTCCATATTTATACGGGCAAAGAAGACTATTAAACCAGAGCAAAGTAGCTCTACATAAACTTAATTTCTAACATATTTTATGTCCCAATCTCTTGATAAACTTATGTATTCCTTTGTCATGGAGGATGTGCTCAAAGGAATATTCATATATGTCCCACCAGGATATGTGGCATGTGTATATGATCTTGGAAGGGGAGTATTGAAAAAGGTCCTTACTCCAGGTCTTCACTTTAAGATCCCTTTTTGGCAGAAAGCTAAGTTATTTAATACACAAACGCTTGAGTACAGCATTTCAAGAGATTTTGAACCTGAAAATGAAAAAGCAATGGGAGATATTCCTATTGCAGCTATTTCAGAAGATGGAAAGCGTATTGGTGTTGAAGGAACTATATTGCTTCGTCTAGACATTCATCAAATTCCTGCTATTTGGCAGACAATTGGGGAAGACTTTGTAGCAAAGATTATTCGTCCTACTGTAAGAAGTCGTATTCGCATGGTTGCAAGTAGATTTTCTCAAAAGGACATAGTAGGACCTAAGCGTGATGCTGTTGAAACAGAACTAAAAAATGAACTTGAGCGAATCTTCTATTCTAGAGGAATTTATGTTGAAAACATCCTTTTGAGTGAGGTTGCTAATGTAGAAGAATTTAAAAGAACAGCAGAATAAATAATATAAATGATTGAAAATCCGCTAGGTTAAGCGGATTTTTTGATTTATCCCCAGGAGTTGACAGGTTTTTTTGTTCATGCTATATTATCACTCGTTATAGTAGAGTGATAATATGAATAAACAAGTGACACAAAGACAAGAGCTTATTCTAAAGCTCATCATAGAACAACATATTGCCTCTGCAGAGCCAGTCGGCTCAAAACTTTTGGTTGATCATACAGATCTTGCTGTGAGTGGAGCAACCATTCGAAATGAAATGCGAGACCTTGAGCAAGCTGGCTACCTTACACATCCACACACATCAGCAGGTAGAATTCCTACAGAACAAGGGTATGCGTACTATATAGAGCATATTATGAATCCTGCACCACTGCGAAATGCAATACAAGAAAAATGTGAAGAAATTTCAAATACAGTTTCAGAAGAACAACAGGCACTCAAAGAAATGGCAAAATATCTAGCAGAGGTTGCAAACACGGCTATTATCATTGCATTTGGAGAAACCTCTGTGTATTACACAGGAATTTCCTATTTGTTTTCACAACCAGAATTAAAAGATCATGCACGTTCAGTAAACATGTCATTGTTATTTGACCAGTGTGAAGAGCGTTTACCAGGATTGTATGAACAGTTAGATGAAAATGATACAAAAATTTTTGTAGGTTCTGAAAATCCACTTGGATCTGCATGTGGAACAGTTGCAGGAAAAATATCAAAAGATTATTTATTTGCAACAGTTGGGCCAATGAGAATGAATTATGCAAAACATGTTGGACTTGTACAACATATTCAAAAAATATTTATATAAACATTATGAGTGAGGAAAAAAGACCAAAAGTAACTGTAGGTGCCTATATTGAGAATAAGGAAGGTAAAATCCTTCTTGCAAGGTCAGCCAAATGGAATGGAATGTGGACTCCCCCTGGAGGTCATATAGAGTATGGAGAAAAGATAGAGGATGCTGTACTAAGAGAGGTAAAAGAAGAAACTGGGCTAGAGGTTTCAAATCCAATATTTCTTTCAGCAATAGATATGATTGAACCGAAAGATTTTATGGCATACAAGTCACATTTTATTGGGTTACAGTATAAAGTTACATTGAAAAATGAAGATCAAGAAGTTGAACTTGAAGAGAGAGAGCTCACTGAAGGTAAGTGGTTCACTCCAGAAGAAATTGTGAATGATAAAGAGGTTGAAAAAATAACAAGAGGTGTTGTAGAAAAATTTATACTAAACAAGGATGGTGAATGTGATAGTTGTGATGAATATAAAACAGGATGGGCAAGAGCACAAGCTGATTATCAAAATTTGCAAAAGCAGGTTGAAGAACATCGAAGTGAGCTAGTCCGATTGAGCGAATTACAAATTCTAGAAAAATTTATTCCTGTGTACGATAACTTCAAAAAAAGTATTGACGCTCCTGCAGAAAATGAAAAGCAAATGGAGAATTGGAAAAAAGGTGTTGAATATATTATGAAACAATTTGCAGATATTCTTGGACAGCATGATGTAGAAGAGATTCCAACAGTAGGAAAACAGTTTGACCCAGCTATGCACGAAGCAATTTCAGAAGAAGAAGGAGATGCTGAATCAGGAACAATTATAAAAGAAGTCGATGCAGGCTACACAATGAAAGGAAAAGTCATAAAAGCCGCAAAAGTAATTCTAACTAAATAATAAATTCATATGTCAATTATACGTTTCTCCCAAAATTGGGATCCATTCGCAGAAATGGAGGAGATGATGAACCGACGTCTTCCATCAACATATCACGGTTCAAATGCAGGGCGGTCATTTATGCCAGCAATCGATGTATATGAAGAAAAGGGAAATGTGATTGTGCAGGCACCACTTGCAGGAATAGATCCAAAGGACGTAGAAATAAGTGTTGAAGAAGGCGTTCTTACCCTCAAAGGGGAAAATAAAAAAGAGCATGAAATTGATGAAAAAAATTATTATAGAAAAGAAATAAGAAGTGGTTCATTTTTCAGACAAGTTGCACTTCCTACATCTGTAAAAGAGGAAGATGTTACTGCAGAGTTTGAAGATGGCATTCTCAAAATAACATGTCCAAAATCAACACCAAAAGAAACAAAAAAAATTAATGTAAAAGTAATTAAAAAAGATAATAAGTAATATATGCCAAAAATTCTCGGAATTGACCTTGGAACAACAAACTCTTGTATGGCCATTGTAGAAGGTGGTCAACCAAAAGTGTTGGAAAATAAGGAAGGAAATCGCACAACACCTTCTGTTATTGCAACGACAAAAACAGGGGAGCGTCTTGTTGGTCAGCTTGCAAAACGTCAAGCAGTAACAAATCCAACAAACACACTTCATTCAGTAAAACGTCTTATTGGACGTCGTATTGAAGATGCAGAGGTCCAAGATGTAAAAAAACATGTCCCATATGACATTATTGCAGATGGTGATCGTGTAAAAGTAAAAATGAATGATAAAGAATTTACTCCACCAGAAATTTCAGCAATGGTCTTGCAAAAATTAAAAGCAGATGCAGAAGAAAAAACAGGAGAAAAAATTGAAGAAGCAGTGATTACTGTTCCTGCGTACTTTGATGATTCACAGCGTCAAGCAACAAAGGCTGCTGGGGAAATTGCAGGATTAAAAGTAAGTCGTATTATTAACGAACCAACTGCAGCTGCATTTGCGTATGGTTTTGACAAGAAAAACGATCAAAAGATTGCTGTGTATGACCTTGGTGGAGGAACATTTGATGTTTCAATTCTAGAAATCTCTCATGACAGTGAAGACAATGCATCTACTGTTGAAGTTATGGCTACAAGCGGTGATACACACCTTGGTGGTGATGACTTTGATAAAAAGATTATTGAATGGATTTTAGATGAATTTAAGAAAGTAGAAGGAATTGATTTATCAAATGATCCACTTAGTCTTCAACGAGTTAAAGATGCTGCAGAAAAGGCTAAAATTGAGCTTTCAAGCACTCCTGAAACAGAAGTTAATGAACCATTCATTACAAGTGGTGCAGAAGGTCCAAAACACCTTAATTTGAAACTTTCTCGTGCTAAACTTGAAGAACTTGTTGGTGACCTTGCAGACAAAACAATGGGGCCTGTTGAAAAGGCACTTAAAGATTCTGGTTTGAGCAAGAGTGATATTAATGAGGTTATCCTTGTTGGTGGTATGACACGTATGCCACTTATTCAATCAAAAGTAGAAGCATTCTTTGGAAAGAAGCCAAACGTAAGTGTAAACCCAGATGAAGTTGTTGCAATGGGTGCTGCAATTCAAGCGGGACAATTGCAAGGTGATCTTGGAAAGGATATTCTTCTTCTTGACGTTACACCTCTTTCACTTGGACTTGAAACAATGGGAAGTGTTATGACAAAACTTATTGATAAGAATACAACAATTCCAACAAGTAAATCACAAGTATTTTCAACAGCAGCTGACAGTCAGCCAAGTGTTGAAATTAATGTACTCCAAGGTGAACGTCAAATGGCAAGTGATAATAAACAACTTGGAAAATTCATCCTTGATGGCATTCCACCAGCACCGCGTGGTGTTCCACAAATTGAAGTGAAATTTGATATTGATGCAAATGGGATCTTGAATGTTTCTGCAAAAGATAAGGGAACAGGAAAAGAACAATCAATTCGAATTGAAGCTTCTAGTGGATTATCAGATGAAGAAATTGAAAAAATGAAAAAAGATGCAGAAGCACATGCAGAAGAAGACAAAAAGAAAAGAGAATTAATTGACGTACGCAATACAGCTGATACAATGGTATATACAACAGAGAAAATGATGAAAGATGTTGAAGAAAAAAAGATTGACATTACAGAAGAAGAGAAAAAAGCTGTTGAAGATGCACTTGCAAAGATGAAAGAACTCAAAGAAAGTGATGATGTAGAAGCTATTAAAACTGCATCAGAAGCGCTTGCAAATGCAGGTCAAGCAGTTGGTACAAAGATGTACCAAGCTGAACAGGCAAAGGCTGCTGATGCACCAAAAGACGCTGAAGCTGGTGAAGAAAAGAAAGAAGAAGCTGTAGAAGGTGAAGTAGTTGATGAAAAGCCTGAAGAAAACAAATAATAATAAGGCCCACTATCCCGCAGCATATGCGGGATAGCCGTTTCATTATTAGCCCACAACAATATGGATCGCGAAACTGGTTCCAGAGAACAAGAAGCTCTTAATCATGCTGCTGACATGCAGTTAGAACATTTAGTAGATTCTCAAATGCATGAAGACCTAAAGTTACTTACTCTTGATCAAATTACTAAAGAGGAGAAGGAATTGTGGCGTATTTTTTATATAAATGTGAGCAGATTAGTGCAGGCAGAGGCAGAACCATCATTGGAAGAGTTGAGAAGTATTATGAGTAAGTTAAAAGTCGTTGAATCTGAGTTAATTAGAATGAGTCAACAAGCGTCTGGTCTTTTAATCGAAGATACATTGCCAATGGGTGGTTCTTCTGTAAGTCCCACAAAGGGAAAAAGACCAATTAGTTCTAATCCTGTTCTTCGTGAAGAAAGAGGTAGACAAAGAAAAACAACAATGCCATATTCTGGAGAGCAAAAAGATATCCTTGGAAAGTTTCGTAGATTTTTGAAAAATGGATTGCAACTAAATATGCTCTTAAGGGAATACATTGATACAAAGGAAAGAAGCCTAGGAGATGGCGCTAAACAGCTTACAGGAGGTATTCCTGAATGGTCATGGGACGAATTTAAGCAAGAATTAATGCAAGGTAATTTTTCAAGCTATATAACTAAGAAAGAATAGAAACAGATGTCAAAAGATTATTATAAGACACTTGGTGTTGAGAAAACAGCAACACAGGATGAAATAAAAAAAGCGTTTCGTAAAAAAGCACATAAATATCACCCAGATAAGAAAACAGGGGACGAGGCAAAATTTAAAGAAGTAAATGAGGCCTATCAAGTTATTGGTGATGAAAACAAACGCAAACAATACGACCAGTTTGGCTCCAATTTTGAGCAACAGGGCGGTTTTGGCGGTGGAATGGGCTGGGAAGACTTTATGAATGCGACACGTGGTCAAGGTGGTTTTGATTTTGGTGGAGCAGACATGGGAGATATTTTTGGAGAGATGTTTGGATTTGGTGGTGGCAGAAGAAGAAATAGACAAGCTCGCGGACGCGATGTCCAAGTAGATGTCCAGTTAGATTTTTCAGAGGCTGTATTTGGTGTTGAAAAGGATATTAATCTTACGAAAAATAATGCATGTGATGTCTGTTCTGGAGATGGTGCTGAGCCAGGAACTGATTTTGATACTTGTTCAACATGTAATGGAAATGGGCAAGTAACCCGTGTACAACGAACAATTCTTGGTGCAATGCAAACAGCAGCTCCATGTGGAGATTGTCAGGCAAAAGGAAAAACACCAAAGAGTAAATGTAAACATTGTGATGGAATTGGTATTGTGAGGGATCATTCAAACTATACGGTAAAAATTCCTGCTGGTATTGATGATAGACAATCTATTCGATTAACAGGAAAAGGGGAGTATCCGGGTGCTGGCGGTGCCCCTGGTGATTTGTATGTTGTGGTGCACGTAAAAGAAGATAAACGGTTTACAAGAGAAGGATTTGATATTTATACTGAGTCACATATTTCTTATCCTCAGGCTGTTCTTGGAGACAAAATTAAGATTGATACAGTAGATGGTGAAAAAACACTTGTGATCCCTGCAGGAACGCAGTCTCACCAACAATTTAGACTAAAAGGCCTTGGTGTCCCACATGTAAACGGAAATGGCCGAGGAAATCATTTTACAAAAGTTATTGTTGACGTCCCAAAGAAATTAAGTAAGCAGGGGAAGAAGTTATTGAACGAATTAAAAGAAGAACTTTAAGTTAAACATAGAAAAACAAAAAAAGGCCAGCAATGGTCTTTTTAAAATTCCTCTAAAAAGCAAGAAACCCCAGTCATGCTTCACCCTCCCGCAGGAAAGCTAACATGACCATGGTTTCAACGCAGAGTCGAACGAGATAGACGAGTTTCACCTCATCATTGACTTGTTTGGTCACTCTCGCAACCGCCCTTGCCATTTGGCAGTGTGGACCGAAGTCCTCTTACTTTATCTAATTCATTGATTCTACGTTGTTTTGTGGCAAATGTCTTTGACTACAGGCGATGTACCCCTGACTCCTTCGCTGGTGGGCAATGGAGCATGAAAGGTGGCACTACGCTGCCTGTTGATCCCTCCGGCTTTGGACACCAATGAGATACTTCAGGCTCTGTCGGGATTTTTAGTCCCATTTACCACTGTGGCTACGCTATCTGTGCTTTGTCATATCTTGCCTCGGGGGCTACTCACTGCTTGGGCCCTTTCGGACTTACTATTGCGAGCAACCAACCGTTGCGTGTATGTAGACCGAAGCCGTCTTCACCCTGGCCTTTCGACACTTCTGGGCAAAGTTGTGTGCACAAATGTTGTTTCCACGTTTTTCCCTATATAATTTTGACCCTCGGCCTCCAGCACCTCTCGGCACCTTCTCTGACTCTAGGTCAAGCGGTTCTGAGTACTCGGGCTTGAAGGCCACAAGCACTCGGGGATTTCTCCCACCGTCTTGGCGAATTATATAAGGCATACTCTTCGTTTCTCTTCTTTTGGGAAGCAGTTTTTCCAGCGGTGCCTTGCGACGTTGCCAGATGTACTTACTCCTTACTAGGATGATATCTTCTGAGTATGTGCTTCTGTTGGTATCCTTATCGGACATGACATATTGTCTTGCGACTCAGCCTTTCCGTATAGGGCGTCCTAAACGAACTTTCCCAATTTCAGCAGACTGCCTCGTTATACCAGCCCGAAAGCATGATATGTCTGGCTCCTAGCGTTGCCATTGTATTCCCACCCGAAGGTTTGTTTCCCTGACTAGCCAGCTTCCAAGTTAGAAGCAATCTTCGCTTGATGCGTTTTCTGGTGCAGCGAGTTTGCTGCTCTGCTATTGCCGTCGTCCCCGAAGTTTCGTTGGTAACAGCACAGCGGCTCTTTTCCGAACCAGTTTTTTTGCATCTTACTAGTGCCTAGACTTGCCGTCATCTCGGACAACTCTTGGGACTTTCGTCCACTCTTCCGCAAGCAGAAGTAGGTCGTCGACTCGTCCGTCGTCCTTTTGCAGCGCAAGCACTACTAGGATTCACAGTCGAGAATTGAGGGTAACATTTCTTGACACGTGCTACCCAGTATACATGTGCTAAAAAAAACGTGCAATGGTTTGAAGTGGATTATCTGTGGATAACTATTTTAATTTTATATCTACTTTAGGGATTGGTAGAAACATTTTTTTATTGATACACTTGTAGTACAAAGTCATTTCCTATGAACAAAAAAAATTTTTTCAAAAATATAAGAAAGGATCTTGAAAAAAAGAAGGATCCAGCTTATAAGCAAGGTGCAACAAATTTTTTCAATGAACCAGTAACATTCATTGGTGTTAGAACACCGTACTCAAGAAAGATTGCAAAAAAGTATTGGCAAGAAATAAAAGAATTGCCGAAAAAGAATATATTTTTGTTGGTAGAAGAGTTATTAAAGTCAAAATTTTTTGAAGAAAGACTTATAGCTTTACAATGGGTTTGGAGTTTGAATAAAAATTTTGAAAAGAAGGATTTTAAAATTTTTGAGCGTTGGTTAAAAACATATATAGATAATTGGGCGCATGATGATGATTTTTGCTCGCACGTCCTTGGTGTTATTCTTTTTCAATATCCTGACCTTGTTCCAAATGTCATGAAATGGACAACATCAAAAAACCGCTGGGTGCGACGTGCAGCAGCTGTATCATTTATCTATGGTGTAAGAAGAAAAAAGTTTTTAAAAGAAATATTTGCTGTTTCAGACATTCTTTTAAAAGACAGTGATGACTTGGTACAAAAAGGCTATGGCTGGGCATTGAAAGAAGCAAGCAATGTATTCCCTGCACAAGTCTTTACGTTTGTTCTAAAAAGAAAAAAAGAAATGCCGAGAACAGCACTTCGTTATGCAATTGAAAAGTATCCAAAGGAAATGAGAAAGCAAGCTATGAAATAATTATTTAAGTTTTGGAAGATGGAGTTTGTGAAATGTTCGATAGAGGATAGTAGCAGTTCTCTCAAAAATATCTACAGGCTTCATTGCATATGTTGTTGAAAAAACAAGAAATACAATACCAAATACGTGGAATAGGGCAGGCGCTGTTATATTCATAATCAGAAATGCAATAATCGAAGCAAGAATGCCAACATACATATCATGAAAATCTTCAATTGCCCGGATTTTTTTTATTAATTGAAATATCACAAATAGCACGACAGTAAGATATGCAGCACTTCCTAAAAAGCCAAGTTCAGTCCACATCTCCAAGTATCCCCAGTCAAATTGAGATGTGGTCAAAAGTTCATTTGTCCGTGGATTAGTGTATGTTACTGTTGCACCAAGACCATGACCAAAAAGGGGATGTACTTCAATTTTTCTCATTATTGGATCAAGCAGTGTCATTCGTATGTTTGCACTTTGCTCAATAGCTGGCTGTGCAATACTTAGCAGTCGAAAGCCAAACAACTCAAATCCTGGGGACTGGAAATTGCTTGCAATTAGGTGCACTCCTGAAAAAGAAACAATAAGTAATAGAAGTGCGAATAGTGATTCCTTTATCCATTCTTTTACAACATGTTTATATTTCAAGACAAGAAATCCAACTCCAAGCGCAAGAAAGTAACCACGTGAAAGATTGAGCGCAAGAATAAACATTGAACAAAACAAAAGAAATCTCCACATTTTATGGTGTTTTTCATTGCGCATGAGCAGTGATCCAATAATTATTGATATTGGGACAAATAATAAATGTTCTGGAAGGACAATTCGGAAGAAGCCAGTATTCATGTCTGTTATCTTGCCCATTGCAACATCTCTAAACCAAGAATAGTACTCTCCATGCAGTGGTGTGATATTTAGGGAAAATAGAATAAATGTGATAAGAGAAAATAGTGCACTTCCAATAATAAATACAATAATGAGTCGTACAAAGTACTCATGTGAGTGATGATCTTTGAATAAATAGTATGCAGGCAGAAGAAGGATAAGATAGAAGTAAGGAATAAAATCTTGAAGTACGAGGATAGGGTTGTGTCCGTTTGACATTCCTAATATAACTGAAATGAGGAGAAGAATAAAAAATGGAATGCCAGCATAATATACAGGGTTTTGAATATGAAACCTATGTCTGAGCCCTTTAGCACCAATAGTGTGAAGACCCCAAAGCAACATAAAAAGAAGCGTGAGTAAGCTTCTTAAAGATAGACCAAATAATTCGAGAAAATGTCCTGCTCCTCCTAGCAAAATTTCCCCAATAAGGACATACCATGCCCATGTTGGATTTTTATAATAGAGTATGCCAAATCCCATGATAACCCCAAAGAGGATAATTCCTTGGATTCCAGGATGTCCTACAAGGATAATTGAAAGAAGGCGGAGACCAAAAAAAGCTAACAGCAACCACAGTGTTTGCTTATCAAAAAAAATTGCCTTTTCTGTAAGTCTGTATGCAAACATGTTTTTAAAATGTTAATGCATTATTCAAGAGTTGATTGTGAAAATGTTTGAAAGCCATTGGAAAATGTTTTTGCATCCATTGTTTTTTTTCCTTCGAGTTGCAATTCAATAATTTGAATTGAATCATTCTTACAACCAATATATATCATATCATTTTCAATATGCACTTGACCAGGTTGTAACTTTTTTTCTGATGGTTTAATAGTGAGAAGTTTCAGTCTTTTATTGTTCCAGATTGTCCAAACACCAGGCCAAGGAGTCATACCACGATACTGATTATAAATTTGCTCTGCTGAATTTTTCCAATTAATTTTTCCATCATCACGAGAAAGTTGTTTACATGTTGTTGCATTTTCATTCTCTTGTGGAATGGGAGACAGATTTCCTTGTACATAGTCTTTTGCGCTTTGTAAGAGAAGTGGTGTAGCAAGAATTGCAAGTTTACTATCCAGCTCAAGGTATGTGTCGTCCTGATCAATGTCGATTCTTCCTTGTGTAAGAATGTCTCCTGTGTCTAATCCTTTATCCATTTTCATTATTGTCACACCAGTTTCTTTTTCACCATAAATAAGCGCACTTTGAATAGGAGAGGCACCTCTATATTTTGGAAGAAGCGATGTGTGTACATTCAACACGCCATGTGTTGGATGATCAAGAACATGTTGTGGAATAAGCAATCCATATTGCGCAACAATTGCAAGGTCCACAGTCTTGTTTGGCTTCCATTTTTTTAATGACGCAGGTTGTTCAATGGGAATATTATTTTTTTCTGCAAGAATTTTTACTGGTGAACTTTTTAATTCTTTTTTCCTTCCTACAGGTCTATCGGGTTGCGTCACAACGAGCTCAACAGAAAAATGTTCATCATAAATAAGCCCCTGTAGCATTTTTTCTCCAAAAGTGTGTGTTCCAAAAAATATAATGTTAATTTTTTTCATAATGTATAAATACATGCAAAAAATGTCATTGACAAAGGCGTTTTTTTTGATAATAATAAGGGAGCTGTGAATACTCATAGCAAGAACAATGGGGGATGCAATGTCGGAAGAAATCACCGATGTGACCCAGAACGATGACGATGATGATCTTTGGGAAGTCAACTTTGCAGAATATGTTCTTCTTCCTGCCCAAACCGTAATCGACATGTGCGCAGACGCTGTCATGTCCAAAAAGATTGTTGAGTTGCCCACACGACAAGTCTTTGGTGACCCAGACGAAACAACGCGGCGTGTAAAGGTCTATGTCTTCTTTGATTCAGTCTGTCTGCCTGGAATAGACTGGCTGTTCAGCGGCAAGATGGTCGTTCATGATGGCAAAGAAGAAGTCCGATGTGAGATCCTTGTTGCGCTAGACGGACGAGTCGTCATGTTTCTTAACGAGGATGATGTTTGGAATCTTCTCGACGGGGAACTGGGACATTACAGGACGTAGAAGAGTTACAAATTGCCCTAACAAGGAGTGGAGCCCGATACCAAGTGTCGGGTTTTCAACTTTATAATGCGTGTGTATTTGGCGTTTCAACCTTTTGAATCTTTTTTGCCTTATCAATAAATAAGACACCATTTAAATGATCGACTTCGTGTTGTACAACTCTGGCAAAAAATCCATGTGCTTCAAATGACACTTCATTTCCTTTTTCGTCTAATGCAGTAACCTGAATATCTTTATATCGTTTTACAGAGCCATATGTATTTGGAACTGACAAACAACCTTCTGTATCCCATCCAGTTTTTTTTGTAAGACGTTCCCACACTGGATTAATAAGAATAATATCATTCTTCAACTTTTTATCTGCTTCTTTTCCTATTACACAGATTCTAATATTTTTTCCAACTTGTGGTGCAGCAAGGCCAATACCATCATCGTCATACATTGTCTCAATCATATCTTGTGCAAATTGCTGTATTTCTTTGGACAACAAAACATCTCGTTCAACATCTACTGACGGTTGGCGAAGAGATTCTGTAGGTATTTTTAGTATTGGAAGCATATGTTTTAGGGAGATAGAAGAGAAATTGGATTTGGATCAATTTTCCATGTTTGAGGAATGAATTGGTTTATCCAAATCAAATGTTCTTTCCACAATATTTTGTCAGATTTAATAACAATAGTATACCAAAACTTCTTTCTGAAGTAATGAGGGTGCATTTCAGTCGGATAGAGTAGTTTAATCTTTTTTTTCTCTTTTGTCAATGCTGCTGAAATATCATTGTAAACTCGCATAGCTTCTTTTTTTGCATACTGTGCTTGTTCATGACCATAAAAATATCTTGTGATTTGACTGTATGGTGGGTAAAGCAGTGATCTGCGTAGGTTCAGATCAGTCCGATATAGTCTGTCTGGCTCGTATACGGAACGCAGTGCAACATGTTCAGGTGCATGGGTTTGAATAACAAAATTGCTTTGCTTTTTTCTGTAATACTGGACTCGTTGAATGGTATGCCAGATTTGTTCTGTTGAAGTATATTCAGGTCTAAATAATTGACTATCAATTCCTGCAAATACAATAAGTTCAGTTCGCTCCCAATTAATGTGAGGAAAGGCCATATCTGTTCCAACAATAATATGTGGTGTTGTTGGTAGTGTCTCTATTGATGTTGTTGTACTATCAATGCGTACAACACTTCTTTTGTCATGAGGCAAAAGGATGCTCTTCACATAGGTTTCAACATGCTCTGTACCAAATCCGCGTATTTGCATAAGTCCAGATCTACATGAGGAACAACTAACAGGAATAGGGAACTGTGTATTACAATAATGACATTGAATATTTTTTGTTTTCGCATGAAGAACAAACGGGAGGTGACAGTTGTCACACATAGTTACTTCACCACATGTTTTACATGCAATAGAGGTTGCAAATCCTTTTCTATTTATATAAATAAATACATTCTCTTTTGACTCTTGTAACAATGTTTCAGCTTTAAATGAAAGTGGGGAAAAGTTTTTTCCATGCTTTTCACGTTTCATATCTACTACGTGAATTTGTTTTATGTTCTTCCATTGCAGCACCTTTTGTCCGTGTTCTCCAAAGAGCATGTTTTTTTTGTGAATATCAAAGTATGATTCTTCACTTGGAGAATAACTCATAAGATGCATAGATGCATTGTGAATCAGTGAAAGTTTTTTACAAATATCCTTGGCATGAAATCGTGGTGCTTGGTCCCAATGTTTGTGTTGTTCATCGTGTTCATAATCAATATAAATATGTGCAAGATGTTGAAATGGCAGGAATACACTTCCACGTGTTCCAATAACAATAATATTCTCTTCGTTTCGAACACGAAACCACGCGTCAAATTGCTGTTTTTGTGTAAGTGAGGAATGCCAGGTAACTATATTTTTTCTTTGTTTTTTATCAGTATATGCCAAAAGAGTATCAATATATTGACGCTCTGGCACAAGAATGAGCGTTCCTTTTACAGGAGAAATGTTGGATATAAGTGATTGGTGATCTTTTTCCGATTGATAATGATGGTAAATAGGCTTTTCTTCTCCTTCTAATTCAAAATATTGTTGCTTTGTTTTATTTGTAACAATAATTTTTCGTAATTTTCTTTTTTGAAGTGGTGGAAGCATCATTTTTGCTATTGTACCTAATCCAATTCCATATTCAGCTGCAATTTCAGACAAAAATCGTAGTTGATGCGCTGATAAAAGGGGAACTTCTTGAATGATTTCCTTGATATTTTTTATGCCTGTCTTGGTTGCTACATTTTTGCCACAGCTAAAAACAAGTCCTAATATTTCGGACTTGCGAAAGGGGATGATAACGAGTTGTCCAGGAGAAATATGATCGTGTAATTCTTGTGGTACACCGTAGTCTAGAACTGCTATTGACCTGGGCAGCCGCTTAATTGGAATCACTTTTGCAATCACAATACAAAAAGTTAAAATTCAAATTGTCCTGTTAAATATCCTACACCAAATGGATGTTCATAACTGTAGACATGAAACGAATAGTGCATATTTTTTATTATTCCTAACATAATAAGAATGGATCTGTATCCACATTCGTCTGCATTTTCAATCATTCCTTTATTCATGTTTATAATCCCTTGTGTATGTTTTGTTTGCAACATTTCAATAATTGTTTCGTCAAATACAGCTCCGTCTTCGTGATATCCGGCAGGTGCTTCTTCAGATAATGTATGTGACAATTCTCCAGAAGAAATAACAGCAACGCGCTTTGTTGTATTCATAATTATTTCTTTGAGAAGTTCACCAAACTCAATATGATTTTCAGCAGAAAGTCCGCTAAACCCAATTGGAATTATTTTGGTGTGTGAAAGATGTTCTGTTAAAAAATGAAGTGGAACACTTGCACCGTGTTCAAGGGCATTGTCACTGTCGACCTGTATAAGTATGTCTTTTTTGTTTGCCTCGTGGACAATTTCTGCAACAAATTCTGGAGATCCTTTCCATGATTTTTTTGTGTCGAGATCTCCAAATGAAGAAAAGTCACTTGTAAGAACATTGTTTCCATTTATGGTAAACGCATCTGGATATAGACCACAGTGAGGAGTAATAATGATGATAATGTCAGGTTTTGCAATATACAGCTCTTGTTGGAGTTGTGTAAGTGCCTTGATTGTTGCTGCAATTTTTTTCTCTTCACCTTTTCCTATACTAGAGAGGAGGACGGGCGTATGAGGAGTAATTGCACTAAATACGAGTGCCATATGTAACTATAATAGCAGGTTTCTAAAAAGTATCAACAACCCACTCAGCAAGGCGCTCTGGGTCGTCAAATCTATTTCTATGATCTGGATTTCCCATTGTAATAACGATAAATTTCTTTTTATCTGATGGTCGTTCAATCAACATAACCAAACCATCTCCTGCTTCATCAAGGTATCCAGTTTTACTTGCCAAAATTGTGAATGAAAGATTTTTCTTTCCAACCAACGCATTACTGTGATTGTCATAGTGTTTTTTTCTTTTTCCACTTGGATTGCTAATTTTGTTGTATGCATACGACTCCATGCCAAGATATTTCCGTACATTTATGTCACGGCTAGCATTTTTAAAAATACGAAGGTATTCACGAGCAGTTGTTTCTGTTTTTAGTTTTTCTCCTGCAACATCAACAAATGTTGTTTTTGTTAATCCCCATTCTGCTGCCTTATCATTCATTTTTTTAATGAACGCTTTTTCGTTTTTTTCAACACTAGATACAAGCATCTTTACCGGAGTATTTAGTGACGATACAAGCATTGCTGATAAGAGATCTTTGTTTAACACTTGATCGCCCGTTCCAATGTTGTAACGGTGATATGTTGCTTTATGTTTTGTCGGATCATATGCTACAGAATATTGTTCTTGAAGGCCTTCTTCAAATAATTTGTAGGCAGTCATCACTTTTGTAAATGATGCAGTTGGTCGCACACTATCAATATTTTTCCCTGCAAGAATTTTTTCTGTTTCATATTCAGCAACAAGATAAGTGTTTACTTTTGTTCCAAATTTTTTGCCAATGAATGCTAATTCACTATCTGGCGTTGTCCACATTAATTCATTGTTTTGAGAAGATGCTTTTGTTGGCTGTTCAACCTGTGCAAGTGTTGTCTCATCAGTACCTGCTTTTGCAATTGTTCTTCGCAAGTACACAGGTTGTCCTGTTTCATGAGCCATGCCAGCAAATGTATTTAACCATGTAATATTGTTCCAGTCATACCCAAGGCCATTAAACACATCTTCTGAAACAATATGTCGTTTTTTCCCATGTTCTACAACATAAATACTATTTTCTCCTTCTATACCAAATAACAGTCCATCTTTTAGCAGTACGGCTGGTCCTGATGCAAGAGATCCCAGCTCTGTTGCAGATACATTTTCAATTGAGAGTGCTGGATAGTTAGTGCTTGCTATACGTTCGTCATAAATAGGGAAGTATTGATCGTCCTTTATATAGTAGAGTGCTTTGTTTTCTTTTAGACGGATAATTCTTCCTTGCGGGTTTGTTGTCGCGGTAATTGGTTTTCCCGTTGTATATTCTGCGATGTCAGAAAAAGAAACAGGAATAATTTCATCTGGGTGGTATCCAAGAAGTTTTACTGTTTGATTGTTTTCAAATGGACGGATTGTATTGTCATCAAGAAGATAGTGCTTGGTTCCTTGCTTTAATATTGCATAATTTGGAAGTGCTATTTCTTTTGCTGATTCATAATTACCTAGCTCGCTTGTTGGCACAGTCACAATTAATTTGGGATTAAATCGACTTGTAAGTGCTCCCATATTTGCAAATGGATGTTTTTTCTTATCTCGAATTAAGTAGACTGTTGGGTCATCAGGAGTCTTCATGAGTGTTCCATCTGGATATACTTGATCAAACCAACGTTGCCACAATGTCCAAAAGTTTTTATTTCCTTGAATATGTGGTGTATATGTATACAAAAAGGCCGTTGCAAAATTTGCAGGTGTCACAGCTCTTCCATCAATCGAATACTGTGTGTTTGCACGCTTAATCCATGATTCTTTTGCTTGATTGTCATAATACCATCGAATAATACCAGCAGCACTATCAACTTGCGTTCCAAACCCTCTGTGTTTTTGAAGTGCTGGATCAGACATGCTGCAATTGTCGCAAATGCCATATCCTGTAGCCCAGTCAAGCTGTTTTTGCGTTGGATTATCTTCTGAAATCAAACTCTGTTCTTTTTGTAATTTCACGAGAAGATATTTGGGATTGATCCTATGTTCTTGTGCAGCACGGTAAATAATGTCAGATGCTTCACGACTCATGTTATCTTTGTCTGGAAATTTCATTGAACGGATTGCACCTTTTTTGTCATTCAAAAATGCTTGAATATCTTCTCGATTCATTGATTGATAGCTTTGCATTTCCTCGTCTGAGATAAGAAAGTTTGGATTAAACTCAGTTTCAGCAGCCAAAAAAGACGGAAACAAAACTAACATGATAGAGACTATCTGAAAATAATATGTCTTATTCATAAAACGTTATTTGATTGTGTATAAAGTATACCATATTATTGTTTAAAAATGGATTTTATGATATTCTGCTTGCATCAACAAACACAAGGGGGTGTTATCATGACAATGGACGTCTCATTTGAGATGCTATTCAAAGCTCTGGCAGAAGATTGGCTTGCAAACCTGGACAAGGGGCAATCAGTCCCTGGTACGTTTGTGGACAACCACAGGTACCGTCGACTCCAGGATATGGCTGATCAGAACCCAGAAGAAGCAATCACCATCGTCCTGAAGCGACTTCGTCGGTGTGTGCAGCAAGCAACCCTTCCGGTCATGGATATGGTCCAGGCAACTGGTACGGCTGGTCCTGTTTTTACTGGGACGCGAGAAGTACCTGTGGCAGTCGAGCCGTGGTTTACACTGCTCAAAAGGCTGACCTGCCAGGATCCTGTTCATCCAAAACACTGGAACAACGATTTCAAAGCAGCACAAGACTGGGTTCAGTGGGGAGTCGAAAACAGTCACATCGATGAACAGTGATGATAAGTGAGGTCAGATTCATGGCCCGGCAGTGCAATTGCGTACTGTCGGGCCTTGCTATTTGTATGGCTTGTTTTTTGCTTATTTCAGTGCTATACTATGGCTCATATGGAATCTGGAACACTTTATATCATTGGAACGCCAATAGGAAATTTAAAAGATATAACACATCGTGCGCTTGAAATACTTGCAGAAGTTGATATTGTATTATGTGAAGATACAAGAGTGACAAAAAAACTTTTGTCTCACTACGATATCAGCACACAGACAATGAGTTATCATCAGCACAGTTCAGATGCTGTTGTGAAGAAAATCATAGATTTGCTAAAAGAAGGGAAGAATCTTGCTCTTGTAACAGATGCAGGAACACCTGGGATAAGTGATCCAGGAAACAAGTTGATTGCATCTATTGTAGAAGAAATTGAAGAAGAGAGGATTGTGCCAATTCCTGGTGCATCATCAGTGAGTGTTGCCTTAAGTATTTCTGGATTTCCAACTGACAAATTTTTGTTTCTCGGTTTTCCACCGCATAAAAATAAGCGAAAGAAATTTTTTGAAGAACTTACTCAGTCACCATTTACAACAGTATTTTTTGAGTCAAATCACAGAATAAAAAAAGCACTTTCAAATTTGTCAGATGTGCTTGATGAACATAGACAGGTTTGTATTTGTAGAGAATTGACAAAAAAGTTTGAAACAATGTATAGAGGTACAATTGCCGAAGTTCAGGAAATGGATATTCCAGAAAAGGGTGAGTTTGTTGTCGTTATAAATAAAAAAAGCCCTGCACGGGAGAGATAGGGCCGGGTGGCACCTTCTCCTTTCTGTGGGTCTTGACGATGCAACTCGCTGGTGTATTAATGTTGAGCGAGGATCGAAAGTTAACTCAGAAAGAGGAAGGGCCACTCCGGCTTACTACAGTATCTTCTGATTGAAGGGGACTCTCATCCCTTGTCTCCTTTCGGCAATGTTGCCCGCACCGTGTTCGGGGTACGAATGAGGGTGCAATCCACGGTCGGAAGCGTGGCAAAGGTGTAGTACCTATTCATGAGACGCGACAATTGACCAGGTGATACTGAACAGTGAAAATAGTATACAGCAAAAAAAATTTTTTTTCAATAATATTATGAATAAATTTTATATAACAACGACTCTTCCATATGTGAATGCTGATCCTCATATTGGTTTTGCTTTGGAATTAATTCAAGCAGATGTTGTTGCACGATATCAACGGCTCCTTGGAAAAGAAGTTATTTTTAATACTGGGACAGATGAACATGGTCTAAAAATCTATAGAAAGGCAAAAGAGGCAGGATTAGATCCGCAAGCATACACTGATAAATTTGCTGCACGATTTGATGCACTCAAGGAAGCACTGAACGCAAGTTACACTCATTTTATTCGTACGACAGATAAACACCATGTTGCAGCTGCACAGGAATTTTGGAAACGCTGTGAAGCAAATGGAGATATTTATAAAAAAGAATATAACGTCAAGTACTGTGTTGGTTGTGAGCTTGAAAAAACAGATTCTGAGTTGGAACATGGACAATGTCCTATTCACCCAACATATGAATTAGAAATTATTGAAGAAGAAAATTATTTTTTCAAATTTTCAAAATATGAAAAGCCACTGTTAGACTTATATGGTAAAGACAAAAATTTTGTTATCCCAGAGCATCGTTTCAATGAAATAAAGGCTTTTTTTGCAAAGGGATTGCAAGATTTTAGTATTTCAAGACTCAAATCAAAAATGCCTTGGGGGGTTCCAGTTCCAGCCGACAATGAACATGTCATGTATGTATGGTTTGATGCGCTTACAAATTATATTTCAACACTTGGGTGGCCAAACGACGAAAAAAACTTTGAGGCATTTTGGCCGGGTGTTCAGGTTGCTGGAAAAGACAATTTGCGACAACAAACAGCTATGTGGCAGGCAATGCTCTTGTCTGCAGGACTTCCAACATCAAAACAGGTGTTTATTCATGGATTTATTAGTTCAGAAGGAAAAAAGATGAGTAAAAGTATTGGAAATGTTGTTGATCCTTTTTCTGTTGTAGATGAATATGGAACGGATGCTGTTCGATTTTATCTTTTGGGTGCAATCCCAAGTTATGATGATGGTGATTTTTCAAAAAAGCGATTTGAGGATTTTTATACTGCGCATTTGGTAAATGGAGTAGGAAATTTAACTTCCCGTATTTTGACAATGCTTGAAAAATATGTGAAAGAACAACTTCCTGATGCAGATGATGTATTTGATACTGCTTCTTTCTGGAAGACGTATGAAAAAGCACTTACAGCATTTAATTTTGAGCACGCTGTTCAAACAGTAAATGAATTAGTAAGTGCCTGTGATGCAAAAATTTCAGAAGAAAAACCATGGGAAAAAGAAAAAAATGGAGAAGATATTTCGACTCTTTTATATCAACTTGCAGAAGGTCTTCGTCATATTGGACTTTCTCTTCTTCCAATTGTTCCAGATGCGGCTGAAAAAATTCTTGCAAGCCTTGGAATTGATTCTTCATCATTGCAAGAACTTTCTATTGAAAAGGAATGGGGAAGATTGCCAAAAGATGCTATACTAAAAAAAGGTGAGCAATTATTTCCTCGCTTGAAATAATTATTTGTTTACATTTCAATTCAATTATTAATCCTGTCATATGTCAATATTTGATATATCATTGCTCGTTATTATTGGTGGTTTTGGGTTGTTTGGACTTTGGTTTGGTCTTATTCACACAATTGGATCATTGCTAGGTACTGTACTTGGTGCGTTTTTAGCGAGTAGATATTACATGCCAATGGCAGCGTGGCTTACATCAATTACTGGATGGGAAGGAAATGTCCCAGAGGTTGTTATGTTTGTTATAGCGTTCATCATTATTAATCGAATTGTTGGATTTGCATTTTGGATAGTGGATAGAATGTTTAAAGTGGTTACAGTACTACCATTTATGAATTCGCTGAATCGTCTCTTGGGAATTATTGCAGGTATTTTTGAAGGTGCTGTAACTCTTGGACTAATTTTGTTTTTTATTGAAAGATTTCCACTTTCAGAAAAAATAATGGAACAAATGGCAACATCAGTTGTTTCTCCAATTTTGGTAAAAGTAGCAGGTGTTCTCTTGCCACTTCTTCCGTCAGCACTAAAGGTACTAGAATCTTCTGTTGATTATGTTGAAAATATATTTCTGAAATAGGTATGTTGTTCGACACTCATTCGCATGTTCAATTTAAAGCATTTGATGATGACAGGGATGAGGTTATTCTTCGTTGTGAAAATGAAGGAGTCATGCTAAATACTGTTGGAACACAAAAAAGTACAAGTCAGGCAGCAGTTGATCTTGCTGAAAAGTATGAGCATGTATATGCTTCTGTAGGACTTCATCCAATCCAAAAATATGTTATTCCTGTTAAGGAAGAAGATACATCTTTCACTGCTCGTGGTGAGGTTTTTGATTTTGATTTTTATGATAAACTTGTTTCATCATCAAAAAAAGTTATCGCAATAGGGGAAACGGGTTTAGATAAATTTCATATTCCAAAAGATATAACAGAAGAAGAGGTTTTTTCTCACCAAAAGGAGACATTTTTACAACATTACAAGCTGGCCCTAAAGCATGATCTACCTCTTGTTATTCATGTTAGAGACGCGCATGAAGAAATGATTGAGCTTCTCCAGACGCTTTCATCACCAATAAAAGGAACCATTCATTGTTTTTCTGGAAATTGGGGTCATGCTCAGCAATATCTTGACATGGGGCTTCATTTAGGTTTTACTGGAATTATTACCTTTCCAGCAAAAAAGACTACTCCAAAGCCACAGCTCGAGTTACTTGAGGTCGTCAAGAACATTCCAGAAGACAACATACTTATTGAAACTGACGCACCGTACCTGGCACCTCAGGCATATAGAGGGAAACGCTGTGAACCATGGATGGTTGCAGAGTGTGCAAAAAAGATTGCCGAAGTGAAGGGGTTGTCATATAAAGAAGTGGAAGAGCAAACGACAAATAATGCTAAAAAGTTGTTTGGTATTTGAAGTAGACAATCATGACAACAAAAGATTCCAAAGATAGGAAGTATGCAATTCTTGCAATGAAAATAGCAGGAGATTTTGGTGCAACACTTGCTGTGCCAGTTGTTCTCTTGGTATTACTTGCTCAGTGGTTACAAGGAAGATATGATTTTGGAATTTGGATCATTATTCTTGCATTTGCTGTTGCTGCTCTCATTTCTGGAAATAGCATTTTCAAAAAGGCAAAGTATTATTCAAAACGATATCAGGATATTGAAAAGGAAGAAATAAGAAATAGTGAAATAAAGAAATAACGGGAAACAGTGGCCCTTCATTTCTTTATTTCCTTGTTCCTCTATTTTTGTTTAGCATGGATATTCACATTCCAACATTAGCACCAGAAGTTTTATTTCATATAGGACCGTTCGCAATAACAAATACAGTTATAAATGTGTGGGTCGCAATCATCCTTTTTGTTTTTTTTGCTGCCTCACTTCGTGGCAAGATTCACATGAAGCCAAGTAAAATCCAGAATGCATGTGAATTTATTTTAGAATTTTTGTTTGAATACTTTGATCAGGTAACAGGTAGTCGGAAAAAGACGCTTAGATTTTTTCCTGTTGTTGGGTCAATTTTTTTCTTTATTCTTATTTCAAATTGGTTGGGGCTTATTCCAGGTACAGGAAGCATTCAGGTTGGACATAGTATGCTACTGAGACCAGCAAACTCAGACTTAAATTTAACTGTCTCAATGGCACTTATTGCAGTTGTTTCTTCTCATATTTTTGGATTTATCACAGTTGGGGTATTCACCCATATTGGAAAATTTCTTCAGATTGGAGGAGTAATTAAAAGTTTTAAAAAAGGACCTATTGCCATATTTACTGCATTGGTTGAATTTGGAATAGGTATCTTAGAAATGGTCTCTGAACTTGCAAAGGTTATGTCCTTGTCATTGCGTCTTTTTGGTAATATTTTTGCAGGAGAAGTTTTAATTTCAGTTATTGGTGCACTTATTTCATTTCTTGTTCCAACACCGTTTATGCTCCTTGAGCTTATTGTCGGGTTGATACAGGCAGTAGTCTTTGCTATGTTAACGCTTGTGTATCTAACTGTTGTGAGTGAGGAACCTCATCCAGTGCATTAGTTGATTGTATTTGATGTATCACAGGATAATAATTTAATAAACTAATAAATTAATAGTCAAAACGTATGTTTGAAGGATTAGATCATAAAACAATTGTTGTATTGACAAAATCAGCAACAATTATATTTGGAAGCATTACACCTGCAATCGCCATAGGTTGGATTGTTTCCAAAGCAATGATATCGATTGGTAGGAATCCTGCTGCAGGAGGAAAAATTTTTGTTCCTATGCTGTTAGGTGCAGCATTTGCAGAGGCAATTGCTATTTATGCACTTGTCGTGGTCTTTACACTCAGATAATTAGTGTGTCATGAGTGTTACTACGGATGTGAAATTAGAAGTGCATGAAGCGGTCGCTTCTTATCATGGTCAGACTGAGGACCAAAGTATTTTAGCTTCGATTGGTATTGATGGACAGTTATTTCTTATACAATTTATCAATTTTGGAATTGTATTTTTGATCATTTGGTTTTTGATTCTCAAGCCGCTTGTACGGAAAATGGAAGAAAGAAAAAAATTGGTTGATGAAAGTATTGATAATGCGCAAGCAGTAAAAACAAGTCTGGCACAATCAGAAGCAGCATTTGAAAGAAAAATTCAGGATGCAAAAGCTGAGGCAAATGCAATTATTGCAAAAGCAAGCGATGATGCTGAAAGAACAGCTGAACGGATTCGCATTGATACACAACAAGAAATAAAAGAAATGGTTTTACTGGCAAAAGATACAATCGCAAAAGAACGAGAAGAAATGGTTAAGGGTATTAAACAAGAAGCCCTGACTCTTGTTGTGGATGTTTCTGAAAAGTTTTTGCGCAGAAAGATAACAACAGATGAAGATTCAGAGATTATTAGTGATATTTTGACTGAAATTTAGTAAAAAAGGAGCTAGAAAAGCTCTTTTTTATATTGATATAGGCAAGGATGTATTGTTTATGCACATACAAATTTTAAATATCGTTGACAATATTAGGCTTTTCCTCTATAATACTCGCGTTCAAAATATAGTAATGCTATGTCAAATTTAGAGCAAAAGAGAGAGGAATTGCGACATAGGACCTTTGTCCTGATGCTTCAAATTCTTGTTATCTTTGGGATTCCTGCAATTATCGCATACTTTGCAGGGAAGTGGCTTGATGTTACATATGACATGCGCCCAACCGGATCAATTATTGCAATTGTTATTGCGCTCGCTGTTTCTTGGGCACTAACAATAAGAATATACAGACAACTCACAAAAGAGTTTAAAGATCTCTTAAAAGAAGAGGAAAAACAAAAAGAAAAAGAATAATATGATGTTTCAAGTAGATGCACAACAAGCAGCCATTCAACCAGAACATATTTTTACGTTTTTTGGTGTATCTATTACAAATGCAATGCTCCTCGGAGTCGTAATAACAGCAGGTTTTGCTGTTCTTTCTTTTTTTGTGTATAAAAAAACAAAATTAAAGCCAAGCAAGAAGCAGACATTGCTAGAAATTACAGTTGAAAGTTTTTATAACTTGCTTGAACAAATTGCAGGATCAAAAAAAGCAGCAGATACATTACTACCATTGGTAGGAACAATTTTTCTTTTCTTTGGTGTTTCTAATTTAATTGGATTAGTTCCAGGGGTCACATCAATTACGTTCAATGATGTAGCACTTTTCCGTACTCCAACAAATGATTTTAATATGACATTTAGCATAGCACTTGCTGTTGTTGTTATTACACAGATTGCAAGTATCAAGGCCTGTGGTATTTTTGGTCATATTGGAAAATTTATTAAAATAAAAGACGTATTTGTTGGATTTCGTCATGGACTTAGAACAGGGTTTATGGCAATTATTGATTTTGTGCTTGGTTTGTTTGATATTATTTCAGAAGTAGCAAAAGTATTTTCATTGTCGCTTCGTTTATTCGGAAATATGTATGCAGGAGAAGTGCTTATGGCAGTCTTGCTGGGTGCATTTGCACTTGCAATTCCAACAGTGTGGCTTGCTATGAATGTCTTAGTTGGTGTGCTACAAGCAATGGTATTTGGTGCATTAACAGCAGCATATTATGGTCTTGCTGTTCAAAAGATCGATAATTAGGGAATAAGCATTAGGTATAGTTCTTATTTCTTAATCATTAATCATAATCCAAATTTTATATGGAAATTGATATTGAGTCAGCGCGTCTTATTGCAAAGGGACTTTGTACTGTTACCATGGGAGGTTCTGGTATCGGTGAAGGATACCTTATTGGAAAAGCTCTAGAAGCTATTGGGCGCAATCCAAAAGTTGAAGGAAATATTTTTCCAAAGATGTTTATTGGTGTGGCACTTGCAGAATCAACAGCGATTTATGCACTTGTTGCATTTTTCATCATCTAATATAGATGCCGCTGCCACATGTAGGCAGCGAAACTGTGTATTAGATACATAATATAATAATTTACGATCACTATGGACTTTTTAGTAGAAAATTTAGGGAAAATAGGATTTGAATGGAAAATGGCTACATTCAACCTTATTAATTTTTTCATTCTCTTTCTTATTTTAAAGAAGTACTTTTTCAAGCCTATTGTAGAGACTATTAATGAGCGTCAGAAGCAGGCAAAAGAAAGTGTAGACAATGTTCAAAAAGCGAAAACTGAATTGCAAATGGCAGAGAGTAAAGCACAAGACATTGTTGACAAGGCAAAAGTTGAAGCAAATAGTATTTCTGCGGCTGGACATGAAAAAGGAAAGGAAATTGCTGAGGAAATGAAGACAAAAGCTCGTGATGAAATTGAAAAGTTAATTAGTCAAGCAAAGAGAAACATGGAAATTGATAGAAAGACACTTGAAGCAGAGCTTCGTTCTCAAACAGCGTCCCTTGTTGTGTCTGCAACTGAAAAAGTGATTGGAGAAAAGCTTGACTCTAAAAAAGATGAAACATTTGTAAAAGATGTTATTAGTACATTGTAGTTAGAAATATGCCGAAGTTACTTCCACAACAGTATGCGAGGATTTTGTACAATGTGACAAAAGACTCTTCAGGAAAAGATCTTGATGCAGCAGTTGCGGCGTTTATTGAATTTGTAAAAAAAGAACAAGCAGTGAAGAAAATGGATTATATTCTAAAATATTTTGAAAAATACGCAAAAGAACAGGAAGGAATAGTTCAATTGGATATTACATCTGCAAGAAAATTGTCCGATCACACCATAAATATGATAACAAAGACGTTTGGAAAAAAAGTAGAAATCGAACAGTCCATAGATGAATCAATAGTTGGGGGGGTGGTTGTCCGGTCAAAAAATACAGTACTTGATGGAAGTATTCGCACACAACTAGAACGCCTAAAGGAAGAAATGCTATAACAATAATTAAAACAATATACTTAAATAAATTTTATGTCATACACAGATAATGTAATTACTGCCCTTCGAAAGCAAATTGACAGCTTTCAGAAGGACGCAAAAGTCGAAGAGGTTGGATCAGTTATTGAGGTGAAAGATGGTATTGCAAGAATCGACGGACTTGAAAAATGTCAATCTCAAGAAATGCTTGAATTTCCAGGTGGGACCTTTGGTATTGCATTGAACCTAGAAGAAGAAACTGTTGGTGCGGTTATTCTTGGTTCATTTACACATATTAAAGAAGGGGATACTGTAAAACGCACTGGAAAGATTATGTCTGTTCCTGTGGGAGATGAAATGATCGGTCGTGTTGTAAATGCTATTGGAGAAGCCATTGATGGACAGGGTGATATCAAAACAAAAGAAACAGCTCCTGTAGAAAAGGTTGCTCCTGGTGTGATGACACGTGAACCAGTTGGAACGCCTATGCAAACAGGTATTAAGGCAATTGATGCCCTTATTCCAATTGGGCGTGGACAACGTGAACTTATTATTGGTGACAGACAAACAGGAAAGACTGCAATTGCAATTGATACAATTTTGAATCAAAAAGGACAAGATGTTATTTGTATTTATGTTGCTGTTGGTCAGAAGGAATCTAAGGTTGCTCGTTTGGTTGGAAAACTAAAAGAAGGTGGCGCAATGGACTACACAACAGTTGTTGTAGCCGGTGCATCTGAACCAGCACCAATGAGCTATATTGCACCATATGCTGGTGTAACCATGGCAGAACATTTTGCTGCAAAAGGAAAAGATGTTTTGATCATTTACGATGATCTTACTCGTCAAGCGTGGGCATATCGTGAAATGTCACTGTTGCTTCGCCGTCCACCAGGTCGTGAAGCATATCCTGGAGATGTGTTCTATCTTCACTCACGTCTTCTTGAACGTGCTGCAAACTTAAACGAGGAAAATGGTGGTGGATCAATTACAGCACTCCCAATTATTGAAACACAGGGTGGAGATATTTCAGCATATATTCCAACAAATGTTATTTCTATTACTGACGGACAAATTTTCTTGGAAACAGATTTATTCTACCGTGGTATTCGTCCAGCGCTTAACGTTGGTTTGTCTGTTTCTCGTGTTGGTGGATCTGCACAAATTAAGCCAATGAAAAAAGTTGCAGGAAGCATGAAACTTGCACTTGCGCAGTTTAGAGAATTAGAAGCATTTGCTCAGTTTGCAAGTGACTTGGACGAGGATACAAAACGACAAATTGATCGCGGAAGAAGAATTACTGAATTGTTAAAGCAACCTCAGTACGCACCACTTCCAGTTGAACAACAAGTTGCATCTATCTATGCGGTAGATAGAGGATACTTCGATGATATTGATACAAACAATGTAAGTGAAAAAGAAGCAGAATTTCTTTCATTTATGCAAAAGAGTAAAGGTGCTCTTTTGAAGAAGCTTTCTTCAGGAACATGGAGTGACGAGATTGAAAAGGAATTGAAGGACGCTTGTGAAGAATTCAAAAAAGCATAAGACTATTCAAGATTAATGTACCTACATGGCAATTAACACAAAAGCAATTAAGCGTCGCATTAAATCTGTGACAAACACCCAAAAAATCACCAAGGCTATGGAGATGGTGTCTGCTGCAAAAATGCGAAAATCTGTTGATGCAACACTCAACACGCGTTTGTATGCCATGCTTGCACGTGAGCTTTTGGAAAAATTATCACAACTTCACGGTGGTGGAGATACACCACTCTTGAATGTTCGTCCTGTACAAAAAGTATTAGTTGTACTTATTACGTCGAATAGAGGATTGTGTGGAAGTTTCAATGGAAATGTATTGAAACGCGCACATAAACTGATTACAGAAATTGAAGATTTTGCTGCACAAACAACTGAAGACGGTGAAACACTAAAACCAAAAGGAAAAATTGATATTGAAGTGATTGGTGTTGGGAAAAAAGGTGTTCGTTTTGCAAAGAAAAATGACTTGAACCTTCTTGCAGTATTTGATGAATTGCGAGAAAAACCTGATTTCGAAGACATCTTGCCAATTACAGATTTGATGATTAATGGATATAGAGAAGGAAAGTTTGACAAGGTCTTTGTTGTGTATACGGACTATGTTTCAAGCATTGTTCAAGAAACAAAGATTCGTCAACTTCTTCCACTAAAAAAACAACATATTGATGCAATGATTGATGAATTGGGAACAAACGAAGAAGAGAAAAGTGAAATCGATCATTTTCATATTGATACAGCAATTCTAGAACCGCGTGTAGACGACATTATTGATATTGTTATTCCGCGCTTAGTTGAGATTCAATTGTATCAAGCAATCTTGGAAAGTGCAGCAAGTGAGCACAGTGCTCGTATGGTTGCAATGAAAAGTGCGAGTGATGCAGCATCAGACATGATTGATTCACTTACCCTTGCATTTAACAAAGGTCGTCAAGCTGCAATTACACAGGAAATTGCAGAAATTGCAGGTGGAGCTGCAGCGCTTGAGTAATTGGCTTGTGACATTTGCTTGCAGTGTAAGTAAATGTTAAAAGCTAAAATAATTATACATTTATGAATAAAGGAACAGTCTCACAAATCATTGGAGTTGTGGTAGACGTGCATTTTAAGGATGATCTACCAAAAATTTATAACGCACTTACAACAACACTTACAGATGGAACAGAAGTCGTTCTTGAGGTACAACAACATCTTGGATCAGACACAGTTCGTACTGTTGCCATGGGTGCCACAGATGGGCTTGGTCGTGGAGCAGAAGTAATTGATTCTGGTGCACCAATTTCCGTGCCAGTTGGAGAAGATACACTTGGAAGAATGTTTGATGTTATTGGAAAAGAAATTGATGGAAAACCAGCAGTGAAAACAAAGAAAACATATCCAATTCACAGAAAAGCACCAGATTTTAAAAGCCAGTCACAAGAAACAGAAGTATTTGAAACTGGAATCAAAGTTATTGATCTTCTTTGTCCGTTCCTTCGTGGTGGAAAAGTTGGATTGTTTGGTGGTGCTGGTGTTGGAAAAACAGTTGTTATTCAAGAATTGATTCGAAATATTGCGCAAGAACATGGTGGATACTCAATGTTTGCCGGAGTTGGAGAACGTACTCGTGAAGGAAATGATTTGTACAGAGAAATGGAAGAATCAGGAGTGCTAGATAAAACTGCACTTGTGTTTGGTCAAATGAATGAGCCACCAGGAGCGCGTGCCCGTGTTGCACTTACTGCGCTTGCCATGGCTGAATACTTTCGTGATGAAGAAGGAAGAGACTTGCTCTTGTTCGTAGATAATATCTTTCGTTTCACACAGGCTGGAGCTGAGATGTCTGCACTTCTTGGACGTATGCCTTCTGCTGTGGGATATCAACCAACACTTGCAACAGAAATGGGAGCGCTTCAAGAACGTATTACATCTACTGATAAGGGATCTATTACATCTGTGCAAGCTGTGTACGTGCCTGCCGACGACTTGACTGATCCTGCACCTGCAACAACATTTGCTCACCTTGACTCAACTGTTGTGTTGAATCGTTCACTTTCAGAACTTGGTATTTATCCTGCTGTTGATCCTTTGGATTCAACATCTACTATTCTTGATCCACAAGTTGTAGGTGAAGAACATTATAGAACTGCTCGTGAAGTGCAGGTTGTGTTGCAAAGATATAAAGATCTTCAAGATATCATTGCTATTCTTGGAATGGAAGAATTGTCAGACGAAGATAAACTTACAGTGTCTCGTGCGCGTAAAGTTCAAAAATTCTTGAGTCAACCATTCTTTGTTGCTGAACAATTTACAGGTATGCAAGGAAAATATGTAAAAATGGAAGACACGGTTCGTTCATTCCGAGAAATTCTCGATGGAAAACATGATGACAAACCAGAATCAGCATTTTACATGAAAGCTGGAATTGACGAAGTAGTAAAGGCTGCTGAAGAATCAAAATAATATTTATGGCATTTGTATTTAAACTTGTTACACCAAATGGTGTAGCATTTGAAGATGATATTGACAGTGTAGCTGTGCCAACTATGGCAGGTCAGATTATGATTTATGAAGAACATGCCCCACTTGTTTCAGTCCTTTCTTCTGGTGTGCTGGAGATAACGCAAAAAGATAAAACAGAGCCTACACCAATTGCAATGTCAGGTGGTGTTGTAGAAGTTCGTCATACTGGAGAAGTATATGTTCTTGCAGATATGGCACTTCGTGGAGAGCAAATTAGTGAAGAGCAAATGAAAGCTGCAAGAGAAAGAGCTGATGAATTGATTAAAGAACAAAAAGACGCCCAAGATGTGGACTTTGCAAGGATTCAAGCCGCGATTGATAGGGAACTAGCAACAATCAGTGTTGGAAAGAAATACAAAAAATTAAAATAATAAAAAAAGAGCCTTCAACGGCTTTTTTTGATTGCAAAATTTTTCCGCGTCCCACCCAGCTGCTTGTGCTGAGTGGGACTGCGGTTGTTCTCCTTGTGTTCAGTTCTGGACGCATTCGGTCGGCGATGTTGCCAAGTTCGTAGGAAGTCCGGCCTTGATTCGTCCGATGTGTCGGGTTTTGAGGTGTCCGCCTGCAATTTTTCTAATTCTTGGACGGTATTTTGTTAGACCGTCGTGTGAAAGTGTGACCCGATCTTTCTGAACAAGCATGAGTGACTTTTCAATGTGGGTAAAAGCCACCTTGCTCTTGCCTGGATCACTTGTTACTAGTTCGTCTGTTCGTCCCATAAATGGGATTTTTGTACTGATCAGTAGATCGGTATAGTCACTGTCCCAGTGTGTTGAACCATAGTTTAGCCAGCGAGCAACGATAGCGGCTTTTCTTCCGCTTAGCGATTTCATTCGCTTGTACTCGATTCTGACTTTCTTTTGATCCATCCAAGCAAGCCACTCAAATCTCTGTGTGTAATCTGCGAGTCTGTACCGCCAATGACCCCAGCCAATCAACCACTGTGTCTCAGCAGAGACAGGGTTTGCGCTATGGTAGTCGTCTGATTCAAGTTCGAGTACTCGAAAGAGAATCCATCCTTTCAGACCTTTGGACTTCCAGTGATCTTGAGCTTGCTTGAGGAAGGCTGCTTTCTTGAGTCTAGCCTTTCTTTCTGCAGTGCGAAATTGACCATTCTTCCAATCATCGCAGTTCTTGGGCAGTACGTTCGGTGGGCAGCCCATTTCGTAGGATTCCATTGCCAGCTTTTTCGACTGCTGCAGCCTTGCTTTCGCCGCAACGAGCTTCCCAAACTGTTCAGGGCAGTGAGTTTTCTGTTCTTCAAGTGAAAGTTGAAATTGTTCTTCATCTTCCTTCTGACAGGAAGTCAGTGTAGCACTGACAGCGAGAATGAGTGCAAGTTTTGTCAGGTGTCGCATGTGGACCTCCAGTTAGATTGTGGTCGTTCAAAGAACGAATGTTTGTACCCAGAGAGACTGGGAGATTTATCTTCTAAAAAAAACAAATCTTCAAGTCCCTAAACTGGATAGAGTATCTTACACAGAAAGTCTTAAATAGTCAAGATACATTAAAAACAAAAAGATTCCCAATAGGGATTTCCTTTAATTCTCAATTTTTTCCGCGTCCCGACTAGCTGCTTGTGCTAGCCGGGACTGCGGTTGTTCTCCTTGCGTTTGTGTGATGTGTGTTGATTTGACTACGGGCAGCGTACATCCCGAATGGAACGGGGTTTCGAGGGTTTCGATTTTTTCCACTCTCCATCGGTCTCACCAAAGCGATCCCAAACGTTCTTTCTGTACTGCCACCAGATTTCGTCAGCTCTACGCTCCACCATCTCATCTACCTTCTGCTCGAATGCGTATAGGCATGGTGCTACATAGAAACCCGTCTTATCGGTGGCGCCAATATGAGTGGGTGGGGTGAGCAAAGGAACGAACTCCTGCACAATGGATTCATACAGACAAGTACCGATGTATCCGTCGTGTGCCATACAGGACTCTTGGATTTCGTCTACCAAGCAGACATACGTAGAATTGGCAAAGTACTTCTGTTGTACCCGAGCAGCGATCTCTGTCGCATTGCAGGGGAGAACAATCGTCTTTTGCGTCTCTGCCTTCTGACTAGCGAGTTTTACCTCTACCTTCGGAGTCGGTTGCAGGCTTGCGGTCTTGGCATCCTGTGGGATCTCAACTGATCCTGTCGAGACTGGGTTTCCTTGCTTATCCTTGTTGCACGCACCAAGCGTCATGCTGACCAGCAAGACGGCCGCGATTTGAACGAGTTTGTGCATCACGCACCTCCAGTTGAGTTGTGCCCATCCAAAAGGGCGAGTTGTTGTCGCCCAGAGATTGGGAAAGTTATCCTCTATTTTTAGAGTGCAACTTTCTAAATCTCTGTTTTTTTCCGCGTCCCGACTAGCTGCTTGTGCTAGCCGGGACAACGGTTGGTTGATCCCTCCGACACCGAAGTGCCTAGTTCGTGAACTGTCCGCCGACCGTCCACTTGGTGAATGGCGGAGTCTCGCCCCATTCGGTCTCCTGGGACATGCCCTTGCTCAAGACCGAGACGAATGCACCGAGCTCGTCCTTCTTTGGTGCATCTGCCTTCTCGATCCAATTCCAGACAGCCTTGCCTGGGAGGATATCACGGTCATGAGCGCAGAGCGAAGACTCTCCCGGGTAGTGGTTGGGGTTCACTGCTACCTGCTCCCAGACATGGCGCGCAGAAGTGTTCCCAACGTCCTTGCTGTACTCGAGGTAGATCACACTGCCCTGAATGTACAAGAGCCAGTAGGTCTTACGGGGGTGCCGTCCGACCTTGTACTCTGCACGCCCCCAGTAAGCAGGGACAGGACGGTACTCATCGACTACCTTGTTAACGAGTCTGCGTGACTCGTGAAGCAGAGTACGTTGCCGAACCCACGGTGGTGAACCAGCCTGACGCTTGGTGGACTTGCGAAGGCGATTGTAGGTTAGAGCAACCTTGCGTTGCCGCTCTTGGATGAAGTCCTCCCACTCCCTCCTTTCTTGCTCTCGCCTGGTCTTGTCCTCGATCTGCTGCTTCTCGTAGGTCACGAGGAAGTCGCGGAAAGAAGCCTTCTTGAGGTAGTCCACCTTGGCCATGTACGCTTTTTCGACCCGTGCCATGCAGGATTTGGTGATCATCTGCCGGCCACTCTGGGACGAGTATTCCGCCGGAATCTCTCCCACGTTCATGCAGAGCAAGATGCCGTTGTCACGGACTTCCTGTCGGTTGCGGTTCATCCACTCACGAGCTGGCCATCCACGATTCTCCCAAGCACGGTCGAAGCTCTTCTCAAGTCCGAGTCGTGTCCATTGGGTCGTGACCGCCGAATTACCAGAGCGAAGAGCCAGCAGCAGTCCGCCTTCCTGCGAGTTGGCGAACTTGTGGATCTCTGGGATCATCGCATCGACATCACACTCCATGACCTTTGTCCGCTTGATCTCGCCCAGGCACTTGTCCTTCGTCCCCACGCGGAACTGAGCCATCTTGAACGAGCTCTTGATGCTCGAGACTGTGCTGCCCATGGGCCACACGACCTCGCGCTGAAACGCGTACTCTGCCGGTGTTTGGAAGTTGAAGAAGACACCCCAGATAGCGATCGGCGCGCCGATCAGCCACAGGGAACAGTATGTCCAGATTCCAATTCGAGTCCACTTGTTCATGGTTTCCCCCCTTGTTGAATTGTGCCCATCAGAAGGGCGACGTTGTTGTTGTCACCCCTGAGATTGGGAGAGTTGATTTCACAAGGCAAAAACACCTCTCCTAATCTCAGAAAATTTTCAGTGGATTTGTTTTAATTTATCTCTTATTTTAGCCTAATATAAACGAAGTAGTATAGCATAAAAAAGGCCTTTTGTCAAGATTATAGCACAATTTCTTTAATATTTGCTTAAATAAGCCTAAAATAGACGGATTGTCCAGATCTTCCTTTATTTGGTACAATATAGGAAATTGGAAACTAGAAATTGGAAATTGGGGAATAAAATTTTCATTTTAGCTATAAACCCCTGATTTCTGATTTCCAATTTCTAATTTCTACACTTATGAAAAAACCTCTCATTCTTATCATTTTAGGTACAGCACGAATTGGTAGACAGTCAGAGCATGCTGCGAAGTACCTTCTTTCAACGCTAAAAAAGAAATTTGCCAAAGCTCAGTTTAAGCTTGTGGACGTAAAAGATTTTGTTGGTAATAGAACCATTCCATCTTGGGCAGATCCATATCATAAAACAGACACATGGAGAAAGCTTGCAAAAAAAGCAGATGGATTTATTGTGGTAACACCAGAGTACAATAGGGGATATCCAGGTGAATTGAAAATATTGCTGGATATGGCGTATACTGATGAGTACGGTGAAAAGCCTGCTGTTATTTCTACTGTTTCTGGAGCCAGCCATGGTGGGACAAATGTTGAGCAGCATATTCTTCCAGTTCTCAGAATTATTGGTATGGAAGTATTGCGCAGTAAAATTGCATTTCCAAATGTAAAAGAATTGTTTGAAAAAGATAAAAAGGAAATTGACAAAGCAATGAAAGAGCGAGTAGAAAAAGTGGGAAAAGCATTGCTTGCTAAAATATAAAAGAGATGCCAAAGAAATTAAACAAATCACAACAAGATGCCGTCAATATAATTGACGGCCCTCTTTTAATTATTGCAGGAGCTGGAACAGGGAAGACTACTGTGATTACTGAAAAAATTTCACACCTTGTCAAAAGTGGAAAAGCAAAGCCAGAAGAAATTTTAGCACTCACGTTTACAGATAAGGCAGCAGAAGAAATGAAAGAGCGTGTTGATGATATGCTTAACATTGGATATGTTGATTTGCAAATATCAACTTTTCACACCTTTTGTCAGCGTCTCCTTGAACAATTTGGCATTGACATTGGAATAAGTAATCATTTTAAACTTCTTACAGAAACAGATGCATGGCTCTTGCTTCGACAGCACATGCTTGATCTAGATCTTGATTATTATAGACCAGCAGGTAATCCAGCAAGGCATATTCATGAATTATTAAAACATTTTTCAAAATGTAAAGATGAATTAATTTCTCCAGCACAGTATCTTGAATATGCAGAGAATATAAAGCTTGATAAAGATGATGTTCATGGAGAGGAAAAAAGCAGACTTACTGAGATTGCAAATGCGTATCATGCATATAACCAACTTCTTTTAGATAACAATGCATTGGATTTTGGTGATTTGATGTATTATACCGTTTCTCTTTTGGAAAAAAGAAAAAAGATTAAAGAGAATCTTCAGCAGCGGTTTAAATATATTTTGATTGATGAATTTCAAGACGTAAACTGGGCACAGTATGTCTTGATTACCTTGTTAGCAGAACATGCACAACTTACTGTTGTGGGAGATGATGATCAAAGTATCTATGCATTTCGTGGTTCAAACGTCTCTATTATTATGCGATTCAAAGAAGATTTTCCAAAAGCACAAGAAATTGTCCTAAGTGAAAATTTTCGCTCAACACAGAACATTCTTGACCTTGCATACAAATCAATTCAAGAAAATAATCCAGATAGACTGGAGGCAAAATTTAGTATCAATAAAAAATTAACAGCGTTTAATGGGAAGTCAAAAGAGAAAAATTCAATTGTGCATCTTCATTATGCAACGCTTGACGAAGAAGTTTCAGGAGTTGTGAGTCAAATTAATTCCTTGAAAAAAAATAATCCAGATGTTACATGGGATGACATTGCAATTCTTGCTCGAGCAAATACGCATGTAGAACCATTTATTCAAGCACTTGAGCAGTCAGGAATTCCATATGAATATCTTGCATCAAGTGGTTTATATCGACAGAAAATTGTTCTGGATTGTTTTAATTATTTTAGAGTACTAGACAATAACAAGGAATCATCTGCAATTTATCGATTGCTTCGTCTTCCTTTTTTGAACATGAGTGACTTTGACCTACAGCAGTTCACATCATTTTGCAAAAGAAAATCAATTTCATATGTACAAGGTCTTCGCAAAGGAGCTGAGATTGGTCTGAGCCAAGAGGGGATTGCTGCTTGTCAAAAGATTACCTCTTGGATTTCAGAGGGTATGAGAAGAGAGAGATATGAGAAACCAAGTGTTGTCTTGTACACCTTTTTGGAGGAAAGTGGATACCTTTCATATCTGACGCATGAGGAGAATCAAGGAAACACAGATGCAATGCGAGAGATTTTATTTTTAAAACAATTTTTTGATTTTATATCTGCATATGAAAAGGCTGTACCAGATGCACATGTTAGAAGTTTTGTAGAGCATTATACTGCGATTCTCGATTCTGGAGATGCAGGAGGATTGCATCAGCCAACCGAAACACGTGATTCTGTAAATATTATGACTGTTCATGGATCAAAAGGATTAGAATTCAAATATGTGTTTCTTATCAACATGGTTGAAGAAAGGTTTCCGACACGTCGAAAAGGAAAGGGGATAGAAGTTCCAATTGAGCTTATTCATGAACAGCCACCAGAAGGAGACATTCATTATCAAGAAGAAAGAAGATTGTTTTATGTTGGATTAACACGTGCAAAAGAACAATTATTTTTGACAAGTGCAGATAATTATGGTGGAGTAAGAAAGAAAAAGCTTTCTCGTTTTCTTGCTGAAATTGGATATGATACAAATTGTGTTAAAGAAGCTGAAAAATCTTTGCTGACTTCTAAAAAAGAAACCAAGTCAGATAGGGGAGCTGTTGAATATGATATTCCTAAAAAGTTTTCTTTCTCACAACTAAAGATGTATGAAATTTGTCCATACAAATATAAATTGGCTCATATTTTAAAACTCCCAATGAAAGGCAGTCCTCATTTTAGTTTTGGAAATACTATTCATAATACGCTTCAAAAGTTTTATGAAAAAGTAAAAGAACTCAATGGATTGAAGCAGGATTCTCTTTTTGGTCTTCCAAGTGAGTCATCTGTTCAGTCAAATATTCAAGTTCCATCTCTTGATGATCTTTTGAACATGTATGAAGAGTCATGGATTGAAGACTGGTATGAAAGTAAGTGGCAAAAAGAAACATATCATAAAAAAGGGCGTGACATTCTCAAAATCTTTTATGCTGCACAAGAAGATCATTGGACAATACCAATTAGCTTGGAAGGATTTTTTAAGATAAAACTTGGAGATGATATTTTGCATGGAAGAATTGATAGAATTGATAAGCAAGAAGACGGAACACTGGAAATTATTGATTATAAAACAGGAAAAGGCAAGGAAAAACTTGCATCTGGTGATAAAGATCAATTGCTTGTATATCAAATAGCAGCAGAAACATTGCCAGAGTATAGTAATGTTGGTTCTCCTGGGAAGTTGACGTTTTATTATGTAGAGGATAATATACAAACATCGTTTATTGGAAAAAATGAAGAACTTGAAAAGCTCAAAGATAAATTGATCCAGAAGATTGAAAAAATCAAACAAGGAGATTTCAAAGCAACACCAAACAAAATCATGTGTCGCAGGTGTGACTTTCGTGATATTTGCGAATTTCGTGCAAAGTAATATATACTAAGAATTAAGTATTGAGATTAAGTATTACGGCAATATATTTTTTTAATTTCAATTCTTAATTTTAATAATATTTTGTTATGTCATCTTTTTCACCGATTGGTGATACAATTAACAAAAAAGGTAGTAGTTCTGATCTTACAAAGCAACTAGAAACAGGTGCAGTTCTTGACGCGGCAAAAGAGGTGTTTCAAGAACTTTTTTCGCCAGACTTAGCAGCACATGCAAACCCACAATATCTTAAAAATAGAACCCTTACTGTTAGTTGTACAAGCTCTGCTTTAGCACAAGAAATTAGGCTAAATCAAGCAAGAATTGTAGAAGGAATCAACGAAAAGCTTGGCAAAAAAGAGGTTGATAGAATACGATATCTGGCATAAGAGTACAAGCCTTGAAAGAAAGAGGGGAATACTATAGAATAAAGGTAGCCTAGGGCTACTTTTTTGCTCTGGTTATATCTTGTAATACTATGACACTAAGACAATATCTCACAGTCATGGCAGTGGCAACAATCATGTGTTGGATTTCTTGGATTGTTGTTATTCTTAATATTGATCCATTTACTTCTGCAGCTCTAGGATTTATCTTTTTTTACACAAGTCTATTCTTGTCACTCATTGGAACAATTTCACTTATGTCATTTTTCTTATATTCTCGTTTTTCAAGCCAACAATTGCCAATGTTCAGATATGTGAAAAAGAGTTTTTCAAATGCGCTATTCTTTTCAGTCGTTACCATTAGTCTTTTGTACTTGCAAGCAGCGGGTCTTTTGCATTTCTGGAATTTCACTGTGTTCCTTTTGGTTGTTGCTCTTGTTATTTCGTTTTCAATATCAACAAAACACTCCCCACAAAGTCAAGATTCATTTTTATAAATTTTTATGCGTCAGTCTAGATTATTTACCAAAACATTAAAAAATGCACCTAAAGAAGAAGTGAGTATCAATGCTCAGTTCCTCATTCGTGGTGGATTTATTGAAAAAACAGGAGCAGGTATTTATACATATCTTCCTCTTGGAAAGAGAGTTCTTTCAAAGATTGAGACTATTATAAGACAAGAAATGGATGCTATTGATGGACAAGAGATTCTTATGCCAGCACTCCATCCAAAAGAATATTGGGATAAGACAGGTCGCTGGGAAAGTTTTGGTGCATTGTTCAAATTGATAGGTCATGGTGACAAGGATTTTGCATTGGGTGCAACACATGAAGAGATCGTCACACCAACTGCGCAAAAATTTATTTTTTCATACAAAGACATGCCAAAATCTGTGTATCAGATTCAGACAAAATTTAGAAATGAACCTCGTGCAAAATCTGGAGTGTTGCGTGGGAGAGAATTTTCAATGAAAGATATGTATTCTTTCCATACTGACCAGGAAAATGTGGATACATACTATGATGTTGTTGCAGAAGCCTATGAAAAAGTCTATGTACGATGTGGCATTGGTGAGCAAACACTCATGACCTATGCATCTGGAGGTGCCTTTTCAAAATATTCACATGAATTTCAAACACTTTCAGAAACAGGAGAAGACACTATTTTTGTCTGTGAAAGTTGTAAAAAAGCAGTGAATCAAGAAATTCTTGAAGAAGTAAAGCAGTCTTGCCCTGAATGTGGAAATAATTCTCTTCAAGAAAAGAATGCTATTGAGGTAGGGAATATTTTTAAATTGGGAACACGGTTTAGTGACGCATTCAAATTTACATACGCTTCTGAGGAAGGCGCAGAAAAACCTGTCCACATGGCGTGTTTTGGTCTTGGTCCATCACGTGTTATGGGAACTATTGTTGAAGTTCATCATGATGAAAACGGAATTATTTGGCCGCAAGAAGTCGCACCCTATCATGTGCATCTTGTTTCTTTGTGCAAAGATGAAAAAGATGTAGAAAAAGCAGATGCATTGTATAAGAAACTAACTGAGAAAGGGATAGAAGTTCTCTATGATGATAGACCAGATGCAAGAGCAGGAGAAAAGTTCGCAGATAGTGATTTAATTGGTATTCCAACACGTCTTGTGATTAGCCCAAAAACAATTGAAAAGGATTCAGTGGAAATAAAAGAACGTACAAGTTCAGAATCATCTCTTGTATTATTAACAGATATTGCTGCGCGCCTGTCCGACGCATAAAAGCAACTATGTTAGGAAAATTATTTGGAAAATTTGGAAAAGACATTGGTATTGACCTTGGAACTGCAAACACACTTGTGTATGTAAAAGATAAGGGGATTGTTATCAATGAATCAACTGTTGTTGCCATTAACAACAAAACCCAGCAAATACTTGCAGTCGGATATGAGGCAAAAAACATGCTTGGAAAAACGCCTCCACATATTACAGTTACCAGACCACTTAGTGGCGGAATTGTTTCAGATTATGAAGTGACTGAAAAAATGTTGAAGTACTTTATTGATAAAGTATTTGAAGGTGGTGTGAGTGTTATGAGTCGCCCACGTATTATTATTTCTGTTCCATTAGAAGTTACAGAAGTTGAAATTAAAGCTGTTGAAGATGCTGCTGTTGCTGCTGGAGCTCGGGAAGTGTTTATTGTGCAAGAACCAATGGTTGCGGCTATTGGTGCTCGCATGCCAATAAAAGATCCTGTGGGAAACATGATTGTAGATATTGGTGGTGGAAACACAGAAGTTGCTGTTATTTCTCTTAGCGGAGTTGTTATTTGGAAATCGACAACTGTTGGTGGAGATGAAATGAATAGAAATATCATGCAGTATGCAAAGGAAGTATTCAATCTTTTTGTTGGTGAAAGACATGCAGAGCAAATTAAAATAAAAATAGGTTCAGCCATTGACACAGGAGAGCCAATGCAATTTCCAATGCGTGGAAGAGATGTTATTACAGGTCTTCCAAAGGAAGTTATGGTCACAGATGCTGAAATTAGAGAAGCACTAGAGCGATCTGTCCATGCGATTGCAGATTTAGTAAAAATGACTCTAGAGGTAACACCACCAGAATTGACTGCAGATATTCATGAGAGGGGATTGCTTCTCGCAGGGGGTGGATCCCTGCTTCGAGGAATTGATACGGTTATTTCTGCAGCAGCAGAAGTCCCTGTCAGAATAGCTGATGATCCATTGACAGCGGTTGTAAGAGGCACAGGAATTCTTTTAGAAGATGATGAACTGCGTGAAGAAGTTGTTCTTCCTTCTGCAAGAGTCAACTAACGCTAAACAAGATGTAGAGAAATATGCGTCGTCAAGCAAAAACAATATTTTCAATTACAATGGTCATCATTACGACCATTGTATTTCATTATGTTGGATTTTTAGATCCAATAGAACGTGCTGCACAGCACCTTATTACGCCTGGTTCGAAAATAGTATATGAATGGGGGGTTGAACTTGGTGGAGAAATAGAAACGTTTACATCGGTAACCCAATTGGAAGACGCGTATGTTCAACTAAAAAAAATGTATACAGCTGCCCTAGTAGAAAAAGGAAAGTCTGAAATGCTTGAGCAAGAAAATCGTTCACTAAGAGAACAACTAAATTTTTTCAAGACGCATGATATTGAACATATTGGTGCAGAAGTTATCGGAAAAAATATTGACCCAATTGGAAGCAGTATAATTATTGATCAAGGGAGTAGGAGTGGTGTGTCAATTGGTAATCCAGTCATCGTAGAAGATGGTGTATTTGTTGGAAAGATTGCAAGAACTGAAGAAGACTTTTCAATTGTTAGACTTATTAGTGATACACAAAGCAAAATCGCATCAACACTGCTGAATTATGACAAAAGTATTGGACTTGTTGAAGGAGGATATGGAATTAGTGTTCGCATGAGTTTTATTCCACAAAATGAAGAGATTCAAATTGGGGATATTGTTATGACATCTGGTTTAGAAGAGGGAGTTCCATATGGTTTGCTTATTGGCACTATTGAATCGGTTGAAAAAGAACTTTATCAACCCTTTCAAAGAGCCATTGTGCAAAGTCCTATCAATTTAGAAAAGATTCGGGTAGTATCTGTGCTTGTTGATAAAAATATATGAAATATATAATGCGCACAATTGGTCTTATCGCTATTATTTTTTTTATTGTAATAATGAATCTTGCCGCGTCATATATATTGCCGTATCCTTTTTCAAAAATGAATATTTTATTCGTATTACTTCTCTTATTCCTTTTTTGGCGTGAGTCTGGAAAAGTAGTGTGGCTTTCGTTTTTTACGCACATTATTATAGAATTTTATGCGCTCACACCATTTGGAATCATTTTATTCTCAGGGACAATAAGTATGCTATTTACATACTGGATATACCAAAATATTTTTACAAATAAATCAATTTACTCTGTGTTAGCACTTTCAATATTTGCAGTTATTATATACAGATTTTTTTATATGTTTTTATTGTTCCTATTCAACTTTTTTTCTGGGAGCAGTGAATCCATACCCCTCTTGATGACTATGCAAACATTTGGGTGGGAGATTCTTTTTACAGTCCTTTCTGTTTCAACCGTTTACCTTTTTGCAACACAAATATCCAAGCCATTTACACGTCTGCGTCGGCGAGTGCTATAATTTTCTATGAAGGAAAAAAAGAACAATAATATATTTGTTGACATTGACATGTTGACAGGTGACTATGGGAGCACCTCGCATTCAACATCTTGGGTTGAAGAGTCATTTCAATTTTCTACAACAGCTGGAAAACAAGTGGCTTTGCCAAATACTAGTCAACATATTGGTATAAGTTTTTCACAAAAAAAATCATCTTTGTTTTTATGGTTTTTGGCTACAATGTTCTTTTTTCTCCTTGCATGGATCGTACATGTTCAGCTTGTACAAGGAAGCTCCTATCTGAGTGCTGCAGAATCAAATAGAAAAAGAACATTACCAATTCCATCTGAACGGGGATATATTTTAGACAGAAATGGAATAAAATTAACGGAAAATATCCCTAATTTCTCACTTGCACTTGTTCCTCAAGATTTACCTCGTGATGTTATTAGACGAGAACAAGTTATTCGACGTCTTTCAGAATTGACAAGCCAAAATACAACAGAGATTCGTGCAGTTTTGGAGAGGTATGGAAACTATAGTTATGAATCCATTGTAATCCAAGAAGGACTTGATTATGAGACAGCATTGCTCATACAGATTGCAGCTGCAGATTTGCCTGGGATACATATTCAGCGGGGAAGTAAGCGACTTTATCTGACAGATTTTCCTGATACAGGGGTAACCAGCTCAACACTATCACTTTCTCATATTATTGGATATCAAGGGAAACTTTCTCCAGAAGAACTTGATGTTGAGTATGAAAATGGGTATCTTCCTTCAGATCTTATTGGGAAAACAGGAGTTGAAAAAACATATGAGAGAGCGTTGCGCGGAACATATGGAAGACGAGAGATAGAAGTCAATGCTCGAGGGAGAGAGCAATCAGTTCTTTCTGAAAAAAGTCCTGAACCTGGAAAACATGTTGTACTTGCAATAGACATTCGAATGCAACAAAAATTAGAGCAAATAGTAAAACATTATTTGAACACAGGAGGAAAGAAAAGAGCCGCAGCCGTTGTGTTAGATGTTCATTCAGGTCAAGTACTTGCTCTTGTGAGTGTCCCCGCATATGACAACAACCATTTTTCAGGAGGGATCAGTGTTGATCAGTATAGAGCATATTTAAACAATGAGGATAAGCCGCTCTTTAATAGAGCTATTAGTGGTACATATCCTTCTGGTTCAACAATTAAGCCAGCTGTTGCAGCAGCAGCGCTTCAAGAAGGAATTATCAATGCGTCTACAAGTTTTCTAAGCTCAGGTGGAGTGGCTGTGTCTCAATGGTTTTTTCCAGATTGGCTTTCCGGAGGTCATGGTATAACAAATGTAAGAAAGTCACTCGCAGACTCAGTTAATACATTTTACTACTACATTGGTGGAGGGTATAGAGATTTTACAGGCCTTGGAGTTGATATGATTACAGCATATCTTCGATCATTTGGATTTGCAAAAGAACTAGGCATTGATTTAAATGGAGAGCAAGCAGGATTTCTCCCGAGTAAAAAATGGAAGCAAGAAGTAAAAAATGAAAGATGGTATATCGGTGACACATATAATCTCTCAATTGGTCAAGGAGATATTCTTGTTACACCACTGCAAATTGCATCAATGACAGCATCAATAGCTAATGGTGGAACATTGTATCAACCACATGTAGTAAAAGGGATTATTCATTCTGGTTCTGAAAAAGAAGAAAAAATTAAAAAGAAGATAATAGGTGAAAACATTATTTTGCAAAAATATCTTAGGACTGTCAGGCTAGGCATGCGAGATTGTGTGGTATATGGGTCTTGCAGACGTTTGAGCCTTCTTCCTTTTTCAGCTGCTGGAAAAACAGGAACAGCACAATGGCATGCAGCCAAGGAAAATCATGCATGGTTCACTTCTTTTGCCCCATTTGAGGATCCAAAGATTGCAGTTACTGTCCTTGTAGAAGAAGGAGAAGGAGGTTCAAAGATTGCTGCACCAATTGCCTATGATTTTTATAAATGGTGGGGAAATTATAGATAGGCTTGACTACTTTTTCGGCTCTGCTATACTGACTCTTATGTATTATTGATACTATAATATGGCTAATACACAATATCTTTCTAAGGAAAAATATGATGAACTTGCTGCAGAGCGAGAGAATTTGAAAAAAGAGAAGATTCCTGCGCTTGCACAAAGAATTGATGAGGCAAGACAAATGGGAGATCTTTCTGAAAATGCAGAATACCATGCAGCAAGAGAAGATATGGCATGGTCTCAAAGTCGAGTTAAGCAAATCGATCTTATTTTGGATAGTTCAGAACTTATAGATGCCTCGGTGTCTTCAAGTACGGTCAATTTGGGGAGTACCATAGAAGTAAAGATAAATGGACAAAAGCGAGAGTTCATGATAGTTGGTGCTCAAGAAGCAGATCCCTCTTCAGGAAAAATATCTAATGAGTCACCGTTAGGACAAGCATTTTTAGGAAAAAAGAAAGGTGATAAAGTAGAAGTAGAAGTTCCGGCAGGGCTCCAAGAATACAAAATAGTAAAAATTTCATAGTTGACTAGTTTTTTATTTATAAAAATTGCTTATTTAAGCAATTTTTTGATTTGATTCAAAAGCTTGTTTTTTGGGTTTATAGCTGGTACACTATTAGTACATATTGACTATAACAAGCAAAATTATGTCTAAAAATCAGTCCATTGACATTAATGACGAACGTTCAGTACGACTTCAAAAATTACAAGATATAAAAGAAAAGGGAATTAATCCATATCCATCAAAGGCAGAGAGAAAAGATACTGTGAAATTGGCCTTAGATCTTCCAGAGGGGAGTGCTACTACAATTGTCGGGAGGATAATGATGAAGCGCGAGTTTGGAAAACTTACATTTTGTCATCTTCAAGATGAATCAGGACGAATGCAGATTGCTCTTAAAAAAGATGAGCTCGGGGATGATTCATACAAATTTTTTCTTAAGAAAATTGACATCGGTGATATTATTGAAGTGACAGGTGAGCGTTTCCTTACACATAAGGGTGAGCAGTCAGTTCTTGTAAAAAAATGGGTATTGCTTACCAAGGCACTTCGCCCGCTTCCAGACAAATTTCATGGTATTCAAGATGAAGAGTTGCGGCTTAGGAAAAGGTACCTTGAATTTATTTCAAATCCTGAAACAAAAGAACTTTTCTACAAAAAAGCAACATTTTGGCAGTCAACAAGAAATTTTTTACTTAAAGAAGGATTTTTGGAAGTTGAGACTCCTGTCCTGGAATCAACGTCGGGTGGTGCAGAAGCAACACCATTTGCAACACATCATAATGCACTAGATATAGATGTATATTTGAGAATCTCAATGGGAGAGCTGTGGCAGAAGAGGCTTATGGTTGCAGGCTTTGAAAAAACTTTTGAAATTGGTCGTCAATTTAGAAATGAAGGAATGAGTAGGGAACATTTACAAGATTATACGCAAATGGAATTTTATTGGGCCTATGCAAATTATGAAGATGGAATGAAACTCGTGGAAAAACTTGTTAAATATATTATTAAGCAAACATTTGGGACAACCACGTTTGATATTAGAGAGTTTAAAGGGATAGACTTTAGTAAAAAATGGGGGAGAATTGATTATGTTGAGACATTAGAAAAAAAGTTTGGTATCAATGTATTGCAAGCAACTGATGATGAGCTGCGAGATACATTGAAGAAAGAAGGTATTACTCCTGACAAGAATGTTGGAACAGGAAGATTAATAGATACACTATGGAAACAAGCAAGAAAAGATGTAAAAGGTCCTGTATTTGTAGTAAATCATCCAGTTATTGTCTCGCCACTTGCAAAAAGAAATCCAGATAATCCTGAGCTTACAGAGCGATATCAGGTCATGGTAGCTGGAAGTGAGGTTGGAAGTGGATATACCGAGCTAAATGATCCTATTGATCAGGCTGAACGTTTTGAGCATCAGGCAAAATTGCGAGAACAGGGCGATGATGAAGCACAAATGCACGATGCAGATTTTGTTGAGGCACTAGAACATGGAATGCCACCAACAACTGGGTTTGGCTTTTCAGAAAGACTCTTTTCATTTCTTGCAAACAAACCAATCAGAGAAACAGTGTTATTTCCTCTTGTTCGACCTGAACAAGAATAATATTCCATATGAAAACAGTAATGATATTTGGGTCATTTGATATTTTGCACTATGGTCATTTGCATCTTTTTAAGCATGCAAGAGAGTATGGTGAAAAATTGGTGGCTGTGTTGGGAAGAGATACTACAATCAGGAAAATGAAAAGTATTGATCCATTTCATACGGAAGAAGAACGTTTTGAAATTTTAAAGCAATTTGGTCTTATTGATGAAGTAGTCCTCGGACATGAAGATGATGTATATAAAGTTTTGAAAGAAGTACGTCCAGATATTATTGCGCTTGGATATGACCAGCATATATTTGTTGATAGACTTGCAGAGCGCATTACTGATTTTGGGTTAGACACACGAATTGTTCGCCTACCTCCATACAAGGCAAGTCAATATAAGACAAGTAATATGCGAAGCTATTTAGATGAACGAGTGCTAAGACAGATGCTGTAGTATGAAATTATTGATTGCAAGTACAAATAAAGGAAAGATTCTTGAAATAGAAAATTTTTTTAAAACATTTCATTTTGACATATTAACGCTTGCAGATATTGATGATTCTATAGAACCTATAGATGAACCATATGAAACTGAAGTACTCAATGCGATTCATAAAGCACAATACTATGGCAAACAAACAGGTCTACTTACTATTTCGGATGACACTGGATTTTATGTAGATGCACTTGGAGGATGGCCAGGTGTACACGGTGCCCGTGTTGAAGATACAAATAATGAAAGAGCTCGTCTTGTTCTTGAAAAAATGAAGGATGTCCCAGAAGGCGAGAGAGGAGCGTCATTTCGTGGAGCTCTGGTACTATATGATCCAACGAATCAAGAGACATTTGTCACTCAAGCAATGCATTCTGGAATTATTTTGTCTGAGCAAGTAAAGCAAAAAAAAAATTTATTTGGATATGATCCCATTTTCTACGTTCCTGAGAAAAAGAAAACTCATTCTCAAATGACGCCTGCCGAAAAGAATAGTATTAGTTGGAGAGGAAAGGCGCTTGAAAGAATGAAGTATTATCTCGAAAAAATATATGGTGGTGTTCACATTGTTGTACCCCTTGCACTGATTATGAATGATGAAGGAAAACTCCTTATGGCGCTGCGCAATGACCCGCACAGACCTGAGTTTCATGAAACATGGGAGTTCCCAGGTGGGAGTGTTGAAATGGGTGAAGACATGAAAGAAAATCTTATAAGAGAAACAAAGGAAGAAGTTGGATATGACATTGAAATAGTACGTTTGCTCCAACACATTGAAGTAAAACAATATTCCCCCTATGAGGGATTTTCGTATCAAGTATATCTGGTGCCATATCTTTGTAAGGTCATAGGTGGAGATGGACAAATAGAAGATCAAGAAGTAAAGGAAGTACGATGGTTTGAGTTAGATGATGTTTTGAATCAAAAATTGATGTCGCGGAACGATGTGTTGGTAAAGGGCGTATTGCCAGAACTAAAAAAGTGTTAGCATGATAATTTATTAATTCTATGAGAGAGCAATTTACATTTCGACCAGAATTTATCAAAGTTAGTGAGATGAATTCAAAAGAGAGGATGGTTGAAACTCTGCAAAATGATGGTGCGTTGAAGTGGTCACTAGACAAATCAGCCTTCAGACTAAAATTATGGTGTGCTGAAGGTGCTCAGTCATTTCACCAAGCAGTTGATAAGGATGGTTATAGTAAGGGAACTACAGGAACAGTTTGGAAAGATAAAGTAACGTTTTCAGACATGAGATTGTTTACCCCAAATGAGCGCAAGGTTATTGCAAAAAAAATTAGTGATTTTTTAAATATTCCATTATATGTTGGACATTAATTATATTCGCGACAATATTGATGCTGTAAAAGAAAATATCAAAAATCGTCACATGACGGTTGATATTGATAGATTATTAGAGCTCGATGAACAACGTCGGGAATTTATTCTTCAGGTTGAAGAATTGCGAAGTGTTCGTAATAAAAAGTCAAAAGGAAAGCCGAGTGATGCAGATATTGCAAAAATGAAAGAGGTAGGTGATCAAATTAAATATCTTGAGGGGAAACAGAAGGACGTTGCAGAGGAATACAAGAAGCTGCTTAGTTCTGTTCCAAATATGGCACATCCAGATGCACCTGTTGGACAGGAAAAAGATTTTTCTGTACTCGAAACAATTGGGTCACCAAAGAAATTTTCATTTTCTCCAAAAACGCATGATGTGCTTATGCAAGACATGGGTGTTATAGATTTTGAACGTGGTGCAAAAGTTGCTGGTTCAAAATCTTATTTTCTAAAGGGTGACTTGGTTCGATTGAACTTAGCATTGCTTCAATATGGAATTGATATGGTAACAGAAAAAGGATTTGAGCTTTGTGAAACACCCGACATGGCAAAGAATGAAATTTTGCAAGGTATTGGATTTAATCCAAGAGGCGAGGAAACACAGGTGTACTCAATAGAGGGAACAGACATGAGCCTGATTGGTACTGCAGAAATAACTATGGGTGGATATCATTCTGGTGAAGTTATTGACTTGGAGCACGGTCCTAAAAAATATGCTGCTATTTCACATTGCTTTAGAACCGAAGCAGGTGCATATGGAAAAGCAAATAGGGGACTATATCGTGTTCATCAATTTTCAAAATTAGAATTATTTGTATATTGTAAACCAGAAGATAGCCCAACACTTCATCAAGATTTGTTAGATTTGGAAAAAGAAATTTGTAATGGACTAGAAATTCCATATAGGGTTATTGATACACCAACAGGGGACTTAGGAGCACCAGCGTATAGAAAATTTGATATAGAGGCATGGATGGTTATGAATGCAGGTGAAGGAGAAGATGGTGGATATGGAGAAATCACAAGTGCAAGTAACTGCACAGATTATCAAGCACGACGTCTAAACATTAAGTTTAAGAATGAAGAAGGAAAGACAGAATATGTTCATACACTAAATGGTACAGCCGTTGTTATGAGTCGTTTTCCACTTGCACTCTTTGAAAATCACCAGCAAGAAGATGGTAGTATTGCAATTCCAAAAAAACTACAACCGTACTTTGGTTCAGACATAATAAAGAAGCAGGTCTAGTGGTATGAAGAAAGCGCTCATCATTCTTCCTGGTTGGGGTGGAAGTAAGAAAACATGGAAAGAATTTATCTCTCTTGCAGAACAGGAGGTTGAAACAGTTTTTTGTATGGAACTTCCATGTTTTGGTGATGAACCATGTCCTTCTGATGCTTGGGGTATTCAAGAATATGCTCAATTTGTAAAGAAGAAGATTGAATTATTTAATCATGAAAATCCGGACGCAGAAAAAGTGCTTTTGGGACATTCATTTGGAGGACAAGTTGCTGTTCATCTTTTAGCTTCTGATAATAGGTTAGTTGATAAACTGATTTTAGTTGGAGCCGCAGTAGTGCGACCTAGAAAGGTGTTGAAAAGATCATTCTTTTTTTTATTAGCTAAAATTGGTAATGTAATATTTTCTCTTCCAATAGTGAGAAAGGCAGAACCACTTGCAAGAAAAGTACTCTATAAAATAACAGGGTCATCAGATTATCGATATACGGATGGTATAAAAAAGGCAATCTTTCAAAAAGTGACAAGACAAGATGTGACGCATGAGCTAGAAATAATTAAAAATAAGACGTTAGTTCTTTGGGGTGAAAAAGATCGCCACACACCACTCCGATTTGGCAAGCGAATTGCAGCTCTTTTGTCAGATGCATCATTCGTTATGTTGCAAGGGATAAAGCATTGTCCTCATAGGGAAAGTCCACAGGAAATGATGTCAGTCATTAAGAAATTTATTTATTCATAATTTTTTCTGTAGAGTCATATGATTCAAGAATTAGCAAACATAATATCATCCTCAACTGTAAATTCTGCGATTGCAATATTGTGGCTTGGGAGTGCATTACTCGACTATGGTGAATTGCTTTATCTTGCTCAGTTAAAAGAATATAGGCTAGATAGATTTAAAGATTTTCTTTCAACCAAGCAAGGAAAAAAGTTTTGGTTTAATTACGGAAGAATGATGCGTCTTTTGCTAGCATTTATGGCTCTTTTATGGCCAGTAAATGATGTTCCAACTATCAAAATAGTTCTTATTGCACTTCTGACAGTAGATGTAACATATGCCATCTATCATATTTTAAAAAGATTATTGCCCCGGCCAAAAATCACTGTAAAAGTTATTTTTATTTTTTCTGTTGCCCTTTTTATAGAAGTACTACTTCTTGGATTAGCTCGTGACTGGGCTCTTGCATTTTTAATTTTGATAATGCGAGCATTTATTGTTGGCATAGCTATTTCCCTTTCATTTTATCCAACTGCTATTGCTAAAAAATTTATTATTTTCTTAGCAGCAAAAAAGCTAAAAAAATATAAAAAGCTAACAGTCATAGGGATCACAGGAAGTTATGGAAAATCAACGGTAAAGGAATTTCTTTCTCATTTACTTTCATCAAAATTTGAGGTTATAAAGACACCTAAGAACATTAATACTGAAATTGGAATAGCAAAACTTATTTTGAAAACAGATTTTTCAAATGCGGATGTATTTGTTGTGGAAATGGGTGCATATAAGCTAGGAGAGATTAAACTCATCTGCGACATGGTAAAGCCAAAAATAGGTATTCTTACTGCAATAAATGAGCAACATCTCTCGCTATTTGGAAGCTTAAAAAATACACAGCAGGCAAAGTTTGAGTTACTGCGTTCGATTCCAAAAGATGGTCTTGCAGTTTCAAATGTTGACAATCCATTATGTAGGGAATTTTTACATGATCTGGAAGCGACTGTGCAAACATATGGATCTGATGCTGAATTTAAGCCTACAGTCATGCTCACAGAGATCAATCAAGATAAAGATGAAAAAAGTATTTCAGGAAAATCAATTGTTTATGGTGTTGAATACGATATGTCAATTCCTGTTGTTGGAGCGCATAATGCATGGAACTTTGCAGCAGCCGGGTTGGTCGCAGGGTATCTTGGGCTTTCATATCAGGAGATTAACAACAAAGCGCAAACATTGACTCTTCCATCTATGACACTAGAGCAAACACAATATGGAAATTGTACGGTTATTAATGATAGTTACAATTCCAATCCAGATGGATTCAAAGCTGCGCTTCATCTTCTTTCTTCGTTTTCTTCAGCGAGAAAAAAAATTGTCATTACCCGTGGAATGGTTGAACTCGGTGATAAAAGTGATGAGATTCATGAGGATGTTGCGGGTGAGATTGATTTTATTGCTGATGTACTTGTAATTATAAGTGAGGACTTTAGTGAATCCCTTCAAAAGGGAGTTGTAGGAAAATATAGAACAGATATTTTGTTGCGTTACGAGTCTGAAAATCTTTTGAAGTATGTAAAGTCGTTAAAAGACACTGATTCAGTTATTTTGATAGAAAATAGAATTCCAGCTCTTGTCTATAAAGAAATTTTTGGAGAGGTATAAAAGGTATGTTTAGGAAACACATTTTTACAGGTTTTGCACCTAATACATCTTTTGAAACAACAAAAAGTGCTTTGTTGTCTTTGGTAGCACCTTGGAAATGGTTTTCTCTTAGAAAAGGAACATATGTAGGCATTGTCGAAGATCAGCTTAAAAAATATTTTGGTGTAAAAAATGGAATAACATTTGATAGTGGACGAACAGCATTATTTTTTGCATTAAAAGGACTTGGCATTTCAAAAGGAGATGAAGTGATTGTTCAAGCGTATACATGCGTGGTTGTAAGTAATGCTATACGCTGGGCAGCGGCAACACCAGTGTATGTTGATATTGATGATAATTTTTGCATAGACCCTCACGAGGTTGAAAAAAAGATTACCCCAAGAACCAAAGCACTGATTATTCAACACACCTTTGGGAAACCAGCACAAATGGATTTATTAATGGATATTGCAAAAAAACATTCTCTGTCTGTGGTTGAGGATTGTGCACATTCATTCGGTGCAACGTATAAAGGAAAGAAACTTGGAACTTTTGGTGATATTGGCATGCTTAGTTTTGGTACTGAGAAAGTGATTTCCTGTGTTCGCGGTGGTGCTGTAATAACAAATGATCCAACAATAGCATCAAGAATGGAAGAGTATAGCAAAGAACTTCCGCATACGTCATACACAAAGCTCATTCAACACTTGCTTCATCCTATTGTCTTTCCAATTGGAAGACTATTCTATGGTCTTTTTATTGGGAAAGTATTTCTATGGTTTTTTCACAGATTAAAGATCACAGCTCGTATTATTTATGGAAGAGAAAAAAAAGGGAATCAGGTTCCATTTTATCCCACAACACTACCCAATGCCTTGGCTCATCTTTTGTCTATTGAGCTTGAGCATGTAGAAGAACTCAATAGACAAAGAAAAAAAATAGCTTCTATCTATCAGACATGCCTCAAATCAATGCCTGGATTTAACTGTACAACATGGGATGAGGAATCTGTTTATTTACGTTTTGCTGTGAGGGTAGAAAAAAATAGCTCTTCTTTATTTTCCTATGCAAAAAAGAAGCGTATTATATTGGGAAATTGGTATAGAACAGCTATTGCTCCTGGAGATATTGATATGAGTACCACAGGCTATAAAAAGGGGAGTTGTCCAAAGGCAGAATTATTTGCAAGTCAGTCAGTAAATTTGCCAACTCATAGACATATATCGCAGCAAGATGCGCAGCGCATTTGTGCAGTACTTACACAATATGAAAAATCAAAAAATACATCTCATTGAACATCCTCAGAAATGGGAAAAATTTATAAAAAAACAAGAAAATTCATTGTTTATTCAAGCTCCAGCATATGGAGATTTTTACGAAACACTGCAAGAAAAACAATGGATTATTGGTGTCATAGAAGATGACGAAATCATTGCAGGATCGTTAGTACTTAGTGTTCATGCAAAACGAGGAAATTTTTTATACTTGCCATACGGTCCAATAGTAAGTGATAAATGTACAGACGAAGAACGTGAAGTCATATTGGATTATTTTTTTTCGTATTTAAAAAAATTTGCACTAGATAAAAAATTTGATTTTATCAAAGCATCTCCATTTATTCCTGATTCAGAGCCAAGTAGAAATATGTATGCACGATATGGATTCCGTCCCTCACCAATGCACATTCTGGCTGAAACAACATGGATACTTGACGTAGCAAAATCTGAAGAGGAACTGATGAGGGAAATGAAAAAGAATCACAGGAATTTGATTCGAAGGTGCAATCGAGAGGGAGTTGTGGTCGAGAAAAGCAGTAATAAAGAAGATTTGCAAGGGCTTAATTCGATGATGGATGCAACGGCTTTGCGCCACAATTTTGTTCGTTTTTCAAACAAGTATATTGAAAATGAATTTGAAGTGTTCTCAAGAAACAACAATGCGCTTGTTTTTAATGCCTATCTTCCTGATGGAAGATTGGATGCGAGTGCTGTTATTATATTTTATGGGGCAATGGCAGCATACCGTCATAGTGCATCCCTTAATTTGGACAAAAGACTTCCAACCTCATATGCCCTTCAGTGGGAGGTAATTAAAGAAGTAAAGAGGAGAGGGATAAAGTACTACAATTTTTGGGGAATTGCTCCAGATGATTCTCCGAAAACACATCCGTTTTATGGAATAACACATTTTAAAAAAGGGTTTGGAGGATTTCAACAAGACTTACTTCACTGCCATGATATGCCTCTTACATGGAAGTATTGGTTTAATTGGCTTGTTGAATCAGTAAGGAAGATAAAGCGTGGTTTTTAATATAGATGTATGGGGAAAAGACTCCTAAATCACTATAGGCTGAAACGTAAGCTAGAAACAAAGATTCGTCGTGCGCGACAAGAACTTTTAGCACCTATAGCCCCACATAAGAGCCGGCATGATTATGCATGGAGAAGAAAGAAAAGGAATCCTTATGCATATGAGCACAAGCAAAGTCCTTTAAAACAGAGGATTCAAATTGTTATTATATTACTTTCATTTGTAACAACGCTCGGTTTTATTTTTTTTCACAAGTCATTTCATATTACCACCGTTAGTGTATCAGGATTAACTCGTCTTAGTGAGTATGAAATATCAGATGCAGTACTTGGTTCGTTGGATTATAAAAAAGTATTTTTGTTTCCTGCAGCAAGTTTTTTTCTAACAAATGTCCATGACATAAAAGATACACTCCATGCTCGATTTCCTGTGGAATCTGTGTTGGTAAAAAAAAGTTTTCCAAATACAATTGAAATTTTTGTTAATGAAAAGATATCAACTATTATATATGACAATGGTCAACAATACGCATATATAGGCTTAGATGGAAAAGTTGTAGAGCCGCTTCGTATTGTTGGTGATGATGAGTGGATGAGAAAAACAGAAATTGTAACTTCTACAAATGAGCTAGGGGAAGAGGTTGCAGATGAAAAAATCATTGAAGAATCTCACAAACCACCTGTAGCGCAAATATTGAGTGAAATGGGGGATTACCCTATAGTCTATGTGGATGATCGAAAAGATTTGAAGGTAAATGATAATGTAATCAAGCCACAACATATGGAAGGAATTGTAGAATGGTTTAATTATCTTGAAAGAAAGACAGATATTCCAATTGGCTATATACAGATAAAGAATGAAGTGGGGGAGGGGCTTATTACAACACGAGAAGGGTGGAAAATATTTGTTACATTTGACAAAACAGTGTCTCTTCAAGTTGAAAGACTTCAAATTATTTTAAAAGAAAAAGTAACAAGACCGAACTTTCAATATATTGATGTTCGATACGAGGGGAGAGCGTTTTGGAGATAGGTAAAAAGTAAAGGCACACGGTTACGCATGCCTTACTTATGCCCTTTTGTGTCAGTTGTTCTTGCTAGTCGTGAGGACCACTTGCACCAGCAGGGGCAGTCTGCGGGAACAAGTCACATTCACCTTCATCATCAAGCTTGTCATCAAAGCACTCTGTCTGAGGCAAATGGACGATTTTTCCAAGACCAAAGCCCCATCCCCACCAGACATACTTTCTGTCTTTGTTCGTGGTTCTGTTTTGATCGATTTCGCAGGCGCTGTGTCTTGCCAAGAAAATGTAGTTGTTTTGGATCCAGATGTGGAAGTTATAACACCAGCGTTTGATTGTGACTGCACGCCTACAGGGATAGGGGATAAAGCCAAACAGGTAGCAAACTTTCCACCGTCTGACAGTCTGAGTAATTTGGGTTGGCATAAGCACACCTCCTGTGTGTGGGTCGGGTTCAATAGTTATTGTAACCGTGTCTGATGAATTTTTTTTGAAATTAAAATAAGAGGGGAGTAAAAGAGTATATATTATGTCATTTGAGAGGATATGTACTAGTGTCGCACATTGTACCTTATGCGACATTTCTACATTAAAAAAAGCTAAACTCAATTATTTAGGCATACTCAAATATAATATTGCATAAATTTTTGTTTTAATAATATTATTAATTTTTTACATATCTTATATATGAATATAACTTTTACATTCGAATTTTCTGTAATTTTAGGTAGATTGGCCACTACCCTATATTTTCCTAAAATAAGCCAAAAATTCAATATTTTACGACACTACAAAAATGCGGTTCAAAAAAAGAGGTAGTAGGACATCTCTTTTTATTACAAAAATTTATGTGAAGATTATAGGACTGGATTTAAGGGAGGCAAATGGAAGTTTGATTCATGAAAATATCAAATATGACATGTTAATGAAGGGAATTTGCTCGTTTATTCAGAGTTGTTTGAAAAGTAAAAACATCATTTAACCATCCTGAATGTTGTGCGACACAAATAAATTTATTCTGAAATTTCAAATTCCAAAATCACAAGTCCATGTTTTTCAATATCATCATCACTGAAAAACTGTTTTGCTAATTCAGCAGCTTTTTCTGCAGAGATTCCAGGAAGGAGTTTGTTAAGGTCCTCTCCCCCACTCACATCTGCAATGTTTCTATAAAATCTTGTGTCTGTAACTTTTGTGCTAACCTCTTCCCCACTCCCAGAACTAAACAAAATTTTTTCATCAATAGATATGGCACGAAATGAGCCAAACGCAACACGAAGCTCTAGTGTTTTTTCTCCAGAAGCAATCATATCAAAAATTTCTTTTCTTACGAAAATTTTTCTAGCGTCAACTGGTTCAGCTTTTTTTGTTTCAGGATGTTTATTTTCCATATGACTATGTTTTAGAGATATATGTATAAAACTTATTATATACGTCTTTCAAAATTCTCGCATCATCTAGCGCGTTATGCTCTCGGTTGTCATAATCCACATTCATACCAATCATTTTGAGAAATTTTTTGTTTCCAAGTCCATTTGGTGCAAAACCATAGCCAAATAAAATTGAAGCAAAGTCTATTGGAATCCAAAATGCTGGGTGGTCCTTTGGTGATCCAAATAATTCATACCAATATACTGCGTCCAGCTGATTCACATAGGACAGTAAAAATGGCTCTGAATCACCTATAAAGTCTTTGATCATGGCAATAGCTGCTTTTCGCTCAATAGTGATACCTTCAAGAAACGGTAAAACATTTTTCACTACCCATGGATGGCACTCTCCAGAATGCTCAAATTCAATATATAATTCTTCTCCAGATGGTTTTATCAATCCTATAGAGAGGAGTTCTCCCTTCTTTGGGTCTAAATCTGTAAATTCTGCATCATAGAAAACAATATTTTCTGAGTGGGGTGCAATAGTCATACCTTTATAAATAATTTAGCGGATTGACAGGAATTCCATTTTTTCTTACTTCAAAATGAAGATGTGGTCCAGTTACGAACGGACCAGCACCGACGGTTCGGGGTGTCCCTCCAGATCTACCAATAACATCTCCTCTTGTAACAAATTGTCCTTCACTTACGTGAATAACATTCATGTGTCCATATACAGTAGAAATACCATCATTGTGAACAAGCATTATATAGCTATAGCAGCGCCATGTAGTACATTTCCTTGCGCGGGCAACATATCCACTTGCTGCAGCCTTAATTGGACTCCCCTGCCCTGATCGTATATCAATTGCGTTGTGTTCAAATATGTGTCGGTATGGATAATCTGGGTCATGAAATGTAGCAGTAACATATTTACTTTGTGTTGGCCAAGAAAGCTTTGTCTCTTCCTTTGTATTTGATATTTTGTTCTCACTTTGGAGCTTTCTTCTTACCTCTTTTTCAATATTGCTAATTTCTGCCTCTATATCCTCATACTGTCTTCGCAAACTCTTTACAAGTGTCTCGAATTTCAATTCGGATGATTCAGCTTGGACAAGCAATTCTTGCTTTCCAAAGGTCTGTTCATCAAGATCCTTCTTTCTTTCAATAAGTTGTTCATTTAGCTTTGTATAAGATGTTTTTCTCTCTTCAGTCTGATCTCGTTTTTCTTGTAATTCATTCTTTGCAATTCCTAGTGATTTTGCAGCTGCACCAAGATCTTGTTCAAGAATTTCAAGCTGTTGGAGTTCATTATAAAAGTCTGAAAAAGTATCATAGACTGCTAAAATTTCAATAAAACTTCTATCCCCATGAATATGAATATTTCTAATCAGTTCTCCCAAGATTGTTTTTTGTTTTTTGATTGATTCTTCCTTGTCTGCAATGTTCAATTCAAGTACTTCTATTTCAAGTTGAAGTGATTCTATTTTTTCATTTGTTGATTGGATATCAAGCTCAACTTGCGCAATTCTATTATCAATAATATAGATTTGGTTTGACAAAGACACTGCCTCAGCTCTTTTTTTGTCTATCTTTTTTTTGTACTCTTGGATTGATTTTTCAATTTCTTTAATTCGTTTCCTTTTTGCCTCAATAGAATCATTTAGCTTTTCTATTTCTTGTGCATTTCCTCCAACAGGATTGGGTTCATTTGAACCAAAAACAGCTGGAGTGTCTCCAGATATTACAAAAATGAATAGGAGTATTGTGAAAATAGGAAAATAACGTATCCTGTGCATACTATAGAAAGTATAACATAAAAATGACCTCTGTGGGAGAGGTCATAATCTGTCTATTCCGTCTTGAATTCTCTGAATTGTCTTTTCCTTTCCTAGGACACTCATTATTTCGAAAGGTCCAGGTGAGTTTTTCTTTCCGGAAAGTGCAACTCTAGCAGGCCACAGAACATTTCCAGTTCCAAATTGATGTTCTTTCATCCAAGCAATGATATTTGATTCCAGATCATCTTTTGACCAGTTTGCCTTGTATGTTGAAAGATATGATTGTAATTCTGATAACAATTCCTTTGCTTCTTCCTTTGTTCCTTTTCGCCACACAAGGAGTTCAGATGGATATTCAACTTCTTCGGCAAAGATAAAGGCAAGATGTTCTGGAAAATCATGCAGTGTTACTGCACGTTCTTGCTCTAAGGCTACTATTGCTTCCAATTCTGACACAAATTGATCATTTTCAAGTGATGCCTCTGAAATGAGCCCTGCATTGATCATATAAGGTGCTACAAGTGCAGTGAGAGCTGATATGTCCAAAGCTCGCAGGTATTGTTGATTGTACCAGTCCAATTTTTCTCTATCAAAAAAGGAAGGTGATTTTCCAACTTTTTCAAAATCAAATTCGCTTACAAGCTCTGCTAGAGAAAAGATTTCTCTGTCATCTCCTGGATTCCAACCTAAGAAAGAAATAAAGTTTATAATAGCCTCTGGCAAATATCCTTTTTCCCTAAAATCCTGAACAGAAACATCTCCGTGTCTTTTGCTTAATTTTTTCTTTTGTTCATTCACAAGGACTGGTAAATGCGCAAAGACAGGAGGATCCCAACCAAACATGTTATACAAAGCAATATGTTTTGGTGTAGAACTTATCCACTCCTCTCCCCTAATAACGTGAGTTATATTCATTTCATAGTCATCAACAACAACTGCAAAATGATATGTCGGAAATCCATCTGATTTTATTAAGACTTGGTCATCAATCAGTTTATTTTCAAATTCCACTTTCCCTCTGACAAGATCGTCAAATTCTGTTGTCCCCTCTTTGGGCATTTTTAGTCTAATAACAAAAGGAGCATCTTTTTCTTCTTGTAGATTTCTACAATGTCCATCATAGCCAGGCGCTTGTTTATTTTTTTGCTGAATTTCTCTTAATTCATCTAAACGTTCTTTTGTACAGTAACATTTGTAGGCACTCCCCTTTTCAAGAAGAACAGCAATATGCTTTTTATACAGTGAAAGCCTTTCTGACTGAATATATGGGCCAAACTCACCTTTTGTAACAATACTTCCTTTTTCAAGCACAGGACCTTCGTCCGGTGTAATTCCTCCCCATTGCATAGCATGAAGAATATTTTCTATTGATCCCTCGACAAAGCGTTCTTGATCAGTATCTTCAACTCGCAAAATAAATGATCCTTTTTTACTTTTTGCCAAAAGATATGCATACAAAGCAGTACGCAAGCCACCAATATGGAGAAAACCTGTTGGACTAGGTGCAAATCGAGTTCGTATCATAATATTATTTTGTTATGTGTGACATCACTATACCAGCTGAAATTGCCAAGTTCAAGCTCTCAGCATTCCCCTTTCCAGGAATAACAAGAGTCTTATCAATATACGTTATCATCTCTTTGGATAATCCTTGAGACTCACTTCCAAAGACATACACTGATTTCTGTTTTGCTTTGAGTTTGTGTATGTTGTCACCCTTCATATCAAGTCCATATATGTCATATCCATCATCTTTTAGCATGCCAAGGACACGAGAACTATTTTCCTTATTTAAAATATTTGTACGGAAGATTGATCCCATAGTACTTCGGACTGTTTTTTCATTATATGGATCAGCAGATTCTTCAGACAAAATAATATGTTTTATGCCAAACCAATCTGCCGTTCTAATAATTGTTCCAAGATTTCCAGGATCTTTCACTTTTTCAAGAAAAAGAATAGGGGTTTGATCTAACATGTCATTAATATCAATTTCTGGCATTTCAACAATCGCCTGTACTCCTGGAAATGTGTCAGTCGTTTTAATATCTCCAATATCTTTTCTTCCACAATACTCAATTGGAATGTCCTTTTTTGTAGCAAGGGTTATGAGTGATTGCAATTGTTTTTCATCTCTCCTTGAACCTTCAACAACCATAACTAATACATTTGCGTTATCTATTGCCTCGTGGACCCCTTTTACTCCTTCAACAAGAAATTCTCTAAATTCGTATCGATACTTTTTTTGATGCAATTTCTTTATCTGTTTTTTAATTTGTGATTTAAGCATATAAAGAATATTAACTCCACATAGTGTGATGTCTCTGGGATGTTTTTTTTGTTATGTAAAAAAATAAAAATTTTGCAGTAGCATTCCAAATACGAACAATTCGCTTTGGTTCATGGAGCAATCTCCACATCCACTCCATACCAATTGTTTGAATAAATACTGGAGCTCTTTTTATTTTACCACTAATCATATCAAAGGTTCCACCTACAGCCATTGCGACTTTTACAGATGGAAGTTGTTGTATGTGGTTGTAAATCCATTGCTCTTGCTTATTGTGTCCAAAACCAACAAACAAAATATCTGGCGCAAGATCAATAATATGGTTAAGTATTTTTTCATTTTCATCAGTATCAAGGATACGAAGTTTATTGTCTGCAATGTGCAATCTTGGTCCTGGATGCACTCCGTGGATTTGCAAATTCGGAAAGATATTTTGCAAATTTTGAGCAGAGCTTTCTATTGTTTCCTTGTTTCCAGATCCAAGAAGGTAAACGCTTTTTCCTTGCTCTTCTGCAAGCTCACAGACATCATGCACAAACCCTGCTCCAGGAATTCTACTCAAAGAAAATTTTGAAACGAGCTGCAATCCAACACCATCGCACAAGTTCATTGAAGATGAATTAAGAATATTATGAAAAATATGATTATTTTGGGCCTCAACAACAATTTCAGGGTTTGGAGTAAACACTGTATGTTGTTGATTTGAACTATTCAAAAAGGCAGAAATATTCTGTTTTGCCTGCTCTTTTGTAAGATTGTCTACTCGTACGCCAAGAATTTTCATATGATGACGGAAATATTCATTTTAGGGAAATCGAGGAAATATGTTATAATATAGCCAAATATTATCACATCTTGACAGAGTTTACCAGTGTGGTATAGTAATTAGCACTCTCCTACTAGGAGTGACAAATATATATAAACATTGGAATATATGGGACCACAAAATTTTACGCACAAATCACAAGAAGCACTTCAGCGAGCTGCTCAAATTTCAAATGAAAATGGACAGCCTCATATTGAGCCGCCTCATCTTTTCTTAGCACTAATTTTGCAAGAAGAAGGTGTTGTTGTTTCTATTCTTAAAAAGCTTCACGTTGCTATTCCCCCACTTCGAACAGAGATTCAGCAGATGATTAGTGGATTGCCAAAACAGTTTGGACAAGTTCCAGGTGGATTTGGTCAGATTATGATGGGACAAGCAATGATGTATATTTTGCAAGTTGCAAGTCAAGAATCTCAAAAAATGAGTGATGAATATATTAGTGTTGAACACATTCTTCTTGCATATTTAAAAAATAAAAATCCAATTAGTGATACATTACTTCAAATGGGTATTCATTATGATGATGTGTTGAAAGTACTTGTTCAAGTGAGAGGAAACCAACGTGTTGATTCCCCTTCTCCTGAAAGTAAGTATCAAGCATTGGAAAAGTATGGAAAAAATTTCACAGAACTTGCACGGCAAGAAAAACTTGATCCAGTTATTGGAAGAGATGATGAAATTCGTCGTGTCATGCAGGTGTTAAGTCGTAGAACAAAAAATAATCCAGTACTTATTGGAGAGCCAGGTGTTGGGAAGACGGCTATTGCAGAAGGTCTTGCACAGCGAATTGTAAATGGTGATGTTCCTGAAAGTTTACAAGACAAAGAAGTTATTGGACTTGATATTGGTGCATTAGTTGCAGGAACAAAGTTCCGTGGTGAATTTGAAGAACGATTTAAAGCAGTATTGAAAGAAGTGACTGAATCTCAAGGAGATGTTGTATTGTTTATAGATGAGCTTCATACAATTGTAGGGGCTGGATCAAGCGAAGGAGCTGTTGATGCAAGTAATATGCTTAAACCAGCACTTGCACGTGGTGAACTTCATACAATTGGTGCAACCACAATTAAGGAATATCAAAAGTATATTGAGCGAGATGCAGCGTTTGAACGTCGTTTTCAACCTGTACATGTAAGTGAACCAAGTGTTGAAGATGCTGTTTCTATTTTGCGGGGAATTAAAGAAAAGTATGAAGTGCATCATGGTGTGCGAATTACAGATAAAGCAGTTGTCTCAGCTGTGGAACTTTCAAATCGATATATTTCTGATAGATTTTTGCCAGATAAGGCAATTGATTTGATCGACGAAGCAACATCTGCGCTTCGCATGGAGATTGATTCTATGCCAGACGATCTTGATAAAATGAAGCGCAAGATTATGAAGCTTGAAGTTGAACTTGAGGCATTGAAAAAAGAAAAAGACAAAGAGTCAAAAGAGCGTCTTAATGAAATTAAGCAGCAATTGGAAAATCTTAAAGAACAGAGTAATGAACTTGAAGTTCATTGGAAAAATGAGAAAGAAATTATCATGCGTATTCGAGAAGGAAAAAAGCAAATCGATCAATTGAAACAAGAAGCAGAAATTTCTGAACGTCATGGAAATCTCCAAAAGATTGCTGAGATTCGTTATTCTCAAATACCAAAGATTGAGTCACAGATTAAAGATGATGAAAAAAACCTTGCAACAATTCAGCAAGGCCGTGCAATTCTAAAAGAAGAAGTGACTGAAGAAGATATTGCAGCAGTTGTTGCACGCTGGACAGGAATTCCTGTATCAAAGATGCTTCAAGATGAGGTTGTGAAATTGGCTCATATGGAGGAAGATCTTGCAAAACGTGTTATTGGTCAACATGAGGCAATTACAGCTGTCTCAAACGCAATTAGACGCTCTCGTGCAGGTGTTTCAGAGGAAAATAGACCAATCGGTTCATTTCTCTTTATGGGACCAACAGGAGTTGGAAAAACTGAGCTTGCAAAGGCACTAGCAGAATTATTGTTTAATGATGAAGATGCAATTGTTCGTGTGGACATGAGTGAATACATGGAAAGACATTCTGTAAGTAAAATGTTTGGTTCTGCTCCTGGATATATCGGCTACGAAGAAGGCGGACAACTTACTGAAAAAATTCGACGTCGTCCGTACTCTGTAGTTCTATTTGATGAAGTAGAAAAGGCACATCCAGAAGTGTTTAATGTTATGCTTCAAATTCTTGAAGATGGACATTTAACAGATGCAAAAGGAAGAAAAGTCAATTTCAAAAATACTGTAATTATCATGACAAGTAATATTGCTTCAAAGCTTATTATGGAAATGGGTAGAAAAGGTGAATTTGGATTTGAAGGTGAACGAACAAAAACTCCAAAAGTAAAGCAAGAGAAAATGAAAAGTAAGGTTATGGAAGCACTGCGTGGTCATTTTAAGCCAGAGTTCTTAAATAGAATTGATGAAATCATCACTTTTCATCCACTTGATGAAAAGCAAATACGGCATATTGTTGATCTTCAACTTGAACGAATTAAGAAAAGACTTGAAAAGAAAAAAATATCGCTTGATGTTAGCAAGAAGGCAAAAGATTGGCTTGGCAAGAAAGGATATGATCCTGACCACGGTGCTCGTCCATTGAAGCGAGTACTCCAATCAGAATTGCTTGATGAAATTGCCATGGAAATTATTCAGAAAAAAGTTGATAATGGCGATACAGTAAAGATTGATATTGAGAAGGACAAACTCGCACTATCAAAAAAATAAAATTTTTCTAAAGTAAAAACAGCTCAATGGGGCTGTTTTTTCTTGACAATAATAAAAGAATCACGGTATTCTCTAGATGGCAATGGTGCCAAAATACTAGGAGGTCAACATGGTTGATCCAATGGAGCACGTCGTGCCCCCTATGCCATCTCCTAGCGCTACTATTGCACGCATAGGAGATATCTCAAACGATGAGAGGGCAGCAGCCAAGAGGTTCGAAGAGATCATTCCTGAACAAATAGGGCAAGGCTGGACAGCGTACCCAATCATTGGAATCGGGCGACGAAGAAATCTCCGGCTGCACGCGAAGTTCATAAGCGAATGCTTTGGGATTGAGTATATCGCAATTAAGCGGGTAGAAGTCCACAGCGTGTGGATTCCCCCAACCATTAGCAACGGGAACCTAAGAGAATTTCAATGCAAGATAGTGCTGAAAAATCATTTTGAAACAATCTGCAAGTACCACATTGTTACTTGCACGTCAATTTTTCAGATGGTAGTCTTTCTTGCAAAATTGCGCAGAATTCGCTTTCGGGAGAGTGGTCAGACAATGATTGGAGGTATGGAGGGACTCCAGAAATAACGATGACGCGCAAGGGAGACGCGTCATCGTTGGAAAATATTAGTTCTCTGGAAATATTTTGGCACCATGCTCATCATAGAGGTGAATTGCAAGCGTTGGACATGATTGGGCTCCAAGAAGAATCGTATCTTCGTCTTCTGAGTCAGGATCTACTACATATGCCAGATTTTCATCATCCATTTGAAAAACACCAGGTGCAACAACAACACATGAACGTGCACCAATACAACCTTGTCTATCTACTACAATCCTTCGTATCTTTCCACCTTTTCTAATTCCTTGCGATAGATCTTCTGGAAGGTCTTCGGGAATGACAACATCTGGAAATGCCTCTTGTAATTTTTTTTTAATGTCTTCTTGTGTCATAGATTATGTTATATCTTCTAAAAAATCTCCTTCAAGTCCTTTGATTACTTTTTTTTCTTCTTGCTCAATATCAATTTCTTTTCCAGACATATCCTCTCCCCCATCCTCGATATCTGCAATAACAGTTTCTGGAGAAGTAGAAAGAATAATGTGCGTGTCATTGATCTCAACATTTGGAGATTGAGCACAATAGCCAAGGCAGCCACAATAATCAAGATCCATAGTATCATTTTTTTCACCAGGTTTCAAACCTGTTTTTTTATTTATTTCTTCCATAACTCGTTCAGCACCGAAACTTGTGCATGATCGGCTACAGCATACGCGAACTTTTTTCATACTTACATGCCTAAAAATGCTTTTAACTCTTCTGGAGCCTCCCATGGTGGATCAAATGTCACAACAATTTGAACGTTGTCAAACCCAATGCTTTCAAGATTGTTTCTTACTTGATCTTGCAGCATTGGAGCAGCAGGACAAAACGGAGTCGTAAATGTCATTGTTATTTGAACAGAAGAGTCGCTTGTTACTTGAATATCATAAATTAATCCCATTGTCCAAATATCAATGCCAAGATCTGGGTCAAGTACCATCTTTAATTGGTCAATAATGCTGTCCTTATTTTTCATACATTATGTTTTATACGATTCGAACCCTTCTTTTTCAATGTTCTTTGCTAATTCTTTATCACCACTATCTACAATTTTTCCATCGAGCATGATGTGTACATGATCTGGAGAAATATACTTTAGTATGTTGTTGTAGTGTGTAATGAAAAGTATTCCTTTTCCTTGTCTTTTAAAATTATTTATTCCTTTGCATACAAGTTTAAGCGCATCAACATCTAATCCAGAGTCAATTTCATCAAATACTGCATACTGTGGATTTAATACAAGTAGTTGTAGTATTTCAAATTTTTTCTTTTCTCCACCAGAAAATCCAACATTGAGATGTCGTGACAAAAATGCAGCATCAATATCAAGTGTTTCAGCAGTCTCTTTAAGTTGATTGAAAAATACAATTGGATGTTGTTTTTTTCCTGTACGTGCCTGAACAGAGCTTCGCAAAAAATTTGCAACAGTAATTCCAGGAATTTCAGGTGGATGTTGTGGTGAAAGAAATATTCCCTTCTTTGCTCGTTCATCTGGTGGTGCATCTGTCACTTCTACATTGTCAACAATAATGTCTCCAGATGTAACAGTATACTTTGGGTGTCCTGCAAGCGTATTTGCTAGCGTCGACTTTCCAGATCCGTTTGGACCCATAATAACATGAATTTCTCCTGGATTAATTGTAATATCAATATGCTTCAAGATATCTTTTTTTCCTAACCCAGCTGTCAGTTTTTGAATATTAAGCGACATATGTTCTCATCATATAATGAATAGTTTTCAGTCCAAGCAATGCACATTTTTCTCGATTTTTTGAAATTGGAATAGCTAGTGTAGCAATACAATCTTCTTCTGTAAATGCTAAGGCTTCTGTGATCGTCTTTCCAGCAAATTGCTCTGTTAGTAGTGATATTGATGCCTGTGATATTGCACAGCCAGTTCCTACAAACGCAATATCCTTGATAATTTGATTTTCTAAAACAATTTGTATCGTAATATCATCACCACAGTGCGGATTATATCCACGCTGAACAATGGTTGGATTTGAAATAGTTCTCTTGTTTATAGGATTTCTATATAACTCAAGGATATGTTCTTTATACAATTCTTCCATAGTACTAAATACTAAACAAGTCAATAATATTTTTTAGCTCCTGAATAAGGATATCAATGTCTTCTTCTGTATTATAAATTCCAAAAGATATTCTTGATGTACCATTCAATGCCAAATGTTTCATTAGTGGCATAGCACAGTGATGACCAGCACGCACTGCAATCTCCTTCTTTCCTAACAAATCTGCAATATCATGAGTATGTATTCCATCAATGATGAATGAAATAACTCCAGATCTTTGTTTTTGTGGTCCGATAATAGTAACACTTGGAATTTCCAAAAGCTTTTTGAGTGCATACGATGTTAAGTGCTTTTCATGCATTTGGATTTGATCAATCCCTATTTGTTGAATATATGTAATTGCTGCATCCAATCCAATCACTCCGGAAATGTTGGGGGTGCCAGATTCCATCTTTTGTGGAACAGGAAGCCATGTCGCGTCCGTATACGAACTTTCAGAGACCATTCCACCACCTAGGAAGAAAGGATCTATATTTGCAAGAAGTTCCTGTGTTGCACAAAGAACGCCCACTCCTGTTGGACCATATATTTTATGCCCAGAAAATACTGCTGCATCACATCCGAGTTCTTTCATAGAGAATGGAATATGTCCAACTGCCTGTGCAGCATCAACAATTGTTATTGCGTTCACCTTTTTCGCTATAGATATAAGTTCCTTTGTTGGACTAATAGATCCTATTGAATTTGATACAGCGGAAAAAGATACTATTTTTGTTTTTGAATCTATAAGCTCTTGTGCAGACGTCATGTCCAGTGTTAAATTTTTTGTAAGTTCAATAAATCTGAGCTCTACTCCTTTTTCTTTTGCTATGACTTGCCATGGAAGAAGATTTGCATGATGTTCATATCGAGTGAGAACAATATTGTCTCCTTTTTCGCACCTGTCTGAAAGCTGTGATGCAAGGAGATTAATGCCATGTGTTGTTCCTGAGGTAAAAATAATCTGGTCACTTTTGGCCTCCAAAAAATCAGCAACTGTTTTCCGTGCCTGCTCAAATGTAGCTGTTGCTTTTTCACTCATTGGATACAAGCCTCTGTGAACACTTGCAGGATAATCAGTATAATATTCTTGTATAGCATCAATAACAACCATTGGCACGAGTGCTGTTGCCGCAGTATCAAAATATCGAAGATTTGGATTCTTCATTAGTACTGGAAAATCTGCTTTATAATTATTCATAAGCATACTCCTTTCTAATAAGCCCAGACACATATGGTTGGATTGAGATAGGAATTTTTGAAAGAATTGGGTCAACATGTGCATGAATTGCATGATTTATTGCCTCTTTCCGCTCTATACCACGAGATTGAAGATAAAACAATGTATTTGAATCAACAGATCTTGTTGATACCCCATGAGAACAGGAAATATCATTTCGCTTTGCATCAAGATCTGGGATAGCATATATTGTTGCATCTTTTGATAATGAAATAGTTCGTTCCTTCTGCTTTCCTTGTGCTCCGCTTGCTGTTTTTTCAATATTGATAAGACTTCTATATGTCACTCTTGCATTGTCATCAATTACTCCTCGTGTTTTCAAAATGCTTTTTGTGTGTTTCCCAATATGATGCGTTGCATGATACAAATCATATTCTTGGTGTTTCGATGCTGAAAAAATACCATATGTATTTGCCTCAGCATAATCATGCATCAAGTAATTTTCTATTGAAGCTGTGTTTTTCCTAGATCCAACCTGTATGTCATTCCATGTTATGGATGCATGTTCATAGAGATATGCTTTTCTTTTTACATGTTGTACATCTTTCTCAGCTCCACGCTGCAAAGAAGTATATGTGATTTGTGCGTGTTTATTTACAAAAACAAAGACATGCAAATCAAGAGATGTCAGAGCATTGATATGTTCTATCACCTCGACTGACTGTGCTTCACTAAGTGTAAATCCTATAACAATTTTTGAATCAACGTTTTGTGAGCTAATTTGTAACTCTACAGGGTGCTCACTTTTCTCCTGCAATGAAATTGAAAAAAAATCTGTTGCATCACCCAGCACTTCTTTCTGATCTTGTAAGTATGTCTCATCAAACAATTCTTTCCATGCTGAATAGTTATCAACCTGATCTATGACAATGTTTGGACTATTAGTTTCAATAAATACTGATTTTTTACTCATATTATTATCCAATAGAACCTTTCATTTCGAGTTCAACAAGTCTATTTAGCTCAACAGCATACTCAAATGGAAGTGCTGTAACAATTGGTTCAACAAAACCTCCAACAATCATTTGTGTTGCAAGTTCAGGAGTCAGTCCACGTGATTGTAAATAAAATAATGCTGCTTCACTAATATTTCCAACATGTGCCTCATGTGCTATCTCAACGTCATTGTGTTGGATGTCCATTACAGGATGTGTTGTGCTCGTAGAATGTTCATCGATAAGAAGTGCATCACAATCTACAGATACGCTAGATCCTGCTCCTCGCTTTGTTACTTTTACAAGTCCACGATAGCTATTTATGCCCCCATTTATTGAAATGGATTTTGATCGAATAGTAGATGAGGTATCTTTTGCAACATGAATAACTTTCATCCCTGTATCTTGATGTTGTCCCTTATTTGCAAAAGCAATACCAAGACTATTTGATCGAGCTCTGTCCCCTCTTAACACTGAACATGGATAGAGCATTGTCGTTCCACTGCCCATATTCCCATTGATCCATTCTATAGATGCATCAGCATCGACTAGTGCACGTTTTGTATTGAGATTATAGGTATTTTTTGACCAATTTTCTATTGAGTAGTATTTCGCATGAGCATTCTTATGAACAAATACTTCAACACAACCAGCATGAAGGGAATTTTTTGTATAGCGCGGAGCACTACATCCTTCTATATACTCAATATACGATCCTTCATCTGCAATTATCAGGGTATGTTCAAATTGACCTCCACGTTCTGCATTCATCCGAAAATATGCTTGAAGTGGCAGATCAACTTTCACGCCTTTCGGGACATAAATAAATGTTCCGCCAGACCACACTGCTGCATGAAGCATAATAAATTTGTGGTCGTTGATAGGAATACATTGCGTCATGAAGTATTTTTTGACAAGCTCTGGATACTCTTTTACTGCTGTATCCATGTTTTCAAAAATAACACCCTTTTCTGTCAGGTCTTTTTTAATATTATGATAGACAACATTGCTATCAAATTGTGCGCCAACTCCTGCAAAAAAATTCTTTTCTGATTCAGGGATACCTAATTCATCAAACGTTTTTTTAATATTCTCTGGAACATCTTCCCAGGAATTTGTCTCTTCAATTTCAGGATCAGTGTAATATACAATTTCACTCAAATCTAAGTTTGATAAGTCTGGTCCCCAATCTGGCATTTTTGCAGCTTTAAAGAGTTCAAAAGCCTTCAATCTTTTTTCAAGCATCCAGCTTGGCTCATCCTTTGAAGCAGAAATCTTTTTAATGAGTTTTTCATCCAATACTGCATTAGGCATAACTTTTTTTATTCATACTTCTCACTTGTGGAATGACTTTTTTCAAGACTTTTACAACACGGAGTATATCTTTTTTTGTTGTCGACCTTCCTAAAGAGAATCTAATGCAGCTATCTAGGCGGTCTTTTGACAGAACACAGGCTTTAAGCACATGTGAAGGTTCGTCTGTCTGAACAGAGCAGGCTGAACCAGATGATACTTGTATGCCTTGTGCATCAAGGTACAGAATTATACTTTCTGCATCAGCTCCAATAAATGACACACTCAAATTATTTACAAGCCTATGTGAGCTAGCAATATCTGGCCCATTGAGGACAGCATCATTGATGTGTTTCCTTATTTCTTCCCAAAAAAGATCGCGCAATATCTGTATTCTCTTTATTTCTTTTTCCTTCATAGCCTGTGTAATTTTTGCAGCCTCAGCAAAACCAACAATGCTTGCAGTATCTTCTGTTCCTGGGCGAAGTCCAAATTCCTGATCACCGCCAAAGAACGACGGTTCTATTTCAACTCCTCTTCTTTTATACAAAAGGCCAATTCCCTTTGGACCATAAATTTTTCCAGCATTCATTGAAAGAAGATCAACATGTAGTGAATCTGTATGTACATCAAGATAATTTGTTGCTTGGCATGCGTCTGTGTGAAAGAGAGGAAATGAAGTGTTGTTCTTTTTTCTACAGCGCAATATTTTTTTCCCAATTTCTTGAATTGGAAGTATTGTTCCAATTTCATTGTTTGCTTGCATGATGGAAACCAAGATTGTATCCTCTCTGAGTGCATCCACAACCTGCTGTGCATAAATATTTCCTTCTTTATCTACTGGAATGTATGTTACTTCAAATCCTTGTTCTTCAAGATGCTTGAGTGGTTTTAAAATGGATGCGTGTTCAATTCCAGTTGAAATGATATGCTTTCCATCATTTTTATACTTCTTTGCAACACCAAAAATTGCTGTATTATTTGACTCTGTTCCACCACTTGTGAAAAAGATGGTATCAGGCGTAGTTTGTAAGACACTTGCAATTGACTTTCTCGCATCTTCAATATGATTTCTTGCATCTTCTCCATCTCTATACAGTGAAGATGCATTTGCATAAGATGAGAAAAAAAATTTTTTCATCTTTTTGTGCACTTGCTGGTCAAGCGGTGTTGCAGCTGCATGGTCCAGATAAATTTTTTTCTTTTTAAACATATTGTTCTGATGCTATCTCATGTAAGTAAGTAGAATTGAGAAAAGATGATATTTTCTTGTTTATAGGTAAAAGTGCTGGCTTACAAGGACAAAACTTCTCTTTTGGACATGCTTTCTTCTGAAAACATTTTGTCACCCCATATGGGCCTTCAATAGCCTCAATAACGTCCATCAGTGTAATTGCACTGAGTTCCTTTTCCAATTTATAGCCTCCATGTGCCCCTCTAACAGAAAATACAATACCAGCATCTTTTAATTGCTTTACTATTTTTTGCAAAAAGAGAAATGATATGGTACTCTCTTGAGAGAAACTGCGCAGACTTAATAACTCTCCTTCTTTCAAGGAGTTTAGTTTTATCAAAAATTGGAGTGCGTAGTCTACTTGCTTATTCAGTTTAAACATATGGTGTTTAAATCATACAACTGAAGTATGATATAATATTCCCACCTAAAAGTCAAGATATAAATTATGCAATTTTTTTCAGCAGAACTAACTAAAAAAATACAACTCACCACTGACATGGTTGAGCTTCATTTTTCAAAATCAAAAGGCTTTCACTTTACTGCTGGGCAGTTTGTTCAAATTGATGTCCCTGCAGAACCTAAGAATGTTTTTCGCTCATATTCACTTGCTTCAACCCCAGCCGATGAGTCTATTGAGTTTTGTGTTAAATATCTTGAGAATGGAAAGGCGTCAAACTTTTTTAAATCATTAGAGATTGGTGAGGAAATCCGTTTTCGAGGTCCTGTTGGACATTTTGTTGTAGATAATGATGAAGAAGCACTAACATTTATTGCTACTGGTTCAGGGCTTGCACCAATCATGGGGATGATACGAGACGAGCTTGAAAACAAAAAATCTCAAAAAAATATACACCTTGTATTTGGTGTACGCTATGAGCAAGATGTATTTTGGATTGATAGATTGGAGAAGCTTGCAAGTACCTTTGATAATTTCACCTATAAGCTTTCCTTATCCCGTGCACCATCTGACTGGAGTGGCTTTTCTGGAAGAGTAAATGAACACATTGATGAAGATGTAAAAGGAAGAGGATTTTATATTTGTGGAAGTGGTGGAATGGTGAAAGATGTAAGAACACTTCTTATAAACAGAGGTGTTGACCTAAAAAATATACACCTTGAAATTTTCTAAAAAGGAAGGGTCATATTTATCCCGCTGGCATGTTCAGTTTGAGATGCTGCAGGAGGAGGATCAAAATTAACGGCTATTGGCATGACTTCACCAGTAAGAGTTGGGTAATACAACATCTTATTTTTTTTCCCAAATTCGTAAACTTCCTTGGTTACTTTGACATCTTGCTCACAGTATTTCTTTATTTGATCTATTTTCCCTTCTTTGTACCATTCAACTGCTTGGAGTCCATCTGCGCTCTTCTCAATTTGCAGTGTTGCCCGTGCAATATCATTGAGTTTATATCGTTTTCCAGATGATTCTTTAATGACTTTGAGCAGATCTAAGTGAGAAAATTGGGACAAGTCCCCTGCGTACTGTTTATTCAGTATTGGTAGGTCAAAATGCTCACTATTATATCCAATAATGCGTTCTGCTTTTTCTAAAATTGGCCAGAGATCTCCAATTTGATGTTCATCAAATGAGCGATATGAATCTGTTTCATACTCATAAATAGAAACAACAGTAACTTTCAATGTATTGTAGTTTCTTATATCTCCAAATGTTTCAATATCAAGGACAATTTCCTTCGACATAGTCATAATATATTATTGTGTTTCAATAGCGAAAGCTATTTTAGCACAGAGGAGCAAAAAAACAAAGCCGATTTCTCTGACTTTGTTTTATGTATATGTTGTGTTTACGCTAATGCTTCATCCATCTTTGCCTTGTCAAATCCAACAATAATTGTACCATTTATATCTAGCACAGGGACACCCATTTGTCCTGACTTCTCTACCATTTCCTTTGCACGGTCTTGATCTTTAGCAACGTCTACATCTTCGAACTCTACTCCTTTTTCAGTAAGATAATCTTTTGCCTTGTGGCAATACGGACATGTTGGTGTTGAATATACGATAACAGCCATATGTATATAGTTAATAATTTACACAACAAGTATAGCAAGTCTGAAATTTAATGCAATGGTTTCTTAATCGTACAATTCTGTGTCAGGATGAACAGCTACCCATGAAAACCAGAATGTGCTAAATGGATTGATTCTTGTCAAAATATCATTCTTTTTTTGAAACAATTGTACAGCGTCTAGCTTATCATTATACATCGCAACTATTGTTTTTCCTTGAAATGAGTCTTCTACTTTCCCCTTTTCCTTTACTGCAGATGGAAGATATGCTTTTGCTTTTCCATTTACAATAATTCCAAGAACAAATTCTTTTGGATCAAGTGTACTATCTGAATGGTCAACTGGGAAGTAAATATCACTGTTTGTGTAATAATCACCATATGGATCTGTACCGTAGAATCGAATTGCTCCTGTCTTTTTTGAGAGAACTTCTCCATTTGGGAAAGAGTCTTTCCATGCGCCAAACGTTGTAAGATCATATGGAAGAATCTCGAGTTCATCCCCTGCCTGTGGGCCTATAATGGCCTGTCCAAGCACTTGAGACCAATATGAATCTGTTTTCCTGTCGTACATAACAAGATTTGAATTCCAAAGCTTTCCTGACACACCAAACTCAACTCGTTCTCCATCTACTAATGGATCAAATACAATTCCTGATCCACAAAGTGGACAATAACTTATTAAAACTCGCTGTCCTTTAAACGTATCATTCACTAATTCATGCCAAACAAGAATCTGATATGGATAAAATCTATCAATTCCACTCATTGAAAAGGATATTCCAGGCTCGTTATCTTTGAGAAAGTCTTGCGCTTCTTTTACAGATATAAATTTTGGATTATCAATAGATGGAATACCATCTTTTGGTGGCCCACCACTGAGTAATTCATTTGGGGAGACAATATTTTTTCTTGTGGTATTTTCTTTTTGTGCAACAGCTGTGCTGTCAGGATTCAGAGTTTTTTTGTCTTCTGATTTGGGGAGTGTTGCTCCTTGAGTAGTTTCTTGAGATATCTTCTGAGAATTGTTAGGTTCCTGACTTGGATGTACCATCAAAAGATAGTAGACCACTATAAAGGTACCTAAAATTACCACAGAGATAATAATAAAGGATTGTATGTGATGCTTCATAAAAAACGTTTAAAACAAATTTATTGTAACATACTTTCATGTATAAAAAAATCCGCTGTATATACAACGAATTTTTTTGTAATAGATGTAAGTACTATTTCAATTCAATACTTTCAACAACAACATCATCGAATGGAAGATCAGCAGGTCCAACAGATGAATTTTCAATCTGTTCAACAACATTCATCCCAGAAATGACATACCCAAAATTTGTATGTCGACCATCTAACCAAGGTGTTTCTTCTGCTGTTACAATAAAGAACTGAGAGCCATTTGTATTTGGACCAGCATTTGCCATTGCTAGGCTTCCGCGCACAAGTTTATGACTATTAAATTCGTCTTCAAATTTGTATCCTGGACCTCCTGTCCCATATGATGCCTTGTTGTCAGTTTTACTGTTTGGATCTCCACCTTGAATCATAAATCCCTTTATAACACGGTGGAATTTTGTACCATTATAAAATCCTTCTTGTGCCAATTTTAAAAAGTTTTCAACTGTTTTTGGAGAATCAGTATCATAAAATTCAACACCAATATCTCCTTTGTTTGTTTTTAGTATCGCTTGTGAATATGTTTCTGCTAATGTGCTCACATCATTATCATTAGTTGAATTAATATTATTTGCTGCATTACACCCACCTCCAATTAAGAGAAGTGCTGTAAATAAAAGTAGTATGTTTTTTGTCATATCACTTTTGATAAGATTATAACATTCCTGCGCGGGAGAGAATTGATCCTATCCAAAGCACAAGAATAAGATATAAGAGTGGCCAGCCCTTTGTTGGTGGAAAGTGGCGAGAAAACAGCTTAAAGTGTTTCTTGTACCACTTCCCTCCTCCAAGCCATACTACAGCATTGGCGCCAATACTGTCAATGAGAAGAATGTAGAAAATAATTAGGTCGATTGACATATGTTTTTAATTAGATTTTTTAAATTTAACAACAAATACAGGTTCGTATGTGTTGTCATATTCATCTTTTAATTCTATTGATTGTCCTTGGACATATTGATTCATAGCAATATCTGTTAACATTTCTTCATCGCTAGCTATATCACCAGACAATTCATCAATTTTAATCAATTCACTTGTACACTGCTGCTGGATTGTGGAAACAATTTGCTTCTTTTTCTCGCGGAGTGTTTTCATTTCTTCAGTCACTTCTTGATACTGTTGTGATGATTCGAGAAGATCTTTACACATCTTGCGGAGATCTTTTAGCTGGGCTTTTTTTTCTTTTATTTTAATGAAGATATCTTGAATATTGTGTTGCATAGTTTGTATATACATTAAGACTGACAGTATATCACAAAGTCTGACATCTTAAAAAGCACCATCAGGTGCCTTTTACGTCTATTTTTTTCTACTTGCCCGAACACGGTCCACTTCTTTAAGGTCTTTTTTTCTCAATCTAACACTCTGTGGTGTTACTTCCAAATATTCATCTTCTGCAACAAGTTCAAGACCAAGCTCAAGGGTTACTTCTTTTGGTGGAGTGAGATTCAATGCAGCGTCTGCCCCTGAAGAGCGCATATTAGTAAGTTGTTTACCCTTGATTGGGTTGACGGTCATGTCCATGCCTTTTGCAGCATTTCCAATGACCTGACCTTCATATACATCAACATTTGGGCCAACATAGAGTTGCCCACGATCCTGAAGGTTTGCAAGTGAATATCCAAGAACTTTTCCTGTCTCACCAGAAATCATTGAGCCAACATCTCGCTTTTTTATATCTCCAACATACTCTTCAAATCCTGCAACTTCACTGCACAAGATTCCTTCTCCACGCGTATCAACAACAAATTCACTCCTATATCCGAGTAACCCTCGTGTTGGAATATGAAATGTGATACGTGTGTGACTTTGTTCTGGATTCATTCCTGTCATTTGTCCTTTTCTTTTTGACATTTTTTCAATGACAAGCCCAGACATACTATCTGGAACATCAATGGTAACATTTTCAAATGGTTCAAGTTTTTTGCCTTCTTCTTCCTTGATAATTACTTGTGGCTGAGAAACTTGCAATTCAAATCCTTCTCTTCTCATATTTTCAAGAAGTACAGCAATATGCAATTCCCCACGTCCATAAACAGTGTAATAGTCATTTCCTGTGAAATCTACTTTCAATCCAACATTAATCTCTAATTCTTTTTCAAGACGCTTTTTGATCTGCTGACTTGTAACAAATTTTCCTTCTCTTCCAGCAAATGGTGAATTGTTTACAAGAAAACCAAGAGAAATGGTTGGCTCATCAATTTTGATAGCTGGTAGCAATTCTTGCTCTTCATTTTCAGAAACAGTATCTCCAATATATATATCAGGCATTCCTGCAATCATAACAATATCCCCTGCTTCAGCCTTCTGCACTTCCTTCCTGGTGACACCTTCGAACGTAAATAGTTTTGTTATAGTACTTGGAATTATCTCTCCAGAATGCTTTTTAACAAAGACTTTTTGTCCAATTTCTACAACACCTTGATACACTCGCCCAATACCCATACGACCAAGATAGTTGTCATATGCCAAGTTGAATGGTTGAAAAGCAAAAGGAAGTGAGGTGTCAGCTGCTGCAGGAGGAACATGTTTTAAAACTGCATCAAGGAGTGGTGTAAGATCTTCTGAAGGGGTAGCAAGATCCAATGTTGCATGACCATCCTTTGCATTTGAATAGATTGTTATGAAGTCTAGCTGTTCATCATTTGCACCAAGATCCATAAAAAGCTCAAGGACTTGATCTTTTGCCCATTCTGGGCGGGCGGCCGGCTTATCAATTTTGTTCAACACTACAATTGGCTTAATACCAAGTTCAAGTGACTTTTTCAAAACAAATTTTGTTTGTGGCATTGGACCTTCTTGTGCATCAACAACAAGAAGCACAGAGTCAATTGATCTGAGAACACGCTCAACTTCTGATCCAAAATCTGCATGGCCAGGAGTGTCAACAATATTGATTTTTGTCTCTTTGTAAAAGACAGATGTATTTTTTGAATAGATAGTAATGCCGCGTTCTCTTTCCAAGTCATTGGAATCCATACTAACGCTGTCATCTGTTACCATGCCGGTTTGACGCATTAAGGCATCGGTTAAGCGAGTCTTTCCGTGGTCTACGTGTGCAATAATGGCAATATTTCTTACTTCCATATTTGTCTGATCTAGCAATTTTACAAAATAAAACCCCTCTCTGGAGGAGATGTGCAGAATTATAACTAAATAACTCAATATTGTCAACTCCTAAAAGGAGTATAAAAAAACACCCTCAGCAGGTGCCAAGGGTGAATTTTATGTTGATGATTATGCTCGTTGCACTTTTGTAGCATTTGGACCTTTTGGACCTTCAGCTACTTCAAATGTAACAGCATCACCTTCGCGCAATTCGTTGAATTCAACATCAACGAGCTCGTTTGCGTGGAAAAAGAGATCTTTTTCCTCACCTTCGCGAGAGATGAAACCAAAGCCACGGTCTGTAAGACGGGCGATTGTTCCTTGTTGCATAGTATGAAGAGAAACTAGTGAATAATGTTCCAAACCTGTTACTGTAAAACAAAACTCGACTTTGTTCCTCTCACAGTACGATCTGATACGCGGCATTATAGCACAGAAGGTCTATTTTGTCAAGGATTGTCGGAAAAGGAATAAAAATCAAATACTCTCTAAAACAAAAGACCCAAACAAGAAAGTTGGGTCTTATCTGCTCCGCGGGCCGGACTCGAACCGGCGACAAATTGGTTAACAGCCAACTGCTCTACCAACTGAGCTACCGCGGAATAAATTGTATGTCTCTCATTCAAACAACGATAGTTTACTCACCAGCTTATCCGTACAAATTTTGAAAAATGTGTACAAAAGCATTGAGTAACCTAACATAAAATACCAACTGTCCCGACGCTCCGACCTTGTCGGAGGTACGGGACTCCGGACAAAACGCAAAGCGTTTTCGTCGGAGAGCTACCGCGGAATATAAAGACGAAGAAAAGTATACAAAAAAAGACTAAAAAAGTCAATTCCCTATTTATCCTCAGCTAGGGATGTTTTTTTCATAATTAAAAATCCACCAGAAGAGATGGCAACAAATAAAAAGAAGCTAAATACTTCTGCAGTTAGTAATCCAAATAATAGCTTTAGAAAACTAAAGTCAATGGAGTGAAGGTATAAAGGAAAAGTTATGCCAAAGAAAAGGACAAACTGAATAAGCTCTGCTAACCAGAATGCAATAGAAATGCTTTTTGCATATGTTCTTATTTTTGTGCCTTCATAGTCTGCTTTCGACAAAAAGAAAATTGGAAGTGCTGCTGGAAGAAAAAAATAGAATATTGTGTACTCTATATTTGAAACAAGACGTTGGAAACGTTGGTCACCAGAAAATAAATGAAGAATAAGAGTTTTCAGCAAAATAAAAAAAAGCTTCACAAAAATTACTATTCTTGCAATTTTAGGAAAAGCTTCCCTCCTTTTTGATTGTATCATAGTAAAAATGACAGACGAGTAAAAATGTTGCGAGTGGGCTATGTCAAAAGACACAGCCCACCCACAGATGACAGGCTAATTGGCACCGACCATATCACAGAGCCACGGACCCCACTTGCAGGTGATGTACCAAGCATCGCCACCATTTTCCCAGTTCGCGTACCAGCAAGCTTTTTGCCAAACCTTCTTTCTCCTCTGGCATTCCACACTGAATGAGAAGTGAGTCCAAGACTGGCCTTTTTTGCTTGCATAAGCTTCCTTGTACGACGACAGATCAGTGAGCTCGAGTACGATATCCCTGTTCAAGTCTTCCTTGCGCAGTGTTGACCGAAGAGATCCTTTCGTTTGATGCACGAATGCCGCATGGACGCGAACGACATCATGATCGTTGATGTTGGCAGAGAAAAAGCCTTGCTCTCCAGTCTTCACGATGAAGTAGGGAGAATCAGGATCGTCTCCGGTCTCGATGAGCACGTCAGCATTTGCGATCGGTGCACCTTCGAACATGACCTGACCACTCAGCTGGTCGCTGGTGGGCTGCTGATCAACAGCATCGAAATCAGCAGCACAGCCGGTCATTGCGAAGGCAATGAAAAGAGTGAAAAGAAACAGTTGCTTTGAAACATATTTGAAAGACATTAGTAGTCCCTCCCTTATGTAGAATCCTTGATTTCTGAAACAACCCTCGTGGTTATTACACAATCAAGATAGTTTGATTATTATAAATCTATTTTAGTTTGTAAAATAAATCGCCAAAAAACCCTCAAAATTAAACAAAAGTGAAAATAGCACGAATTTTTTCAAGCAAAAAAGCACCTATTGGTGCTTTTGCTATGCTCGCGGGCAGGGATTCGAACCCCGATAGCCAGGACCAAAACCTGGAGTCCTACCATTAGACGACCCGCGAATGATGTAGGTTATTCTATGCTCTGAGATGCTTTCTCATTGCAAAGAAGCTTGAGGCAGTCGTTAGGAGCAATACTCCAAAGAACTGTAATCCAAGCAGCAATACTATATTCGAATTGAAGTAAATTGTCAAGAACTGTTCTTGACCAAAAATGATATTGATATAGGGGTCTAGGAAACTACTGACAAGCAAAATAAGGCCAAATGTACCAGAAACGCTTATAAAGCTGAAGAGAAGAGCCTGAATGACATATGGACCACGTATGAACCAATTTGTTGCCCCTACAAGCTTTTTTATGCTTATTTCAATGCGTTGTGTGTAAATAGCAACACGAACAGTATTAAAAATAATGATAAAGGCAATAAAGGCAAAGAAAGCACTAAGAGCAAGACTAAACTTTTCTATTTGCCATGTTATGACATCGATCTTGTCAATTGCAGCTTGTGTGTCTTCAAATGTTTTTGATTCAATAATATGCTCATACTCTGGAACACTCAAATTGCTAATAATCTTTTTATAGTCTCCTGGCTCTCTTGTTTTAATGATAAGTGTTGCACCAAGCGGATTTTCATTGAGTTCATCAAGTGCAGCAGTGATTTCTGGATTTGCTTTATATTTTCCACTGAAACTTTTAAGAACTTCTTCTGGTGACAAAAATGTTGTATCTACAACTTCAGGAAAAGATTGGATGTATTTTTTTACTTCTCCAATCTGCACATCATCGGCTGTGTGATCAAAATAAATACTTACATCTATTTGATCTTTGATCGTTTCTGTTGCTTCGTTTGTAAGTACACGAATAGCAATAACAGAATTCACTGACAAAAGCATAAGAATCAAAACAAGCACAGTCATGAATGAGAGGCTTGCATTTCTTGCAATATCTTGAAGAGCAAATTTTATAATTCGAATAAGTCCAAGCATAGTTTGTTATAGAATATATTTTCCATGTGATTTATCAGAAACAACTTTTCCATCATCAAGAGTAATGACTCTTTTACGGAGTTGATTGACCACTTCCCTATTATGTGTGACAAGAACAACAGTTGTTCCAAACTCATTAATCTTTTTTAAAATATCAATAATTTCTTGGGTGTTTACTGTATCTAAATTTCCAGTTGGTTCGTCTGCAACAAGAATTTTTGGTCGGTGGACAAGTGATCGTGCAATCACAACTCGTTGTTGCTCCCCACCAGAAAGTTGATCTGGATACCTGTCTGCCATGTGAGATAAGCCTACAATATCTAAGACCTTTGGAACAATATCTTGAATTCTACTATGCAATTCACCTGCTACCTGCAGAGCAAAGGCAACGTTTTCGTATACAGTTTTTTTGGGCAGTAGCTTGAAATCTTGAAAAATAACACCAATCTGTCTACGCAAGTACGGAATATCTCTTTGTCTAATATCAGTAATATCCCACCCACCTACAATAATGCGCCCTTTACTTGGTCGTTCTTCTGCAATAAGTAATTTAACAAATGTTGTTTTACCAGTTCCGCTTTGTCCTACAATTGAGACAAATTCACCAGATCCAATTTCTACTGAAACATCAGAAATGCCAAAACTATTGCGTGTATACTGTTTTGTAACACCATCGAGTGTAATCATATAAAACAATTATACCACAAAAATAAAAACAATCAGGATGGTGATTGTTAATAGAATTGAGTAGAGCCACCTGTGAGGATCGAACTCACGACCTACGCGTTACGAGTGCGTCGCTCTAGCCAACTGAGCTAAGGTGGCGTACCAAACTAGGTATACTACAAAAAGTAGTACTGGATTTAAACTGTGTCAAGTATCAATCCAAAAACTGTCCCGACGCTCCGACTTCGTCGGAGGTACGGGATTCCGACTGAACGCAAGGCGTTCACGTCGTAAAGCTAAGGTGGCGTAGTCAGTGGCTAGGATACTTCAAGACGAGGGATAATGTCAATTGGGGGTTCTTCGTATGGATGCACTTTTTTAATAACATCAATAACTTCTTTTACCTTATCTTTATGACAGAGTGTTTCGAGTACAACTTCTTCAACTTCTTCTGGTGTTCCTATTGCTCCCACAGCAGGGTTTGCTCCTGGAAGGGGTGTGAAACGTCCAATAACGTTATATGATCCGCTACAATGCGAATAATTGCCTTGCACACCTGCACCAGCATCTCCTATCGCCTGACGTACTTTTTCAGCTGAGTCTACTGGTGTAGACACAACTATTTTTACAAAATCAGATTCTTGTAACATAGATTATTCATTCTCTATTGGCTGATCTAGCCGATCAAAAGGATTTTCAACCTTCATAAGTAAATCAATGTCAGCTTCTTTTATTTTGTCTGTTAGGAATTCATCAAAACTTCTTAAAAATCTTTTTCCAGATTTGAGGATGATGTGATATCCAAATTCTGTTTTTAATGGTTGATCATTTAACTGTCCTTCTTTAAGTTTGAACACCACTTCTTCAAATGCAGGAATCATAACGCCTTTTCCAAACCACCCTAAGTCTCCTCCTTGTTGCGCAGTAGCATCAGTGCCATATTTCAAAGCAAGAGCACTAAAATCAGCACCATCTTTTAGCTGTTGAAGAAGTTCTGTTGCGAGCTTCTGTACATCAGCTTCAGTCTCATCTGTGGTTTTTAATAAAATGTGGCTGGCTCTAACCTGCTCTATTTGTGAGTAACCTTGAACTTCTTCATCAGTTCTTGTCTGAAAATGCTCTGCAAGTTTTTGCTCTAATAGCATTGGGATGATAACTTTTTTTGTATAAACACCCATGGACCATCCATATTTCTCCTTTAGTTCTTCACGTGCCTTTGCTTCACTTTCAAATTGTGAAAAAAGTGTGCTTTTTGCATCTTCAATATCTTCGTTAGTAACACTCACCCCTTGTTCTTTTGCTATCTGTCTAATAATAATGTTTGCGATTTGTCTACTTAGTGCTTGATTTGAAAGCTCTTCATCACTAATTTGTCCAAATTGACCTGTGGCATCTTGATAAAATTTTCTTAGTGTTTTTACATCTTGGAGATAATCAGCATACGTAATTTTTTCATCGTTCACTTCTGCAATCCCCAGTTGTGTAATGCTAGCAGCAAACTGTGCAATACTATTGCTCGACAGTTTCCTAGCCATGATAATACCTGTGCCGATAAGAAGAATAAATACTAGGAAAATGCTGGCAAGAATTCCAAGAATAAAACCTTGATTATTGTTTGTGTCTTTAGGACGATGTGTAGTCATAAAATATAATTTAGATATCTCTATGAGTGAAATAGTACCACCATTTTATTGGGTTGCCAAGATATGTATTGCTATGTTCTGTGTTCATTGATTCTTTCTCCTCAATGCGATTTGTATCTTGTTGGATAACGATTGAGTTCTCACCAGGTTTGAGCATATTTAACTCTGTTCTTGCTTTTTCCTCAACAAATTCCTTACTTGTTACATAAGATAATATATCAAGAGATTCAATTTTTCTCTGTTCAAGATTCTTCACTTCTTGCTCTAATTGTTTTATTTCTTCTCTAATTTTAATATCTTGATAATATGCTCTCGCAAAATTTAAGGCCACTAGTATTGCAAGAACAAGCAGTACAATCAAAAACAAGCGTGACCCAAAAAAACGCCGCATGAACGGTCTTTGTTGATTCTTGTTCATACGCTTAGTATATCATGATTTTGACTTGAGTGCAGTTCTGACTACATCTCTATCATCCCATGAAATCATTTTTCCATTTGCAATGCATATCCCTTGTTCTGAACCTTTTCCAGTAACAAGAATGATATCATCTTTTTGCGCGATTGAAATTGCCTTTTGTATAGCCTCTTCCCTACTTAACATTTCAAACAAGTCCGTGCCAAGCTGCTTTCCTTCTTTTTGAGCACCAGCTGAAACTTGCTTTATGATTTGCAATGGATCCTCATCGTATGGATCTTCATCTGTCACAATAAATATATCTGACTGCTTTCCAATTAATTTTCCAATTGGCTCTCTGCGTGCAACATCTCTTCCTCCACCAGTCGCACCGCAAACATGAATGATTCTTTTGTGATCGAGCAGAGCTACAGTATCATACAAAGCCTGCAATGCTACTGGTTCAAACGCATAGTCTACAATAGCGTCAAATCCATATGTCTTCGCTTCTTGGATAAACTCAATTCTCCCTGGAGGGTTGGATAACTTTTTTACTGATTCTTGGAGTTCAGTCCATTCCATTCCGAGCGATCGTGCAATACTTACAGCAGTTAGGACATTCTGAGCATTGTGCTTGCCAAATAGTGATGTTGTAAATGGCTTCCCATTTATTGAAAGTGACAATCCTTGCTTGGTTGTTGCCACTTCAGATACAACAAAGTCCGCATTCTGACTACCAAATGTAATTTTTTGTTTAAAATTATCGTATAAAAATTCCTGAGCATATTCAGAATCTGCATTGACAACTGCTGATCTATTATTTCCAAGAGAAGCTGTATATGAAAATAATTTTTTCTTTTCATTTTTATAATTTTCAAAACTTCCGTGTGATTCTATATGTTCTGGATACAAATTTGTTAGAACAACAATATTGTAATCAATAAATCTATGTCGATACTGCACAATACCTTCTGATGTTGTTTCTACAATCGCAATGTCACACTTTTTCTCAACCATTTCACGCAAATATTTTTGTATTTGCATTTTTCCGAGCATGGTCATTTTTTGATCATTGAGCTTATCTTGTCCTGCAATATAAAAATCGATTGTTGACAATGACCCAACAGTCTTGCCTGCATGTTCTAGTATATTTCTAAGAAAAAATGTTGTTGTTGACTTTCCTGTGGTTCCTGTAATTCCAATAACAAGAAGATCCTTTGATGGATTTCCATATTTTGCTGCTCCCCACCACGCATAGAAAAGATGACGAAGATTACGCACAGGTGCTGGGATAATTTTTTTGATAAGACGTTTTGCTCTCATAGTTATCGTATTCCAACAGAAAAAAACAAAAATGTCAAGATTGCTTTAGACTTAATTCGTATACAACAATTTCTATTTTTCTTGTTGCCATTTTTGCTTGATCAAATTTTGTTCGTAAATATTTTGTTAGATGGAATTCAACAAGCTCTCCAATAATACTTTTAGCAAGTGCTGCACATCTTTCTACCATGGCAGTATCACCTTCTGTTGCTGCTTTGATTGCATATCTATACAACTCTCCTGGAAGGTCACAAAGTCCAGCTAAATAAACACTGTATTCAATTGGAAGGCCTTTTATTTCATCGATCTTCTCATCTAGAATAAATTGATAAAAGAGCATGCCTTCAACGTATTCTTCCAAACCTTCTCTGTATGCACCCTCTACTTTTATCCTTGGTTCCTTTTTATATTTTTTATTTAGTGCAATAAAAATCTTTTTAGCATCAGACAATTTTTTCTTTGCCTCTTTTATATTTCCCGCGTGTAGTGAGAAAATTGCGCGTTTTGAATGATGCCGAGCATCACCAGCATGCTTGATAATATCTCTTCGAATTTCTGCATATTGGTGCAAATCTTTTTTAATAGTTGCAAGGTGCTTTTTTATAGACATAGTTATGCTGTTTTAAATCTGTGCGAACGCACAATAAATATAAATTTCATTGTCTCGAGTAAGAGAACATCAATCGCACTGAAGAGAACAACCAGACCCCAATGAGAAAGAGTGAGCGGTACAGTTTGCAGCAATATCTGAAGCGGTTGCCAATAGACTGAAAGAAGAATAAGGACAAAACCAAGAATTACACTTAGTGTAATGTAGTGATTATTAAAAGGATTTATCTTCCATATCATGTGTCTAAAGCTACGAACTGGGTAAATAAAGAGCAGTGAATTAAATGATAGCGTTGCAAATATGATTGTTCGCACTAGTGCTATATCTTCAAGGACATTGTGAAGATAGACAAAGAGTCCTAGTAGTGCACCACCCGCCACAAGTGTAATAATGGCAATCATTATTTTCATATGTCCATCAACAATACTTTCACTCCGCTTTCTTGGCTTCTCTAACATATTTTCTTTGTCACCTGGGTCAAATGACAATGCCATTGATGGAAATGAGTCTTCAATAAGATTTACCCACAAAATTTGAGCAGGCAGCACTGCTAATGGCAACCCAAGAATAATACTTCCAGTTATTAAAATAACTTCAGTAAAACTGTGTCCAAGCAGATAAAGAACGACTTTTTTAATATTTTGGTAAATTGATCGCCCTTCTTCAATTGCTGCCACAATTGTGCTAAATCTATTGTCGAGCAATACCATATCTGATGTTTCTTTTGCCACATCTGTTCCAGATCCAAGTGCAATACCAATATCAGCAGCTTTAATAGCAGGTGCATCATTCACTCCATCACCAGTCATTGCAACAGTTTCTCCATTTGCCTTAAGTGCCTGAACAATGTGAATCTTGTCTTTTGGATCAACACGAGAAAAAATACTTATGTGCTCTATTTGGTTTTTCAGCTCTTCATGAGACATTGAACGAAGCTGTTCTCCATTAAATACAGAATCTTTTGTCACATCCATGCCAATATCCCTTCCAATTGCACTTGCAGTACTCATATGGTCTCCTGTAATCATAACAACATGTATACCAGCCTTTCGTGCCTTGTCCAATGTTTCTTTTACATCCTTTCTCAAAGGATCTCTCAATGCAACAAGCCCAACTAGTACAAGAGAAGAAACATCTTTTTCATTTATTTTTGAGAGTTGAGTATCTGCCTTTTTATATGCAAGTGCAAGAACGCGAAGTCCTCTGCTTGTTAAGTCTTCCTGTGTATTCTCAAAAAATTCTTTGTCTTTTTTAGAAATTTTCTCTTGCTTACCATTTTTTTCAATATACCCAACCTTTTTCATAATGACTTCTGGAGCACCTTTTGCAAAAATTCGACTTTCATGTTCTACATGGTGAAGTGTTGCCATGTATTTTCTTTTGCTGGAAAATGTAATTTCATCTTGTCGCGTATAGACATCTTCAAGATTTCTTTTTTCTAAACCAACATGTGCACTTGCTTCTGCTAGTGCACGTTCTGTCATGTCCCCAAGAAAATGAATGTCCCCATTTTCTGTTGTCGTATCAAGTATTGCATTATTGCAAAGTGTCCCAATTCTCAAGGCAGTTTGAACATCTTCAAATGAATCATTATCAACAACTTGCGAAAGCTCTTCACGGGTTACCTCGTGCTTTATAGTAATAATTTTAGAAACCTTCATTTTTCCTTCTGTCAGCGTTCCAGTTTTGTCTGTACAAATCACACTCACTGATCCAAGTGTTTCTGCAGCAACTAGTTTTCTTACAAGTGCTTTTCGTTTTAAAATAAATTGCATTCCCACTGCTAGGATAACGGTGAGTGCTATAACAAGTCCTTCGGGAATTGCTGCCACTGCTACTGCAATTGATGTTTCAAATAGTTGAAATACACCATAATCACTCTTGTGGGTCAGATAGCCAAAAAGGAATAACAACCCTGATATTGCCAAGACAACAACTGCTAGTATTTTGCTCAAATGTTCTAACTGTTCTTGGAGTGGTGTTTTCTCTTGCCCTGTTGACGTAATTAACGATGCGACAGAGCCAAGTTGTGTTTCCAGTCCTATAGATGTCACAAGAACTGTTGCTGTTCCATTTACCACTGTAGTGCCTCGAAACACCATATTTACCTGATCACCAACAGCCAAAGACCCTTTCAGAATATGTTTTTTCTTTTTTACTGGTTCTGACTCTCCTGTAAGTACTGATTCATCTACTTCCAAATTATTTAGCTCTATTATTCTTCCATCAGCTTGAATTTTGTTTCCGGCGCTAAGATAAAGAATATCTCCAGGAACAATCTCATCACTTTCAATTTGAACCTTTTGACCATCCCGAAGAACTATTGCCTTGTATGTTACAATTTCATGCAATTTTTCAAGCGCCTTGTCTGCCTTAAATTCTTGAATAAAGCCAATCAGTACATTTATACCCACAGTAATCCATATCACAATGGCATCAAGATATTCATGAAGAGCAAGACTAATAATTCCAGCAACCACTAAGATAAGAATCAATGGGCTTTTCCATTGATCAGCAAAAATTTTGAATCTACTTGTACTTGCACGAGAGCTCTGAAGTTTATTCTCACCATAATGCTTTGCTCTCTTTTCTGCCTCCTTTTGGGAAAGGCCTTTGTCTGACCCTTGAATATCCTTAAATAATTGTGATATACTCTTTTCGTGTGTATTCATAGTTGTCATAAATTAGCACAAATATTGACACTTGTACTGGAATAGTATATCATATTCGCGTACTAAACAAATCTATGGTCCGGTAGCTCAGCTGGTAGAGCAGCAGCCTTTTAAGCTGATGGTCCTGGGTTCGAGCCCCAGCCGGATCACAAAAAAACCACCGCAAGGTGGTTTTTTGAGTGAGTAGGCTGGGTGAGATTTTGTAACCAATGCAATATGGTTACAAAAAAGAGGCTCTGTTGGATCACAAAGAAAGAACCCTCTTGGGTTCTTTTTGATTAGTTTCGGATGTCTAGCGTTTTATTGGAATAAGGAGTTTACCGTATTTCTTTAACATGAATTTGATATCATCTGTAAATTTTTCTGGGTTATTCTCAATATCTTCCTTTAACTCATCCAGAGAAAATACTTCTATACCAGAGCTTTCACCATCAACAAACCTTATCGGTCCATCATAGTATCCATAGTACATTGAAGTCATATGAGGTTGAATCATTTTTGTTCCATCATTCAAAATTCTATCAGATTTAAAATCAGGAAGGTATTCAATCTTTTGAAAAATTCCTATGACACTCAGATCAGTGACCTTTGTAGCTTTTTCAAATTCCTCAGGTGGTAGTACAGCTGCTGGAAATCCTAGCTCTTCAGCACATTCTCTAATTACAGTCATATCAAAACTATCTCCTGCTGAAACATGCCCACCTACTGTTTTATCATATTTACCAGAATTTGCTTTCTTAATTCTGCTCCTCTTCTGGAGATAAATTCTTCCAGATGAATTCATTAGGATTAATCTAATTGTCTTTAATTTTTTAGTTATCTTTCCAGTCTTTTTAAACTCACTTTTAAGGTCTGATTCAATTGTTTTTCTTTTTTCAACCTTGATTAAATTGGACTTAAGGTCGTATACTTCTAGTTTTTCACTCATATATTTTTATTTATTGTCTTATTCATTTTTCAACATCAACACTTGAGTAAGTGCGTTTTTATCATCTAGGTTTATCCGTCTAACATGCATAGCAATTAGCACTTCACGAACATCCCACAACGAATTAATAAATTCATCTGTAGCCTCTGATTCTGAAACACCCATAGCAATCAGGCGCTCACGTGTATACTGATTTCTATCATAGTCTCTCCCATCAGCAATTTTCCCGTTTCTCAACATAGGCGAAAGACTAACAAGAAAATCCCGAGAAAAACGTTTGTAAAAATCTTCAACACGCTCTGTCCATTCATCAGAAAAGTTTAATGTATCAATACCTAAAAATGACAATAACTCTTTGGCTCCTCTAAGATCTCCCCAATGCCCCCCTTTTACAGTATCTTGAACCTTTGAAACAGCGGCTTGTGCAAGAGCTTCCTTTTCTCCTGGAGATAGTGTGCATGTCTCCAATTGCTGACGAATATAACCAAAATGAACTGCACCATTACCTTCAAGTTTTTGTATTATCTGTGTGGCAGTCTCACTGCTTTCACTCATTCCCTTATCTCCCTTGTATGATTTAATTTCACTCATATATTATCTGTGAATTTTTACAATTACTATTCTTCATCTTTTGAAACATCTACAGGCTCAAAACCTGCACTCTCTGCATGACGGTGATCACTTGGTGGCAGTGTAGGCTCTCTCTTAGGAGGAGGATTGCGTTCAGCATCCAAGCGTCTATGTGGTGTAGGTTCCAATTTCTCTGGAGGAGGAAGTTCTACATCTACAGGTGCAAATCCAGCACTTTCAAAAGCATCATCACGGCGTCTTTGCCTTTCATCTTCTGATAACTGAGGTTGTCCTGAACTAATTCTTCTTGTTTTTTCATCTGGGTTTGGAGTCTTTTTTTCTTGCATACTAATCTTTTTAAAAAATTATCCTTATAAGAAAATACTATCACAATTATCACAAATGTTAAACCCGCCGCTGCTACTGCATTGGCGGGTCTTTGATTGGTGACCTCCGAAAATTAGCCAGCAATGTTCGTGGAAGCTACTGCGACGGTCCATGCCATAATACTTGAAAAGTAAATCCAATACGCAAGATTTGTGTTTGGACTACTCCACTGGAACTCAGCAGAGGATGCATTCATTCCAACACAGGAAACCAGAAACACGGCAAGCAGAGTCGGAAGTGTTGGCATGTCATGGTTGACCCAAACGAACAGCCCAAGGTCGATGGCTACACATGCGACCAAAAGGAGTGCCCAGAAGTGCTTGTAGAGTTGGTTTGCGACCGCGAGCAAGATTTGCCCAGACCATGAGAGAATTTCTGTGAACATGTTGCCCTCCCTGCTAATTTTGACAGTAGCACAGTTACAAAAAGAGATCAAACAAAAAAATGTGATATACTATATGTATATGTCGATAATTTTACAAGCTGTTGCACCTATTTTTCTTCTTATCCTTTTAGGAATTGTTGTTGAGGTGTTGCTCAGAGACAAAATTGAACCACCAAAATATCTTGTCTGGCTTGGCTGTGCAGAAAATTCATGGATAAGTGGGCTAAATGGCTTTGCACTTTATATTGGTCTGCCAGCATTAATTTTTTATAGTTTGTCTCACACAGACAAGAGCCAAATTTTGTCTTCTCAAATTATAGGTCTAAATGCTTTGATACTTATTGCAACTATTTTTATTGTTACTGTTATTGTTCACACACTAAGGCTTAAAAAAGATGTTGCAAATGCATACATTTCTGCAATATTTTTCGGACAAGTCGCTTATCTTGGATTTCCATTTATTGAATCTCTTGTTCAGGGATCTACAAGTATTGTAAGCATGCATGTTGCACTACATGTTGGAATTGCCTTTACTGTACTTCTGCTTGTACTTGAGTATCAAAAAAGTGGAAGGCCAAACACATTCCTTATTCTAAAAAATTTATTTAAAAATCCCCTTCTGCTTTCTGTTCTTTTAGGAATTATTTGGCTTGTCTATGCACTTCCAATTAATCCTATTGTAGACAAAGCACTTGCCATGCTTGCAGGAAGTGCTTCTCCTGTTGTTCTTATTGCAATTGGTATGTTTATGGGAAGAAAAATTCACTTTGATAAGACATTTAATCATGCAGTTGTTATTGCCGTTATGAAAATTGTGGCACTGCCGCTTGCATTCTTATTTTTGGGAAGACTATCCGGAGCTAGTGAAGTGTATAATATTTCAATCGTGCTAGCAGGCATGCCTGTTGCACTTACCTGTTTCGCCCTTTCAGAAATTTATGATATCAACAAAAAGATTATTTCAAATGCAATTGTTATCTCAACACTAGGCTCAGTATTCACACTAACAGCACTCTCGTTCATTGTCTTTTAATCATCCCTGACAATAAATAACAAGACCGGCAGCTATGCCGGTCTTTCTTCATCAATTTTTGTGAAACGCTGTACCTTTTTTCCATCTACTTCTACTTCTTCAAGAAAATTGTCCAACTCTCTTATCCAAAACTTTCCTACTGGATTGTCATACAATGATTCGTAAAAAACCATATCCTCCAGTGTTTTTCTATGTTTTCCAACTCCAACAACCCGATAGTGTTTTTTATTTCTGTGATGTTTGTATATTGCGTCGACTTCAACAGTTCTCATACAATTATAATTTTACCAATTGATCAACCACTGAAAGGATAGCTTCATTTTCAGCCTGTGGGAGAAGTTTATTCAATGCACTACCCAATCTTTGACGATCATCTTTGCTATGAAGCAAATCAAGAATTTGTCGTGATAATTCATCTCTATTGCTTGATTCTTCATTTACAAAAATTGCTGCATTGTTTTTCTTCAAAAATCTGATATTCTCTTCTTGTTGTCCTTGCTTTGGGATAAAGATTGCTGCCTTTTTTAACGCAGCAAGCTCTGATATTGTTCCAAATCCCCCGCGAGAAACTACAATATCTGCAACAGCATATGCATGTTTCATTTCTTCACTAAAAAATTGAAAGACATGATAGTGAGCAACATGTTTTGCAGCATTTTCAGCAAGCTCTTCTGAACGATATTTTCCAGTTAAATGAATAATCTGTGCTTTTCCTTCTAATGCTTGTACAGCTTCTACAATCATTTGATTCACTCGAAGCGACCCAGTTCCTCCACCTGTAACAAACACAACTGGTAAATCATTTGAAAGTGAAAACAATTTTCTTGCTTCTTGAGCACTCCCATGCAACATATCTTTTCTTACTGGATTTCCTAACCATGATGTTTTTGCTTTTGCAAATTCACTTACATCAAGCGGCAGTGCAGTTGTAATTTTTGTTGCAAATGGTGCAATAAGTCTATTTGCCAATCCTACACGTACATCTTGTTGATGAACCCACGTAGGAATATTTAATATCCATGCTGCCCAGTGCACTGGGACAGAGATAAAACCACCTGCTGTTACACAAATGCTTGGCTTTTCCTGCCAAAGAACATACAGTGATTGAAAAAAACCAATAATGATTCGGAAAATATCAATAACATTCCAAAATGAAATATATCTTCTAAATTTTCCTGATGATAAAGAAATAAATGGAATATCATGATTTGCAACAAAATCTTTTTCTGGACCTTTTTTTGAGCCAATCCAAAGAAATGAAGTATCATTGTATTTCTCACTAATAACATCTTTTATTGCTATAAGTGGTGTTACAGGTCCAAGTGTTCCACCACCAGAAAATATAATCTTCATGCTATTTGTAATTCGTCTTTTACTGAAAGGAAAAATTCTTTGTCACCTCCATATGATAATACATTTTCAATTTCGTCAATTGCAACCCACAGTGCAGTGTTGTTTTCATCTATAGGTGCCAAATCAATTTGATCAGTTTTAAACAAAAACAATGTAATATGCTTTAGGATATTTGGGTCAGCACTCGTCCCTCTTGAATATGATCCTAATTCTTTAATAAATTTGAGGTCTTTAATTCCTGTTTCTTCATTTGTCTCACGAATAGCAGCCTCTAAATGTGATTCTCCATCATCAACACCACCTTTTGGAAATGAATAGGAATTTGTTATTTTTTGAAAGGTTATAGCAGCCTTTCCAGAATTAATAACAACTGCTCCTGCTGTTTGTCTGTCTATCATAAACTCGCTTCCTTAGAGACATTAATCATAATGCCAACAGCTGCCATGGAAATCATTAAGGCTGTTCCACCATGACTTACAAATGGCAATGGTACTCCAGTAAGAGGTAGTAATCCTATCATAGCACCAATATTAAGAAAAGACTGTGTCATAAACCATACAAGTATTCCAATCATAAGGAGCCTTCCAAATTCATCTGGGGTCCTCTGTGCAATTTGAAACCCTCTATAGGCAATCGCACCTAAAAGGAAGACAAAAAAAACAGTAACAATAAGACCCATTTCTTCTGCAATAACAGCAAAAATACTATCAGCATGAACTTCTGGAAGATATTGAAATTTTTGTCTTGAATGTCCAAGACCTAATCCTAAAATCCCCCCTGAACCAACAGCAACAAGCGCTTGGTTTGTTTGATAGCCAATTCCTTGAGGATCCAACTCTGGATGCAAAAAAACAGTCAGACGAGCTGCACGATATGGTGCAACAATAATAAGAATAATAATGGCAACAATACCAGCTGCTGCAAGTGCTGTAACATGCGAGAGATTTGTACGAGCAACAAAAAGGAGTCCAAACACAATGCTAAATAATATTGAAACAGTACCAATATCTGGTTGAAGCACAACCAAAAGAATTGGCAATATTCCAAGTGTGACTGCGACTAAAAATCCTTCTTTAAAATCAGCAAGTCTATCCCCTTTTGCTGTTAAGTATGTTGCAAGAAAAATAACAAGACCTAATTTTGCAAATTCTGCAGGCTGAAATGTGTAATTTCCAATTGAGAGCCAACTATTTGCAGCTGTATTTAAACTTGTACCAATTCCTGGAATAAATACAAGTATTAAAAGCAGGAGTGTTATACCATATACCGACGTTGCAAAGTGCTTTAATCGTTGGTAGTGAAGTTTTGAAAAAACAAAAAAAAGTACAAGCCCTGGCAAAAGACCAAATAATAGTTGTCTTTTAATAAAAAAATATCCATCACCGAACTTGCTATGCCCAACTGCAGAACTTGCTGAACTGAGCATAACAAGACCAAACAAAAGAAGGATAATAAAGTATGCCAGGAATGTGTAATCAGCTTGCTTTTTTGAATGCATGATACGAGCTGTTAAACATTGAGAAAAATAATCAGTGAAGATGCAATTAAAATAAAAATCTGACAAAGTAATGAAATTGCATTAAACATCTGTGTAATAAATTTATCTGTACGAAATAGGAGCCAACCAATTATGGCATTGACTAGAAGAATAAATAGTCCAATAAGAGGAAGATAAAATACTTTTGTCCAAGTTCCAATAAGATCAACACCAAACAAAATATTGTAATGTAGAAAAATATTCTCTTCTTGAGGACCAATTCTAACAAGAAGCCAAATCCATGTAGCTACATTAATAAGAAGAGACGTTCCCAAAAGAATGGCATTTGGGAGATGTTTTATATATAACTTGATTGGATACAGTTTTTGTTGCATACAAGGTAAATTTAGCTAAATTATAGCGCATTATCCCCATATTGACAACTACGCAAGAATGTAGTATACTCTTCCCATTGTATTCTCCGGTATGATTAACGACAGATTCAACATCCTTCCTCTACTTAGGTAGATAGGTGAGAATCTGGGCAGTTCACTTTATTCATTTGATTACGAGTCGAAGTAATCTAAGTAAAGTGGTAAAGACAAACCTCTTATGGCACATAAGAAGGCTGGTGGTTCTACCAGGCTGGGTCGAGACTCAAATCCACAGTACCTTGGTACAAAGGTTGGAGATGGTCAGACTGTAAAAAATGGACAAATTATTGTCCGACAGCGTGGGACAAAAATCCACCCAGGAAAAAACGTAAAGCGTGGTAAAGATGACACACTATTTGCACTTGTTGCAGGAGTAGTCAAATTTACACAAAAGAAGCGAAAGCGTTTTGATGGATCACTCAAACTTGCAAAATTTGCAAATGTGATTCCTACAAGTAAGAAATAAAAAAAATCCCCTTTCGAGGGGGTTTTTGTTTTATTCAACTTTCTTCAAAAATTCATCAATCTTATCTCTATACTTGTCCATATACATATGCAAGTCCTGCGTAAACGCATCTGAATTTGCCTTCATCTCCTTTTCTAGAATATCCATGTTGTAGTAGAGAATTCCTGATGCTTCTTTATCAACAGGCCTACTTGACCCTCCATAAATTCCAATATATAGATGTACCACATGAGGTAACTTATAAACTTTTTCCCCAATTTTTCTTTCAAGATTCATGTTTACTTTTTCAAGCTCTTCAATAATAGCAACACTATCAATATAGCTATTTAAAAGTGCGTATGTTTTTCTAAAATCATCGTCATTCCTTAGAACAATTGAAGGAACTCGCAACTCTTGAACAGTTTCGACCATGAGTGTGAAAATTGGTGAATCACCGAATTTAATATGTCCACCAACTGCTTTATCAATCAAAAATGGATTGTGAGTTTTTAAATGAGATCGCTTTTGCAAAATAATTTCTTTATCTCTGTTAAATAAAAGAAGCGCAATAATTTCAACAGAACGGACAGGCTTTCCTGTCTTATCAATTGATTGAGTCTGTTGTTTATAAAACTTATCGCGATCCATTGGCAAAGGAATATCAGGATCGCGCAACATGTATGTAGTTAATTGTTCGGCCATATTAAATCATTTTTAAAAATCTATCTATTCCTTTTTGATACTTTTTCATCATAAAATGAAGATCTGGTGTAAATAAATCAGGCATCTGCTTCATTTCACTTCTTAAGACTTCCAAATCATAATACAACACACCACTTGCTTCTTTGTCAACAGGTTTTATAGGTCCACTGTATAACCCAAAATAGACAAACATATTCTTTGCAATCTTGTATCGCTCTCCGTCTTTTAGAATATTTTCAACAACATATACACCTTGATCTACAAACTCAAGAATTGCAACACTCTCAAGACTACCTTGAACAAGCGACTTTGTTCTTTCAAAATCCTCTTCTTCACGCAGAACGATTGAAGGAACCTTCATTTCTTGAACAGTCTCAATCATGGCAGTATAAGATGGGGTATCTCCATATGAAATATGACCTCCAACAGCCTTGTCAATGAGGTAGGCGTTGTGCGCCTTTGTGTGAGATCTTTTTTGCAGAATCATTTCCCCACTCGTATTAAAAAGCATGAGTTGAAATATCCCGACAGCTTCTGTCAATTCCTTACCTTTTCTGTTGAGATCAATCTGGGCATCATAAAATTCTTTCCGATCTTCACCTCGGGATTTTGCAGTATGGTCAATATTATAAATTGTTATTTGCTCTGACATATTACATCCATCCTAACAAAACTAGTCAAGAAAATCAAGAAATATGCTATACTATTCAAATATGACACACCCAATACACCATTTAAATAAAAGAAAAAGAATTCATGCAAAGCATGAAAAATACCCTCATCCAAATCGGCTTAAAAATCTCGTTGACAAGCTTATTTACGGTGTAGGAGTTTTTGTTCCTGCAATGACATTTATCCAGCTTTATAAAATATATTCTGAACAAAACGCAGATGGTATTTCTGTTGTCGCATATATTGGATATGTTTTTGCAAATATTATTTGGTTTTTGTATGGCTATCTTCATAAGGAAAAGCCAATCTTACTCATGTATACACTCCTTGCAGTATTTAACATTTGTATTGTTATAGGGACATTTCTTTTTTAAGTTATGAGTACATTTCTCCAAACTCTTATTGGCGCAGTTCTGATTCAACTTGTTGGTGTTCTTGGCATCTTTTTTTTATTTGGATTTATCCTCTCTAAAATTCAAAGGGCAATTCAAGGAAACTATCAGCGAAGTGTTGGCTGGAAAGGAATTTTATGGACAGCATGGCTTGGAACTCCTATTCATGAACTTTCACATGTTTTTTTTGCATGGCTATTTCGACATCGCATTCATGATATTTCTCTCTTTAGACCAAACAGAGACGAAGGAACACTTGGCCATGTAGATCATTCATTTAACAAATTTAGTCTATACCAACGAATGGGAAGTTTTTTTGTTGGTGCTGCACCAATGATCCTTGGTCCCATGGTATTAACAGCTCTCCTCTATATTCTTGTGCCAAATGCCAAGGAAATATTTAACCCACTCATTGATACATTTGATAGCTTTGGTGGATTCTGGACATCTCTCATTGCCTTAGCAAAATTAGTAACATTTGCAAATATCAGTTCTTGGAAATTTTGGCTATTTGTTTACTTATCATTTTGTATTGCATCCCATCTTGCACCTAGCCGTGCAGATTTGCGGACTATGTGGGGTGGTTTTTTCTGGTTCCTTGTCATTCTTATTGTTGCAAACGCATTTGCAATGGTGCTTGATGTTGATTTAACAACATATATTCTTCGTGTAAATCAATATTTGGGAATATTTACAGCAATATTTCTCTATGCTACTGTGATTTCACTCATCCATTATATATTTTCTCGACTTGTGAGCGTACTATTTGGAAGAGATCACTTAATTCCAAGCTAATGATTCAGAAAAAAATTAAGCGTGTACAAGCACTGCTAAAAAAGCAGGATGCAGACTTTCTTTTTGTAGGAAACTTTGGTCATCAGGTTGCTGATGATATTTTGTATTGGCTACTTCTTCAAAAATTGGAATATGGATTTATGCTTATTCCAAAAAAAGGAAAACCCACACTATACGCAATATCCTTTGAAGTAGATCAGCTTGCAAAAGAATTTTCATCGCTCACTGTTCTGCCTTTTGATAAAAAAGTACACAAGATATTGAATGAGAAACCAAAAGCAGAAATCTTGTTCAATCCGTCAGCGCTCCCAGTTTCTGTGCATTCATCTTTAATGGACAAAACATCACATTCTTATAGCAAGTTTCAAAATCATCACAACATCACAGCTTCAAAATTTTCTGAGGAAATAATTAGAATGGAAAAAGCAGCAGAAATCACAGATCAAATCTTTTCAGGTATTTTAGAGAATTGGGATATATTTAGAAAAGAATCAGATGTTGCCAAATATATTAAACAACAAATTCTTGAACGTGATCTAGAACCGTCATTTAGTCCTATTGTTGCAAGTGGAGTTCATGCAGCTGACCCTCACCATCAAACTGCCGATGCGGAACTGTCCAATGGATTCTGTGTGATTGACATGGGAGTAAAATACAAAGGATATTGTTCAGACATGACAAGGACTTTGTATATAGGAAAGCCATCGACTGATGAAATTGAACTGTATGATATTGTACTGAGTGCACAAGAACAAACAACAGCAAAAGTAGACGTAAACATATCAGTAAAAGAGCTAGATACTTATTGTCGGAATATTCTTGGCGCTGAATTAACCAAAGAGTTTGTTCATGGACTTGGCCATGGTGTGGGATCTCAAGTTCATGAATGGCCTTCTGTAAGTGGAAAATCAGATGCTGTACTCCCAGAGAATTGTGTTATCACAATTGAGCCTGGTGTTTACAAAAAGGGATCTTACGGTATTAGGATTGAAGATGATGTTGTTGTAACAAAAAAAGGACCTCATGTCCTAAACAAATCAACAAAAGAACTGATTATCTTGCCATTGCCGCAATAGTACGTCTAATCCTTTCCCCTTCTTTTTCTACAAGCTCACCATCATACTCACCACTATGTGCATTACTGCCTTCATAACAGGCAGCTTTTTGATCTAGATGTAAGTTAACTTGAAAACCAGTATCCAACTCTTTTAGATACACATGAAATCTAGGAAATTCTCCTGCTCCAGCTCTACGAGTATAGTGGGGATCCCCACTACGTTTTACTTGCTCTCCATATCCACACTTTCTGATCAGATTTCTTGGATTTTCTGAATATGTTTTTGTAAATGGAATTTTCATAACATTTTTGCTTTAAAGTAGTCAAATTGTACCAAGAAAGACAATACCCCGCAACACGTGGCTACGGGGCATGCCTTGCACGTGTGCGGGGTGATGACCTCCACGGTCAGATCTTGGTGGAATTCCGAGGCGCGTGTCCCCTTCTGACGAAACCCGGCTCAGTCCTGCGAGTAGGCTGACTTCCGCGCTCAGTCGAAGAAGAATTGCGATTCCGAGAACCACTGTTGTTGTTGTCGCGGTCGGAATTTCTGGAACCATTCCTTCCAGAGTCCTGGCGACGATCACGATCTGTCATAATGATGACCTCCAAACTACATAGATATTCCCATAATAATCATTGAATGTCAAACAAAAAATCCTGATCAAATTTTTCATCAGGATTATTTTGCGGAGAGGACAGGATTCGAACCTGCGTAAGCTTTCACTTAACACGCTTTCCAAGCGTGCGCCTTAAACCGCTCGGCCACCTCTCCATTAGATTCTTTTCATTGTATCTTCTAATAGAAACTTCATTCTTTCTCTCCCTTTGCCTGTTTTTAAAAATTTCTCTTCATTTCTTGCATCATGTTCACTTAAAAAACATTGATAATATACTAGTTTCCACGGCCTGCCTGCTGCTGTTGATTTTGTTGATCCTGCATTGTGTTTCTTAATTCTAGCATGTAGGTCTTTTGAAAAACCAATATACTTTTTTCCCAGCTTTTCACTATAAATTATATACACATAAAACATATTTCACCTCCTTTCTCCGCCCAAGGCGGACCCGCCTGGGGCGGGCAAGCGTGCGCATTCGACCACTCTGCCATCCTTCCTTACTTCTTCTTTTTCCAAAACATACGAACTCCTACAATGAACAGGAGGATAGCAAAATACTGAGCTGGAGTCAATCCAAGATAGCGAGCATCTGCCTGTGCAATATCTGTTGCCCGAAAGAAATCCAATATAAAACGAAGCGCACCATAGTAGATTAAAAGCCATGAAGTATACCATCCTGCTGGCTTTTTCTTTTTCCATGAAATAATAAATAATATTGCCAGTGGAAGCAAACCAAGTATTTCTAATAGTGCCATTTCAAGTCGTGGTCCATCTGGAGCTTGAATTGCAAGAAAACAGTCACAAGGTTTTCCCATGTGATCATGAATCATCACACAACCAATTCTTCCAACAATCCAACCAAACAATGCTGAGAAGCTTACAAGGTCTCCGATATCCTTAATATTCTTTTTTGTAATACCATATTTTTCTCGAAAAAAATAAAAAGGAATAAGTGCACCAAAAAAACCACCAAACGATGACATACCACCATGCCAGACTTTTATAATATCACCTGGATTTGCAAGAAAAAATGCTGGCTCATAAAATGCAATGTGAAATACTCTTGCAAAAATAACTCCAAATACAATCATCCAAAACCCTAGATCAAGAAGCTTGTTTGCATCTAGGTTATAGCGCTTTGCATATCGATAAACTATCCACAACGACAACCCCATTCCAAGCGCAACAAACGTACCCCACACTTGAATAGGTATGGGGCCAATGTATACAACATTGTATTGAAACCAAGGAATCATCTGTTTCTAAATGTATTAATACCCGTGACTATTTCTTCTATGTCATCGACAATGGTATAGATCTTATGATCATCTTTTGAAATTGTTTGAAATGTTGTTTGAAGAGTATTTCGAATAAAATCATCAAGTTCTTTCCAGTAGGCTGTATTGTACAAAAAAATTGGAATTTTTTGCATTTTGTTTGTTTGAATAAGCGTTAGGACCTCAAACAACTGATGCAATGTTCCAAACGCACCTGGAAAGAAAATAAATGCTTTACTTGGAGCTGTTACTATGAGTTTCCTAGTAAATGGAAATTTAAACATGACTCTTTTATTTACATAGTCATTCATACGTGCTTTTCCATGTACTTCCATACCAATCCCAACAGATTCTCCACCAACCTCAAGGGCGCCTTTATTTGCAGCCTCAGCTATTCCAGGGGCACCACCCGTAACAGTCGCATATCCATTTTCTGCCAATTTTCTTCCTAGTGTATATGCTGCGAGGTAGTAATCACTTTCTGGCTTAATACTTTTTGTACCAAGTACAGTAACATCTTCTACAAATCCAGTTAGGAATTCAAATCCTTCTACAAGCTCTGACATAATCCGGAAAATCTTCCAATCCATCTTCTTAGCCGGACCATGAAAACTGAGTGGGGATAATTCACAACTTCTTCTTCCTTCATTATCTTCAAATTTATCAATAATATCTACTGCCTCTTGTGCAGTATCAACAATATGCCATTTTTCTAATGCTGAAATATGAGACATTGAAAGCCTACACACATGCTCACGAAGAAAATGAACCAGTGGCTGCCAAAAATCCTTTCCAACGAGAATAATAGGGAGATCACACATTTTTCTCAATTCAATATGGTCAATCACTTCAAAAAATTCATCCATGGTACCAAACCCACCTGGAAAAAAAACAAAAGCATGCGCAGGCGAAGTAAGCATTACTTTTCTTGTAAAAAAATAATAAAAGTCAACAGACTTACTCACATACGGATTGAGTGTTTGTTCAAATGGAAGCTGGATATTTATTCCAACTGACTGCCCGCCTGCCTCGTGTGCTCCCCTATTTGCTGCCTGCATAATTCCAGGACCACCTCCTGTGAGAACAGTGTATTTGTTCTTTGCGAGAAGATTTCCAAGTTCTCTTGCAATCTCATAATACTCATTAGACTCGTTGGTACGGGCTGAACCCATGATTGTGACCTCTTTTTTTAATCCTGATAAAAATTGATATCCTTCTACAAATTCGGACATTATACGAAAAATCTTCCACGTGTCACGGTAGTCTCCTGATTCATTTATTCTGTAACTAAAATCTTTTTCTTCCTTGCTCATACACTATTTGTCAAGATAGCCTTTTTTTCTAAGTGAATCTAATTTAGCGTCTATAGCAGGCTGTACTCTTTCCCCTTCTGCTCTATTTTCTTCAGCTGAAGCACCTTCAACTAACATACCCTGCTCAGTGTTAAGTCTTATTAGCTTATCTTGCAAGTTAAAAATTTCTTCACTTATTCGTGCTCTTTCATCTTCACCTACATCCTTTTTTCTCTCTTCAAGCTCAGCAATGTCTGCATTAATTTTATCTATCTTTTTTTGACGATCTGATGCTGCTTCTTTGTAAAGTTCAGCAAGTCTCTCTGGGCCAAATGGCTTTTGTGGGTTTGTCATATGTGGGCAATTATAATGATTGAAATTGATGACCAATATGTAATACGGTTGCTTCTTGTAACCGTGGACCAATAATCTGCAAACCAACAGGAAGGCCTTCTTTTGAACTTCCACCAGGAACTGAAAGAGCTGGAAGTCCTGCTAGTGCTGCAGGTGACACAAATGCGTCTGCTAAATACATTGCAAGAATATCATTCTTTTTTTCTCCAAGTCCAAATGCTGGTGTAGGAGCAGTTGGAGTAATAATCGCGTCTACATCGTTGAATACACTACTAAAATCATTTGATATGAGCGTTCTTACTTTTTGTGCCTTTCTATAGTATGCATCATAGTACCCTGCTGAAAGGGCATATGTGCCCATCATAATCCGTCGTTTTACTTCTTCTGGAAAGCCTTGCGCTCGAGACTTTGTATATGCTTCAAAAAGTGAGCCATGAGATGCCTGTGTTCCATATCTGATTCCATCTAACCGCGCCAAATTTGAACTATCTTCACTTGGAACAATAATATAGTACACAGGAATAGCATATTTTGTATGAGGCAAACTGACATCAACTAATTCACAGCCCAGTGATTCAAGTTGTTCAATATTTTTCTTAAAGATAGCCTCTACTTCAGGATCAAGGCCTTCCATTTCCAAATATTCTTTTGGAATTCCAATTTTCATTCCTTTGATATCTTTATCAAGCTGTTTTGAATATATTGGGACATCATCATGAATACTTGTTCCATCTTTTGGATCATGTCCTGCCATAACTTCCATAATGTGCGCAATATCGTCTACACGTTTTGCCATTGGGCCAACTGTATCAAGAGAGCTTGCCATTGGCATGATGCCGTACCGTGAATTTCTTCCATAGCTTGGACGGAGTCCTGCAATTCCACAAAAACTTGCTGGTTGGCGAATAGATCCACCAGTATCCTCTGCCACAGCATACATACACATATCTGCTGCAACAGCAGCTGCAGATCCACCAGAACTTCCTCCTGCAACCTTTGTTTTGTCATGAGGATTTTTTACTGATCCATACATTGAATTCTCATTACTCGCTCCATGACCAAATGTATCACAATTATTTTTTCCAATGAGAACACCACCTTGCTTTCTAATATTTCCAATTACTGTTGCATCAAATGGTGGAACATATGAATCTAAAATTTTTCCAGCCCCAGTTGAACGGACATCTGCAGTACAAATTGCATCTTTTACAGAAAATGGAATACCTGTTAGAAGTGTTTGATTCCCTTCAGCAATTTGCTTATCTGCTTTTTCAGCTGCCATAATTGCAACTTTTTTGTCTGAACTAATAAATGCATTTATTTCTTTATCTTGCGTTTGAATAGATTTTAAACATGCTGTAGTGAGTTCAACAGATGAAAATTCTTTTGCCTTTAACCCTTCGTATGCTTTTACAACAGTAAGTTCATTCAACATATTACTTAAACACACCCTTAACCTTTAATAAATCCCCCATTCTATCTGGGAACTGCTCAATAAGTTTATCTATTGTTGCCTTATCACAGCCATGAATAACATCACTCCGATACACATCTTCCAATCCAGTAACCTGGGATGTCTCTTCTACATTTGAAGTATCAAGCTCATCGAGCATAGATATATAATCAAAAACTGCAGAAAATTGTTCTGCATACATGTCAAGTTCGTCTTCGCTAAGTTCAAGGCGAGCGAGGAGTGCTATATCTTGAACTTCCTTTCTACTAAATTTCATAGTGAATACAGTATATCCAATTGAGGGAATTCAGGCAAGATCTGATTGACAAAAAAGCAGATAATTCATATGATGATATTATGCTCTGTACGCTGCTGATTTGCCGATGGACTCCGCAAGAGCCAAAGGATCTGATGCACTCATCACGGTGGAAACACGAACAGACGGGAGGATGTAGCTTACTTCAGGTCTTCAACAGGTGGATAGCAAATCAATAGAGGACCTCTGTGCCGGTGGCATACACACGTGAAAGGGGGTGGCCGCCCCGGCACACGAACGAGCACAACGCGCAGAGTGCGCTTGTGCAAACAATCGGTCTCACCCAGAGACCTACGGACAGCGGCCTGTGAACTTTCCCAGGCTTCCCTACCCAACAGGCCGCTGTCCGTTGCCTATTTTTTTATGAGTGCAAGAAATGTTGATTCAGTGAGTATTTGTACTCCTATTTTTTTTGCCTTTTCATATTTTGAACCTGGCTTTTCACCAACAACAATGAAATCCGTATTTTTGCTAATTGATGAAGAAATCTCCCCTCCTTGTTTTCGCACCAGGTTTTTTGCATCATCTCTACTGAGCGTTTGCAATGTTCCTGTAAAGACAAAATTCTTTCCATTAAATTTATTTGATGCTGCCTTAGACTCTTTTTTAATTGTTACCCCTGCATCCAAAAGATTTTCTACAAGTGCAACATGTTCTTTGTTTTCGAAATAATTTCTAATTGATGTTGCAACGCGTGGTCCAACATCTGGAACCTGTTCCAACTTTTGTTGCGATGCCTGAGAGAACTTTTTTATCGTTTGAAATTCCTTTGCAAGTGCTATGGCACTTTCCTCACCAACATGTCGAATACCCAGAGCAAAAATAAATCTTGCAAGATGAATGTTTTTTGCTTGTTGAATTGAGGCAATGAGGTTTTCTGCTGATTTTTCTGCAAACCGTTCAAGTGGCTCTATATCGCCTTTTTGCAATGTGAAAATATCTGCAGCATTTTTAATAAGCCCTTCATTCATGAGCTGTTCAATAACTTTTTTTCCAAGCCCATCAATGTTAAAAGCTTTTTTTGAAACAAAATGAATAATTTTTTGCATTTCTTGTGCAAAGCACTTTGGATTTGTACAAAATAGTGCTGCTGAACGCTCTTTTTTCTTATCAAGAATTTCCTTCCTTCTCACTGGCGAATGACAAATAGGACATGTTGAAATTTGTTTTACTTTTTTTTCTTTTCCTGTTCGCATTTTTGTAAGAACACGGACTACCTTTGGAATGATGTCACCAGCTTTTTCAACAACAACTGTATCACCAACTCGTACATCTAGTCTTTTTATTTCATCAAAATTATGCAGGGTCGCATGCGTTACTGTTGTTCCTGCAAGCTGAACTGGATCCATAAGTGCTACAGGAGTAAGGGCACCTGTTCGCCCTACTTGGACATAAATGTCCGTAATCTTTGTAGTCCCTTGTTCTGCTGGAAATTTTAATGCAATAGCCCACCGAGGAGATTTTCCTGTGTACCCGAGTAAATCTTGATACGCTTTGTTATTTACCTTTACCACAATTCCATCAACCCAATATTCTTGTGCATGCTTCTTTTTCTCCCACATTGCATGAAATTTCATAATATCAGAAACATCTTTGCATACCTTCCAATGATTGTCTGTTTTAAACCCAAGAGATTTAAGTTCTAGCAATTCTTCTTCTTGAGACATGGTATGCTCATCAGAAATATCATATGCTGTAACATGAAGTTTCCGCTCTGCTACCACTTTTGGATCGAGTTGTCGAATTGTACCTGCTGCAAAATTTCGTGGATTTGCATATGGTACTTCTCCAGCTTTTTCGCGAGCCTTATTCATCTTCTTAAAATTTGTTGCCCCCATCCAGACTTCTCCTTCGGCAACAAGTGAAACATTTTTTTTCAGTTTAAGAGGAACACTATGAATTGTTTTTACATTTGTTGTAACATCTTCTCCAATCTTACCATCGCCTCTTGTAGCAGCAGTCTGCAGTATGCCATCCTTATATGTTAATACAACATGAAGACCGTCTATTTTTAACTCAGATGTATATGTGAGATCAATTGGTTTTTTACCTAATTTTTTTTCTAGAATTTTCAAGATACGTTCTTCCCACTTAACAATATCATCTTCTCCAAATGCATCCATAAGAGACCATTGCTTTACAGCATGAACAATTTTTTTAAACTTTTCAGCAGGTTTACCAGCAACCCGCTGAGTTGGAGAGTCATCTGAACGAAGAGATGGATAGGACTCTTCAATGTTTTGAAGCTCTTTCATTAACCCTTGATACATAGCATCTGTCACTGATGGATCATTTTCAACATGGTATCGATGTCGCAAATCATCAATTTGATTGTGTAGGTTTTTGACTTGTTGTTTTGTCGGCTTTTGCTTCATATTACAATAATGACATGTACCACTGAATAATATCTGCTCCCCAAACCATGGCAACCAATGTTCCAACACTTAGATATACACCAAATGGAATTTTGGCTCCTGGCTCTTTTTTACGAGATGTAAGAAGAAGCACTCCAGCAAATGCACCAAATATATAAGACAAAAATAGTCCAATCAAAATCGTAGACCACCCAAGAACAACACCCATAAATAATCCCATGCGTATGTCACCACCGCCAATCCACGTACCTTTGGAAAGAACAAATTGAATAAGAAAAAATCCTACTCCAACAATAGCTCCTGCAAGCATTGATCCAAATGTTTGCCAACCAAATAAAAGGCTTATAACAAAAAGAATTCCTGCAGGAATTGTTGTGGCTCTATCTAAGATTTCCATGTATTGCAGGTCATAAATAAATATGAACAACAAACACATGGCAATAAGTATGTCACGGATGTACTCTAGATGGAGTTGAAAAAAATCTAGCGAATGAACAATTGCAAAAAAGACAAAAAGTAATCCCATTAAAAATTCTACAATTGGATATTGAAAAGAAATATTCTTTTCACAGTCCCTACACTTTCCACGTAAAACACAAAAGCTCAGAAGTGGTACAAGATCAGTTGGCCGAATAATAGTAAGGCAATGCACACATCTTGACCTTCCATTAACAAGTGACATTCTCTCTCTACTACGCCAAATGAGTGCGTTTAAGAAACTGCCAAAAATAGAACCAGCAAGAAATAATGTTATATAAAATATCCAAATCATATATACAAGTATATCAAATACGCATAATTTAGACTATAAAACCCGGCCTGCCCGCCGGTGTATACAGCAGGCCCTTTGGCCGGGTAAAAACTATTATTATTGATTTCTTATACCAGAAGGTGTGGCCAAAATTGACCCCTCTGCTAGTCCACCCATCTCTCCCTCAAGAACTGCTTTGATTTCATAAGAGGTTCCATCTGCTGACGAATATAAGTACGCACTTCCAGCTTTTGGATCATTTGGTACAAGACCCATATATGCCTCGTTTGCACAACTCGCTCCCCAACCTTCTGCGTCATTTTCTAAACACACAGCATTTCCTTGTCCTAGGGCAATCGGCTCTGTTTGAGTAGGATACTTACTGTTGTCAGTATAATATAGTTCCAATGCTGTTTGGACTTGCTTTACGTCAGAAAGTCTCTTTGCATCTCTTGCCTTCACACGGGCTGATCCAAGTGCGACAACTGCAAGAGTTGACAGTAAACCAATTATTGCAATAACAACAAGAAGCTCAATCAATGTGAAACCGTCTTTATTTGTGTGTGCTGAAATTTGTTTATTCATGTGTTCACCTCCATTCTTTGAGGATATATATTACTTATAATGCCAATATTTCTCGTACCTTTGCAACAGTTTCTGATGGCTTAAAGTGTGCTTTTATGAGATAGTCAGTAGCGCCCAGTGCAAAACCTTTTTCAACATCTTCTCTTTGGCCAAGGTTTGTTAACATAACAACAGGAATATCTTTTGTTTTTTTATCTTTTTTCAGTTGCTCCAATACGGTAAATCCATCCATAATGGGGAGCAAAACATCAAGCAATACAATATCTGGTTTTTTCTTTCTTACTTGCTGCAATCCATCCTCTCCATTCTCAGCACGAGAAACTTTGAAATGTTCCATCTCAAATTTTCTTTTGTAAATATCGGCTAAAAATTCATCATCTTCAACAAGAAGAATATGTGGTTTTTCTCTTTGCTCTTGCGGCATACAACGTCAATTATACATTGATAACAGGAATCCTCTGCTGAGCAGTAATCTGCATGACTCACTTTACTTGAAAATGTTCCTCATTGCAAGTCCTATACTTACTCCCATGCGTGGGCCAATACTTGTGAGGACTGACTTTAATTCTTGCTGATATACCACCCGCGCCCATGGATCTCCTACAAAGACTTTTAAGGGAAAATTTTTCTGGAGTTCTGTAATAATAAATGGAAGCATACTTGATCCACCTGTCAAAATTATTTTTTCAGGACGTTTCCCTTCATTCCCAAGTTGATGCAAGAAAACATCAAAATTATACTGAATTTCTTTTACAATTGCATTCATGACATCTGCAAAAACTGTGGCTGAAATTGCGTCTTTTGAAAAACGAGATAAATCTGTTTTCATTTGTTTTACCACTTCTATATCCAAATCAAGGACATTTGCAAGCTCTTGGGCAAACACATTTCCACCAACTTGGATACTTCTATGTGTCATTGGTAGTCCTCCATCAATGATAAATAAATTTGTTCTTTCAGCACCAATGTCAACAATCATGGACGTAGCTGGATCTTTCCCTACAAGAGAACGTTCCAATGCAAATGCCTCTGTTTCAAGTTCTTGAAGCTGCAATCCTGCAGATTGGAAAATTGCTGTGTAAAACGCAACAACTGATTTGGGTGCAGCCGTCACCAACACACGCATGTATTTTCTCTTTTTTTCATTTGGTGTCTGCGGAATAATCTGATGGATAATTTGCATTTCATCTGCAGGACGAGAGAGCAATTTCTTTACTTCTGCTCGAATAATAGGTGGAATCATTTTTTCATCTGATTCAGGTAATGTTAAGAGCGTATGAAACACGTATGATACTGGCAAACTTGCTGTGGCAAGTCTTGATTGCGCCTTGCTTTGCTTTACAACTTCTTTCAGCATGGCCGCATACTTTTTGACTTGCATTTGATTTTGGTCAGAAAGAATCCTTTTTTCATTATCAACTTTTGGCTTTTCTTTAGCCATTGGACTTTTCTGCTGACGTAAAATGTCATCTGGTGTTTTTGTGTCAGTTGAATCAACATGGATGTTTGTATTTTCATGCACTACTCCATATGTCCACAACTGTGGTCGTCCTTTTGTATTTCGCAATTCAACAAGCTTGATGCCGTCCGCACCAATATCTACTCCAAGATATGAATTTGCTTTTTTTCCAAATAATCCCATAACGATACTAAAAATATAGAATAGTATATCATTTTTTTTGCAAATAGCATAGAAAATCAATCTACATTCGTCCTTCCTCTCTTCGGTCTAATCCTTTACAGCAAACACAGTATTATTTATAATGACTTTATTATGGTAAAACTCTATAATACAAGAACAAAACAAATCGAAGATTTTCGACCAATCAACCCACAACAGGTAGGGTTGTATTCATGTGGTCCAACAGTCTACAACTATGTACACATTGGAAATCTTCGAACCTATGTATTTGTTGATACGCTTAAAAGAGTCTTAAAATACAACAAATTCAATGTCATGCATGTTATGAACATTACGGACGTTGGACATTTGACTGACGATGCTGACCAAGGTGAAGATAAGATTGAAAAAGGATCTAAGCGAGAAGGAAAAACAGCATGGGATATTGTTCAGCAGTATACAGATGCATTTAAAGACCACATCCATCAGTTAAATATTCTTGACCCAAATGTCTGGGCTGCAGCCACAGATCATATTCAAGAACAAATTGACTCAGTCCAAACACTTATTGACAATGGATGTACTTATGAGACCACTGATGGAATTTATTTTGACACAACAAAAATTGATAATTATGGATCTCTTGCACAACTAGACAAGCAAGAACTCAAAGCAGGTGCACGTATTGACATGGGTGAAAAGAAAAATCCCCATGATTTTGCTTTGTGGAAATTTACAAAACCTGGTGAGAGCAGGCAAATGGAATGGGATGCATTTGGTAAAAAGGGATTTCCTGGTTGGCATATAGAATGTTCATCAATGAGTACAAAATACTTGGGAAATCATTTTGATATTCACACTGGAGGCATTGATCTTATTCCTGTCCATCATACAAATGAAATTGCTCAATCTGAAGCAATCACAGGGAAAAAACCATGGGTAAATTTTTGGCTTCACGGAGAATTTTTACTTTCAGAAAATGAAAAAGATGAAAGTGGACGAATGGCAAAATCATCTGGAAACTTTATTACGTTAGATACAATCACTGAAAAAGGAATTTCTCCACTTGCATATAGATATTTTCTTCTTCAAGCACATTACAGAAGACAGCTCTCTTTTTCTTGGGAAGCACTAGAAGCAGCAAACCAGGGACTAAAAAGGCTTAAACAAGCAGTTGCAAACATTACTCCAAACATGCAAACAAACTTAAAACTTGAAAGAGAGTTTCTTGATGCAATCAATGATGACTTAAATACAGCAGAAGCACTTGCCGTGTTGTGGCGAGGAATAAAAGAAAAAAGTCTTAGTCTGGAATCAATAAGTAAGTTTGATAAAATTCTTGGTCTTCGCTTGCGACATATTGAAGCAGAAGAGAAAATTGATATTCCAGACGAAGTCTCACAACTTCTTTCTCAACGTGAAACAGCAAGAAAGAATAAAGACTGGGAATCAAGTGATTCACTTCGTGATGATATTGCAGATCTTGGATTTCTTGTTAGTGACACAGACGATGGCCAAATAGTTTCTAAACAATAAACATGGACACGCTCTTTTTTGCTCAACTTGCAACATCTTTTTTTGTTGGGGGTGGATTTATCACCCTTCTTATTTTTATTGCAGAAAAGCTACCACCAAACCTGCGCGGAATAATTTTACCTCTTCCTTCGACATCTGCAATTTCCTTTCTTTTTCTTGGTTGGGTGATTTCCCCAGAAGCTGTTGGTCGTGTTGCTCCCCTTCTGATTGTTGGCATGGGTGCTGTTATGGCATTTTTAACAACATATCTCTATGTTTCAAAAATTGTATTGCAAAAAGCATATTCAATAATGCTCTCAAGCCTTGCATCAATTGGGGTTTGGTTCTTAGTTATTGGTCCAGTTGTGCTCTATGACATTGATAATCTACTATTATTCTTTTTGATTTATATATTGGGTCTTGCTCTTGCGCACATTGCAATAACAAAAAAAACATCAAGTATTCATGATAAACGAGAGATCAATTATACAACGACAGAAAGACTGGTGCGATTCTTGTTTGTTGCATGCATTATTACATCAGTTGTATTTCTTGGAAAAACACTTGGTGAATTCTGGGGAGGAATGTTTGCAGCATTTCCTGCTGCTGTGCTTTCTACGTTGCTTATTTTACACAGGAGATACGACTCAGCGTTTTTATTTCAAACATTTAGAAATTTCCCAGTAGGCTCTGTTACCATTATTATCTTTGGATATGCTGCTGCCTATACCTTTCCGACGTATGGTTTAGTATGGGGAGTATGTCTTGCCTATCTTTGCAGTATAATCTACAGCACCATTGTGGGTCTCTTACAAAAATAGTAAAAAGCTTGACGAACCAAGCTTTTTTTGATTTTGTATATATACAAGACAAGGAGGTCTCCATGAACTTTTTCTCTGGACCTGGACATATCATCGTCCTAGGCTTGCTCGCCATTCTGGTGCCGATTATCTTGTTGATAAGAAAGGAGAAGATCAAGAACAGCGGGCGAACAAAGACGAAAGCTATCTACAGACGTGTCAAAAAAGTCGGTGCTATCACCTACGCGGTCATCCTCATCCCGGACTGGAGAAACGGCGGTGAAATTCTCATACCAGTAGATGAACTAAGAAAATCACTTGGCAAAAGACTTCGTTCTGGAACACGCTTCATGGTGAGTGTAAACCTCAGTGCAAAAACAGACAAAGAGCTGGATCTTTCTGGTATCACACCGATCTGAACAGCAGAAGGAGAACTCTCGGGCAGCGGATGGACCTACTGCCCGCTCCCCCAAATATTAAACCCCCGTCATGCGGGGGCTTTTCATTTATGTGACTATTTTTTCAGACCTGCTTTTATAAACTCTCTGAACAGCGGATGTGGACGCATTGGTCGAGATTTAAACTCTGGATGAAACTGTGTTCCAACAAAAAATGGATGATTCTTTAACTCAACAATCTCAACAAGATCTGTTTGTGGATTTACACCAACAATTTGCAATCCTGCCTTATCTACTTCATCACGATATTCATTGTTAAATTCATATCTATGGCGATGTCTTTCTGAAATAATCTCTTGTCCATACGCCTTGTAGGTTTTACTCCCTTTTTTCAATTTTGCATCATATGCTCCAAGTCGCATTGTTCCTCCGTATCTATTTTCTCGCACATTTTGCGCTTGGTTAGGATTGATATGAATAACTGGCTCTGGTGTACTAGGATCCATCTCTACTGTATTCCCTTCATCCTTTCCTAACACATTTCTCACAAATTCAATTGAAGCAAGTTGCATGCCATAACATATGCCAAGATATGGTATTTTCTGTTCTCTTGCATATCGAATGGACTTAATAATTCCCTCAACACCACGAGTTCCAAACCCCCCAGGAACAAGAATAGCATCAAATTTTTTCAATTTCTTCAATTTTGCTGGTGATGCTTCAAACTCTTCACTATCAATCCACTCAAGCACTGGCTTTGCATTACAAAACCATGCAGCATGTTTTACTGCCTCAATAACGGAAATATATGAGTCTGAAAGTGTGTAATCCCCTGTTCCAAAGTATTTTCCAACAACTGCCACGCGGACTTCCTTTTCTGCCTTTGTAATTTTTTTATTAAATGCTTTCCACGCATTAAGATGACTTTTCTTAATTCGTAGCTTTAATTGCTTCAAAATCTTGTTCCCAAAATCTTGTTTTTCCATGCGAAGCAAAATTTCATATATCGATGAAACATCTGGAGCTGAAATAACATTTCCTGGCTGCACACCACAAAATGTTTCCAATTTTTCCCTTCGCGGTTTGTCTAGATCAAATTGCCCTCTTGCCACAATAAAGTTAGGATTAATCCCAGTAGTATGCAGTGTTCGTGCAGCATGCTGTGTTGGTTTTGTTTTCATTTCTCCCAAATGAGCAGGAACTGGCAAGTAACTTACTAAAATAAAAGCAACATCGTCTGGCCGTTGCAATTTTAACATTCTGGCTGCTTCTAAAAAGAGAATGTTTTGATATTCACCAATCGTTCCACCTATTTCTACAATAGTAATGTCTGCATCATGCTCTTCAGATGCATGTTTGATTCTTCGCAAAATTTCTCGTGGGATATGAGGGACAACTTCCACACATTTTCCCTTATATTTCATTGTCCGTTCATTTTCTATAACAGTTTGGTACACACGACCGGTTGTCATGTAGTTCATACTTGTCAGATTCACATCAAGGAACCGTTCATAGTTTCCCATGTCTTGGTCTGTTTCATCACCATCATCTGTTACAAATACTTCTCCATGCTCTGTTGGATTCATTGTTCCAGCATCAACATTGATATATGGATCTGCTTTGAGTGCAGTAACTGAAAAACCTTTTGTCTTAAAAATTGCTCCAAGTGAAGCAGACGTGACACCTTTTCCAACACCACTAAGCACTCCCCCAACAACAAAAATAAACTTTCTCTTCTTTTTCTTCATAATTATTTTTTAAAAAAATATTCAGTAAGTTATTTCTTTGGTTAAAGAAATAATATACTGAACATTCTTTTTCACAGAAGAGTATAGCATATTTTTTTAATATTAAAAAATCCCCTGCTTGGGGATTATGCTTCGGAGACAATGATGCTAAATTCTGCTGTAAGTCCACTTCCGAAATTGAGGTGAGCTCTATGCTCTCCGACTTCTTTGATCGGAGATTCAAGTTCAATATATTTTGGATGAATTGTTAGATCCAATTCTTTTTTGATCTGCTTTGCAATTTTATGCTGAGTAATAGACGCATATAACCTTCCTTCGTCATTAATCTTCTCTTTCATATCTACTTCCTTTCCAGAAAGTTTTCGAACAAGTATTTTTTGTTGCTTTTCTTCACGTTGAACAGCTTTTTCACTTTTTAATGCTTTTTGTCTTGAAGTACGAACTGCGTCTTCAGTGGCAATTCTTGCAAGACCTTTTTTTAACAAAAAATTACGTGCAAATCCGTCTGCAACGATCTTGACTTGCCCTTTTCGACCAGTCCCTTTTATGTCTTTTATTAAGATAACTTTCATATAAATATCAGTATAGCGACAGCTTGAAATTTTGGCAAGTTTTTGCTAGAATATAGAGGAATTTTACTCTCAAATCAGAATATATTATGAAATCCGGACTTGTTATCCTCGTTGGAAGGTCAAATGTTGGAAAATCAACACTCTTGAATACTCTTGTTGGAACAAAAATAGCAGCAACAAGTTTTCGAGCACAAATGACACGACACATTATCCATGGTGTTATGAATCATCCTGATGGACAAGCTGTTTTTGTTGATACACCAGGAATTTTCAAAGATAGGAAAAATGCCTTAACAGCAAAACTTGTAAATAAAGTAAAAAATGCTTTAGAAGGAATTGATCTCTTAGTCTATGTTGTTGATCCAACACGAGAAATTGGTGATGAAGAACGTGCAACACTTGGAATGATTCGCCATTTAGATATTCCAAAATTGCTTGTTATAAATAAGACTGACCTGCCAAAAGCAGAAAGAAAGTATCAGTCAGATTATGTTGCGCTTGGTTCTGAGTTTACTGCTGTCTATCCACTCTCAGCACTCCGAGCAAGCCATATTGCACCATTGAAAGATAAAGTCATTGAACTACTTCCAGAAGGAGGAGAACTGTATCCAAAAGATCAATTGACAAATGTAGACAAAAACTTTTGGATTGCAGAAATCATCCGCGAAAAATTATTTTCTGTTCTTGACAAAGAAGTTCCCTACTCTATAACTGTTGAAGTAGACAATGTTGAGGAAAAGAATGATAAGCTTGTGATTACTGCTCGTATTCTTACAGATGCAGATAGATATAAACGCATGATTATTGGAAAACGTGGAGCAAAGATTAAGGAAATTGGACAGATGGCAAGAAAAGAATTAGAACAAGCTACAAATGCAAACATTTATCTTGATTTAGAAGTTGAAGTTGATTCTCACTGGGTTGAGAGACTTTAATATGTGGCACGTTTATATTGTTCAATGCGCTGATGGAACATTGTATACTGGAGTTGCAACTGATGTTGAACGAAGAGTGAAAGAACATAATGCTTCTGATCTTGGAGCAAAATATACAAGAGGACGAAGACCAGTAAAACTTGTTTATTCAAAAAAATGCAAAGATAGAAGTGCGGCTTTGAAAAAAGAATATAACATAAAGCAACTTTCGAAGATTGAAAAGCAAAAACTTATAAAATCAAAACCAGCCTAACAAGGCTGGTTAATTTTTTGTAAGGACCATCAGTAGTCCTTACGACTCGCGAGTACCTGGGCCGGAACTCGAGGCATGGAAATATGAGCAAGGAACGCAAAAGCCCTTGGTGTACACCTTGGGCTTTTTCTCCTTGCATGTTGTGTTCAACTTGTTCTGACTAGGTTGTTTTTTCGAGTATATCCCACAGCTGATAGAACAGGCCAACAGCACTTCCGACGCTGGCGACAACGCCCATGATGAACAACATGAGCCAATATGCCACCCCCTGAGGTGATCGAAAGAGTGGTTTTCCATCCCACCTGCCTGCCTTCACAACACGCCAATGTTCCCAGACTGGATATGCTGCCAGGAGCAGAGCAAAAACACCAATAAGGATCCCGCAAAAACAGACAACTGCCAGTGCTTCTCCCATAGTTCACCCCCTTTGTTTGTAAGCTGGATTTGCTTACTCGTTCTGCATAACTTATACACAAAAAGACAGACATTGTCAAGGTATCATAGAACTACACAATATTTTTTTTTAGTGATACACTACGTTCATATTATCTAATAATTTTTATGCTCAATCTTACTCGACCAATCGTTTTTTTTGACCTTGAAACAACAGGTGTAGATCCTTTTAATGATCGCATTGTTCAAATCGGTGCAGTAAAAATTTTTCCAGATGGAAAACGAGAAGAACTCAATCAATTGGTTAATCCACAAATGCCAATCCCAAAAATTGTTTCTGACATTCATGGCATTACAGATGACATGGTCAAAGACAAACCAACAATTGGTGATCTCACTGAAAAACTATCTACATTCTTTGAAAATGTAGATTTAGGAGGATACAATGTAAAAAACTTTGATATTCCAATGCTCATGGCTGAATTTAATAGAATTGGATTAGCATTGGATCTGGAATCAATTAAGATAGCAGATTCCATGGCAATTTTTAGAATAAAAGAACCGCGAACACTTGCTGCGGCCTATGAAAAATATTGTGGAAAAACATTAGAAGATGCACACGATGCCATGGTTGACATTCAAGCATCGATTGAAGTATTTGAAGGACAAATGAAGATGTACGATGACCTTCCAAATGATTTGGATCAATTACATGAATATTGTTTTCCAAATGATCCAGATGCATATGATGCAGAAGGAAAACTAAAATTTATCAATGGAAAAATTGCAATCAACTTTGGAAAACACAAAGGAAAACCAATTCAAGAACTTGCTGCAACTGATCCAGGATATTTAGAATGGATATTGAATGGAAGTTTTTCTGAAAAAGTAAAGCAGGCAGTTAAAGATCACTTGAAATAAAAAAATCGACCCGCCACAGCGCAATGCTGGGCGGGTCTTCCTCTCTTACACGTCTGTTGATTCATCTCACCAGCTGGCTCGACGATGGCAGCCGATCTTCTGCAACTCTTCCTTGGTCAGACCATGCTTCGGCATTTTCGGCTTTCTGAGCAGCTTGCACAATCGATTCGATCTGATGACTCTGCTTCCGCCGCCGGCCTTGAGCAAGTAGTCGTACTCAAACCTAATCCCCAGGTTGTATGCCTTTGCCAGGTCAGCAACCTTTGGACCTTCAAAGTCCGCTGGCATCTTGTGCAGCTTCTGCGGCACGGCCTTCTTGAAGAAGTCCACGTAGTCTGCAAGCAGTTCGGCGTAGAAGTACCGTTTTCCTCGAAGCATGAGATCTGTCTTCGTGTACTTGACCAGCTCTGCAATGGCTGCGCTGTAGATGATGATCATCTGCTTCCGACCCTTCTTGATCTCGGCAAGGGTGGGTTGACCTCTGCGCGGGTATGTCCTTTTGAACCAGGACCGCAGGCCTGGATGATCACGCTTTCTCCACAAGGCCTTTTCCAGCCTCTCTACACAATGGACGAGGCGGTCTGGATTCATTTTCAGGAGACTGTCGAGCACATGCTCTTGCGGAGAAAACTGCTCGAACGTACCCCAAGTCTCACCTTTGCCAACGCGCGTGTAGGCAAAGCGCTCCTGAAAGCACATGGTCACATCTCTCATCTGGGTTGCGTAGTCAGCCTTGTCACGACTGGTCAGGTACTTTTCGTCATACGGGTCGTATTTGACGGGCTTCTGAGGCTGAGACCCACCACACCCACACATGAGTGAGATGATGAGGCAGAGTGAAATTCGAAAGAGCATGATGTCCCCCTTTTGCTGTTGTCGTTGGGCCCATTCACAGGTTGTGAAATGGATATCTAACACTATCATAGTAAAAAGACAATGTCAAGATGTGTATTGTTTTGGCAAAAATATAGGATTTTTTTTTATATTTTGGTATAATGTATACATACTCATAGTCCCCTATGAACATTTTTGTATGAATCCAAACACACTGCCACAACGAGATACAGATACAAGACCTACTCAAGAAAGAAGAAGTACTTCTGAGGTTCAGCATCACGATTCAAAAGAACATCTTACAGAGCAGGAAGCAAAAAATATTATTGAACATGCAAAACCAATTCCTGAGCAAAAAGAAGAAGTGGGATTTTTAGATGAAGCAATCGAAGGGCTTCGCTCACGCTTAAAAAAACCAAAAAAGAAAAAATCAGGGAGTATTCCACAAGTTCGTGATGAAATGACTGTCAAGGTTGAAAAAATAATGGAAGAGGGGCTAAAAGATGCCTTTATTGAAATGACTCCAGTACAACAACAAGAATTTAAGTTAAAGGGAGAACAAACAGCATTTGAAATACGAAATCTCTTAAAGGCAGGCAAAGTAAAAGTCAAAAAAGTATTTAGTCTTCTTGTAGAATGGCTAAAAATGCTTCCTGGGGTAAATCGTTTTTTTGCAGAGCAAGAGGCAAAAATCAAAGCAGATAAAATTATTTCACTCAAGCACCATCAATAACTCATAGCACATTCGGATTTCTTGTTTATGTTACTTTTCCAGTTTGCTGTAAATCCACAAACAAGCCAAACATTCTCGACCAATGGAGATCAAGCTCTTTTTTTGTTGCTTCTGGGTTGGTCACTTGTTGCCGTAGGTATTGGAGTTGCATTCATTGTCCGTGCAATTCTCCGTTCACAGTCACAGGCATCAAAAGCATTTCACAGAGTTGTCTTGCAAATTCTTGTGCCAAAAGAAAGAAAATCTGAAGGACAAGGCGGACAAGTAGGTCAAGAAGATAGACTTGAGATGATTAAAGAGGAAATTGGTATTACAGAGACCTTTTTCTCAAGTATTGCAGGACTTCGCGCACAACGAGGCTTTTCACGATGGCTTCATGGAAGAACAGACCATTTTTCTTTTGAAATTGTCGTCCAAAACCAACAAATCTATTTTTATGTTGACATCCCAAAGAAGATGGCACAATTTTTTGAACAACAAATACATGCACAATTTCCTTATGCACAAATTGAGGAAATGACAGATTATAATATTTTTTCAGAACAAAGTGCAGTGATTGGTGCTTACATGACAAGTACAAAGCGAGATGAATTCCCATTCAAGACATATAAAACAATGGAATCTGATCCACTGTCTCCTGTGCTCAATGCCCTAGCAAAAATAAATCAACCTGGAGATACAGCTGCAGTTCAATTTGTTCTTCGTTCTTCACATGCAAAATGGAGGAGAAAAGGTGTTAGCCTTGTGCGAGATGTGAAAAAAGGAAAGAAGTTTGAAAAAGTGGCTGATGACAATTTTTTCACAAAATTCATGTCTGCTGCCAGTGATCTTCTTAAAGATGCAGCAGCATCAAAAAAGAATGATTTGTCAGATCCAAAAAAGCAATATCAACTATCACCAATGGAAGAAGAAATGCTTAAGGGTATTGAGCAAAAGCTTAGTAAGGGTGGCATTGATATTACAACAAGAATTTTGAGTGTTTCAAATAATGATGCAACAGCGCAACTTAACCTAGATAACCTTGTAAACGCATTTAACCAATACAATTTTTATAGATATGGAAATAGTTTTAAGGCAGTTGTCCCTCGAAATCAAACACGCCTTATTCAAAATTTTATATATAGAGCCTTTGATCATAAAAGAAACTTTGTCGTAAATACAGAGGAAATGTCCTCGCTGTGGCACCTGCCGCTCCATTCAACAGAAGCACCAAATATTAAATGGCTCTCTGGAAGAACTTCTCCCCCACCTGCAAATCTACCAAAAGAAGGTCTTCATCTTGGATATGTGAAGTATCGAGGAACAAAGACAGAAGTGTATTTAAAAGAGGCAGATCGTCGAAGACACTTATATATTATTGGAAAATCTGGAAGTGGAAAATCAGTATTTATTTCTAATCTTGCAATTCAAGATATAAAAGCTGGCCATGGAATTGGTGTTGTTGATCCACATGGAGATTTGGTCGAAGATATCCTTGCGCACATTCCAAAAGAGCGTGCTGATGATGTTATTGTGTTTAATCCATCTGATATGGATAGACCAATAGGATTAAACATGCTTGAGGCAAAAACAGAAGATCAAAAAGACTTTGCTGTTCAAGAAATGATATCTATTTTCTATAAGCTCTTTCCACCTGAGATGATTGGTCCAATGTTTGAGCACAATATGCGAAATGTGATGCTAACACTTATGGCTGATTTGGATAATCCAGGAACAATTATTGATATTCCACGAATGTTTACAGACGATGACTATGTAAAAGTTTATTTGAAAAAGCTAGAAGATCCTGTTGTACGCGCGTTCTGGGAAAAAGAAATGGCAAAAACAAGTGACTTTCATAAATCAGAAATGCTTGGTTACCTTGTCTCAAAAGTTGGACGTTTTGTTGGAAATGAAATGATGAGAAATATTATGGGACAACAAAAATCAGGATTTGATTTCAGAGAAATCATGGACAATAAAAAGATCCTTCTTATTAATCTTGCAAAAGGAAAGACTGGTGAGGTGAACGCAAAACTCTTAGGACTTATTGTTGTTGCAAAATTACAAATGGCAGCAATGGGAAGAGCTGACATGGCTGAAAAGGATAGACATGATTTCTATCTTTATATTGATGAGTTCCAAAACTTTATAACAGACTCAATTTCCACAATTCTTTCTGAGGCAAGAAAATATAGACTTGACCTTATTATTGCTCACCAGTATATGGGACAGCTTACTGATGACAAAGGAAAAAGTGATGTTCGTGATGCTGTGCTTGGAAATGTGGGAACCATGTGTGTCGGACGAATTGGTCCAGATGATGCTGAAGTACTTGCAAAAGAATTTGCACCAGTATTTGGCTCATATGATCTTCTTAATCCCCCACCATTCTCCTGGTATACAAAAATGCTTATAGATGGAAAAGCTGGAAAACCATTTAATGTTGCATCTTATCCCCTTGTTGAAGGTAATACTGAAATAGCAAACGCAATTAAAGAACTGTCTCGGCTGAAATATGGAAGAGATAGAAGTATTGTTGAAACAGAGATACTCGACCGAACTAAACTTGGATCGGCAGAAGCACAGGGCGATACAGGAGCTGCAGAAGCATCATTATAATATAAGAAAGTACAATGATCGCAGTACTCATGATTTCCATTGCAACACTCTTTGATGAGGTGTCTGCAAGTATTGGAAAGACAGAAATTACCCAAAAAAAGGAAAGCATCTACACGATGGGCTTTTTATCCTTGTTTTGGGTTTGGATTTTTATGATTATTTCAACTGTGTTTATTACAAAAGATTTTAGATTCGCGCTTGCTGCACTACCAACCTTTATGTTGCGTGTCATTTTTGAAATATTTCAGGCAACGCTTACTGCACATGCAATTGAAAAGGCAGACAGATCCACGTTCAACTTCATCCGGCTGTTTACCATTCCTCTTCTGTTTGGTGTTGATATTATTCTTGGATACACTCTCTCTCTTGGACAACTTATTGGAATGGCAATTATAATTTTGACATTGCTTGGTATGTCACTAGATAAAAAATTTGGCAAAAAAGGATCTCATTATGTAGCGCTTTCAGCAGTAAACGCAGTAATTACAATTTCTCTTTATAAATATAACATTACGAATTTCAACTCTGTTGGAGGAGAACAAATTGTCATGATCTTTATTCTACTTATATACTTCTATTTGACCGCACTTATCATTACAAAAGAACACCCAATTAGGATGATGAAGAAACCAATTTTCTTTGCACAATCATTTACTCATGGGCTGGGTGGTGCTATAACCAGCTTTGCATTTCTTTTTGGACCAGCATCAGTCATTACCGCGACAAAAAGATCGACAGCAATATTATGGTCAATTATTTCTGGAAAAAAGTATTTTCATGAACATCATATAATCACAAAAATGATTTTCTTTGCATTCATACTCGCAGGATTGATATTTTTTGTGCTATAATAAAAAACAAATAAACAAATTCAACATAAACATATGAGCGAAGAAACAAAAACAAACGAGGAACAACAAATTGACATTGCAAGAATCCGCACACATCTTAATTCCATGAAAGATCAAATTGATGGTGTTTTGCGTCTATTAAATGGAACACACACTCGCCTTATTTCAAAAGTCTCAGATGATATTGATGTGCTAGAAACTGGAGAGCAAGTGCTTGAAGGTATTTTCAATGGTATTTCCATGATAAGTAATAGCGGTGAAGAATATCCTATTCCACCAAATTATGCGAGTAAGTCAAAACTAGTTGAAGGAGATAGATTAAAACTCACAATTACAAATAAAGGATCTTTTGTATTTAAGCAAATTGAACCGATTGAAAGAGAACAAATTGTTGGTGAACTTGCAAAAGATGCAGATACACAGCAATGGGTTGTTGTTGCCAATGGTAAGCCATACAAAATATTGACCGCATCAGTAACATTTTATAAAGGAAATCCTGGGGATGACGTTGCAATTCTTATCCCCAAGGGAATACCTGCAACATGGGGAGCAGTTGAAAATATTATCCATAAATAAATCCAATAAACATAAAATCCAGCCAAAAGGCTGGATTTTATAATTTGGTATAAAGTCTACTTAGTCTGTGCTAGTCATGTGTCCAGAAACGAGCTTTGTCATTTCAAACATGTTTACTTCATCTTTACCAAAGAGAGGACGAAGTTTGTCATCAGCGAAAATATTTCGCTTATTTGCGGGATTTTGAAGATCATGCTTCTTGATGTACTCCCACAATTTTTTAACCACTTGCCCACGTGGCATTGGTCCTTTTCCAACTACAGCTTCTAGCTCGTCAGAAAGGTTGAGAGGCTTAAGAAGCGCTGGGTTTGCTTTTCTTGGCATAGCAAAATGTTAATGTGACTAAATATTAAATAACTCAATCACAGCATACCATACCCTAGAGAAATAGGCAATAGAAGAGACTATATTGCCATTTTACTGTGGATACAATATAAGGTATAATGAGTGCATTATGTTTTAGTATATTGGCCCCTATTGTTCATCCTATGGCTCTATATCACACACACAGACCTCAAAACTTCTCCAATGTTATTGGTCAAGAACACATTGTAACAACACTCGAAAATCAAGTAAAAACAAATAAGGTAGCACATGCATATCTTTTTTCTGGTTCTCGTGGAATAGGAAAAACAACCACAGCTAGAATCCTTGCTAAATCAATTAATTGCGAAAAAAGAAAAGAAAACAAGAGTACTCCATGCGATGACTGCCAATCTTGCACAGAAATTGCTGCCTCACGTTCAATTGATGTCATAGAGATTGATGCAGCAAGCAATACTGGCGTTGATAATGTCAGGACAAATATCATTGAAAATGCCCAATTTAAACCTACAAAATCAAAGTATAAAATATTTATCATAGATGAGGTACACATGCTCTCTACAAGTGCATTTAATGCGCTCTTAAAAATCATGGAAGAGCCACCAGAGCATGTCATGTTTATCCTTGCAACGACTGAGCTTCATAAACTTCCAGAAACAATTATTTCACGCTGCCAACGATTTGATTTTAAGCGTATTTCTTTTGATATCCTTGTAAAACATCTTAAAAAAATAGCAAAAACTGAAAAAATTTCTATTGACACTGATGTACTAGAACGCATTGTAAACAAAAGTGAAGGCAGTGCGCGTGATGCAGTAAGTTTATTAGAACAAATAATTGCCAGTGGCGCAGATCATATTACCTCAGAAACAGCAGCAATGTTCCTTCCACCAACACAGAGTGAGCAAGCTGTTTCCCTTGCCATAGCCCTGTTGCATAAAAAAATAGACGATGCATTTTTATCACTGTATAAAAATGCAGAGGAGCAATCAATAAATTATACTCATCTCATTGATCAGCTAGTATTACTTATCCGAGGAACAATGATCCTTCATTCAAATGGTGCAGCACAAATAGCAGGAGTTGATATTAATCCTGAACTACAAAAACAACTGAAAGAATCTTCTATTCAACTTCAAGGAAAAGATATTGTACAATTAATGACCTTGCTACTAAAGAGAAGAGCTGAAATGAATATAGCCCCTCTCCCCCAGCTTCCTTTAGAAATGCTTATTATTGAATGGTGTGAAGAATCCAATACTGAATTGCCACCAAAGCCTGAAAATGTAGAAAAAAGTGCACCAGTAGAAGAAAAGCCTATACAAGAAAAGCCAGTTGTTCAAACGACGCAAGCTTCAAATACGCAAACAAAAGATACTGTTGAAGCAATCTGGCCAACCTTTATTGCAACATTAGAAGATTCTCATCCTTCTCTTGTATTTATTATAAAAATGGCATCAATTATATCTGTAGAAAGCAATGTGATAACTCTTGCAGTACAATATTCTTTCCATCAAGAAAAGCTCATGCAAAAAAAGAGCAAAGATACTATTCAAAATTGTCTTTCAGGATGCCTTGATTCAACTGTGGAAATAAACATTATTTTAGAAGATGGTGCAAAACAAGATGATAAACCAAATCAAGAACTTCAAGAACTTGCATCATTAGTGGGCGGCCAAATAGTATGACAAGCACAAAAGAAAAAACTTACCTAATATTTTTTGTTGCAGCTGTATCAATGCTGTTTTTAATTTTCCCAGACAGTGCTTCTGCCAAAAAACTTTTTGTGCCATTTACACCACAAGCCCCGTTTGGTGATTGGCGACAACCTTGGCAAGATGCGTGTGAAGAATCAACAATTGTTATGGTTGATAACTTTTATGCCGGTACACAAATCACAAAGGAACAAGGAAGAGATCAAATCCGTCATATATTAAATCTAAAGAAAAATATGTACGGATTTAGTCTAGATGAAAATGCTGAAAAGATTGCTGGGATTATCAATAACTTTCTACCATGGGAAGCAGAAATTGTTGCAAATCCAACAATTGAACAAATAAAAACAGAAATTGATGAAGGAAGACCTATTATTGGACTGACGCATGGAAGATATTTATACAATCCATATTTTTTTGATGGAGGTCCAGAATACCATACGATTGTAATATCTGGATATGATGATGAAACAAAGGAATTTATTACACAAGAACCTGGCACACGCCGTGGACTTGATTATCGATATTCGTACGATAGAATCATGAATGCAATTCATGACTTTGCTCCTGGAAAAAAGACAAAATTTTCTACACCTACAGTGATATTTACTAAAAAATATACAGACAAAAGTGGAAAAACTGACGGAGACAATGATGGACTTATTAAGGACCAAGAATTAATGTATGGCTCCATCCTCTGGCTAGCAGACAGTGACGGAGATGGATATTCAGATGGAGAAGAAGTGGCAGCAGGCCATTCCCCTACATTTCCAAGACATAAAGCAAAAGATGGTGACTTATTAAAATCACCAACAAATCCAAAGGTATATATTATTCAGAATGGTAAGAAACATCATATCTATAATGAAGTAGTATTTTTGAAACATAATTGGAAATGGAGTAATATTAAACAGGTTAGTGATTCTGAGCTAGCCTCCATAGAAACAGGAAAACCCATTACCACGTAATACCATTCGGGGATCGCCACGTAAAACTCGCTCTGCTCGTCACGTGGCAAGTCTAATGGTAAGAACATTACTTTTCCATTGACTTGTGACGTGGTGTGCGAAGCACACTTTACGTCATTCGGGGATCGTCTAATGGTAGGACACCAGGTTCTGGTCCTGGGTATCAGGGTTCGAATCCTTGTCCCCGAGCACCGCAAAATTCTATATTTCAAAAATTATAAACAAGACTATGGCAAAAAAAAGTAGTACGAGCGCTCTTACACAGGAGCAAAAAGACGCACAAGACAAACGATATGCTGAACATCATTCTTATGATTATATTATTATTGGAACTGGAAATTCAGCACTAACTGTTGGATCACTCCTTGCACATGCAGGATATAAAATCTGCATGCTTGAATATCACGACATTCCTGGTGGATACATGCAAACATTTCGAACTGGGGAATACTTATTCTGCGCCCAAGTTCATTACACATGGGGCTGCGGCCCTGGTGGAAAAATTTATGAATTCTTAAAACATATTGGTCTTGAAAAAGATATTACATTTGAACTGTATGATACAAATGGATATGACCACATGGTTATGCCAGACGGAAAAACAGTAAACATTCCATATGGTTTTGACAAACTTGCAGAAAATATTGAAGCTGCATATCCTGGGCAAAAAGAAAAGGTTGAAAAATTTGGAAGGATTCTCACAAAAGTACGAGAAGAAATTGGTCAATTTCCTGACAGAAAATTATTTTGGTGGGAATACATCGTAAAGTGGCCAAAGTTTCTTACACTATTGAAGTACAAAAATAAAACACTACAAGATCTGTTTGATGAATGCAACCTATCAAAAGAATCTCAAGCAATTCTTTGTGCAAATGCTGGAGACTTTATGGAGCCACCTGAACGACTTTCAATCTTTGCATATGCAGGCCTTTTTGGTGGATATAACCTAGGAGCTTACTATCCAACAAAACATTATAAGTATTATGTTGACAGACTTGCAGATTTCATCACAGAGCACGAAGGATGTCATATATACTATGAAACACCAGTGACAGCAATAAACGTCACTGACGGTCAAATTTCAGGCGTTGAGACAAGCGATGGAAAGACATTTAGCGCTAAAAAGTACATTTGTAACATGGATCCAAAGGCTGCAGCAGAAATGATTGGACTTGAGAAATTTCCTGATGCATATAAAAAGAAAGTTGATTATGAATACTCCCCTTCTGGCATGGTTATTTATCTTGGACTCAAACCAGGTTTTGACTTGAAAAAATATGGATTTGGAAAATTCAACACATGGCATTTGCAAGAATGGGACATGAATAAAACATGGAAAGATCAACTTAGTGGAAATTTTGAAAAATGCTGGTATTTCATGTCTACACCAAACCTCCATTCTGATGCACCTGGCACTGCACCTGAAAACTGTCAAATTCTTGAAATTGCAACACTCACTGATTATGACTCATTCAAAGAAGCGCAAGATGAAAAATATGCAAACTACATGAAGAAAAAAATGGCCTTAGCAGACCACCTATTAGATCTTGTTGAGCGAGACTACATTCCAGATCTTCGAGAAAACATTGTTGTCAAAACAATTGGAACACCTACGACAAATGAAGACTTTGTTATGGCAACACGAGGAAATGCCTATGGATCAACCATGATTCCGTCACAAATGGGCATTGGAAGATTAAAAGAAGATACACCATGGAACAACTTTTTCTGGTGTAATGCATCAAGTGGTTTTGCAGGAATGTACGGAACAGTCCACACAGGGATCTCACTCTATATGAAACTGACAGGAGACATGTTCTATGACCAAATGGCAAGCCCTACAGATGAAGAATTTCTTACTGCTCTGAGAAAGAACTCATAACATCTTCAGCAACCCGTTGTCCGCAACGTAGTGCTCCCTCAGTCCATGGACTGTTTAAATAGTCTCCACAGAAAAAGACATTATTTCCTCCTTGAGACTCTTCTAAAAAAGTTTTTACAGCTGTTATTGACCCTGGGTAAAACTTTGGCATTGCTTCTGGCCACCGCTGCAGATCAAAATTCTCTAAGTCACTTTCGTGGGTAAACCAAGGACAGAATTTTAATAGTTCTGTTTTTGTTTCTGATAAAATTTCATCATCTGATTTGTTAATAATGGATTTTGCATAATCCTCATGAAGCCATGCACAAATCAGGGATGTATCATCATGTACAAACTCTCCCCCTTTCATCCGCTCATTTGTAAAACCTGAAATTGTCTTGCTTTGAACACGAGGGACCCAGACAACAGATCTCCCTGGCAACTTATTTTTGTCTACCTTAAATGCAAGACTTATTGATGTTGCATACTTGATTTTTTGAAGTAAATTTTTCTGACCTTCTGTAGGATTATTATATATTTGTTTTGTTACTGTTGCAGGAGATGCAAGGACAATAACATCATACTCTTTTTCTTTTTCTGTTGTAAGTTTTGGATAATTACCTCCTGTTACAGATTCAACAGCAGTTTGTAGTTTAACATCAAGAGTATCTGCGAGCGCTTGTGGTAATCGAATCATACCACCAGGTGTTTGGTGAAGATTCCATCCTTCTCTGCGAAACTTAAGAAGTTCGAGAATCCCCTTTACAGCACCTAAGCTTATTTCTTTTGAACTATGAAATTGATATGTAGTACTAAATGGATCAACCAAGTAGTCAGCTCCAGCTTTTCCAAGTCGTCTTGTCATGTAGTCATATGCATTTTCATTATCATATACTGATGCAGATGTAAGATTGAAAAAATTTATCCATTCACTCCTTTTTTCTGTTCGAAGAAATTCAATGGCAAGTCGGAGTCGCGAAAAAAAACCAACAGATCGATCAATATCCATAATTTTACCATCTTTGTGAATGCCATATTTCAAAAAATCCATTGATTCAAACGGTACATCAAGCTCTTGGCAATATTCCTTCATATTGTCATATAAATTGCACAAATGATTTGCTCCAATATCAAATGTCAATCCATCCTTTTTTCTTGATGACATTCTTCCACCAACAATGTCACTTGCTTCATAAACAGTCACACTGTGCCCTGCCTTTTGCAATTCATAGGCACATGCAAGTCCTGAAATTCCTGCACCAACAACAGCAATACTTTTTTGTTTATTCATATGTTTAAAAATAATCATGCATAACAGCATGATAATACGATATATCTAGTATATCTTATCATGTAGAATCACTGATGCCAAGAAAAATAGCTTCTTGACACCCTTCAGAGATTGTGATAGGCTGAAAAATCTGATAGTATATATTTTGTATGTTAATTAAGGGAAAAAAGCTAGCTGAAGCAATACATGCCAGCACTGCTGAGCATATTGCAAAACTAAAAAAACAAGGGCTGAATCCAACCCTTGCTGTTGTTTTAGTTGGCGATGATAAACCATCAGAGCGTTACGTACAGAAAAAACAAGAAGCTGCTGAAAAAGTAGGCCTTACGTTTGAACTTCATAAACTTCCTGCAGATATTTCAAAAGACGATATCATACAAAAAATTGTTGACATTCAAAAAAATAAAGATCTTTCAGGACTCATTGTCCAACTTCCTCTTCCTGAGCCACTTTATACAGATGAAGTACTCAATGCGATTGATCCTTCTGTTGATGTGGACTGTCTCACAAACAGTAATCTTGGAAAACTGGTCATGAAAACAAATATTATCACTCCCCCAACTCCAAATGCTGTTATGACAATTCTTGAAAGCCAGAAGATTGATCTAGCAGGAAAAAATGTTACTATCATTGGTGTTGGTGCACTTGTTGGAAAGCCACTTGCAATTATGATGATGAATAAGCGAGCAAGTGTTACAACGTGTAACAGTGCAACTGCTGATGTGAAGGAAAAATGTTTAAACGCTGACATTATTGTAACAGGAGTTGGAAAACCACATGTTGTTACTGCAGACATGGTCAATCCAAATACAATTGTAATAGACACTGGTGTTACTTTTGAAACAGGAAAACTATCTGGTGATGTAGATGTAGAAGATATTGATAAAAAAGGATGCGTTGTCACTCCCACCCCTGGTGGTGTTGGGCCGTTGACCGTAGCACATTTGCTTCAAAATACTGCAATTTTGGCAGAGCGAAAAGCCTAAACTTTTATTATTTCAATACAAACTTTGTTGAGGTAATAAAAGTGTAGACTTTCCTTTGAGAGTAAACACAACCTGGCAAACACCCGACATGTCGGAGGACATCATGCAACAGCCGCACACTGACGCTTCTACCGAGACGACAACTCACCCTGATGAGGCAGCTTCCCTGACCTTCGCAGACCTGGACGACGGCGAGCACTTCCTGGTCATCAACGATCTCATGGAAGTCATGGACACCCCAGACGATGCGATCACGATTTGGCGCAAGCTCGGCCACAACGGCAGGATGTGCCACAAGGCCAATGCTGCTGGCAACTGCGGCGAAGAAGGCCTGAAGAGCGGCAAGTGCACGTTCCAGACGTTCGACGACAACACTCCGGTGATTCGCACCAGATAGCCAAGTGGAGGTCGCGATGAGTAGTCCGCTATCTTGCAGCTGTCTGTGCCATCAAGGTGGCGCCTGTGGCCTTGTCCCCTGTTGTGACCATGCTGGTTTGCGACCTGAACAGATTCGAACTCCTGCTGAGCAAGCGTTTCTTGCACATGCATTCGAAGTACTTGAGAACCTTCCTGCATCTCGCGAACTTGAGAAACAGGAAGCTGCTGACACAACACACGAGCTTCCTGATGACATCATGGTGAACTAGAACAAAGGAGACATTCCCGACGACGGCCCTGCACGTACATCGTCGGGGCCAAACAAAAGACACCAATTACTTGGTTTCATCATTTAGCTGCTCATATGATCCAAAAATTCTTTTAGAAGAGATTCTAGCTCTTCTAGACTCGTCACTCTCACAAGCTTTCCTCGAAACTCTTTAATTCCAGGAATCTCCTGTCCAATTTTATTTGTTTTAAAATACCATGACAAATGTTTTCGAAACGTGACAATTCCCCGTTCCCCATACTGCTGTGTATGTAATCTTGCATGACGCATGACAACATCAACACGCTCTTGCACTGAAACAATATATTCTGGTTCAAGGACTTGCTTAAAAAACCAAGGATTTCCAAGCGCACCACGTGCAATAAGCACTCCATCACACCCTGTCTGCTCTAATGCTTCTTCTACTTGATGTGGTTGATGAATATCACCATTTGCAATAAACGGAACTGTAGCTATTTCTTTTGCTTGTCTGATTCGTTCCCAATCACTAACACCACTATATCCCTGTTTTCTTGTTCTCCCATGCATTGTTATTAAATCTGCACCAGCTTCTTCTATAACAGGAATAAATGTTTTAAAAGTATCAGGATTATCCCAGCCTAGACGAATCTTTACTGAGAGTGGCGTATCTCCTATTTCCTTTTTCATTGATCTAACAATTGCAGCTGCACGTTCTGGCTCTTTCATAAGCGCTGCACCATTAAAATTGCTTGTGATTTTATACACAGGGCAACCCATGTTTATATCAATTCCTTCTGGATTTGCATGCTCCATGACAATTGCTGCAGCCTTTCCCATTGTTTCTGGATCAGCTCCAAAAATTTGTTGTACAATTGGACGTTCTGACTCAACAAAATCTGTCATGCCAATTGTCTTTTGATTTTCTCGAATAATAGCTTCTGAACTTACCATTTCACGAAATACAATATCAGCACCACCAATTTGGCGCACAATTTGACAAAATGAAGAATCTGTCATATCTGCCATTGGTGACAGTGCAAGCATCTTCTTATTTTTAGATAATATGTCGTTGATCCACATAGTTGAAGCAATATACCATTGAAAAGCAGAAAAATCAATGCTTATACAAAAAAACCTCAAAGGAAAGAGCCTTTAAGGCATTTCTAGCTTTGTAAGTCCCTTTTCTACCCAAACCGCTGATCACCATATTGAATTGCCTCTCCTGAGTCAGTTTGGTATGTTTTTTCATCGCTCGTACTACTTTCACCTGATTCTCCACCAGGTGGTACATTTCCAACAGGTATATCTGGAAGAACCTCTGCAGGAAGTGAAGAAGGTGGCTCAACACGTTTTCCTTCAGCTTTTTGAAGAAGAGGTGTCTTAACATGTGACATTGGAAAGTGCCAAATTGTAGCAAGCTCTTCAATATTTAAAATAAATGGATTTGCCCCTATACCACTCTTTCGCTTCTTATATGCTTTCATCAATAATTCTTTGCGGTATTTTTCGCGATATTTTTTGAACAGATATGATGCCTTAGATTTATATGTTGGAATAATTGCATTTGCTGTTTGAATATTGTATTGGTTAATTGCACCAACGAGCGCATGGATTCCCCTACTTGGTCGAAACACTTCTTTGCGTGCTAAATACACTGCTCGAATTTTTGTTTTAAAGCCAATTTTGCTTATTTTTTCCTCCATGGCCTCAACAATCTTGACTTGCCCTGGAGTTAAAAACTTTAACTCATTTTTTTCACCGTCACTTTTCTCTTCAGAACCAGAAGATGGCTCTCTGCCAAATATCTGATCTCCAAATGTTTCCAAAGAATTATAAAAAGCCTTTGAAACATGATCACTCACACCAACTTTCTTTTTTTCTTTTTCTCCAATAATTTGCTTTATCTTTTTAATTGCTTTTTCCTTCCATGAATTTGTTGTTGGCTCAATAATAATCTGAAACCACATTTGCTCACCAGCACCTATTCTACTAAAACTTTCCAAAAATGTTCCCACAGGATCTTTTAGAACAGTATCTTTTGAAATGTTGTGCTCAAATTCCCTATATGAACGAATAGGATATGCATCATCCTGTGAAAGACCAAAATCACTCGCCCAAATATCGTGCGTGTCATTTGGAAAGTTATCTGGAATATCTCTTACATAGTCTTCGACCTCTACAATTTCTGCATCAGAATACTGCGCATATATTGCTGTTTCAATAAGCTCTCGAAATTTTTCTTCTGTACGTATTAAAAACTGAATATATCCTTCAATACTGATAATTTCAAAACTGAAGTGCCGTTGTTTTTCACCGCGGTAGTATTTATCAGCAATATTAATATCATTATATGCACCAGCAATATGTGCAAACATTTGCTCCACAGCTTTTGGTGTTTGCAGATTTGTCGGTGGAATATCAATTGCTAAAAGGACCCATTTCCAGTCAGCCTTGTACTTATCTTGTCGATAATCAACATAAAATTCTAAGGCAACAAATAAAAGGAGAAATGAGAAAATGGTCCATCCAAAAATTGCAAATAAATCAAAAACAACCTCCATCGGAGAGCGCGTGAAAAAATCTAGTAATATAGTAGTTATATTCTCAACACTCATATAAACCTTCTCTCCAAATTATAAATCAACAAGTTTAAAAATTGAAACATAAATAACAACTACTGAGATTGCTGTCCACCACCATCCATTTGTAGATGACATATAGCCTGCAATATAGGCTAGTAGAACAATAATTGTTCCAATAAATGCAATAAGATGTCTTGCTGTACTATCAGACATAGATTATAAAAATCAATACTATCTCATAAAAATATGAGGATGTTTATCAATAAGAAGTATATCACAATTAAAAAAACCCTCCAACAGGAGGGTTTTTAGCTTAATTATTTATTTTTGTATAGACGTTCTTCCCAGACAACGAGGAACGGACTTGCCAGAAAGAGTGAGGAATAGGTTCCTAGTAATATACCAACGATAAGTGCAAGAGAGAAGTATTTTATTGACTCTCCACCAAACATAAATAGTCCAAAAAGAACAAGCAATGTTGTAATGGATGTATTGAATGAACGAACCAATGTCTGATTGATACCTAAATTTACAGTTTCTGGAAAATCATGTGATCCGCGTCTAATAAGATTTTCTCTCACACGATCAAATACAACAATAGTATCGTTCACAGAGTACCCAAGAATTGTCAAAAGTGCAACAACAAAAGGAATATTTACCTCAACACCTAAATACTTTCCAAGTAAGACAAATACACCCATTGTAATAGTAATATCATGAACCAATGCAATAATAGCTGTTAAACCGTATTTCCAAGACTGAATTGGTTTGGATACTCTTCTAAAAGCATATGCAATAAACAAAATGATTGCAATGATAACAACAAGCGCTGCTTTCCATGCTTTAGAGCGCAAATATGAACTGATTGCAGGACCAATAGTCTCAATTCTGTTTTCAAGCAACCTATTTGTTGGCTCAGCTTCTAATGCTACTTCAACAGTTTTTGCTCCAGATCCAGCAGCATCTATAACAAGATCTTTATCTGCACTTGGAGCTGCATCCTTTTTTCCTTCAAACGCTGTACGAAGACTTGTAAGCACTTGTTGGTGCTCCTCTTCTGAAATATATCTCATCTTCAAAATCAATCCTTTGTCTTCTACTGGCTGCACAAGAATCTCACCTAAATTAAGTGCGGCAAGATTTGATTTAATATCATCAATTGGTGGACGCTCTGTTTTAAACGTCAATTCCATAAGTGAACCACCAGTAAAGTCAATCCCAGGTTTAAGACCAATTGAAAAAATTAATACTAAACTTGTCAAAAATAAAATACTTGAAATGGCAAAGCTGATTTTTCTATTTTTTACGATTTGTATCATATTACTTTACTTTTTTAGATGTAGCTCCCACAAAAAGTTTATTTCCATATTCTGAGAACCATGGCACAACAAATCTGAGCATGACGCGTGTGATGGTAATTGCAGAGAACATACTAAGCAAAATTCCAATAAACAATGTCACAGCAAATCCTTTTACAAAGCTAGAACCAAACCCAATAAGGATAATACATGTAATCAGTGTTGAAACATTTCCATCTCTAATTGATGACCATGCTCGTACAAATCCTTCTTCAACAGAAGCTTTCAAGCTCTTTCCATCGCGAAGTTCTTCTTTGAGTCGTTCAAAAATAAGCACATTTGCATCCACTGCCATACCAATAGAAAGGATAAATCCTGCAATTCCTGCGAGTGTAAGTGTCACACCAATAAGTTTGAAAATTGCAAGTGTAAGCGCAATATACACAGAAAGTGAAATAACAGAAAGCAACCCTGGCAAACGATAATAGAGCAACATGAAAATCATAACAAGTGCCACACCATAAATTCCTGCTTTCAAGCTTTTTTCAAGAGATGCTTTTCCAAGAGTCGCACCAATTGCTTGTTGTGAAATAAGTTCAACAGGAACTGGCAATGCACCAGCATTCAAACGTTGTGAAAGAAGTCGTGCTTCTGCAAGATCAGAATCACCTGTGATAACGGCACGACCATCTCGAATGGCTGTTTGAACAGTTGGAATGCTAATAGGAGCTCCATCTAAGAAAATAGCAATTGGTTCTCCAATATGACGTTCAGTCAAATCAGCAAATAATTTTTTCCCTTCATCGTCAAATAGAAGCGATACTTGAATGGCACCACTATTTGGGTCAGTAACAACTTCTGCACGTTCGAGTTGTTTTCCAGAAAGACCAGTAGTCTTCCAAGGTTCAGCTGGTGGTAAAATATCTGTAGGGGTTTGTTTGTCAAATGTAATCGCAAATATTTCAAATTCACTTGTTTGATCTGGCTTTTTGTAGATAATATGATATCCAAACTGTGTTTCTACTGGACCGACAATTTCACCAAATTTTGCATCAAATACTGCTTTTTCAAACTGAGGAACCATTGCGCCTCTCCCAAATGATCCAAGATCACCTCCTGTTTGATCAGCACCAGTTTCTGTAGAATGTTCTCTTGCCAATGCAGCAAAATTTGTAGCATTTGCTTTTGTAAATATTTCCTTTGCTTTTTCAAATGCTTCTTCTTTTGTATATTTTGGATTATCACAACTTTGTGCACCAAGATAACAAATAAGAATATGACTAGCAGAGACATAGCTATCAGTTTTTTCAGCAATCCCTCTCTTCAATATTGCGTAACTGTCTCCCACATCAAGTACTGCTTGTGATATTGCTCCTTCTTCATTAGTAGTTGCCCATTCATAAAACTCAGAATTTTTTATAGGTGAAACCCATCCAAGAAGACCAGCATTATTTCTAGTTACAGCATCCTCAGAAAATTCGGTTGCAACTGTTGCAAAAGAATCACCTTTTTTCAATTTTTGTAAGGCATTGTTTGCGCGTTTTTTTACATCGTCATTAAAATCTTTGATGCTTTTTTCTTCCTCTTTTGTTAATTCCCTTGGTGGTTCATTATTTTGTTCTTTAAATTCCAAAATTGGTGTTTCACCAATCATATTAATTGCTTCATTCACATCTGAAACACCAGGAAGTTCCACAATAATACGATAATCATCACCAACTTTTGTTGTTTGAACATTTGGCTCACCAATTCCTAATCCATTTACACGACGCTCAATAACATCACGTCCACCTTCTACTGCGGCACCTCGCTCGTTACTTGCAATATTAGTAACGTCTGCTTGGTAGACCAAATGAGCACCACCTTGTAGGTCTAATCCCAATGAGAACTCTTTTTCTGGGAGCAGTGGAATGCCTACGTGTGCAACACTTTCAATTTTGCTGAGAACTTTATTTGCAACATGTGGTGCATTATATGAACTTGCTACAAGCAATAATGCAAAAATACCAAAAATACCCCAACGGATCTTGGAGCGAATTTGAGCTTGTGTTTTCTTATGAGCCATAATGTTTTAGATCGAATTTCGAAAATATTGTATCGTACTTGCTATTTTGAGTCAAGGATGTTCATGCACATAAGTAATACCTATTTCCCATGGCATTTCTTGTACTTTTTTCCACTTCCACAAGGACATGGATCATTTCTTCCAATCTTCTCCCCTGCCTCATTGCGCTCCTTCTTTTTGATGTGTGCACCTTGTTCACTCATAGTCTTCTTTGCCCCCTCAAGCGTCATCTTGTCAGAAGCCATAACTGTTGGTGCAAGTTGTAGGCCAATACCAACTTTAAAGAATGAATAGACAACTTCTTTTTGAATATTTGTAAGTAATTGATTGAACATATAAAAACTTTCCTTTTTGTATTCAACCAATGGATCGCGTTGTCCATAACCACGAAGTCCAATTCCAGTTCGAAGATAATTCAATGATACAAGATGCTCAACCCACAATGCATCAATTGCTCTAAGCATGATTGATGTTTCAAATGCTGCAAGCAATCCATCAACATCTTGATCTGGCTCTGCATGTGATTTTACATGTGCTGCAATATTTTCATACTCATTTTTTGCCTTATCCATTAAGAACGAAACAATTGCTTCTCGAGCTTTTACATCATCAAGTTTTCTATCTCCATCTTTTCTCAAATGTAAGAAAGTTTCTCTTTCTTCATTTGTAAATGGAAATATTGTTTTCATGGTCTCGTAGATTTCTTTCATATTCCACTCTTTGTCTGTTGCTTGATCTACTTCTTCAATAACTTGTGGATTTGTATGATAACTTACAACAAACTCAATTTCACTCTGAATCATCTCCATTATCATATCTGTTGCAGCTGATAAACTTTCCTTTGTCTTTTCATCATCTTTTGATCCTGCAATTTCCAAAATTGCACGACGTTTTTCATAAATAACTTCTCTGTGTCTATTTAACACATCATCGTAACTCAACAAATGTTTTCTTGTATCAAAATGCATTGATTCAACTTTTTTCTGCGCATTCTCAAGCATCTTTGTAATCATCTTTTGTTCAATTGGCATGTCATCTGGAACGTTCAGACGTGTCATAACTGTTTTCAACCTATCTCCTGCAAAAATACGCATGAGTTCATCGTCTGTTGAAACAAAGAATTGTGTTTCACCTTTATCTCCTTGTCGAGCAGCTCGACCACGAAGCTGATTATCAATACGACGTGATTCATGTCGTTCTGTTCCAAGAACAAATAATCCACCGGCGTCAAGCACTTGCTTTTCTACCTCTTTATCAATTGGACTTCCACCAAGTTTAATATCAACACCACGTCCTGCCATATTTGTTGCAAGAGTGATTGCGCCAGGGCGACCTGCCTGTGCAACAATTTCTCCTTCTCGTTCATGGTTCTTCGCATTCAATGCTTCATGGTGAATTCCTTGTGCAGTCAAATATTCACTAAGCATTTCATTTTTTTCAACAGAAATTGTACCAACCAAAATTGGCTGATTCTTTTCTTGACATTCTTTAATTTTCGCAACAACTGCTTTAAATTTTGCTTCTTCTGATTTATATATTCTATCTGGATTATCTATACGAGCGTCAGGTTTATTTGTTGGAATGACCAATACATCTAACCCATAGATTTTGAAAAACTCTTCTTTTTCTGTTTCAGCAGTACCTGTCATTCCAGACAATTTTGTATACATGCGGAAAAGATTTTGAAATGTAATCGTTGCAAGTGTTCTACTTTCTCGTTGAATATCAACACCTTCTTTTGCTTCAATTGCTTGGTGCAATCCTTCTGAATATCGGCGACCTGGCATTTTTCTTCCTGTGAATTCATCAATAATAACCACTTCATTCTGATCAACAACATAATCCTTATCACGCTTAAATAGAACTTCTGCGCGAAGTGCTTGTTCAATATGATGGACAAGACGAATTCCACCTTCAACATAAATATTCTCAACACCAAGCCATCCTTCAAATCGTGAAATTCCTTCTTCTGTAAGCGTTGCAGATTTCATTTTCTCATCAACATTGTAATCATCATTTTCTTTTAACTGTTTAACCAACCGTGCAAATTGATAGTATTGATCTGCTGCTTCTTCTGCTGGCGCAGAAATAATAAGTGGTGTTCGAGATTCATCAATCAAAATAGAATCAACTTCATCGATGATTGCATAATGCATTTCACTTCCGTGCCGCATAACCATATCATCAACCGTCTGGACCATGTTGTCACGAAGATAGTCAAAACCAAACTCATTGTTTGTTCCGTATGTAATATCACACTGATACACCTCTTGTCGTGCTACTGGACGAAGGTATTCATCTTCAACTTTAAAACTTCCTGTACTATCTCGCTCTTCGTCTGTGTCACCACCTTCTTCCCCACCCTTAAATGATGCATCATACACAAAACTAACACGCTGGTTTTGAACAATACCAACAGTCAATCCGAGAAAATCATAAATCTGACTCATCCAAACAGCATCACGTTTTGCAAGATAGTCATTAACAGTAATAACATGAACACCTTTTCCTTCAAGTGCATTTAAATACACTGGAAGTGTTGCCACAAGTGTTTTACCCTCACCAGTTCTCATTTCTGCAATGATTCCTTTGTGAAGTGCAATTCCACCAATAAGTTGAACATCATAATGTCTCATGTTCATAAGACGACGACCTGTTTCTCGCACAACAGCAAAGGCCTCTGGAAGAATATCGTCCAGTGTTTTTCCATTTTTTAATTGTTCTTTAAATTCTGCCGTTTTTCCTTTTAGTTGATCATCTGTCAATCCTTTCATCTTTTCTTCCAATGCATTGATTGCATCAACAATTGGCTGAAAGGTTTTCATCTTTTTTTTGTTTTGATCACCAAGGAATTTTTCTAAGAATTTTGCCATAGAATAGGTAAATTATGCCTCGCGATTATATCATAAATATCTTTTGCTGTCTAGCATTGACTTTTTGCTTATTCTTGCTAAAATCCAAATAGATATCTGGTTTTTTGTAATCGGAAATCACCACATCTCGCTCACAGCCAAAGGAGACCTCAATGTCCAAGACCATCCGAATTGCGATCGCATCTGACCACGCTGGCGTGGGAGAGAAAGCTGCTGTGATCCGTGCCCTTGGAATCACTCCAAAAACCATCACGCGAGGACCTGACTACGATGTCAAAGACTTTGGTCCATCAGAACAAGAGGGGCGCGTAGACTACCCGGCATTCGCAGCCAAGGTCGCAAGAGCAGTTGCGGACGGCACGGTTGACCTGGGCATCCTGATCTGCGGCACTGGCATTGGCATGTCTATCGCAGCCAACAAGTTTCCTGGCATTCGGGCAGCATTGGCTCACAACGCTACGACTGCCAGACTGGCCCGTGAGCACAACAACGCCAACGTACTGTGTCTCGGAGCACGCATGCTCGGCAGGGACCTCATCATCGAGTGCGTCCGTGCTTGGCTCGAGGCCGAGTTTGAGGAACGGCACCAACACCGGCTGGACATCATCGCTTCGATCGAGGCTGAAATGTAGGCCCAGATCTGAACACAAGGAGACAAAAAAACCGTGACGAACTTCGGCTTTCACGCTGAACGTACTCACGGTTTTGTCTTTTTTAATTAACACCACCAGCCTCAGGAGCGGAAAATGTATCACTGTTTAGAAATTTTTCATTCATAACATCTTCAAAGATCCTTTGGATAAACTAATCGCTTCCTGCCTCTATCTGAGAAAGAAATTCTTCAACAGTAAGTTGTTGACCATCCTGCGCTGCTTGTTTTTCCAAACGCTCGAATGTTCCAAGAAGAATGGACTGAACATGCACTCGATCAATATTTGCACCTTTTTTCCCTATACCATCAATAATAGTATCTTCAACCTGTCGCAACTTTGACTGAAGCTCTGTCACATCTTCTGGACCTGCAACCTTTGGTTGTAGCACTTCTGGATTTGGCATATTATTCCTCTTGATATTCTTTTGAACTTCTAATTACTTCTCTATCCTTTGCTCGCATCTTTCCTTTCATTTTTTCAAGCTCAACTTTAAAATGGTCTTTAACTTTATCAATTGCTTTGTACAAATCCTCTGCTTCTTTTACAACACGCAAATTTTTCTTTGGAACATGCAAATTTGCTTCTGCATAAAATATTTTTCCTTTTTGATGATGGCTTGATTCCATTCCAATTTCAACATCTGCTTTGATAATATTGTCAAAGTACTTATCTAGCATCCCGATCTTTTCTTCTGCATGTGCTCGCAATGCAGGTGTGAGGTCTGTTCCTTTTGCACGAATGTTTATTAACATAGATTATTAGTTATTAGATATTAGTTACTAAATAATTTGTATTTCTTCTTGCAATGCAAGTTCAAATTTATCATACACGGTTTCCTTGATTTCCTCAATTAAACTGAGGACATCCTGTGCAGATGCATTTCCTGTGTTTATAATAAAATTTCCATGAACATCACTTACTTGCGCAGCACCTACTTTCTTTCCTTTTAATCCTGCTTGCTCGACCAACCATCCTGCTGAAATAATATTTTTTTCCAAAAAATTTTTTACTTTTTCATCTAACACATCAAAATGTTTTTTAAGAAGCTCTTCTTTTTCTTTATCTAATTCTACATTTTTAAAAATACAACCTGTTGATGCATATCCTTTTGGCTGTGTTTCATTTCTGTATTGTAAAACATTCAATGCCTTTTTGGCACTCTCTTTGTTTTCAGCTTTTGCCAATGCAAGGATAACACGCAATACAAATCCACCTCCTTTTTTAAAAATACTATGACGATATTCAAACTGACATTCTTCGTTTGAATATGTTATAACTTCTCCATCTTTGTATACTTCTACCGATGAAACATTGTCTTTCATTTCAAAGCCAGTTGCACCAGCATTTCCTCGGACAGCACCACCAATCGTCCCTGGCACACCAACACCCCATTCAAATCCGGTTAGTCCTGCTTTCATACTTTCTTGTGCAACAGTAACAGTAGATGCTCCAGCACTTGCAGTAAGCGTTGTACCATCAATGTGAATATCATTATCTTTTATTTGAATAACGACTCCGTCAAAACCAGCATCAGAAACAAGCATATTGCTTCCACCGCCAAGGATCATATAGTCAATCCCCTTTCCATCTAGATATTTGAAAAGTTCAACAAGATTATCTACTGTCTCAACAATAATAAAATAGGTGGCTGGTCCACCAATCTTAAACGTAGTATGTTTTGACATTGGTTCATTGAGACGAACCTTTCCAAATTCTTTTATTGTCTTATAGATCTCATCCATATCTCTTCTATCATAGCTCTTTTTTGAGTCATCTGCAAGTTTTCTATGACTTCTTGAGCCTCCGCAGGCTCCGCTGATATTTGATAGCAAATCGATGCGCTTCATCACGGACACGAACAAAAATATCTTCATGTTTTTTAATAAATGCAAGAACACCTGATTTTGTTGTTCCAAAAATAAACTCATTCTTCTTTCTTGCAGGTCCTTTTGCAATTCCAATGACTGGAATGGACAATCCAAACGATGCAACAACCTTCTTGGCAGTATTTACCTGTGGTTTTCCTCCATCAACAAGAATAATGTCTGGATAGATCCATTCTTGATGCTTTAATCGTCTTTCCAAGACTTCAGCAAGCGCACCAACATCACTCTGTCCTTTGAATGTTTTGATTTTAAACTTTCTGTATCTATCTTTTCTTGGAACATCATGTTCAAACGCAACCATGCTTCCCACAACTCCTGAAGATCCAAGATTTGAAATATCATATCCTTCAATCCGAACTGCCCGTTTATAATGCAGTTCTTTTTCAAAAAAAGATTTATTAATAAGTGCAATATCTTGGATGCGTTGCAATGCAGCAATTTGATTTCTCCGCTTTGCAGCATCTTCAAATTGTTCTTGTTTTGAAAATGCTTTCATTTCCTTTTCAAATGTTTTTACAACATCTTTTTTTCTTCCTTGCAAAAATAATGTCAATGGACGAATAATTTTTTGTTTGTATCGGGTTGGAGATATTTCTTTTTTAAATACTCCTTCACACTGCTTCATTTGATAATACATGCATGATTTTTGTCCTGGCTTGCACGTACAGAAACCAAAAAGTTTGCGAAGAATTCTCAATGTTGCTTTTGCATTGAGACCAGGAAATGGACCAAATAGTTTTGCAAACGTTTGTTGTCTTTCTTTTGTTGATAATTGTCGAAGTTGATGAGAGCGGATTGTTTCTATACGCGGATATTCATCTTTTGTAATTGCAATATAATTCCAACTTTTATTATCTTTTCCAAGAACATTATATTTTGGCTCATATTTCTTAATATAAATTGATTCCAAAATAATTGCTTCAAGAACAGAATCTGTTTTCTTAATTTTTATATCATGAACTTCGTGAATCATTTCTTCAATTGGTCGAGAAGAAGTTTTTCCTGAAAAATACGAACGAACTCTATTTCGAAGCGATGTTGCTTTTCCTACATATACCAGTGACTTTTTTCTATCATAAAAAAGATAGATCCCTGGAGAATCTGGAAAAGCTTTTATTTTTGCTTTGAGTGATATCATATACACTTCATAGTACATTACTTTAGTACAATTATCCACATATGCTTTGCGAATATAAAAAACTGTGTTAGGATAATTATATGAAACATATTGCAAGAAAAAACATGTATTACTACTATAGCTTCCCTGCTAGGTAGTTTTCTTGTGCATAGAGAAATGAAGGCTCCCTAGTAGGGCGCTATTTTTTTATGACATTACTAATTATTACTATATGAATTCAATTACAGAACCAAAAGAAATACTTCAAATCCTTGATCTAGATCATCCTGGTGCATCTGACAAGGCTTACAGAAAACGACGAGAACATATTGCTGAGCAAGCACGAACATTTCGCAATGATCCAGATAATATTCCTCTCATTACATACACAGATGAAGAACATGGTGTTTGGAGTACTGTAAACAAGGTGCTCAATAAACTCCATCCAGATCGGGCCTGTTCAATGTACATAACAGCAAGAACAAAACTTGATATTTCTGATAGTGTTATTCCTCAAATGAGAGATCTGAGTCAAAACATTGAACAATTTCATCAATTTCGTCTTGGACCAATAGAAGGACTTGTTGATAGTAGATCATTTCTTTCTCAGCTTGGGAAAAAAAGAATGTTGTGTACACAGTACATCCGACATAAATCACGACCAACATTTACACCTGAACCAGACATTATTCATGAGTTCATAGGTCATGCACCAATGTTTACGATTAAAGAAATTGTTGAATTTTCTGAGTTGATTGGGAATGCAGCAGCAACAGCAACCAATGAGCAACTCATTCAACTAGAACGGCTGTACTGGTTTACACTTGAATATGGATTAATTGAAGAACAGGGAAAGCGAAAAGCCTTTGGAGCTGGACTTCTTGCAGGAATTGAAGACATGAATAATGCATTTAAAATAAACGCACATATTAAACCATTTCACGTTGCTGATGTTATTCAAACGGACTACAACTACTCATTTACACAGCCAGTATTCTTTATTCTTCCTTCATTTTCTTTTCTCAGAGATGAAACAAAAAAATTGATTGATTCATTTTAGTTTTCCACACAAATTCTTGCGAATATAATACTATTGCTGTACAGTACTTATTGTATGAATCACATTGTACGCACAACAACTACAACTACAAAGACTTTCCAACCGGAGAGGTAGTTGTGTTGTAACAAACAATCAATCAACCACCTCTGCCGAGGTGGTTTTGCATTTGGGGGGACATAATGGTATATCCGGGTACAGACATCAAAATCCAAAAGGGAGATGCAGTCCATCTCGAGGGTGTCGGAGAAGGGACGATTACCTACGTTGCAAGACCAACAGACCACATCCTGGTCACAGTCGAGGTGGGAAGCTACCACAACCTCGATGAGGGGCGGATGAGTGGACTCCGGTTCGTGCGTCGCGGAGCCGCTGCATAGCACAAGTGAGGGAGAGAACAACAAGGGGGAAAGGGATCGAGCTTCTGGCTGGTCCCTCTTCTTTTTTATTTTAAATATTTTTTCAAGTAATTTCCTGTATGACTATATCCTTTCAGGGCAACTTGCTCTGGTGTTCCAGCAACAAGGACTTCCCCACCTTTGTCACCACCTTCTGGACCAAGATCAATAATCCAGTCAGCACATTTAATCAAATCAAGATTGTGTTCAATAACAAGTACTGTATTTCCCTGTGACACAAGTTTTTGTAGAACCTCAACAAGTTTTCGTACATCATCATAATGCAATCCTGTTGTGGGCTCATCAAGAAGATATAATGTTTTTGTTGTATTTCTTTTTGCAAGTTCACGACTAAGTTTAATACGTTGTGCCTCTCCACCAGAAAGTGTTGTTGCAGATTGACCAAGGGTTAAATAATCCAGTCCAACCTCATTTAACATTTTTAATTTATCATGAATCGCAGGAATATCTTTAAAAAATACTTCTGCTTCTTCTATAGTCATATCAAGCACGTCTGCAATTGATTTTCCATTGAAATGAACTTGCAAGGTTTCACGGTCAAAACGCTTTCCCTTACAAACATCACAAAGAATTTCAACACTTGGCAAAAAGTGCATTTCAATTTGAAGATTTCCTCTTCCTTCACAATGTTCACACCTACCACCAGGTCGGTTAAAACTAAATCGTCCTTTTTTGTATCCACGAATACGTGCTTCTGGCGTTGACGCAAATAAATCTCGAATAACATCAAATGCTTTTGTATATGTTGCAGGATTACTTCGTGGTGTGCGACCAATTGGTTTCTGATCAATACGAATGATTTTATCAATATATTCTGTCCCTAAAATCTCACGATGCTTACCAACAATTTTATCTGTACGATGCAATCTATTTGAAACAGTACGATACAAAATTTTATTCATGAGTGTTGATTTTCCAGATCCAGAAACACCTGTTAAACATACCAATCTTCTGAGTGGAATGTTCACATTAATTTTTTTCAAATTGTGCTGCTCAGCACCTTTTATTTTTATGAGTGGTGTTGTGCGATCAACTTTTCTTCTTTTTTCTGGAAGTGGAATTTTTGATTCATTACGAAGATATTTTCCTGTTAATGATTTTTTGGGATCACCATACTGTTTTGCTTTTGTTTTTTCTTTTGATAATGAAAGTAATGTTGAACGAGGACCAGAAAAAACAATATCTCCCCCGTGCTTTCCTGCACGCGGTCCTAAGTCAACAACCCAATCACTCATAAGAATTGTTTCTTCATCATGTTCTACAATAATGATGGTATTCCCAACATCACAAAGATTTCTTAGTGTTGAAACAAGTTGAGCATTGTCACGCTGGTGAAGTCCAATTGTTGGTTCATCTAACACATACAGTGCACCAACGAGTTTTGTCCCAACCTGTGATGCAAGACGAATGCGTTGTGCTTCTCCACCAGACAATGTTCCTGCCTTTCTATTGAGTGTTAAATAGTGCAATCCAACATCACTCATAAATTGCAATCTATTTTGCACTTCTTTTAACACTGTTCCTGCAATTTCTTTTTGTGAGGCATCAAGTGCATCATCTATTTGCAAAAAGTAATCAATCGCATCATTGATTGTTAACGATGTAATTTCATAAATATTTTTGTCTCCAACCCTAACATGCAGTGCATCTTCATTTAATCGTTTTCCTTCACATTGACTACAAACTTCTTCACTAAATAATTCTTTTGTTCCCAAACCATAACAGTGTTGACACTGTCCATATGGGCTATTAAAACTAAACAACCGCGGTTCAATTTCTGGAAAACTATATCCATCATTTGGACAAGAATATTCTGTGCTATATATTTGTTCTGTTTGATCTTGAAAATGAATAGCACATAATCCGTTTGATAATTCCACTGCAGATTCTACTGCTTCTGCAAGCCGACGTGTATCTTCACTTTTTTTTGTAAATGTTGCACCTGCAAGTGGAATCCGATCAATAACAATTTCAATGGTGTGTTTTTTATGACGTGACAATTTCACTCGACTGCGTAGACTTTTTATTTTTCCATCAATCCGAACTTCTAAATATCCTGCATTGTACATATCGTAGAGCATTTGATAATACTCCCCTTTTCTTCCACGAACAACTGGGGAAAAAATAATAAGTTCATTCTCTGCTTTTTTTGCAACTGTTTTTTTCTTTGTTGAAGAAATAATTCGTGTTGTCATTTCTTCTACTGTCATCTTTCTAATTTCAACACCATCAATTGGACAATAGGGTTGTCCTACACGAGCAAATAACACACGCAAATAATCATAAATCTCTGTAATCGTTGCAACAGTCGAACGAGGGTTTGCACTGTGCGCTTTTTGATCAATAGAAATTGCAGGCGAAAGCCCTTCAATCTCATCAACATCTGGCTTTTGCATCCCACCTAAAAACTGTCGTGCATATGCAGAAAGACTTTCAACATATCGACGCTGTCCTTCGGCAAAAATTGTATCAAACGCAAGAGAGGACTTTCCTGATCCAGACAGTCCTGTAAATGTAATCATCTTGTTCCGAGGGAGTTCAAGATCAATATTTTTCAAATTGTGCTCTCGAGCACCTTTTATAATGATATTATCCTGCATAACGCAAAAATCCCCGCCAAGGCGGGTCTTCTATTTAGTATGAATAAAAGAGCCTTTCTATTATATACTCCATTGACATTTTACGTCAATTCGTCTATAATGGGTCTAGAATTTAAACGATCAAGGTTTTCCCTTGATTATAACTATATTACGTACTATGAGAAAAGTACTATTGCCTATAGGAGGAATAGCACTTGCCCTGCTTCTCGTGGGAGCAGGATGTGCAAAGGTCGAGGCACCAAAGACATCTGATTCAAGCAAGGATAAGCCTGCTGTAACAGAAAAAGCAGACGTGCCACCAGTAGAAACAAACAGTAAAAAAATTACCCTTTCAGCAACACCAATTGAGCTTGCTGGACAAGTATATCTTCAATGGGCTGTACCTGAACAGTTCAAAAGTGATGAAGGATATCGTCTTGTAAGAAGTAAGAACGAAAATCCTACATTCCCTGGAAACTTCTGGTTCCACCAAGAAGCAGACAGAGACCACATTACCTGGATCGACATTCCAGGAGGTACATGGCACTTCCGTATCTGTCAATTTGTAGATGGTGCATGTGCAGCATACAGTGACGACGTGAGTGTTATAGTCCCAATGTCAAGCATTGAGGCAAAAACAAGCACTCCAGAAAATGTTGTAAAAGCATTTTACGAAGCACTTATTGAAAACAGAGAAGATGCATTGCAATATGTTCCACTTTCTATTCAGAATTCAGATCGATTCAAAAGAAAATGGGAACAAACAAAAGACTGGCAATACATGAATGTAAAAATTGGTGAGCCACGCGAAGATGTTGATGGCGGATATTTCGTAGATGTTCACATTGGTATCCGCATTGGTGACAGTGATAGAACAGAACAAGGAAAAGATCAAGTATCAGTTGAAAAACGTGGAAAGAAATGGTGGGTAACAAGTTTTCCAACATAATTTCATTTCAATTAAAAAGCCGCTCGTTCTGAGCGGTTTTTTTATTTTAGCTAAAAATAATTAAAAATGCGGACCACCTCTAAAGTATGAAAACAGTTCATCCTGCTCGTCCTCAGTCAATTCATATATTGCAGGGAAACCTGTTGCTCTTCCTCTGAAAGAATCTCCAAATTGTTTTCCTGTCCAATCAATTGCAAGATTTCCAAAAAGAACATTTATTTCATGATACCTTCCTGTTTTCTTTGTATGCTCAGCAACCTCTTCAAACTCACGCTCACTCATGCCGCTAAGATCTGGTAAACCATAGTGACGAACTTTTGCATCCAACCCAAACTTTTTATGACAAAACGTAGAAAATCTATTTGGCGTAACAAGACAGTCTCCGGTCATAGCTAGACCTGACGACGTCCTCCCTTTTTCATACATGTAATTTCCAAATTCTTTTATTGCTGACAATACTTTTTCAAACTTCTCTTTTGCATCTTCCCTATCTTTTCCTTTTCTTCCTTTAAAATATTCAAGCAATACGGCTCTTACTTCAGAAAAGTCATAATCTTTATTTTCTAATACTTGCTCTAGCGCAATTCTAAGTGCCTGAGGATCAATTGCTGTATCTTCTACATCATCAAGAACTTGATCAATGTTGTGATCATCTAAGGAACGAGAAAAATTCCTTTCACTGTCAAAATGATTTGTTCTGTTTACACTCACACCCTCAAAAGAAAGAGATTCTGGACTGTACACATCAGGCGAACGCTCAAGAGCGCGCAAGGTATCCCCTTCAGAAGAAAATGTGAAACCAATTGCATGTCTATCTCTTTTGTAATTATCCCCTCTTGTCTTACCACCTATAAGTAATCCCATTGAAACTTTCGCATCTTGTTCTCCTCTATATGGACGATTAGAACCTTGTCTTTTTACAATCCAACTTCCTGCCCTTGGAGTGGCATATGTTCCTGACGCCATTGTGCCTTGCAATATTCTCCAAAAATTCTTTTTAGCATTGTCTGCAATTTGATGTTGATACTTCTGAAATAATTTTGTCACTTGTTCCAATGATGCTGGTGTTCCTTCTTCAATTCCAAATTCACTAAATATCTCATCAATATCTAGTACATATTCTTTTTCTGGTTTTGGTTCTGTATCTTTTTTTTGCTCAACTTTGCTGTCCTTGTACTGATGACCTAAACCAAACTCTCCTTTAGGTAAATCTCTATTCATAAAAAAATATCTTGCCTATATAATAGCAAAATATTCTAACAAACTAAACAACGCATTATTCGACTACTGTCGCCTCTGGCTGTGTCACATTGACCTGCCACCATCCCTTGAGTCGAGCAAGCATTTCTCTTATGCGATTTTTATCAGTCTGTTTAAATCCTTGATAGTCAGCTGAAAAACCAATCGTATCTATCCCAAAATGTGAACAAAAATAAATAATTCTTGGTAAATGAAAATCTTGAGAAACCGCAACCACTTTTTCTAGTTCATATACGTTTGCTTCACGATAACAACTTTCATATGTTCTATATCCATGTGGATCAACAGCAATATCATGAATCGGAATGCCTTGTTGAATTGCATACAGTTTCATTGCATCAACTTCATTAACACGATTTCCACCATCATCGCCAGTCATGATAAGTTTTTTCACTTTTCCTTTTTTGTATAAATCAATTCCTGTTTTGACTCTGTCGAGCTGCATATCACTTTGGGAACCATCTGGTTCCATTCCCCCACCGAAGATAAGAGCAATTTCTCTTTGTGGAAGCTCTTCAAGATTGTGATAGATCAAATTCTTGTTTTCAACAATGACAAAATTTGTATATCCAAGAAACAACGAACAACAAATAAAGAACAAGCCAATGCCCATTCCTATTATTTTTGTCTTGTTAATTTTTTGTATGCTTGATTCTTCCATTTATTTTTTATCTTGTTTTTTAAGCTGTCGAATTTCATCGCGAAGAATCGCTGCAAGTTCAAATTCTAATTCTTTTGCAGCCTTCTTCATCTTCTTTTCTTTTTCTTTAATAATTTGTTCAATTGGTCGTGCATCTCCTAAAAGATCCAGATCTAAGACATTTGCTTTTCGCTTTGCATGTTTTTCTTTTTTCTTCTTTGTTGCTTCAGGATCAATACCAAACTCTTCTAAAATATTCTTAATATTCTTTTGAATAGTCTTTGGGGTGATCTTATGCTTTTTATTATATGCAAGCTGAAGCTTCCGACGTCTGTCTGTTTCAGCAAGTGCTCGTTTGATAGAACCAGTTACATTATCTGCATACAAAATGACTCGACCATCTGCATTTCTTGCTGCACGTCCAATGGTCTGCACAAGACTTGTTTCACTTCGCAAAAATCCTTCTTTGTCTGCATCAAGAATTGCAACAAGAGAAACCTCAGGAATATCTAACCCTTCTCTGAGCAAATTCACCCCAACAATCACATCAACAACTCCCTTTCGCAAATCTGTAATAATTTCAATTCTTTGCAGCGTATGAATGTCGCTGTGCAAATATGAAACCTTAATTTTTTTCTCTTGCAAATAATCTGTTAAATCTTCTGCCATCTTCTTTGTAAGTGTTGTAACCAAAATTCTTCCACCACTCTGTATTGTGTTTTCAATTTCTTGAATAACATCATCAACTTGAGATTTATTCTTTTTTCCTTCTGTGACTGGTCGAATATCTACTTCTGGATCAACTAAACCAGTTGGACGAATAATTTGTTCATGCACGTGTGAACTCTCTTTTACTTCATATTCCGAAGGCGTTGCAGAAACATAGAGAACATTGTCCACCCGTTTATCGAACTCATCAAACTTCAGTGGTCGATTGTCCTTTGCACTTGGTAAACGGAATCCATGTGTTGCCAATGTTTCTTTTCTTGCTCTGTCCCCATTAAACATAGCGCGAATTTGTGGAACAGTAACATGAGATTCATCAATAACAGTTAGAAAATTAGCATCCCCATTTCCAGACGTATGTCTAAAATAATCCAATAGTGTGAATGGCGGCTCCCCTTCCTGCCTTCCTTCGAAATGACGAGAATAATTTTCAATTCCATTGCAATATCCAATATGCCGTATCATTTCAAGATCATAGCTTACTCTTCTTTTCAATCGTTCATATTCAAGAACCTTTCCAGCCTTTTTGAAATATGCAAGACGTTCCTTTAATTCTTGCTCAATACTTTTTTCAGCACGCTGTCGAGAAATCTCATTAACAACATAATGTTTTGCAGGAAAAAACCAAGCATCTTCGATTTCCTGAATAATTTTTCTTGTTACTGAATCAATGATTTCAATAACATCAATATGATTACTTATTTCAAATCGATAAATCCGCTCTTCATTTATTGGCATGATCTCAAATACTTGTCCACGCATACGAAATGATCCACGTTTCAAATCTGCATTTGTTCGTTCAAACTGCATTTGGATTAATTGATCAAGCATGCCACGTCTGTCTAGCTTTTGTCCTTTTCTCAAATGAAGAACAATTTTTTCATACTCTGTTGGAGAACCCAAACCATAAATTGCAGAAACAGATGCAACAATAATTACATCCTTTCTTGAAAGTAATGCCTGTGTACATGCATGACGCAGTCGATCAATTTCCTCATTTACTTGTGCTTCTTTTTCAATGAATGTATCAGACGATGGAAGATATGCCTCTGGCTGATAATAATCATAATAACTTACAAAATATTCAACCGCATTATCTGGAAAAAACTCTCTAAACTCATTGCACAGCTGAGCAGCCAATGTTTTATTATGTGCAATAACAAGTGTTGGGAGTTGTGTTTGTTCAATAACATTGGCAACAGTAAATGTTTTTCCTGATCCAGTCACACCAAGCAATGTCTGTCTTTTATCTCCCTTTTTTACACCTTGAACAAGCCCTTTGATTGCTTTGGGCTGATCTCCAGTAGGTTTGTAATTTGAGACAAGTTTGAACGCCATAATTTGGTAACTATATCAAATATTTAGTGAATATTCAATGTTCTTTATTTTTTTGAATAAGAGAAAGTTATCCACAAAATATTTCGCTAATTTATTGACTTTCTTTAGATTTACTTGATATATTTTTTATGTGGTGCTGTGTAACAAGCAGAACAATCACTGATGTGAGCCCGGTGCTCTTCGGGGCCTGCACGCGCACGTTGGTGATGATGCTGTCGCTCTTTGGGTCTTCCAAGGTTGAAAACCCAGGAGGATTTCCAAGCAATTGGTCAAAAACCCTTAGCTCGACCCAGTCGAGAGAGCAGGCGGAGGGGCCCTGTAACTGCGCGAAAGTGTGGTTGTGATCAACAAAACATGGTTCTCCCATCATTACAATGTTTCCCTATTACGCACGAGGACACACACTTTCTAAGCCTCGCGGAACAGGAAACAACGTATAGGAGACGGTTAGACTGATTACCGGACGGCTTGTCTGGACGGTTTTCTTGGTTAGTTTCAGCCATTGAGTTGTTGGTCGCCTAGGCAGGGTGAGTAAAGCTGCAGTCTTTGTGAGCCACGTCAAAGTTATCCTTGAACTCTTTTGCCGGCCCTAGGTTCAACCCAAGGAGCTGAGCAATCTGATCGAGTTGCACACATAGGAAGCTCAGACACGCTCTAGGGGGATTGTTGCACAGCACCCCCTTTTCTCTCTCCAAAAGCCCATTTTGGGTAGAGATAATAAAAAAAGCCTTATTACAGGGCTTTTTTTGTATTGAAGATATTATAAAAAACTTGACAAATTTACCCTCTTTCTGTATAATACGTCGTTGTTCCTACCAGAGCAAGTAGCTAGTGATAGCACCAGCTGTTATCTCAGCGACAAGTTTTTTTGCGTTGCGGGGTCGTGATGATCGACCTTAGACTCTCGGCTTGAGATGCAAAGACCTGGGGGTAGAAAACTAAGAGATTTTTGTGCAACACTCTTAGAAGAGACTACCACATCGCCCCTGGCGAGTAACTCTTTCTGACCGTCTGATGTTGGTCCTAGCAAAACTCTGTGGCGGAGCGACCTCTGTGCCGATGTGACTCGTGGTGCGGTTGAACAATCCGTCTTGTCTTCTTAAATGTTGTGGTCCTGTTGAAATCAGGTAATCCGAAAGGATGGGGGCGGCCTAGGCTGTCTGATTGCACGACATAAGACCGGGCGAGGAATTCTTCCTTGCTGCCATGATGAGCATTGCTGCGCGGAGAGCCGCGGGCGAGCGTGCGTTTCATTTTTTCCACCCCTTGGAGATGGAGCGTGCCTCGCCTGCGGCCTTGATTTTTTTCTTTATCTAAAAAGGTAGAGAGAAAAAAGTAAAACATCCTGATGTGCTCAGGATGTTTTGTTTTAGACTTCAATGGTTTCTCCAAGTTCGGGAACAAACGCATCAATTCCTAAATCATCTTTTATCCGATGTGCAAGTTCTGTTGCTGCATGTGCTTCCCCATGAACACAATAGACTTTTGCTGGTTTCTTTTCTGCGTTCGCAATCCAATCAACAAGTTTGTTTTGATCACCGTGAGCAGAGAGCGCACCAATGGCTTGTATTTTACATTTGACCTGCACATCTTGCCCAAAAATTTTTACTTTTTCAGCACCTTCATACAATCGCCTTCCCAATGTTCCTCTTGCCTGATATCCAACAATAATGAGTGTTGATTTTGGATCTGAAAGATAGCGAAACAAATGATGCACAATACGTCCCCCATTCATCATACCAGCACCGGCTATTACAATTTTTGGACCTTTTCTGTGATTAATTTCTTTTGATTCTTGTTTTGATCTTGTAATAATAAGTTGTGGAAATTCAAAAAAGTCATTTCCCTTTGTATATTTTTTACATGCATGTTCATCATAGTATTCTGGATGCTTTTTATAGACTGGCAGAGCATCAATTGCCATGGGACTGTCAAGAAAAATAGGTGCGTCTGGAAGTGTGTTATCTGTTTCACTCATTTCATCTAATTCATATAACAATTCTTGTGTGCGTTCAAGTGAAAATGCAGGAATCATAACTGTTCCTCCGCGTTTTACTCCTTCAGTAATTAAATCAAGAATAATCTGTTTTCTCTCGGTTGTTGTTTCATGAATTCTGTCTCCGTATGTTGATTCACATAATAATACATCTACAGACCCAAGCTGTTCTGTTTCTTTTAAAATTGGGACATTTGCATTGCCAATATCTCCAGAAAACGCTATTACTTTTCCGCCAATGTGGATTTCAATAAATGATGCACCAAGAATATGACCTGCATCTTTGAATATTGCATAATCACCATCGCCAAGATCTACCTTTTGGTGGTAGTCAACACCACTGCATTGTGAGACTGCTCTATCAATCTCTTCCAAGGTAAATAAAATCGGAGACTGGAATTTTTTGTTATTATATGTCATTATCTTGTAGGCGTCTTGCCAAATAAGTTTGGCAAGCCCAGCAGTCCCCTTTGTCATATATATAGAACCTGTATAGCCATCTCGGATAAGCTTAGGAATCCTTCCACTATGATCATTATGTGCATGACTGACAAGTACTGCATTGATTGATGCAGGATCAAAAGGAAAATCATCTGCGTTTCTTCCTTCATTAAAATCACCGCCCTGAAACATACCGCAGTCAAGAAGAATTTTTTTCTTTCCTGTGTCAATAAGGTGACAAGATCCTGTTACTTCGTGTGCTGCTCCGTGGAACGTTATATTCATATCTCTACTAGTTATTAGCTACTAGCTAATAGTTATTAGTTATTAGACAAACAAAGAGAGTAGAACCAAGTCATCTAATAACTAATAACTAGTAACTAATGTCTTTTATTAATATAAAAAGATCATACCACAATTGCCCTTTCGTGACTACACAAAAAGACCATAATTTGATATACTCTTCCCATGAGAAAAAGAATTGAAAACATAGAAATACAAGAACCCCCACTACGTGAAATAAACAAGAAAAAATCCTGTGTACGCAGAAGCTGTACCACAGGTTGTGGGTGCATAGTCTTATTTCTCATAGGACTATTGATTGCATTAAAATTTTTCTTGGTTTCATCACCAAAAAATTTGAAAGAAATTCCAAAAAGCTTTCCAAATGATATCCCTATTTATGATGAAGACCGCGTCTCACATATATCATTTGTTTCTGGAAAACAAAAGGGACGTGTTATTGAAATGTCAGCATATATTCCAAAACTCTTGCTTTCTCCGTTCCGAGTTATTTTAAATAAAGATATTAATGGTGATGCAACCTCAGACATAACGCAAGGAAATCTTTCAAATGTTGGTATTGATGATGTTGTAAACTTTATTCATAATCCAACAATTGATCAGCGTGACATAGTTCAAATTGAGTGGGATGATCTTTTGGCTGAACCATTGTTTATTCAAAAATACTACGAAACACAATTAAAAAAGAAAGGATATAAGATAAAAAATGAAAAAAATTCCTCTTCTGCATACGAGCTAAGCTTTGAAGGAAGAGGTGTTGATGGATCTGTCTTTATAAAAGATGATGTATCAGAAGATGGCACTGACTACCTTTCTTTAACAGTCAGTACTCCCCCCGTGCAATAGTTATTAGATACTAGTTAATAGTTATTAGACCAGAACACGATGATTCTTGTGCACATGTTCTATCTCTGTAAATAATAACATTGGCACAAGAGCTATGCCGGAAAAAATCTAGTAACTAATAACTATTAGCTAATAACTAGTAAAGCATGAATATTAGAGAAATCTCACAAAACGGTCTTACCTGGGTCAATATTGATGAAGTAAATGAAGAATCTCTTGCTTATTTGAGGGAGAATTATAATTTTCATCACTTAGACTTGGAAGATATTCAAAGTGATAGCCAATCTCCAAAAATTGATATTTATAAAAAATATGTTTTTGTTATTTTGCAATTCCCAGATTGGAATGCAAAACGTGGGACCATCCTTCCTCATCAAATTGATTTCTTTGCAGGCGATGGGTTTCTTATTACCATTCAACATCACTCATCCAAATCAATGAAAGATACGTTTCGAAGATGGTTAAAAAATAAACGTGTGAAAAAAGAATGGATGGATAAAAATTCTGGATATCTGTTATACAGTATTGTTGAATCACTATTTCATGGCTCACGTCCAATTTTAAATGATCTGGGAAGAAAAATTTACAATGTTGAGCAAGAAATTTTTGAAGGTGAACAAGACAATGACATTATTAAAGAACTTGCACTGCACAGAAGAAATGTTCTTGGCTTCCGACGCATTATTGATCCACAACGATATTTAATGGCAAATCTTTCTCATATTCGTACGCCATTTTTAAACGAAGACACATCACTTTATTTTGATGATATCAATGACTACTTGAGTAAATTGTGGGCAACGGTTGATACATATAAAGATACGATCCAAGGACTGCATGTCACTGTTGAATCTTTGATTAATCAGCGAACAAACAAAGTTATTTCTGCACTAACTGTTATTTCTGTTTCTCTTCTCCCGCTTACCCTCCTTTCTGGAATTTATGGAATGAATATTGATCTCCCATTTATGGATCATCCAGGATTTGTGTGGGGAATTTTCCTTATTCTTTCTGCTGTTATTATTTTATTAATAACAATAATGAGGAAGAAACGATGGATATAGAAAGAAATTAGAAACTGGAAATTAGAAATTAGGGAATCACAAAAGTCGTACATATCAGAATCCCCAATTTCCAATTTCGAATTTCCAATTTCCAGCTAAAGATGATCAAAAAATTTTTTTCTTCTCAGTCAAAGACAATTACTGGTGCTGCCATTATCCTTGGGGCAGCTTCTTTTGTTAGCCGGATTATTGGCGTGCTTCGGGACAGAATCTTTGCACATCAATTTGGTGCAGGGGAAATTCTTGATGCATATTATGCAGCATTTCGTATTCCAGACTTAGTGTACAACCTTCTTGTTGTTGGAGCACTTTCTGCAGGATTTATTCCTGTGTTTATGGAACTGCTTGTAAAGGACAAAAAAGAAGCATGGAATGTAACAAATAGCATTATAAATATTCTTGGTATTGCATTGATTTTTTTCTGTGCTGTTCTCATTGTATTTACACCACAGCTCATGAAATACATTGTTCCTGGTTTTTCTCCTGAACAATTACAAACAACTGTGATGCTGACAAGAATTATGTTTTTAAGTCCAATTCTTCTTGGTATTAGCAGTGTTGTCAGTGGTGTACTCCAATCGTTCAAGTCATTTCTTGTATATGCCCTAACACCAATCATGTACAACATTGGGATTATTATTGGAGCAATATTTTTTGTACCAAAGGTTGGTATTGTTGGACTTGCCTATGGTGTGATTCTTGGTGCACTTCTCCATTTAACAATTCAACTTCCAACATTTTTTCATCATGGATTTAGATATAAATTTATTTTCTCTTTCAAACACAGTGCTGTGAAAAAAATATGTAAACTTATGGTTCCAAGAACACTCGGTCTTGCCACCATTCAGTTCAATCTTATTGCCATGACAATTATTGCATCGCTGATTAGTTCTGGAAGTATTAGTATTTTTAACTTTGCAAGTAATTTGCAATATTTTCCAATTGGCATTGTAGGCATTTCATTTGCTGTTGCAGCATTTCCTGCGTTTGCACGTGCGATTGCAGAGGATAAGCGAGAAAAAATGATTTCTCATCTTTCCATGACAATAAGGCAAATCTTATTCTTTATTATTCCACTTACGATTTTATTTTTACTTCTTCGTGCACAAATTGTTCGTGTTGTTTTGGGAAGTGGTCAGTTTGATTGGACAGATACAATTCTTACTGCAGACACGCTTGCATACTTTTCTATATCTCTTTTTGCTCAATCGCTTATTCCCCTTTTTGCACGAGCATTTTATGCGCTTCAAGATACATGGACACCATTTCTCACAGGTCTTGTTGGAACAGTGGTCAATATTGTATTTGCATGGTATTTAAAAGATTCACTTGGTATTGCAGGACTTGCACTTGCATTTTCCTGCGGCGCTGTAGTGCAGCTTGCACTCTTGTGGGTTGTGCTTCGATTTAAGCTCAAAACAATTTATGAATTTAGCATTTTAAAATCATTATATAAAATTTCTATTGCTGCGATTTGTATGACTGCTGTTGTACAAGTTCTCAAAACTCCGCTTGCATCACTTGTTGACATGACAAAATTTTGGGGAATTCTTACACAAGGATTTGTTGCAGGAACTATTGGTCTTCTTCTTTATGCAGGAGTCTGCTACATTCTTCAGGTTCATGAAATGATTATTCTTCAAAAAAGTTTGAAAAAGAAATGGTTGAAATTAATGAATATTCAGGGTGAGGTTGGAAGTGCAGATGAAATATAGTAAAAGGCCTTAAAGGCTTTAAAAGCCATAAATGCCGTAAAGGCTAAACAAAAAAAACACCTTTTTAGGTGTTCTTTTTGATATCCCCGAACCTTGCAGTGCGTATTCGTGCGAATACCAACCTTGCTTGGATTCGGGGTGTGGTCCCCTTGTTGAATGTGAATCCCAGGATCGAACCTTTTGATCAGTCTGCGACCACGGCCCAGGTGTTCCAGTACTCGAGCGTCTCCTTCGCGTTGGTGCGCACGTCGAACATGTCCCAGTCGTTCACCTCGTTGTTGCCACCGGCGAGGTTGTAGACCAGTCGGTACGGCGTCAACGCAGCCTTGGGACCGGCGAATGCGAGGACTGCGACGATGACGTGGGTGCAGTCGCTCGCCTTGATCCGCGCTTCTTCCTCGGGCTCGTCAGCGATGTCCGGATCGTTCAGGTACGCATCACGCGTGTACACCACGCAAGCCAGACCTTCGACTTCGGCAGCCTTGTCTCGACGCAGGAACATGCCGGGCTGGCCCCGGTGCGTACGAACCACGTAGTCGTCCGGATCCTTGGACTTATGACCCACACCGGCCGACACCGACGACCACGCAGACTCGGGCAGATGCACGAAGTGCTGACCTTCTGCACGGTCACCCGACGAGTCATGGGAATCGACCGCGCTGGTCAGTGCAGCCATGAACGAATCGGTGTCGATGACCTTGGAACCGATCACACCAGTGCTCTTGAAGGCGGTCAGGTCGCCGTAGATCTCAAACTTGATGCTCATCATGTGCCTCCCGGCGTTGTAATCCAATCGACCAGCAAGGTCGAAGGATGTAGAAAATGTGGAGAAGAGAAATATTAATCTCTCTTCTCCACACCTTCAAAGTGGGGTCACTTTAAAGAGCGATTGCTTTTCGTCCTTGTCATATTCTGTTTGGACTTCAGCCATAGGCTGAACAGTTTCCACTGTCATCAGTACTGAATTCATCAGTAGAAGCGATGCGGAATAGATAGCATATTCCGCACCCTCCCTTGTTGAATTGTTGTTGTCGTTCTACCCAGTCATGGCTATCATCTGTTGCCAGATCATGACTGTTTGATGAACGATTACTAGCGCCGTGCGCGGCGATCAGCCCGGTCGAACCGCATCTCGATGGCCTCAGCCTCGATCTCAGCCTGCTGCTGTCTCACTTCCCCGGTCAGATCCCCGTGCGTAGCGATGTGCAGAGCGAGCATCTGCTCGAGCAGATCGATTTCCTGCTGCGCGCGACTCCACTGGCTCTCTTCCGGAAAGTCATACAGATCCGTGGTCTTGCACCTGATCTCGTCGAGAAGCGTCACCTGAAAGGTCCACGGATCGCAGAGCTCGGGGAACTTGCGCGTGTGGCAGACCTTTCGGATGAAATGCCAGATGTGATTCAGACGCGAGGGCTTTTCCTCGACGAACGAACCCGCACCCTCGACCACCGAGCACTGCTTGACTTCACCGTCTGCGACCTCGAGGACGAAGTAGGGCTCACGAGCCTTGCGCCAGCCCGGGCTGTACAGGCCGATGGTCAGCGTGGTGTCAGTTGCACGAACCTGCATGCGACCGCTGGAAGTGGTGTAGCAGAGTGCGCCTTCACCATCGAGCGTCCACGTTGCCTTGGTCCAGCCGAACTCGCCTTGCGGGGGCTTCTTGTCCTTGCGGGTCTCGACCAGCTTGTGCAGCTCTCCGATGTTGATGTCCGCAGGACTAACCCCGGGGGGATGACAGGTGTGACGCAGCATCCGCATGATGTACATCACGAGAGCAACGATGTTTTCAAACCGATTCTTCTTGACATTGGCCATTGTGCACCTCCTTGGTTGTGCGAATGAGCGGCCAAACTCATGCGCTAGTGCGACCATGTTCATTATTGTTAATGGAAATGGTTGCACTACCAAGGTGGTATAAAAAGAACGGCCTTTGTGTAGAATTTTTTGCCTACACAAGACAACGTAGTCTAGCACAAAAAAAGGCTTTTGTCAAGGGGTTTTTGGCCTTTTTGGGCTAAAATAAAGGAAAAAAACAATAATTTTAGAACTTTTATGTTTTCTTGATAATAGATTTATTAATATTATTCCTGTACGGTTGATATATAGATCCAAAATGTGTTTAATTATATACAGTGCTTAACGCTAACTCTATGACAGATACCGAACATAATAAATCAGACATATTAATAGTTCTTGATGTTGATGAAACACTAATTCATGCAACAGACGAAAAATTAAATCAGAAAGAAGATTTCAAGGTCTTTGATTATTTTGTATATAAAAGACCACATTTACAATCCTTCTTAGAAGAACTATATAAACACTTTAGGCTTGGTATTTGGTCATCTGCGAGTGATGATTTTGTAGAAGAAGTTATCAAAGTCATTGCACCAGAACATATAGACTTTGAAATGATATGGGGCAGAAGTCGTTGTTCATTTAGAAGGGATATTGAAATTGATAGGTACTATTATGAAAAAAGGTTAAAAAAATTAAAAAGAAAGGGACATGATTTAGATAAAATTCTTTTAATTGATGATACACCAGAAAAGGCAAGAAGAAATTATGGGAATGCTATTTATATTCAAGAATTTACAGGAGATAAAGAAGATAATGAATTGCAAATATTATTAAAGTATTTGATTTCTTTGAAAGATGTTGAGAATGTTAGAGCGATAGAAAAGAGGGGGTGGAAGAATTCGATTGAGAAATAGAGATTCGGATTCGTTTTTCCAAAGTTACATCCCATTTAAACAGGATTTATAAAGATCAGCGGCAGTATTTTTTCTTTAAGCAAGCAAAGAGCAGTGTAGTGCTCAAAAAAAATTTTAGATACTATATATTGTGGATAACTTTATCTCATGAATATGTTATAATTTATATATAAAAATTTAATGTCTTTGCGGGACTCAAAGACAATGGCCGAGGAAACCCAAACCACCATTCAGGCGGGAACTTCGTAGGCAATGTCTAGAAATAGATTGCGCCCTACGCAAAGTCCCAACTAGCTTAGGGCAATGTTGCAAAACAAAGTCCTATGAAGTCTCGGCCTGGCTGGTGGTGTTTTTGTAAAAGGAATCTCTGAGTGAGTCATAATAGCCTCGTAACCACTTGCGGGGCAATATGGTTCACTTTTAAGAGCCAGGAAAATACCTTTGCTTATGCCTTGCAAAAGAAATAGCAAATGTAAAACTTCCTCTAAGCGCAAGACTGTAAGAGTCGTTGCACATAAGCGCAGACCGCGTTGCTAATATGTGTAAACCACTTATTAGGCGTTTGCCAGAGGAATCCTATTTTCCATGTATCACAAAACCGCACAATTAAGTACGGCTTGTGAGACCACTGACTAGAGATCAGTGATGGAAAATATGTTGAAAACCGAGGGTGTTCACAGACGTGTGAGCATCCTGTGGTTTTTATTTTAGAACTTATAAAAAGTTCTATAGGGGCGCGAGATTAGGGGGGAGATGTGACAGGTGTCACGGACAGGATTTATACCCTGTTTGCTTCGTCGGCGTGGGGTTCAATACCCCTCTCCTCCACCAAATCTTTCTCGCGTCTCTATAGGACTTTTTTTATTTTTGACGACAAAAAAATGTACCAAAGTTATCCACATTTGTCAAGTTTGTAAATGCAAAAATTGTCTTTGAACATTTTTTCCTCACAGACTTGCTTTAAAAAAAACGCTAATTTAAGCAATTATTTTAAGAAGGCTAACGATACATTTATTATATAGTATTTTTTTTAAACACACAACACGGGTGCAATCTTTGTAAAATTTTGTAGAATTATTTTAGAGAAAAATTTCTTGCATTTTCTGCATGATTTTATTTTTTCTTCATATTGATTTTACTAGTATTACCTATAAGAAAGTAGACCGACTCATTCAGACAATTTGATTTTCTAAATACATTAATATAATTCCCAAAAATCTCTCAAACTTATAAATACTATGACCAATCTAGAAAAACAAGTCAGCGACATAACTATAGGCATTAGATTTCAGAGATCCTTCAAGATTCAGGACATACTAGGCACAATAACTGATAAACTCCTTCATGATGAAAACTCACCGCTGAGTGTAGACTACTTCCCTAGGAGAGATCAGAACTTATCCGAAATGATTCTAACAAACGACAAAGAATCTTACTTGAAGGTTAATACGGATGATATTATTTTTAGGCATTCAATTGAAAAAGACCTACACAATGACATAGAGTTTATGAAAGAATACTTAAAATATATCAGGAAATTGCTTAGAAAATATAATATTCAAAATATTACAAGAATCGGGATTATCTACAACCATAAATTTAAGGGAGACCAATCAAAATTTGATGATGCAATAAAATCAATAACAAACAACACCCTAGTTGAAACTGATAATTTTTCATTTTCGTTCTCAAAAAAAATTCCAGATCCCACTGCCTTGTATGATACGGACGTTGATGATTATCGAAATGTTATTTATATATTTAAAAAGATTTCAGACAAAATATTTTCTGCGAGTGTAGATTATCAAAAATATTTTAAACCACCCCTTGAGTATATCGAAGATGAACTTTACGAGAATCTATTGAATGATAGTAGACATTTTTTAGAAAAAAAGTTTTATAATATTTTTTTAGACATAGATGAGTAAAAAAAATAATCCAAGAAAAAGAACTCGACAAAAAGATAGAATTGATAGAAAAAACTATGCAGGTTCCTTGGGATTGCATCCAGTAGATGGAACTGAGAAAGAAGCATCTACTTTATCTTCAGACTCATCAACATTCAAACAAAGGGAAAGACCTAAAAAAACCAAAAAAAGACCTAAAAAGAGAAAGTCAGCAAGTAAAAAGACCTCTGATCACATAAAGAAAAATTGGGTTAACTATTTGATATCTGGTTTGTGGGTGATTGCATGCTTCTTATTTTTAAATGACTACAATTTTAATGCAGATTTAAAAGTAGCTGAGAATAAAATACTAAACATAGAAAAACGCATTACTGAATACAAGGAGAGCGGGATAATCTCCAAAGAGGAGTACCAAAATTTTGAAAATGAAATTGAAAAAATAAAGAATACATATTCAAAACTAGACAAAGTCAACAAATTAGAAAAAGACCTTGAGATACTTAAAATATCTACAGAAAAAGACCTAGAAAATCTAAAGAATAGCTGACTTGCCCCACCCCTCATTTTAAGGTAAAATATAAGCAAAAGAATAGAGGCCTTTTTGGCCTATTTTTGTGAATCTCTCCCTTATTTATGAATATACGCAACTTCTGCATCATTGCCCACATAGACCATGGAAAATCCACACTTGCGGACAGATTTTTAGAATTAACTGGAACAGTCCAAAAACGAAACATGAAAGATCAACTCCTTGATCAAATGGAACTAGAACAAGAACGTGGCATTACCATTAAACTCCAACCAGTTCGCATGAACTACAAAGGCCATGTTTTGAATTTAATTGATACCCCAGGCCATGTAGACTTTACATACGAAGTCTCCCGCTCACTTGCAGCAGTCGAAGGCGCAATATTATTGGTAGATGCAAGTCAGGGGGTGCAAGCACAAACAATTGGAAATTTATATTTAGCACTTGATCAAGATTTAGAAATTATTCCAGTGCTGAATAAAATTGATCTGCCAAATGCAAATGTAGAAAAAGCAAGTGAAGAAATTATTCATTTGCTTGGTTGTAAACGTGAAGACATTTTAACGTGTTCTGGAAAGACTGGAGAAAATGTAGATACTATTTTAGATGCAGTTATTGATAGGGTCTCCCCTCCTGAACAAAAAAGTGACCAAACACGCGCACTTATTTTTGATTCTTTTTACGATGATTACCGCGGTGTGATTGCTTCTATTCGCATGGTCGAAGGAAGTTTTTCACAAGGAAAAAAAGTAACGTTCATGGGAACACAGTGTGATGCAGAAGTACTTGAAGTTGGACATTATGCACCAAAACTTACTGCAGACAAAGAATTAGAACAAGGGCAGATAGGATATCTTGTTACAGGATTGAAAGAACTCGGGCAGGTTCGTGTTGGTGATACAGTAACAACTATTGAAGGAGCTGCTGCAGAACCACTTCCAGGATATAAAGAAGTAAAACCAATGGTGTTTGCTGGAATCTTTCCAAAAGAAGGAGATGATTATAATGCACTTCGCGATGCAATGGATAAATTAAAACTTAGTGATTCAGCACTGACGTATGAACCAGAACATTCACAAGCACTTGGATTTGGTTTTCGCTGTGGGTTTCTTGGCATGCTTCACTTAGAAATTTTCCAAGAACGACTTGTCCGTGAATTTGGTTTACATATTATTACAACCGTTCCAAGTGTTGCATATCATGTATTTACAACAAAGGGTGAAGAACTAACAGTAAAAAGTCCACAAGATCTTCCAGATCCACAATCAATTGAACATATAGAAGAACCATGGATGATTGTCGATATTATTACACCTGAATCATACATTGGAAATGTGATGGGACTTGTGTCAGAAAGAAAAGGAAGATACATGAATACAGAATATTTGAGCGGTGGAACAAAACAGCGTGCAATTTTGCATTATGAACTTCCACTTGCATCGATCATTACTGACTTTTATGATAAACTCAAAACAGTTACCAGTGGGTATGCATCGCTCAATTATGAATTGAGACGATATGAAAAATCAGATGTTGTAAAATTAGATATTTTAATTGCAGAAGAACCAGTTGAATCACTTTCTACACTTGTGTGGCGCGACGAAGCATTTCGTGTTGGAAAGAAAATTGTTCGTTCACTCAAAGAGACTCTTCCAAAAAAGCAATTCGTTATTAAAATTCAAGCTGCTATTGGTGGAAAAATTGTTGCAGCAGAACGGCTCAGTGCTATGCGAAAAGATGTTACTGCAAAGTTGTATGGTGGAGATGTAACGCGAAAACGAAAACTGTTGGAAAAACAAAAGAAAGGAAAAAAGAAAATGATGGCAATGGGAAAAGGAAAAATAGATATTCCTACAGAAGCGTATTTGGCAGTTCTGAAAAGATAAATACTCCTCCAGTTTCACTTTTGTTTAAAAAACAGCATTTTTCTTCATATTAATTGACAAATAAATATAAACCAATCACTATGTCACAAGGAAAGAGTAAAAAACTTAAAACACTGAAATTCATTATTGCCATCATTGGTATTGTTGGCATGATTTTCTTTACAGTATTGCCAGCATTCTACTTCTAAACTATGCCGAGAAAAGCAATCGACATCGTTATCCTTCCACCAAAACATGTTATGGACATTGCAATTCAAATTGCAACAAAAGCATACGAACGTGGTGAAGAACCATATGTATTGAATGCAAAAGATAGAATTCCACACATCACACTCCTTATGGGCGTAACAGAAGACGATCAATTCCCCCCTGTTGTTGAAAAGTTGGCTGATGTATTGAAAGAGATAAAGCAATTTCCTGTTAATATGACAAAACAAGAAAGACACATGCTTGTGGCAGATGCTGATGAACACATCCAATCTTTGCATGAAGCCATTGTGAAAGAGATTGATCCTATGCTATCGCATGATGCAACAGAAGATTGTTTTCAAGAAGAGCCAGGATTTAACTTCGATGAAAAATCAACGTTCTGGGTAAATAAATATCCTGAAAACTCAGCCTTTGAAAAATTTAATCCCCACATAACAATAAAAAACAAACGAGTTGAAGATAGTAAAGAATTTTTACCATTTACATTCACTGCAGATACCATCGCAATAACACATATGGGAGATGCAGGCACATCAAGAGAAATATTAGCAACATTCAAACTTCAATAATATGAAACGAAGAAGAAAACAAACACAAACAATCGATCCATTACATAAATACCAACTTGTTATTGTTCTTATGTTTATTTGCGGTTTTATTCTCCTATTCCCCTACTACGTCTTTTTACTGCAATACAAACTTGAAATTGCACAATGGCAATGGTATTTCCTTATTCCTTGGTCACTTATTTTTATTGTCTATGGATTGTATGCAAGATCAAAAATTCCACGACGTGCATTTTCAAATATAAAAAAACATCATATACTTCACTGGATTGTTCTTGGTTTATTACTTTTATTATTCCAAATAAGTCTGCCAACAAATATGGAACGCATGTACGGATTAAATATTGTATTTTATATTTTTACTATATTTTTAGCAGATTCATATTGGGACATTAAACCACTAACATCCATAAAAAGACGATAGCATGAGTATTGAAAAGAAATGGGTGGTGCTGCCTGAACCTCCAGAATCATTTTACAAACAATATCCAGAACTGCCACCAACCGTGGCTTATTTGTTGTATCACAGAAATGTGCGTACACAAGAACAAATTGATGAATTTCTCAGTCCAGATTATTCACAACACATTCATGATCCATTTCTATTTAAAGATATGGAAAAAGCAGTACAAAGAATATTTACTGCGATTGAGAACAATGAAAAGATTACGATTCATGGAGATTATGATGCAGATGGTGTTTCTGGTGCAGTGATTCTTACATCACTTTTGCACGCGTTTGAATATACAAATTTTGATGTGTTTCTCCCCCACCGTGAAACAGATGGATACGGACTAAACACAAACACCATGCAAATGCTACATGGACAAGGAACAAAACTTATTATTAGTTGTGACTGTGGGATTAGTAATAAAAAAGAAGTTGAACTTGCAAATGAATTTGGCATGGATGTTATTATTACAGATCATCACACAGTGCCAGAAGAACTTCCACCGGCATTTGCGATTATCCATCCAAAAGTAGACGGAGAAACATATCCAGATCTTAATCTGGCTGGTGGTGGTGTTGCATTTAAACTGCTTCAAGGAGTGCTCAGAAAACATAAAGAAACAAATGAACTGCTTCCAAATGGAGATAAACACGAGGCGTTTGAAAAATGGCAACTTGATATGGTTGTGATTGCAACAGTTGCAGACATGGTTCCACTTATTGGTGAATCAAGAACATTGGCAAAATTTGGACTTATTGTTTTAAATAAGACAAAACGGATTGGACTGCAAAAACTATTGCTTGAATCACGACTGATGAATGATGATGGCAGTATGAAGCAAAAACTTGATGCAAAAAGTATTGGATTTCGTATTGCACCACGAATTAATGCAGCAGGAAGAATGAATCATGCAAATGTTGCATACAATCTGTTGTCTACAAATCATCCAATAGAAGCAGTTGATCTTGCATTTCAACTTGATCAAAATAATAAAGAACGACAAAAACTTACAGAAAATCTTGTTTCTCAAGCTGAAAAGCAAATTACTGATGCACCATTTATCTTTGTCTTAGGAGAAGATTGGCCAACTGGTGTTATTGGTCTTATTGCAAGCAGAATAAAAGAAAAATATCAAAAACCAACTATTGTTATGTCACGCACAAACGGTGAAGTTGTTGGATCAGGAAGAAGTGTTTCTGCTTTTAATATGATCGAAACACTTCAAGGCATGCCAGAATTTTTTACAAAATATGGTGGCCACCCTATGGCATGTGGATTTACCCTTGCAAAAACATCTTCTGCAGATGTTGAAACATTTAAACAAACACTGACTGACAAATTTGTAGAGGCTACAAAAGATGCTGACCTTTCTCCAATACTTTCTATTGATACAGAAATAACACTCGAAGATGTTACCTGGGAACTGTATGATACGCTGAGTAAATTTGAACCATTTGGCCAAAAAAATCCATCACCAAAATTTCTTGCAAAGGGAGTAACCGTTGTAGCAATTGAACCTGTTGGAAAAGATGGAAAACATGGTAGAATAATGGTAAAGCATAAAACACCGCGAATACGAAAAACCATTGGATGGCATCTTTGTAACACTAAAAATGGAAATACAAACTGGTGTAGTACACTCAAACCTGGAGATTTAATTGACTTAGTATTTGAAATTTCAATAAATGAATGGAATGGAAATAGAGAATTACAAATGACTATTTCTGACTTAAGAAAAACAGAAGCTTAATATGAAACTTTTTATTTATACAGATGGTGGATCACGAGGAAATCCTGGTCCTGCAGCACTTGGTGTTGTTATTAAAGATGAAAGCGAAAAAATCGTTGCTGCGTACGGAGAATCACTTGGAACACAAACAAATAATTTTGCAGAATATTCTGCTGTTATTTCTGGATTAAAAAAAGCACATGAACTTGGTGCAACTGAGATTGAATGTATTTCTGATAGTAAACTTGTTGTAGAGCAATTAAATACAAACTGGAAAGTAAAAGAAAAAACATTGCAAGGATTATTTGTAAAGGCATGGAATGAATTGCAAAAATTCAAATCGTACAAGATTGCACATGTGCTTCGTGAATATAATCAAGAAGCAGATGCAGAAGTAAATAAGGTGCTTGATGAGCTGTAACATTTTCAAATGAACAAAAATATTGACACAATTGTAAAAAAACTTAGAACAATTCCTTTTTGTGAAGGTATTATTTATTCAGGAAGTAGATTTGATGGAGATCATTTAAAAAGTAGTGATTACGACTTTGTTGTGCTCATTAAAAAAGGAACATCTTATTTTAGGATATTCCGGTATAAAAATTTTCTTATTGATATATCTTGTTCAACAGCTCAAGTACTTAGCAAAGAAGACATTGTTCGTGAAAAAATTGGCAATTCTGAGCTTCATATTTTAGCGCATGGAGAAATTTTGTTCGATACTGCAAACAAAATGAAAAAACTGCAACAAAAAGCAAAACGGATATGGAAGCTTGGACCCAAAAAATATACAAAAAATGATCTGAAAGAGGCCGGATATCTTTGTTTTAACAGTCTTCACAAACTTTCAAAGCAAAACGCTGAGTTGTCACATAGTTCTTGGAATCAAATCATGGCAAAAATAACAAAACTTTTTTTTGAAATTCATAGTGAATGGATGCCCAAAGATTCTCTTCGTGAGAAAAAAATAAAAGAAATTGATAAGAAATTTTATTCGCTTTATGAAAAAGCATACACATCCAGCAGCAAAGAGAGAATAAAAAATACAAAGATGCTTATTAAGCACCTTGTAAAAAAATTTAAACTTCCTCAGACAGGAGAATCTTATTCCCCTCGATAACTATAAATCATGTTTTCTCATGACTACCTCTTTAGCACTTTCATATTTTTGAACCTTCCCTCGAATCCATGGTAACCACTTCCATGGTTTTTTATATGCAAAACTTGGAAGCCATGAACTCATCCCCTCATTGTGAGGAGTGACAGTAAAGAGATATTCATCCACCCAAACCCCTTTTTTGCCTTGTTTTAGCATTGTAAGCCATAAATCCCAGTCTTGGAACCTCTTTAGCGTCTCATCCCATAAAACCGCCTTAGAACGCCGAATTAGGCTTGTGGAGTGGATGTAATTGTTCTTTTTTAGTGCATCTGGGCTAAATTCCTGTGCTGGCATCTTATGAGTACCAAATGACATATTTGAGTATGCATAACTAGCCTCAGGATGCTGCTGCAGAGCAGAAAATAACTTTTGAAGAAAACTTGGTTTTGCAATTACATCTGCATCCCAAAAAATAACATACTCCCCTTTTGCTGCTTGTAATCCTTTATTTCTCGCAGCAGGCGCCCCACTATTTTTTTGTGTAAGAAGATGATACTCATCACTGTGCTCAATGGGAACATCACTTCCATCATCAACAACAATAATTTCTCTGTTTTTATACGTTTGAGCAGTAATAGAATCCAGTGCATGTTTCAAAGCCTCTGCATGATTGTATACTGGAACAACAATACTAATGAGCGGCTGCATATACTTTTTTTAAATGAAGTACAACTGGGAATGAAATATGTAGCAAGCCAAGCAGGACAAATACATATTTTTCTAAATCATAAAATAGCAAGAGTGCAACAAATACTAATAAAATAACTCTACCAATATTTAAATACACTTCTCTTGAAATCCACGTGATTGGTTTTTTTTCTTTTTTATCTTGAATAATATTTGACCGAATTGGTTCTACAAGAACAGTGAGTGCTTGAAGAATAACTGCAAGAACCATAAACCAGAAAAATGTATTTACAAAATAAAATAGTCCTGTCACTATTCCTGCTGCAATAGAAAGTGGCCAAATAAATATTGTGCGTTTTTTTCTTTTGTCAGAAAATTTTGCCATTTCAAATGCAAAAAATAATGCAACAAGACTAATCAAAGATAAGAACAAACCATAATCAGTTTCTGTCTGAATATATTTCAAAGAAAATACTGGAATAATAACAAACTTTACTTTGTGAAGTGCACCATCAATTAAATTTACTGTGCGCAATCCTTTTAAGTATTGAAGACTTTGTTTAAGCGTGTATCGATATTCTTCGCTTTTAATAAATCTTGTAAGGTAGAGTGCAAATGCAACAATTAAAAGTGAAACAATCAAAAATACGTTCAGACCAAACCCAGCAAAAATGTATGCACCAACTATTGGACCTACAACAGCTGTAACAATGGAAACACCCCAATACCATGTCATTTCTTGTAAATGCTTATCTTTGTTTGCATCTTTGAAAAAGAGAATATTGTATGGTGTGTAAAAAATAATTGTTCCTAAGAAATCTACGACAAAATAAATGTACAAAATAATGTGTACATCTATGCTTGTAAAGAAAAGAAGCATGCTTGCTGCTAGCAGAAGAAACGACGTTACAATGCTTTTCCTGGAATGAAAATATCCTCGAAACAACAGATATATAATTACAACAAGGACAGACACTGCTTTTGCAAGAATAAGTTCGGCAAAACTGATACTTTCTTTTACAAAATACAAATATAGAAGGACTGCAAATCCATGATGAAAAAATGTGTTCAAACCCTGAATCCACCAAATTCTAAAATGCTTTTTCAACATACTAGTTATTAGCTATTAGTTATTAGACTACATCAACGTCCATCTTAATCTCAAAATATTATTATATTAACATCTTTCTGTTTAAAAAAATTTCTATACTAAGCTAATAACTATTATCTATTAACTAGTAACTATTAATTCTGTATCCATTTATCCAAGACTTTTATCTGATTCTCCCAAACAAACGTGGATTTAATGCGTTCTTGTCCTGCTTGACCAAGGCGCTGTGCAAAATCTTTATTGTTTAATATTTGGACTACTGCCTCCCCTGCTGCAGGAAGGTTTTGGTAAATATCAATCACAAGTCCTGTTTGTGCATGCAATACTGCTTCTACCACCCCACCGCTTCTTCCTGCTACAACTGGAAGACCACACGCTGCAGCCTCTAAAAATACCAAACCGAGTCCCTCTTCTTTTCCATCGTCTGGATGAGTAAACAAGGCAAACACATCTGCAAGATAATAATATTTTTTAATTTCTTCATGTGGAATCATCCCAACATACCGGACAACATTTTGTAGATTATATTTGTGAATTTCTTCATACATTTCATCACGTTTTTCACCGTCACCAATAATAACCCACACCAAATGAGGAGATTTTTCTAAAATTTTTGGCAAAATTCGAACCATGTGTGGAAATCCTTTTCCCTCTGCAATCCGCCCAATAGAAAGAATAACTTGCTTTCCTTCGAGTGCTAGTTCATCACGAAGTTTTTGAATATCTGCTTCTGGCGCAGGAATAAAAAAGTCAGCGTCTGGACATGGATACATCACAGTACTTACTTCTTGAAACTGTGGAAGCACACGCAGCAATCGCTGTTTTAAATTATTACTATTAAAAATAACTTGTTCACTTTTTTTCACAACCATAGTTGCCATTTTTTTCTTCCACCCTGTTCTTGTAGCAGCAACAATGTCTGTTCCATGAGAAAAAATAAGATATGGTACACCTAAAAACTTTTTCATGAGCAATCCAATGTACCCAACAGGAAGCACATGATGAAGCATAATAAGTTCAATACCATGCTGCTTTACAATCTTTCGAACAATGAAAAAGATTTTTAACCACCGAGGCCAAATAAATTTTGGATAAAATAAATTTTTTCGAATTATTGTATAGCCAACATTTGCAGCATCCCATTCTTTATCTTCTTTCATTGCTGGTGCAAGCATGACTGTTTTTGCAGGATCAAGGGCCTGAGCAAGTTGATGACAAAACGTTGCAATTCCACCAATCTGTGGTGGATATTCAAGCGTAATAATAAGTGTTTTTTTCATAAAGATGTTGTTGGATATATTTTATCATCAACACAGGAGTGCATCAACGAGAAATAAGTGTTCTTGCCTCGAGAAGCTGTGCTTTTGTAATCGCTCTTGTTACAAAAAGCATTATTGGGTACACAAGCACACCTACGGCAATAGCAAGAGTAAAATGCGTATAACTATTTACAAATGCAACAATAATACCCATGACTGCTGCTGCTATCCCTATTTGCATAATACTTTTTACCATAAATGTATGAGATACCGTTGTAATTTTTGACACAAAGAAATATCCAAGTACGGTCAAGAGTGCATTACCAATAAATGCGGCAACGGCTGAACCAATAATGCCGTGCTGAGGAATAAGAAGAATATTTAATACAATATTTGCGACCATGACAACACCAACAATTACTGTTTGTGTTACTTGTTTATTGCATGCATTTAAAAAAGCTCCAATTGGAAAACTGATGTATGAAAATATAAGACTAAATATCAATATTTGTAGTGGCAATATTGATGCTGTGTACTGAGTAGTATACAGCGTTATAATAATATCTTGTGCAAGTACAGCAATACCAACAGCAATGGGAAATGCAATAAGAAGAAGATACTTCATTCCCTGTTCAAACACATATGCAAGTTTCTTTTTATTATGTGCAAAAAACTCACTAAAGCGAGGATACAGTGCAGCAACAAGTGCCAGTGGAATAAATTGAAACGCGTATGTTATTTTGTATGGAATACTATAAAAACCTACTGCAACTTCGCCTAACATTTTTTTCAAGAGAATAGTATCTATGTACGAATATACACGTGCAAAAATTGCAGCAATAGCAAATGGAATAGCAATTCTTCCTAAATGAATAAATGTGAGTTTATCAAATACTGGACGCAAAGAAAAATGATATTTCTTTGAAATAATTATTGATACATAACAGACATTGAGAAAACTTGGAATAGTAAAGGCAAGAATAAGAAAAACAAGTGGAAGTTTTAAAAACAAAAAAACACTTCCAAGTACAAGTGTTAAAAATTGGCTTACTGTAATACTAATTGCTTCATACTTTAAATCACCAATTGCACGAAGAATGCCATACATGGTGAGATGAAGAGAATCAAAGAGCATGGTTATTGCAGATACATATACCAGCTGTCTAATTTCTTTTGTCTCCCCCATCATGTGTATGACAATAATAACTGCAATATATGAAAGTGCACCAAGCAATATTTTTACAGAAAGAACCGTAGAAAAAAACGTTTGCATTTTTTCTTTTGCCTTTGCTGCTTCTCGAACAAGGACATTGGTAAGACCTAAATCAACAAACACAACAAAGACAGTAGTAAATGACAGTGCAAAAAAGTACTTTCCAGTCCCTTCTACACCAACCATACGGGCGATCATTGTAAAATACACAAAAGAAATAATCTTCTGCCCAATAGAAGCTGCAGTCATAAATGCAGTATTTTTTGCGATTGATGTAGACATAATGTCTTTATTTTACGCTCATTTGAGTGAAAAAACAAGCTCTCTACTAGCTAATAGTTATTAGTTAATATCTATTAGTAAAAATGTATTACCAACTAATCTAATAACTAGTAACTAATAACTAATCATTCAAAAAGTGATAAGCAACATAATTAAAAAAATCCTACAAAGTAGGACTTTCTTATTAATATATTTTAACGTTTTCTCCATTGGTGTCCTCTACGCGCTTTGTACTTACCATATTTCTTTCTTTCTTTTGCACGTGGATCTCTTGTAAGAAATCCTTCTGCCTTCAATGCTGGTTTTAATTCTTCGTCCCAAGCAACCAGTGCGCGAGCAATACCATGACGAACAGCTTCTGCTTGTCCGTGCAAACCACCTCCAGCAACACGTACAGAAATATCAAGTGTTCCAGCTCTTCCTGTTGCTTCAAGTGGAGCGAGTATTTTTTGTTGATAAATCTTTACTGGAAAATATTCAAGATAATCTTTTTCATTTACAACAATCTGACCCTTTCCTGGGGTAAGTCGTACACGAGCAGCTGCTGTTTTTCTTCTTCCAACCGTTCGTACAAATGAATCTTTTGTGGCTTTCTTGTCTGCCATATTAGTTCTTTATAGTTAAACGCTTAATCATTTCATCTCGAAGTTTATTTTTTGGAAGCATACCATATACAGCACGCTTAATAACTTCACCTGGATTTTCATCAAATACTTTTTTCATAGGTGTTCGACGAAGTCCTCCAGGATACATTGTGTGATGATAATAATCTTTTTGCGCTAATTTTTTTCCTGTAAATTTCACTTTTGATGCATTTTCTACAGTCACAAAATCACCAGCATCAATATGAGGAGCAAAATCTGGCTTATTCTTTCCTCTCAAAAGAACAGCAACCTCTGTCGCAATACGACCTGGCGCTTTTCCTGTTGCATCAATCTTATGATTTTCTCTCTTCATATATATCTTATTAAACAAATTCAATACGTACCATATCTGCACCATCGTTTACACGATGACCGATTTTTGTAATACGGGTGTACCCACCATCTCTATCTTTGTACTTTGGTCCAAGCTCATCCATAAGTTTCTTTACTGCTCGGTCAGTGTACAATACTTTAATAGCTTGTCTTCGTGCTGTCAATGTATTTTTCTTTGCTTTTGTCACGAGTGGTTCAACAACAGAGCGAAGTGCTTTTGCCTTTGCTTTTGTTGTACGAATTGATCCATGCAAAATCAAACTATCAGCAAGACTTCTCATAAGTGCTTTTCGTTGTGCTCGCTCTCTTCCGAGTGTTGCTTTCTTTTTTTGATGTCTCATACGTACAAAATTAATTAGGATTCAGATCCGTCACCTGCTAAATTCTGAAGGAGTGCAAAATGATCCATAAGAACCTTTGTTGCTTGTCCAACAGCTTCTTTTGGTGTTACTGTCCCATTTGTTACAACTGTTAGTGTTAATTTTTCAAAGTCAGTCACATCACCCACACGTGTCATTTCAACTTTGTATCCTACGTCTCTAATAGGTGTGTAAAGTGAGTCAATTGCAATTGTACCCAAATCATACTGCTTTGTATCTTTTTCTGAAGCTGGTACATACCCACGACCCTTTCCAATAGTAATATCCATATCTAGTGTCATGCTCGCATCAGTGATGTTTGCAATAACAAAGTCTGGATTCATAATCTCAATATCTGCATTCTTTTCAAAATCTGCACCAGTTACGGGACCTTTTCCTTTTTTACTCAAGTTGAGTGTTACAGGAGCGTCTGCATGAGACTTCACAGCAAGCTGTTTTAGATTCAAAATAATTTCTACAACATCTTCTTGCACACCCTCGATAGCAGAGAATTCATGTTGTACACCTTCAATCTTAACTGTTTCTACCGCTGCACCTGGAAGTGAAGAAAGGAGAACACGACGAAGCGCATTTCCAATGGTTGTTCCATATCCCTTGTGAAAAGGAGTAACAACAACTTTGGCAGTATGTGTGCCTTCAGTGTCTTGGAACTCTGTTGTAGTTGGGAGCATGATTTGGTTTTCCATATATTTTTTTTATGGAGGACAGGCAAATTGTCCCTCGCTGCCCTGACAAATGCCAGGATAAATTAACGAGATGCGTAAAACTCAATAATTAATTTAACATCAAATACTTTTTCTTTTTCATCATCACTTGGCTTGTTCAACACTTTTCCAGTCTGTTTCTTTGCGTCAACTGAAACCCATCCTGGGAGGTTGTGTTTTGCAAGTCGGTCTGTCAATCCTTCAAAAATCTTTTTTCCTTCTTTTCCTTTTTTAATAGCGACTTCATCACCAGGCTTTACCAAATGAGAAGGAATGTTCATTTTCTTTCCATTCAATGTGAACATGTTATGACCAACCATTTGACGAGCTTGTGCACGTGTTGTTGCAAATCCCATTCTGTAAATAACATTATCAAGTCGAGATTCTAAAATTTGTACAAGATTTTGACCAGAATCACCTTCTAAACGACTCGCTTCTGTAACATATCCGCGGAACTGTCGTTCACGAAGTCCATACATGTACTTTGCTTTTTGTTTTTCAATAAGTTGTTTTCCGTAAGAAGACTTTGATGGTCGGCGTTTTGAAACACCATGAACACCTGGCTTTTGGCCAAGTCTTCGTGCAACCTTGGTTGGATTTGTTTTCAATCCAAGATTGATACCGAATCGTCTTGCAATTTTATTTTTTGGTCCAATATATCTACCCATACATTATATTATACTCGTCGACGTTTTGGTGGACGACAACCATTATGTGGAATTGGTGTTACGTCTTTAATTGATAAGACTTGAATACCGTTTGAATGGAATGCGCGAATTGCACCTTCTCTTCCACCACCAATACCTTTTACAAAAATACTAATTTCTTTAACACCGTATTCTTTTACACGCTCTGCAACACTGCGAACAACTTGTTGTGCAGCATATGGTGTTGCTTTTTTTGGTCCTTTGAACCCAACAGCACCTGCACTTGACCAACCAAGTACATCACCATTCTGATCTGTAACAGTAACAATAGTATTGTTAAACGTAGCCTGAATATATGCTCGGCCATGTCCAACATTTTTATTGATAATTTTCTTTTTCTTTTTTGATTTTACTTTTTTTGCCATATAAATAGGTAAGAGCAACTGCTATACATTACGTTTTTTGAGCAGCAGGTTTCTTTCCGCTGACTGCAATATTTCTTTTATTTCCACGCAATGTTCTTGAATTTGTTTTTGTTCGTTGTCCACGTACTGGAAGTTTCTTTGCGTGTCGTGTTCCACGATATGATTTAATATCTCGAAGTCGTTTAATATTACTTGAGATAACACGTCGTAAATCACCTTCTGTGTTGTGTTGTTTTTCAATAATTTGACGAATAATATCTTCTTGCGCACGAGTTAAATCTTTTGTGCGAATACTTTCATCAATATTTGCAAGTTTCAAAATCTTTTCTGCTGTAGTACTTCCAATACCAAATACATATGTTAATGCAATAACGATTCTTTTATTCTTTGGAATGTTTACACCTGATACACGCATATGTTATATAAATGAGTTATGCTGACTTTACCCGTTGTTTTTGTCCTTGTCGTTGTTTGTGTCTAGGATTTTCACAAATAACATACACAGAACCGCGTCGACGGACTGTCTTACATTTTTTACATCTTTTTTTTACTGATGACTGTACTTTCATAAAAAAAATCCACAAACGGCGCGCGATATCTTCGTCTAACAAGACTCCACCACGCTTACTGTCTGGATATTAATAGCGATATGTTATGCGTCCTTTTGTAAGATCATATGGAGTCATTTCTACCTTTACTTCATCGCCCACGCCTAGCCGAATACGATGCATACGCATTTTTCCAGCAAGATGTGCAATGACTTCATGATCATTTTCGAGAAGCACTCGAAATTTCGCTCCTGGTAGCAATTCTTCAATGCTTCCTTTGAGCTCTACTACGTCTTTTTTTGACATGATCGCTATATGTTTAAACTGGCCATATTGTACAGGAATACAAATAGTATGTCAAGTTTCCCTGACTGACCAGCTGTTAATAAGTGGTTTTGAGCTTAGTATAGCAGAAAATTTAGGATTTGTGAAGAAAATAGGTCAAAATTGGAAAGTTATACACAGGCCTCGATTATTAGCTAATAGTTACTAGTTATTAGCCAAGTATAGATCACACCTTACTAAAATCATCTTTATATGGAAGAAGTTCTTCTAACTTCACTACTCGATCTTTTCCAAGAATAACCTCTGTATTTATATTATCTTTATTCATTTGTCGGATAAATTCTCTGCATCTTCCACAAGGATGCAGTACATGAACAGATCCGTCCTTATCTTTCCAAACCGCAACAATTTTTTTAATACCATATTCTCCATTGGTCACCATGGTTCCAATTGCATTATGCTCTGCACAAAAACCCATACTTGACATAGTATCTATACAAACCCCTGTATAGATATTGTCATTCTCTGAAATAAGTGCACATCCAACATCACCAGATGTAAAATCTCCAATTTTTTCAGAGCGAACAACATCTGCTGCTGCTTGAATAAGTTCATCATTTCTCATACTAATAACTATTAAATAATAGATAATAAATATTAAATATTACTTATATACCCAATATTTATATAAAAAGAAATTCCACCCAACTGCAATACCAATTGCTGCAATACGTACAAGACGGTAGTCAAATTCAAGAAGTTCATTAAATATGTACATCATTGCCACACCAAATATATAATTCCATGCTGCAAGAATTGCATATCGCACAAACTGTTTGTGTGGCATTGCATGATTCTTGAATGACCAATACTTATTTAACAAAAAATTATACACCATAACGATACACAGGATAATTGCTACAGATATGGTTGCATTCATGTTGAGGACTGTTTTAGAAAAAATCAGCAGTCCCATGTCCAGAAAAAAACCACTAAACCCAACAACAGCATACTTTGTAAACTCATGCCGTACAGACCATGCATACCCTAATGACTTTTTTATCATAATAAAGAATAAGAAATAACAGATCCACCTTTGCCCTACCTGCTTTGGCGGATGAAACAATTATATCAAAAAAGAACAAGAAGTACGATGTTCGTACTTCTTGCCTTGTGGGTTTACAGCTTTTGCAAAGGCAATTGCTGTGTCCGCCCTCCAACAGTTGCGTAGTGCCCCCTCCTGGAGCTACTGTCTGTGATCACTCTATACAGAACATTTGACGTTCTGTATTAAATACGCTAGTGTACATGCAGAAAAAAGTCAATATAATAAGCAAAAAAACACACAAAATTAAACAAATTGTTTAATAATTGGGTCATTATGCTATTAGGAGAGAACAATAACCTTGAAAATCATGTTATTCATATATTGGCACACTCAGGAAAAGCAAAAGTTGAAGATGTATTAGATGCATTTGGGCGTGATGAAAAAGGGGCCACAGTTCAAGGTGTTTACCGCGTACTCAGAAAACTACAAAAAGAAGGAGTCATTTCAAAGGAAAGGAGTTCTTATAGTTTGCGCATTCCATGGCTACTTGAATTAGCAAGTTTAGTAGACACCATGGAGGACACGTATCTCAACAAAGAATATTTAAAACAATTACTTCCAGCACCTGGCGCTGCAAAAAAAGTTTGGACGTTTAGTAATTTACTAAAAATGAATGATGTGCGAATGCACATCTTGCTTGCTCTTACACGACACATTAAAAAAGGAATTGCTCTTCAGTATGCACCTCATGATTGGTTTACTATTTTGAACATGAGACAAGCTGCCCAATTTAAAAAATCTTTTTTAGAACATATCAATAAAAGCTACGTCATTATTGGTGGCCAAAGTTATGTTGATAAATATATTAGAGCACTTTCAAAAACAGAAAAAGAAGAAACATATCTTGCACCAGAAGAAGATTGTGTTGAGCAAGAACGAAATATGTATGTTGATGTTATTGATGATTATATTTTGACTATCAAATTAGACGATCACACAACAAAAAATATTGATACACTTTACAACAGCATAGCATCTGAAGATGATATGCATCTGCTCGATATTTTTGAAACATTCACTGGAAAAGTAAAAGTCAAAATGATTATAAAAGAAGACCCTCGGAAGGCCGGGGTCTATCGGAGAAAAGTTACAAATGCGTTTGGACCGTTACGATAATAGTTATTAGATATTAGTTAATAGCTACTAGATGATAAAGTGTTAGACTCTAGATACTAAAACAAGATTGGCAAGCCAATCTTGTTTTCTAATAACTATTAACTAATAGCTAGTAACCAGTAATTATTCAAGAATAGCTCGAATTCTTCGCGTTCCAGCACTTACTGATTTTTCTTTTTTAATAACAAAGCGACCAAGTGTTCCGGTCTGTTCTACATGTGGTCCACCACAAAATTCTCTACTAAATGTTTTTGCTTCTGCAGACGCAGTTGGCATGTCATCTGGATCTCCAACAGAATACACTTTTACTTGATCTCCATATTTTCCATCAAATAATCCAATCGCACCTCGCTGCTTTGCATCTTCAACAGTCATCATTTGATATGACACAGGATAATCTGCACCAATGGCACTATTTACTAAGTCTTCAATGGCTTTTTTTTCTTCGTCAGTAAGTTTTTCAGGATGAGAAAAATCAAAACGCAATCGTTCTGGAGTAATATTACTCCCCTTTTGCACTGCATGCGGTCCAAGAACTTTTAACACGGCTGCATGAAGCAAATGTGTTGCTGTGTGATACTTCACACTCATTTCACTGTGATCTGCAAGTCCACCTTTGAATTTCTTTTCTGATCCCTGACGAGAAAGATCTTGATGTTTTTCTTTTTCCTTTTCAAACGCATCCATATCAATAGTTAGATCTTTTTCATTTGCTAATTCATCTGTAAGTTCGATAGGAAAACCAAATGATTGGTACAAATCAAATGCATCAACTCCAGAAATTACTTCCCCTGCTTTTTTACTACTAACCAATGCATCAAACTTCTTCATTCCAAGCTTGAGTGTTTCCTTAAACTTCATCTCCTCTTTATTCATTTCTCGTAAAATCACATCTTGTTTTTCAGATAACTGAGGATATGGCTCTTTATATGTTTCAATAAATGCTGCAGCAACCTTGTCGCAAAATGCATCATTTACTTCTAGTTGGTGTGCATAGCGTACCGCACGACGAATAAGTCTTCTTGTAAAATATCCTTGATCTTTGTTCGATGGCAATGCATTGTCTACAATTAAAAATGTTGCAGCCCGCAAATGATCAAGAATGACTCGAAAAGCAAAATTTTCCTTTTCATCTTCGCCATATGTTTTTCCTGATACTTCCTCAACAATCTTTTTTGCATTATCAAATACATCTATCATAAATACATCTGGATTGTCTTGTAGTGCAGCAACTGTTCTGCCAAGTCCACCACCAAAATCAACATTTTGTTGAGCAAGTTTTTCAAATCCTTTTTCTGTTTTTTTGTATTCCATGAATACATTGTTTCCAATTTCAAGGAATCGTCCGCAGTCACAATTGACATGACATGGTTGATCTTTGTATGGAGAATTCCCATGAAAATCATAGTCAACACCTCCGCCAGAGGCGGATCCGCCTTTGGCGGAAAAATCCCAAAATACTTCACTATCAGGTCCACCCGGTTCTCCAACTGGCATATTTGATGGAACACCAACTCGGCTCCACCAATTTTTTGTTTCATCATAATAAAAAATTCTTCCACCCTGCATGCCATCTCGTTCTGGAAAATCTACAATTGGTGCATCAATCCCCTTTTCTTTATACATTTTTTGCCAAAGAGAAGCTGAGAGTTCATCTTTTTCAATATCGCTATTTCCACGAAAACATGTTACATATAAACGACTCGGATCTAGCCCAACTGTGTTTACATAAAAATCAAATGCCCATGGAATTTGTTCTTCTTTAAAATAATCTCCCAAAGACCAATTTCCAAGCATTTCAAAAAATGTTGTGTGTCTGTTGTCACCAACTTCTTCCATGTCTTGTGCGCGAAAACATTTTTGAGAATCTGCAATACGTGTTCCAGATGGATGTGCTTCACCCAGTAAGTATGGAACCATTGGTTGCATACCAGAACCAGTGAACAATGTTGTTGGATCATTTTCTGGCAACAACGAAGCAGATGAAATAATATGATGTTTTTTTGCTTCAAAAAAATCTAAGTATGCTTTGCGTAGTTCATTTGTTGTCATACGTCTATCCTAAATATTTTACTGCAAAAAATACTATCAGTACTGATACTAAAAATACAAACCAGTAGTTTGAAAGCATCTCTAAAAGAGGCATATTTTTTTATCTAATAATTCCTCCACCAAGGCAAACGCCATCTTTATACAAGACTGCAAATTGTCCTGGTGTTACCGCTTTTTGCGGGTTTTCACAAGTTATAACATCTCCATCTACGGTTGCTTCTTGCAACTGCTGACGATGTCGTAACCTTACTTTACATTCTAATGGAAAAGCCGGTGCCTGTCCACTTATCCAGTGAATACTGTCAACATGAATCTTGTCTGTGTATAAAAGAGGATTATCTTCAAATCCTACGACTAATTCATTTGTTTTAAATCTTTTTTCCAATACGTACAATGGTTTATTTTGTCCTGCAGGTTGTTTTACTGCAGAACTTTGAACATTTACATGACGCTGTCCAATTGTATAAAACACAAGACCCTCGTGTTCACCGAGTACTTCTCCATCTGTTGAAATAATATTTCCAGGATGCTTTTCAATTTTTTGCTGTAAAAATTCTTTTATTGGAACTTCACCAACAAAACAAATTCCCATACTTTCTGCGCGGTTAGCAGTTGGCAAGTCAAATTTTTTCGCACGTGTTCTCACTTCTGATTTTGTATAATCACCAAGCGGAAACATTGTTTGTGACAATTGTTCTTTATTCAACTGATGAAGAAAATATGTTTGATCTTTTTCTGTATCTTTTGCCATGAATAAATTTCCATTTTCAGTTTTTGCATAATGACCAGTTGCCAAATAATCAAAGCCAAGTTCTTTTGCTTTTTCAAGCCAAGAACCAAACTTAATAAATTTATTACACATCACATCTGGATTTGGTGTTCTTCCTGATTCATACTCTTTGAACATATATCCCATGACCCATTCTTTGTATTCCTTTTCAAAATCAAGAGTAAGTAGTGGAATATCAAGATGTGCAGCAACTCGAAGCGCATCACGACGGTCAGCCTTCCACGGACATACACCATGAAGATCTTGTGAGTCTGTCCATTGCTTCATGTATGCCCCAGTTACATCGTATCCTTGTTGTACTAAAAGAGCAGCAGCAACAGAGGAATCTACGCCGCCAGACATTGCAATAAGAATTTTTGTTTTCTTTTTATTCATATATAAAAGGGTTCCCTGCTCAAGAAACCCGACAATCCTGTTTGGCAGGGAGAACTGTCGCAGAACACCGTGTTCAGAGCGATTAGAGGCATGCAATTCACAAATTCCTTGAGCAGGGAGTGCTAGACCGGGAAGGTAGACTAGCGAACATAATATAGTGTTAATGGCCGAAAATGTCAAAGCCCTCTTTCAAGGGCTTTTTTTATTTATCTATTTTTATTCCTTTTTATCTGGTTTTGTAAATGTCGCATCAAATTCATATCCTGCATACGAGGTAAGAGCAATGACCCAAATTATAGTGAAATAAAATTCCCAGCTTGTGTACATTGCCATGAACATATCTAAAGATTCACCTGCATAATATGTTCCAAGAATTGATAATCCATCAAGCAACAACGCAACAATAATAGAAATAATTCCAAGCCTAAATCCTTTTTTTAATGTTGGTGAATCTTTTTTGAAATACCACTTTGCAAGCAAAAGGACGAGTGGAATATATAAAACCCATGTAAGAAGATAGACGTTGAAACTTGGCTCGTAATTTTCTACATCAATACCCAATACCATAAATGATAATACTGTGATGATGAATGAAGAAATATATAACAGGATTGAATATCCTATTGCGCGTTTTATGTTCATATTTTTGAAATCAGAAATTAGAAATCAGAAATCAGGGACTACTTACCAAAATGTTTCAATCTGGAACCCTGGTTTCTGGTTTCCGATTTCTGATTACTTTCATTATACCACTGTTTGAGAAAACTTTCCTAACATCTCTTCTGTAATTTCATTGAGCGAATGAACCTGAATGTCTGCTGCTGATAGATCTTGAGCAACCTTGTGATTAACAGGATTATGAACACCAATACAATACATACCAGCTGCTTTTGCTGCTGTTACTCCTGCATGAGCATCTTCGAGCACAATGCAATGTTCAGGAGCAGTTCTTAATTTTTTTGATGCAACAAGAAATGTATCTGGATCTGGTTTTCCTTTTTGCAAATCTTCTCCAGAAACAACTGCATCAAAATAATTATTTAAGTCTAAGTGGCCAATGCATGCATTGATGTAACTAAGCATTCCTGAAGATGCAATTGCTTTTTTGAATCCAAGCTCCTCTACAAGCTGAGTGATTTGTTTTACTCCCGGCATTGCTTCGCAAGATTCTTCCACAAGAGACATAAAAATTTCTTGTCTTCTGTTATAAATTTCTTCAAACCTATTCATATCAATTCCATGTTCTTTCATCACATCTTTTGTAACATCACTTACACGCATTCCCATGTATTTATTTTTTACAATAAAAGGAATATTAAATTCAGCAAGAACTTTTTCTTGCGCAAGTACATGATGATTGAAATTATTTACCAGTAGATCATCAAGGTCAAAAACTACCGCCTTCACCATAATTAATTAGAATTTAGTTTAATAAGTAACAATCTCAATGCCTTTAAGACCTTTAGAGCCTTTATGGCTTTTTTAGAAATTGACAAAAACATCTGTATATAATAGGTTACCATAGCTTTCGAAAAATCCACAAACCCAAACAGCACGGAGGGTGCCATGAGTAAAAGTGGAGATCAAGACACGAACGGACAAGCAATGAATCTTGATGATGCAGCACAGCTGATCAGGTGCATTCCTGACTTTCCCAAGCCTGAAATCCTGTTCAGGGACATCAGTCCACTTCTTGCAAGTGGCCCTGCCATGCAGGTGCTCAACACAGCACTGGTCGAGCACGTCTCTGCAGACGCACCAGATGCCATGGTCGGAATCGAATCGCGCGGCTTTGGCTTTGCTGCTGCGATGAGCGACCGCCTGAAGATCGGCTGGGTCCCGGTTCGGAAGAAGGGCAAACTGCCTGGGGACGTCATCCGCCACAACTACGTCCTCGAGTACGGAACAAACACGCTGGAAATGCAGGTCGATGCACTCAAGCGCGGCGCGAAAGTCTGGATCGTGGATAATCTGCTCGGCACTGGTGGAACGGTCGGGGCTGCCATTGAGCTGGTCAACGAACTCGGCGGCACTGTGCTGGGCGTGATCCTGGTGATCGAACTGAAGCAGCTGGGTGGCCGAAAGGCGCTGATCGAGCGATACGGCAAGAATCTGAAGATCGTGTCGGTCTGGGCGTACTGAGACAAGGAGAACAAGAACGCACGGGGTGGACTGGCATGTTTGCTGGTCCACCCCTATCTTTTTTTCAATGTAGTTATTGGCCTACTTTGCAACATATAAAATGTGTTGTTTGCAAACGCCCATTCAATATCACACGGAAAACCATAATGGTCTTCTATTTTTTTACAAAGGTGTGACAGCTCAATAATCTGCTCAAAAGAGAGTTTTTGTTTTGCTCCATCTTGCTCAGATAATGCTATCCATTTATTTTTGTGTTCAAACAAAGAAAGCTTTTTCTCTTGTGTATTTGTATGAACACTGGAAATGTTCATTTCTTTTTTTTCTACAATGTATGTATCTGGAGTTACTTGTCCACTCACAATTGCTTCTCCCAAACCAAAGCACGCTTCTATAATCATTTCGTTTCTATTTTCTGTAACAGGATGCACAGTAAATGCAACACCAGAAATTTCAGACTGGATCATTTCTTGTACAACAACAGCAACAGATACATTGTGATCAATCAAATTTTTTTCATGACGATAAAAAATTGCACGTGGGGTAAATAATGATGACCAACATTTTTTTACATTCTCAATCAGATGTTCTTCTGACGTATTAAGAAATGTGTCTAATTCCCCTGCCCAACTTGCAATGTCACTATCCTCTGCAGTTGCACTTGAACGCACCGCAACAAAAGGAACATGAAGTTCTTGAAACTTTTGTAATATTTCCTCAGAAACTTCTTTTGGAATTTCTGTATCATGAATAGCATCTCTTAGTATTGCAGATGTTTTGGTAAGATCATTTACATCATGTACATCAACTTGTTTTAATTTTGAATCAATTTCATTTTTTAATCCAGAATCAGAAATAAATTTTTCAAATGTACTTGCTGTAATAACAAAGCCGCGAGGCACTTGTACTCCCGCGTTTATTAATTCGCCAAGAGATGCTCCTTTTCCTCCAGCAAGAGAAACATCTTTTTTTGAAATGGCTTGTAATTCTTTTATAAATTCCATTTATAACTGAATGATTCTTTCTTTTATATATCCTTCAATCCCCTTTTCCTGAAAATCTTTTCTCATTCGCATTGCAGGAGATTCTCTTTTTTCCAAACGAGTAAACAATGGTTCAAGATATTTCTCTTCACCAAGTCCACGTTTTTCTAATCCTTGTTTTGCAATGGCTAGTAATTGCTCAGCAAATGGAATGACTTCATCTACTTCTAAACTTTTTTCGATTGTCTTTTCACGAAGTTCAATCCAGTATTCCCATGATTTTGAATCAACTATTTTTTGCGCTTCTGAAATATTTTCTACAAGCCCAAGCATAAATGCAGGTGTGCACATAACTTCTTCCCATGGCTGGGATGCCATATTTCTTGTTTCAACATATAGTTTTGTGGTGTTTTTTTGGGCAAATTCATCAACGTTGTGACTATCATATGCATCAAAAAAAGAAGCTAGCGATTGTTGTTCATCAAAAAAAATCTTAAATCGACATTGGGTCCAGATATACATTGTAAGTTCATTGAGATCGCGCATTGTTGTTTCAACTTCACCTGGACAAACATTTCCAACATCAAATGTATTCCACTTTTTTTCTCTTAAAAATGTTCCAATATTTATACTGGAAGTAACACGATGTAAGGTTTTTTCTCTACTAATACCAGCAAACGGAATGTCAAAATTATATTCAAAATAATCACGCAAAGTTTTAAATGGTTTGGAAGGAATACCGCGCATTTTCATACTTTCCTCTGGTAGCTCCCTTACAGCTTCATCCCATCGATGCTCACGCACTTCGTGATAATCTTGAACGCTGCACTCACCTACTCCTGTGTTTGCAAATAAGGCAATTGTAATTCCACTAATTGCATTCAATGTATTTATCACTGAAATACTTTCTTCAAAAGTAACGTCTATGCATACTTGATGTGCTGAAACATTGTGAAATAACTTATGTCCACTAGAAAAAATTGGCAAAGAGGTTGAAATTCTATACCAAATTTTTTCAGACTTTAGATCTGGAAAATAATAAGGAGTCTTTGGCTGAAGCGCAGTATCAATAAGCACGACATCAAATTTTTTAGAAACATCTAAAAATTCTTTTACTATTTCTGTCATATTTTCTTTGCATTCTTCCAATGAATTAAACGGCTCAAATGCAAACTCAACAACAGAAACTCCAACATCAGTATTAATGATAAACTTTCTTCCATCTTTTTGTATGTATGTGACTCCTACTGGCTGTTTAGTTCCATAATCAACATACAACTCAACATGATCTTTCTCTGACCATGCTTTCCAAATTAATTTTATTTCCTCACGCGAAACAGCAAGGCCTGTTTCTTTGTTGATTGCAAGAAACTCATATTCAAGTCCGATTTTTCTATGTGCGTCTTTATCTGGTTTATACATATGAATTTAGCTTAACAAAAAGAATTTTTGTTTGCAAGAATCAAAAAACCCGCGTTTGCGGGTTCTGTGTTTCGTTCATTTATCCATGAGTATTCATGAACAAATGGACGAGCGGCATTCCTTTTCAGGTTTGCCGCGAGTTTCCTCCTAACCGTACGTGGTTAGCGCCCTCCTTACGCTCTCTTTTTCTGCTGAGAGGGAGCGGTCGTTACTTGAGACACTGGTAGTGTGGACGCGCAATGTCTCCGACAGCGATCATCACCTTACTAGCGCAGGTCTCCTTCATGTCCAAGCAGCCGAACGGATGCGGAACCTTGTAATAAGGGTCGCACTTGCTGCACAGACCGCCACCTTCGATACCATTGCTCGGGTTGAGCTGCTTGCTGTACTCATCGTGAGCACAACGATTGCCAAACGGACTATTCTTGCAATCGCTGTGATCTGTACAACAACCGATGTCTGTGCCGATACATTTACCGTTCTGACAGGTATCTCCTGCCGTACACTTCTTGCCATCATCGCACTTGGGACCCTTTCCAGCAATGGGCTTGTACACGCAGTTAGCGTTTTTGGGATTGCAGCTGTCTGCGGTGCACGGGTTCTTGTCATCGCACGTGAATGCCTTCGACGTAACGCAGTGACCGATCCCTGTAACGCTGTTGATGCTACAGGTATCCTTGGTACACAGGTTGTTATCGTCGCACTCTGAACTCTTCTTGCAGTTTTTGCAACCTTTGATAGGCGTAGACGTACAGCGAGCATGGCCTGCCATGGCCGAAAAGCACACTTCCTTGGTACAGCCGTTGCCGTCGTCATTGCAGTCTGAATCTTTCTTGCACTCGTTGTGAAGCTTGTGACACCTTCCCTTCTGCATATCGCACTTCGTAAACAGAGTGCCCTTGAGACAATCTGCATCTGACTTGCACGCTTCGCAGTAGATGTGGTTGAAATAGGTGCACTTGCCTTTTGAGCACTTGTCCTGCGTACAGACCTTTCCGTCGTCACACTCAACGTCCTTTTTACAGGCTTTGCATCCTGCTTCCTTGACATGCATGCACTTACCAAAACCACTTCCGCCGCAGAGGTCAAACGTGCAAGCGTTTCCGTCATCGCACGCAAGACCTTCGACGTCTGGGGTTGGATAGATGCATGTACCGTCGTCAAGGTCACAATCTTCGACTGTGCAGGGATTTGTGTCCTTGCAGTCCTCCTTCTTCGAGCACTTCTTGCAGAGCGGCTTTTTGGAGTGCAGGCACTTCCCAGTCTTCTTGTCGCAGGAATCAAACGTGCAGGGATCTTTGTCGTCGCAACTCTTCCCCTTGCACAGATCAACTACTTCGTTCACGCACGTGCCTTCGACAAGGCCATCACCATAGGTTTTACCCCCGGTCTTGACCTTGCACACATCCTTGGTGTTCAACTTGCCGTCAAAGCAGCTCACGATTTTTGCTTCACAAATGCCGCTGCTTGCCTTGCATGCTCCAGAGAACGAGTAAGACTCGGACATCTTGAAGCCTTTCAGACAAACCTCGGTGGAAGGACAATCCGCATTCTGCTTGCACGGAATGCATACCGCGAGCATCTCTCCAGCCTGGCACTTTCCATTGAAGCAGATGTCGTTTGGGGTGCACGCGTTGCCGTCTTCGCACTTGTTGCTGTTGTCAGGCTTGTTCACACAGCCGGTCTTGGGATTGCAGGAGTCGTCTGTGCAGTCGTTGCCATCGTCGCAGTTCTTCCCCTTGCAAGGATCGACAACTTCAGTTACGCACTTACCTTCAGCAGCACCGCCGAACACATGACCGCCAGGCTTGAGCTTGCAGTAATACTTCGTGTTCGGTTTTCCACCGCCACAGAATTTGTCCTTTGTCTCACATTTTCCCGTCTTGGTGTTGCATGCTCCTGAGAACGAGAAAGAGGAATTCGTGACACCTGGCCAGCAGAAATTTCCAGTCGGACAATCCTCGTTCTTTGCACAGGGGACGCAGCTAATAAGCTGTGCACTCATAGATGCGTTGGATCCACACTTACCGTTTTTGCAGTATGTTTTGATGGTGCAGGGATTACCGTCGTCGCAGGGCTCGCCATTCTTAGGCTTGTTCACGCAACCGGTCTTGGGATTGCATGCGTTGTCAGTGCAGGGGTTGTTGTCATCACATCCGTTCTGCTCTGCTTCACAGCTTCCTTTACCATCACACACGACCTTGATCGTGCACTTGTCACCATCACCGCACTTTGTGTCCTTTGCCGTGTTCTTGTGAATGCAACCCTTCTTTGGATCACAGACGTCGGTCGTACACGAGTTGGCATCGTCACAAGACGTTGCCACTGGCGCGTACTTGCAGTCTACAACTCCCTTTACCCAACTACACAGATCGACCGTGCACGCGATCTTGTCATCACAGACGCTCGAAGGCGTTCCGTACTGACACAGACCAGCATGGCACTTGGTCTTCACTGTGCAGGGATTTCCGTCGTTGCAGGGCTTGGTGTTCGCCTTGTACAAGCACTTTCCGGTTTTGGCCTCGCACGAATCGTCAGTGCATTCATTCTTGTCATTGCAGATCAGCTTTTTGCCGGGCTGGCATTTGCCGTTCTTGCAGGTGTCCTTAATGGTACAGGCACTACCGTCGTTGCACAGCCAATCGCCATCGAAGTGCGAACATTTGCCAGTCATCGAATTGCACCAGTCACTGGTACACGAATTCCCGTCGTCGCAGTTGAGCTTGATCTTGTCACCCATGCAGAATCCGTTTTTCCTACAGTGATCGTTCTGCGTACACGCATTGCCATCACTACAGAACTTTCCGACCTTAAGGGTGTGAGTGCACTTCTTGGTTGTCACGTCGCAGTCGTCGTCCGTGCAAATGCTTTCGTCCAGACAGTAGAGCTTGTCGAGCCATGGCGAGTCCTCGTTGACGCACTTCTTCTTTTTTTCGTCACAGAAATTCCAGGTGCAGTGATTGTCGTCATCGCACGCTTTCATCTTCTGGTACTTGCACACACCTTTGTCGCAAGACTCGAGTGTGCAGAAGTTGCCATCGTCGCAGGACTTTCCTTGGTTCGTGGGAACGTAGGAACACGCGCCCTTGTAGCAGTTGTCGATCGTGCAAGCATTGCCGTCGTCGCAGTCAGTGTTGTACGAGCAAGACATGCAACCAATGTTTGGCTTGTGAACACAGACGTTGTCTGAGCCACAGCTGTCATAGGTACAGCCGTTCTTGTCATCGCACTCGTCGTCTTTGAGACAGCAGTTCTTGATCTTCTTGTGCTCACAGCCAGACTGCGGGTAACAGTAGTCGAACGTACACGGATTGTTGTCACTGCACTCCTTTTCACCTTTCGGCGTGTAGGAACAGTTGCCGTTGTCGCAGCTATCCACTGTGCAAAGATTGTCGTCCTTGCAAAGCTTGCTGAAAACGCAGGCATCAACACCGCTTGAATTCGTCTTGCACTCGCCGACCATGCACTTGTCACCGTTATCACACTTGTTGTTTGCCCAACACGAACCATAGAAACAGGTTGTGTTCAGCATGCAGGAATCCTTGTGCTTGCAGGGCTTGCCTTCGTTGGCTTTGGTCGATACGCAGACGTCGTTCTCACAGACGTGACACGAGTCACCGTTCTTGATGCAGTCGAGCGTTGTCTTGCACGGAACAAAGCAGTTGCCAGTCAGTGTGCCATCGTCGAGCTTGGACTCGATGCAGATTTCATTGCCTTCGCACTTCATCGGCATGTGAGCACACACTTTCACCGGCAGCACACAGTAGTCCTGCGTACAACCGTCGTCGTCTTTGCAGTCGTCATGATCTTCGCACGGCTTGTGGATCTCGAGCTTCACGTCTTGTTGCACTTCCTGAACAGTGTCAGGCTGCGAACTGGTCGAGTCAGTCTGATCAGGACCAACATCCTTGGCCAGTTCGACATCAGCAGTCGCATCAGTCTCGGCCAGCTTGCCTCCATCGACAGAACTCAGTCCATCCATGGAAAACAAAGGACCAGTAGCAACAGAGTCATCTGTACTACAGCCAGACAAACAGATTGCAGCACCCGCTGCAACGGAAATGACGAGTTTCGTCGTTTTCATGATTCACCCCCTTGGGAAATTGTGCGCAGATGCGCAGCGTTTGGTTTGTGAGTTTGGTCTGTTTAGAGCAGACACAAACAAGACTAAGCAATATTAGTCCTTTTTATGTCTGCCCTTTCAAAATGTAAAGAGCTGGTTTACTAGCTAAAATTAGCAAAAAAAGCCAACTTTGTCAATAGTAGTATATCTTAAAAAATGAAACCTCTAAAATAGAGCTTTCCTTAGCAAAAAATTTCCCTTTATCTAGACGCAAATATATTGAGTATAAATAAAGGAGCCCCACTACGCATGCGCAGTGGGGCTTCCCTCCCTTGGTCTCCTTGATTCGCTTATTTACAGTTTGAAATGGCAGTATGCTGACAACCCTTGCCAGTGTCACAGCTATCCAGCGTGCATTTATTGTTGTCGTCACAGTTCTTGATCTCCAGTGCAATCTTACGAATGCGCAGGTTGCCAAGATCAGCAACGTATACAATAGAGCCGCCAGCAGTTGTCTCAACACCGCGTGGATTCTTGAACATAGCACCAGCAGCAGGTCCGTCCTTCAGTGCAGGCTTCCCAGTCCCAGAAAATGTTGAAACCACTCCACTCTTTGTCACCTTCCGTATCTTGTGATTGATTGCGTCAGCAACATACACGTTTCCGTATAGATCGACTGACACTTCGGTTGGCAACTTGAACTGAGCAATATTCCCTGCGCCGTCCTTTGAACCGAACGTTCCATTGCCCGCAAGCGTTGAAACAGTTCCATTCGACGAAATCTTGCGAATCCGCCGATTGCCAAAGTCAGCAACAAAGATGTTTCCTGAGTTGTCTACAGCAATTCCCCATGGGTGGTTGAACTTGGCTTGACTTGCCGAACCATCTTGGAAGCCCTTTGAACTTCCTGCTACTGTTGTGACCGCACCGAGCGGTGTTACCTTTCGAATCTGGTCCCAGTCAGCAACAAGGATGTTTCCTGAGCTATCCATTGCAATACCATGAGGTGAGGCAAACGATGCTGCAGCGCCTGTTCCGTTTTTGATAGCAGAAGTAGCATTGCCAGCGAGTGTTGTCACCAAACCATTGGTCCCGACCTTGCGGATGCGGTAATTCCATTGGTCAGCAACAAACACGTTTCCGCTTGTGTCTACAGCAACGCCTTGCAGGTAGCCAAACAGTGCCTTATTGATTGGTCCATCCTTGAATCCAGATCCCTGTTGTCCTGCAAGGGTGGATACAACACCCGAGGACGTGACTTTGCGGACGCGGTACCGGTCACTGACGAACAGATTCCCAGTAGCATCTACAGCAATGTCTCGAGGACTCATGAACAAGGCTTTGAACCCAACTCCATCTGCAAACCCTGGATTCCCAGTTCCTGCGAACGTTGACACAATTGCCGAAGCAACAGTACACACGCCATTGACACAGGTGTCTCCGGTTGTGCATTTGTCAACATCCTGACAAGACTTGGAATTGTTTGTGAATTTGCAACCAGTCGTTTTGTCACACGAATCATCTGTGCAAACGTTGCCATCTGCACAAACTTTCGCCTTTCCAGACACACATTTCCCTGCTGAACACACATCGTTCTCTGTACAGACGTTGCCATCAGTACAAGACTTTGTGTTATTCGTAAACGTACAATTGGACTTGGGATCACAACTGTCGTCTGTACAGGGATTGGAGTCATTACATGTCTTGTTTGTCCCACTCACGCAGGACTTGTCCTTGCATGTGTCATTCTCGGTGCAAACGTCGTTGTCAGTGCAGGGCTTGGTGTTTGCAACAAACATACAGTCATTTGTTTTGTGACAACTATCGTCAGTACACGAGTTTGAGTCGTCGCATTTCTTTGACGATCCAGACTTGCAAGCACCAGACGAGCACACGTCGTTTAACGTGCATACGTCGCCATCTGAACACGGCTTGGTGTTGTTGGTATTCACGCAATCCTTAAAATCCTTACAGCTGTCATCAGTACAGGGATTGTGGTCCTCGCACCTCATAACCGCAAGAATCTTCGGACAGGATCCGTCCTTACAGAAAACAGTCACACATGCTGAATCGCTCTTATCACACTGAACCGTGTTTGGTGTGAACACGCATCCAGCACTTTTGTCGCAGCTGTCGTCCGTACAGATCTTATTGTCGTTGCAGTTCTTCTTTGTCCCACTCACGCAGGACTTGTTCTTGCATACGTCGTTCACCGTACATTTGTCGTTGTCTGTGCATGGTTTGGTATTTGCAATGAAGATGCAACCACCAGCATCCTTACTACAAGAATCGTCAGTGCAGAGGTTCGAATCATCGCATTTCTTTGTTGACGAACCAGGCTTGCACATTCCACCAGAACAAACATCATTCAGTGTACAGACGTTTCCATCTGAACACGGCTTGGTGTTGTTAGTGAACTTGCATCCAGAGGACGAGTCGCAACTATCATCTGTGCAAAAATTGGAGTCATTGCACGTCAGGGTTGTTCCGACACATTTACCCGACGAGCAGGTATCCTTGGTTGTACAAGCATTCCCGTCTGAACAGGATTTGGTGTTGTTCTTGAATTGGCAGTCGTTCTTTGGATCGCAGCTGTCATCTGTGCAGAGGTTGGAGTCATCGCATTTCTTTGAAGACCCTGACTTGCACTTCCCAGATGCGCATACGTCGTTCTGAGTACAGACGTCACCGTCCGAGCAAGAAGCACTGTTGTTTGCAAAGACACACCCGACCTTTGAATCACAAGAATCATTGGTACAGATGTTGCTGTCGTTGCAGACGACTGGCACCTGCTTGGGACAGGATCCACTACTGCAAATGCTTGCTTTCAGGCAAGGAGTAGCATCAAGACATTTGACTGAATTGTTGCTGTTCTTGCATCCAGTTTTAGTATTGCAGGTGTCTGTTGTGCACACGTTATTGTCGCTGCAGTTCTTCTTTGTCCCACTCACGCAGGACTTGTTCTTGCATGCATCGCTGAGAGTACACACGTTGTCATCTGAACAAGGCTTTGTGTTTGCGCTGAACACGCACCCACTCACCTTGTCACAACTGTCATCCGTGCAAGGATTGGAATCGTCGCATTTCTTTGAAGACCCTGACTTGCATTTCCCACCAGAACAAACATCACTAAGCGTGCAGGCGTCTCCGTCTGAACACGACTTGGTGTTGTTTTTGAATTGGCAGTCTTTTTTCGGATCGCAGCTGTCATCTGTGCAGAGGTTGGAGTCATCGCATTTCTTTGAAGACCCTGACTTACACTTACCAGATGCGCATACGTCGTTCTGAGTACAAAGGTTTCCGTCTGAGCAAGGCTTTGTGTTGTTCTTGAACTGACAGTCCTTCTTTGGATCGCAGCTATCGTCAGTGCACGGATTGGAATCATTGCACTGCTTTGACGAGCCGGGCTTACATGCGCCAGAAGAACAAACATCAATGAGCGTACAGACGTTTCCATCTGAACACGGCTTAGTGTTGTTCTTGGACTTGCAGCCTATCTTCGAGTCGCAGCTATTGTCCGTGCAAAGGTTGGAGTCGTCACAATTCTTCTTTGCGCCGCTGACACAAATCTTGTTTTTGCATGTGTCATTCAACGTGCAGACGTTGTCATCCGAACAAGACTTTGTGTTTGCGCTAAACACGCAACCACTGACCTTGCTGCAGGAATCATCCGTACACACGTTGTTGTCATTGCACGTCAGCTTTGCGCCTACACACTTCCCCGATGAACAAGCATCGTTCTTTGTGCAAGCATCATTGTCAGAACAGGTTTTGGTGTTGTTTGTAAAAACGCAGGCACCCTTATCACAGGAATCGTCAGTGCAAAATTCAGAGTCATCGCATTTCTTTGGTGACCCAGACTTGCACTTCCCGTTTGTGCACACATCGCTGAGCGTACATGCATCACCGTCTGAACAAGCACCCTTGTTGGGCTTGTGAACACACGAGCCGCTTGAGCAACTATCGTCAGTGCAAACGTTCTTGTCGTCACAGTCCTTGGCCACGCCTGTACACACACCGTTCTGACATGAATCATTTGTGCACGGGTTTGAATCCGCACATGTAGATCCATTCTTCACAGGAGTGAACTGGCAGCCCTTGGCAGACAGACAAGAGTCGCTCGTACATGGGTTCTTATCGTTGCAGACTTTCTTCTTCCCAGTGCAAGTTCCCTTGGAACACACATCATCTGTCGTACACTTGGAATTGTCGTCACACGTTTTGGTGTTGGGAGTTGAAGTACAGCCTGACGCAGGAGTGCAACCATTGTCAGTGCAAAGATTCCCATCATCGCAAGACAACGGATTTGCACCAATACAAACGCCACTCTTGCACAGGTCTTTTTGTGTACACTTCGAGCTGTCATCGCACGGCGTGTTTGTCAGCTTGTTGAACTGGCACTTTCCTCCGACGCACGGTCCCTTGTTGCATTGATCTTTCTTGCATTCACTTTCGTTCTTGCAAGGGATACAGTTCTTGACTGGAACTCCAACGCACTTTCCACCCACGCATGAGTCAGTTGTGCAGGATTTTCCATCAGAACAGGCTTCAGAATTGGGTTTGAACACACACTTCCCGTTCACGCAGCTATCGCTAGTACAAACTTCGCTATCATTGCAGACCATTGCTGATCCAGCAACACAGGTGCCGTTTGAACAAACGTCTTTGAGCGTACACGCGTTGTTGTCCGAGCATGACTTCTTGTTGTTTTGCTTCTTGCAGACACCGGCAACACACGTATCATCAGTGCACAGATTTCCATCATCGCAGTTTTTCTTCTTGCTCACGCAAGTACTGTTTTGACAAATATCATTTGTGCACAAATCTCCGTCTGTACAACTGCTGGTGTTGGGCTTGTGCACGCACTTCCCATTCACACAACTGTCGTCAGTACAGGGATTCTTGTCGTCACAGTCAATGCCTGTTCCTTTGCAAGTACCGTTTGCACATGTATCGTCCTTGGTGCATGAAACACCATCGTCACACTTAGCAAGATTGAACGTATTTGTGCAGCCAACACCCTTTGGGTCACAGTCATCATCGGTACACAGATTCTTGTCCTTGCAGTCGATCTTTTTGCCAACACACTTACCGTTTTGGCATGTATCAACGTTTGTGCAAGCACTCCCGTCGTTACAAGCCAATGTTGTGTTTTTATTCACACAACCAGAAGTCGTGTTGCAACTATCAGCTGTGCAGAAATTCTTGTCGTCACAATCAACGACCTTGGTTCCAGCACAGGTTCCTTTTGCACATACGTCTTCTGCAGTACACGCATTGTTGTCATTGCAGGCTTTGCTGTTTGCAGCGAACTCACAGCCGGTCTTTTTGTTGCATCCGTTGTCAGTACAAATGTTGTTATCTTCACAAACAGTGACTTTGCCAGGCAGGCATGCGCCACCACCACAACGATCACCTGATGTACAGAGATTGTTGTCTGAGCAAGGCTCAGTGTTTTTGACAAACAAACATCCAGACTTCAGCGAGCAAGTGTCAGTTGTGCATGGATTCTTGTCATTGCAGATCTTTCCCTTCCCAGGAATGCACTTTCCAGCTTTGCAGCTGTCATCAACAGTACATTCACTTCCGTCTGAACACGACTCTGTATTTGGTGTGAATACGCAACCTGTTTTGCTGTTACAGCTATCGTCTGTACAAACATTGCTGTCATCACAAACGTTGGCTTTGCCAGCTTTACAGTTTGCAGAGAAACACACATCATCCACAGTGCACGCGTTGTCGTCTGAACACGTTGCCTTATTTGGCAGGAATACGCAGCCCGTCTTCGAATCACAGCTATCGTCCGTGCAAACGTTACCATCTACACAAACTTTTGCCTTCCCAGAAACGCACTTGCCTGTCGAACACACATCATCCACAGTGCACGCGTTGTTGTCCGAGCATGACTTCTTGTTGTTCTTAAACTGGCAGTCGTTCTTCGAGTCACACGAGTCATCCGTGCAGGGGTTCGAGTCATCGCATTGCTTTGAAGACCCAGACTTGCACTTTCCAGACGCACATACATCGTTTTCAGTACACGCGTTATCGTCTGAACACGTTGCCTTATTTGGCAGGAATACGCAGCCCGTCTTCGAATCACAGCTATCGTCCGTGCAAACGTTACCATCTACACAAACTTTTGCCTTCCCAGAAACGCACTTGCCTGTCGAACACACATCATCCACAGTGCACGCGTTGTTGTCCGAGCATGACTTCTTGTTGTTCTTAAACTGGCAGTCGTTCTTCGAGTCACACGAGTCATCCGTGCAGGGGTTCGAGTCATCGCATTGCTTTGAAGACCCAGACTTGCACTTTCCAGACGCACATACATCGTTTTCAGTACACGCGTTATCGTCTGAACACGTTGCCTTATTTGGCAGGAACACGCAGCCAGTCTTGGTGTCACAGCTGTTGTCTGTGCAAGGGTTTGAGTCGTTACAGCTTTTTTTTGTCCCACTCACGCAGGCTTTGTCCTTACAGACATCATCAGTCGTACATTTATCTCCGTCAGTACATGTCACAGCATTCGGGAGAAACACACAACCAGACTTTGAGTCGCAGCCATCGTCTGTGCAAGGATTCGAATCATCGCATTTCTTTAATGATCCTGCCTTGCAAGCACCAGACAAACACACATCATTCTCAGTACATGCGTTATCGTCTGAACACGTTGCCTTATTCGGCAAGAACACACATCCAGACTTGGTGTTGCAGCTGTCGTCCGTGCAAACGTTTCCATCTACACAAATGACTGCAGCACCAGCCTTACAGACGCTCAGTTCACAGACATCGTTGCTCGTACAGGCATTGTTATCTGTGCAGGTCGCAGTATTCGGCAGGAACACGCAGCCCTTATTCGCATCGCAGCTGTCGTTGGTACACACATTGTCGTCGTTGCAAACTGTAGCAGTTCCAGGCACGCACACAGCGTTAGAACATGTATCGCCTACAGTACAAACGTTGCTGTCTGTACATGTTGCAACGTTCGGCAGATGAATACACCCCTGCTTTTCGTCACACGAGTCATCGGTGCAAGGATTATCGTCCAAGCATTCAACAACGTGATAATCACATGTTCCATTCTGCAGACAGGTGTCCTTTGTGCACATGTTTTTGTCGTCGCAGTCCTGCACATCAATGCACTTTGGCTTCACCTTCACATCAGCACCGTCAGTGTCGGACGAAGACGTGTCGGCATCTGGCACATGAACATCTTCGTCTGAACTATCGGACTCTTGAACATCAGCAGCACTTCCATCAACGTGACCAGCGTCTTCAGCAATAGTGTCAGGAGTTGCATGCATTGCATCATCGACTGCGTCCGGAGAAACAGCGTCAGATGTTGCAGTATCAGCTGCGTCGACCACGTCAATCAAAGCTGTATCAGAGGTAGCACTGTCTGCAGCATCAACGGCGTCATCAGCAACACTGTCACTTCCGTCTTCGTCCTTTGCATCTTCTTGAGAAGCTGTATCAGCAACTGTTGTGACATCAGCAGGAACGTCAATCGAATCTGCATCCGAATGAATTTCTGCATCATCAACAACAATGTCCCGCTGTCCAAACACATCACGCTTTGGCTTTGGCCCGATTGGACCTGCATCGCTTCCGTCGTCGGTATCAGCAGTGTCTGTTGTTTTGGTCTCTCCGGCAGTATCATCTTCGCTATCAGGTGAACTCACAGCATCAGTTTGCGTTGCATCGCCAGCATCATTTTGGTCCCACACGATTCCGTCTTCATCTCGGACCCAGCCAGGTGGAAGTTCTCCACATGCCTCAGAGTACCCTTTTCCGTGAATCGGTGGTGAACAAACAATTTCTCCTTCGGGGAAAAAGAAATCACCACAGCCTGTTGCGAAGCACACCATGCACCACGCGACTGACATCATTGACTTTTTCATGGTTGCCTCCTTGCGCGTAGCGCTTCCATGAACGGTTACTTTCTTTGCCTTTTCTTTCAAATAGAGCAGGCATAACAAAAAAAGAATGCTGGGCAGCATTCCTCCATTATTACGCCCGCTCTACTCACTGTATTGTAAAGGGCATTCGTATACTATCACTATTCTCAATATAATAATACTTATAGAGAGATAAAGAAATAGTAAAATGTTTTACTCATCTATTAGCCATAATATATGACAAACAGATGAGTATGTCCCGCCGTCCGAAAACGACGAGACTCCTCCCTTGTGGTTCTTTTACTCCAGAGATCACTTGCAGTTCGGTATGGGCGTGTAAACGCACGTGTCCTGCTTCTTATCGCAGCTGTCCTTGGTGCATTTGTTCTTGTCGTCACACAGAGAAACGGAGATCTCCTTATGACAATGTCCAGAAGGCAAGCACTTGCCGTTGCTACCAGCGCTGAGTGTGCTCACGCCATCCTTATAGCATATGCCTCCGCCGCCGCCACCACCGCAGTCATCATCACTCTTGCATTTGATAGCGCCAAGGCACTGGTTGTGCTTTTTATCACACCACTCAACACTCCCTGTTGGGTCCTTGTTGACTGGACAGTCTGCGTCTTTCCCGCAGCAGTTCTTGCTCATCTTGTGGACGCAGCCCTGCTTGGAGTCACAGCTGTCGAGCGAGCACCAAACGCCGTCATCACAGACAACAGGCTTGGTGCCAACGCAGACTTCCTTTTTGCAGACGTCGTTTGTCAGACAGGCATTGCCATCGTCACAGACCTTGCCGTCAAGCGTGGCCCAGGCACATGCACCAGTTGCAGGATTGCACGTGCCCTTGACGCAAACGTTGTTGCTTAGGCACTGCGACGGTTTGTACTTGCACTTACCATCAACGCACTCGTCTTTGGTGCAGTTGTCCCCGTCGTTGCACACCTTGGTAGTGTAAAAGCACTTGCCCGACTTCTTGTTGCAGTCGTCGACCGTACAGGCCTTGCCATCTTTGCAGTCGATAGGCTCGCCAACACAGAATCCCTTGGAGCAAATGTCCTTGAGTGTGCAGGCGTTGTCATCGGTGCAGGAATTGGTGTTGGGCTTGTGCGCGCACTTGCCGGTCTTGGTGTCACAAACGTCGTTGGTGCAGACGTTGTTGTCATCGCAGGGATTTGCAGAGGAAAACTCACACTTCCCATTGATGCACTTGTCATTTGTGCAGGCGTTTCCGTCGCTGCACAGAAGTGGCTTGTCACCAACACAGCCCTTGGCCTTGTTACACTTCATGGTCAGGAAGCACGGGAGCTTCTTGTCCTTGCACAGGATGTCTTTTTCCTGATGTGCGCACAGACCGGTGTTTGCATCGCAGCCATCGACCGTACAGTCGTAGCCGTCGTCGCAATCCTTCTTCTGCTTGTTCTCACACTTGCCGCTGTCGTTGCAAACGTCATTTGTGCATGCGTCGTTGTCCTGACAGTCTTTGTCCTTGTTGCACTCGCAGGTGTTCACACCAGCCTGACACGTGTTGTCCTTTTTGCAAACCTCGCCGGTCGTGCACTTGTTGCCGTCGTCGCACTGCGAGTCTGCCGTACAGCAACCCTTGATCTTGACATGGACGCAGTCCTTTGCGACTTCGTTGTCACACTTGTCGGTTGTGCAAGGATTGTCATCGTTGCAGTCTTTCGGCTTTGGCGTGTACACACAGTTGCCAGTCGCAGAATCACACTTGTCGGTCGTGCAGGTCGTTGCATCATCGCAGTGCTTGGACTTGAACGAAACGCACTTGCCACTCTGACACTGATCCTCGAGCGAACAACCATCGCCGTCACTGCAGGTGTTCTTGTTGTTGTTCTTGAACACACAGTCTTTCTGTGGATCGCACGAGTCATCTGTGCAAGGATTCTCGTCATCGCATGTTTTCAGATCAGAACCGATACAGGCTCCTTTTCCGTTGCATGTGGACGTGAGCGTGCACTTGTCGTTGTCGTCGCAGTCGGCCGTGTTGTTCGTGTGCAGGCAGTTGCCGTACTTTGGGCTGTCAGGATCTGCATCGCACTTGTCGTCCGTGCACTGATCATTGTCCTCGCAGACACGTTCCTTCTGAACGCACTCACCACTCTTGCACGAACGGGTAAAGCACGGTACTTCTGGACACTCTTCGTCAGTACTGCAAACACCTGGACTGGCATCAACAGACACATCGACCTCACCAGCATCTACTGGCCCCTCGGCGGTTGCATCGCTACAACCGACAACACTGCACAATGCAGCGAGCAAGATTGCATTCCTCATTTTTCACCCCCATTGGATGAACGCAAAAGAGCGTTCTTGGTTGGTTTTTCTGCCTCAGGCCCATGCCCAAAACGTTTGGATGCTTCTCATGGAGAGAGTAAGCACATTGAATACAAAAAATACTTATATACTCAATGTGCCTACTCTTTATTGAAAATAAAAAGAACCTGTTCCCTTTAGTATAGGAAAACAGGTAAATTTAGCAAACTTTTTAGGGAATGTCAAGAAAAAAAAGACTTTTTTGAGATTATCGTATGTATGTATAATATTTCGCTAAAATTAGGTAAGTTAATTCATTATATTCTCCTTCCAAACCTGACCAACAGATGTTGCAAGATCTTCAGCATTATAAAATGTTCCAAATCTTTTATAGAGAGCATCGCCGGCAAGACCATTTAAATGTACTCCAGCAAGAGCGGCATCCAATAAATTATTTGTAGTGGCAAGTGCACCAATTAGACCCACCAACACATCGCCTGTTCCCCCTTTTGTCATACCAACATTTCCTGTGTTATTTTCCCAGAGATCATCTCCATTACTCACATAATCATGTTGACCTGTTAGTACCACAATGCACCCAAACTTTTTTGACATCAACAATGCATTTTCTGCATTTGCCTCACACTGAAATACTTGCTCAAACTCTCGCGAGTGAGGTGTGACAATACAGTTCTGATGAAGTAATCTTGGGTCGACATGCCAAAGAGCTGTTGCATCAATAATTATTTTTTTATCTTTTCTTTTTGTAAGAAGATACTTTACAAGAGAAAATGTTTCTTCGCTTTCTTCCATGCCTGGTCCAACAACAATTGCATCTACAAGACCGATTGTTTGTTCAAGTTCTTTTTTTTCAATTGGAATAAATGTTGCAAGATCTTTTCGAAGTGTATCGATAAGTGATAAATTTTGTGCAACTGAATGAACATATACCATATCGACAATGCGTGATGCTCCCTGCAATGAGAGTAAAAATGCACCATGAAACTTTTCTGAACCCGCAATTACAAGCAAACGCCCGTTCTGTCCTTTATGACTGTCGGGCGCTTGTAACATAATTTTTTTAAAAATGTCTTTTGTAATTTCTTTCATGTTCTTCAATCAAAAGTAATTATCTGATTTTGATCAATTGCTTTTGGTATTGGTTGTGGGTGTGCATCAGGAACAACTTTTGGAGGTTGTTCTTTTTTTTCTTCTTGCTTTTGCACAACATTGTTTTGAGATTGTTGAGAATCTGATTCTCTATTTCCTGATTTCTTTTTTCTTTTTCTCTTTCTTTTTCTCTTCTTTTTTGGTTCTTCAAGAGAGATATTATCACCATCAGAGGATTTGGAAACCTCTTGCTGTTTTTTAACATGTTCCTCTTTTCGAGGTTGAGAAGGGTTTAAATTATCAAGATCTGGCTCCTTTTTACCTTGTTCAGGTTTTTCTGTCAAGTCAAGCGTAGAAATTGGTTTTGGCTTCTGTCTGTCATCTGTCTTTGGCATTAAGTCTCTTAGAGAAAGTGTTTTTTCACCGCTGATATTATTGTCAACTTCTTTGGGAGGTGCCACAACAGATGGTTTAGGACGACGCGGCTCTTCTTTTCTGTCCTTCTTCTTTTCTGATACTTTTTCAATTCTTTTTTCCTTATGATCTTTCTTTGGAGATAGCGCAGGTGTCTTTTCTTCTTTTGTAGGTTTCTTTTTTTCTTCAGATCCTGATGACTCTTTTTTAGAAAGATTTTTAGGAAACGTAGCTGCTGGTTTAGGTCTTTTCTTATCTGATTCCACCTTCTCTTCAGAATCATCTTCTTCGGCGTCATCTGTCCCTTCCAATCCACTCCAACGTAAAATTTTATCTTCAATAGATGCTCTATCTTTTGAATATCTTTCTCGAGAAACTTTAATTACTTTTTCTCTACTTCCTGTTGGAGATCCTATTGGTGGGAGTGATGTTGCACTAAATGGCATGGAAGCAACACCATCAATCATAAGTTTTAGGAAAATATTGAATTTTGCCAAATTAACAATATCTTCTTCCATAAATACTGGACTAAATTCTTTTACAAGAAACTCAGCATCTGCACCCCCAACACGAAACGTTACAAGTGTTCCAACGTTTCCAAACACAGCATCTGCAACAACTTCATCAAGTTGCGCAACATATTGGTGTGCCATAATCAAACCAAGTCGATATTTTCTTGCCTCAGAAAGAATATTTGCAAAAGAAGGTGTTGCAAAATTTTGGAACTCATCAACAAACAGGAAAAAATCTTTTCTATCTTCTTCAAGAGTATCTACCCGCTCCATGGCTGCAAGTTGAATCTGGGTAATAAGCATACCACCCAGGAGTCTACTGTTATCTTCTCCAATCCTTCCTTTTGACAAGTTCATGATAAGAATCTTGCTTGTATCCATTGCCTGTCGAATGTTAATAGTTGATTTCACCTGTGCAACCATGTTTCGAATCACACTTGCAGACAAAAATTGACCAATTTTATTTTGAATCGGTGCAACCGCTTCTTGTTGGTATCGATCATTATAGTTTGCAAATTCATTTTGCCAGAACGATTTAATAACTGGGTCTTTTAAATTGCGAACAACTTTTTTTCTGAATTTTTTGTCTCCCAAAAGACGGTTAATTCCAAGAAGTGTTGATCCAGGAAAATCAAGCAATGCAAGAAGTGTATTATTCAAAATGTATTCCATTCGAGAACTCCACACATCTGGCCATATCTTTTTGAAAATTCCCATAAGACCTGCAGCAACCAAATGTTTTTGTTCTTCGTTTTTTACCTCAAGGATATTAAAACCAATCGGATTATTAACATCACTTGGATTAAAATAAATAACATCGTTAATTCTATTTGATGGAATATAATCTATAATTTTTTCTGCAAAGTCTCCATGTGGGTCAACAACACCAACACCACGTCCTGCATAGATATCATGGAGCACCATGTTTTCCATTAACGTTGTTTTTCCCATACCAGTTTTTCCAACAATATACATGTGCCGACGTCTGTCATCTAGCTTAATACCAAAACGCCGCACTTGATTGCGGAAATTAGTTTGGGCAAAAAGACAGATAGGATCCTGTGGTCCCTTATCTTCATTTTTGGGCTTCAGATAATGTGTAGGCATATTGATGCAAAAACTACTTGAATGGATTCAAGTACAGAATAAGTATAGCACATTTTTCCTTATGAGGATATCTTCCTATGTAAAAACAAAACTCCCTAATAAGGGAGTTTGTTTATTGATAATTGTTTCTTATAGAAGTGACTTGATTGCAGCTTCTACATTTTCATAAGGTTGTGCTCCATTGATCGGAATTGTTTCTCCGTCTGGCCCAACAATGATACTATATGGTGTTCCTTGTGCACCAGCTCCTGCTCCATCTTGTTCATCATCCTGAACATCCTTTGCATATTTTTTGTCTGAAACACATTTGTTGAATTTGTCTATGTCACCAACACCGGCCTGCTTTGCAATTGCTTCAACATCTGCTAGGCCACTATCAAAGTTAGCGTCTGTGAATTCCCAAAATTTTCCTTGTTCTGCAGCACACTCAGACGCAATTGCTTTTGGACGTGCATTTGGGTGAAGACTATCAAGTGGGAAATGTCTGTATACCCAACGAACGTCATCTCCGTAGTTTTCAATAATCTTATTCATACTGTCATGAAAACGCTGACAAAATGGACAATCCATGTCTGAAAATTCAATGAGAGTTACTTTTGCTTTTGCGTTTCCACGAATATGATCTTTCTTTTTATCTACATCTGCAACAGTTATTTTTGTTGGTTGCGCTGGTTGTGTTGGTGCAGCTGCTCCACCAGAAGGTGTTGGAAGGACAGCAGCCTTTCCACCATCATCTTTTAAGACAACACTCAAAAGAATAAAAAATCCAATTGTACACAAGATAAGCACTCCACCAACGACACCAAGGCCAAATGCTTGCTTTTGTGACATACCACTTTTTCGATGTGATTCCATAGTTACAAATATTAATTTAATAATGGATTAGCATTGTATCATAAGAATTGATTCATGCGCAACTAGTACAGTGCTACAGACCACATCTGAAGCAGATATCCAAAAACAACGAACGCAACGCCAATAATACCTGCAATCCGCTCTTTTCTCATCGCACGAAATACACGTTTGTCTATCTTATGTTCGTTTAACACACGATGATGAACACGCAGTGCTGCAAATGCAATCATCAATGTTCCTGCAACCTCTAGTGTATGTGAAAAAATTTCTATATTCATAGGAAACAATTAACAACTAACAATTAACAAGCTTTCTTGGTTCTTTATAAGAGTATTGCTCGTGTAGATTTTCGAAAGAATTTTTTTGATAAGAACCGTACGTAAATAGTTTGTTAATTGCTAATTGTTCAAGATCTTTTTCGTCTCTAACTTGTAACTTTCAACATTTGGCTGATCAAATGTATTTACTTCTAGCAATGTTCCAAGATACATCATCTCAATCATTTTAAATTGGAAAAATGCACCAATAGAAGATAAAGAAACACTATTAAGTACAACTTCACAAAATGGAAGTCTCTTTTTCGTATATGCAATTTTTACCCCTTGTAAAATTGCATCTAAAATATCTTGTGCAGATTTATGAGAAATATCTGAAACAAGATTATTAAATAGTCTGTGCCGTGGCAACTCACTATCGTCCTTGACTTTTTTCGTATAAATAAATGTTGTCACTTTGTCTTTTGGTCCACCCAAGTACAATTGACCCACTGAGTGAAGATCTGTTGAGCCAATTGATACTGTTGGGGTAAGCCCTGCATGAACAACTTTTCCATGAATATTTTTTTCTTTCCCAATACTTTCTCCCATAAGCTGACGGTACCACTTTCCAATCGATTCAAGTTCAGAATGAAAAATAAAATTATCATTCATTGATCTCCCTTTTTTCATTTGAAGATACAATATTGCAGCAGATAGTGCTGCAGGATTCTTTTTAATATCTTTTTGAAGACAAGTCTTTCGCATTTTTCTAGCACCTTTCAATAGTTCATCAATATTAAATCCTGCTGCAGCAAGAGGAAACAAACCAACGGCCGAAAGCACTGAGTATCGCCCGCCAACTAATTCTGGAATTGCTAATGTATCTATTCCCTGCCCCACTGCAGCATTCCAAAAAAGTGAATCTTTATTTGTAATAACCACGAGACGATCTGTAATGTTTTTGTGCTTCTTTTTAAGAATGTCAATAATAATTTCTGTATTTGCTATTGTTTCTGCAGTCCCGCCTGACTTACTTACAGAACAAATTAACACTTCGTCTGCGTGCTTGATATGTTTTTTTGCAAACGTTTTAAATGAATCAAGCGCGCGCGCATTGTTTGTGTCAACAAAAATCATTTTTGGAAACGCCTCACTTTGTAATACATCAAAAAAACCTTGCATTGCATCATACACAGCCTTTGTTCCAAGATTTGATCCACCAATACCAATGACAATAATATATTTCAATTTTTTTGAAACTTTTTTCTTTGCAAGATCTTTTACTCTTTTAATTATTTTTTTATCAAAAGGACAATTGATTGAACACTCTGGATCTTCATAGTTATTCTTTTTTGCAACATCTTGAAGACGCGCCATGTACGGCAATAACTTTTTTCCAGACGCCTGCACTTGCTTATCTGAAACAAGACTTGTTTTCTTGTAAAAAAATTTCATATAAAAATGCTATAAATGCCGTAAAAGCTATAAAGGCTTTAAAGGCTCATGTACTCGGTCTACACTTTTTGAATTGCTTTTATGGCCTTTTTAGCCTTTTATAAGTTTATTCCAATCATCAGCAAACCTCCGAAGACCATCGTCTGTCATATCGTGCTGTATGTTGTATGCTTCCCAGGGTTGATCCAATGATATGTCTTTATATGGAATAGCTTCCAAATCTTCATGTGAAAAAGCTGATGGATCTTTTACTTCCATTCCAGTATCTGCCCATTCAACAATTGCTTTTAAATACGATGTTGTAATATCTGAACCAACAGCAATTGCTTCTGCAAGCTGATCTCCTGTTCGAATACTTGCGGAAAGCACTTCAACATGCCCATCCCCTTGCGTATACATTTGTAAAATATTTTTTATTAGATCCATTCCATTTTTTCCCTTGTCATCAACTCGTCCGATAAATGGCGAAATAAATACATCGCCTTTTTTTGCACCTTTTGTTGCTGCATAGACTGCTGCTGCTTGCTCTTGGTTAAAACAAAGCGTCATATTTACACGCACGCCTTCTGATACTAATTGTTGAGCTGTTTTCAATCCTTCAGGAATAATTGGAAGTTTAATATGTGCATTTGGAATCCATGTATACATCTCTCTTGCCTGTTCTAACATCTGCTCAGATGTGGTCGATGCATCTGCATATACTTCTATTGATACAGAACCATCTGGGACAAGTTGTGAAATCTCTTGCACTCGTTTTTTATACAACCCATACAATTCATCCTTTTCAAAAGAAAGATCATCAGTTCCTTGTTCTTTTTTTAATGCTTTTACAAAATTAGAAGGATTTGTTGTTTGCCCGTCAAGAAAACCAATCATGCTTTCCAAATCCTTCATTTCTTGTAAATCACTTCCGTCTAAAAAAATACGTGTTTTCATGCCTGTTGGTCTTGCCATAGAAACATATGAAATAAATAACGACAATAGTATAGCATAATTTACTCCCTTACCATATATCGATCCAATTCATACTATTTGACTCTGCATTGAGATGCATGGTACGATAAATGACCAGATTTAGTTCATAATTAATATTATATGGAACAACATATTCGCAAACCCCTGGTTGGTTCTTCCCTTCCAGAGATCTCTCTTGAAATTTATCAAGACAACAACATTAAAAAAGTAAATCTTGCTGATTTCAAAGGAAAATGGCTAATCCTTTTCTTTTATCCAGCAGACTTTACATTTATCTGTCCAACAGAATTAGAAGAAATGGCAGAACTATATCCAAAATTCAAAGAATTAAATGCAGAAATTATTAGTATTAGTACTGACACTGCTTTTGTTCACAAAGCATGGCATGACAACTCCCCTGCAATTGGAAAAGTAGATTTCCCAATGGGGGCAGATCCAACAGGAGCACTTTGTAAAGCACTTGGAACATATATTGAAGACGAAGGATTATCACTTCGCGGAAGTTTTGTAGTAGATCCAGAAGGATTTATCAAAGCGTTTGAATTGCATGACAACAGCATTGGACGAAGTGCACAAGAATTACTACGAAAATTACAAGCAGCACAATTTGTTGCAACTCATAGTGGCCAAGTTTGTCCTGCAAAATGGACACCTGGGTCAGATACATTAACTCCTGGTGTAGACTTAATCGGGAAAATCTAAAAAGGCCATAAAGGCTTTAAATGCCTTAAAAGCTGTAAATGCATAAACATAAATTAGGAGGGTATGCAAAATTTTCGCAATCTGCTCGTTTGGAAACGTGCAAAAGAATTAGTTAAATTGATTTATCAAGCTACACATTTTTTTCCTCAAGATGAACTGTATGGACTTACAAGTCAAATGCGGCGCTCATCTATTTCTGTTGTATCTAATATCGTTGAAGGGAGAGGAAGAAAGACTGACAAAGAATTTTTCCGATATCTGACAATCGCAAGAGGTTCATTGGAAGAATGTGCAGCACAAATTGAATTAACCAAGGATCTGGATTTAATTTCAGATGATATATACAATAAACTAATAAAAAAGAAAGGAGAAGTCGGATACTTACTCCACAAATTAATTCAAAAAATATCCAACTCTACTAAATAAGCCTTTAGAGCCTTTACGGCATTTATGGCTTTTAAAGCATTTTTTATATGTTTGAATTACCACAACTTCCATATGCAAAAGATTCAATGGAATCTTTTACCACTGCAGAGACATTTGACTATCACCATGGTAAACACCATGCTGCATATGTGAATAAATTAAATGCAGGAATCGAAGGAACGGAACTTGCAAATCTTTCTCTTGAAGAAATTATTAAAAAAACAAATGCTGATGGAAACACAGGATTGTTTAATCATGCAGCACAACACTTTAACCACAGTTTTTTCTGGGAATGTTTTCATCCAGAAGCAGGTGGTGAGCCAACAGGAAATCTTGCTGAAAAAATTGCAGCTGACTTTGGTGACTTTGCAAGTTTTAAAGAACGATTTACAAAAGCTGCTTCTAGCTTTTTTGGTTCAGGTTGGATTTGGTTAGTACAAAACGATAGTGGCAGTCTTGAAATTCTAAATATGGCAAATGCTGGAACACCTGTTACGGAAAATAAAAAACCAATCTTAACGATTGATGTTTGGGAACATGCATACTACATTGATCATAGAAATGCACGTGCACAATATATTGAAAAATTCTGGGACTTTGTTAATTGGGAAAAAGCAAATTCATTGCTTGGGTAGAACACAAAAAATAAGAAAAGAAAAAACCCCGCATCCTCCAAACGCGTGGTTTTTTTGCGTTTAGCGATGCGAGGTATGTTTTGTTGGCTGACTGATCAGCCGATCTGGTCGACGTGCAGGCCGTGAGCCTGAAGGGTCAGCAGCGCCGGAAACTCGAAACCCTGCAAGACACGGAGCTCCACATTTCCATCATCGTTTGGTTCGAAATCTGACATCACGCCATCGAAACGACTCTTCAGAACCTTCTCCATGGTCTTCAAAACGATGTCTGTTCCAGTCCCCTTGTGCTCAAGAAGGAATTGAAGAATGTGTCCAGCACCTTCTCCATCGTATTCCAACCTTCTTAGAACTACGGATGTTCCATTGATGTTGACACGCATGACTAGCACCTCCTGCGGTTGCTGTAATTTTGACGATGAATCGCGAAAAGTCCTGGAAGCGTATGCTCCTCTTTCAGCGCGTCATCATCAGGGTGAACTGTAATAATCCTTGCGTCAGGATGCATGCCAGGCTGGTTAGCAAGGTAAATCCGACAAAGCCCACAAGGATGAAGCGTTGGCGTTTTCAATCCACTCACAGTGTCCACAAGTGGCGGACCAATTACGGCAATGGCAATGATCTGCGTGTAGCCTTCTCTTCTTGAAGCCCGAACTGCCTCTACTTCTCCACAGATCTTGTGAAACCACTGCCCTCTGTCACCGACCTCAATTCCCGGACTTGGCTGACAATTCGACCCAACGAAAATCTTCGTATCGATGGGTGGAATATCAGATGCAAGTCGAGACATGCTCAGTCCAGATGGTCTGGCAGCCAGCAACGCTGTTGCCACTTTAAACCCTCTGTGGGACTCTGGCATCACTCTTCGTTCTTCGCGCGCTCGCTCGATAAGCAATGCTCGCAACGAGTGAAGTGTCTTGTGGTACTGCCACGGCATGACCATGGTGCCATTTCGTAGACACCTGTCGTGCCAGTCACGTAGTCGTACGTACTGCTCAGCAAATGCACGCTCGTCATCATCATGAGGACATGCGTGCAACGCTTGAACAGTTCCCTATCCATAACACACCCCCTTGAATATGTGCGATTGTGTGGACAGATTATATTATACTGGAAATCATTTATTGTCAACCTCCTATATATAATGACCACAAAAAGGAAAAACGACAGGAAGCTACATGAGCGACCTGCCGTAATGTAAGATGAGATCCTTGTCCCTCCCCCTGGGCCGTCTTACACGACCGGAAGCTTTACTGCATCAAACCGATGAGGCACCGACAAATGCAAGCTAGACTTCCCTACTGTTTTCCTACGCCGCAACGTAGGGAGTGTGGCCTGGTTATCGTCTGCCAGGGAACAGTAGCAATTCCTAGAACCCGGAGTCAAGGCGGCTAATGGTCCTTGCTTCTTTCCAAAGTTCATCCTTAGAGGTGCAGACGAAATTTCCGCGATTAGCTCTTTAGGTCGCGAGCGTAGTCGACGACCAAGCAACAGAATGCTGCTTCATGACTCACCTCCATGGCTTGTCAATCATAAATATATACTGTTATTAATTATGAGTCAATGAATATGTTCAAGGATTCTCACTTTGTACAACGTATATTTTCTGCTACACTAAAAAGAGATGTAATTATTGATCTTTTTTTGTATGAGATTAACAGGAGTAGTTGTTAACGGAAGTGGCAGAGGCAAAAACAGAGGCTTCCCTACAGCAAACATACAACTGGACAAAGAATACATCTTCTTGAAAGAAGGAGTTTATTGTGGATGGGTAACATTAGATGGAAAAAAGTATAAAGGAGCGTTTTCAGCACAAATAGCAAAGAAAAAAGTCCAAGTCCATTTAATTGATTACAATGGTATTGATTTTTATGGAAAAAAAATTGAAGTAAACTTAGTTCAACAAATATCTCAAATGGAGCATTTTGAAAGTGAGCAAGAGTTAGCAAAAAAAATTGCTAAAGATGTACTGATGGCAAATGATATTTTACAATCACAATTAATTTAACATTATCAACAACTTCCTATGAGCGACGTCATCCTTGTAGACACATCTGACAATCAGATTGGAACCGAAGAAAAAATAAAAGCACACAAAGAAGGTATGCTCCACAGAGCATTTTCTATTTTTTTATTCAATGAACATGGTGAACTCCTTTTGCAAAGAAGGGCTGAATCAAAATATCATTCAGGGGGATTATGGACAAACACAGTTTGTAGTCATCCTTCCCCAGGAGAATCTCTTGAAGAAGCAGCAACACGAAGACTAACAGAAGAACTTGGATTTACAACAAAAACAAAAAAAGTTCTCTCATTTTTGTACAAGTCTGACTACGAAAATGGATTGACTGAACATGAAATTGACCATGTATTCGTCGGCCGATTTGATGGAGTGCCACAACCAAATCCAGAAGAAGTTATGGATTATAAATGGATTACAATTGACGATCTCAAAGTAGATATTGCCAAACATCCCGAAATATATACCACATGGTTTAAAATAATTATGCAAAACGAAGAGCATGTTGAACAGATTGTAAAGGAAAGTAAATAACAACAACCATAGAACCAACGCCTTGCTAGACTGCAAGGCGTTTTTTGTTTCAATTAGCAACGAAAAGGCTGTGGATGACCTCCTTCCAGAACATGTAGATTTTATGGTAAGCTGAATATAGTAGCGCTGTATAGGATACAGTAGAGTTTTTTGTAGATATCATTATGATAAATATTTTCAAAAAATCTAGAATTGTCGATAACTTTCCAGAAAATTATCCACTCTATAAAAAAGTCATAGCAAATATTGCTGTATTTGTTAGTGACATCATCATCCGTCAACGAAAAAATGAATTAACAAAAAAGGAACTAGCCGATGCACAACTAAAACTAAAAAAGGGAGATGTTGTTCTTACTGGAAATTTACGTATTTTGTTTCATTCTTTTGTAAGAGAACCACTGACACACTCTGAATTTTACATTGGAAAAAATAAGTTTGTTCATTCAACAGCAGAAGGAGTCTCGTACATGTCTATATACGAAGTATTTGAAGATTATGACACACTTGTTATTTTGCGTATGCCGAAAAATATAAAGCACAGAAAGCGCATGATTCACAAGGCAGTAAAATTTGCAAAACGCCAACTTGGCAAACCATATGATTTTGAATTTCAGTCTGACAAAGAAACATTCTTCTGCACACAACTAGTCAATGAGGCATTTGCACATGCAGGATATGAAACAGGACTTGTATCTGCAAAACCTTCTGATGGATTGTTAGAAAAAATTGAAGGACAAGTGACCGGAGTCATGAATGCCTTACAACCAATTCAATTCTTAGAAGGAAAGTTTGATATTATTTACATGTCAGAAAATTTGAAGTACAAAGATGGAAAACTGTTATATGTTCCAAAAGAACAATAATATATACATATGAAAAAACATGATTCAAAAAACTTTTTTTATGGAATCGTTGGAATATTTCTCCTTCTGCCAGCTATGATACTCAGCCTTTCTGGAATCATGCAAAGCTTGTTTGATATCACGGCAATAAGTAAGATGGTTAATTTTCAATCTCTCATGTTTCATCCATCAGCAATTTTAGGTGGAATTGTGTTTTCTTTTGGTATAAACCTTTTTGCAATTTTAAAAATACATATTAGCCGAAAAAAGTTTCATCTTACTCTCAAAGACAGCCCTGGTTTTTTAAATGTGCTTGTTGTTCTCTTATCTATTGTATTGCTTGGAACTATTTTTCTCTATCTTCTTGTAGAAAATTTGCAAGTGTCTGTCTACGTATCATAGATAAGGTTGAATATTGACACCCCATTTTCTGTGTAGTATCATATGTGCATACAATTCAATGTCCTCGGTATATAAATGTGCACAATTTAATTAATGCCACAAACACTGAATTGATCTATTTAAACATTTATCGAACAAATACGTTATGGCAAAAAAACTATTTGTCGGAAACATTGATTGGGGTTCAACAGAGGAAGACCTACAATCATTATTTTCACAACATGGAGCGATCGAAGAAACAGTTATCATCAAAGATAAAATGACTGGTCGTTCAAAAGGGTTTGGATTCGTTACCTTTACAAACGATGAAGAAGGAGAAGCAGCAATAGCAGCACTCGATGGACATGAATTAAATGGAAGACCACTCTCAGTGAATGAAGCAAGACCAATGAAGCCAAGAGAATAACAACATAAATTAAAAATGTAGAGCGTGTGCAGCTCTATATTTTTTTTGCAAGAAAGCACAATATACTTTATAATCAACATATTACTTATAGCATGCATACAATATGGAAGAAGAAAGAAAAAGGAGAATGGAAGCAGAACGCGCAGAGCGATTGCGACGTAAAGAAGAACGAAGACAAGCAAGCATTCGTCGTCAAATAGAACGAGGGGAACGCCTCGAAATCGTCGACTCAATACCAGAAGGCACGGGGGAAAAATTAACACAAGAACTTGACCGTGCGCTTGAATCAGGTGATCAAAAGCAGATAACGAAAGCCTTGAAGGATATTGGAAATGCAGTTCATGCACTTTGGGGTAACTGGAACCCAACGCACATTGATGATTCTGAAGCAGCAAGGAAGAAATATACAATTCTTCTTTCATTAGGTACACGAGGAGAGCGAGTCTATTGTAATGGAGACTCAAAAACTCTTTTTTTCCCAATTGATGATGATAGAAGAGGTGTAAGATCTACAAAGGAAATGGGGCTTGAACAAGCATTTGTTGGTGTGTTTGGTGATCTGGCAAAGCCCTCTGGACCAGAAGATATGCCGTATTCGTATACTGTGAATGTTGGATCTAAAAACGAGGAATAGTAATGCTCAACAAAAAAACAAGATCCTTTTCGGATCTTGTTTTTTTATGTTAGTAATCACTCAACTTATCAATAATCTCCATGGCTTGAATTTTTTCAAGTGCCTTTGCTTCAATCTGACGAATACGCTCACGCGTGACATCAAATTCACGCCCCACTTCTTCAAGTGTATGCGTGACACCGTCGGTAAGACCAAAACGCATTTCCAAAATCTTTTGTTCACGCGGAGAAAGATATTGAATTGCTTCTTGAATATAATCACGCAAAAGTTCAACTCCAGCTGCATGAGATGGACTTTCATTTTTAATATCTTCAATAAAGTCTGCAAGTGCTGTATCATCGTCATCTCCATCTCCAACAGATGTTTCAAGTGAAATGGTATCTTGAGAAATTTTGATAATATGTTTCACTTTGTGAAGCTCTTCTCCCATTTCTGCAGAAAGTTCTTCTGGTGTTGCATGACGTCCCAAATCTTGAAGGAGTCGTCTTGAAATCTGTTGAAAACGGTTAATCGTTTCCACCATGTGGACAGGAATACGAATTGTTCTGGACTGATCTGCAAGTGCACGTGTTACCGCTTGCCGAATCCACCACGTAGCATACGTAGAAAACTTGTATCCTTTTCTATAATCAAATTTCTTTACTGCTCGAAACAACCCAATATTTCCTTCTTGAATCAAATCCAGGAGTGACAAACGTTTTCCAACAAATTTCTTTGCAATGGAAACCACAAGACGAAGATTTGCTTCAATCATTTTTCTTTCTGAAGCCTTATCACCCCGCTCTTTTCCTTTTGCCAAAATAACTTCTTCCTCGGCAGTAAGTAAAGGAATCTTTCCAATTTCTCTCAAATACATTTGAATTGAGTCACGAGAAATCGATCCAAGATCAAATGATCCTTCGACATCTGGTTGTTTTCCTTGGACACTAGAAAGAAAACTTTGTGATTCAGCTCCCTGTCCTAGCAATCCTCCCTTTGTTTCAAGAACAGAGACACTATTTTTATCAAGAACATCTAAAAATGCTTCGTACAATGGAATATACTGTTCCAATCGAGAAAACACATGAAGTACTTCTGTTTCTGTAAGAAAATCTCGTCCACGCCCTTTTTCAGTAAGTTCCCACATGACTCTTTCATCTGGAATAACAAACGGCTCCTTGGATACAAGAAACTTATGCTTTTTTGGTTTAGCCTTTTTCTTTTTTACTGATTTTTTTGAAGCCTTTGGTTTCGCAGCTTTCTTTTTTGGAGACGCTTTTTTCTTTACTGGCTTTGCTTTTTTGCGAGTTGTTTTAGCCCGACTTGATGACTTGCGGGTAACTTTTTTTCTCGCAGAAGATTTCTTTTTCACGACTGCCTTTTTTTTCTTTGGCTTTCGTGTTGTTTTTTTCACAGTTTTTTTCACTGTGTTTTTTTTCTTGACTACTTTTTTCTTTGTAGTCTTCTTTTTTTGTTTTCCTGAAGCCTTTGATTGGCTCTTTTTCTTTGGCATGAAAAACTCTCAATGAGAATTAATGATTAAGAACTAAGAATTGAGATTAAAAAAGTCTTTCTACTTAATCTTAATTCTTAATATTTAATCTAAATCCTTCATTGCTACTGTAGCAACTGAAACTGTAGTAATAGCTCTTGGAGCCGCTTCTTGTCCCCACTCTTTTCTGCAGTTGCAATATCGTGCTGAAGCCGTAGACGTTCTTGGTACAACCATTCATCATGAATGTGTTTAATAACTTGCTCAATATCTTCTTTTGCATTTCTCTGGGTAAAACCAGGAAATAGTAAATCTGACTTAAGAAGTAATTTATCAAACGTCTCAGCAGTGCTCCCCTGTTCTAGGGATGCACGAAACTGCTCAATATCTATAGAGCTATCAAGAGTATACTGCTTTTTGATCATTTCGTAAAGCCCCACATACTGTGATGTGGATAATGTGGTTTCGAGCTTCGTACACCAGTCTTCTGGAAACAACCCATGGAATCGAATCCACAGCGCAAATATTCTCTCATGAAGCTGCTCTAAACGATCACTTTGTTTCTTTTCTTTTTGAATAATTCGTGGTGTCTCACTCTTGGCAACATGTGTTGCTGTATGAACATCTGCTTTTTGACTTTTTGCAACACGCGCTAAATCCTGACGCAGTACTGCTACATCAACATGAAGTCTCCCTGCTAATTCTTGCAACCAATGATCTTGTTCAACCGCATGAGGAATTCTTGCAATTTCCTGAAGAATCTCATTTGCTATTGCTTGTTTCTGTCGAGGATCATTGATATCTTTATGCTTAAATGCAGTATCAAGATACCACTGCATAATATCTTGCGCACTATCTACTGCTTCGAACCATGCATGCTTATTTTTACGAATACACTCATCTGGATCTTTTCCTGCGCCTTCTGGAATCTGAATAACACGAACATGCATTCCTGCAGCAAGTGCCAAATCAATCCCCCGCTTTGCAGCTTTTATTCCTGCAGCATCCCCATCAAACGCTGCATATAAATTATTTGAATATCTTTTTAATAATGTAATTTGATGTTCTGTAAGTGCTGTACCACTACTTGCACAAACATTTGTCATACCAGCTTGATGCGATGCAATAACATCTGTTTGTCCTTCCGTAATAACTGCAATATTTTTTTGTCGTATACTTTTCTTTGCTTTATTCAATCCAAATATAACCCGGGATTTATCATATACAAGTGTTTGTGGGGTATTTACATATTTTCCACCACTTTTTTCTGTTTCCACCAATACTCTTCCAGTGAAACCAACAACAACATCGTGCACATCACAAATTGGAAACATAATGCGTCCTCTGAAACGATCATAAAATCCCTTTCCACTTTTTGAATCTGCACCCTCTCTTTTGATTGTTAAGCCAGACGCAACAAGGTCATCTATGCTATATCCTTTTTTTAATAAATATTTTGTTAACAAATCCCATTGATCTGGAATAAATCCTATTTGCCATGATTGGATTGTTTCCTGTGTGAGTCCACGCTCAGACAAATATTCACGAGCTGCTTTTGATGCATCCATCTTCATCAATACATTGTGAAAAAATACTGCAGCAACCTGATTAATTTCTTTTATTCTGTTTCTTTCATTACTTTTGTAATCACTCTGTTTTTGTGTCAATTCAATGCCTGCACGATCTGCTAAAAATTTTAGTGCTTCAATAAAATCCATGCCTTCAATTTCTTGTACAAATTCAAAAATGTCACCACCCTTACTGCAACCAAAACAATGCCAACGCTGCCGTTCTGCACTTACCATAAACGAAGGACTTTTTTCCTTATGAAATGGACAAAGTCCTTTTTTGTTGACACCAGCAGGTTTGAGCTGAACATATTCACTAATAAAACCTACGATGTCAATATTGTCTTTTATGCGCTGTGTGTCGCTCATAGTACACTTACAGTAGCTTAATATTGATGAAAGATCAAGTTGAGAATTTCTGCCTAGCCTGCTATTATAGAAAGGATTAATTTTAATGCTAGACCTTATATGCACCTAGGAAAATACAAACATTTAGATACAATTACTGTTCTTTTTGTAGCAGTTTTGCTTATTTCAAATATTGCTGCAACAAAAATTACAACGCTTGGTCCATTTACATTTGATGCGGGGACACTGTTGTTTCCACTTGCTTATATTTTTGGTGACATTCTTACAGAAGTATATGGGTATAAAAAATCCAGAAGAGTTATCTGGCTTGGTTTTCTTTCTACGATTCTAATGTCTGCTATTTTTATGATAGTTGCAAAACTTCCTGCGGCTGCAGACTGGCCATTTCAAGAGGATTACATGAATATTTTAGGATACACACCACGTATTGTCTTTGCAAGTTTGATTGCATATCTTGCAGGTGAATTTTCAAATGCAACGATTCTTGCAAAAATGAAAGTAAAAATGAAAGGACGTCACCTGTGGGCAAGAACAATTGGTTCTACTATTGTTGGACAAGGAATCGACACACTTCTTTTTGTTGTTATTGCTTTTGGAGGTGTGTTCCCTATTTGGGCCATGATTGTATCAAACTACATTTTTAAGACATTGGTCGAAGTAATATTCACACCAATAACATATGCAGTTGTGAACTTTCTTAAAAAATCTGAACATGAAGATGTGTTTGATAAACACACATCGTTCAATCCGTTTTCTTCAAGATAAATCTTAGAATTTCAACAAACCCATTTCTACTGCACTTTTCCCCCATCCATACCCATGATTGTTTTCCCCAGTTGAGCGTGCAATTGCTTGCTCTTCTGTCAAACAAGTAAGCACACCAAAGATAACTGGTGTATCTGCTAATGTGTTAATGTCCATGATCCCTTTTGAAACAGCTTCTGAAATATATTCAAAATGAACTGTTTCTCCTTTTATTAGTAGACCAATACAGACAACCACATCAATATCATTTTTATTAGCAAGTTGCTTTGCAGCAAATGGAAGCTCAAATGATCCTGGAACTTCGACAATAGTAATATTGTCTTTTTTTACTTGTGAATGCTCAAGTGCTTGAATACATCCATCAAGTAATTTCTTTGTTATTGCAGAATTCCAACGAGCAACAACAATTCCTATACGAAGATTTGATCCGTCCATTTGTGAAAAAGATATTTTTTTCATATAAATAATTAGCAAATTTAGATCGAAATTATAATAATTCGACCGCACTGTCATTGCGAGGAGCGAACGAAGAGAGCGACGAAGCAATCTAGTGGGAGTTTTCAATAAAATCCCCATGAGATTGCCGCGGTCGCCCATACGGGCTCCCTCGAAATGACAGTAGGACTAAACTTTAAATTCTATTTGTTTTTGTATGTACTTCGCCAACATGTCTGCTTCAATATTCACTTTATCACCAATCTTCAGCTGACTCAATGTAGTATGATCCCATGTATATTCAACGAGTGAAACAGTAAATAAAGAGCCACTTGTTTTTGCAATAGTAAGACTTACACCATCAACAGCAATAGACCCTTGATTTGCCAAAAAAGGAACAATTGAATCAGAGACTTCAATTGAAAGAAGCCAACTGTCTCCATTTTTTTCGATTGATGTAACCGTACCAATTCCATCGACATGTCCAAAGACAAAATGTCCACCAATTTCATCTCCAACTTTGAGTGAGGACTCAAGATTTACCTTATCATCAACTTGAATAGTATCCAATGTTGTTTTAGAAATCGTTTCATGCATCACATTGAATGTGAGAATATCATCTTCCTTTTTTGAAACCGTAAGACACACCCCACTCACACACACACTTGAACCAAGTTTTACAGTATTAAAAATATCCTTCGCGTGTATGCGAAGAATGATATCTTTTTCACTTTTCTCTTTTTCAAGAATATTTCCAATTGACTCGACTATTCCTGTAAACATACATTATATTGCTGTATTGCTAAATGGCTAAATTGCTTTTGTAAATAGGACAATTTAGCAATATAGCCATATAGCAATTATCCTAGTTCGCTCTTAACTTTCTCTATATCTTTCATCATCTTTTCTTTCAACTCATCTACGGTCTTAAACACACCGATATTACTCACTTTTTTAATAACTTCAACACTCATTTCTTCTCCATATATATCACTATTTTGAAAATCAAGCAAATGTACTTCTATCGTCCACGGATTCTCTCGGATAATTAATATTGCATCATATTGCTGCTGTCCAACAATACTCTGCGCTGCATAAACACCTGGATGAATCTCAATAGCATCTTCTTTTGTGTCGAGATTTGCTGTTGGAAACCCAAGATTTTTTCCCTCCCCCTTTCCATGAATAATATTTCCAATAAATGAATAGCTCATACTATATTTTTTTCTCAAGGAGTCCAGCGTATAGCGCTTCAAGTTGAGCAGTAATATGATCCCAAGAATATTTTTCAACTGCAACATTTCTTGCACGAATTTTCCATTCTTCTCTATTATTTTCTTCTTTGAAAAATTCATCTATGCGCTGTGCAAGTTGCACAGGGCTGTTTGGTGACACTACAACACCGGCATCCATTGCAACAGTTCGTACGCCAGGAAGGTCACTTGCAAGAACAGGAACACCACTGGCCATAGCTTCCAAGAGCACCATACCAAATGCCTCTCCTCTATGAATAGAAGGAAGCACACACAAATCTCCCATATTATAATACTCTGGTAATTCTTTATCTGAAACTCTCCCTGCAAATTTTACAAACGAAGAAAGGCCAAACATAGATGCTTGTGCTTCAAACTGCTGACGTAATTCACCATCACCTACTAATACTGTTTGAAATTCTTTTCCTTCATTTTTTAATAAATGCAATGCCTTCAGCAACACAGGAATTCCTTTAAAATAGTGTGCTGCATCCATTCCTCCAACAAAAACGAGTACTGGTTTATTAATATCCAAATTATATTTTTCAAATAATTCTTTACTCTTTTCTCTTGGAGCGAATCGATCAACATCTACACCAAATGGCAATTGCACTGTCTTCTCAGTTTGCTCTGCAAATATACGTACTGCATCACTTGATTCAATATAATCAAATGAACTTGCAATTAATAAATCTGCACTGCGAAGAATTTTTGGCATCCAAAATTTTGCATACCATTTAAAAATTAATCCTTTCCAACTTGGTGCACGAGTATCCATGTGATAGGTGATAACTAATTTTTTCTCAGGATTGCGTTGTTTCCATTTTTTCACAACATTTGCTGTACCAAAGAAAGGATAATGTAAATGAACAATATCAAAATCATCTAGCATTTTTTTTACTTCTGGAATGTATGCTGCCTTCCCATACTGAAAACTCGGTTCTAGTTGCCGAGCATAGTTTTGTTTTTCTTGAAAATCTTTTTTTGCTTTTGGAACGTCGTAAAGTGGTGTCATGACTTCAACCGTATGCCCACGCTCAATAAGATGACTCACAGTTTGTAAGACAACATTTCCCATACCGCCATAGTATGGTGGATAAGTTGAGACAATGTGTGCGATGTTCATCGTGACTTTGTTTCAAAATCAATAAGATAAAATTCTGGTTCACCAGCTTCATTTAACTCTACATTTCCACTACTATCAGTTTTCATCAAAATATTCCGCAAAACAATATCTCTTAATTTTAAATTCTTAGATTCTAATTTTTTCTTAACAGTTTCTTTAAATCGATTGAGAGGACCTCTTAATGGAAAACCTACTATTCCACTTTCAATATCGTCTAAATTTCGTTCAAAAAAATCTTCCCATACATCTGATTTTTGCTTTTTAACTTTTTTCAAAACTTTTTCCATATTCGATTCTACATCATCATCTGGCAAACTTTCAGTAAATTTTCTTACAATAGGCAATAATGTTGATGCTGCCTCTCTTGGATCTATTGAATCCCGATTAGGATCAACTTGAAGTTCATCAAATCGAATGTTCAATGTTTCACCATGAAATAGATGATTAAAATAATTTGATAGATGCGCTAAATCTAATCCGTTTTTACTTAATTGTTCAAAAACATAATCGTCCATGAATTCATCAACAGGCGTCCCTGCAGACCTTGTCGTTTCATCTAGTCGAGAAAACTCCACATAATATAGCCGTTCCAATTCAGAAAATAATAACAAACATTCTCTCTGTTTTAGCTCAGCACCTTCAAGCTCTGCTTGATACACGTTTGTGGAATCAAACCACCTGATTTTGAATCCAAAACATTTTGAATAAATTTCTGTGTCGGGTCTGGAAGTGGATTATTTCTACCTCCAGAAATAATATCAACAGTCTGACTAGCAGTGCGAACAGAAAGCTCAATATCAGGTTCCTTATGTTCGCCTTCAAATACTGCAAGTGCCTTATCATATTCTTCTGCTGCCAAATACCTTAACCACTGTTCAAACATGTCACGAGTTACTTCCATGTTCGTGAGTTGCTTACAACGATTAACCACATCACTATATGCCTTTTTTTCTTTTATTGAATTAAAATCATAAAATTTTATATCAAGTCCATAAACGTGCAATGAATGAAATATGAGTTTCAACATATCGTAAACTCTTGCTTCTTGTGCTTCTTTTTCTAATTTTAGATTTTCAAATGAACCTACCGGCTTATAAAGAACATTATCTACTTCTAGCATTTGATCATGTCTGTTTATAGACATTTCATAAACAGATTTAGTGTGCTCCAAGTATTCAAATAAAAGATAAGTATTGCCTTTGTCCTCAACAACACCAACAGTCTGTGGAGTCGGAATACCTAATTCTGCTATCTTTTTTGCCAATTCAAACTCTTCAGTTGGATGTTCAGACTTTTCCTTTTCTACTCTTTTTACTACAACTTTTTTGTCGCCAAAATTAACAATTTTCACTTTAGAAACATCATATCCTTTATCTAACAACTCTTCTATGCTCTCCCCAGTTGGTAGTGTCTCCATTGTTTCTTTGCCTCTATCAATATTAGATGCACCCTCAAAAAAAGCTGTTGGATCCTGAACCATTTTTTGATATTCTTCTGAATCTTTCATATCTTCCCAACCTGGTTCAATCGTTATGGACGTTTCTGCAGATTCATCTTCCTCGTGAAAAATGGGTTTTTCTTTCATTAAACGTTGAAGACCTTTTCTTTTCTTTGCTTGGGCAAGTATGTTCTTTCTTCTTTCTCTTTGTTCTTCAGACCCAGTTGGTTTTTGTAAATCAAGAATAACGCGTGAAAGGCGCTTTCTTTTTTCCTGATCTGACGGTTGTTTCCATTTTTTTCCCTCAGGCATATGTGTCATTTACTTTTGTTCTCCAGTGCGTTCTTTCGCACAACCTGCGCGATGTTCATCGTAACTTTGTTTCAAAATCAATAATGTAAAATTGTGCCTTTCCTTGTTCATCCGGTAGTAAATTTCCTTCATCATCAGTTTTAACAAGAATATTTTTGTTTGTAACATCTTTTAAGACAATACCAGCAGCTTCAGTTTTATTAGCAACATCTTGTTTAAATTTATCTAATGGATTACCAAATTCTACGCCTAAATTTCTTTGGTCAATATCATGGATCTCTTCATCAACATACACTTCAAGCTTTGCGATCTTCTCTTGTTTAAAATCTCTTACAACTGAAAATACTGTTGCAACTCTTTCTGAAAAATCTTCTAAGGTAAGGGCATCGTCTTCAGCATCACACAGTACATTAGATATAGTGTTAGCAAGCAAATAGTCTGCTGTTAATACTCCGTCTTCTGATCGCGATCTTATGTCACGATTTTCCCCTTTTTCAAATAGCGCAGTCAACCAATTACGAAGACTTTCATAATCTACACCCAATTGCGAAAGAACTTCAGCTCGATATTTTATTGATTCAAAAAATGGCGAGTATGTTGTCCGGGTGTGCTGCTTATTATGCTTTTCTATACCACCTCTTAATTTTGTCTGTAGGCGACCAAGTCTCGCTAGTAATAAAATACAATCTCTTTCTAGAGCCTCTGCGCCATGCAAATCCTTGTTTTCCATTGATTTGTATGGCAATCGTCTATTTGGTACTCCATGTACATCTCGAAAATAATCAGCATTCATCTTGCTTATACTTGAGGCGATATCCTCTTTTGAAAATCTCCTTAACGTAGACTCAACAACTGCATTTGCATTTTCTACAGTCAAAGCCGTGCCAGTTTCTCCTTCACCATCTTCTAATTCATCCAATGCATCATTATACATTTCAAGGTTATATGACTCAAGCCATTTACGAAATGTTTTCACTGATACACCAGCAGCATTTAATCTTTCACACATTTCCCTTGGGGAATCTACTTTTTTTCTATCCACAATCGTATCAATTTCCTTTTTTTCAAGGAATCTATGTTGTAAATACATATGAAGATCCATCAAAAGACTGTGAACTGCACTGACAATCCGAAGTTGTCTTACCTCTTCATGAGCACTAGGATCTTTAAACGGATAATCTTCATTAGAATATATCATGTCAATCGAATTAGGATACTCACTGCTATCAATAATTACTTCAAGCGCTGAAACAGTTTCCTCTAAATATTCAAACAAAAGATACGTGTTTCCTTTATCTTCGATTGTTCCAACGGGTGCAGCAGTGGGAATACCTAACCCTTGAATTTTTTTTGCCAAGTCAAATTCTTCTAATGAATATGCGACCTTCTTTTCATCAACCCTTTTCACAACAATTTGCTTATCTCCAAATTTGACTACCCTAACCCTTGATACATCATATGGTTTATCAAATAGTTCTCCAATTGTTTTACCGGTTGGCAATTTTTTAGTAGTTAATTCTCCTCTATCAATTAACGCTGCTGATTCAAAAAAACCTGTTGGATTCTCTAACATTTTTTTGTATTCATCTGAATCTTGAATATCTTGCCAATCAGACTCAATATGAATTGATTGTTCAGCAGTTTCATCTTCTTCATGAAAGAACGGCTTTTCTTTTAATAATCGTTGCAATCCTTTTCTCTCTTTTGCTTGTTCAAGAATTTTTTCTCTCCGCTCTCCCTGCTCTGCTGACCCTGGCTGATTCAAATCAAGAATAACACGTGAAAGTCGCTTTCTTTTTTCTTCATCTGATGGTGGTCTCCATTTTTTTCCCTCAGGCATATATATTATTTATTTTTATTATCAAGTGCATTCTTGCGTACAACCGTCGTTACATCTCTTCCAAGAGATTCAATTTTAATATGAAGCCGAAATACAAGATAAAAAAGAACTGCAATAGATGTATACAAAATAAAATCAGCACCACGACCAATGCCAAACATTTTTGCAATTTGTGCTGCACTTTCTGGCCACAATACAACCACAATGACTGCAAGCCAAAATATAATCCAAAATATTGTTCCTTTTGGACCAAGGAGTCCTTCCTTTCTTTTTTTATACACCGATACAACAGTAAACACTGCAAAGAGGACGAAGAGGAGTTGAAAAAGAAATAACATACTATTTAATAAATTTTCCTAAAAAAAGATCTTTGAGAATACGAAATCCTCCCAAAGAACTCTGTCCAAATTCACGATACACTACTTTAACAGGATATTCAACAATAGATAGATTGGCACGCTTTGCAAGAATAGGAATCTCACTTGCGTGCGCCATATCATCGTGTGTAATCTGAATGTGACTCAGTGCCTTTTTTGAAAGAAGTCGAAATCCATTATGCGCATCACTAAGCCGTGGTGCTCCAAAAAAACGATTTACCAAACGACCAAGAGGAAGAATAACCTTTCTTTTTAACCAAGGAATATTAGATCGATTATCTAAAAACCGAGAACCAAATAATATATCTGCATTAGATTTTTTTAAATGATTCAACGCAGGAAGAATATCTTGCACATCAAATTGACCATCTCCATCAAAGTGCAAAACATAGTCTGCACCAACACCTCTAGCATAGGCATGTCCAGTTTCAAGTGATGCACCCTGGCCACGGTTAATTGTATGTTTAAGAACTGTTGCTCCAGCAGAAGTCGCGCGCTCAAATGTACTATCGCTTGAGGCATCATCAACGACAACCACTTCGTCTACATGATCAAAAAGGCTCCGAACAACGGAACCAATATACGCTTCTTCATTATAAGCAGGTACGATAGCAATAAACATCTTTGAAAGGCCGTAAAGGCTTTAAAAGCTATAAAGGCCATAAAAGCTTCTTCAGCCTTTAGAGCCTTTATGGCATTTATGGCCTTTTCAGCCTTTTTAAAGTTGTTGCATACTAAGCACTTCTTTATTTGCAGTTGTATAATCTATTGTTCTCTTCAGTCCATCTTCAAGTCGAATAAGCGGAATCCACTGCAATTCTTCCTTTGCACGCTGCAGATTTGGAATTCCCTTTGCAGTTAAAAATTCAAGCTGCTGTTCAAACTGAACACGCGAAGATGATCCAGTCATGGAAATAATCATATTTGCCACATCAATCATCTTTATTTTCTCATCATGGCCAATATTTACAATCCATGTTTCAAGACCACTATGCATCAATCGAACCAATCCGTCAACCACATCTGAGACATAGCAAAGTGACTGTGTCATATTGCCATCACCATAAATAACAAGGTCTCTTCCTTCAAGTGCATCAATAATAAAATCAGGAACAAGTAATCCATCCCGGAGTTTCATACGCGGACCATATGTTGTAAAAATTCGTGCAATTTTTGCATCAACACCATAGACCTGCCTGTATGTTGCAACACATGTTTCTGCAAAACGTTTTCCTTCGTCATAACATGCTCGTGGAGATAAATGATGTACAATGCCTTCATCTTCTTCTGAAAAAATTTCATGACCTTCTATTGCAGAACCATATACCACAGAACTCGAGCCAAACACATATTTTGCCCGATACTTCACTGCTAAATCTAGTGTACTCACCATGGCACTTGAGTTTGCCCAAAGTGAATGCATTTTTTTTGATTCAAAGTTTTTTGGACTTGTAGGACAAGCCATGTGATAAATTTCTTGTACACCTTGAAATTTTACTTTAAATTTCCCAAGCTCAGGATATTCATCTAAGTCAATTGGTTTGTTTACATCGGCTTTAATAAATTCAAAGTCAGGATATTGTAGTAAATGTTGAATGTTTTGTATTGATGAGTTTGACAAATCATCCATACAAATAACTTTTGCTTCTCGAAGCAATCGTTCACAAAGATGAGATCCCAAAAAACCTGCCCCACCTGTGACAATAACATTTTTCTTTTCAAAAATTGGAGTTTGCTCAACCATAGTACCAATACTATATCACAAAATTGCTACACTGTCATGAATAATTAATATAAATGTTAATCAATAACGCGCACAGATTCACCAATATGCACATCATGCTTTTCAACCCACCCAGCAGGGACTTCTAAAACAGAAGAGGCATTTGTCCGTGGATAATACTTTGTTAATTCATGCTCAGATTTTTCTGGTTCTACCTGAACATTTGGAGCAATGTCTACAACCGTTCCTTGTTGAATCCATAAAATATCAATAGGAAACTCCATATCGCGCATTACAATACCGTGTCGAGAAGATTCTGAAAACAAAAAGAGCATTCCCTCATATTCATCGACAGAATCTCTATTGCCAAGTCCTTTGTGCCACTGATATTGATTGCGAGCAAGCAGTACATGCATCTGCTCTGTGCCAACCTCTATAACAGCACTTGTCCAAAATAGTTGCCACACTTTTAATAAAAGAAATGCACCAAAAAAAAGGACAAAGAATATAACGAGAAATGTATTTTTATTTTTCATATTTACTATTTCGGCTAAACCACATACCTATTAATAACATTAACACAAAAAGAAACGACAGGGCAATAAGTTTTTCTTTACTTTGCAAGAAAAGTGTACTTATACCGAATAAAAACGCAATGGAATAAAATAACAGCACTGTTTGAACATGTGTAAGACCCGATGCAAGAAGTTTAAAATGAAGATGCTCACTATCTCCAATAAAGATAGACTTTTTCTTTCGAAGTCGCAATATAAACACTCGTACTAAATCAAGGATTGGTATTCCCATGACAAGAATGGCTGTCATTATTTTCCCGCCAGAAATAATTGCAAGTGCTCCTAAAATAAATCCTAAAAATAAACTTCCTCCCTCTCCAAGAAATATACTTGCTGGATGCCAATTCCACAAAAGAAATCCTAAACACGAACCCACCAAAACAATGGCAATAAGTGCCACATCTGGCTGATACCATTGTGGTTGCCTACTCAGGAAAAAAATGATGAATGCACCAATGCACACGATTCCTGTTACTAACCCATCAAGACCATCAAGCAATTTCGTTGTATACATCATACCCATGAGCCAAAAAAATATCAGAATATTTGCAAAAGAAACATATGGAATAATGGTTGTATGCTGCAATGAAAATGTTCCACCAAATGGATTTGTAATTGCGTAAAGGTCAGCTCCAAATAATATAACAATAATTGCTGCAATAATTGGGAACCACACTTGTTTTATAGGTGACAATGAAAATTTATCATCAAAAAAACCACCAACCATGAGAACACAGCTTCCTAGAAATAATCCAAGCAGTCGAACATTTGAAATATTCTCTTGTAGCAATTCTGTTGTCTGTGAAATATAAAAAAGGACAAGAAAAAAACTAAGCCAAATCGCAATACCACCACCAAGTGGAATTTTTTTCTTATGAATTTTTCTTTTATGAACACGTGGGACATCCACAATTGCATAGAATTGCATGACCCGACGTGCAAGTGCTGTGAGACAAAATGAGAGAAGTAAGGCAAGGAAAAAATAAGAGAAAACCATAATCTTGACTAATTACTCAGAAGTGTGTAACGTAAAATTATCTTCCATTTTTTTCAAGGGGGTACCATGAGAACAATCAAAATCATACTAGATGACACCACAGCTATCGTGGAGGACGAAGATCCAGACGCGATCATAGAGCGGGTGACTCTGATTGGACAACGTCTGCTTGATCTCAGTAGACGGATGAAAAATTCCTTCAGCTGGTGGAAAGACGGCAAATGTGTTGTCCTGACATCACCTGCTCCGAGCGAAAAAGGAAGCTTGGGAGAGCTGAGCGTCCAAGTAGTCATCAAGCAAAGATAACCGTGCAACAGTCAACAATGGTACTGATGCGCATGTTCAAAATGTCCACCAGTACCTCGTATGAATCAAATCACTTTGATTTATACGAGGGAGTATGGTGGGCTTTTTGATTTTATTTACGATGCTGATTCTACTTTTAACTGAGCACCTTCCCCAATAACAACTGTATCTCGCCGTTTTAATCCCTTATTTAAAATTAACTCTGCAAGTGCATTTTCCACTTTATCTTGAATTGCCCTGCGCATTGGACGTGCACCAAATTCTGGATCAAACCCAACTTCAGCAAGTGCTTCTAATCCTGCATCTTCAACACGTAAAAATACACCTCTTTTCTGTAAATCTTTTTCTACACGCTTGAGCATAAGTCCTGCAATTTGTTTTGTTTCATCACGATTGAGCGCTTTAAATAATACAATACCATCAAAACGATTTAAAAATTCTGGTCGGTAGTATTTTTTCAATTCTCCTCGAATCAATGCCTGACGTATATCTTCAAGAGTAACTCCTTTGTTTATCTGTTCTTGCACATAGGCGGTTCCTGCATTGCTGGTTGCAATAATAATGGTATTTGTAAAATCAATCACACGTCCAACACTGTCTGTAAGTCTGCCATCATCAAATACTTGCAAAAATAAATTTAAAATATCAGGATCTGCTTTTTCCAACTCATCTAAGAGTACAAGAGAAAACGGTTCTTGTCGTACTGCTTCTGTTAAGAGTCCTGTCCCTTGTTGCCCAGGTTGACCAATAAGACGATACACTCCTGCCTTGTCTTGGAACTCACTCATGTCAATACGAATCATGCGCTCTTCTCCACCAAAATAAACATTTGAAATTGTTTTTGCAAGTTCGGTTTTTCCAACACCAGTCGGTCCAAGAAATAAGAAATTTGCAATTGGTCTTTTTTGTGAACGAACTTCTGCACGTGCACGTCGAAGCGCATTTGCAACAAGCTGCACAGCATCGTTTTGCCCAATAACATGATTGTGCATTTCTTCTTCTAAACGCATTAGTTTTGATGATTCGTCTTCTGAAATACTTGTTACTGGAATACCTGTTTTTTCCCCTACAATTGCGGCAACATCTTCTGCTTGAACCATTGCATTTTCTCCTTTTTTATTTCGTACATAACTGGCTGCTTCACTCATAAGCCCAATTGCGTTCTCAGGAATATTTTGATCGTGAAGAAATTTCATTGCAAGCTTTACTGACTGCTCAATTGCACCATATGAAAAATAAACATGATGTTTATACTCAACCACTCCAGCCTTTGATTCAAGAACTTGAATTGCTTGATCTTCTTCCATTTCTTTCACTTCCACTTTTGACAAAGCAGTTCCAAGCGCAGAATTCAATATATGTTGGTTAAATCCATTTGTCGTTGCTGTTGCAAACGTAAAAAAGCGACTTCCTCCAATATACTGTGCCAGTGTTTCAGAAACATCTAGTCCTTCTCCACCTTCAGCATTATTTACACTTACCAAATCTTGGATATTATCTATAAATAAAATAATATTTTTTGCTTTTGCTATTTCGTTCATTATTTGAATCAATCGTTGTTGTGCACCACTCACTGTTGTTCCAGCAAGCAGAGAAGATGTTGAAAGTTGTACAAGTCGTTTGTCTTTTAAACGATCTGGGACATCATCTTCTATCATGCGCTGTGCAATTCCTTCTATAATACTCATTTTTCCAACACCACGCTCTCCAACAAGAACAACACTTTGTCTTCCTCCTTCAACAATTCTAAAGATATCATCAATTTCCTTATCTCGTGCTACAACTGCTCCAAGCTGACCATACTTTGCCTTCATGGTGATATCTTGACTAAAACTATTGAGGAACGGAGTTGCTACGGCTGTCATTGCTCTATCCATACCATATTTACTTCTATGCGCTGCTGCTTTTTTGAATTTTCTGTACTGCCTTCTCATGCGCTCGCGAATACGCATCCACTCAATAACATTGTTTAATTTATTTTTATCAACCTTCATGTCATACAAAATTTCTTGCAATGGCTCTGACTGACGAATTGTTGCAATAAGTAATTCTGTTACATGAACATATTCTTGCTTAATGGTTCGCGCAACATCGTATGAATGAAATAAAATCTGCATAGCATCTGCAGACAACACCGGAACAATATTATTTTTCTTGGGTGCAAATGCTTTTGCTAATTCTGCTTTTAGATGCTTTGTCCCAATACCAAGGCGCAAAAAAATCGATTGCACTTGTTGTGCATCGAGGAGTGCATAAAAAAGATGGACTGGAGAAATAGTTTGGTCACCATGCTTGTCTGCTATCAAATATGCCTGTTCAAGTACATAACGCAATTCATCGACAAATGTCTTTGAAATATCTTTTGCATCCTTTTTGGAAATAACAGCGCCTGGTCCTTTTTTCTTAGGAGAAACTTTTTTCTGTTTTTTATTTTTCCTTGTTTCGTGAATGTCTACAAGTGCTGGTGGTTTTTGTAACACCATAACACGATAGACCATGTAGCTAAAACTGATAATACTTAGCCAAAACAATGTTGCAATAATATTTTCTTGAAACCAGAACTGTGATGTATATACGGCATCTGTTAATTTTCTTGCATATACAAGACCAAGAAAAAAACCAAGAAAACCAACACCAAACACTCCTGAACCAATAATATGAAACTTATCTAAAATACGTCGTGATCTTCGATAATAAATATGATAGCGAGTCAATTGTTCTCCCCAATACAAAAATAAATCACCGCTATAGTATCCAGCAGTTAATTCTTCTTTTTTCTCATTTGTATCACCAGCAACAACAATATTTCCAACACGTTTTACACGACAAGATTCTAGTTTGACTGGTGGTTGTTTTTCAAACAACATACACTATTTATTCAAAAAAAGATTGCCCAAGCATATAGACAACAAAAACAGGCAAGGCCAACCAAAAGAGAAATAAATGAATAATGAAAATAGTTGCGACGACAAGTGCAATACCTCTTCCAATGACATTTATCGCACGCATGAATACACTCGTAAGTCTTCCTTGCCAGTCTGTTTGTCCAAACATTGGAACAAAAATATTTCTGAGCCAAAGACCCGGAGCAAGATTCATATTTGCCTGTTGCATCAGTCGCAAGCAACCAAGACCCACACGTTTTAGTCCACTCGTGTACCACCAAAGCGGGAAATAGACAACATCAAAAACAAACTCTACAGCAATGCGTTGTAACACAAGAACCCACATACAAACTATACTAAATAATTATGGTTATTTTACCATAAAAAAAACAATTAACAAATAACAATTAACAAGCTATCTAGGATTTGTTAATTGTTAATTGCTAATTGTTAATTGAATGAAAAAAACTCCATTCGATGGAGCTATCAATAAAAGCTGTAAAGATGTACTACCGTCTCGCCACAGCTGTACCAACTGGTGTAATATAATCGACTGAATCTGCAACGACTAAATCAATTTCAGATAACCGTGCTTGTATACTTTGCATAGATGTATACCCAGCAATATCAACTTCCAATTGTTTTGTCTCATGTTTTAGGTCACGAACAGTTCGTTCTAAATCACTAATAATATATCCCTTTGTTGAAACAGCTGTTGTCTGAAGAACATACGAAATACCAAAAAAGACAATAAAGACAATCAATCCTGCTCGGAAAGAGCCACTCAAAAACATACGTTTCATGGCAAGTTTCTTTTCTCGTCTTGTTAATTTTCTGTTCTGTCTTGTCATATTTATATCTTTTCTACTATGCGCAGTTTTGCACTTCTTGCACGAGGATTTTCTTTTGCCTCGTCATCTGTACACACAATTGGTTTTTTTGTAATTATGTTGACTGTTTTTCCTTGTTGACTTTTAAAGTAGTGTTTTACAATTCTATCTTCGAGTGAATGAAAACTAATGATTGCCAATCTTCCGCCCGATGCAAGTACATCAATAGCCTTTGGTAACACTTCTTTTAACACATCCAATTCTCTGTTTACTGCAATCCGCAAGGCTTGAAATACTTTTGTTGCTGGATGAATACCACCAATCCACGGAATTTCTTTATCTGTTTTCAATTTCTCTCTGTAGACTTGCAAAATAATATCAGTAAGTTGTTTAGTTGTTTCAATAGATTGTTCTTTTCTCTTCTCTACAATCGCTTCTGCTATTTGCTCAGATAATTTCTCTTCACCATATTCTTTAAATATGGTCGCAAGTTGATCTCTATCTAATTCTTGCACCAATGTTGCTGCAGTATCATTACCGTTTGTTGAGTCATACCTCATGTCGAGTGGCTCATCAAGTTGGAAAGAAAACCCTCTACCGCGTTCTTCAAACTGTGGTGAAGACCATCCAAGATCAATTAGGATTGCATGGACAGGTTCAAAATTATTTTGCGCAACAATAGAATCTATTTCTGCAAAATTTCCTCGAACAAGTGTGGTTCGATCTTCAACATTCTCAAGGAATTTTTTTGCTCGCAAAATAGCTTCGGCATCTGCATCTATGCCAAGCAATCGACCGTTTGGGGAAATCTGCTCCAATATCTTTTCTGAATGTCCTGCATCTCCAAGAGTTCCGTCAATAACATGTATACCGTCACGAAGATTGAGACCATCAAGAACCTCATGTAGAAGAACTGGTATATGCCTCATATGCCAAGCTCAGACATTTGTTCAGCGATTTTGCTACTTTCTTTTTCACTCTTCTGAGTGTATGCCTTCCATTCTTTTTCATCCCACAATTCGAGGCGGTTGTACAGACCAGCAACGATAATGGTTTTTTTAAGATGTGCAAATGAACGTAAATATTCTGGAAGAATAATACGACCTTGCTTATCTACTTTGACATCCATAGCACCGGCAAGCATAAGACGTGCAAATGCACGTGTGTTTGCCTGAGCAAATGGAAGGTTAGAAAGTTTTTCTGCAAGTTTTTGCCATTCATCACGTGTGTACAAAAACAGACAATTGTCTAGCCCACGCGTAACAACAGCACCTTTTGAAAGAGCCTGGCGAAATTTCTTTGGAACAGCCAGTCGTCCTTTGTCATCTAAATTGTGGGAGTATTCTCCGATAAACATAACCATTGCTTTAGAGCAAATTCACCGGGACGTACAGAGGGCACGTCCCGCTTATTTGCCGTGCAAATCAATATATAAAACTGAGAGGAAAAAATAGCCAATATGTAGACAAGCATCTTACTTATTGGAAAAAAGAACAATATTGATTTGAATCAATGGAGGATCGATGAATTCCCCACCTTTCCCCACTTGCATCCATTATACCCCACTTTTATACCATTAACAACCATTTCTGTGGATAAAAACCCACCTATCCCCTAGGGACATATCTTAAGATTGGGATTTTGGGTATTAAAAAAACCAGGAGCTTGCCTGGTTATTGATTATATTTTAATCAATAAAGATCACTTTAAAGATCACTTTTAAGAGATTCAGCTTGAATTTTTAATTTTTGGAACTCGGCTTCAACGGCAGTTTGCTCACTTATTGCCTCCTCAGTATCTACAAGTGTACCTAATTTACCATCATATTCTTTCGCTGTGTTTTTCAATTTTTTGTAAAATACTACTATCTTTTTCCTCATTTCGTCATCATGAATAAGAAATAGCCGTGTCCTCAAACTATCAAAAGTAGTTGTACTTGATAAAAGAGTTGTAACGTATTTTGGTGATAATACTTTCGCCTGTGTCCACACTTCATGCATGCTATTGAGTGTTTCTATAATTTCATCAAGCTCATCTTGAAGACCTGTTTTTATGGATCTTAATTCACGCGATCTTTCTCTCCAAGAACGAATTTCATCGCTGATCCAACCTCCCCCAATAGCAAGACCTGCACCGAGAATTATAGAATATACTTCATTCATAATGAATCTCTTTTACATTTTCACTCTCATCTAAATCATAAGATGCGAATCTTGCCTTTACTCCAGTTATATTGGCTAATTTTTTAGCTTCATCTATTTTAGACGTTGGTACGACAATATAAAAAGAACTTGGAAGTTCACCTAAGGATTTCCACTGTTGTATACTATCAACGAGGTCACCTCCGTTTTCTATCTTTATTATAAAAAGAGGATCATTTTCCATTTGTACATTTTTTTGGAAAATGATCACATCGGGAATTTGACCAGCTATAACTTTTTTTTCTGAGACAGTATTATCTACCACATTAAAGCGAGCCAGGTCGCTTTGTAATTTTTTAATAACTTTTTGTCTAGTATTCATATTTTTATACAGGTATAGTATACTATCCCCATGAAAAAAAGACAACATCAGAAAAAGACCTTTTTATCAACACTAAACAAGGTCATCCAACAACGAGTGAAAGCAACATCTCGAAACGAAGTCTGTCGTTGCGCACGTTGTGGTGAAAAACGAAAGCGTCGAGATAAGACTGCAAGTACTTCTTAGATACTACTTTGTGCGTTCCTTTTAGTGAACGCTTAACATGACTCCAAAACTGTTCAACACTGTTAATATGCACTATCCCACGTGCATATTCTTTTTTTCCGTGATTCACACTATGACGAGCGTATTCATATTGTAGGTTGTCATATCTGTTACTTTCATCCGTATACATGCTTGTTTCTGTAGGGTCTATGTTCTCATAGACAAACCCTATAATAGTCTTAGCCTTTAAATCTGGAACTTGTTTTACTCGTGCTTTTCCACCTCTTTCAATCGCTCCAATAACCTTTGCCTTGTCTGCCATGACAGACCTTTGGTTCTTGTTATATTTTCCTCCATGTCCCTTACCACCAAAATATGCCTCGTCTACTTCTACCTTGCCACTCAGCTTGTCATTATCCTGTCCTAAACACTCACGTATGAGCTTCAAGATACGCCATGCGGTCTTGTAGGTAACTCCTAGCTGTCTTTCCATTTCTTTTGCGGAAATACCACTCTTTGCGTTTGAAAAGATAAACAGAGCATGAAACCATAATGTGAGAGGAGTGGTAGACTTCTCAAATATTGTCCCTGCCATTGGAGCTATCTGAAAACGACATCTACTACACTGATACTGTTTACGTCCCTTTAGGCGTTTATATTTGCCCCCACAAGAACAATCCCAGCTATGTAGAGTCTCAAACAAATAATCCAAACACTTATTATCGTTAGGAAACTCCTTTCTTAGGTTTTTGATACTGTATTTATCTATTTTTGCCATATTGACATTTCTTATGTTTGTTACTACACTACAAGTAGCTAAAGAATCATTATAGTACTCGCAGAACCGACTGCGTTAGCAAGGGTTGTACTATGATGATTTTTTAATTTTCCGTATTTCTGCCTGACAAATCCGAATAATAGCCTGCAATCGTGTAATGGCTTTTTTATTATTACCTTCTTCCTTAGTCGCCTTAATAATATTTAGGATTGCTTGTATGTTATCTGGCATACTTTTCTGCTTATATTACTACAGTATCACTATTATATTATGTTGTCAAGGGATAGGTGTGGATAAAAAAGGGTTTTTACAATAAATTCGCTACCATTACCCGATTCATTGCAAAAAAAGGCTTTTTTCGCTATAATGACACGACTATGAGCTTTCAATTGCCAAAAGATAAGACAATCATCTATGTAACCAGAGAATGGGAAAGGGCGATCATCCCAACCTACGAAAAAAATTATTACATAGCGACCAATAAACCAAATGAGCAAAAGGCATCTGAGAATTTTATTTTCCCAAAAGAGAATGAATTACTCGACACTTGGCAACTTCTTGAAGATTCAAATATTGTTTCCTTTATTAAAAAACAAAAGAACCCACATATTGTAGTCTTTAAAAACACACCTCGTATTGAAAGAATTTGCCAAGAACAAGGATGGACACTTCTTAATCCATCTGCTGAACTCGCTGCAGAAGTTGAAAATAAAATTTCTCAATTTGAATGGCTTGGAGGTCTTCAAAAATATTTGCCAAATACAAAAATAATATTAGGTGAGGAATTAGAATGGAATGAAAAAATATTTATTGTTCAATTTAATAGAGCACATACAGGAGAAGGAACAATGGTTATCAAATCAAAAGATGACGTTGAACAATTGAAAAAAAATTTTCCAAAAAGACCTCTCCGAATCTCAAATTTTATCGATGGACCTATGTTTACGGTAAATGTGAGTATTGCAAATGAAAAAGTCATACAAGGAAGTATTAGTTATCAAATTACAGGCCTATCCCCTTTCACTGATAATAAATTTGCCACAATTGGAAATGATTGGTCATTGCCAGACAAAATATTGAATGACGAGCAGAAAAGTAAATTTGATAATATTGTTTTGGAAATTGGCAAGAAACTTCAGAAAGATGGATGGAAGGGTCTGTTTGGTGTTGATATAATTTTTAGTGAGGCAGAAAAAAAAATGTATTTAATTGAAATAAATGCAAGGCAACCCGCATCAGCAACATACGAATCTATTTTGCAAAAACATAAAAATCCATTAATTCCAAGTATTATTGAAATACACCTATCTTCACTACTTGATATCGAAACCAAAGAGCCAATGCAAAATATCAATTCAGGAAGTCAAATCGTGTTGCGTGTAAATAAAAAAAAGCCCGATCTAGCAAAATTACAAAAAGAACTGGCCAGACAAGGATTTGGAAGAACATATGCAGAAAATACTGAAAATATAATTCCATATTCAAATAAAAAAGAAGGTAAAGATCTATTGAGAATCCAGACTTCAAAAAATATTATGAAAAATCATAATGAACTCAGCGATCTTGGAAAAGAAATAGCACACATATGTCAGTAAGCAAACTTACACAACCTGCACAAGATATGGTCAATGCCTATGTAAACCTATCTACAAAAGGTCACAACATCCCTTGTCCTTATTATAATAATAAGCATCAAAAAGTTCGTGGTGCACTTCGCGTTCTTGTTGGAAAAGGAAGTCCTTCTGAAATTGTACAAGAAGCACATATGATTGCACTCAGAAAAAAAGTTGATCTTGCATCACTTGCACAAGAAGATGTACGAAAATTTCTTGTAAAGCATAATCTTGGTGTTGACTGTTCTGCATTTGTTTATTATGTATTAAATGCTGAACTTCAAACAAAAAAATCAACATCTCTTCCAAAAACATTAAACTTTCCAAAAACCTGGAATATTCTTCGCAAAATACTGCGTCGACTTCGTACTGCAGAAAATACAAATGTTGCAATACTTGCAAATGAAAAAAATAGTACAGCTGTTCCACTTTCAGATGCACAACCAGGAGATATGGTTATTATGCTTGAAACAGGACAAGATCATGCACGCAATCATGTACTACTTATTCATGAAGTAGATAAAAAAGATAATAAGACACTGCTTAAATACACACATGCACTTCAGTGGCGTACAGATGGTGTATATGAACATGGTGTACGACAAGGAAGTATTGAAGTTACAAATACAGATATGCCGCTTACAAGTCAAATTTGGACTGAAAAAGGGGTTTCTGGTGATACAAATGAAACATTTGCTCGTGCAAAGCGTGCAAAGACATTGGAACTTCGTCGTCTCAACAAATTATCATCTTGACGAGGCAGGATCATCATTGTAAAATATTCCAACAATAAAACGCCATCATAGCTCAGTTGGTAGAGCGCATCCATGGTAAGGATGAGGTCTCCGGTTCAATCCCGGATGATGGCTCCAATAAAAAAACAACCACACAGGCTGTTTTTTATTTATCTTCTCTTTCCTCGAGCTTCTGCCATTTCTGCACCACGCTCATCATACTTTAAAATTTCTCGCTCTGTTACAATCGGGCCCTCCCCTTCTCCACGTAAATTTGCTTTTGCAAGCGCACGCATTTCATCTATGTCTGGGGTTCTATTTATAATATATGTTGCTTTTGCATGGGCTTGTTGGAAATCTTTTATTCCTGGAAGTTGAATCCATTCTGGGTCTGGCGGAGCACCTTCCTTATGATAAAAAATAGGAATATTGCTTGGTACGTGCTTTTTGATGTATTTATATCGCTCACTCGTCGACGTAAGACCAATGCCATATATAAATACAGCCGGGGGTCTGCGCGCAACAAACGCTTCTATCACCTCTTCACTCGTAAAAGGATTAATATCAATAGCGATAGGAGAAAATCCAGTTCGCAATTTATTTACCTCTGTAAATTTCTCTTTTGTTTCTGGCAAAAGCTCTTTTTCTTTTAAGACAATCTTTCCGCTTTCTTGAATGTCGCCAAGTGTCTCATGACCAGGCGCTCTCATTGGCTGGGGGGAATCTTTTCGTGAACTGTATTTAAATACAGTGTTCCCTCGAAAAATTTCCTTATTAAATACAACAGCAACTTCGTTTAATGCTGGAATCTCATTTCCAGACTGTGCTGCAACTTCTATAGCGTCTACAATATTTGCTTGTGCATCAGATCCTTTCTCGACCGCTGGAATCATTGCGCCAGTAAATATAACAGGCTTGTTTAAACCTTCAAATATATACGACAAATAGCCAGCAGAAGGACCCATAGTGTCTGTACCATAAAGCACAACAACACCATCATATTCACTGACTCCCTCCTGAATCTTTTTTGCCATTTGATTGAACAATTTTAAACTTGCCTCTGACGAATCTATTGGTCTACCACCTGGAAAAAACTCTTCCCATGTAATATCATAAGGCAATTCATCTGCTTCAGGAATATTTTTCCGCAAATCTTCCAGTGAACCTGCTTTAAGCGGTGCATTTGGATATTCCTTGTGCATGCCAGCTGTCCCTCCAGTATATAGGACTAAAATTTTTCGCTTTTCTTTTGGTTTCATAGTATATGCAGCGTATCAAATTTTAGTAAAGGTGTCTATTGCCTCAATCAAAAAAAGCTCATATTAATGAACTCTTTTCGATTAAAGCGAATTACGCCTTACATTTTTTGCACTTGCAGCCCCAAAGAGCTCCGAGTGCTGCAAGTCCAACTAGGATGTAGACAAGACGTTCTGCCCATTCCCAGTTTCCAAGAAGCCACTCTACAAGATTCCATCCAAATGTACCGACAAGCCCCCAATTAAGTGCACCGATGATGACAAGCCACCAACCAATTTTGGAGCCTGTGCAACCTGCGTGTCCTTTCATAGAAATGAATTAAGAATAATCAAGTAATTATTATAAAAATAGTATACCATGCGCAAAGAAAAAATAATATCCCCCTTGCACTTACGCACAAGAGGGATATCTCCTTTTGTTAGAGTTTGTTTGAATTATTCTTGTTGTTATTCTCTGTACCCGACGGTCTTGTCATCCCAGCTGGGTTTGAGAACCAGCGGCGAACCCACTGGCAACTTGATCTTAGCCGGTTTGATGTCGAACGAAAACTGCTTGGACTTCACTTCGAATTTGTGCTGACCATTGAAAGCAGTCTTCATCCCCTCTGGGATATCCTTTCCTCTCAAGAGTTGAACACTCGCAAAGGTAATGCCAGACACAACTGGCAACAGGCAGTTGACCATGAGAATCGGATCTTTGAGTATCTGGACAATGGGTGGTGGAAACACCTTTACCTTTGTCCCAAAGGCCTTTGTGGTAAGAGTCATACGCAGTGATCCGTCTGGTTGTGGCTGCGGACTCAGATCAGCTTCACGTGGCGGGTTTGGATTGATGTTCAATCTTCCGGTTTGTTTCCAATCCCGCTTCCACTTGGCCACGCAGATCAGGTGACCTCCGTTGTGAGGGTCAAACCATATGTGCGCGTTGGTGTCAGCCTTGGCATCAACAGACAAGTTCACTCCAACCTTGGAAAGATTGTTGCTGAACTTAATCTGGTGCACACAGGCTTTCACAGAGCCATTTCCGGAAAGACGTCCGCCAATCTTGCCGATCTTCAGGAACTTGTATGCATTTCGGATTGCTTCACGCTTTGTTTTGCAACCTGCAACACGACCCTCGTTGGCGAGTTGATGTGCTACCCTTTTTGCTTCGCGCGTAGTTTTGCACCACGCCTTGTGCGTTGCAATGTGTGCTTCTCGTTTTGCTTTGCATCCTGCCTTGTGAGCAGCAAGGTATGCTTCTCGTTTTGTCTTGCACCATGCTTGGCGAGCTCGCTCCTTTGCGCGTTTCGCTTCTTTGCAAATCTTCAACTCTGCCCTTCTCTTCTCGTTCCAAACCTTACAGGCAGCACGCTCAATCTTGCACTGAACCTTTCTGCGCCAGCTCACACCATCACAATTTCGACAAGTCCTGATATGAACACTACATCCACCAGCAGGTCGACGTGGACATGACCAGCGAGGCTTTTCACATTCATACCGCGACGGACCAGGGCAGTCCCATCCTGCAAACGGCTTATATAGCCCCTTGCAGTTAATGTGCTTTGGCTTCAAAACCTCGATCTCTTTTGAAAAGTCATCAGTCGAAATGGGGTGAGCATACGAAACGCATAGATTTGGACTTTCAAAAGCCGTGTTGAGTCTTTCTTGAAGAAAAACCTTGGCAAGCAATACTTCAGTTTTCTTCTGCAAAGCTGAACCCAAAACCTGTTTCCACTTCTTCTGGAACTGCCCCTTGTATTTGGCAAATGCCTTATTGAACTGCGCTTGGGTCGTGTCCTTTTGCACAGGAATCTTGGGAAGCGTAGGTGTCGTTGGACGATCAAATATCTCGGCGAGCAAATGTACACCATCAGAATCGATCATCAGTGCAGAGCGACCAAGATAGAGATCGAGCTTGATCTTGTTTCCGCTCTTTACAGTCAAACCATCTTTCTCCTTGATCAGCTGCTTCGGTTTGACCGGCTTGACTTTTGGTAGTTTGATCTTGTAAACGATTGGCTTGGCAAGCTGCCCATTGATGTTGTTGAGATACTTCTCAATCACATCGTTGATGAGGTTCTTGATCTTATCAACGCCAATGCCAAGTGCCCGAAGCCAGCGTCCTGTCCCTTCGTATTTGGCCTTGTCTATGGTCAGCGTCTGGAATGAAGGCAGGAGCATGACTGAATCGCCGACCACTGAGACTGCGATGACACCCAGAATCTTCCCCTCGATCCAGGCTTTTGGCTTTTTGAAGCGCACATGAAACTTGGCAGAAACACGAAATTCCTGTTTTCCCGTCGTGACCTTCACATCTGAGAGTTTTGCTTTCTTGATCTTGTCACCAGTCTTCGCCTTCTTGATCTTTTTGAGAATCAAGGGCGGCAGACGGTTTTTGATTTCATCTGCATCAATGGTTGCGCCGACCACTGGGTTGTCCATGTCATCGAAAATCTCAGCCGAGAACAGCACCGCCCTCATGCTCTGATCCAGCGACGAAAGCGGTGGCCAGTGCTTGTTGACGTACTTCTTGATCGGATCACACGCCGCCATAGTGAGCATGAGCCCAATAAGAATGGAAAGAACAGTCACGTGTCGAGGTACTGACACTTTTTTTCTCCTAAATCGTTCCACGGCACACCTCCCTTGTTAGTGTGTAAAATGCCGAAAAATTATTGTATCACATTGAATATAAAAACAATCTCAAGCCTGTGTATACTTCAATAGATAAGTAGCTGTGGATAAATTCTTGACAGGAGAACGAATGTTCTCTTATAATATAAATATAATCATTCATACAAATACTTTATGAAACAAGAACTGATATACGTTAACCTCCTTTCTAAGAACCACACAAAACTTATTGAGTTTTATAAGAGCATAGTTGGTTTGCGTCCATTAGACGAAACAGCAAACCCAAATGATGAAAAATGGTTTGGATTTGATACAGGAACAACTCCTTTTGCCATCGAACCAATGTCAAATAGAGATAAATATACATTTGATTACAACAAAGAAAATCCTGTCTTAATACAGTTCAAGGCAGAAACAATGGAAGAATTAACACAATGGACTGAAAAATTAGAACAAGCAGAGGTAAACATTGGTCAACGCTTACTACAAAAAAGTTATGGAATCGTAACGACATTTACAGATCCTGACGGGAATATAATTGAAATTTTATACCCTAAGAAAGACTAATATGCCACCACTTTACACAAAAAGAAAACAAGCACTCATGAGATATTACAACAAACATGGCAGACTCCCCTCTTATGATGGTCTTGCTGAACTTTTTGATGTTCAGTCAAAAGGATCACTTTACAAATATGTAAAACATTTTATCGATGACGGACTTGTTGCAAAAAGTGAAGACGGAAAACTGATTCCAACAACAAAATTATATGGAATTACGGTTCTTGGCTCTATACAAGCTGGGTTCCCTACTGGTTCAGAAGAAGAAATAACTGACACTATGAGTTTAGATCAGTATCTTATTGAAAATCCTCAGGCAAGTTATTTACTACATGTTAGCGGAGATTCTATGGTTGATGCAGGTATTGTCCAAGGAGATATGGTCATAGTGGACAGAAGTAAAAAAGCACAAGCAGGAAATATTGTTGTTGCACAAGTCGACAATGAGTGGACATTGAAATATTTAATGAAACAAAAAAACAAAACATTTTTACGTGCTGCAAATAAAAAATACCCAGATATTCATCCGGAGCAAGAAATGAATGTTGCTGGTGTTGTTACAAGTGTTATTCGAAAATATTAAATAATAGATATTAGATGATATTGCATTTAGATGCTGATGCTTTCTTTGCAAGTTGTGAACAAGCAATGAACCCAGCATTACAAGGAAAGCCTATTGTTACAGGAAAAGAGCGCGGTATTGCCGCTGCTTTTAGTTACGAGGCAAAAGCACTTGGTATAACACGTGGGATGCCAGTCTTTTATATTAAAAAACATTTTCCAGAAGTTATTATTGTTTCAGGAGACTACAGATCATATGCAATGTTTTCACACCGTATTTTTGATATTGTAAGACAGTACACAAATATGGTAGAAGTCTACGGCGCTGATGAAGGATTTGTTGATTTATATAGTTCTGAAAAATATTTAAACATGAGTGCATATGAAACAGCAAAAACAATACAAAGTCACATCAAACAAGAATTAAATATTCCTGTATCAATTGGTGTTGCGCCAACAAAAGTATTGGCAAAAATTGCATCTCGATGGAATAAGCCATTTGGTGTTTGTGAAATATCTCAAAAACGAATCAATGAATGTTTAGAAATATTACCAATATCATACGTCTGGGGTATTGGAAGACAGTTAAGCAAAAAACTCGAGGCAATGCGAATACAGACTGCAAAACAATTTATTGACCAACCTATTGGCTGGGTAAAAGCACATTTTTCTCGACCAGTACAAGATTTGTGGCGAGAACTTCGTGGCGAATCAATATTTCCAGTTAATCCAAAAAGAAAAAGAGAATACAAATCAATTACAAAAAGTAGAACATTTTCTCCTCGGTCTAGTAAGACAAAAATTATTTGGCCACAACTGACAAAAAATTTAGAGAATGCTTGTATAAAAGCAAGGACATTTGATCTTGTTGCAAAAGAAATTACTGTATGGCTTCGTGCACAAGATAGAACAATTCACAGTGCACGTGCAAAACTTTCTCGTGCATCTGCCTACCCAATTGATATGATGAACACCGTGCGAACATTGTACAGACAAGCAAAAAAACAACATGTACAATATCGTTCAACAGGAATCACACTGCAAGCATTACAACCAAGATCAGAAATACAATCATCTTTGTTTGAACCTTCAGAAAACATACGAAAAATGAAATCTATTTATAAAACAGTGGATACCATCAGTGAAAAATTTGGAAGAAATACTATTCATCTTGGAAGTAGTCTTGCTGCGCAGCGATATCGAAAAGGAGATCTCCTCCTTCGCTCTGGTACAAAGTCCAGAGCTTCGCAGGATTCGTCCTGGCGAAACGCCAGGCGAAAAAAAATAGCAACGAGAAACTCGCGCCTTACACTTTCAATTCCATTTTTAGAATGAGTCGGGGAGCCTACGCGCTGCGTAGACTCCCCTCCCTTCGATGACTACTTGTCCTTCGGTTTGGTACGAGTCAAGTTCATAAACCGTCGATGACGAGAACTTGAAGGCTTGCAAATGCCGCATTTTTCGAGCTCGTTCGTGTCGACCCCGTGCGGACAGTGCGAGCCCTTTCCACCCAGCTTGTTTCCTGTCTTCCTATCTCTTTGACAGTACTTGCAAGCTCCTGGCACAGCATCATGTCTGCAACGAGACATCACTCCCCCTTGTTCTTCTGTGAACTTGATGCCTCTACTCGAGCTCGGCGAGCACAGAGTTGTCCCACACTTCCTTGATCACGATGGTCTCACCCTGCTTGGGTCGACGCGAGATGAAGCAGACCACGGCCGGCCTGAGTCGACTGTTCTCGGCCCAAAGCCACTGCCCCCTGTTGTCCGGATCTTCGCGAAGACGGAGAACCATCGGTGTGTGTGGGTTGCCACGCGCATGATGAGATGTTGTGCAGCGTCTGCCAACAGTTGGGTGATCCACCTTGATCCTGGCACCAACCTTCGGTTTGCCCATCCCGAAATTCGAAGCTCCAAAAACGATCTCTGTCATGATAAACCCCCTTATGTCCATTGGACTGAAAAGCAGCTTGTTCTAAAGCTGCTACTTTTGTTCGAGAAATATTGTACACGAAGAATCAAGAATTGTCAAGAATTAGCGTAAAAATTCTTTGTATGCTTTTTCATTGTTATATGGAAGAAAATCATCTTGATGAATTGGAGCATGAAATTTTTTTCCTTTTTTATGCCGAATGCCACACCAATACCACTCTGTTCTCCCTGCGATAGTCATAGCATAATGCATAAGTCCATTGACATACCCACAATACATACAATGAATTCTGTCACGAATATTCAAATATTTTAATTTATGTCTGTCAACACGGATATATTCTTTTCGTTTTATATACTTAAGTCCGTACAAAGGAAAACAAATGCGATGATATATTTCTAAACTTATATCAAGAAATACTGACGGAATAATCATAAAATAAATAAAAGGCATTGTAAGAATGTGTTGAAAATGCCTTTGGGGAAGATGTTTTTGAAATTCCATAATTAATCTCAATGTTTAATTCTTAATTTATTTATTACTTTCCATAATAGCATAGATGACATAATTACTCTAGATCTGGTATACTGCTATAAATATAATTCATAATATTTTTTCTATGAAAAAAACATCCTACAATGTTCTACGCATTGGAACAGGAATTACATTTATTTGGATTGCCTATCTTATTTGGCAAGCACCAGATGCATGGGCAAGTTTTATTCAACCATGGGCAGCAGCATTCTTACCAGAAAATCTTGCTGGCATGATGCAAAAAAATGCAATATTTGATGCACTACTTGGTCTATGGATGATTGTTGGCGGTAGACATGCATGGATAGGTTATGGACTTGGTGCACTACACGTTCTTGGAGTACTTATTACAACAACAGCTGGATTTGACAATATTGTTGTGCGAGACATTGCAATTCTTGCAGGAACACTTGCACTATTTTTTGAAACAGTTCCTAAAAAATGGTTAAACTTAAACTAATTAACATTTTTATAAGAAATTGACGAATTTGTTCTAAACATGTTACACTTAAAAAACATTATTCTTAACCATATTACATATGGGAAATTGTTCATCATGTCAAGTCGAACTTAACGACGAAAACAAATCTCCAATTGACAGCGGACGCTGTGCAGCATGTGCACCAGCAGAAAGTGCAGAGGCAGCTCCAGCAGCACCTGAAGCACCAGCTCCAGAAGCAGCGCCAGCACCAGAAGGCGAAGAAGCAACACCTGAAGCACCAGAAGGTGGAGATGCAGCAATGTAAACACTTACACAAACTAAAAAATCTTGACCGTAGTCAAGATTTTTTTATTTTCAATTATTTTTTTACGTATACTGTCTGCGTTGGGTATGCAAAATGAATACCCTTCTTTTCTAGCAAATCAAGAAGCGCATAATGAATATCTTGTTTTGTATTTAAATATACATGATAATCTGCCGTTTCAACATAATACACTGCTTCAAACTCAAGTGATGATTCACCATAATTAATAAAATGACATCGATCAAATGTTGCTTCTTTTTCTTTTTCAATAACACCTTGTACAAACTCAGGAATTTTTTTAAGAAGTTTTAAGTCTGTACCAAATTCAACACCAAACTTGAGTACTTCTCTGCGTCGTTCCATTGTTTTTAAATTCTGTACACGCGCACTAGTCAAATCTTTATTTGAGATAATCATTTCTTCTCCACGTAATGTTTTAATACGTGTTGTTTTTAAACCAATTTTTTGTACCACACCACTGTCTTGTCCAACAATAATAAAATCACCAATAGAAAATGGTTTATCAAACAAAATTGAAAACGAACTAAATACATCGCTCAAAAGATTCTGTAGTGCAAAGGCAATTGCAATACCTCCAATTCCTAAACTTGCAATAAGTGATGAAACATTCACGCCAAGATTTGAAAGTAAGAAAAGCAAACCAAGTGACCACAATGTTATTCGAATAAATACCATTCCCATGTTTACCATTGCATTTTGATTTTCATTATCATGATTACGCTTTTTTAAATATGCCTTCATGCTAAATGTTGCAAGCGATTCAATAGCCGTAACAAATTGCGCAATGACAACAATTAAAAACAATATTTCAACGGTCTTTCCAATCCATGGATGAACAACTAAATATTGTAGTGGGATATACAAAGAAATAAGAATATACAGTGATGGACGAATATTCCCTGCAACTTCTACAAGCATATCATCCAGATTGCTTTTTGTTTTTTTAGCAAGTCGTTTTAATTTTCCAACAAGTACAAGTTGAAATAATTTTAAAACAATAAGAAGTCCAATGAACATTGCTCCTGCAACGACATATTCCCATGCAGTATTCCCCCAAAATGTAAATTGTTCTAAAAATAATTGGTATGGTTCTAACATAGAATAGATATTAGTAATGTTAGGAAAAACAGCTATAGTTTACCAAAAAATTGCACCAAAATCAACGAATGTACTTACAAATTGACAAAAACACATAAATCTGTCTAAATATGTGAAATAACCAAGTTACACACTTGGTTGATTTGTGCACATTACAACCTATGTAATGCAGAGCCCACTGTCTATCTCACGGGGGCAGTTTCCACATTTTCGTGGGATACTCCGCCAAAGAGGTGGACACGTGTCACTCTGTATTACTCCCCAACTGGAGGGAAAAGACAATGAATGATCAATTGAGAAACAATGCAGAAGCTGCGACAAAGGCGACAATGTTCGCTGTAATCGCGTCCCTTGGCTGGGTCTTCTGGTGCGTTGGCGGCATGGAGATGATCGAACGGCTTGCCTACTACGGCGTCAAGGCCGTTGCTGTCCTCTACGCCAAAGCCCCTGCAAAGGATGGTGGACTTGGCATTACCATGTCCGAATTCGGCAACATCCTGATGGTGTGGGCACTGGTGCAATCCATCCTCCCAGTATTCACAGGCGGACTTTCAGACATCTACGGCTACAAAGAAACAATCGCTGCGTCAACGGTCGTGAAGATCATTGGCTATCTGGTCATGGGATTTTTCCCCACGTACACTGGCTTCTTCATCGGCGCGATCATCCTTGCCACTGGCACTGCTATCTTCAAGCCTGGCATCCAAGGAACACTGGTGAAAACCGTTACCAAGGAGTCAAAGTCCATCGGCTGGGGTATCTTCTACCAAACAGTCAACATCGGTGGCTTTCTTGGTCCGATCCTGGCTGGACAGATGCGCAAAATGGAGTGGAAGTACGTTTTCTTCGCATGCGCAGCAATCATCTCCCTCAACTTCATCATGATTTTCCTCTACAAAGAGCCTGGAAAGGAAGATCGTCTGGCTCGTGCTGCCCGAATCAAGCAAGGACAGGAAGCCAAGCGCGACCTGATCAAGGAATCACTCGAAGAGCTGAAAAAGCCGGTCCTCTGGGTCTACTTGATCCTGTTCTCTGGATTCTGGTTCATGTTCAACGCTCTGTTTGACGTCCTGCCCGCACACATCGAAGACTGGGTCGACAGCCGCGACATTGTCGCTTCGATCTTCGGACCTGCTGGTGGCAACGGCCACTGGTTGAGCAAGATCATCGTCCTGAGCAAGGATGGGATGTCTCTGCTCCCAGAGAGCCTGTTGAACGTAAATGCTGGCTTGATCATGATTACCTGTTTCTTTTTCAGCTATCTCAGCGGCAAAATGCGCGACGTCACGTCCATCTTCTTGGGCACACTCATGGCAACGGGATCTCTCTTCTTCATCGGGCAAGCAACGGCCGGCTGGTTCATGGTCTTTGTGATCTGTCTGTTCTCAATCGGCGAGATGATCTCAAGTCCCAAGTTCAGCGAATTCATCGGTGCAATCGCTCCAAGCGATAAAAAAGCCATGTACCTGGGCTTCTCGCAGATCCCGCTTGCCATTGGTTGGACGCTGGAAGGCAAGATCGGTCCGTGGCTCTACGGCAAGTACGCAAGCAAGGAAAACATCTCTCGAGAAGCACTCGGTGAGCAAGGCCTGCTCTCGGCTGACAAGATCAAGGACATCCCTGAAGGTGAGGCTTTCCAGAAGCTTGTCGAGCTCACAGGCACAGACTCGTTTGAGCTCACACAGCAGTTCTACCAATCGCACGATATCGCAACGGTCTGGATCATCATGGGCGTGGTCGGTGTGTTGTCTGCAATCGGCATCTGGATCTACGGCAAGTGGATCATCAAGCTGAACGAATCTGGCAAAGTTGACTTTGGCGATGCCAAAATCTGAACGAACAGAGTGACACAAACAGTGGGAGTGGGCGTGATGGCAAAAGCCTCCGTCCACTCCCACTGTCCACTTTATAAAAACAAACGCATTTGGCGTTTTTTTGTTTATAAAAAATTACTATTTACATCATCTTTTCCTAAACTCTTCTTGATGAATTACATCCTACGCTACAAAAGACTCTAACAAGGAGGCCGCTATGCGCCATCCACCACAAAATAGACTAGCTGCTATTGCACTATGCAGCTCTGTGGTGTTTGCGTTGCCCCACGCCAACGCAACAGAAAAACATAAGCCCACAAAAGAACAAGAAGCACTCGCAATTGCAAAAGTTACTGAAGCAAAAGCATTCTTCAAGAACCACGTATACAAACGTGCTGCCCAACGTTTCATGGAAGCCTACGCGATTGCAAAACACCCCACATCTATGTACAACGCTGCACGTGCATATCAAAAAGGAAAAATGTTTAGCGAAGCAGTTGCGCTATTCAGAGAATACCTTTCCCTAAAAAATATAACAGAGGATGACCGAAAACACGCACGGGAGCGACTCGACGACATCCAAAAAGAAAGACAAAACATATCCCTTGCAAAACAAATCACTGAAACATCCGACAGTAGTCTTTCTGACAATGCCCAGTTCTTTGGAAGTCTAGGAATAGGAGCTACTTCCTCAATAATAGGAACAATAAAAATTCTGGATGGCATTGCACTCATGAAAGATGCCAACAACATGAAACTGATTGGGAGCAACGCAGACGAAGAGTACACAAACAAAAAAAACAAAGCCCAGAATACATATATTCTCGGGTGGTCCCTGGTAGGACTAGGAGCCCTTTCTTTTGGATTCAGTGCGTGGAAATGGTTTGATATGCAACCTGGGAAAACCCATGCATGGACAATACAGCCAGAGTATACAGCAGAGAAAAAAGGACTAAATGTAGTGCTACTATTCTGAAAAACGGCAAAAACCAAAGCAATAAGGAGAGGCGGATAAAACAAAATCTTTGTCCGCTTTTTTTTTGCAAAAAAGATGGTATATAAAATTTTGCTAAAGGCAACTTGACAAGATACTGGATTTATGATAAATAAAGGTGCTATAGTATAGATGGAGTATTCCGTATACTTGATCCTTAACAATAAGTAATTAGCAGAGAGAAACATGTTCATCTCGAATTTGTGACAACGCCGGAACGGTCCGGCTTAGTCCGAGCAGAGGTGAACGCGTGTCACTCTCTGCTATTCGAAACAAGGCTACAGGAGGATATCATGCTGAGCCGTTACATGAGTTGGGGGGCTCTGGTTGCTGGGTTCCTCTTGGTCGCCGCGACGTCCGCGACGATCGTGCCCACCGAGGCACATGCCAAGACCAAGAAGAGCGAAGCCCGAAAGAGCGCAGAAGCCATTGCTGTGCTGGCCACCGCTGACTACAAGAAGGGCAACTACGACGCTGCCAGCATCAAGTTCATGAAGGCGTTCAACACGTTCCGCGAGCCAACGCTCATCTACAACGCAGCCCGTGCCAAGCAGCGAGCTGCAAACGCGGCTCGAAGCACTGTAGAAGCATCTGCGAAGCGTCATGAGGCGATCGGCTACTTCAACATGTACCTGGAACTTCGGCGCACGAAGAAGAAGGGTCGGATCGCGGCCAGGAAGCACATCAAGTCGATGGAAGCAAAGCTGGCAGCCGCCGAGAAGAACCGTCCGATCATGCACCCAGCTGCACCTGCCATGGTCATCGCCCCGCGCGAAAAGCCTGGCGAGGCTGCCGAGCACGAACGACTGCACAACAGGCCCAGCACAACGACCAAGCCTGGTTCGCTGACCGAGCGCCGCGATGGTGGCAAGGCCGAATCTCCGGTGAAGACCAAGAAGGCCGCACCTACGTCGACCGCACACGATCAGACCCCGCCACAAGAAGCCGTGAGGACGAAGATGCCACTACAGTCCAACAGCAACCTGCTGACCTGGTCTGCCATTGGTGGCGGAGGCGCACTCGCCGTTGGCGGTGCACTGGTCTGGCTGGAAGCCCTGAACAAGGCCACCGCGGCGAACAACATGAAGCTCGTCGGCAAGGACGCTGGACAGAAGTACAAGAACGAGCGAGCAAGCGCAGAGACCTGGCAAGGCGCCGGGATCGCCATGACGACCCTCGGAGTGGCTGCAACTGGCTTCGGCATCTGGCGCAAGCTGAACGAACCGACCAAGTCGAGCGCATGGAACCTGGCACCCACGATGGGACCTGACGGCCAGCACGGCTTCGTCTTCACCTTCCGCAACTGAACCTGAGAGCCGCGCGCAAATGGAGAGCAGCGAGGTACCGGTCATCCCCTTGGCCGGCCTCGCAGCTCTCCTGCGTTCGAACAGAGAGTGACACACAATCTTTCAAATAAAAAAACAGCACAGAAGCTGATTTTTTTGTTGGAAAAATTTGACTAAATGTACACAAAGTATATACTAAATTTCTATGACAAATCTTCCAAAAAATATCACAATCCAACAACGTATAGAAATTCTTGAAGCCCTTACTGACATTGAGGCAAAAAATAAATACACAGTGTCTGATGCAGATGGAAATATTCTATTATACGCATATGAGACAAGCTCATTATTTCTGCGCCTTATCCTGCCATTCAAACACATGAGACCACTGAAACTAACTATACTCGATACAAATAAACAAAAGATAATGACGTTGGATCGACCATTTTATATGCTCAAATCAAAACACATCCTTCGTAATGCTCAACAGAATATTATTGGATATGTAAAGCAAAAAAAGTGGTTTTTCCTACGCACTGAATTTGAAGTGTACAACGGAAAAGAGGAACATCTATTCACCTGCTACCATGATTCAATAAAAAGCTACAAAGATGTAAGAGACAAAAAAGAGCGTCCTTCAAAATTCATGTTGTTCCATGCCATGAAAGATGGAAAAGAGATTGCGCAATTTTCATGGACACTAAATGCAAAAGAGCTTGTTAAGTTTGCATTTACAGATGCAAATAATATATCAATAGACAATAAAGAAGTCGACGATCACAAAACAAAATGGATGATTTTAGCTACTGCATTTGCATTTGATCTTCGTCATCTGGAATGGTAAAGATTAACTCAATCCTTGAGGAACATTTTGTGTTTCAATTCGAATAAATTCCCCATCTTCATTATAAAAACAGTGGTATAACTTTGGTACCTCTTTTTTTAATAAATCAGAAAGATAGTGTGGAACATTAGAAGGCACATCAGAATTACTCTTATCACATGCCCATTCTAGCAACTTCCATTCAAGATTTCCCTCTCTTGAATTTTTGTATTCTTGCTGAATATCTTGTCTATCAGAAAAATGTGCAGTGTATATATACATACCTTTATTGTGATTATTCCTATCTTTTGGTGTGTCCCAAGTAACAATTCCTTGAAATGTTAATTCATCTGCCTTAGTAACATCTAATCCGGTCTCCTCTAACACTTCTCTCACAACAGCATCCCTATGCGACTCCCCTTCATCAATTTTACCTCCAACACCATTCCATTTATCTTTTAATGGTGGTTTTGCACGATGCAACATTAAAACATTGTCTCCTGAGATACAGAAGCAAATAGTATATAGAATGTTCAATTTTTCTTTCATACAAAACATAGTAAAGCATAAATTGAATTGAAAGTAAAAAGAAAAAAACACCATTCTTTGGTGTAACCGATCCGCACCTCTGACACCGACATATTTTGCAATATATCGGGTCAGAGGGCGGAAGAATCCTTGTTGTGTTGTTGAGCTACTTGCCCGCGACCTTGTCGACGAGCTCCTGAACCACGTCCGGATTGGCCAGCGTCGAAACCGTGCCAAGCTGATCAATCGGCTTGCCCACAGCAATGCCGCGCAGCAGTCGACGCATGATCTTGCCAGAACGGGTCTTGGGCAGGTCAGGTGCAATCATGACCGTTTGCGGAGCAGCATGTCGTGCCAGATGATCGCGAACAGCATTGCGAACCTCTTCATCGAACTCATTGCCAGCATTGACTCCTGACTTGAGCACGACGAATGCGTAGATTGCCTCACCCTTGATATCGTCTGGAACACCGACAACTGCAGCTTCAGCAACCAGCACGTGCTGACCGATCGCGCCTTCGACTTCTGCACATCCGACCAGATGGCCAGAGGTGTTGATCACATCGTCCATACGGCCAGTGATCCAGTGGTAGCCGTCTTCATCGCGTCGACAGCCATCACCAGTGAAGTAACGACCAGGAAAACGCGCAAAGTACGTATTGCGGAACCGTTCATGATCGCCCCAGATGGTCCGAGCCATTCCCGGCCACGGACGGTCGATGCAGAGTGCACCTTCGATCGCCTGCCCTGCAGTCCATTCGATTGGCTTGCCAGTACTTGGATCCACGATGATGGGAGCGATTCCAGGCAGTGGGAAGGTTGCAGAACCTGGCTTGGTCGGGGTTGCTGACGCGATCGGGCTGAGCATGAAGCCGCCAGTCTCGGTCTGCCACCAGGTGTCGACGATTGGGCAACGCCCGTGGCCGACGACGTCCTTGTACCAGTGCCACTCAGGCGCCTTGATCGGCTCACCAACGGTGCCAAGCACTTGCAGTGTACTTCGGCTCGTGCTGTTCAGCCACTCATCACCCTTGCCGCGCAGCGCACGAAGCGCAGTCGGTGCAGTGTAGAAGTGCGTGACTTCATGACGGTCGACGATCTTCCAGAAACGACTGAAGTCAGGATGACCAGGCGTACCTTCGTACATGACCGTGGTCACACGATTGGCCATGGGTCCGTAGACCACGTAGCTGTGACCAGTGATCCAGCCACAATCAGCAGTACACCACCAGACATCGCCCGGACGACAGTCGAACACGAGCTCGAGAGTGTAGCCTGCGTAAGTCAGGTATCCACCAGTAGTGTGTACCATTCCTTTCGGCTTTCCAGTTGAGCCACTCGTGTAGAGGATGAACAGCGGATCTTCTGCGTTCATTTCCTCTGCAGGACACTCATCGCTCATGAAAGACATGATGTCATTCCACCACACGTCTCTTGGATGCTCCATGTACAGCTCACCACCGGCACGCTCAAGCACCAGGACATGCCGTACACTTGGCGTCTCGGTGAGTGCGATGTCCACGTTTGCCTTCATGGGGATGTTGTCCTTGTCACCACGAACACCCCAGTCCTGCGTGATCACGAGCGAACATTCAGAATCGTTGATCCTGTCTCGCAAGGACTCTGCAGAAAAGGCACCGAACACCACAGAATGGATCGCGCCAATCCTGGCACAGGCGAGCATGGCCATTGCCAGCTCAGGAACCATCTGCATGTAGATGCACACACGGTCACCGCGCTGCACACCCAGCTCTTTGAGCGCATTGGCAGTGCGGCACACAGCAGCGAGAAGTTCGACGTAGGTGTAGTATCGCGGCTTTACATCAGGATCGTTCGGCTCCCAAATGAGCGCGATGTCATTCCCATGTCCGTTGCGAATGTGGCGATCCAGGCAGTTCTCAGACACGTTCAACGTGCCGTCTTTGAACCACGTCAGGTGTTCGTCAGCAAAGCCGCCTTCGAGCACCTTGGTCGGCTTCTTGCACCAATCCAGTCGCTGAGAGACAAATCCCCAAAAACGGGGGGAATTTCTGAGGGAAGAAGCGTAAAGATCCCAGTATGTGTCCATGTCAGGAACAGCAGCGCCATCACGCATCGTGGCAGGGGGCGGAAAAATGGAAGGAGCATGTTGGTCTGTCATGGTATACCTCTCTGTTATTGGTTATTTGACAGTTCAGTGGTGTATATTGCATGAAAATAGGTGTGTTGTCAATCTGTGTTATTGCAGATCACTTATATAAAGACCAAAAAATTGTACGTTGCAAAAAAATATAGATATGATAAGGTATGTATAACTTTGTATAGATAATAGTATGAAAAAAGAACAAATACCTGAAATACTCTCTATTGGTAAGGTGTCAGAACTCCTTGGTGTCTCACTTATGACACTTCGCAGATGGGACAAAGATGGAACACTCCCCTCGTTTCGACCTGGAAATAAGAGTATGAGACGATATCGTCGCGAAGACGTATTACATTTTATTTCTGAAAAAAGAGACGGAATACTAACACCCAAACAACAGGATGAGTTGATTACTGCCTTAAAGGGAAGAAAAGAAATCCCTTTAAAATTTGTATATATAGAAGAAGGATCAAAAAATTGGGATAAAATGGTACAAGACAAGATGTACGGTTTAGGGGAATTGGAAACGTCACTCATTGAAAAAAATATCGATCATATTTATGAAAAGCTTTGGCGAAGAAAATTCAACATTGTTGACATTGGACCGGGAAATGGAAAAAAAGCAATCCCATTTATTGAACGCTTCTCAAAAAATTATGAACCTGTTCACTACATTGCACTCGACATTAGCCAAGCAATGATCAAGCTAGCTCTTCAAAATATTAAAAAATACGTCAAACAGTATTTTCGTGCTGACGATGGAATCATTGATTTTGAAGAAGGAAACTTTTCTGATTTAACAAGAAAATTTCGAAAAGAAAAATATCCAAATAACCTTTTTCTTCTACTTGGCAATACAGCAGGAAATCCATTTGATAAGGATCGAGTACTCACAAATATACGCGAGAGCATGGTTTTAGAAGATTTTTTACTTATTGGAATAGAACTTGCTGATTTGAACAATGTAGAACGGATCGTTGCACACTACAAACAGCCTGTCGTTTTAGAATTTGTTTTCTTTTGCTTAAAGAAACTTGGGTTTAATATAGAAGATGGAGAAATTGCAGTTCAATTCAACAAAGAAAAAAGTCAAATCGAAATGCGTTTTGTATTTACAAAAACTTCCCAGGTCATTTACAATGACGAAACAATTGAATTTGAAAAAAATGACTCTGTGTTATTGCTAATTTCTTATAAATCAACAAGAAATCAATTGGAGGATTTGCTTGAACGAACAGGTTTTAAAATAAGCAAATTTATGACAAATGAAAATAAAAGCTATGCAATTGTATTGTGTAGACCACAAAGATATTAATATCTTACACCAACGTCTTTCTATGTAAACTCTGCACTCTGTATAAAAATGGAAATACAATAACAAAAAGGACTGCACATACAATTCCTAAAATACCATATATCATTCTAATTTCCATAAATTGAGATAACCATCCCATGACCCATGCAACAAGAGCAATAAGTATTCCCTGTGCAAGATTTGAAATAGAAAGTGCAGTCGCACGAGAACCACTTGGAATCAAGATGTTTGTATAATCATTTGAAACAACTTTCATCACGTTGATAGATGCAGAGTTAAGTAATATAACGAGTACAATGATTATTGCATTTGATGTCAGTGGAATTACTAAAAAATGAAAAACCATAATCACTGCATTAATTAAAAAGAATGTTGGTGCAGAAAACCATTTACTAAATACATGCGCTAGTGGTGAAAAAACAAGGGCCATTACTCGTTTTAATGCATACACAACACCAAAAAGAATTACTGCTAAACCAATATCTTTGAAAATTACTTGGTGGAGTTGAATTGCACCAACTGAGATTCCAATAATTAAACTCTGTGTTATGATAATCCAGTATAAAAGTGGAACAGATCGAATTTGTTTGGATGCTTGTTTGAAATGAAATACTGTTTTCATAAATCCTTCCCTTTCCTTTACTAAAATGTTTTGTTTTGTTTTTCCAAAAGTACTAATGACGATTGCAGCAAGGATAAATTGAGCAAAACCAATAATAAATGGCAACCACCACAGCCATACATAAATGGCACTGATTGATAACATAAAGATAATACCAACCGCGCCTGCGGCAGCCCGCGCACGTCCTACAAATTTTTGATGCTCATTTGTACGTCCTAATTTAATGAGCAACTCGTAAAAAAGTGCCTCATGTGTCCCCGTAAGAAATGACCCTGCGAAAAAAAATAGCATTGTTCCTGCAAGCATCCACCAAAAGCTTCCACCTAAATACAAGAGCATTGATATAGACTGTCCAATCATTGCAAGCACTAAAATTCTTTTGTGACCAATAACATCTGCCACAGCACCGCTTGGGATTTCAAATAAAACTCCCACGATATATCCTAAAGCTGTAATTATTGCGACCTGTTCAACAGTCACTCCTACATTTAACATATGCAATATTAAAATAGGCCACACAAACCGTCGAATGAGTGCACGAAATATATAATATTTTTTAATATCGTCGAGCCATTTCATATTAATCTTTTACGACCAAAAGCAAATCCCGATCCATGTTTTAAATATTTTTCAAAATCTAATGCTTTTTCTCTATTTGAAAAGGCACAATACCATACTAGTTTATATGGTTTTTTTGTAGAAGTAAATTTAACATGACCAGCATTATGTTCACTTAATCTTCTCTTCAAATTATTTGTATTGCCAATATAAAAACTTGCATCAATCTGGCTTTGAATTATGTAAACACAATACATACCCCCCTTTATGAAGTTAGTGATGCCCTGCTTCGCTAAAGCTTCGCAGGACACTGCTACTAGACAATCTAGTAGCAATTCTTTCGTCAGTACAAGGAGTGCTTGCACTGCGAAGCTCTTGCACTAGCAAGAGCGTAGCAGTGGGCCGGGCAGGATTCGAACCTGCGAAGGCATAAAGCCGACAGATTTACAGTCTGTTGCGTTTGACCGCTTCGCTACCGACCCTTGATAAATAGTCAAAGAGATAAGAGATGGCGTGCCACGAGGGCGCGCCTATCAGTCAAAGATCTACCGCCACGCAAAGGTGTTTCGCACCCACGTGGCACTCAAAGGCGCTCGTAAACTCGCGCCTTTTCGTGGAGCCATCTCGGGGAGTCGAACCCCGGACCTACGGTTTACAAAACCGTCGCTCTAACCAACTGAGCTAAGATGGCATGTGTTATAAATTAGCAATTTTTTCTTTAATAATATCCAATTTATTATTTTCAGGATTTACCCTTCGTAGCTGCTGATATCCCTTTTCTGCTGACTTTTTGTTGCCCACTATTATACTGATTTCTATAAATTTGTCAAGATATTTAGGATTGTCTGGCTCAAGACGTAATGCTTGTTCAATTGCCTCAAGCGCAGCCGTTTGCTGGCCAATCTTTTCAAGCAAATCAGCCAAACGTGCAAACCGTGGAGATAAATTATCATTCAACAGCACTGCCTTTTGAAGATATTTAATTGCTGCCTCAATATCTTTGTTTGCCTCTGCAACTTCTGCAAGACGAGTGTACACAACATCATCTTTTTTATCAAGCTGTGCCAAAAAACGATAGGTTTCTTCTGCTTCTGCATACTGTTCTTGCGCATAGTACACATCTCCTAACCCACGATAGGCTTCTTTATGTTTTGAATCAAGACGAATAATACTAATATATTGTTTTTCAGCATTGCTATAATCTTCCTGCTCAATTGCATGTTTTGCACTATTGAGTAACTTTGAAATTCGCTCTTGAAGATCTTCTGGTGGCAGCTTACTTGCATCAACTGTTTGTTCTTTCTTTTCAAGTTCTTGCTCAACAGTTTTTTGAATTTTTCCAACATACTTACGAAAACGCAACTGCTGCTGTTTTGCTTTTTTTACAAGCGGCTTCACTTTTTTTGCCCATTCTTTTTTTGATTGTGCATTTTTCTTTTGTGAACGTTTTTTCAAAAATTGATCTTTCTTCCTACCTTCTTTTGCTTCACTAATTGTATTAATATCCAAAAGAGTAAGTTGTGGATATTTTCGTACAACAATAACAATAATTGCTGCAAGCGAACAAACAACGAGTAAAAATGGAAGAATAGTTGCCATAGTTGATATAAACGTTACGAAACAGTACTTTCTAACGCGCGAATGATTTCTATGAAGGAATCAAATTTCGCAGAAGCACCTCCTACAAGGACTCCATCAATCTGTTGAGACGAAACATATGATACCACATTAGTTGGATTTACGCTACCCCCATAAAGAAGTGGAATATGGATGTCTGTATACTGAGAAATTTCTTCTTTTATCCATGCATGGACCTCTTCAGCCTTTTCTGGATGACAAGGATCTCCAGTTCCAATTGCCCAGACTGGTTCATATGCAATAAAAAACGTACTTGAAGAATCTAATGCCAATCCATCCAATGCTTTTGAAAGTTGTTTTTTCAGTCTATAATCTCTTTTCCCAGCCTCTACATCTTCTGCAGTTTCGCCAATACATAAAATTGGAGTTAACCCAACTTCCAAACACGCTTCAAGTTTTTTTCTTATATCATCATTTGTCTCACCAAAAATATGTCGTCTTTCAGAATGCCCTACCAGTGCATGTGTACAACCAAGATTTTTATACATGTTTGCAGAAATAGCACCTGTGTATGCTCCTTTTGGGGTCCAAGCAACATTCTGCGCCCCAACAGCGACAGGAGTACCTGCAGCAGCTTTTAATATATCTGCAGTTGCAATAGAGGATGGAAATATTCCAACCCCGACGTTTTCTGAATCAAATGTCTCTTGCAAAATTTGATGAATTAAAATATTTGCTTCATCAAAATCAAGGTACATTTTCCAATTTGCAAAAAAATATTTCATAGGGTGTAAGTTATGTTTTAAAAAATTATAGTATCTTTTTGGACATCTCCAATAATGGCTACTCTCATTTGATTAAATTTAAATACTTGCTTTGCAACACGTTTTACGTCTTCTCGAGTAACTCGATCTATTTTTTTCAAACGCTGCTCTGGTGTTTCTATTTTTTTTGAAAACAATGATTGTTTTGCATACCAATTTGCTTGCACACTAGAATCTTCCAAAGATAATGTTAATCCACCACGAATATGTGTTTTTGCATCTCGCAACTCTTGAGCAGTAATACCCTTTTCAATAATCTTTGAAATTTCTTTTTTAATTTCTTTAATTGCTTTGTTTATATTTTTGGCATCTAAACCAGCACGAACATATGAGTACCCTGTATCACGGAAATAATCAGCACCACTACGAACAGTGTATGCAAGACCAAGCCGTTCACGAATCCGAATAAATAAGCGAGAACTCATAGAGCCACCAAGTACTGTATTAAGGACAGACAGGACTGCATTATTGTTATGTCCATATTTAAATCCTTGAAAACCAAGCATAAGTTGCGCTTGATCTGTTTTCTTATATTGCACAGCAATGCGACTCTGTTTGTCGCGCGGACCAAATGTGTACGGTTTAAAATGCGTACTTGGTTTTTTTGAAGATCGTACACTTCCAAAAAACTTTTTCACCATAGATGTCGTCTTTTCATTGATTGCACCTGCCACAACAATAGTCATATTACTTGGATCATAATATCTATTTCGGAATGCAAGAACATCTTTCCGTTTATATCCAAGCACATGTTTTTCAGTTCCTGCAATATCACGTCCAAGTGGACAACCAGCATACAGGACGTCTTCAAAAATATTATCAATATTCATGAGTGGATTATCATTGTACATCCGAATTTCTTCAACAATCACATGTTTTTCACGTTCCATTTCTTTTGCATCAAATGTAGAATGAAATAACATGTCCGAGAGAATATCAAAAGAAATTTCTGCATAATTTGCATCGGTTTTAATGTAATATCCTGTGTACTCTTTTCCAGTAAATGCATTATACGCTGCACCAAGTCTATCTATTTCTCTCGTAAGAATCAATGTATTTTTTCTTTTCTTTGTTCCTTTAAACATGAGATGTTCAACATAATGTGAAACACCTGCCATTTTTTCTGACTCATACCTGGAACCAACTGGATACATAACCATTGTTGTTATGGACTTAGTATCCAAAAGTGGTACCAACACAACCGTCGCTTTATTACTCAATGTATATTTTTCAAAACTCATAAATAAAATTAACAATTAACAACTAACAATTAACAAACTATTTGGGTGCGGTAAGTACATTAAGAGTTCTTTCAAAATTGACAGAAGCAATATTCCTGTAAAGAACCTAGACAGATTGTTAATTGCTAATTGTTTTTTGTTAATTGTTGTTACCAACTTCCTGAACTACCGCCTCCACCAGAACTACCTCCGCCAAAACCACCAAACCCTCCGCCTGATCCACCACCAAATCCTCCCCAAAAGCCTCCCCCTCCATGCTTTCGTCTTTTTTGCTGCTCTTTATAATGATCAAATAATTTCTTTGTAATAACCTGACCAAGACGATGTCGTGACAAAAACCAATCTAAGAGCAGACCAAGAATTGCAAAAATAATAATAAAGATAATAACAACCAAGCTCAATGAAAAAACTAATCCAATTAATAAACCAAATATTCCACCAATAACACCACCTGGCCATATAGCCTTTGAAGAACCAAGTGTCCTTAGAATGGTGGTTGCGGCCCAGACAAAAAAGAATAATCCAAAAAACACCAATTGGATAAGCACTTCACTATCAAATATGCCAGAAAATTCAGATTCAGAAGGTGTATATTCACCTTGTGTTGCTTCAATAATACTTTCAACTCCTTGTTGTATTCCTGAACCAAAATCGCCTTCTTTAAATTTTGGAATGATATCGTTTCGAATAATCACGCCAGAAAGTGCATCTGTTAAATTTCCTTCTAACCCATATCCAACTTCTATTCTCACTTCTCTTTCATTTGGAGCAACTAACAAGAGTACACCATTGTCTAATTTTTTCTTCCCTATCCCCCATGCTTCAAAAAGATCTACAGCATAGTTTTCAATAACATCTTCATTGAGACTATTTACTGTAACAACAGATACTTCTGTAGAATCACTTTCTTCAAATGCAGTAAGCCGATCTTCAATCTCTTGCTCAATGGATTCTGGAATTACTTCGGCAAAATCAGTTACAAATCCAGATGGATTTCCTGGGGAAACAAAAGCAAAAACAGGTGAGCTGACAAGCACACCAAGGAGTGTGACCAGGACACCTGTTTTATAGTTGAACATAATTATTCACCAATGTTGAATTCGACTGCTGGAGCTTTGTCAGCACCAGCTATTGCTTCAAATAATACTTTTTCAGATTCAAGACCAAACATTCCTACTAACCAGCGACCTGGGATTGCCTTTGCTTTAATATTGTATGCTCTTGTTTCATCATTGAATCGCTTTCTTTCAACAGAAATTCTATTTTCTGTTCCTTCCAATTGATTTTGCAATGCTAAGAAATTTTCATTTGACCGAAGTGTTGGATAATTTTCAACTGTTGCAAGCAATCGTGTCAATGCAGAACTCAATTCTCCTTGAATATTTTGAAATTGTGCAAATGCTTCTGGGTTTGCAAGAATTTCTGGTGTGACGGTAAATTGACCAACTTTTGCTCGTGCATCAGCAACACCCTGAAACACTGCTCGCTCTTGTGAAGCAATTCCTTCAACTGTTTTTACAAGATTTGGAATTAAGTCGTATCGTCGTTGGTATTGATTTTCCACTTGTGCCCATGCCGTGTTTACGTTTTCTCCAAGACGAATAAATGAATTAAATGAACTCACGAGCCAAAGTGCAATAAGAACAATAACACCAATGACTACGACCCATGTAAGATGTTGTTTCTTCATATTATATTTATGTAAAAATACGTTTGTTAATATATGATTGTAATTCAGCAATAGTAATGCTTTCTTGCTTCATTGTATCACGATCACGAACTGTGACAACATCTTTTTCAAGCGTGTCATGATCAATAGTAATACACAGTGGTGTTCCAATTTCATCTTGTCGTCTATAACGTTTTCCAATACTTCCTGTTACATCGAACTCACAACGAAATTGCTTTTGCAATGTTTCAAAAATTTCTTTTGCCTTTTCTGGCATACCTTCTTTTTTCATAAGTGGAAGCACGGCAACATGGTATGGTGCCATATGTGGTGCGAACTTCATTACAACACGTTTATCACCATCCACTTCTTCTTCATAGTATGCACTTATGAGCATAGCAAGAAGTGTTCTGTCCACACCAAAAGTTGGTTCAACAACATGCGGAATGATCTTTCTTTTGTTATCATTTGGATCAGTATATTCTAATTTTTGTTTTGAATGTTTTTGATGTTGTTGTAAATCAAAGTCAGTTCTATATGCAAGTCCCCATAATTCTTTCCTTCCAAAAGGAAAATCAAACATAACATCTACTGTCTTCTTGGAATAGTGAGATAATTTTTCTTTTGAATGTTCATCTAAGCTTAATTTTGTTGTATCAATTCCAATACTCTCTGCCCATTTCATTCTCCACTGCTCCCATTCATCAAAATACTTTTCCCATTCATTTTCCTCAACAAAATATTCTATTTCCATTTGTTCGAATTCAAGTGTTCTGAAAGTAAAATTTCCTGGAGTAATTTCGTTTCGGAATACTTTTCCAATCTGGGCAATACCAAAAGGAAGACGCATCCGAGTTGAGTCAAGAACATTTTTAAAATTTACAAAAATAGCTTGTGCAGTTTCTGGACGAAGATAAATAACATGTTGTCCTTCTTCACCAACAGGAATCTCAAACATCCCACTAAACTGACGAGGTGCAGTAAGCTCATTTCCATCTGGACTTTTAATTTCCTTTTCTTTTATTATTTTTGCCAATTCATCTAATGGCTTTCCATCAACATCTTCCCCTGTCAATTCTTCAATAAGATGATCTGCTCTGTATCGTTTATGAGTCACTTTATCTTCAACAAGTGGATCATTGAACGTTTCTACGTGTCCAGATGCTTCCCACACTTTTGGATTCATAAGAATTGCCCCATCAAGTCCGACCATGTCACTACGTGATTCCACAACCTGCTTCCACCAATCATTTTTAATATTCATTCGTAACTGTGCACCAAGCGGACCATAATCCCAACTATTTGCCAGTCCACCATAAATATCAGATCCTGGGAAAATAAAACCGCGCCGTTTGCACAGTGAAACAATTGTTTCCATTGAAACTTCCATATTGGATTTATACTGTTAAAATTTCTTTTTCTTTTTCTTCTCCTATCTTTTTGACTTCTTCATTATAATCCTTGACCATTTTGTCAAGCGAATCTTGAGATTTATACTTTTGATCTTCAGAAATTTCTTTTTCTTTTTCTGCCTTATCAATTTGTGATCGCACATCTTCACGAATTTTTCTAATACTAATTCGACATTCTTCTAATTTTTTGTGCAATACTTTTATCAACTCTTGGCGTCTATCTTGTGTAAGCTCTGGCAATGGTAGTCGAATAAGCTTTCCATCATTAACAGGATTAATTCCTAAATCAGAATGACGAAGTGCTGTTTCTACATCTTGAATAAGACTCTTATCCCAAGGATCTACATTTAGCGTTTTGGCATCTTCCACTGATATTGATGCAACTGCCTTTAGTGGCTGTTTTGCACCATACGCCTCCACAATAATATCCTCGACCAATGCAGGAGTTGCTCTTCCTGTACGCAGGCTTGCTATTTCGCTTTTTAGATGTTGAATTGACTTACTAAAGTTTTGTTTACTGTCTTCTATAATTTGCATATAGGTATCGATGCGCTTATATATTAATTACTTGGTGGAATGGTAAAACCAAGGTAAAGAAAGTCCTTTTCAGGGTGTGCCCGAAGTACTGTAGGCACCTGACCTGAAGGTAATTTCTTCGTTGTCCAGTTTACACCACCATCGATACTTTTGTAAAATGTTGACCTACTAAAGTCCTTTAGTGTAGCTGCATAGTACATTTCTTTGTCATTCCTTGGATTAAGTGCAAAACTATAGACATATACCGTTCCTGGAGGGGTAATTAGGTCAAATTTTTGCCATTCATTCCCTGCATTTGTTGAAAAAATAATACCGTATGTTGATAACCAATAAACTGTGTTTGGTTTTGAAGGATGGAGAACAAATCCTCTATAATCTAAACCACCTGAAATACTTGAAAGAACATCTGTCAAATTAATCCATGATTGACCACCATTGTCACTTCTGTGTAACCCTTCACTTCGCGTTGTAATATACAAACGATCTCTTTGGAATAAGTCTGCCTTTATTTCTACAAGAGAAAAACCAAATCGTTGTATTGTTTGCCAGCTCTGTCCCCCATCTGCACTCTGAAGTAAGTCACCATTTGACTGCCCCATATATATTCTATATGGACTAAAATTTTCAAAGACAAGTGATACTGCTGTCACACCACCACGGACTTCCCGATAAACTTCTTCATATGTTCGATTACAATCAACACTCTTGAAAATTTGTACACCATTTGAAACATAAATGAGACACTTATCTTTTGGATGAACTGCAATTGAATAAACAAACCCATTATTTAGTGGTGCAAAGTCAGGTCGTTGCCATGTTTTTCCATTGTCATAGGTATAGTACATTCCTTGTCCACGTGTTCCAACATACATTGTGTTTGGATCTTGTGGATCAGTATATACTCTATAAATATTTATATTTCCAATATTTTTGATTCCATCTGACTCTGGCAATGATGTAAGATGTGTCCAAGATTCTGCTTTATCTGCAGAAACAAATATTCCAGCTGGACCAGAAGTTACTACACCACCACTTCCGTCATCAATACTTAAACAGCCAGCTCCAACAAAAAGTAAAACAGAAATAATAAGGAAAAAACGAGAAAAATTTATTTTAGTCATAGAAAATTAACAATTAACAATTAGCAACTAACAATCCCTACTTAGCTTGTTAATTGCTAATTGTTATTTGTTTTTTGTTAAGGAATACATAACAATATTTGTTCAACCAAAAGACGTGGATGAACATTTTTTTCAATATAACGCAGTGCTCGCATAATCTGTTTTTCCATTTCAAGCACTTGTTCACGAGTCCAATTTGTTTTAACATTCACATCATGAATTACAAGATCAGTAATCCCTTGTTGTGAAAACCAAACATCGCGGACAAGGATACGCCAAAGTTGCAACACCGAATACATTTTTGTTCGTGTTGCGACATGATCTTTTTTGTCTCCAAACAATTCTTCGGCTGTTTTTATTTTATCAAAAAAAGGCATATTTAGAAAGCCGACAAACCGGTCAACTTCTTTTTGATAAGAAAGGAATGTATCTTCTGATATTGCCCATTGCTGAGCCAGGCCTGGAAGACCTCGTGAATATGCTGCATATGTCTCTGCCTGTTCCTTTTGAATACCTTGTGCCATGAGAGAAGAGGTGATTTCTGAACGTGACACAGAAAAAAAATATATTACTTGGCATCGAGAAAGAATCGTCGAAGGCAATGCATCTTCATTTGATGTTGTAAGAAATAGTATAGTTTTTTTTGATGGTTCTTCCAGTGTTTTTAACAGTGCGTTTGCTGCATTCACATTCATCTTTTCAGCTTCTTCAATAACACCAACTTTGTATCCATTTGGAATAAATGCACTTTTTGAAAAAAAAGCAATAAATGAGCGTAATTGTTCTATAGAAATATTTTTTTTGGTTTTTCCTGTCTTTTCATCCTGTTCTTGTTTGACTACATAAAAATCTGGAACCGTGTGTAACGCGTCTACTGATGTATCAAATACTGTTCCTGCGACATTATTTATAAGCGTCCGCTTCCCAACATGTTCTGGTCCAACCAAACAATATGCATGAGCAAGACGATCATGTTTTATAGCTTGAGAAAAAAACTGTTGAATGGCACTATGGCCAATGACTGATGACATAATACTCATAGGATAGCATACTGTTTGTATGCTCTCAATACACTATCCAAGAAGAATAGCTGCGGTTTGTTCCCCACTTGTTTTCCAAGAAAAATGTTGTAAGCGTGCAGTACCTTTCTCGATCATGGCTAACCTTTTTGACTGATCTTCAAACACACGAAGAATCGCTTGTGCAATATCATCAATGTCTAATGCATCAACATATTCTGCTGCACCACCACCAACTTCTTGCAAACTATTCCCCTTTGATGCAATAACTGGCGTCTCACATGCAAATGCTTCAAGAATTGGCAAACCAAAACCTTCATATAAACTTGGGAAAACAAATGCTGATGCCTCACATAACAATGGAATCACATCTTGTTGTTCAACCCAGCCAGGATGAATAATATCATCTTTATATCGATGAGATTGAATACAGTCTAAAACATCTTGATATCCATGTCCTGGCTTTCCTACAAGGACGAATTGTAAGTTGTCCCCAACTTTTGATCGCACAATTTCGAACGCTTGCAACATTCTTTTTGTATTCTTTTTTTCTTCCAACCGTCCAATAGAAAGAAGAAAAGGCTTTGTAATATTGTATTTTTCTAAGACTTCACGTGTTTCTTGAACGTCTTTATTTGAATAAGAAATCTGATATCCATGAGGAACTATAGTAATCTGACTGTTCATATGATTTGCACACGCTTCAAGTTCTGATTTTGTAAATTGGCTTGGAACAATGACCTTCCACAATCTTTTCACTGCGACCTTGGCAGACCAAAGAGAATACCATCGCTCAAACCAGTTATAACTTTTTGGAAATGCCCTTGCAGCAACATCATGAACCATCATGACTGTTTTTTTCGGATGAATTAATGGGAAGACATGGGCAGGAATAAACAAAATATCTGGACGAGCAAATATCATTTCTAAACTTAGTCGAATCTGTGTCCAAAGCCGTTTTGGTGGCCAGTGAAGAACCTTTGACTCCCAATGTTCAGGAAGATCTGCCAGTGTGCCTTGTAGCTTTTCTCGTGAATACAAAACAACATGCACGTGAGAAGGAATTGTCTGTTTTAACTCTTGAATAATATGAAAAGCATAAGACTCAACACCGGTTTGTTGTGTTGTATTTGCACGACTTGCGTCTATACCTATGACCATACGACTAGTATTCGTTGATAATACCACGAACTTTTATATTGTTCCCGATCATCTCAACCTTCATCTGTTTTGTTTTTAATGACTGATCCAAATGTTCAATACCCTGTCCAGCAATTGCTCCTATTGAATTTGTACCGCCAATAATTTTAGGAGAAATGTAAAAAAGAAATTCATCGACAACAAGTGGATCTGCAATTGTTTCATCATAAAATGAACCATGTACACCTGCTCCCCCTTCAACATACAGATGTTGAATATATTCTTTCCCTAAAAATTGAAGTAATTTTTTAATTGAAACTCTTCTATTCCCTAACACTTCTACTCTGAATCCTTGTCTTTCAATCATTCTTCTTCGAGATGCTGATGCCTCTTCTGTGCAAATAAGGATTACATGTTTATCACGAAACACTTTTTTCTTAAGATCAAGACGAAGATCTGAATCAATAATAACACGTGTAAGATTCTTTTTTGAAAATGAACCATGCGCAGCAAGTTCTGGATCATCTGCTAACACAGTTCCTGACCCAACCAACACAGCATCTGCAATACTACGTTCTAGTCGTGCATCTGTTCTTGCCAGCTCGTTTGTAATCCATTTTGAATGTCCTTGTTTTGTTGCAATTTTCCCATCAAGACTCATCCCAACCTTGAGACAAACATATGGCAAAGACGTTTGCATCCACTTAATATATGACTGATTTAATGAACGAATACGCTTGTACATTGGATGAACAACTGAAACAGTATGAACATGAACACCAGTATTTGACAGTGCGAGAAGTCCTTTACCATTAACACGCTTGTCTGGATCGGTCATTCCAAAGACAACACGTTTAATACCAACAGAAGAAATCAAATCAGTACATGGTGGTGTTCGCCCATAATGCGAACATGGTTCAAGTGTTGTATATAATGTTGATCCTTGCACTGCGTGCTTCTTTTGAGCAGACTGGATGGCAACTACTTCAGCATGCTTTCCACCAACAGGACGAGTAAATCCTTCACCAATAACCTGGCCATCCTTTACTAATACGGCACCAACAATAGGATTTGGAGATGTTGTCCCTATTCCGTTTTCTGCAATTTCAATTGCCCGTTGCATAAACCGTTGATCCATATGTCCTATTATACTTTTTTTAAAAGGTGCCCCATTTTATTTTTTTTTGTTTTTAGATAGTTACGATTTATATTATTTGGATTGATCTCAATAGGGACTTGTTCCACAATATTCAAACCATATCCCTCAATCCCTGAAAGTTTTTTTGGATTGTTTGTCATAAGTCTAATATCACGTAGACCAAGATCAACTAAAATTTGGGCACCGACACCATACTCTCTTAAATCGTCTAAAAAGCCCAAACGATTATTTGCTTCCACGGTATCAAGACCCTGTGTACGCTGTAATTCGTATGCCTTAATTTTATTAATTAAACCAATCCCACGACCTTCTTGTTTCATATATAAAATAACTCCTGAGCCTTGCTGAGCAATAGTTGACATTGCAGACGCTAATTGTGGACCACAATCACAGTGGGCAGATCCAAATACATCACCAGTAAGACATTCCGAATGAACACGCACGAGTGTTGATTCTTGAGATATGTCACCTTTTACAAGTGCTATTTGTTCACTGTCGTGAAGCAAATCTCTGTAAATACGAACCCCCCATTTTCCTGTTGAAGAATCAATAATTGTGTTTGCTTCTAATGAAATAAATTTTTCAGTTTTATGTCGATATGCAATAAGATCTGCAATCGTAATAACAACAAGATTATGCTTTTGGGCAAATGGAATAATATCAGGAACACGCATCATTGAACCGTTGTCATGCATAAGTTCACTAATAACAGCACCTTCGCGCAATCCTGCAAGACGACACAAATCTACTGAGGCTTCTGTATGCCCAGCTCGCCACAATACACCACCATGTTTTGCTCGAAGAGGAAATACATGACCAGGTCGAGAAAGATCTTGTGGCTTTGCATCTGGATGAATAGCATCTAATACTGTTTTTGCTCTATCTTGTGCAGATATACCTGTACTAATTCCCTTCACAGCCTCGATACTCACAGTAAACGGCGTTTCACGCTTTGATGTATTGTTTGATACCATTGGAGGGAGATTCAGCTCATCTGCGATTTCATTACTCAAAGACATACATACGATTCCGCCAGTATGACGAATAAAAAATGCCATCTTTTCTGGCGTTATATGCTGAGCCGGTATCATAAGATCTCCTTCATTCTCTCTCCTTTCATCATCTAGGATGACAATCATTTCTCCACGCTGAATCGCTGCAATTGCTCGCTCAATTGTATGAAATTTGGACATACACTATTTACTTAGTCGCCATAATACTTCTCTTATAGTTATCAAGATTTTCCAATGCAACACCTGTTCCTTTTGCAACACACAGCATTGGTTCGTCTGCAATATAACAAGGAACACCTGTTGCTTGTGCAAATAACTCATCAAGATTTCGCAATTGTGATGAACCCCCTGACATGATAATCCCTTTATCCATAACATCGGCAGATAATTCCGGCGGTGTTTCTTGCAAAACTTCTTTTATGGATTCAATAAGTCCATGCAAATCATTTTGCAATGCTTCTGTTGTGTCGTTTGATGTCACAGTAATTATTTTTGGCAATCCACTTATCATATCTCTTCCTTTTACTTCCATTTTCAAAGGATTGTCCATATACATTGCTGATCCTACTGCAATCTTTAAATTTTCTGCACTTCTCTCTCCAATAGCCAATCCATATTTTCGTCTGATGTATTCTGAAATTGAAACATCAAATTTATTTCCACCTATACGAACTGATCCTGATGATACTATTCCACCAAGAGAAATAACAGCAATCTCTGCAGTTCCACCACCAATATCAATAATCATGTGCCCGCTTGCACTTCCAATTGGAATATCTGCACCAATAGCAGCAACAATTGGTTCTTTAATAATGTATGCAGCACGCGCTCCTGCCATCATTGCCGCATCAATCACTGCACGTCGTTCTGTTGAGGTTATTCCTGCAGGAACAGCAACCATAACCTCTGGACGGAAAAGACGAATACCACCAAGTGCTTTATTGATAAAATATCGAAGCATAGCTTCTGTTGTTCTGTAATTTGCAATCACTCCATCTTTTAACGGACGTTCAGCAACAATAGTATCTGGTGTACGACCAATCATATCTTTTGCTTCTACGCCAACAGCAAGAATCTTTTTATCATCTCGAGAGATTGCAACAACAGATGGTTCATTAATAACAATACCGCGTTTTGGTACATGAACCAACACGTTTGTTGTCCCTAGGTCAATTGCAACTTTTTTTATAATCATCTAAAAAATTTATGGTACAAGAAAAATAATGATCCTTTGTGCTTCATTTGTTGTTTGTTCATTATTTGAGCTTCACCTGAAATATCCTATCAAGAAGAAGGTCAGAATCGATATTATATACAGTATCTCCCCATTTTTCCTCCTTTTCTGCTGGTGTAGCTGATGTAATAGTTGTATCAAAATCAAGGTCAAGCGTCAAACCATGAGCCCCAGTTCCTGCTTGTTTCTGAACAACAAATGTATACATACCCTTTTCAATACGCTTCTGAATGTCTGTAGGAAGCTTATATACAAATGTAACATCACGTTCCTGCCCTGGTTCGATTGATATAAATGAGCCAAACCAATCCTTTCCACCTTCATGCCCAATATCTACATCATCCAGTGTCGGCGTTGAATTTTTCTTGCCAATTCCGTGGACAGAAATAAGTTTTGAACCTTTTGGAACAAACACTCTTACATAAGATAAATACCGTGTTGTACGCCAGTCAAAAGATCCATTGTGCGTATAATGCATTTGAGCACTGACAATGTATTCTCCATTGTCATTGCGAACCATTGTATATTGCAAATCCCGTTCCATTGCATGGTCAGTTTTTAATGCTGCAAGATTCGCATCAACCCAGAGGAGGTAATCATCTTCGGTTTCAATGATTCTTCCTGCCCAGCCTTTTTCATCTATAAGTTTTTGTAATTCTTTGTTTTCACTTGAAACTAAAATATGTTTTTCGTTTGCGAGTGAAACTAATTCACTGAGAAATGTATCATAGTCAAGAAATGCTTTTGTTTTTATTTTTTGAAGAAGTGTTCTCATAAACGGTTCTAAAATTTCCTTTCTTCTTTCAAATGGAATACCTTTTTCTCTATACCCATATTCTACTTCGTACTCTAATTTTTCTGTGATATCTTTTTCAGTAAACGTAATATCAGCAACAGTCACTGGACCAATATGTTTGAGCATACGTTCAATCACTGTTGGTGTAATTGCAATAACCGCATCAATGTCTTGTGCTGCAATACCCTCTTCACCTTTGTACAATTCCAATGCCTTTGCTGCAGATGCTACAAAATCTGGAGACCAATTTGCATCACGGAAATACCAACGGTCAACACCAAGATGGTCTGTAATAGGCTGTGGTGGCACTGGCTTCCAATCCTTAGGAGTATTGCGGTCAATTGTTTCTGTACCTTCTACTCTTATAAGATTCATACTTCCCTTATCCATCTGAACAACAGCATAGGATCCAATAAAACCACCACTCGGTCGAAGCTCAGTATTATTTTGGAATAGTAAAAGATATGTACGAGACTCATCAAAACCAAGAAATTGTGGAACGAGTTTTAAAAAATCACCTGTTGCATCATTTGTATACTGTGTAATCAAATTTGATGACAAAATACTTTTTACCGAATGATTACTAATATATTGATATATCAATATTGCACCAACAATTGCTGCAAGCAAAAAAATACTAAGAACAATTGGCCAGAGTTTTCTTTTTTTTCTTCTCAAAAACATAACAAATGTGTTAGTTATAAATTGCGTTTCTTTTGAGAAACATTGAATCCTAAATACTTACCAAACATAAGATGCGTGACTGCATCGATAGCTGGAATCGCACTCATGAAAATAAGAGTAATTGGGAGAAGCGCCCACTGAAGGAGCATAATAATGTACCTGTGCGGTGGATGTGAATTTGGTCGTTTGGGAAGGAGTGGGAAACTAAAAAATGCAGAAAGCAACAAACCAAGCATAGATATGAGCATTAAATTCTGCAGCATATGTGGTGTGTTAAAAAATAGTGCGGTTTGTTTGATCGCTCCTTCTGCCACCAACATTGGTAACCGACCAAGTACAGTAATCAAAAGAGCAACCACACACCATGACCATTTCCCTTCCCATTCAACAAAAACCCATTTTATTTTTTTCCACAATGGAATTGCATTTCCTTTTTTCTTAAATTCCCACAATAAATATGGAACATGTTCAACACCCCATGCCCAACGACGCTGTTGTTTGTACAAATTTTTCATACTTTGTTTCCAAGAATCATCACGGACGGTATCCATTGATACAGGAATATACATTGGTGTAACCTCGTACTCTCCATTGTATCGTAAAAGACATTGGTAAAAAATTCGTGAATCTTCGCTAACAATTCTTTTTTCATGAAACCCAGCATCAACAATTGCACGAAAACTCATCGAATGAGATGAAAACGTTACAAGAGCATCTTGCCTTGCAAGTGACGTAAACATCCAAAATGTTGTTCCAAATGCCATAATCCGAAGTACAGCTGGAGACTCCCACATATTATTGTTGTAGAGCGCAATTGGTTGGAATGAACTTCGTGTTGGATTTGGATGTTTGCAATACAAATATGTTAAATAAGAAAAATAGTGCTCATGACATACCGTATCAATATCAAACATCGTACAAATGACGTTATCGTAGTTCCACCCTTTGTTATCAATATATGTTTTTATTTGTCTTTCAGCATAGTGTAAGTTAGATCCTTTTCCTGGAATTTCTCCTGAAAGACCAACTGGATGACATGTTCCCACTATGTCTGCAAACGAATTAGGAAACGCCTGTTTTGTTTTTTGCAAAATATCTAGATAATGTTCTTTTGTTTTTTCTTCTCCTGCAATAACAATCATTAACTTACTTCTGTCATATGTTGCTCGTGCAATACTTTCTATCGCTGTTTTAACCACTGCCCACTCTTCATTATATAATGTAAGAAATACAACATGATGCTTATCTTCCCATGAATCTACCTCATGAAATAATTTATCTTTCCAATCGATTTTTTTTGCTGTTGCATAACGCCGCCATGCAACATTCAAATAAAAAGAAAAATTAACTACTTTCAATACCCAATAAATATCAAAAATAATAATAAAATAAATCATCCAAAGTGGTCGAATGAATGATAATACTATAGACAAAATCAGGGTTAACCAAATGGATAGCCCTGGAAGAATTTCATATAGTCTGTAACGCTGATAATCAGTAAGCATTAGGCTTGGATACAAAAAATATTATGCGCCTAATATAGCAGAAAAATTGGGAAATGTCCACTTTATAAAAAGAAATTATTTCTTCTTAAATGCGTACACAGGAAACCATGGTGCAGAAGGATCATTCCCATAATGAATCGCTTCTATTTGGAAAAATTCTTGTGCTTTCTTTTCAAAATCATCCTTTTGCATAACAGACAAAGATGGTTCATCAGTTTCAATAGAAAATGCTTTCATAATGAAATCATAGTCCTTTTGCTGAATCAAACCTTTTTCTTTTGCCTTATCAATTTCAATTGTTGCATCTCTTAAATCACACATGTTTTCCCCATTACGTTTACAACAATACAAGAACGGCAACGTTGTTTCATACAAACTATACTTCCCTTCCCACTCTTTATAATGTCTTTCAAGTGCTTTTTCAAGATCAGTGTCTTCTGTTGGAAACAGCGCTTCTCTTCCAATAAATAACCCATCGTCTTTTAAATGGTTAACAATGTTTTGAAAAAATTGATCATACTGACTTGTGTGTAAAACACCCGGAACCCAATCACCAAAAATAAGATCAAACTGCTTTCCTAAATTCATGGTTAACCAATTGTCTTCATAAAATGTTTCTTCTCCTTTGTGTTCCATTGGTTGTTTGGATAACACATGAAAAAATTCTTCAGAAAAATCTACAATATGAACATTCATGCCATTTTTATGAAGCATGCTACGAAATTCAACTGTTGAACCCAAAATAAGAACATCAAGTTTGCCTTCTTTTTTCTTTTCCAGTGCGTACTTTTCAAACCATGCAACTTCACTAGGCCATGGTCGTGCAGGTGCTGGAAGCTCTTTCCAATAATCTGCTTTTGTTTCTTGCCAATTTGCTTCTGTCATATATTTATTCTTTACTACTTAATTTTTTTTCAAGCGATTCTTGTGCTGCACCAGTAATCCACCGAACAACTGAAGACACTCTCATATTTGCAAAATCATGTGACTCTTGTTTTTTTTCTCGGTCAACACGAGGATTGTTGTATTTCACAACACGAACACGTTCATGTCCAGCAGCTTGTAAAACCGGTGCAAATTCATCTGCTGCCTTTGGTGAAACATACTCATCTGGATGACCCCCCATAAATGTATCCGGAGTATAAAAGCTTGATTCAAGATTTTTGTATGAAGTCCAATCACCAGCATACATTCTTTCTGAGTTTGCTTTCATTTGTTTCATATTTTCAACAGGATCAAGACATTCATGAACACCATTGTCTTTGATATAACCCAAGTACCCTTTGAATTTTTCGCCTGGCATAACTCCTTCACTATCAAGAGATCCATCTTCTTGGATTCTTCCAACTGCACCAGAGAGTGATACAACACGAGAAATCTTATCTACTAGTTCTGGATGTGATTTTGATAGATGTTCAAGTGCAGAATAAATATTGTGAACACCCATGGAATGACCAACAAGATGAACCTTAGAAAATGCTTCTTGTAATCCAATAATGGCTGTTTCAACTTCATGCCCCCATGCTTCAAAAGAAAATGGTTCACCTAAATGATCTTGCCCATTTCCCTTTGCCCACTCTTGTTTTTTTGGACAATCAACAAGTCCTACAGCTGCACCACCTTCCATTTTGGTTCCATTGTGTCTAGAACCAAACACTGTAAATCCTTCTTTTACCAAGGCAGGTGCATACCGTGAATTGAGCCAACGAACTCCTCCACCAGGAACTCCTGGATTTAAAATAACAATCTCTCCATTACTTTTATCTGCATCTGGTAAATATAATTCACCTTCTATTTCTCTTCCGTCTGCTTCCACTTTTGTCCACACAACGTCTGCTTGGATTGGATCTCCGTTTTCATCAACGGTTCTTCCTGATTCAAACGAAGCATCAATATTTACATGATCTCCAAGTTCTTTTAATCTTGCAGTAAGCTCTGGATTTAGTTCAAAAGAGGAATCTTTCATCTCTCCTTTTGGTTTTATTTTTTCTGGCATATTATTTCTTTACAAATTTATATACAAAAGAACAATCAGCAAATAATGTATCATCTTGCAGCTGATCTGCAATAGTAAAGTATTTTTCAATAGCAACACGATCTTCTTCCCAATAACTTCCTCCACCAAGATTCCATGTTTTTCCTTTTGGCAACATATCTAAAAACCGTTCATAATATTCTTTCATGTTTGGTCGATCTATGTGTTTCTTCAATAGTTCAATAGTATCATCTGTTTTGGATTCACGATTTCTATGTGACAAAAAATTTAATTCAGAAAAGAAGTCACTGGTAGATTCATTTGAAGGCTCAATCTTTTCGTACTTTGAAATAAGCTCTTCTGGTGTATAAATCTTAGTTTCTGGAAACATGGTAATAATACGTGTAATGAGTGCGCCTGTTGCTTTGAGTAATCCAGCAATAGCTCCAAAAAGCTCATCTTGTTTATCAAAAGGAATGTTTGCTCGGATGTGATCACCAAATACTGCATCAAATTCTCCTTTTGGTAATTGTGGATCTAACCAGTTCCCCTGTACCCATGTTTCTCGTTCATGCGATTCTTTCATAAGCGAAGACATTGCCTTTGTCATTTCTGTATTTATATCAAGAACAGTAACATGAATATTCGGATAGGTTGCCAACATATCGCGAACTTCTGGAGTTGAACCAAAAATAACAACCTTTGGCTCAGCAACACCAGCAATAGCTTCATCAAGAAATTGCTTATATTGTGTTACATTTTTTTTAGATGGATGAGGACCTTCTGTAAATTTTCCCCATGAATCTGCAAACTTTTTCCATGGGTCTGCGTAAATTTCTTTGCTCATACTATTTTTTCTTTAGCACGTATGTAGGATAACATTCAGAATAAAATGGTACATATTCTTGATCAATCCATTTTTCTTCAATGATAAAAAATTGTTCCAACCTTTTTTCAACAAATTCCTCTGGTGGATAAAAGAATTCAAACTGAGTTTTATCTTTTCCAAGCAAACGAAACGGTTCAATTTGTTTTTCAGTTATTAACCCATCGTCATATAATTGTTCGACCAACGTAGCACAATTTTTTATTGCAAGAACATGTGACTCATTCCGAGGAGTGCTTGCATAAACCATAGGACTAAACACTTTATAAAAAGAATGTTTTTCAAGATCTTCTTTTCTTTTTGTAACTTCTTCTCTAAGCGTTAGATATTCATATTTTTTTGGAATACCCCAGCACGTATCAATAAAAAGACTATCTCCATGCATGTGTTTTGCAATATTTTGCAAATATACTTCGTTGTCCGTGTGAGTCACAATATTAAATGCAGCATCTGTAATAATGAGATCAAACTCTTTACCTAAATCCATTGTACGCCAATCATCTTGAATAAATGTTTCCTTCTCAGCATAGTTATCTTTATGCTTCATTGCGCTTGAAAGAATATCATAATTGTCCTTACTAAAATCAACAATTGTCGGATGAATTCCAAGATCAATACATACATCTCTAAATTCAGACGTTGATCCTAGAATAAGTAAGGAAAATGCATCGCCTTTTTCTGCGAATGCTTTTTCTATATGTCCTTTAACAAATGCCAACCGAGCGGCTGTTGGTCGTGCAGGCGGTTCCCAATACTTTGCCCAACGCTCTGCAAAATCGATTAACCAATTTTTGTCTTTAGTCATATAATAGGAATTATTTTTTTAAAGTAAGTTTTACAATAGGAATATGCTTTGCATACCAATCTTGTCCAATAATGTATGAATCAAGTTTGAAAAAATCTGAATAACTTTTGGAAAATATTTCTCTTAAGGGAATATTCATTTTGAAATCTCCAAGTGCATTCCAACGTTTTTCAAACTCCTCATATTCGTATTGAGTGAGTATACCGCTCTTATATGAGTCATGCAATCTTTCCTTACTTGTAGGACAATGCATGGTATCTTCTTCAAAATCATAATCTGACAACAATACTTCATACCATACAGATGAAAACGGACTTTTGTCTGAGCGTTCTTCTCTGTACAATTTAAAAATTTCCTCGTGTGACATTTGATTATTATTCTCGCGAAGTGGTGTTTTCAAAAAAAGAATTGCATTTGAATTACAATGCCCTGCTATTTGAGAAAACATTTGTTTGTGATCTTTTACAGGAGTAACAGTCGTTGCAAGATCACCTAAAAACACATCAAATGTTTTATCAAAACCACTCATGTCGAGCCAATCTGAAACAATCAAATTATCTTCTGTATCTTTATGTGGTAATGATTCTCGCAGTCCTAAAAAATTTTCTTTACTATATTCAATACACGCATAGTTGATACCCAACTGCTGACATAAATCTCGATATTCAATTGTAGAACCAAGAATAGCAACTGCAAGATCACTATGTTCAGATTGCAATGAGAGAAGCTCTTTTTTTAGTAGGTCAATCTCATGAGAAGAAGGACGTGCAGGTGGCAAAAACAAATCCCATTTTTTTGCTACATCTGTTGTCCATTGGTTTGTTTCCATATCACTATTTTCATCAACCAATATTTGGCTCACCACTGTATGTAGCTGAAATGTATTTTCCTTCTTGCTGTGATTCAAACTTTGAAATAAGTTCTTGAGTATTCTTTAGATCATCTGATGAAATTGAGATGACGGGAATCTTATGTATATATACAAATCCATTCGCGACTGTTGTTGCAATCCGTGTACTTGTGAATCCACCTTCACCAACAACAACGGCAATACCTTGTACATCCTTTTTCTCAATCTTTTGCTCTGTCAAAAATTCATCTATATAAAAAAGCAGATCACGATTTTTCGCATCTACTTGTTTTTCAAACACACTCTCTTTGTCGAAGAGAGTAAGCCGGACAATATCTTTTTTAGATGTATCAATTCCCAAAAACATACTTAATTTGAAAATTTGTCAACCGCTTTTATATGCTTACCTTCAAACAGTGAAAATAAAAATTTATCAAGCACATGTCGTCGGTCAAGAAATTCTTCTGGAGACATAATTGTATACCGGACTTCTGCATTAAAATCCTTTTCATGTTTTCCAATGATCTTTTGAATAGATCGATCTTTTAAATTTCCAACTAACAAAATATCACTCTTTGCATCGGTCTCACCTGTAAACCGACCTGTAAGGAGAAGGAGGTGAATGTCTCCTCCTTTCTTCTGTAAATCATCAATCAATTGCTGTTCACCAAGAACTTGCGCTTTCAGAAGAAGCTTGTGCATTTCTGGATAGAGCAATGCTTTTGTATTTAACACATAATATTTTCTAAGTGTTGACCCCATTGTATTGTCTTCCATCTTTTCTACAGACGTCTTTTTCTTGTCGACTGCTTCTTTTTCTACTTCAAGAATCAAATCACAATCAAGAAGAATTTTTAATTCTCTGCGAATCGCATTTATTTGTGTATCCAAAAGACGCTGCAGCTCTCGAACATAAAATGCTCTTTCTGGATCTTGATAAAAAACCTTTAACAATTTTAGTCTTGTTTTTGAACCAAATAAGTGTTCAAGCATATAGCGAATTATCTATTATCTAAAATCAATTATCCAAAATAACGACAAAGACAGGCATGATTCCACATTTTTGTTTGGTACTTTAGAATGAAGTGTAGTATAATAATTGGGCTAGAAAAAGTCAAAATTCAGATATGAGCCATCTTGAGTTACAAGAATTCTTCGTCGAAGGAGATAGCCAAAAAAAATCCCATGTCCTCCTTCATATAACTGAACCAAGCACACCTAAGGAATTAGAGCGTGGGTATTTTTTTGCGCTTGCAGAAATTAATAATGGAACATTTGAGCATATTGAGCATCTTCAGAACATGATTGATGATCTTGAATCTGGATTTTATGCAACAGAACAAGCAACCGGTATTGAAGCGTTTGAATCAACACTGGAATATATAAATAGACGTGGGCACACAATTTTGCAAGGAAAAAATTTGCAAGTTAATTGTCTCATCGGAATTATCAAAGATAACACGCTTGCATTTTCACACCACGGAGACATGCATGCACTTCTTTTCTACAGAGGTGCAAAAGATACGCAAACAATGGATATTTTAAAAGATGCAAAAAACGATGCAGGATCTGGACAATTATTTTCATCAATTTTACAAGGAAAATTAAACACTGGTGATTTCTTCTTCATTGGCTCTCCGTATGTAGAAGAATTTTTTTCATACGATAGACTCCAAAAAATTATAACAAGTCGTTCTGTAAAGCAAAGTACAGCACATATAGAAAAAGTATTGTCAGATGTGCATGCAGAATATTCTTTTGGCGGGATAGTATTCCGTGTTTTAGCAAAACAACAAACACAACTAAAAAAGACAGCTGGAAAAGATGCATCTGCAGCATCGTTAAACAAGCTCATAGATTCACGCAAAAAAACAGCTGAGACACTTTCTCCACCACTCTTAAAACATCTTACACAGAAAATAAAAGGTTCACGAAACAAGAAAACAGAAAGAATACGAAGTAAAAAAAGTGCACCACAGCATAAACCTGAAAGACAGCAAAAAGGAAAAGTTGAAACAAATTACCGGTATAGAGATGACAACATGCCTGGACAGTCTTTTCTCAATACACTCCTTATTGGACTTGGTAGGGCTATTGTTGCTGGAGGTGTTGGTGCATACAATCTCATTAAAAAAATATTCATGACACTTGCAAAGGGACTTGTTGGATTGTTTATTATTATTACAAATAAAAACAATAGTAGAAATGATGTAATTCAAACAATGCGAAAGACATGGAAAAAGAAAAAGGGACAATTTGAAGATCTTCCTATGATGAGCAAGATGCTCTTTGTCGCAACAATCATTGCAGGAATCATATTCATCTTAAGTATAGGGGTATTAAAACTAAAAGAAAACTATCAAGCAAAAACTCAGGCAGACAAAAATCTTGTCCAGGCAGTTATTGATAAAAAGGATGCTGCCGAAGCAAGTCTAATATACAATGATCAAGAAAAAGCATTTACTCTTTTGAACGAAGCAAAAGAATTAGTTCAAACACTTCCAACAAATAAGAAAGCAAAACGCGAACAAAAAGAAACACTTGAAAAACAAATAGAAGATCTCATGATCGCAATAAGAAAACTTGAAATGATCTCACCTCAAGTACTTGTAAATATTACTGAACAATATCCAAATGCAAAAACAACTTACATAGCACAAATTGATAATACACTGGTTGCATACGGTCCAAATGATAATAAAACATATAGTGTTGATGCTACGTCTGGTGCGCTTCAGGCAGCAGACCATGTTGGCGCGATAAAACTTGGAAACGCTACCACACCAAAAGAACAAGATACCATTGTATTCTTAAATAAAGAAAATAGTGTTGCAACATACAATAAAAGTACAAAAACAGTCAGTGCAAAAGATATTAGTTTTCCTCTAGAAAATGCTTCAATTGTTGATGGATTTGTCTATAATGTTCGGCTCTATACTGTTGATACTACAAACAACCAAATCTACAAGCACAACAAAACACAAACTGGATATGACAGAGGAACAACATGGTTGAAACAAGATGCGGACTTGAGTGATGCAACTTCTCTTGCAATTGATGGAGACATTTTTGTCCTCAAGAAAAATGGAGAAATATATAAATTTGCAAAAGGAAACCAAGAATCATTCTCTGTTGCTGGCCTAGATCCAAAACTTGATTCACCAACAGAGCTATTCGCATACAACGATATTGATTACTTATATATTCTTGAACCAACGCATAAGCGGGTTGTTGTATTAGATAAAGAAGGAAAATTAGTTAAACAATATTCCTCAGATGCATGGAAAAATCCAACAGGTCTTGTCGTGAAAGAAGCCGGAAATACAATTTATGTCCTTGATGACAATAAAATTTATTCATTTTCTCTTTAATAAAAAATCCCCCTAAACTTTTATGCTACTTGCTCAAGGTAGTATAAAAAATGAGGAATAGGTGGGATTTTTTATTTCCATTTGGGTAGCTACGCAGATGTATTCCTCCCTCTGCAAGCAGAAAGGAGGAGATGGAGGGTAACATACCTCATTCAAAATGAATGAAATAGGCTACACCAGAAAGACACCCTACTTTACAACAAATGAAACAGAACCATGATAGTTGTATGTTCCATCTTTCAGACCGACAAAGAAATCAAAAAACCAGTTACCTTTCTTGGCACTGTACAGCGCTGGCCAAAAATAGGCTTGTTTCCATCCAGAGGCAAGGTCAATATGATTCCACCCAGTTGTCCATTCCCATTGATATGTCCCGTTTCGGTATGTTCTAATGCGAAAACGGTGATGTGCCCAGACATTGGTAATTTTCAAAAGAGAAAATACTGTCTCCCCCTCCTTGAATTCGTATGTTTCTCCGTTACACCAAAAGTTCCAATGTGGGTCTGGTCCACCAATTCCTTTGCACAATTTCACTCCTGAAAAGATGTATGGCTTTTTCGGACCGTCCTTTACTTTCACCTCAAACGAGACACTATCGAGATAGTGGTATGATTGCTCATCAAATCCAACAAACAATTTAAACACCCACTTCCCTGCATGCGCATCGAACAAACGAGGCCAGAATTGTGCATGTCGCCAACCAGAAATTGAATCAACCTTGTTCCAATCTGTAACATGATACCACTGAAATTTACCGTTCTTGTATGCTTCAACTTTGAATCTATGACTGAGCCAGACTTCTTTCAGCGTTGCAAGAACCGTAACATCTGAATGTGGTTCAAATGTTTTTTTAGGATCTTTGCATTTTTGCATCCAGTTTGTTTCTTTTCCACCGGCCAACTGTGTGCAGACTGCTGCCCCAACATAGGTGAATAGTGGCGTACTGTGTGCATAAATAAAATCCGAAGGATCTGTGTATTTATGAATCACGCCACTCTTGTACGAATATCCTGATCCAGGATACTGTTCAGTTGTAGCATCCACTCGAATTTCAAAATGCAGATGTGCTTTTCCCTTGTATATACCGTTTGCATCACCAATTTCACCAATCTTCTGTCTTTTTTTGACGATACTTCCAGCTTGCACAAACATGTTGCGCAAATGTGCGTACAGTGAGTTGATGAGACTCCCATTTTTCATCCTGTGATGGATAATGACGACATTCCCCCACTTTCCGTTCATATTCTTGGCAAAGACCACTTTTCCATGACCGATTGCGAAAACAGGGTCACCCAGGTCAGAACTTCCCCCACCAATACCATTCCAGTCTTCACCGAGATGGTACCCTCCATATGATGTGTTCAGTTCATGAAATCCCTGCGCGTTGTAGTATCCGACAGGATGCTGACACTGCGTGCCAACAGGAAAACAGAAATCCTCTGCAGTTGGATATTTCTCTTCAGCATCTGTGACAGAAGAAATACCCAAGGTAATAAGAGTCGACAATACAATAGTAATGAATCGCATGACCTCTCCTTGCGATCTGTGTTGTAAAAAACATGAGGAGAACAATATCTCCCCTCCTTGCCCATGACAGACCCTCCAAACAAGAAACGAAGATAATGAAAGTATGTGAACTGTAAAAAAAATTTATTGAAAGGTCAAATGAATGAGCAAAAAACGTACAAAATTAAACAAAAACAAAAATACCCTCATTTTTTGAGGGTATTTTGTTGATTGAAAACGATTATTTCAATTCTACTTTTCCACCTGCTTCTTCAATTTGCTTTTTCAATTCTTCTGCTTCTGCTTTTGCAACACCTTCTTTAATTGTTGCAGGAGCTCCGTCTACCAATGCTTTTGCATCTGCAAGACCAAGACCTGTTGCAGCTTTTACAGCTTTGATAACAGCAATCTTATTGCCACCAACATCTGTAAGTTCAACATTGAATTCTGACTTCTCTTCTGCTGCACCAGCGTCTCCACCAGCTGCAGCACCAGGAGCTGCCATCATCATTGCAGGAGCAGCTGCGCTTACTCCAAATTTGTCTTCAAGAATTGAAACCAATTCTGAAAGATCAAGTACTGACATTTTTTCAATCTCTTCTACAAGAGACTTGAATTTTGCAGGGACTTCTACGTCCTTTTTTTCTTCTTTTGCAGGAGCTTCTGCTACTGCTGTTGCTTGTTCTTCTGACATAGTAATAATTTATGCTTCTGATTTAGAATCTTTAACTGCGTTCAAAACAGTAACCAATCCACGCAAGTTACCAGCAAGTACATTTACAAATCCAGAAACTGGAGCGTTCAATGTACCTACAAGCTGTCCAAGTAACTGTTGTTTGCTTGGAAGCGCAGAAAGTTGTTTGACCTTTGCTGCATCAATGAAGTCTCCTTCGAGAACTCCACCAAAAATGGAAACAACTTCGTGGTCTTTTGCAAAGTCTGCAACAACTTGCGCTGCAGCAACTTCGTCACCCATTCCAAAGAATGTAGCAACACCACCTTCAAATGCTTTTGTGTCAACATCGATATCAACATTTTTTAATGCTTGGCGGATAAGAGTTTTCTTTGTAGCCAAACATGCAATGTCTTGTTCACGACATTTTGCACGAAGCTCTTCTGTTTCTTGAACAGTAAGACCTTGAAAGTTTGCAAAGACAGCTGATTTTGCTTCTTTCAGCTGAGTAGTCAAATCTTGAACTTGTTGTTCTTTTTGTAGGCGTGTTTTTGCCATAATATTTCAAACAAAAAATCTGTGGATACCACAGACATACGAGCTTCTCACGACCTTGAGGTAGTCTTGCGACTACGAGATATGCCTCGGCAGGATATTAAGTCTTTCAACCCCTGCTGTCTTTGGTATATGTTTGTGCGTACAGTGTAGCAGAGGTGCTTTCTTTTGTCAAGTGTCAACCATAAGGAGTTGCAAATAAGCTTAACCTAGTAATATAATATGACTATTCATTAAGAATTTAATTATGTGGCAAGAAAAACATAACAAATTAGAAAAAGAGTTTGAGTTTAATAATTTTGTAGAGTCAATCGATTTTCTCAATAAGATAACTCCCCTTGCAGAAGAAATGAACCATCATCCAGATGTTCTTATTTATGATTATAAAAAAGTCAAAATTTCACTTTCTACACATACTGAAAATAAGGTGACTGAAAAGGATCATGAACTTGCAAAAAAAATTGATAGATTGGCATAATCACCTTTACAAAAAGGCTAACTTGTGCTTTACTATGTCTACTATTTTTCAAAATTTTTGTGCTTTATGAATAGAGAACACATGCGAGGAATTTTTGATCCCAAGGCCGATTCCGCTCTTTCTTTTAAAGAATTGCAAGAAAAAAAAGATCGGTATGGTCGCTTTGATGCTGCAAAAGAAATTCCTCGAATTACCGAAAATTTTTTTGGTGTTAAACCAAAATCATTTTCTATTCTCGAAGGTACAGAAAACATGATAGACCACTTAATTTATGTAGCAACGATTGAAATTGACGAAAAAGAAGAAGAGGTGATTTTGAGAATCAATGCAGACTCACAAAGTAATCCATACATTCATGTTGAAGAGGCTCTTTTTAAAACCTGGTCTGAAAAAGGTATCGCCTCTCCAAAAATATTTTCTGCTACCACACGCGAGCAATCTGGACTTGAATACGATGTTATGGTTATGCAGCGAGTTGGAACAATGAATCTAGAAGAGCATCTTTCAAAACATCCAGAACAAGCAGCTGAATGGGCAAAAAAAAGTGGAATGTTCCTTGCAAGCATTCACCAAGTTGAAGCTCCAGGATTTGGACATCTAGATTCTTCTGCTGCAAAAGAAGGACATTTAGAAGGACTTGAACCAACATGGAAAGATGCTGTACTTACACGAACAACTGAAACACTTGAATTCCTAGTTACAGAAGGATTTCTTTCTGAAGAAGAAAAAAAACAAATCGAGGAGCTATTAGATGAATATAAGGACTTGCTGAATATTGAGAAAGGCGTTACGCTTCATGGAGATTTTCATAATGCAAACATTGTCATTGATGACAAAAAAAATGAAATAGCTTCTGCAGTTGACCTTTCTCAGACGAAAATTGGAGATCCTATATTTGACCTTGCCTTTTATGCAACCTATTATGATGGAGATAATTTGGAAGCTTTTCTAAATGGATATTTTGGAGGTACACACAGACCTGCAGATTTTGATAAAAAAATGGTATTATATGATCTACGAATCCAAATGAGTAAAGCAAAACTACGCAAACGATTTGGATATGATGCAAAAATTCAACGTGCTATTGAACGTATTCACTATGACATCAAACAACTACAACAAGGAATTTGAAATCGCAAAAGATATAATTAAAAAAGTGGGAGCTTTTTTAATTTCCAATCGTAACAACATTACTGTTGTTAATAGAAAAGAAGGTTTTCGATCTTTTGATTTTTCTACAAGTCAAGATCTAGCAGCAGAAAAGATGATCGTTGATGCAATACACAAAACATTCCCAAACGACCAGATTCTATCAGAAGAGACATTGTTTGAGACTGATATGACTCAAGATCGCTTTTGGATTATTGATCCAATTGACGGGACAAAAAGATATGCAAATGGAAGTGATGTTTACTTTGTCTCAATCTCTCTGTGCATAAACCATGTAATTGAATTTTCCGTAGTGTATAGACCGTCATGTGATGAATTGATTTCAAGCAGAAAAGATCTTGGTGTTACAAAAAATGGTGAAAAAATTATCTTGATGAACAAAGACCAGAAAATAAAAGACAGTTTGATTCATTTTGGATATCCGCATCATAGGTCAAAACAAGTCACTTCAATTTACCATACAATGAAAGATAAAATACTCCACGCATCAAGAGATACGCTTCGTTCTGCTTGTGCTGTATTTGACACTGTTGAACTCGCTGCCGGAGCAGCTGGCGCACATATACTTCCTGATACAAAGCTCTGGGATGCTGCCTTTGGCATTTCATCAGCAAAGGAGCAGGGATTAATAATTTCAGATCCATTTGGAAAACCACTCGATCCATTTAGAACAGTAAATGGAGAATCAAACTTTGATGTAATATTTGCCAAACCACAGATCCACAAACCACTTATTGAAATCACGTCAAAATACTTTGAACAACTGAAAGACCTAAAACCTTGACGAAATGAGAAGAATCTTATATACTCTTCTCGTGTTAATTGTTAATAGTTAACTGTTAACTGTTGTTAATGGCTCGTTTCCGCCTACGTTCATCTCTATGCTTGCTTCGCTTCGCATAGGTTCACTTTGGCGGACACGCGTCTAGTGGTCTGCGGATGACTTCCTTGCGAAACATCCTGGCGACAGTACAATTTATGGCCCGTTCGTCTAGTGGTTAGGACACCAGGTTTTCATCCTGGCGACAGGGGTTCGATTCCCCTACGGGCTGCCAAGAAGGAACAGATAGAACTCTGAGCAGCCGCGCAGCAAAGCGCGGTTTTTGGTTCCAGCTACACTCTTGCTCCCGGTAACCGCACGTTAGAACTCTGGCAGCCGACACCAGACATGCGATCGCCCTTGACAAGGTTGCACAAGGTTGGCTATACTTGCGGGCATGAACAACTCTGACACAAATGATTTCATCATGATACAGGATGCGGCAGCATACCTGGACGTGAGCGCGAGCACTCTGCGACGTTGGGAGGCAACGGGCAAGCTCGTGCCGGTTCGTCATCCACAGAATAGATACCGCTACTACAAGCGCTCTCAGCTGGAGCCGCTGCGCCTTGACTACACGCACGCGGAGCTCGAGGAGCCACATCGGCTCTTCTCGACGGCCATCGCGAAGATCGATGGCAACAAGAAGCTGCGTGATCCCCAGCAGGAGGCGCACAGCCACGTCCGCAAGCATTTCGCGACTTCGGATGCCCCCGCGATCCTGCAGATTCCGGTTGGCTGCGGGAAGACAGGGGTCATGGCCACACTCCCGTTTGGGGTTGCTAAGGGACGAGTGCTGGTTATCGTGCCAAACACCACGATTCGGGACGGAGTCGCCTCGGCGCTGAACAGTTCTAGTGCCAGGGCGTTTCTGAGGAAAGCGGAGGTCTTGTCCGACTTCTCGCACGGACCATTCCGGGCGATCCTGGATGGACCGAACGCGAACCTCTCCGACTGCGCAGACAGCCATTTCGTCGTGGCGAACATTCAACAGCTGGCAAGTCGCGCTGACAGGTGGTTACCGCAGTTTCCGGACGACTTCTTCGACATGATCTTGGTGGACGAAGGTCACCATAACGCCGCTCAGAGTTGGACGAGGGTGTTCGAGCGCTTTCCGAAGGCGAAAGTCGTCAGTCTGACGGCGACACCATTTCGCAGCGATGGGAAGCGACTCCTCGGCGAGGTGATCTATCGCTACAGCTATACCCAGGCGATGCTGAAGGGCTACATCAAGCGCCTGCATGCCATCAACGCCTCGCCCCAGGAGATATACTTTACCTACCGAGGTGATGAACGTCGCCACACTCTTGAGGAGGTGCTGGCGCTGAGAGAAGAGGCGTGGTTTCGCAGAGGCGTAGCCCTCGCGCCCGAGTGCAACAGACATATCGTCGATGCCAGCATTCATCGCTGCCTAAAGCTCAGGGAGAAGACCGGCCTCAAGCACCAGGTCATTGCGGCGGCTTGTTCGGTCGACCATGCACGGCAGGTGGAGGCACTCTACGAGCAGCGTAACTTCTCGACACGCTGCATCCACAGCAAGATGCCGGCGGAGGAGCAGGAGGCAGCGCTCCTGGCGCTTAGGAGCCGAAAGATCGACTGCATCGTGCAGGTGCAGATGTTGGGTGAAGGATTCGACCACCCCCCACTCTCCGTCGGCGCGATCTTTCGACCCTATCGAAGCCTATCGCCGTTTATCCAATTCGTCGGTCGGATCATGAGGGTCGTGCACCAGGGGGACCCGGAGCATCCAGACAACAACGGCTACATCGTCTCGCATGTTGGACTAAACAACGATACCAACTGGGCCGACTTCCGCGAAATCGACCTCGACGACCAAGCTGAGATCCATCGCTGGCTCACGGAAAGTGACACAGAGTCGAGTGGCTCCGGAGAGGGCGGCCACGGGAGGAGGTTCGACGGTGGGATGGCGGTCGCAGACGAGGTAATCAGCCACTTCATCACACAGTCGTATCTCGATCCGAACGACGACCGCGTCCTTGAGACGATTCTCAACCAGAAGATCCCTGGCACTCCATTCACGCTCAGCGCGCTCGTCTCGAAAGACGAGTTGAAGGCAAGAATGCTCGACGCCCAGAAGGAGCTGGAGCAAGCGCCGGTCCCCATCATTCCGCAACCACAGGACGTCCGCCGCACGACGAGACGCCGGGTCAATCAGCGATCGCGATCCGTCGCGAAACGGGTTCTTGATGACCTCCACCTCGGACTGCGCGGCCGTGAGGTCTCGAGAGCTGTGGCAGGTGCCGGGGGGAAGGCCAATCTCGACGCGCTGGTGGTTCTGATGAGCCGCGCAGTGAACGAGTACCTCGGAGTCGAGAAGGGTGGGCGAAGTGAAGTCCCAGGAGGCGCGCTTCAAGAAGTTTACGATCAGCTTGACGCACTGGGCGACCAAGTCAGGGACGAGGTCGCAGCTTCCATTTCAGAAAATAAGTAAGAAACTATGCCACAAATAAAGAATATTGCCCGTTCAGCGACGATTGACACAGCCAAGCGACAACGGTCGTGCAAGCGGTGTCGGGCAACGAAATCGATTGACGCGGGTTCGGACCACTTGGTGGTCCACGAAGCCCAGCGCGACTTCTACTACTGTCAGCGACACGCTATCGAGATCCTGGACACGGCAATCATTCATTGCCAGACCCTGAAGAAGCAGCTGGAGGCGGCTGCGATCTAGCTGGTCTTGCTGTGAATCGGCTCCAACGCGCGAAGAATCTTATGACTACCGTCTCGGATTTCTACAACCTCAACCGCAGCCAGGGTGACCTGGATTTTGTGGACGTCGATATCTACGGCGATGTTCCTGTCTTTCTCGATCCTCGTGCCCTCCGACTACTCCCGACGCAGTGGGCCGACCATTGTGTGAGCCTACTCCAGGACTTCTTCACCGTTGTACTGGGGCACATCCAAGCTGGGCGCGACCAGGCGGCTCGTTCATTGCTGGCAGCTCTGCGAGAGCCGAATGAGACTCATCTTGGGTTGTCCAAGGGCCGCTCTCAGGGCCGCGCGCTCGGCCGCACTTCCGCGTCACATGTGTGGGAGGCCCTGGCCAAGAGTTCCGCGGCTCGAAGTGGGCTTCTTGTGGACTTGGAGGACACCGTTCTGCTCGTCGAGGGCATTTCTTCGGACATCGTGTCTGACATGGCCACCAACATAGTTCGAGGACCACTGATTGAGTACACCCAGGATGTGTGTCGTCAATTCGGAATCCCTCTGGTACCAGGAGTCGCATCGGGACCGTTGTGGAACCCGCAGACTGGGCGCTGGGATCAAGCCTTGGTGGAACTACCCAAACCGCCAAGTGGAAGACTGCTGCTGATTCCGAAGGTCATCGTCAGGTACAAGCTCGACTACGATGTTGGCGAATACTACCGACACTTCCTGCTCGAGCATCTCAAGATGGTCGAACTGCGGGCGAACTCCGAGCTCGTCGAACTACTCAGAGACGGCCGGCGCAGGGTCACCAAGAAGAAGCTGATCGAGAAGTACGGCAACTCCAAGGCCGCAGTCGTGCGGCTCACTCAGCGCTACCCACAGATTCTCGAGGACTACCGCCGTGCAAAGGACCGCGGTGTCTCTCCTCCACTAGAGCACGACACCATCGCCGATCTAACTCGGACACAGGAGCCGCAGTGGGACTCTCTGCTGAACGACGTTGTCACCAAGAATCCCGGCAGATCCGACGCATCAGCCTACCATGCTGCGGTTGAACGACTGTTGTCGGCATCCTTTTATCCAAACTGGACGAATCCAAGGAAGGAGGAGCCGCTTCACGACGGCAGGAAGCGGATAGATATTACATACACGAATATGGCCTCGTCGGGGTTCTTCTCTTGGCTGTCGAATCACCATCCTAGCGGCTCGATCATGGTTGAGTGCAAGAACTACTCGGGTGACCCGGCAAATCCCGAGCTTGATCAGCTGTCAGGACGCTTCTCCCCCAACAGGGGCAAGGTTGGCTTCCTGGTCTGTCGCTCTGTGCAGAACCGATCCCTATTCGAGCAGCGGTGCAAGGACACCGCCAGCGATGGTCGCGGGTTCATTCTCGTGCTCGACGACGATGACCTGAGACTGATTGTCCAATCGAGGAAGGACGGAAATGCCAAGGTCGTTGACCAGATGCTTCACGAACGATTCGATCGGTTGGTTGGACTGGGGCGATGAGGGCCTACATCCACGTTGGCATGAGAGCAACTTCTAGTTCACCGCCGCTCCGTAGGCCAACGCTGCGAGCAACTGCGACGACTGCTTCCCGTCGCTTCGTTGCATCGTTGGCTCGCAGCATCTCGTCGATACCCTCAGCGAATTGCAGGAGCTGCGGTGTTTTCGGATCGTCGGCGTCGGGATCTCCACCAACCGACTCCATCCACTCCACCATGCGTAGCGCTTCTCTGAGGCCCTGGTGCTCCATGCCGTAGAGCTCCTCGTCGACGTAGCCCTGCGCGTACTCGGTGGCGAGAGAGCGAAGTCGCTCTTGCAGCGTGCGTCGTTGTCGCCGGAGCTCGGCAACGCGCTCAGCCGATGACTTGTCGCGGTCCCGTTTCTGCTCACGCAACTGCTTCTTCAGCTTCCGGATGACGGTCTCGGGGAGCTTCATCTCGAGCAGCTTGTCGACGACGGCTTGGTCAAGCTCGTCCGCCTTCCTCGCGAATCGACAGAGCTTCGTGTGGCAGCGGTAGTAGCGGTACTTCTTGCCGCTCTTCTTGCGGTGCTCGGAGCCAACCAGGTTGCCGGCGCAACGCGGACACTTCACCAGGCCAGAGAGAAGGAACAGGTGTTTGCGCGGCTTGATACCGTGTCCACCACCTCGGACGGCGAAGACCTGCTGTGCGCGGGTGAACAGGTCCTTGGAGACGAGAGCCGGGTATGACCCAGGAAAGACACCGACCTTGGTGACCATGAGCCCGTGGTAGAAGGGGTTCTGCAGGATCCTGCACCACTTGGTCGCGGCGATCTTGTTGCCGTACCTGCTGACCAGGCCCTTGCGGTACATGGCGTCAGCGAGTTCGGGGCTGGTGAGCTTCCCTTCGCTCCACAGCTCGAAGGCCTCGCGGACCTTCATGGCCCGCGCCGGGTCGAAGACCAAGCGGCGGTTCTCCCAGAGGTAGCCAACTGGTGCTGGGCCGTTCCACAGGCCCTTCCTGAGCCGCTGCTCGAGGCTCTTGCGCACTTCGTGCGCCATGTTCGCGCTAGCGAACTCTGCGTTTGCAATCATAATATCTTCTGTAAATTGACCAGCGGGAGAGTCGTCGATGTGCTCAACAACGGAGTGGACCTTCGCACCGTGCTGTCGCAGCAGCGCGCGGTACACGTTGTACTGGTAGGTCCTGCGAGACAGGCGGTCGATCTTGTGCACCAGGATGCCTGTGACGGCCGGGTCCTTCTTGACCCTCGCAATAGCGTCCAGCAAGCCTGGCCTCACGACGTTCTGCTTATAGGCGCTCTCGACGTCGGTGTAGTTCTCGACGATCTTGAGTCCGTGGTCATGCGCGTAACGCTTCATCGCGTGTAGTTGCGCTGGGATGGACAGCTCTCTGGCTGCCTGCGGGCCGGTAGAGACCCGCGCATAGGTTACGATATACATAGACATTGTCTGGTTAGATGAGTAACCAGCCATCTTGCCAGAATCGCTGTTTTTGTGTAATATGTATCGTATCTGAAAGCTGAGGCTCTGAGAGGTATCACAATGAACACACCGTGTTCATTTGCATACCCCTTCCTGTGGATCGAGCTGTTTCCAGTTCTCTCCACTCGTCTCGGCTCAGGCACGTCAGCAAAAGACTACGCTGCAAGCAGCAGCGGGCCGTCGCGAGAGAGAGACTTCCGCGGCAGCGCCGGCAATTGATTACCAGTTGCTGCGTTCAAGCAGTTCCTCAGGAGGGTTCTAAACTCATGCCTACATGCCTGCGAAAAAATGAGTTGAGCTTTTGCTCAGCTCATTTTTTTGTTGCAAGTAAGGGGAATCGAACTGGGGATGGTAAGGGGCAGCGCCCCTTACATTTCTGGGGGTGACCGAGCGCAAGCGAGGACAAGAGGGGCGGAAGCCCCTATTGGGAGCGAGAATACGCGACGTGAGATTTCCCCTACGGGCTGCAGAAAGTAAAAATCCCGAGCTTGCTCGAGGATTTTTATTTTTAAAGCACGGACGGGGAAGACACAGTATTCCCCTACGGCCTGCCGGCAGGCAGGGCTGCAGAGATAAAAAAATCCAAATTTATTTGGTTTTTTTATTGACTTTTTCTCAAAAAATAGCATAATAGAAGTACCAATGCTCATCCTGGAGGACCTCATGACAAAGACCAAGAAAAAAAAGCCGCCCCCCGGCCAAACTTGGGACCCACACGCACTGTTGCGTGCACGCCCTCCAGTGGATCCGGAACGAGAGGCGCTAAACAAGCGTCTGCGTGAAGCGATCCCTCGTGGGGCTGCCCAACCCGGCGGCATCATCTGCGACGAGCGCCCTCCTCAGGAGTAGGCGCCCGTACCTGCAATACTTTTGCGACGTTGTTCCCGAGCACCGGGAGCACTCATCGCACTCGCGGTGTACGGGAACAACAAAAGAACATCTTATCTAAAGATGTTTTTTTGATTTATAACATTGACAAACCAAACAAAACATGAGATAAATACCCTACTTTCTCTCATCAAGAAAGCCTGTGCTGGGATGGCATAGGAACGCTCTTTCCAAAGGTTGGAACTTCTACTGGGATGGTAGTCGAGAGCTGAAACATTTTTCCCCATGATGAGCATACACGGGATGTGGATGTGGGGACGGGTGGTGGTTCAATCGAATGGATCACAGTATCTCTGGGATGGAGATAAGCCTGTAGTTTCACCAAAGAGGATGACATGTCAACCACAACATTGACTTTCAACGAGGCCTGGAGCTCTGGGCCGCAAGTGTGGCTCCTGGAAGAAGGGAATGTCGGTGTCGAGCTGATGTACCTGTGGGCCATGGGCCAAGCAACGTCACTGCAAGATCTGGAAGACCGGCTGATTGCCCGCTTCCCGAAAACCTGTCTGCTGATGCGCGACAACCACAAGGCGCTGCTGAAATTCTGGACCGAACGGTACAAGCTGACCGCTCCGAGAACGAAGCATCCGCCAGAGGTGATCGAGCGGACACTGGATCGGTTCAAAGAATTGGCACTCGCCGGAACAAATACAGGGCGTAGGTCTGGTCTTTCGAAGTACTACATGCAAATCCTCAGCAAGGATACATGGGAGGAAAAGCCCCTGAGCTCCATGCATCGGTCTTCAGGCAAAACCCAATGCCTGGTGCCAGATAGATGGACCAAACGCAAAGTGTTTCACCCTCACTTCACTGCCTCAATGGGCAAACTCGGTGAGGTCGATGTGAGGATCGCTCGTATCAGCGGACGAAGGAATCGCAAATTCTGGATCGGATTCTGCTTTGCACAGCGTGATCTGACTGCGCAGAAATGTGCAGAACTCCAGAAGTTGCCATTCACCCACTGGAGCGAAGCGACCATCCCGAGAACGGTTCTCAAAGTCGATGCTGCATTCGAGCTGATCATGTTCATGCCAGAAACAGCAATCGAGGCACGTATTCGTCAAACAGTGCGTGCAGTCAACTCGGGCCCCCTTTCTGACAATGCACGCTCTATCAAGTCATCCAAACAAATCGAACTGCTGCGTCAGATGAGCGACTGGCTCGAGGCGAACGGGATTCCGTGTACGTACCTCGAAGAAAATCGCATTGGGCTGTAGCTCAAAAACTCATCCCCGATACGTCGGGGGGGCAGGATGAGCCAACAACAGAACTCAAAGGAGATGGACACGACCTGCCCGTGTCCTCCCATACTGTTTCTTTAATAGAGGAAATAGTTAGGATAAAAAACTACCACAAGCTGGTGGTTTTTTATTATCAGCAGCTTGCAAAAAAACAGTTTCACCATTATTATAAATCTACCCACACTTAACCAAGGAGATGAACGTGAAACATTCAAACGTTCTTTTCATTGCGATGGCTACAGCGTCGGTCATCCTTTTCACATCTTGCACTGGCAAAAAGGAAGCCACCCGGAAAACGGCAATTGTTGTCGAAACCACCCCAAGACCAAGAAAGCCAAATCCACCTCAACCGCCACCTTCCACTCCAAAATCACCCCAACCTCCACCAATCGACCTCTCGCAGTACAGGTACATCAAGACCGCCTGCACCACCTGTGGTTGCCCAAGAAGATACCTTGCACGCCAAGGAGATTCAGTGGTGTTGGTGACAGCAGCTGAACTCAACAAAAATGCTCTCTGGAAGATCCACACAGGTAGCTTGAGAAGCAGGTCTGGACAATCGATCGCAACAACAGTCTTTGAACACTTTCGAGGCGGCTGTCTGGATTGGGGCAATGGTGGAACCTTGATCATCAACAGAGGAGGCTGCTTCAGAGCTTCAGGCACTCATTGGTCCCGAAGGACAAGACTCCCCAACCGTGCTCGAATCGGAGTTCAGGGGGCTGTTGGCTATCGAAGCTTTGGCAGCGGAAGATACGACAAGCACTACCTGGACTTTCAAGGACGTGGAAACTGTCACCCTTCTTTAATTCACGAAGATCGAGTGAATCGGAATACAGTCGGAGTATTTTGGCTGGTCCGAAAAGAACCATAAGTAATCACAACAAGAACAACAACCCACAACAGCGGCACCCTCCTCGGAGGCTCTGCCGCTTTTCTAATTAAAAAAGCTCCAAACCTGTTCAGATCTAAAGCTTTTTCCCCTTTTTCGTTTTTGCTTGTGTCCTATTTTGCACTCAGGCGGACCCTGCACCTCATTGACCAGATTTCTGCTCCAAAGACACTTCTATCCCTTATCGAAGGTTTTTTTCTTGCACCTACGATATGCAGATTCAAAATATTTCCTTGTAGTTTTACATGCCCTCTCGGCGAACGAACTATGCCGAGTCCTTCAATCCAATCAGCCTGTGGAAGTCGTACATGGTCAACAATGCGTATCTTCTTTCCTGGCCTGAAACGGTAAAAACGAAGACTGCCAGCAAGCAGTTCAACAATCAAACGACGGTCAGGAATATATGCAATATCCACATTTGCAAGTTCTGCTATAGACCGTGCATCCTTGCTCAACATATATGGAAATCCTAACGACTTCCTCAATGGAACAAAGCGGCCATTTTGATATTCTTGTGCGCCTACTCTAAAACCCCAGTCTTTCGATCGGACAACGTAGTATCCTGATCCTGTACTCCGGCTTGACGCTGGGCCAGTTGTGTCAGTGAAGAACATGTAGTACCACCTACCAATGTGCACAAGCGATGGCTGGCCTGCGCCATATGGATGGACAAGTGTGTTTCCCTGTTGTCTTTTTTGCCATGCATGTTGCAATCCCCTTTTTGGTGTGTCGTCAACACTAAAGACTTCGAGAACATTGCTCTTGTTCTTTACGACACCAAAGCCATGAGGATGACGCCCTGCCAGTTCTTCCCACTTCCCTCCTCTCCAAAGATTCTGTTCTATTGCCTTTACAGCACAGTCAGACCAGTGTTTGTTGCATCCTCGTGGAAATTGATACGTGTTGAACAAGTGAACGCCATAACCTTGGAATGTCGCACGTACAAATAATTCAATACGTCCTTCTCCGCCTTTTGCCAAAGCAAGTGGTGGATGGAAACTGCGCACAGAGCCAGGATGATTTGCCACAGATGTATCAACGATCTTTGACCAGTGTTTGTTTTCAAAACGTTGATTCTTGCTTTGTCTGACTGTCCAAATAGTCCCTGTTCTGGTCAGTGCGAAGAGATGGGCATATCCTTTCTTACCCTGGATAGCCTGCACGTCGGTAGGTTTGTTTGGTACTTTGATTCTCTGCCAAGGTCTACTCCACTGCCTAGCCCAGCGACTGCCCGCAGGCCGGTTTCGGACTTTGTAATAGATGTGCCCATTTGTTCCTGTAAGTCCAAACAGAACAATACTATTACTATTTCCAGGAGCATCTGGAACAATGCCAGAACAAACACGTGGTGAATGAAAGAAAAGAGCTTTCTGCTTAGGAACTGGGAGCAATCCCTGCCGTAGCATACTCTCTTCCCTACCAAAAATCTGACCTGACCAAGTGCCGAACACATACACCTTTCCGTGCGCGTCGCTGTGAGCAACAACATCATGAATCGGAGAACCAACAACATTCCAAGCGTCCTTGAACTGAAGCTTCCTTGCATGTCCAGGACTGTATGGATTTTGCCAGTTTGTGTACAGCGTGTTTGTACCCTTCTTGACTGCATAGGCTTGGATACGACCATGCGAATGCTGTTTGTCTTGCCATGTTGCGAGTGCAAAATCACTTGCAAAAAAATTCTTTCGGATGTCACCAACATAGTGTGGACGTCTCTCCCACTTGCCAGATTCATCTCGTTGAAAGTAATGCAAGCGACTGTCTGCACTCAAACTGAATACAGCAACATCTTGCCAGACACGATCGCGCTGCGGATTGTAATGCTTCATCAGAGTTGCGACAAGTGGTGCATGATGCGTACCACCCAATCCAGCATGCCATGATGTCCACCCACCGTGCCCTTCAATCGTAGGTTGGTGACCTCGATTGAGAACTCGCTTGAAATGAAGGCTATTCGTTCTTCTTGCAATCCCGATCTTTGTTCCAGGGCCAAAGTTGTATCCACCATATGCCATGATGTATCCGGTCTTGCTAGTCGCAATTACACTCGGGTCACATGTGTGCATCCCGTCAAAGTGGCTCTTACTCGTTCTTTTTGTTGATCCAAAAACACGAACAGGGTTTGTCCACTTTTGTCCAGCATTCTTCTTGCTAAAACAGATCGCATCACCACTGTTTTCGCAGCACCACCACATTTTCAAGACGTTTCCGTCCCTCATGATAGTTGGTGCATACTGATATGCGGAAAACGACTTGTGAACTAGGACTGGTTTGTCACAGCCGAGAAGCTGGAAAATAGTCTCAGATTCCTGTGTCCACCCAAGCTGAGTGCTAAAGAGTATGAACAAAAAAAGTACTCGGTTCATCATGTCCCCCTTTTTCATGAATGACCTTTACACCTTAGCAGAACAGAAAGAGAAAATCCAATCTGAAAACTTTATAAAAAATTCATACTTTATTTGTAACAATTTCAATAGATATTCTTCCTTTTTAAAAGAATATCACCCAACCAACCGCTCATTCACAATACAAGGGGGAAACCATGAAAACCAGACTGTTCATTGCAGCATGTATTGCGCTGCATATCTGGGGCTGTTCAAACGGCGAACACGAAAACGAAGCAGATGCAAAGGCTGACTTTGTCATTGGCGAAACAGCAAAAGGTGCCTGTGACGACAAAGAGCTGCCGAACAATACCAGAACCATCTTGAGCAAGTACTGCGCGGACTGTCATGGTCCGAACAGCGGGAAGCTCGGTGGATTTGGTACAGTGCTCGATGCAAAGGCAATGACGATTGGCGACAACGCGCTGGTAAAAGCTGGCAAGGTTGCTGAATCACGTCTGTTTACGAAGCTGAAAGCTGCTGGCGGGAACATGCCACTAAGTGCAGATGATCTGAGCAAGGACGAAGTCGACACGCTGCGCGACTGGATTAACTGCGGCGCAGAGAGCTGGGACGAAGAATGCACAAGGAAATTTATTTCCAATGAAGAAATGCACAAGATAATGGCAGATGACCTTAGCAGCCTTGCTGCTGAAGAACGGAAGAACATCCGCTATATCACACTCACGCACCTGTACAACGCATGTGTCAACCGAGACCAGCTGGATATCTATCGAACTGGCATTAGCAAACTCGTAAACAGCCTGAGCTGGACAAAGGGCATTTTCAAACCAGTTCCAGTAGGTAAATTCGGAACGATCTACCGAATCAACCTGAGTCTGTATGGTTGGCTTCCAGGACAAACAAGCGAAAAAGGCATGTGGGAGCTCATTGAAAAGGCATATCCATACGGCTTTAAGGTTGAAAAAGGCATTGACAACGATTTTTCAGAGGTTGTAAGTCAGACCAAAACGAATACACCATACGTGCACGCTGATTGGTTTGCAAACCGTGCTGGAAAACCTCCACTCTATCACGCCCTGCTGAATCTTCCATTGACTGACACTGAGCTTGAAAAGGACTTCTTGAGTGTCGATGTTTTGTCGAATATCAAAAAGACAGAGCAAGGCAACAAAAACGCTTCTACGCGAGTAATCCGTGCTGCTGTACAAGATTCTGGTGTTTCAAACCACAACCGCATGATCGAACGTCATAAGTCAAAATATGGCTGGTACTGGAAAAGTTATGACTTTGCTGGCAGTGTTGGCAAGCAAGACCTTGAGCAAAATCCGCTCGGTCCAAACGAGACACCAGTAACTTTCGAACATGATGGCGGTGAGATGATTTTCACGCTCCCAAATGGCCTTGATGGCTACTTGGTGACGAATGCTGCAAGTTGCAGGATCGACGTGGCACCAACTGCCATTGTTTCTGATCCAAAAAGCCAGGACAAGGCTGTGCGTCCAGGAAGTTCTTGCATGGGCTGCCACTACAAGGGCAAAATTCCAGCTGCGGACTTTGTGCGTGATTCAATTACGAGCAAGAAGCAACAGTTTATCACCGAACATGGCCAGAAAGCATTTCAGGCGGTTTTGAACCTCTATCCGCCGAAAAAGGAGTTTTCTGCAGCGATCAATCAAGAGCAACAGGATTTCCTGAAACAGTTGGCGCTTGCTGGCGTTGATCCATCAAAGGATGAACCAGTCTCTGCACTGGCAAATTCGTTTGAAGATCAACTCGACAAGGTAAAGATCGCAGCAACGCTTGGAATTGATCCCAAGGAAATTGAAAACTTCCTCAAGTTCGACGCTGTAGCAAGTAGCCTGATCGGCTCAGTGCGTAAAGATGGTGAGACCATCCCACGAGACAAGTTCTGCACATACTTCTCTGCGATTCTGAACCAGAAGAATGGCACGTTCGCTGGCTACACACCACTGGCAGATGTAAAAGTTTGCCAGCCACCAAAAGACGTTGCTGGCTGTCTCCAAAACGAGTGCCTGAAAGATGCTGACTGCAATAGCAAAGACGAATGCACTGTTGGGAGCTGCAACATACAAAAAGGATGCGTGTTTACGCCTATTGCGAAGATATGCGATGATGGAAATCAGTGCACCACAGACAAATGCATAACTGGAACTCCAAAAAAATGCACACATACACCTACTCCGAATGCAAGCTGCAATGCAGACAACAACGTTTGCACCAAGTTTGACTCGTGTTCGGACAGCGGAGTTTGCAAAGCAGGAGAGCAAAAAGTCTGCCCAAAGCCAGTGAATCCATGTGAAAAACAAAAATGCGATTCGAAAATCGGCTGTGCAGTTGACATCTTGCCAAATGGGACAAGCTGCCCAGGTGGTCTTTGCCACTCTGGAAAGTGCGTACTAGCTGCAAAGCAAATAAGTGCAGGAGACCTTTTCACATGTGCAGTAACACTGAACGACACTGTTGTCTGCTGGGGTCTAAACAAATTTGGTCAGCTGGGAAATGGTTCAAAAGTGCTAAACACCTCAGTACCTGTTCATGTGAAGGGACTCACCAACGTAGAAAGCGTATCTGCTGGTGTATCACATGCTTGTGCTATTAAAAAGGACAAGACCCTGTGGTGCTGGGGTTTTAACAACTATGGTCAACTCTCAGTGGGAAGCAACAAGGGCAGTCCAATACCAGTGAATATTCCATCTATGAAGGTAAATCAAGTTGGGATTGGAAATTCTCATACCTGCGCGCTAAACACCACCGGCTCTGTATACTGCTGGGGTGACAATTCCTACGGACAACTTGGCACAGATACGAAGGTGCTCAAAAACTCCCATAAGCCTGTCCTTGCGAGCAGTGGAATCGAACAAATAGCACTTGGTCCTCAACATTCTTGTGCCATTCAGTCTAGTAATGGCGTCTCCTGCTGGGGACGTAATCAATACGGACAACTCGGCAATGGAAGTAAGGATGATACTCACATCACCTACAAGTGGAAAAATCTCGCTCTTCCTACATTTATTGATGCTGGATACCTAAATACCTGCGCAATAAAAAGTAATTCGTCGCTTTACTGTTGGGGAAGCAACATCCATGGAAAACTTGGTGTAGGGAGTACCAAGGCTGGCGAGGTGCTTACTCACGTCCTTGCAACCGCAGTTCCTACTGATGTGACAGACGTAAGTATTGGCCGACATCATGTGTGCGTGAAGACCAAAAAGAACAAATTCCATTGCTGGGGAAGCAACAAAGATGGACAAGTAGGTTTCAATCCTCAATTCATTCACAAAAAGGAATTCCTCTTCCCACTGGCCATGGGATCTGGTAAACAGATATCGACTCGAAATTCACATACGTGTGCAATCATGGATGATAAGACGGTAAAGTGCTGGGGATTCAACTCTCTTGGACAAATAGGACACGGGAAAACAGGGGGAAGTGTTATAGGGCCGGTCCACGTATTGCCTCCGAAGTGAAGATCAAGTAGCACACCACGCTCACGCGTTGTGCGCTCAACCAAACGAACGTGGACGACTGTTGCTTTTCGAAGCGACGGTCGTCCACTTTTTAATTTGATAAAAACTTTATATTCCATAATTGACAAAAATGGAAAAAAGCACTTATAGTTAAACTACAGAACTCAAACCAAGGGGGAAACCAATGAAGAACGCTGTTCTTTTTACAATCTGCTGCCTACTTTTGACGCTCGGACCGAGCTGCAGCTCAAATAATCCAGTTTGCGACTTGGGTGATGTTGAGTGCAGAAGCGGTGGAAGGATGTTTTTTTGTAGAGTCTCGACAACTTCCAATGGAAACTTTTGGAAGTTTTCCCACACCTGTTCATCCAAGAAGTGCAAAAGTGCAACAACGTGCGCACCGAAGTCAACCAAAAAAGACGCAGGATCAACCCAAAAGCAGGACGGAAAAAGCACTGCAAAATACTGCGGTGACAGCATCTGTGAAACAAACGAAAGCTGCGAAACTTGCCCAAAGGACTGTGGAAAGTGTAAACCAAAATGCGGCGACGGAACATGCAACGGTCAAACAGAAAATTGCGCTGTCTGCCCACAAGACTGCAAGTGCAAGTCAGGAACCAAATGCAACAAAGCAAAAGGCATTCAAGCCTGCGTCTACGATCCAAAGTGCGGCAATGGGAAATGCGACGGTCAAACAGAAAACTGTTTCAACTGTTCCAAGGACTGCAAGTGTTCTAGTGGACAAATCTGCAGTCCGAAAAAACAAAGCTGCGTCAAACCATATTGTGGAGATGGTCTTTGCCGATCTTCTGATGGTGAACGGTGCTACAACTGCGAAGTAGATTGCAAATGCAGCTCGAGCTTGGTCTGCAGTAAGTCAAAGGGTGGATGCTGCAAACAAAAGACCTGTTCAAGCTATCCCAAAGGAATATGTGGAATCCAGTCAGATGGCTGTGACAGTACCATTTCCTGTGGATGCCCAAAGAACTATGTCTGTGGTCATAACAAGTGCAAGCTAAACTGTTCAGCACTCTGCAAAAACAAATGCGGTAAGCTGAGCAATGGCTGTAACTGCGGCTCTTGTGGATACAACTCACTTTGCATCGGGAATGTTTGTAAATCATGCAAACCACTGTGCACTGGAAAATGCGGGAACTTTCTCGGCTGCAATTGTAGTATCTACAAAAAGTGTTCAAAGTGGTACCTCTGTGTACAAAACCAGTGCGTCAACTGCCAAGAGCTTTGCCTATTCAAAAACAAGTGGTGTGGTAACTTCAGTGCTTGCGGCACCAACAAAAACTGCGTAAACAGCAAGTGCTCAAGTGGATACGTCTGCAAGTCAAACAAATGCACCAAAAAACCACCAGAGTGTTCGGGCGGTGCAGGCTGTGCCCCAGAAAAACTCTGCTGTGGCGGCAAGTGTAAACTTGCAAAGTTGCAGGACGACTACGGAAAGAACTGGATGTCCGCAAAGAGTGCATACTACAAGCAGACCATTTCAGGACAACTTTACCCATCCTCTGATGTTGACCTTTTTCAGGTAAAAGCGACTCTCTCTGCAAATGGAAAGAGCGTAATTCCAATTAAGTTAAAGTTCAACGGACCAGGACTGAACTGCACATTGAAGCGCAAGAAATATGGACCGAATAGTCCAGTAACGTACGCATCGTGCAACTACGCAAAGGCCTTTACTCCTCAGTGGGGATCAGGAAATGGCTACTACTACTATGTGGAGATTAGGAGCCAAAGCTCTTCTAAAAAAGGCTGCTGGACACTGCAGGTCGTGAAAGGATAGATCGCCCAAAAAATCAAACAAGGAGAAGAAAACACCAACGGTTCTGTCTTGGCAGAGCCAATGGTGTTTTTTCTTGTCAAAATATAAAAATCAAGGCATACTTGAGTAAGTTATTTTAGTAATTCCAACATATGGCAATAACAGCAAAGAAAAAAAGACAAGCTGCTGCCCAACGTGCAGCTCAGCCGAAAAAAATTTCAGAAAAAACAAAAAAATTTAACAAAGATAGTGCAGAAGAATTTTTACAAGCTGCAAGAGATGGACAGCCTTGGAAGCTCTCTTCAATTTGGCGGGTACGAAACTATTTAAAAAATGGAGGCCTTAACACAAAAGATATTGGAACAACAGAAGATGAACTCAAAGCCTTAAAAGAAAAACTCATTAAAGAAGGAACAAAAAAAATGGAACAAGTCAGGCAGAACAAAGACGCAAGCCTTCTGGCAATTCTATCTGTCGATTTAAAAGAAGCAGGATATGATCCTGAACTCATAGGGTCAACTGCCGCTGAGATGGATGAACTTAAAAGGGAATTTATTGAGAAAGAAGACAGAGAAAGAGAACAAAGGGAAAAAACAAGAGAAGGAGGAAGTGCTCGAAGATAATAGAAAAAATACAGTATTGTAATGAAAAATCCCTTATTTATAGGGATTTTTTTCTTAAAAAGGAAGAAAGACGTTATTGACCTTGACAAATCATTCAATTATGCTATAGTTAGCAGTCCACTTTTTGCTCAAAAAAAACCTGAGTTAACAGTATTTTTGGAGTCTCCAAAAACGTTGTTAACTCATGTTGCCGCTCGGCGATATGGGTCGCTTGCACAGGTTCACTGTGTAGGCATTTGAACACTACAACATAGGATCAGCTACTCCAGTCCTGTCCGGACTTGGAAAAGCACAGCTTCAAAGGGGGACCTCATGAAGACAATCACCTTGATCGCAGCACTGACCTGCGCAATGATCATGGGCTGTACAGACAGCAGCAGTGTGGATGGCGACAGCTCGTCGAGTGCGAAGATCGACGGAGGATCAAGCGACGGTCACGTTTTCAACCCAGAAGACAGTGGCACCATCGACCAGAACGATGCCGGCGAAAAGCAACCTGACCCGGGCGAATTCAAGTGGCCGTGCAAGGATCATGGCGACTGCGACAGCGGCCTTTGCGTTGACACACGGGGCGGTATGAAGTGCACCAAGACCTGCGTCAATGAATGTCCTGTTGGCTACGCTTGCAAGATAATCCAAGCGCCGGGTGGTGACAATGTGAATGCCTGTATCGACGCGTTTCTGAACCTGTGCAAGCCGTGCACCAAGCACACCGAATGTGGTAAGAACAACAAATGCGTATCATGGGGCAAGGATGGCAGTTTCTGCGGACACTTGTGCTCGCTGGACAGCCACTGCCTCGCAGGCTACTCATGCCAAGACGCAGTGGACAAGGACGGCAAGGCCCTTGGCAAGCAGTGCAAACCCAAAAACGGCCAGTGCAAGTGCAGTCAGTTCGCGATCAACAACGAAGCCGAGACCGAGTGCTCGGACAAGGAAAAGTTCGCAAGCTGCAATGGTACGCGCAAGTGCACCACTGGCGGTTTGACCGCATGCGACTTCGACAAGAAGGCAGAGCTTTGCAACAACCTTGACGACGATTGCGACGGCCAGACCGACGAAGAGCTGTGCGACGACGGCAAGGAGTGCACGGTCGACAAATGCAAAGGCGGCACCTGCAGCAACGCACCCAAGACCGGCGGCTGCCAGTTCTCGAGCAAGTGCTTTACAGGCTACTGCTCTGCAGGCGAATGCCTCAAGGGCAAGCTGGTGAAGTGCGACGACGGCAACCCCTGCACAAAGGACTACTGCGACAACAGCACAGGCTGTGAGAACAAGCCAGACTCAGGCCAGAAGTGCGACGAAGACGGCAACCAGTGCACCACAGACGTTTGCAAGGACGGCAAGTGCAAGCACATCGGACACAGCAAGAAGTGCGACGATGACAACAAGTGCACCTTGGACGAAAAGTGCGAGCCGACCAAAGCAACATGCTCGGTGGTCACCAAGTTCAAGAACTGCCAAGACGGCAACGTCTGCACCGATGACCTGTGCAATCCCAAGACCGGCTGCTACACAACCCCTGCAAAGGATCCGGACGCGGCCAACGGCTGTCCCATCAACTTGCAGAAATGCCAGAAGAAGGTCTGCGCAGGTGGTGGTATCTGCAGCTCGGCTCCCATTCCTGGCTGCAAGTAGCTTCCCCAAACGATCCTATGTGTAGTGAACCCCACTTCGACCTGCTGGTCGGGGTGGGGTTCTATCTTTCTTACTCATTTTTTGCTATGATTAGTCAGAAATATAGAAACTATGAATATTCTTGCAATTGAATCATCTTGCGATGATACATCCGTAGCATTAGTAAACTGTTCTGAAAAAGGAACAGTTATTCTTGCTGAAAAAACTGCAAGCCAAATTGATATTCACAAAAAGTATGGTGGTGTTATTCCGGAAATCGCTGGCAGAAAACATGCTGAAGCAATCTTTCCTGTTATTGAAGAAGTAATGAACAATCAAAAAAAGCCAGATGCTATTGCTGTAACGTCTGGACCAGGTCTTATGACAGGACTTCTTATTGGCGTAGAAGCAGCAAAAATACTTTCCTATCTCTGGAATATTCCACTTATTTCAATAAATCATATTGAAGGACATATTTATTCAACACTTCTTGGTGAAGAAAACAAAAAAATAGTATTTCCAGCAATGTGTCTTATTGTAAGTGGTGGACATACAGAGCTGATCTTAATGAAAGATCATGGTGACTATGAATTAATTGGAAAAACAAGAGATGATGCTGCAGGAGAAGCATTTGATAAAGTTGCAAAACTTCTTGGTATGGATTATCCTGGCGGTCCACAAATTTCTAAAAACGCAGAAAAAGGAAATCCAACAGCAATCAACTTCCCTCGCCCAATGATTGATAGTGATGATTTTGATTTTAGTTTTGCAGGATTAAAAACAGCAGTTCTCTATCACATGAAAGATAATCCAGATGCCAATGTTGCAGATGTATGTGCAAGTTTTGAACAAGCTGCTGTTGATGTACTTGTTTCCAAAACTGAAAAGGCAGTAAAAAAGTATAATGCAAAAACACTCATCCTTGGTGGTGGTGTTAGTGCAAACACAAAACTCAAAGAGTCTTTGCAAACAATAGTTGATGATTCCCAAATTTCTAATTTCCAATTTCCAATTTCTAAGTATGCTATGGACAACGCAGCAATGATTGGTGCTGCAGCATATGAACATGCAAAAAAGAAAAATTTTACTCCTTGGAAAGATATTACTGCTGACTCAAACTGGAAAATCTATGAAAAAAATTAACAACTAGCAATTAACAATTAACAAACTATGTGGGTACGGTTCCTGTCCAAAATATTTTTAAAAATTTATATAACAAATTCTAGTATAAAGAACCAACAAAAGTTGTTAATTGCTAATTGTTTATTGTTAATTGTCATATATGACCAACCACATAGATAAAAGAATTTACCGCCTACTTATTTCACATGGTTTTTATGGTTGCACGAGAATTTTAAACAATGTTTTTTTAAGTTTATACATTTGGAACCTCTCAAGTGGATTTCAGCCACTTGCAATTTATTTTTCCTCTTATTTATTTTTTCATAGTCTCTTTTTTCATCTTTGGGGATATGTTGTAAAACATGGACATACACATATTGTAAGATTAGTAGGACTTGTTGGAATGCTTGGCTTTTATGGATTTTTATTGTTTGTAAGACAAGATGCAATAAATCATCTTGTACTTCTTGGTCTTCTCCACGGAATCTTTGGATCAATGTACTGGCTTACCTACCACGTGCTTGTTTTTGATAGCACTCATACAAAAAATAGAGCAAACTATTTGGGGATGGAAAATGCCATGTCAATCATTGTGAACGTGGCCACTCCGCTGATTGGAGGTTTTCTTGTCACACTAAATTTATTTGGTCTAGGATATGAAACCGTCTTTGCATTGTCAGGATTAAGTGTTCTTGCTGCAATTATTATTGGATATGTTACTCCACCAAAAACATATTGTGGGCACCTTCATATGCGAGAAACATGGAACTTGGTACGAAAAGAAAAAGACCTTTTAAAAGTTTTTGCTGCACAATTTTTTAGTAATGTTGGATACCGAGGATCTCTTGATAAAATCCTCCTCTTTTTATTGTTCGATGTTTTACAAAAAGAATTTACCCTTGGTGGATGGCTTGCTGTATTTTCTGCAGTCGCAGTATTTTCATCTTGGTACATTGGAAAACATTTGTCACCAGACAAATACAGAACTGCAATTATTTACTCAGGAATTCTTATGTTTGCATCGTTCTTTGCTCTCATCGGAATACCACATATTGTAACGTATATTACATTTAGTATTGTAAAAGAAGTGCTTACACCATTTATTCGAATTCCACGACAAGTATATGGAAGAAATTTGATTCACATTTTAAACAATCACAACAAACATCGTATTGAATTCTTTATTATTCGTGAGTGGTTTGGTATTGGATTTGGAAGAATGTTTAGCTACCTCCTTCTTTTACCCATCGCTACGCTTGATGGACCAAATTTAAAAATTGTTCTTATTTTTATGGCACTCTCTATGGTTGTGGCACCATATATTCTCTCTAGAATAAAAACTGATTTAAAAACTGTATAACTTTACTTGACAATACAAAAGCTGCGCGCTAGTATAGCGATAGTGAACCTTTTCAACCAAGCGGCCTGATTTTGCAGGCTGCTTTTCATTCCAAGGGGGAAATCCATGAACGGTCTCAAAGTCTTCGGTGGACGAAGCCATCCTGAACTCACTGCGGAAATCGCTGGAATTCTCGATGTCCCGGTCGGACGGAGTCGACTGGTTGTATTCAAGAATACGAACCTGCTGTTCCAATCTGAAGAGAATGTCCGCGAGTGCGACGTCTTCTACGTCCAGTCCTCATGCGAAGGTGTGGACGAAAACGGACACCCCTTCGAGAGCAACATCCTGGCCATGGAGACGCTCATCGCAGTTGATGCACTCAAGAGTGCATCGGCAGCACGCGTCACAGTCGTCCTTCCCTACTACCCGTACTCACGATCTGATAAGAAGGACAAGCCGCGAATCAGCATCACGGGCCGCCTCTTCGCTGACCTGCTCCAGACTGCTGGCGCGGACCGTGTCCTGACCATGGATCTACACTCCCCGCAAATCCAAGGATTCTTCCGGATCCCGGTCGATCAACTCATCGCAGCACCGATTCTGTGTGATCATCTGAGGACCTGGAACCTCGACAACACCGTACTGGTCGCTGGTGATGCTGGCGAGGCAAAAGAGCTCGGTCGGTTCGCAAACCGTCTGCACCTCCCCATGGCCGTCGTGGACAAGCGCCGGTTTGGCGATGACGATACTGCGGTCGCCACGAACCTCATCGGAGATGTCAACGGCATGCGAGCCATCATCGTCGACGATGAAATCGCCACTGGTGGAACCATTGTCGAGGCTGCGCGTTTCCTGATCGACGAAGGAGCAATCGAGGTTGCTGTTGCATCCACGCACGCAGTCCTTGCGGGCCCTGCCATGAGTCGAATCAACGACAAGGACTCGCCGTTCAGCCGCATGGTGCTGACCAACACCATCCCGATGGGAGACAAGAGCTCGGACATCATCACGGTCCTGAGTGTTGCGCCCATGTTCGCAGAAGCGATCCGACGAATCCACGATGGCGACTCAGTCAGTGAGCTGCACGACAGCACCAACGAACCCAAGGCCTGAACTTCAAGGAACACAAAACCCGCCAGGTTTGCATGTCATTCGACGTGCGAGCCTGGCGGGTCTGCTTTTTTATATAAGAAAATTATTCGTTCACTCTAGTTCTCCCCTGTCCTATAATTCCTTCCAACTTATTTTTTAAATCTTCTGTCCAATCAACCGACGACTGTGTACGAATCGTATTCGCTCCAACATTGATAAATACTTTGTATGGACCTGGATGCATGAAAAATAATTCCTTCAAAGCTTGTCCATTATCTTTTAGTTGATCTTTTGTAACTGTTAATGAAATTGTTTTTTCAGCACCAGGTTTTACTTCTTGCGATGCTTTTTTATATGATGAAAGATGTCGCTTTAATTGTTCAACTGTATCTGTTGACAATCCATGAACATTTTCAACAAAAATTTTATTGTCACCATCTTCTTTTGGAGTTTTTCCAACAACGCAAACTACTTTTCCTTCTTCCCACATATCTTTTGTTGCTTCAAATGTTTTTGGGAATACAAGAAGTTCCATTGATCCAGTTTGATCCTGCAGTGTTACAAACATCATTACTTTTCCTTTTTTAGTAATTTTTTTTGTCAGTTTATCTATTACACCACCAACAACAAGCCACTGATCTCTAGAAAAATCTTCTACATCTGCAAGAGGAACAACAATATCTTCCATAGTCTGCACAAACGGTGCAAACGGGTGAGATGAAACATATAAACCAAGTAAATCTTTTTCCCAAACTAATTTTTCATCCATTGTTGCGTTTGGTGCAGGATGTAATTTTACTTTATTATCAAACGCAATATTTGTTCCTGCAAACAAACTTTCTTGACTACTTTCTTCTTGTTCTTTTCTATGACGAATAAATAACAACATTTGTTCAATATTTGCAAGAAGTAATCCCCTGTCATGACCAAAACAATCCATTGCTCCTGCACGAATAAGACTTTCCAATGATTTTTTATTTAAATCTTTGTCTCGAACACGCTCAAGAAGATCTTCCAGATGCTTGTACTGACCATGTTCTTTTCGTTCTCGATAAATAACTTCACAAATATGCTCTCCAACATTTTTAACGGCTGCCAACCCAAATCGGATACGGCCTGGTTCACCAGGCTTTGATACCATGGCAAAATTTTTAAAACTTTCATTTATGTCTGGAGGAAGCACTTCAATATTCATGCGACGACATTCAGACGTAATCGCTGCAATTTTTTCTGCATCACCAGACTCAGCAGCAAGCACAGACGTCATATACTGCACAGGATAGTGCGCTTTCATGTACGCAGTTTGGTACGCCACAATTCCATAACTTGCTGCATGTGCTTTGTTAAACCCATACGCAGCAAATGGCTCAATAGCATGCCACATTTCATCGACCACAGACTTTTCCAATTTCCCATGTGTTTTACATCCTTGATAAAACTTTGCTTTTTGCATAGCCATTTCTGCAGGAATCTTTTTTCCCATGGCTTTTCGAAATTTGTCAGCTTCCATCCAGTCATATCCTGCAAGTTCAATCGCCGTAAGCATAACATCGTCTTGGTACACCAGTAGACCATATGATGCTTCTAAAATATCTTTTAATCTTGGATCAAAATATTTTATATATTCCGGATGATATTTTCTTCGAATGTATTCTGGAATAGATTCCATTGGACCAGGACGATACAAGGCAACCATGGCCATAATGTCTTCGATACGTGTTGGTTTTAACTCTTTAATCCATCGTGTCATTCCTGAGCCAGCAAGTTGAAATACTCCCATGGTTTCACCACGAGAAAGCATTGCAAATGTTTGTTCATCATCGAGTGGTAAATTATAAATATCAATTTTTTCTCCAGTTGTTTTTTCTACAATTTCAACCGCATTTCCCAAAATAGCAAGATTACGAATTCCAAGAAAATCATTTTTAAGCACACCTGCCGTTTCAACTGATTTCATTTCGTACTGTGTTGTAATTCTTTCACCTCCAGATTCACGTTGCACGGGCGTAAAATCTGTCAGTGGTGTTGGAGAAATAACAACACCGGCAGCATGAATTGATGTGTGGCGTGCACATCCTTCTACTTTTACTGCTAAGTCAAGAAGTTTTTTTACATCTGGATTTGTATCATACAATTTTTTCAAATCTGGTTCTTCATTTAATGCCCGATTTATTGTCATTGGAAATCCTTGCGCGCCAACAGGAATCAACTTTGCAACTTGATCACAGAACGTGTAGGAAAAACTCAACACACGACCAACATCGCGAACACTTGCCCGAGCAGCCATGGTTCCAAATGTAATAATTTGTGCAACTTTATCTTTTCCATATTTCTTTGTCACATATTCAATCATTTCATCTCTTCTATCATCGGCAAAATCAGTATCAACATCAGGAGGACTTGGACGAAATGGATTTAAGAAACGTTCAAACGGAAGTTTAAATCGAATAGGGTCAACTGTTGTAATGCCAAGAACATATGAAACAAGTGATCCTGCTGCAGATCCACGAGTACTTTCAACAATTCCATTATCTTTTGCATACTTCACATAGTCTGCAACACAAATAAAGTATGGGGCATATCCTTTTGTTTCAATAATACCAAGCTCATAATCAAGACGAGTGGTAATTTCTTCTGTAATGTCATCATAATAATTGTTGACCAATGAATACGCTTGTTCACGCAAAAATTCATCATCTGTCTTTCCTTTTGGAATGTCAACTGGAGCAAAATGCCAATCGTTGAGTGGAATTTGAATATCAATACGATCTGCAATCTTTACTGTATTTTCAATTGCTTCTGGTACATGACGAAACCGTGACACAATATCTTCTGCTGTATTCAGTGAACGATCAATATGTCTATAATCATCTCTGTCTGTTTGTTGTACCTTCCATCCTTTTCCAATGCAGAGTAAAATATCTTGTGCGTCAGCATCGTCAGGATTAATATAATGCACATCACGAGAAACAATCATTGGGATTCCTGTTTCTTGAGAAATTGTAATTAAATCATTATTTACTTTTAATTGTCCCTCAACAGCAGGATGATCTTGAAGTTCAAGATAAAAATAATCTTTTCCAAAAATTTCTTCAAACTCAACTGCTTTCTTTTTTGCCTCTTCATATTTTTCTTGCAAAAGGAGTTGTGGAATTTCTCCTGTGATATTTCCAGAAAATGCAATAATGCCTTTGTGATATTTTTTAAGAAGGTCACGACCTACACGCGGTCTATCACAAAAAAAACCATCCAAATGACTAATAGAGGTAAGACGCATCAAATTTTGATACCCTTCAAAAGATTCAGCAAGAAGAACCAATTGATATAGGCTGTTATCTTTTTCAGGATCTTTATCCAAATGTCCACGAGGACCAAGAAATACTTCTGTTCCAATAATTGGCTTAATTTCTTCCTTAAGACATTTTTGATAAAATTCAATGGCACCATACATGGCACCTGTATCAGTAAGTGCAAGTGCTTTAAATCCACGTTCTTTTGCAGTATCAACAAGACGCTTTACTTTTGTAAGGCCATTTAATAGTGAAAAATGTGAGTGGACATGAAGATGGACAAAATCCATATAAAAAGGCTTTAAATGCTTAAAAGGCCAAAAAGGCCTTAAAGGCATCCCTCCTATGTGTTTGTTCGAGTATAGTATCACTATTTGTTTTACGCTTCAACTGTTATGAAATTGACTCCAAACCCCTTAATCCGATATACTAGTGTAACTATTTTTAACACGTCTATATGAAGAAAAATTCATTAATCCGAACCATTTATCTATATTTATTTGCAATGATTGGTCTTATTCTTATTGTGACTGCAACTGTAGATTTTATTGACATGGGACTTAAAGCATATATCTTTACGCAGGCTGAAGAAGAAGACCGACTCTACGAAAAAATGCCACCTATGGCACCAAGAAAAATTGCGAACATTGCATCTGAAGACAAAACAACTATTGATGGAAAACTTGAACTTACAGAAGAACAGACAGAAGAAATTCAAACGTGGCTTGTAGAATACAAACAATGGAAGGAACGAAATGAAAAATTTGACAGAATTACATCTCGCAGACATAGAGACGCATCTCATAATCTTGCAATGCTCTTTGTTGGTATTCCTTTATACCTCTACCACTGGGCTGTTATTAAAAAAGAAACAAAAAGCATTTTAGGTTAATTAACAATATCATACTATCTATGAAAAAAATAAACATCATTGTCATCTGTCTTTCATTACTCATGTTTGTGGGAGCAGGATGTGCAGGAGACGAACAAATTCAAAAAGAAACAAGTGAATTGCCAAAAGATACTTCTGAAATGGTTGAAGATACTCATGAACAAGAAACTGATGAATCACACGATGACGATGAACACGATCCTGAGGAAGACAGTAAAGACTCCAACAAAAAAGACAGCACTGTTAGCAATGAAAATACTGAAGGAAAAAAAGAAACTCCAACAGAAACAAAAGCATCTGAACCGATAAAAAAAGTAGAAGCACCAAAAACTACAGCAGCGCCTGCACAAGAAAATAAGCCAAAGGCTTCAAGCCAAAGGACTGATCCGTCTTCTGGCGGAGACCAACCTTCGGCTGGAAAAGAAGAGGTAAAGCAGCAAGTAAAAGAGTTTTCAATGACTGCAAAACAATGGGCGTTTGAACCAAAAACAATTACTGTAAATAATGGAGACAAAGTAAAAATGGTTATTAAAAGTATTGATGTGAATCATGGAATCAGTATTCCTGCATTTGGTATAAGTCAATTCCTCAAACCAGGGCAGACAGAAGTTATCGAATTTACAGCTGACAAAGTTGGAACACATAATTTTTTCTGTAATGTGTCTTGCGGATCTGGCCACCCAAACATGAGTGGAAGTTTGATTGTAAAATAAAGAATAATCACACAAACAAAAAATCCTCGTTTTTACGAGGATTTTTTGGTCTCTACTGTCCCACTCTACAGAGAGAAAAAGTAGTGAATGTGGTCCCCCGCGCTGCTGCGACAGGGAACCAATGGCCCAAGCCAAGAAAAGGAAAGTACGTGTTATTTCACCGACGTCTGGTGTATCGATCGTTGCCGGGTAATGACTATTTGAGTGCGCTACTCCTACCTACTGATGCCGTTTATTAGAACAGGTTGCGGCCAAACAATCCTCAGAGCAAAGGTCTGGCGACCTCCCCTTCCGGACTTGACAAGCTACCCATCCCTTACACAGCCCAGGGCTGCGCATCACGTACTGACTCCATCCCCTCCGTAACGGGGCATTCACTGTCGACCAACACCAGTGGCCAACTCTTTGCCCCAGCTTCGAGCAAAGATACGGTGTTCAAAAAGAATATTTCTTCCTGTACATCGTATCTCTGCACTACTAGAAATGGAGTATACTTTTCCTAACTAGACAAGGCAGTATAACACAAAAAAGCAGTCTTGTCAAGATCTGTACATGAATAATGATAAAATTTAGCTTATGTAAGCAAAAAATCCCCTTTCGGGGATTTTGTATTATTTTTTCTTTTTTGTAGACTTTTTCTTTTTCTTAGATGAACTTCCAGAGCGTTTTTCTAATTCTTCACCAAGCTTTCCCACTACGAACTTTTCTACCAATCCACCCACAGCGCTGCTCATAAATCCCATTTTACTTGAGACATTATCAATTTTATCTCGAATAAATTGCACTGCTTCTGCAATGAGCTCAAGTTTGTCTGTAACATTTTCAATAATATCGTTGGCATTCTTTAATACTCGTGCAGCCTGATATAACAACCAGCAAAGAAATACAGTAAACCACACTATGGAAAGAGATAGAACAATGTAGAGTAGATCTTGAGAAGTATCAAACATACATCCCCCATTCATCAGCAAACGCGACAGGCACTGATGATGTTAAAAATTTAGGTATAGAAAGTATAGCACAAAATACTATGCAATGCCATGACATGTCTTTAACTGCGTAATTTCTTTGTCATGACGGTCTATCGTTTCACTATGAGCAAATTGTTTCGCCATTATCCTATTAAAACGATTTTCAAATTTTGTAAACTTTTCACTGTGTTCTGCAACTATTTCTTCTATAGTATCAAGCCTTTCATCAAGGCGATCAAACCGCTTGTCTTGTTGAGCAAACCTTTCTTCAATTTTTTTATCTTGCTGAGCAAACCTTTTTTCAATCGCTGTAATGAATATGTTAGTTTGACGATCCAATATGTTATTTATTTTTTCCTCCTGCATAATATTGTATATAAATGAATGAGATTTATACTGTAACTATCAATACTACATCCGTCAAACAAATCATAAAAAATACCTCAAAATTAAACAATCTGTTTAATCTAGTCCCGAATTTCAGCATCAAATTTTTTCTTCAGTCCATCTTTTATCTTCTTTTCAATCTTATCGACGTCACCAGTTTCAAGTGTTTTTTTGTCAGAACGAAATTCAATATGATAGGCAACACTTTTTTTATTATCACCAATTTTTTTGCCTACAAAAACATCAAACAGTTCAACATTAACAACTAGCTCATTACTTTTTTTAATTTCATGAACAATATCTGCATGCTGAATTTCTTTTGAAACAAGAAACGCAATATCACGAACCATGCTTGGATACATTGGAAGACGAGTGTACCCTGTATTGCTACTCAATAAATCAATAGCAGTGCTAAGATTTATTTGAACCATTGCTACGCGTGAACCGATTCCAAATAATTCTTGAACTCCCGGATGCAACTCAGCAATCGTTCCAACCTCTTCGTCCCCAATATTCAAAATTGCATGTCTTCCAGGATGAACAAAAGGTACTGTTGGTTTACTTGTAACAATATTTATATCTGCACCACTGTAACCAAGGGCTCCGCGCAATACTTCTGCAAGCGCATGGAATGGTGCATGGTTTCCCTTTTCCACAAAAACTATTCCCAACAATGTATCTTGCCTAGGCAGTTTTTGTTTTTTATTTGGCTGTGCAGTTTTTCCATCGTCTTCTTTTCGAAATACTTTTCCAATCTCAAATAGTTTTACAACATCATTGTTATGTTCATTCATTTCCACTTTTTCAAGAAGATTTGGAATAAGATGTCGACGGACATATGGACGATCTTTTGCTACAGGATTTTCTAACTCAAGATAGTCTTTTATATCAAGACCAATACGATCAATAGTCTGTGCAGATACAAAAGAATAATTCATTGTTTCAACAAAACCATGTGTATATGCAAGTTGTTCTTTTATTCTTCTTTCAAGAATTCGAACAGGATCAATTGCTGGAGGGACAATTGGAAAGGCTGGTAACACCGGCTCAATATTGTCATATCCATACATGCGAGCTACTTCTTCGACAACATCTTCTGCAATATGTATATCCTTTGTTGCTCTCCATGTTGGGACAGTAACACGCAGCACTCCCCTTTTTGACTTCACACTAAATCCGAGTCGCTCAAGAATTGACACAACTTCTTTTTCTGACATCTTTTCACCAATGCGCTCTTCAATATATTCCAAAGAAACTTGAATTGGTCCTTGATCTAATGAAAAAGATGATTCATCAACAACATTACTACTTACCGAAGCACCAGAAACAAGTTCCTTGATAAGAGAAACTGCTCGTTGCAAAGCTACTTCACAATTATTTGGATCAAGACTTTTTTCAAATCGTGAAGAAGAATCTGTTCTGACCCCCACTGCCACAGAAGTCCTTCTAATATTCTTTGCATGAAAATTTGCAGATTCAAGTACGATGCTTACTGTTTCATTTGACACTTCACTATTAGCTCCACCAATCACTCCAGCAAGTGCAATTGCTTTTTTGTCATCTGCAATAACAAGCATATCTTTTGTAAGCTTTTGTTTTCCTCCATCAAGCGTTTCAATTGTTTCATTCTTTTTTGCAGGACGAACAATAATATGATGACCAATCTTTGAAGCATCAAACGCATGCATTGGCTGTCCTGTTTCAAGCATGACATAATTTGTAATATCAACAATATTATTAATTGGTCGAACACCAACTGCTTGCAATTTTGCTTGCATCCATGCTGGAGATGGTTCAATCGTGATACCGTCCATTGCAACAGCCATATACCGAGGACAGAGTTCCTTATCTTTTACTGATGCAGACAGTTTTACTTTTTTTCCTTGTTTTATTTTTTCTAATTTCAATGGTTGTAATTTTTTTTGATAAAACGCAGCGATTTCTCTTGCCATACCATAGTGCCCCCACAAATCTGGCCGATGTGTCATTGATTTATTATCTATATCAATAACAACATCATCTTGAGAAAGTGCTTCCATAAGTGGTGTACCAATCTCAAATTCCAAACCTGTTAAATCTAAAATTTCTTTTTCTTCTGCTTTTGGAAATAATTCACCGAGACCGATTTCATCTGAAGCACAAATCATGCCAAAACTTTCTACCCCACGAATTTTTGTTTTTGTTAGTTCCACTGGTTCACCCTCACCATGCCATTTTACTTGTGCACCAATCTTTCCAAGCGCAACATGCATTCCAATGCGTAAATTTGATCCACCACATACAACCTGCACTTGTTCATTTCCAATGTCAACATGACAAACTTGTAATTTATCTGCATCTGGATGTTTTTCAATTGTTGCAACCGCACCAACAACAACCTCATCTAACAAATCTCCAAGTGATGAAACACCTTCAACTTCAACTGTTTTCATTGTCAGTTGCTCTGCTAACTCTTCTGGTGAAACACCATCCAAGTTTACATAATCTTGTAGCCAATTTTTGCTAAGTAACATAGATTAAAATTGTTTCAAAAATCTCAAATCACCACCACGCAAATGGCGAATGTCTTCAATAGCATATTTGAGCATAACTAACCGATCAAATCCAATACCAAATGCAAGCCCCTGATATTCATTTGGATCAAGTCCTGCTTCTTTTATTACATTTGGATGCATGAGACCGCAGCCAAGCATTTCCATCCATTTTTCACATCCATCTGCATCTGTGTATTTAATATCTAATTCAAATCCAGGTTCAACAAATGGAAAATATCCAGGTCGCAAACGCACATCCATGTCCTTTCCATAAAAACCACTAATGAGTTCTTTCATAACACCAATAAGATGTGCAATCGTAATATGTTTGTCTACAATAAGTGCTTCAAATTGTTCAAATGTGTGTTCATGTGTTGCATCCAATGCTTCATTGCGAAATACACGTCCTGGATATGCAATCCGAAGTGGTGCACCATATTTTTTCAAATGACGAACCTGCATATTCGAAACATGCGGTCGCATGCACCAGTCTTTGTTACTTCCTTTGATATAAAAAGTATCCTGACTATCTCTGGCAGGATGATGTGCTGGAATATTAAGCCCTTCAAAACAATAAAAATCACTGTCCAATTCTGGACCATCTTCTATCATAAATCCCATGCGACGTGCAACACTTTCCATATGCCACATTGCCTGTGTAATCGGATGAACATGACCATATCCCCTTTTTGGAAACAATGGCTGAGTTACATCGATCTTTTCAGTCTCAGCAATTGCATCCCATGCCTGCTTGTCTAACTCCTTTTTCTTTTGTTCAAGACCACCAAGCATGATTTGTTTAATTTCGTTTGCAGATTTTCCAATCTCCTTTCTCATATCTTCTGAAAGATCTTTCATTTCTTTCATAACCAAACTCATTTTCCCAGTTTTGCGTGCAAAAAATTCTTGCTCAAGTTCTTCGAGTACATCAAGAGCACCAACGTCGTCAAGTTTTTGTAAAAATAATTCCTGAAGTTTTTTCAATTCGTCTTTCATACATCTTAAAACAATCCAGCAATGTCTCTCCATGTCACAACAATAATGAGTGCCATCAAAAGAAGAAACCCAAGAGTATGAGCTATCTGCTCATATTTCATAGGTACTGGCTTTTTTGTAATTTTCTCTATTATAACAAATAAGAGCCTGCCTCCGTCAAGCGCAGGAATTGGCAAAATATTTAGTGCTGCAAGACTAAGTGAAATAACCGCACTAATATGGATTAAATAATTAAATCCTAACTTTGCACTTTGCCCAACAACATTTGCTATTCCTACTGGACCTGCAACATCAAATAATAGTCCTTGTCCTAAAATAAGATTTTTGATCAGCAAGAAAAACCCAATAAAAATATTTACAAGCATGATAGACGCTGCTGCAATTCCTTTTGGAATTGCTGTATACCATGGATATCTAATAATTCCTGCGTCTGCTAAAACAATACCTAGCCGAGCTGTTTCTTCTCCTTCGAGAATTGTTGGTGTGACAGAAATATCAACCTGTTCTCCTGCTCGGTCAATCTGAAGTGATAATTCTTCATTACTATGTTTTTGAACGTAGGCAATCATTTCATCACTATTTTTCACTTCTGTATTATTAATACGCAAAACTTTATCTCCAAACTGGATTCCAGCAACTTCTGCGGGTGTATCTTGTTGCACTTGCTGAATGGTGACAGCAGGTTCTTGTACAACAACAGCACTCTCATCAATACCACCTCGAAAATCTGTTGGAAGACCAAACATAAGTCCTACAGCAAGAAGAACAGCAGCAAGAAGATAATTCATTACAACACCAGCAACAAGAACGGCTGAACGTTTCCCAGCACTGTGATACATAAAACTATCTTTATCTTTTGCATCTTCACCATTCTCCCCTTTGATTTTTACAAACCCACCAAGTGGTAACCAGTTAAACGAGTAGAGTGTTGTTGGATATTCTTGTTCACGTTTTGCCCCACCGACCGTCTCATTCATCGAACTCTTTCCTTTTCCCCACACCAAGATCCATTTCTTTTTCTTAGGATCTCTATATATTCCACCCAAACGTGGTGGAAATCCAAGTCCAAATTCATGCACTTTCATGCCATTTTTCCGTGCAACAATAAAATGCCCCCATTCGTGGGCAATAACAAGCACAGACAATACCGCCAAAAAAATAATCACTGTGATCATAATTGATTTTTGTACCTCCTTATTATAAACTTAATAAATAAAGTATCTCACATTTATTTGGTTATTTCAAGCTATGAAAAGACGTGTTGGCCTTGAATTTGAATATCCTGTTATCCGCAAAGACGGCAAACCTGTACTCCAAAAAGAAATCAATAGATTATTCAATTTTTTTGCGTCCAAAAAATGGACAAAGAAGAAAGATCGATACACAAAGCAGATCATAGGTGTTTACAAAAAAACAAAGCACGGGACGTTTATGATCGATAATGATGGAAGTCCAGGAATCTTAGAAATAGGCACACCGCCTCACTATGACCTTTTCTCTCTTAAAAAAGAACAGGAAGGTATTATGAAGCATATCTTTTCTTTTTTAAAAAAAACCCACTCGCTACTTGGGTATGGAGTCAGTCCATTTACTGACCCTCACGATCTGACCATCGCCCCAAAAGGACATTACCCACACATGGTAACAATTGTAGATGATTTTGAATTATTTAGACCATACTATATTTTATCTTCTACACAAACAAATATTTCTGGATCTTTGCCAGAATTATTGAAAGCAGCCAATGTATTCTTTGCATTAAGTGGACCACTCGTATCTATTTCTGCAAACATTTCTGTGTACAATGGAAAAATCTTGCCTTTCAGAGATGCACGCGGAAGTTTTGCAGACAATTTTAAGAAAAAAGTACGCAGGACATACATTGACGCTGTTGGAATTCCAAACAAACCATTTGTATCTTGGAAAGAATATATGACATTCCTTTTTGATAGACCTGGACACCTTCTTTTAATTGATGGAGAGTTTTATGCAGTACATGATCATAAAACACATTTACTCGATGCATTGAAAAACAAAAAACCAATTCTTGTACAGCGACTTAAAAAAACAACTGACAAGAAAAAACCTAAGCGAGAAAAAAAGGTACTCAAGATACAAGACCTATGGCTCATGCAAGCAATTCTTTGGACAGATATCCGCTTAAAATTTTCATTTAAAGAATCAATAAAAACAGAAGAATTTTTACAAGCACTTGAATCTGATGAAAAAACATTTGAAACATATTTAAAAAAGAATTTTTCAAATTACTATATAGAAATCAGACCAGTTACAACACAGCCAAAAAATGAACAATATGCAATGCCTGCATTTTGCTTGGGACTTATGGAAGAGTTACATAAGGTTGAAAAAATTATTTATAAACACGACTGGACAGTTTGGAAAAAGATGCGTGTCGCTGGATATAAAAAAGGACTCCAAGCAAAAGTAAAAAACATTGAAGCAAAAAAACTATTAAAAAAACTTCTTGCAATTTCAAAAAAAGGATTGAAAAAAAGAGGATATGGAGAAGAAATATTTTTATCTCCCCTATACAAAAGATTAAAACAACAAATTACTCCTTCTGAAAAAGCAGAAAAAATTCTTAGAGAAGAAGGGAAAGATGCATTTTTGGATTATTTGACACTCTAAAATTAAACAAGTTGTTTAATTTTATGCACTTTTTTGAACTTGATTTGACGTACTAAAAAGATAGGCTATACTCAAATTGCAAAATATATGAAAAATATAACACTCAAATTTATTCCAAATTTACGACTCAGAAATGCGGTTGGAAAATTTTTGAATAAACTCTACGAGTATAAGACCTTGTGGGACATAAGAAGATCGGAAAAAGAATACGAACGCGGGGAGTATTATTCACTTGAGACTGAGGAAGATTGGGATAGATTATTTGGTTAAACTAAGATCAAGGAGGGATGTATAAGATAGAATATTCAAAACAATTTTTAAGGTTAAGTAAGAAACTACCTAAAAACATTATAGACATAGCAAAACAAAAAACTATGATGTTGGCAAAAGATCCTTTTCATTCAGCCTTAAAAACTCATAAGTTACACGGTAAATTTAGAAAATATTTTTCATTTTCAATAAATTACGAATATAGAATTGTATTCAAATTTGTTGATAAAAAGACATTATTATTTTTAAAAATTGGTAAACACGACATGTATGAGTAACTACACTATTTGGCACAACCCACGTTGTACAAAAAGCAGACAAACACTTCAATTATTTAAAGACAATGGAATAGAACCAACTGTTCGATTGTATCTTGAAGACAATCCAACAAAAAAAGAATTGCAAGAAGCTACTACCAAGCTTGGAATGCGTCCAATTGAATTTACAAGAAAAAAAGAAGAAGCATTCAAAGAAGCAGGGCTTACAAAAGATAGTAGTGACGATGAAGTACTTTCTGCAATGGTGAAATATCCAAAACTTATTGAACGACCAATTGTTATAAAAAATAAAAAAGCAGTTCTTGGAAGACCGCCTGAAAATGTGTTAAATCTATAAACAAAAAAAGCGCCTATGCGCTTTTTTTGATTACTAGACAAAAAGGTATGTGAGCGAACGAGACGATGATTGTGTTTTTCTCCTTCTTTGCTCCAGTGACCTTGTGACTTGTGGCGTCAGTGGGCCGTTGTTGTGGAGACGATGGTGGGTGTCAGTTCGAGTGCGGGTAGGTGGCCGAGTACTTCTGGAGCAGATGAGTCACCACTGCGATGAAGAGTGCAGCCATGCCGAAGAGAGCACCGACCACGAAGAAGCCGATGGCCCCCCAGAGCATCCACAGCTCGAACGTGTTCGCCGGGACAGCCATGACCCCACAGCCCACATCGACCAGCTCAGCTCCGAGAGCCTCACGGGTCCACTGAGAACCGACCGAGATCGCCACGGCAAGGGCCGGAATGCCAGCCGTGAAGACCAGCCAGATCTTGACGCTCTTGGGCATGGGCGCTCGCTCGTACGTATCGTTCGTATTTTCGTTCATGATTCCCCCTTGGAAAGATGTTTTTCCGTCGCGGATGCGACAGAGATTCGTTTTCGTTCGCTCAACCTTTTTGTCTAATAGATTGTAATAAACATAGTATAACAAACCAATATAACACAAAAATCCCTTTTTGTCAAGGGATTTATGCAAATTTTTTGCTTAAATGAGCCAAATTCCCGTATTATTTCTCTATAAAATTCTTGATTTCAGTAAGCTTTTCTTCCATAACCCCTTCTTCCCACGCCTCAAGATTCAAACGCAATACTGGCTCAGTATTGCTTTTTCGCGCATTAAACCATCCCCAGTCAAATTCTAACCACAACCCATCAATATCAACTTGCTTTATTGCATTTGGAGCGTACTTCTCTTTTAGTGCTTCTAACATGCCATCTTTATCTTCTACTTCAAAATTTATTTCTCCTGAATGAAAATATTTTTGAAGTGGTGATAAAATCTGACTCATTGGTTTGTTTTCTTGAGACAATGTGCGCAACAGATATAGCAAAGATAATTCAGTACATTCAATTTTATACATCTCATCAAAATATAAATGCAATGAAAGCTCACCACCAAATACAGCACCATTATCTCTCATCATTTTTTTAATATTAGTATGCCCGACAGGAGTAATGATTGTCTTTGCACCCGCACCTTCCCACATCTCTTTCGCAATCCTACTCAACCGTAGATCATACAACATGGTAGCCCCTGGATTATTTTTCAACACTTGCTGCCCGATTAATGTTACAACAAATGATCCGTCAATAACCTCGCCTTTTTCATTTACAGCACCAATACGATCTGCATCACCGTCGAGTGCAAGACCAAGATCTGCGCCAACCTCTAAAACGTTTGCCTGCAAATCTTTTAATGTTTCTGTTTTTATTGGGTTTGCCTCATGATTTGGAAAGGTTCCATCTGGTTCAATAAATAAATATTCAACCTCAACCTGAGGTAATGATTTTAAAAGTCTTGGAAATGTTACACCACCCATTCCATTTGCGTTGTCTATCACTATTTTCATTGGCTTAATTTCCTTTGGGGAAATAAAACTAAAAATCCGCTCTTGATACAAAGGAAACATATCACGTTCTTCCAATCCACCTTTCTCACCTTCTATTACATCATATGTTTTATTCAAAATTGAATCACGAATTTCTTCCATGCCATTTACTTTTCCAACTGCTAACCCATTTCCCAGACATAATTTAAATCCATTGTACTCCGAAGGATTATGACTTGCTGTGACGATAATTCCTCCAACATGTTCTTCTATATGAGCACATGAAAAATTAAATAATGGTGTTGTACATAAGCCGATGTCTACAACATCTACACCCTGTTCTTGTATTCCTGCAATAACTGCACGAGAAAACGGCATACTTGTCTCTCGCATATCACGACCAACAACCATCTTTTTTCCAGTAAAATCCTGTCCTTGTTTGCGCAAAAAATCAACAAAAGCACTTCCAAGTGCATGAGCTAATTCTTCGCTTAATTCAGAATCTACAAGCCCTCGAATATCATACGATTTAAATATGTGTGATGGAATATCTACCATAGCAAATAAAGTTGAAAAATAAGTCAACCTAGTATATACTGAAACTAAATCTATGTAAAACTGATCAATTTTAGATCAATATTTTGTGTTTAATAATTGGAAACCAGAAATCAGGGATCAGGGCTTTTTTAACATGCGTTCATTGTTAAATCCCTGGTTTCCGATTTCTGATTTCTAATCCCTAAATATCATGAATCCAAAGCAATTTCTTGAAAATTTTTCAACCCATTTAAAAAATGTTATTGCAAAAAGCATTTCAGTTGCTGCAAATTTTCAACATGGCGCGGTTACACCTCTCCATCTTCTTTTAGCTATTTCACAAGAACATGGCTCTGTTGGTTCAGAAATATTAAAAAAAATAAACCTTACATCAACACCAATACTCGATGAGCTTTCAACAATTCCAAAACAACCACACCAACTTCAGCAAAGTACAAAGGCAGCAGTTGCAACACTTCCAGAACTTAGTAAAGAAGCAAAACGTGCTCTTGAAAAAGCTATGCTTTTGGCATACGAGTATGAACATATTCATGTTGGAACAGAACATTTACTCGCAGGACTTATCAATGGAAAAAATAAAAAAATTACAAATATATTGGAATCTGAAAAAATAAACCCACAAGAAATACAACAGCAACTAGAAATAATTTTTACAAGTACAAACAAATTTCCAGATGTACACGATGTGGCAGAGATTATGACACATATCGAAGAAGAAGCTGGAACACAGGAAAACATAAATCCGTTGTCACAACAACTACCAAATGCTGAACTGCCACAAAAAAGAAAAAGACAGAAAACATCTTCGGGGAACAAAGCCCTAGACATGTTTGCTGTTGAGCTTACTGATCCAACGGTACAAGAACAAATTGACCCAGTCATTGGTCGAGAGAAAGAAATAGAGCGGCTTATTCATATTTTGTGTAGAAGGAATAAAAATAATCCTGTGCTTGTTGGCGAACCTGGTGTTGGAAAAACCGCCATTGTTGAAGGTCTTGCAAAACGTATTGCAGATGGCGAGGTCCCAGCTGTATTAAAAAATAAAAAAATATTTTCTATTGATTTAACACTCCTTGTAGCAGGGACGATTTACAGAGGTGAATTTGAAGCACGAATCAAACAACTTGTTGATGAAGTTTCAAGCAGATCTGACTACATTTTATTTATTGATGAAATCCACAACATTATAGGAACAGGATCAAACCAAGGAACCATGGACGCAGCAAATATTTTAAAACCTGCTCTTGCCCGTGGAAAACTCCGCTGTATTGGTGCCACAACATTTGGTGAGTACAAAAAATATGTTACAAGTGACCCTGCATTGGAGCGTCGATTCCAATCACTGACAGTAGAAGAACCAACAAAAGAAGAAGCCATTCAAATTTTACATGGAATAAAAAAATACTATAACAAATTTCACAATGCACTTATTACTGATGATGCAATTGAAGCTGCAGTCAATTTGTCAGATAGATACATTCATAACAATTTTCTTCCGGATAAAGCGATAGACCTTATCGATGAGGCTGCTGCGGCTGTACGGACCAAAATAAAACCAACAAAATGGCAAAAGCAAAAATTCGAACTGGCAGAAGAACTTGCTGCAATCAAAAAAGACAAAGACATTGCCATTGAAGCAGAAGCCCTTGATCAAGCAACAAAATTGAAAAAAAGACTTGATGCTCTTGAAAAAAAGATTGATCGGTTGGAATCACAAATGAAAGATGCAAAACGACAACCAGCAGCAAAAGTCACAAAAAAAGACATTATCCATGTGTTGAGCAACAGATTGCATCTTGATAAAAAAATTCTGCTCCAAAACCAATGGGAACAACTCTCTTCAATAGAAGAACGACTTAAAAAGCACATTGTTGGACAAGATGATGTTATTCAAACCATAGCAGCGTCACTAAAACAGACAGCACTTGGCATGCACGAAAAACAAAACCCATCGAGTTCATTTCTTTTTGCTGGTCCAAGTGGTGTTGGAAAAACAGCACTTGCTACTGCACTTGCAAAAGAGTTGTATCACGATGAAAAAGCACTTATTCGACTAGACATGAGTGAATTTTCAGAAGGATACGGGGTATCAAAACTTCTTGGCTCCCCTGCTGGATATGTTGGATATAAAGAACGCAATCCATTTATTGATCAAATACGGCAGCGACCATATGCTGTTGTACTTTTTGATGAATTTGACAAAGCACATCCAGACGTATTAAAGCTTCTTCTTCAGATCCTAGATGAAGGAACTCTTACAGATAGCCAAGGAAAAAAAGTTCATTTTAACCATGCAACCATAATTTTGACAACAAATATCGGTGCAGAATTGTACAAAAAAATAGACTTTGGATTTGGGACTGATAAAAAAGATAAACACGACATTGATAGCAAACGGAAAAAAGCAATTCATGAAAAAATGAAAGACATGTTTGGGACAGCACTGCTCGGAAGACTACACAATATCATGTTGTTTTCACCACTCGAAAAAGAACACATTGAAAAAATTATTGAGAAACATGTTGACCACATAAATAATCAATTAAAAGAACAACAAAAAATTTCTCTTCGTCTAACAAAGACTGCATTAAAACAACTTATCCAGGACACGCACAACACTGATACTGGGGCAAGAAACGTTGAAAAAATAGTAAGAAAAGTAATTCAAGAGTTGGTTGTCTCTTTATTACAAGATGAAACAAAAAAAGACCGTAAGCCACGCTACAGTCTTACCAGAAAAAATAATGCATATCATTTGCAATAATATGACTCAAGAACAGCAATGGGCAAAGGAGTTGAAGCAACAAAAACAACACCCTACAGCTCCAAAAAGTTCACAAGACAAACTCATTGAAACAGAACTCAAACATTTCAAAGAAAAATTGAAACAGCATTTGAATGACCAGGATAGGGACGGTGTAAAAGCAATGCTAAAGCAATTGTTTGAATTACGCGCTGAGCAAGCTGCAATACAAATTGGAGAACATACAGAGAATACTGAAGAAGAAAAACAGTCTGTGGCACGATTTGTAAAAGCGTATGTGAAAGATTGTAAACAACTTATTAACGCTGTCGACAAAATTTTGGTATAATAATATAGATTCATGGGACTTACTGCCAGAGAAATAAAAGAACTCGGTGAAGTATTACCAAGCGCTATAAAACAGGCGCTTCCTCGGCATCTCAACTTAAAAGGAAAGTTAGAAACAAACATTTTGGATTCTCTTGGCGATGCACTTGGAGCAAACGATGATGTAGAAGATCTTGCTCCTGAAGAAGCGATTGATGATTTTGGAAAAGAGCTCCCAGAAAAAACGCTTGATGCCTCCCCAGATGCTGCAAACGATGATGTTGAGCAACCAGGAGAAACCGCTGCAAAAGAAGCTGCTGGTTCACTTGGTGACAATGCACCAGCATTGCGTGGAGGTGATACACCAGAAGCTGGACAGCAACCGGCTCCTGAAAAACAAGAGGAAGAAGAAGAAGATGATGATGATGACGAAGAGCCTGATACAGAGCCAAGTGAAGAACCTCAAGATACTGAGCAAGCTCCACAGCCAGAACAAACTCCTGAACAAGTACCAGAGCAACCAACACCTTCGGCTGAATCAGCACCAGGAGGACAAGGACAAGATCAGGGCGTAGAACAAGCTGGAGACCAAGATGGCAGACAACCAAAACAAAAACGCGCAGCAGATCAAATTCCAACTGAAAAACCTGGAGCAAAAAAAGGGAAAAAAGACACACCAGCTGAAACACCCGTAGCACAGCCTACTGATCAAGAAACTCCTCAACAACAGGCCGCTCAAGAACAACCCCCTGCAGAAGCAGAGGAGAATACTGATGATGAACAGGCAAAGGCAGAAGGAACTCCAGAAAGTGAAGAACCTACTGGAGATGAATCTGCTAAAGAAGGTGACATTCCAGAAGAAGATCAGCCAGAGGCTGAAAAAGAAGGCGAACCAGAAGATATATTGGAAGAAACCGAAGGTCCTGAACAAGAAACCGCCGGAGGAGAAGAAACTCTTGCAGATGAAACACCAGACGAACCATATAGACCACCACAAGCAGAAGATGAAGAAGACCAAAGTGGGTTGGCAAAAGATAAACAAGAAGATGAAGATAAAGAAAAAGAAAAAGAGCAAGAAGACCAAGCACAAACATCACAAGAATCAGATCAAGGTATAAAAGAAAGATTGCAAGCACTCAGAGGTGGTCAAAAAGGAAAGGCAAAAGGAAAAACTGGAAAAAAGAAAGGAAAGACAAAGAAAAAGGATGCCAAAGGTGATAGTCAATATGGATACCATTTTGTCCTTGCAGTATGTGTGTTGCGAGATTTAGCATTATGGCCACTCCTATTTCTCCCTTTGATAAATATGGTTGTGCTTCCGATGTTTGTACCAGTAATGATGATTATCTTGTTGCTTCTTGGAATAACAAGCACTGATCTCTTTTTCTTTACTGCAAACAGATGGTTTGGTTTTGGAGGATCAGGAGACAAGACAACTGAAGCAGGAAAAAAGGCAGTAAAAGGTGCAGCAAAAAAAATCGGAAAAGCAGCTGCAAAACAAGGAGCAAAGCAAGCGGCGACAACAGGAGCTGGTGCAGCTGCAACAGCAGCGGGTGTAGAAACTGGTGGACTTGGTTTCCTCATTATCCTTATCATTTTAGCAATCATTCCTTTATATAGTGTGATTCTCTGGTGGGAAAAAAGTAGATTTATAAAAGCAGGAGAGCCAACATGGAAACAAACAGCCAAAAGTGCTGCTACTGCTGGACTAAAAGATGATAGCTAAGTAATTAATAACTAATAACTTGTACCGACATATGGATAAACAAAGAATACTGTATATTTCAATATTTGTAGTCGTTACAATTGGTCTTGGCTTTGCAATTTACAGAGTATTTTTTTATACGCCAAAACCAGTAACTCAAGTTCCACCAACACAACAAATTCCTGGCTCTGAATTTCCGCAGGCAGGCACAGCTGAACCAAGCGAACGTCCTGCAGCAGAAGAGCCTTCTGAACTTCCAGACAGTGTTACTGTCCCTGTTCCAACCACACCAACACCAACTGTCCCTGGAACAACACAGCCAACATCACGGATTCAAACAGTTGTTGATGTAAGCCTAACAAATCCTGATGCTGGTGGTACAACAAAAACACCTCGTTTTTACAATGAAGAAGACGGAAAATTTTATAAACTTGGAAACAATGGTGATATTCAAAAAATGAGTGACGAAGTATTTTTCAATGTCCAAGAAGTAACCTGGTCACCTACCAATGATGAATCAATTATTGAGTATCCTGATGGGGCAAATATTTATTATAATTTTAGTACAGACGAACAAGTTACCTTACCAAAACACTGGGATTCATTTTCATTTACAAAAACTGGCGACAAAATTGCTGCAAAAAGTCTTGGATTTTCTCCTGAAAACAGATGGCTTGTAAGTTCTGATCCTAAAGGAAATAATATTCAATTAATCGAACCACTTGGTAACAATGCAGATAAAGTAATTGTTGATTGGTCACCAAATAAACAAGTGGTAGCTCTTGCAACAACAGGACAAAGCTATGGAGCAGATAGGCAAGAAGTATTGTTTGTCGGACAACATGGTGAAAACTTTAAATCAACAATTGTTGAAGGAAGAGATCTGCGAACAGAATGGTCAGATACAGGAACAAAGTTACTCTACAGTGTCCACAACGCACGGAATGATTTTAAACCAGAACTGTGGGTGGTAAATGGACAAGGAGATGCTATTGGTTCAGGAAGAAAATTATTAAATATAGATACCTGGGCTGACAAATGTACGTTTGTAGATGATAGATTTGTATTCTGTGGCGTACCACAGACACTTGAACGTGGCTCTGGATTTGCTCCAACACTTGCAGATAATACCCCAGATGACATTTATAAAATTGATGTTGATACAGGATTAAAAATAAAAATTCCTGTTGAAGAATTTCATGTCATTGACTCTATTATGGTTAGTGACGATGGAAAAGAACTATACATCACTGATAAAAATATTCCTGGACTTTTCAAGGTTGCACTTTAGGTACCATTTATGGATAGAAAAACAACATTCAAAATATTTATTCCAGCACTGCTTGTTGTGTTTATTGGTCTGTGGATTCGGATTGCACAGTATGAACCATTATATCCAGATCAGGACAACAAAAAAAATGTAGCAGAAAAAGTAATCATTCCTATTTTCCCAGATGATCCAATTGTAGGAAGTAAAAAAGCGCCAATCAATATCATTGCGTTTGAAGATTTGGGCTGTGATGGATGTAAACTTCAATCAGAACTATTTAATAAACTCCTAGCAACCTATCCAGGAAAAATAAAAATTACATGGAAGTCACTCACTGTAACAAAATTCCCTGTTTCTACTGAACGAGCACATGACTATGCATATTGTGCAAATGAACAAAAAAAGTTTAAAGAGTTTAAAGAAATGGCATTTGCAAACACAAATAATTTATCTGAACAAATATTACAAATTATTACAACTCAAACAGAACTTGATGAAAAAAAATTAGACAAATGTCTATCTTCTGGAAGACCACAATTATATAAAGAAAAAACTGAGTCACTTGCAAAACTACTAAACATACAGGCTGTTCCTGCACTCTTTATTGATAACAAACAAATACAAACACCCCACACTATTGAAGAGTGGAAAGCACTTCTCTCTTTATAAAGAAAAAAAATGAAAAAAAGATTCATTGCAATATTTACTTTGGTATGTTTTACACTGCTCATACCAATGTTTACATTTGCAGCAGAAAAATTGCCAATAGGGTCTGAGTGTCCTCCTGACAAAAATGATATATGTCAGACTGGAGACTGTGAAGAAAGTAATAAGAAGGGAAAAGATGGAAAAAATATTTGGTACTGTGACTGCAGCGAAGCATACATTTTAAACAGTGCAAACTGCTCAGATCTATATGGTGGAAAACCTACAGACTGGACTTGTAGAGATGGAGACCCATCTACGTGGGACTTAGATTATTGCCAGCATAACAAAACAAATAAGGTTAAATTTCCTATCAAACCAAAAGATCCCAGCCTCATTGGAGGATATTTTGAAACATCTTTTTCTACACCAGAACTTATTTCCGCTGTTAACGAGGTAAATAAAGTTGCGGGTGCACCACAGCCACGAATAAATATTCCTGGACTTACATTTACAAATATTGATGACTTAAAAAAATTGTCTACGATAGAGACAGGTATCGATGGTGCAGAACGTGTATATTTAAATATTCCATTTCTTGGTGAGTATCTTGCAACGTTGTATAGATATGCAATTGTTGTTATTGCAATTATTGCAGTACCAACCATCATGAACCAAGGATTTAAATATATTTTGTCTGCAGGCGATGCAGAAAAAATTAATGATGTAAAAAAACGCCTTGCACAATCCTTTATTGGACTTCTCATTGCTGTTGGATCTTATACACTTCTTTACACACTCAACCCAGAGTTGGTGAAATTTAGAAATTTGAAAGTGCTGTACAATGTTGAAGAAGCGTATCCAGAGCCAGACGAAGAATCAGGTCAAGGAAACTTGCCAGCAGACGGCAATGTGTCAAAAAAACCAGAAAATATTTCTGAAATGAAAAAAGAACAATTTGGAACCGGAACAAAAATAAATAGCAAATGGTCAGATGGATGGAAAATTTGGAACAGTATGACCACAGAAGAACAAGGAAAAGTTCTACCATATTTATATGTCAATACTGGAGAATGCCCATCTTCTCAACATCTGGTTTCAACGCATATTAATCATTGCAATCTTGCGAAGAAAAAACTCCATTCAAAAGTAATCCCTGCACTCAAAAAAGCAACTGACCTTGCAGAAAAAGAAGGATTTGAAATATGTATTAGTTCTCAATATAGGACTGTTACACGACAGACTCAATTGTGGAATACTGGAGTTGTGGCTCGATTTAAGCAAGGTGATCCAAAGTATCCAAATAACAATGGACTTATTGCTCGACCAAGCTGCAAAGCACCACACAACACTGGTGGAGCAATTGATATTACGATGAGAACAATCAAAGACAAAAACGTTGTTGTTGGGTATAGCAAAGCACAAAAAAAATTAATCACACCTACTATTCCTTTATACGAAAAAGTCTACTTTAAGAGTGGAGCACCAGGGTATTACAGACTCATCCTTGAAGAAATTATGCGTCAAGGAGGATGGGTTCGTTTTTGTAAAGAATATTGGCATTTTGAAAATGCTGTCACAATACGGTATAGTAATTGGGATAAGCATGAAAAAACACGATGTAATTACACAGGAAAATCTACAAACTGGAAAGTTGAAATTCCTGCTGATGTTAAAAAAGCTGCAAATGCGCTGACAAAGACAAAGACATTATTCAAGAAGTAACTACTCATTTGAAAAGTAAAGCCTGTCATACTCAATATCGACAGGTTTTTAATCCACAAATATGAATCTATTCCACTGCACACATTGTGATGCCCAATTCCAAAAATGGACTGGGCGATGTTTGGAGTGTGGAAAATGGGGTACGGTTGAAGAGCAAACAACACAAGCTTCTGGAACAAATTCTGCAAAGGACAAAAAAGGAGAAATTCTCCCAATTCAAACACAAAAATTAACAGACATACAAAAAACTTCTGTACAAAGAATGAAGACAAACATAAATGAATTAGATCGTGTTCTTGGTGGTGGCATTGTTCCCGGCAGTCTTATTCTTCTTGGGGGTGAACCAGGAATTGGAAAATCAACATTATCGCTCCAGCTTGGTCAGCATGTTACACATACATTATATATCTCTGGTGAAGAATCAGTTGGGCAAGTAAAGTTGCGAGCTGATAGATTGGGAATTACAAATCAAAAACTTGAATTAGCAAATCATGCAAATGTAGAAGCAATCTGCGCAACCATGAAAAAAAACAAGCCAGCACTTACTATAGTAGATTCAATACAAACCATTTCATCGCATGAAGTGAATGGTGAACCAGGCAATGTAAATCAGATTCGCGTTTGTACTACAAAATTACTTGAAGTGGCAAAACAATATAACATTGCTGTATGCATTATTGGACATGTGACAAAAGATGGAACAGTGGCAGGACCAAAAACACTTGAACACTTAGTTGATACAGTACTTTATCTTGAAGGTGATCCACATCATGATGTACGAATTTTGCGAACAATAAAAAACCGTTTTGGATCAACAGACGAAGTTGGTATTTTTGAAATGCAAGAAAAGGGGTTGATTGAACTCAAAAACCCTTCTGCAATTTTTCTGGAAGAACGCGCTGAGCATAGTCCAGGAAGTGTTATTACATGTCTAATAGAAGGAACTCGACCACTGCTGGTAGAAGTCCAAGCCTTGGTCAATAAAACCAATTTTGGTTATCCTGTTCGCAAAGCAAGTGGATTTGATTTAAATAGATTACACGTTCTTACAGCAGTGTTACAAAAACGCGCAGGACTCCAATTAGGACAGTATGATATTCATGTCAATGTTGTTGGTGGACTAAAAGCGTCTGAGCCTGCTGTTGATCTTGCTGTTTGTTTAGCAATTGCAAGTTCATACAAAGACAAGGCATTGTCAAAAGATCTTGTCGTGTTTGGAGAAGTTGGTTTGGGTGGTGAAGTACGAAGTGTAAGTCAAACTACAAAAAGAATTCATGAGTGTGAGCGACTTGGCATGACAAAAATTATTGCTGCAAAAAATAAATCTATTGCAACAAAGGGAAATATCAAAGGAATGTTTGTGAAGAGTATTGAGGAGCTAATAAAACATACATAAATAAAAAACAGCCTTCATGGCTTGTTTTTAAATCGAGCGCCGGCCGCACTCGTAGAGGTCTGCGAAAATGCAAACGTACGAGTGCGGCCGACTGGTTCGTCGACTTGGCGATGTCAGAGCACGGCGCGATCACCGAGGCCGATCATGCTGCGTCGGCCGGGATTCGTGCCCCACTGAACCTTGCTGGTCTGCGGCAGCTCGTGGTCGGGCGTGCGCAGGTAGCTGTCGATGTCAGCGTCGCTGAAGCCCTGCATGCGCGCGAGCCGGCGGCCCATTTCGGTCTGAAGCGCCATCTTGTTGCGAGCCGACGTGCCCACGGTGTTGACGGCGATCTGCTGAGCCGACGTGGCCGCTTCTTGATCCATGCGAGCTTCGAACTCGGCCACGGTCTCCCCACGCATGCGCTTTGGCTTTCCGTTCCCCTTGATATGACGATGATTGAACATCTGTCCCCCTGTGATGTCGTAGAATAAAAAAAACCCACGACAGTTGAAAAAATGGATAAATTCACTATACACAAAAATAATGGAAATGTCAAGGGGAAATCAAAAAAGATTTTAAAAGCCATAAATGCCAAAAAAGCCTTAAAGGCTCTTTTATACAAGTTCTTAGGTTTATTCCAAATGAACCTCCTTTTCCCACTGTTTAACCTTATCCTTTAGAGAAGGATACTTTTTAAAATCAATATCTTTTGCAAGCTCACGCGCAGTTTTTATAAGTGCAGCATCTTGGAGTGTTGCAAAGCGAAACTGCATCATGCCACTCTGTGTTGTACCATATACCTCACCTGGACCGCGCATAGATAAATCATATTCTGCCACTTTAAATCCATCAGTATTGTCTTGAAAAAATCCAAGCCGCTCATGAACAGAAGCAGAATCACTATCTGTAAATAAAAAACAAAATGATTGATGAGAACTTCGTCCAACACGACCACGAAATTGATGAAGCTGAGCAAGACCAAACCGTTCTGCACCTTCTATCATCATAACACTTGCATTTGGAATATTAACACCAACTTCAACGACAGAAGTTGAAACAAGGATATTTGTTTTTCCATCTGAAAAATCTTTCATTGCCTTATCTTTGTCCCCTGCTTTCATTTTTCCATGAAGAAATCCAATGTTTAAATCAGGAAAAATAGTTTTGTCTAATTTTTCATATTCTTGCATGACAGATTTTTTTTCTGCTCCAACTCCAGCATCTATCATTGGACAAATAACAAATACTTGCCGACCCATTTTTATTTGCTCTTTTATAAAATGATATGCCTTTTGTCTATGTTTTGGTTCTACAAGCCGTGTTTTTACTGGCTTTCTTCCTTTTGGCATTTCATTGATAATAGATAAATCTAAATCTCCGTACAATGTCAGAGCAAATGAACGAGGAATTGGTGTTGCTGTCATACTGAGGAAATGTGGGTGTGTATCTGGATTACCAGATTTTTCACGAATAATTTTTCTTTGGTGTACACCAAATCGATGCTGTTCATCCACAATTACAATACCAAGATTATTAAATTCAATTTCGTCTGAAAGCAATGAATGTGTTCCCACAACCACATCAAGTTTTCCTTCTTTCATAAGAGAAATTATTTCTCTTTTTCTTCCTGCTTTTGTTTTTTCTTTTAACTCAGCATTGTGTACATCAACCTGCGTGCGAGAGTAAATTCCAATGCGTAGATTTTCTCCTGGTAGTTTTTTCAATGATTCAAAATGCTGTGCAACCAAAATTTCTGTTGGCGCCATAATAATGGACTGAAAACTTGAAAGAGCAGCATTGTACATAATAAGTCCAGCTACAATTGTTTTTCCAGATCCTACATCTCCTTCGAGTAATCGATTCATTGGATCTTCTCTCTGAACATCTTTAAAAATATCCCATGCAGCAACTTTCTGTGCTTTTGTTAATGTAAATGGCAAAGATTCAACAAATGTCTTTACTTCTTTTTCTTTAAAAGGAATAGAAGGTGCATTGTGTCGCTTCAGTGCTTGACGGAGCATTTCAGCTCGAAGTTGCAATACAAACAGCTCATCAAATTTTAATCTATTTTCTGCATGTGTTATTTCATCATTATCTTCTGGAAAATGGATTGAGCGAACTGCTTCACCATACGGCATGACATCTACCTCTTCTTGAATATCTTTTGGAAGCCAATCTTCAAGTTGGTCTGAAAGATGAATAACTTTACTCATTAAAAAACGAAGTTGCTTTTGTGTAACCCCTGCTGTGAGTGGATACATTGGAACTATTCTTCCTGTATGTGTTCCTTTTGCAGACGAAGATTTTTCTTTTTCATATGATGGACTTTTCATAACAACACCATAGGTATCATTTGAAACTTTTCCAGAAAAAAACACTGTGTCCCCTGCTTTTAAATTTTTTGTAATAAATGGCTGTCCCCACCACACAACACGAAGTTGACCAGTATCATCTGAGACAAGTGCTTCTGTAATCATTCTTCTTTTTCTATACCCCCTCTTATTTGCAATCAATTCAATGACTGCCTTTACCGTTACTTGCTGTCCATCTTGTAAATCTTGAATTGCAACTGTTTGAGAAAAATCTTCATACCGAAATGGAAAGTAAAAAAGTAAATCTTTTACTTCTTCAATACCAATTCGCTTTAGTTTTGATAAAAGTGCTGAGCCAACTGTAGGAAGAGCACTTACTGATGTATCTAAATCCATATACGAGTTATTGTACGGGATTTTGGAGAGAAAAACAAAATGTATACCTCAAACCTTTTTTAATTTTCAAATAACAAAACCTTATTCTACATAAGAATCTTGACAAAACTCAACTTTTGTGCTATACTCTCCTGTCCCTGTCTCTATATGTTGTAGTTGGATAAGGTCTTCTCCCTCTCGAGCCCTGCGACAACCATCGCAACATGGAGACCGACATGGACACCAATGGGAAGACCAATGAGTTCGAGAATTGGATGAAATGCGTCAAATCGAGACGTGATGATACACAGTGGGCGGCAGTTCTGGAAAAACTTTTCACTCAGCATGCTGACGTGGAAGACCATGAACTGCCTGATACTGACGTATCTGAACATGGCATCGCTTCAGACCATTGATTCCAAAAGGAACACCCCGTCGTCCTACCCAGTACATGCAGCTGGGTAGGACACGGTAGATATTAAACCTCGTTTCGAGGTATTTTTTTTTTGATTAAATTTTTTACTTCATATACTCAAAAACAGAGCTAATACTCTGTTTTCTCGCTGCGCCACGAGATGGCGCCGTTTTGATCCTCAATCATTTCTACAAAAGTAAAAAGGATATTGGGAAGGATAGTGGATAAAGGAGTCAGCCAAACGAATGAGGCGGCACGCGGTGCGAGAAAACTCTCGTCCATACGTACCGCCACCAGAGCTGGACGACGAATCTATGCAACGACATGTAGACAACTCTAGGACGTCGATCCGATGGTGGTGCTGTGCGACCGAGATGGAGATCCGTGAACGGGCTGCTTGGGAGAGCCGAAATGATATCCAGCACCCGGACAGGGCACTGGACGTCCTTGTGCGGTTGGCAGGCCGCCTGACTCCTGCTCGAGTTGCTGCAAGTCGGCGTAGACCTCGCGCACCAAACGCTGAGTATCAACAGTGTCGCCGACGCAGGGCTGGGTCGTATCCATTGCTCACTCCTTTTTGCACTCCTTGACGATGGTCGGGCACTCTAGGCCCGGCTGTATAGTCACTATACCACGACATTTTGTTTGGAACAAGACGATAAAAAATTGCTTTCCTACACTCAAAAAAGAGAACGCTTTGCGCTCTCTTTTTTACATTCGTGCCCTCGCCAGGAATCGAACCTAGACCGGCGGCTCCGCAAGCCGCTGTTCTATCCATTAAACTACGAGGGCTTCATATGTTAACGGGACGAGTATAGCAGAAAAACCCAAATAAGTCAATACGATATCCATACGTTGACTCTTGAAAAAACCTATGTTAGGGTAAATTATCAGCCATTAACACGGAGGTGAACGTGAAAGCGAAAAAAGCAATTACGATCATCAGTGTTAATCTGATGATCTTTGCACTCATGAACCTTATTGCGTATCCATTTGCTCCGGAACGTTCTGTGTTTTGGGACAATCCGCTGATGCATATGTATCCAGTTGGTTCATTCGACACAAGCACAACTAGGCAGAAGTACAACTACAACAAGGATCCTGGAAGAAGCGTCCGCTACGTCCCTGATAAAAACCGATGGTTCAGACTTGAGCCGCAAGTCTCAATTCCTGCCAAAGGAAGGCTCGTCTTGAATCTTGGTGATTCGTCAACATGGGGATGGGGTCTGAACGACCAACGTCATGCATATCCACATCTGCTGAACAATCACTTACCACCAGGCGTTCATTCAGTGAATCTTGGTGTTCCAGGATACAGTTCCTTGCAAGGTCTCCAGTATCTAGACGAATTGTTGATGCGGTACAGTGGAAGAATTGCTGTGGTCACCATTTACTTTGGAAACAACGACGCTACAGAAAATGGTGGACCAGATAGCACACGCATGGCAGGACAACGCACCACACTTGCGAAGACCAGACAGATTCTTCTGAAGTACCTGCCGCTTGCACGTGTTCTAGACAAAATGATTGCGCGGTTCAGACCAAGCAGTAGCAATGTCAAACCACGTGTGAGTCCAGGCGCGTATGCAAACCACATAGCCAAGATGATTTCGCGTTTGCAGCAGTCTGGCATCAAAGCAATCCTGATTGAGCCGCCTGTTCATCTTACGTGGAAACCCGGACACCTTACGCATATGTTTTCTCTTGTGCCGAAAATCACAGGAGATTTCAGTAGAAACGAAATGACATCATCTCAAACGCTCTACCGCGCTGGGATGAAGGAACTATACGCGCAAGACGATACCTGTGAACAAACGCTGATGGATGCAGTCGAACATGACTGGGTTGTGCCGCGGATCAAAGCAGCGTGGAAAGACGAGCTAGTGCGAGTGAGTTCTGAAACAGAAACACCATTGGTATCAATCCAAAGACCGTTCATCGAAGCAGAGTTCCCATGGTTCTTTGTTGATTACTGCCATCCAAGTGCAACAACACATGCAGCCATTGCAAAACTTATTGCTACCCACATCTAGGAGGAAACCGACACACGTGGTCGGTTTTCTAATTTAAAAAAATATCTTCCAAAAATGAAAGATATTTTTACATCACTATATTCGAGATTCAAATACAATGGTGTTGGAGATGGTCAGTCTCCCAGATTTGTGATTCTGTTTTTTATGACCACGTTCTTCAATCTCCTTTGACATTTCCGACCAACGTACGAACGTTAACTTCATGCCACCCCATGAACACTCGAGAAGCTCCTGCCCCAACCAGTTCTTGAATAACGTCAGGACGTTTGTACACTGGCAATGCCATGACACGAGAACCTGCTGCCACAGCTGCTCGTACTCCTGTTGTTGAATCCTCGAATACAAGCTGCTCAGAAGAAGGGATCCCCATACGAGAAGCCGTTTCGAGAAACACGTCTGGTGCTGGCTTGGGATGTTCAACGTCTTCACGAAGAACAATCATGTCATCGCCAAAGACTTCTCCAAGTCCTGATTCACGCAAAAGTACTTGTGCGTACTTACGCTTGGTCAGCGAACCAATGGCAATGGGAAGCCCCATTTGCAAGATCAAATCAATGCATGCCATGACCCCAGGTCGCGGTACAATGTCCATTTCAGCAAGAATCCGCTCGTAGTGCGTTTCCTTTGCACTGACAAGTTCAGCAACACTCTTTCTTTTGTCGCTCAATTCCCAAATTCCTCGAGCAATGGCAAGGCTTCCACCGCCAATAAACCCTGGAATCTGACGAAGAGCTGAATCAAAGTCAAGATCTACACCAACTTCTCTAGCAACGAGAATAGATGCGTCATGATGCGCTCGTTCAACATTGACACAGGTGCCTTCCAGGTCAAACGCCACTCCTTTGATGTTCATGGTTCCCCCTTGTTTTTTCTGTCCTGGATAGACAGTACATAAACGTATCACAAAAAAAAGAAAACGTCAATGTAGACGTTTCAAAACTGAAAGTACGGCGTTGAACAACGGAGGCTGCAACGAAGAAATGCGCCGAAGAAATAACTTATTAATGGATTCTCCAACGACGCGCAAAAGTATCTGCTACCGGTTCTGCTTCCTTTGCCAAATCTTCATCTAAGTGTTTTCTTAGTGTTGCACGAATTTCAATTGGATTGTTATCCATAAGAGGAATGCGTAGCAACGGTCGGACAGAACTGGTTGTTTCAATAAATAACATCTTTACTTGTGGTGGCTCATAAATAATATAAAACCCATCTAACTCACCATATGGATAAAATCTATTTCCTACAATTATTCCTAGCGCAGTAATAGCAAATGATACATCGAGTGGATCTTGCTTGCTTTGGACATATAAAATAATCCCTGCCAAAATAATTACAAGGGAAAATAAAAAGTTTCCACTTACCATTCCCTGAAGCACAAGAAGTGCAGCAATAACTCCCCAGGTTATATACCAGGACTGTGATCTTTCATGTTTTTCATACTCTTTGACAATCCACCGATGAATCACGTCACCAATGAGTGTATCTTGAGTGATGACTTTTGGCATAAATATTAGTTATCAGTTAATAGCTATTAGTTAATAAGCAGTATAGCATAATAGATATTTGCGAGCCAGAAAAATGAGAAAATGCGCCTTTTTAGACTGGAACGGTGAATATTGCAAAATCCCTCAATATAGCCTATACTATCGCTGATGAGAACAGAAAAACACCACAATTTCCTTGAACAGGAACGATATGATGACCCACGGCCTCCACGCCCCAAAAAGGGAGGCTTTTTTCTATTTTTCCTTATATTTATAATTCTATTTGGTGGATGCATAAAATTAACCATTGGAGGAAAGTCTGCACCGAACGATCCTACAGCATATGATCCTGTAACTCTTGAACCAAAACCACCAGAAGGTCTTATAAAACGAATCGGACATTTTGTATTTAGCAAAGATGTTTCACTCGATGGACAGCGAAAAGATAGAATCAATATTCTCCTTCTTGGTATGGGTGGAGTTGGACATGATGGTCCATTTCTTACAGATACAATTATTATTGCAAGCATTGAACCTTCAACAGGAAATATTGCAATGATCTCTATTCCAAGAGATCTTGGTGTAAAAATTCCTGGACAAGGCTGGAGAAAAATTAATTTTGCAAATGCTCATGGCGAATCTAAAAAGAAAAATTGGGGTGCAGCATTTGCAACAGAAGTTATCGAAGATACGTTTGATATAAAAATTAATTATTATGCGCGCATCGACTTTACTGCATTTGAAAAAATCATTAATGAAGTTGGGGGTATTACTGTAAATGTAGAACGATCATTTACTGATCACACGTATCCAGCACCGAATCATGACTATCAAACGGTGTCATTTACAAAAGGTCAGACAAAGATGAACGGTGATGCAGCACTTAAATATGCACGTTCTCGGCATGGAAACAATGGTGAAGGATCTGACTTTGCACGTGCACGTCGCCAACAAAAAATGCTGTTATCATTAAAAGAAAAGATATTATCATTTTCAACACTGTCTAACCCAGTTCGCATTCACAATATTATTAAAACATTGGATTCTCATATCACAACAAATATGGAATTCTCAGATATTATTGCATTTGTAAAACTTGCAAAAACACTAAATACAAGCAACATAAAAACTGTTGTTTTGGATAGTAGTGTAAATGGATTTTTGCAAAATGGATACAGTCCAAATGGCGCATTTATACTGGAACCAAAAACAGGATCTTTCAAAGAAATTAATAAAATGATAAAAAATGTTTTTGAATACGAAGTTACAGCAGTGGCACAGGAAATTCCAAAGCAAGAGGCACCAAAACTTGCCCCAGCAAATATTGAAATCCAAAATGGAACATGGCGCGCTGGCATGGCAGCACGAATGAGAAAACGATTGCAAGACAAAGGCTTTACTGTAACTACAATTGGAAATACGCAAGAGCGACCACAAATGGAAAGTGGAATTTACAATGTAGATGGTGATGAAGTCCGAGATGTTATTGTTGCACTGCAAGATGAACTTCATATCCCAGTAAAGCAGGCACTGCCATCATCTATTGCACCGACCAGCACAACTGATATACTAATTATATTAGGAGAAGAAACTCAAGAATAATATGGCAAAAAATACGACAATAGACGAATCAAATCTTCCAAAGGTAGTCCTTGTAGGACGCGTGAATGTTGGAAAATCTCGCCTATTTAACAGATTGATTGAAAACCAAAAAGCAATTATTTCTGATATTGGTGGCACAACAAGAACAAATAATGAAGGAATTGTTATTTGGAGAGGAAAGGAAATACAATTGGTTGATACAGGAGGCTTAACCTTTGAAGATGATATTCCTTTTGAAAAAGATATTATCCGACAAACTGAACTTGCTATCAAAGGAGCAAGCTTGGTTATTTTTGTTACAGATGCAACGACGGGAATTCTTCCTCAAGAAAGAGAATTGGCAAAACGCCTAAGAAAAAAACAAATGCCAATCATGTTAGTTGCAAATAAAGTTGATAGTGACAAAAAAGAGTTACGACTTGCAAGTGGAGAGTGGGCATCACTTGCGCTTGGAGAACCGATTGCCATTTCTGCTTCTAATGGAAGAAATGTTGGAGATTTTCTTGATCAGGTATATACAATACTCCAAAAGCAATCTGTCCGCCCTAAAAAACCAAAACAAAAAAAAAACACTATCAATGTAAGTATTATTGGAAAACCAAATGTTGGTAAATCATCACTCTTCAATAAATTAATAGGAGAAGAAAAAGTTATTGTAAGTGATATTGCGCATACCACTCGTGAACCACATGATACGCAGGTAGTGTACGAATATAAGGTCGGGAAAAAGGAAGTAAAGCAAAAAATTAATTTTGTTGATACTGCAGGAATTAGGAGAAAAGCAAAAGTTGCTGGAGAACTTGAGCGTGTTGGTATTCATAAAAGCATATCATCAATAGAAGAGTCAGATATTATTCTATTTGTATTAGATGGCAGCGAATCAATTTCAAGCCAAGATAAACAACTTGGAGGTCTTGTTGAAAAAAGAGGAAAAAGTGTTATTTTGCTTATTAACAAATGGGATCTTGCAACCGAACGAAGCGACGAATATAGAAATGCTGTAAAGAAAATGGTATATCGTCATTTTCCACATTTAGATTTTGCACCTATTTTATTTGTAAGTAGTCTTACTAATTATCGCATTCATGAAATCTTTCCTATGATTATGCGTGTATGGCAAAGTCGTCATACAGAAATTCCAAACAAAGCACTCGAAGTATTTTTGAAACATGCAACAAAAGAGCATCGACCATCCCGAGGAAAAGGAACAAGACATCCAAAACTTCTTGGTATAACACAACTTGGCACTGCTCCCCCAGTTATCGAAGTCGTTATTAAGTATAGAACCTCACTTCATAGATCATATATAAACTTTTTAAAGAATAAATTACGACAACAATTCGATTTTATTGGAACACCTATTATCCTTAAGCTTCGAAAATTAAAAAAGTAAGCATATGAAGTTAATTGTTGGTCTAGGAAATCCAGGCAAACAATACACAAAAACGCGTCATAATATTGGATTTATGACTCTTGATGCTTTGCACAATGATTTTGTTCAAAATAATATTTCTGATTGGTCTTTGAACAAAAAATTTAATGCTGAAATAAGTAGCTGTACCATAAAAAAAGAAAAGGTATTTTTGGTAAAGCCTATGACATTTATGAACGATTCTGGACAAGCAGTACAGCTTATTGCAAAGTATTATAAGATCCCAGCACAGGATATTATTGTGGTCCATGACGACAAAGATCTTCTACTTGGAGAAATTCGCGTCCAAGAAAATCGTGGGCATGCTGGTCACAACGGCGTAAAATCAATTATCCAATGTTTAGGAACAAAAGAATTTGCTCGTATACGCATTGGTGTTGATAATGAAAAAAAATCAAAAAAACAAAATACTGCAAACTTTGTTCTGGGGAAATTTGGAATCATGGAAAGAAAATTTGTAAAACAAATCACAGATGAGTCTGTAAAACAAATAAAAAAAATATTAAAAATTGCATAACCACATAATATGACAATTACTAAGGAGGGACTGCTTGCTTATTTTTCAAAAATAAACTACAAGCGGTATAAACATATTACATCTACATTTTCATCTTTTGATAATGCATGGAGTGCACCTGCCAAAGAATATTACAAACGTATTCCTTGGAAACAATCTTTCATAAATGAATTTATTCATTGGCGAGATACGCTTGATATAACAAGCATACAACAGGTATTAGAAAGAGAATCTATAACCTGTATTCCCCTTTCGTCCAATGACTATCCTCAACTTTTAAAAGAAATCCATGATCCGCCAATTGCATTATTTGTAAAAGGAAGATTACAGACAAACGATTTCGCTATTGCTGTTGTGGGAACACGAAAATATACTGATTATGGAAGATATATTACTAACGACATTGTACAAAAATTAGCAGCGCAAGGAATAACTATTGTAAGTGGACTGGCATTTGGTATTGACAGATTTGCTCACGAAGCTGCGTTAGATGCAAAAGGATACACCATTGCTGTATTGGGGTCAGGAATAGATACAAAGAGTATAAGCCCTTCTACACATCTGTGGCTTGCTGAAAACATTATTGAAAACGGTGGTGCAGTTATTTCTGAATATCCTCCAGGAACACAGGCTGCAGTGTATACATTCCCAGAAAGAAATAGAATTATAGCCGGACTCAGTAAGGGCACACTTGTAACAGAAGCAGCAAGGCGCTCTGGAGCACTCATTACAGCGACATGTTCTTTGGAAGAAAATAGAGAAGTATTTGCAATACCACATAATATTACAAACAGAGGTGCTGCTGGGACAAACGATCTTATCAAACAAGGTGCACATGTTGTAACTTCGGCAGAGGATATTCTAAATGTATTAGACCTAAAAAACATAGAACAGTATATTGATAACAGAAATACACTGCCACACTCCCCTGTTGAGTCCTTGATACTAAGACATATCTCTCAAAAACCAACACACATAGATGAGCTACTAAAGAAAATTAATCTATCTCAGACTGAAATTACAAGTTCGCTAACACTTATGGAAATGAAAGGAATTGTAAAGAATATTGGGAATATGATGTATACAAAGATATAAGAGTATGAAAAAGACAGCACTTATTACAGGATCAGCAAAAGGACTTGGGGCTGAGCTTGCAACAACGCTCCAGAGCGAAGGATATGATATCATTATTCACTATTTAAGCAGTGAAAAAGAAGCAAAAGATGTTGTAAACGCAAAGCAGGTCATTAAAGCAGATTTAACAAAAAAGAATGAGGTAGAAAAAATGTTTAAAAGTATTGGACCTGTTGACATACTTATTAATAATATTGGGGATTTTATTTATTCACCACTACTGGATACATCTGTTGATGATTTTGAATACTGTATTCAAAATAATTTTCTTTCTGCCTGGTATTGTATAAAAAATGCACTTCCACACATGCAAAAACAAAATTTTGGAAGAATTATCAATTTTGGATGTGTAAGTTGTGATCAACTCACATCTCGGCCAAATACCACACCATACTACATTGCAAAGACAAGTTTGCTTATGCTAACCCGATCGTTGGCAAAAGAACTGAAAGATACTAATATTACAGTAAATATGATTTCTCCAGGAGTACTCCCAACAGGATATTCAGCAAACAACCCTGAAATACCAACTGTCCCCTTTGACGCGATTACAAGGAGTATGCTATTCTTAATTTCAAATGAAAATAATAACATCCGAGGAGCGAATCTCGAGGTAAGCGCAGGGTGGAGACCTTCGTAAATAATATACAAACATATGTTGTAACTAAACTACGTTAGATCAAAGATATACATATTAATATTGAATTATGAAAAATATAAAAAAAGAAAAAATTGCATTCTACATATTGTTTATCATCGTAGGTCTTCTTACAATGCAAGTTCCATTTAGTCAATTAGTAGGAGCTGAAAATCTAAAATTTAGCCTTTTTGACTTCTTTGGTCCTATTGCAGGAGCATTTATAGGCCTTTGGGGATTGGCTGTTGTAGCAATTATGCAACTTGTAAACTGGGGAATAAATGGTTTTGCCACTGAACTTACATCACTTATTCGTCTCCTTCCTGTCTTATTTGCAGTATTGTACTTCACAAAAACATACAGAAAATGGACACTCATCGCACCAGCACTTGCAATGATTGCATTTTGGGCACATCCAGAAGGACGTGGGGCATGGTACTTTGCACTCTACTGGACTATTCCTTTCATAGCATACCTCTTTTCAGATCGTTTTATTTTTGCTCGTGCTCTTGGTGCAACATTTACGCAGCATAGTGTTGGTGGAGCTCTTTGGCTTTGGTCTACAGGAATGAAAAGCACCATCTGGCTATCATTGATTCCTATTGTCTGGCGTGAACGTTTTCTTATGGCAATTGGAATTACACTTACATATATTCTTGCAAACTACGTCTTAAGTATTGTGCGAGAAAAAACAAATTGGAAACTCTCATTTGCAGAAATTAATAAAAAATTTGCAATTCACCACAAGTAAAAAAATACTTGTCTCATATGCAGACCTCCCTCTATGAAGGGAGGTTTTGAGCAAAAGGCAATATGACATTTCAAGAAGCAAAACAATTTATTTATTCTTTGAATAATATTCCAAGAAAACAATACATGCAAGATGCAAAATGTCATGTCTATCTAAAGCGCTTGCAATTCTTTTTAGATATTCTTGATAATCCTGAACAACACATCCCTCATTATATTCATGTTGGTGGAACAAGTGGAAAAGGTTCAGTCGCAAATTTTCTTCATGCGATTCTTGAACAGGATGGAAAAAAAGTAGGAAGTTATATATCCCCTCACCCAAGTGAAATTACTGAGCGATGGAAGATTGGAAAAAAGAAAATGACAAAAAAAGAATTTGCTGCTCTTGTAGAAAAAATAAAACCCGCATTAGATACATATATTCAAAAGAGTCCCTACGACATGCTCTCATTTTTTGAATTACATGTTGCTATGACACTCCGTTACTTTGCAAGAAAAAAAGTAGATTGGGCAATTTTAGAAGTTGGATGTGGAGGAAAATTTGATGGAACAAATGTTATTCCTTACAAAGATGTAGCAATTGTTACAAATGTCGAAAAGGACCACATGCATATTCTAGGATCAACAAAAAAAGAAATTGCAAAAAAGAAAATTGGTATTGTTTCTGAAAACGCGCGTGTTTACACATTGGAAAAGAATAGAGCGATACGAACACTATTAGAAAAAGAAACAAAAAAGAAAAAGGGGGCCTCATTTCACTATGTTCAACATAATAGTAGACCTACTATTTCAAAAGAGAAAACAACATTCATATATAAGGGTGAACAATATTCAATGCAAAGTCTTGGGAAGCATCAAGTTTCCAATGCTATACTAGCAATAGATGTTGCAACAGATATGGGACTTTCTCAAAAGGCAATAAAAAAAGGTATTGCGCGTGCAGGGCAGCCACTTCGCATGGAAATAGTGCAGAACCATCCAGATATTATATTGGATAGTGCGCACAATCCAGATAAAATGAAAGCAACAGTGCAAACGACCCAACTACTTCAAAAAAATAAAAAGCAACACATACATCTTATTATTGGATTTTCAGAAAGCAAGGATTGGAAAAAAATGATACAACAACTCGCAAAACTTAAACCAAAAACTGTTGCCATTACACGGCAAACACAGAATCAATTTCGAAAGGTTGCTTCACCACATGCAATTGCAGTAGAGTGGTCAAAATATTCACTATTTAAAGCAAAAACAAAAATCTTTCTCGATCCACAAGAAGCTGCTGTGTGGAGCAAGAAGCAAACAAAAAAATCTGATATACTACTTGCAACCGGCTCAATATTTTTAACTGGTGAAATTGCTCGTATATTGACAGACCATACTATATAATGTAGACTCTGGATTAATCACATACTAATTACAAATGATACAAATATACAAATTTGGACAAAAGCCATTTTTTCTAAAGGAAACGTCTTGGTAAATATTTGTAAATTTGTACAATTCGTAATTTGTATGTAAATGTATGTCAAAACTCGTTATCGTTGAGAGCCCTACAAAGGCAAAAACAATTACAAAATTTCTTGGAAAAGGATTCGTTGTTGAATCTTCTTTTGGTCATGTACGTGACCTTCCAAAAAGTAAAATGGGTATTGATATTGAAGGACAAACCTTTGAACCAGAATATGTTGTCCCAAAAGATAAGAAAAAACGTGTTTCAGAACTAAAAGCAAAAGCAAAAAAAGCAGATGAAATTATATTTGCAACTGATAGTGATAGAGAAGGAGAAGCAATTTCATGGCACCTGGCTGCCCTTCTTGATGTAGATGTAAAAAAGGCAAAACGTATTGTATTTCATGAGATTACACAACATGCAATCGAAGAAGCATTAAAAGAACCAAGAGACTTAAACCAATCACTTGTCGATGCGCAGCAAGCGCGACGTGTCCTTGATAGACTTGTTGGGTATGAACTGTCTCCCCTTCTTTGGAAAAAAATTGCAAGAGGTCTTTCTGCAGGAAGAGTACAATCAGTTGCTGTACGACTTATTGTTGAACGAGAACGAGAAATACAAGCATTCAATCCAGAAGAATACTGGACGATTCAAGGGTTATTTACTCCAAAAGATGCAAAAGAGGAACAAGAATTTATTGGGAAGCTTTATTCAATTGGTGAAAAAAAATTAACAAAGTTGAGTTTACAAAAAGAATCTGAAGTAAAGGAAATTGTAAAAAATCTTGAGAATGCAACTTACAGTATTCAAGATATTACCAAAAAAGAACTAAAACGAAATCCACCAGCAGCATTTACAACATCAACATTGCAACAAAATGCTCATAATAAATTAGGATATTCTTCTAAACAAATCATGAGACTTGCACAGCAATTGTACGAAGGTATTGATTTGGAAGGTGAAGGACATGTTGGTTTGATTACGTACATGCGTACAGATTCGACCATGCTTTCAAAAAAGTTTCTCAATGAAACAAATTCATTTGTCGAAAAGACCTATGGAAAGGAATATGCACTAGATGCGCCACGCGTATTTAAAACAAAATCAAAAGGTGCACAAGAAGCACACGAAGCTATTCGCCCAACAGATCCTGCACGTACTCCTGAATCAATACAAGATAAGCTTGATCCACAACAATATAAGTTGTACGAGCTTATTTGGAAACGTGCTGTAGCAACACAGATGGCAGCAGCAAAACTAAATAAAACAGCAATTGATATTTCTGCAAAAGAATATATCTTTCGTGCTACAGGACAAACAATGAATTTTCCAGGTTGGCTAGCACTGTATCCAAACGCAACAAAAGAAAGCATGTTACCAGAACTAAAAAAGAATGACGAAGTTGATTGTAAAGAACTTAAAACTGATCAACACTTTACAGAACCTCCTGCAAGATATTCAGATGCTACACTTGTAAAAACATTGGAAGAATATGGTATTGGACGTCCTTCTACTTATGCACCAACAATCGCAACGATTGAAGCGAGAAACTACGTTGAACGTAATGACAATAAACGACTTCAACCACTGAGTGCAGCATTTCTTGTCAATGATCTTCTTGTTGAACATTTTCCTGATATTGTTGACTACACCTTTACTGCAAAAGTTGAAGATAGTTTTGATAAAATTGCATTAGGAAAAATAGATTGGCACAAGATGATTAAGGAGTTTTATGTTCCATTTCACAAAAATCTAGAAGAAAAAGAAGAATCAATCGATCGTGAAGATGTTGTGCAAATGAGAGAACTTGGTATTGATCCAGAATCTGGTAAGCCAATCTACACACGAGTTGGACGATATGGACCATTTGTACAAAAAGGATCAAAGGACGACGAAGAAAAACCACAATTTGCATCGCTTGAAAAAGGACAAACTACTGAAAATATAACACTTGAACAAGCACTCGTACTACTCAGCCTTCCACGAAAAGTAGGACAAGACGCAGATGGAAATGATGTTATTGCAAACAGAGGAAGATTTGGACCATATGTACAAGTTGGGAAAAAATACTACTCACTCAAAGGCGATGATAATCCATATGACGTTACAATAGAACGTGCACTCGAAATTATTGCTGAGAAAAATAAAAAAGATGCTGAAAAAGAAATCCAGATTTTTGAAGAAGAAGGCATCCATGTTCTCAATGGACGATACGGACCATATGTCAGAGATATTAATACAAAGAAAAATGCAAAAATTCCAGAAGATACAGATCCTAAAACATTGACTATTGAAGAATGTAAAAAGCTTTTGGAAGAAGCAAAAACAAAAAAACGAAGAGGAAGAAAGAAGACAAAAAAGAAAGAATAAAAAAAACCCCACATATGTGGGGATTTTTTATGTAGCGGCGAGGAGGTAACCTCAATGCCATAGGTAATATAAAGGCCCTCGACCCGCTACAGCATATAGTGTATCAAAAAAACTGGAAAAAGCAAGAGTATGTTAGATTTTTCTGGAGATAACTTTTCCAAAAAAAAATTGCAAATCATCAAAAAAAATACTAAAATAAGGCAAATATTCACATAATTTCAAAAAAAGAAAAGCCGCCGTCTTGCGACTGCGGTTTTTCTCGGCTTTGGGATTACCCTGCCTTTTATATTACCTACACAGAACTATAACACAATTTTTCCATTTTGTCAAGTCTTTCTACACAAAAAGAGGAAAACTACTTGTAAAATATCAAAAAAACAGATACAGTTAATATTGTCTACATGATAACAAAAAAACCAAATGGCAAGACGTCTTACAGGAACAATAGATGATCTCATCTACAAAATTGAAGAGTATGCTCCAAATGCTGACACCGATATTGTTCGGCTAGCTTATGATTTTGCAGCAAAAGCACATAAAGGACAAACAAGAAAATCTGGAGAACCATACATCACTCACCCACTTGCAGCAGCACATATCCTTGCAGATATGCGTATTGACCCAACAATTGTCGCTGCAACCCTTCTTCACGATGTTCCAGAAGATACCCCAGTAACTCTTGAAGAAGTTGGTGAAAACTTTGGTAGTGATGTTGAATCAATGGTGAGAGGAATTACAAAATTGGGAAAACTGAAATATCGTGGTGTAGAGCGATACATTGAAAACCTCAGAAAAATGTTTGTTGCCATGGCAGAAGATATCCGAGTCATGATTATTAAGTTTGCAGATAGAATACATAATCTTACAACGCTTGGGGCGCTTCCGCCGCAAAAACAATATCGAATAGCACTTGAAAGTTTAGAAATATATGCACCAATCGCCAACAGACTTGGTATGGATGATATGAAAGGAACATTGGAAGATCTAGCATTCCAATATGTGTATCCAAAAGAATATCAGCGAGTAAAAAAATTGCGTGATGAAAAGTTAAAAGGAAAAGAAGGATACTTTAAGAAAATAGAAGAAAAAGCTGAACGTGAGCTTAAAAAAGCAACAATACCAATTACACTTATTCGAGGAAGAAATAAACGTTTGTATAGTTTCTACAAAAAATTGTTACGCAAGGATAACAAGGTTGCAAAGATTTACGATCTTGTAGCACTACGTATTATTGTTCCAACAATAGCAGACTGTTATGCAACACTAGGAATTCTCCATAAAATATGGAAACCGGTCAAAGGAAGAATCAAAGATTATATATCACAACCAAAGCCAAATGGATATAAATCACTCCACACAACAGTATTTGGTGATGGCGGAGAAATTGTCGAATTTCAGATCCGTACAAAAGAGATGAATGAAGAAGCTACATTCGGTTTTGCTGCGCATTGGCATTACGATGAGCATGGATCCCGTCTCCCTGCCCGAGAAGTAAAATGGGCAAAAGAACTTGCTGAAATTCAAAAGGACATGTTGAACAAATTGTCTGATTTGGAAGAAATAAAAATTGATTTCCTCCAAACAAGAATTTTTGTATTCACACCAAAGGGTGATGTTATTGATTTACCCGAAGGTGCAACACCGGTCGATTTTGCTTATCATATCCATACTGAAATTGGAAACAAGTGTATTGGTGCGACAATAAATGACAAAATGACAAGCCTTGATACTGAACTGAAAAATGGTGACGTTGTTGAAATTATGATTGATAAAAACAGAAAAGGACCAAGTCCTGATTGGTTAAACTTTGTAAAAACAAATACAGCAAAAACACATATTAAACTTCAACAACGTACAAAAATCACTGGATGGCTCAAGTCAGTCCTCCCGAAGAACGAATAGAAAAACAGGATCTCACAAGATCCTGTTTCATTATCTAATATTTATTATCTACTATTTAATAGAAAATTACTCGAGTAGACTCATGAGTAATGATAACTAGTAGAGCAACGTCAAATTATTCAAATGTACATATAGCAAATTTCAAATTCAACCTTTACAAGAGTGTTGCCTTAATCTTATTTTCATCTAATGGATAGTAAATAATAGATATTAGATAATATTTTTTTTAAGATAATTCCTCAATAAGCCTCTTTAACTCTTCTTTTGAATAGTAATTAATAACAATTGTTCCCTTTTCTCCACGCTGTGTAATTGTTACTTTTGATCCTAATCGATCTTCAAGCAATTGTTCTTGTGCACGCAAATTAACATCCCTTCTCACAGATCCTTTTCTTGATGCAGCACCTTTTCTTTCAACACTTTTCTCCACATCTCTTACAGTCATACCCTCACCCATCATACTTGTAAACATTCCTAATTGTTCATCTTCACTTTTAAGACTCAAGAGCGCCCTTGCTTTTCCAACACTAATCTTTCCATCCATAAGCGCTTTTTGGATTTCATCTGGCAGCCCAAGAAGACGAACCATGTTCGCAATATATGGTCTACTTTTTCCAACTCGATCACTTACTTCTTGTTGCTTTAAACCAAATTCCTGTATCAATCTATTATATGAAAATGCTTCTTCAATAGGATTTAAGTCATGGCGTTGAATATTTTCAATAAGCGCAAGTTCTAATTTTTCTTGTTGTGTTGCACTACGGACAATTGCAGGGACAGTTGGGAGGCCTGCAACCTGACTTGCCCGCAAACGTCGTTCCCCTGCAATCAATTCGTATCCCCCATCTTCCTTTTCTGTAACAGTAATAGGCTGAATAATCCCATGCTCTTTAATTGATTTTACCAAACTTTCTAATTCATCATGAGAAAAAACTTTTCTTGGTTGTTCAGCATTTGGAACAATTTCAGAAATAGGAATATGCCAAATTTTGTCTTTTGAAGAAGACGCCGAAGAACCGGTTTCCTTTCGGATTCTTTTCCGATCCTTTTTTTGCGGGATAAGTGAGTTTAATCCTTTTCCTAAAGCCATAGAATAGATTTAAATAGGTTACTGATGAAGATCAAGTATTTCTCGAGCAAGACGTTCATATGCGCGTGCACCCTTTCCTTTTGGATCATAATGAAAAATTGTTTGTCCAAAACTAGGTGCTTCAGCCAAACGAACAGTCCTCGGAACAACTGACCGAAATATAGTATTTGGGAAAAATTTATATAGCTCATTCATCACATCTTCTGACAATCTTGTTCTTTTATCAAACATCGTAATGATTGCACCCAATACAAGTAGTTCAGGTTTTAAATGATTTTTTACAAGATCGATTGTTTGCAACAGTTGTCCTAACCCTTCAAGAGCATAATATTCAGCTTGAACTGGAATAAGAATCTCATCTGCAGCCACCAAAGCATTTACTGTTAACAACCCAAGCGAAGGTGGACAATCAATAATAATGTAGTCATATGCATGCCGCACTTCTTCCAAAAGATCTGAAAGCTGATACTCACGTCGTTCCATATCAACAAGTTCAATATTTGCACCAGCAAGATGTTGATTACATGGAACAATTCTTAATCCTTCATGGGCAGTATTATGAACAACATCGTGAATCCTTTTTTCCTTTGCAAGTGCTTCATAAATGCTACTGTCTAGTTGTTCCCTATCAATACCAAATCCACTGGTTGCATTGCCCTGTGGATCAACATCTACCAATAAAACAAATTTGCCCGTCTCTGAGAGGGCAGCAGCTAGGTTCATGGCAGTGGTAGTTTTCCCTACACCACCCTTTTGATTCACAACTGCGATAATCTTACTCATATCTAGGCCTAGTATAGCAAATTATTGACAAAGTCGCTATATCTGCGTATACTTATGGGGATCAAATAATGAAAAGCCCAAGTGGCGGAACCTGCCTGCCGGCAGGCAGGCCGGTAGACAAGCTGATACAGGCTACATTATAGGAATAATGAATAAAACAAAATCATAAGCCCAAGTGGCGGAACTGGTAGACGCGCTGGACTCAAAATCCAGTGGTAGCAATACCGTGAGAGTTCGAGTCTCTCCTTGGGCACAAAAAAGAGCGCTATGCGCTTTTTTTTATTCTATTCAAAAATTTTACAATATCGCCCGGACTGTTTCACCCGCAAAAAGAGTAATTAATGTTACAAGTGTTGCTGCAAGACAAACACCAATAGCAATAAGCGGAACTGATTTTTTAAATGGAATGTTAAATACAAATGCTGCAAATGATCCTGTCCATGAACCAGTAAGAGGAAGAGGAATTCCTACAAAAATAATAAGACCTATTGCACCATATTTTACATACTTTCCTGAAAATGCTTTTTCAGCTCTATTTAAATGATGCTGCAATGCTTTTCCAATGAGCTTCTTTTCCATAAGCCAATCATGAAGTAGAGGCATAAGATACAAAATAGCAAGCGCTGGAACCAGGTCACCTATAACAGCAATAATCCATGTCTTCCAAACTGGTAAACCATATAGTTCAATTCCGACTGGAATAGATGCACGAAGTTCTGTAACAGGAATCATGGACAAATAAAATACAGCCAACTCTGGTGGAATCGATGAAAATAGATTTATAAAAAAGTCAGACATACACTTTGGATAAAATTACTTCCATGAGTATGCTTTGAGTACAGCATTTGCTATATCTCGTGCTTCTGTAAAACGCGCTTCATGATTTGTGGCACCAAGGACGACAACATCTAAAAGACGATCCTCCGCATCACTTATTTGTGTTGAAAAATTATATCCAGATGCATCGATAAAACCAGTTTTGCCACCATGAATTTCAAAATCATGCGGAATCCAATCAAGCAACAACCAATTTGTATTCCACATATTGTGTTTTTTCTTCCGTTCTGCAGAATACAGAGAATGATCTTTACGCAAAAGAGCTGAACTAATTTTTTCATCTCTGAGCGCCTCATGCAATAATAACACAATATCAGATGCAGTTGAACTATTTTCAGCGTCAAGACCTGTTGGTTCAATGAAATGTGTATCCATCATTCCAAGTTCATTTGCTTTTTGATTCATACGTTCAACAAAAATATCTCTTGACCATCCTGTTGCATCTGCAAGTGTGAGAATTGCTTTGTTTGAAGAAGCCGCGAGTCCTGCGCGCCACAAATCTTCGAGCGTGTATGTATCACCTGCATACATATGTGTGTCAACAACATCGTCTGACACAACCTGTGTTGTTGATGCCCAATCAATATCATGTTCGCGCAATACAAGTGCACTCATCAATTTTGTAATACTTGCTATAGGACGAAGTGCATATGGTTCTTTTCCAAAAAGAACAGCTCCAGACGCATTGTCTTTGACAATAAAACTTTTGGCACCAAAATTATCTAACGGAGGTAATTCACCTTGAAGATCTGGAATGCTGACAACAGGTTCAATAGGTGGCTCAACTACAATATCTCCGGCTCCCTCTTCCGCAGGAACATCAGTAACTTCTACAGCAACATTTTTTTCTACTTCTTTTGCAAGAGAATCTGGACTATAAGAAACATATGCAAATCCAGCACCACCAATTCCACCAATGATAAGAATAATAAAAAAGATATTCCGCCAGAGATTGGAAAAATTATTTGTCTTTTCTATGTCCAAAAAATTATTTGTCACACAATACTATTAATCAGTTTTAGATTCAGCAAGGTACTCATGTCCTGACAACTGTTCATATTCTGGAAGTTCAGTAACAGACGAGATGCCCAAATGAGCGAGAGCCTCTACAGAAAGACTATAGGAGGCGTACAGCGCGTCTTTTGATGCAGATTCGACAATAAGTCCACGAATAAGCAAATTACGCAAAATAACAGCACAATTTACCCCTCGAATCTCTTCTAACTCTGGACGAGTAATAGGACTTTGATATGCAACAACCGTTAACGTTTCAAGTTGTGCCTTTGTTAGCTCACCTACAACTTCATCTTTTACAAACCCATCTATTGCCTCTGCATTGTTAGGATTTGTACCCATTTGAACATGATTGTCAGAAACAATAAGGTGAATCCCAGAATCATCCCTGTTGTATTTCATCATGAGCGTTTCTACAGCCTGTTCAATGTCTGCAGGTTGTTTGTTCAACGCTTTTGCAATCTTTTTGTATGTAAGTGGCTGAGAAGCAACAAAAAGGATTGATTCTATGTTTGAAAGTAATGACATGTTATTGTTTTATAATCATAATATCACCGAACTGTTCTTGTTGTGTCAATCGCACAGTTTTTTGTTTTACAAGTTCAAGCAACGCAAGAAAACCGACAATCACTTCTGTTTTATTTTGTGAATCTTCCAAAGCATCTAAAAAAGATACACTCTTCTTCTTGTTTAACAATGATCTCAATCGGTCTATTGTATGCTTTAAAGTAATATTTTTGTCAATTTGTGTCTGAGGAAGTGGCTTTGCTGGTTTCAACCTGTTGATCAATTGTACCATATGTTTATGCATTGATTCTAGTGTTGCATTTACTGGTGGTACAAACTCTGTTGACTTTCGTGGAGGTTCAAAGCGAAATGAAGTTTTAGATGGTTGAACCCATTTCGTATTCAATTCTTTACTCGCTGCAACAAATGCTCTATATCGTCGAAGTTGATCTTCCAGGCTTTGTCCTTCATCCTCTTCTGGCAAAAATTGAGGTAATAATTTTTTTGATTTTAAAAGAAGAAGACGTGTGGCAACAACCAAAAAATCTGCAAGCTCATCTGCCTTTACCTCATTCAATGAATCTACATAGGTAATATACTGTTCAGTGACATGAGACAGCGCGAGCTCATTGATGGGAAGTTTTTCATCGTCAATCAACGTGAGAAGCAAATCAAGAGGTCCTGTAAATTGTTTAAGCTCTAAATCGACGCTCATACTTCTGAGAGTTTAAATACGATAAAATGACCATTTTCATATACTTGTTCGAAATACTCATTTCCAAATAGATCTTTCTGAAACAACATGGTCTTCTCCTCTATTGTATATGGAAAATTGTCTAAATGGAAGTACAATGGATATCCTTCATCTATCCCTTTGTAAAAAACAAACATATCCACGCTTCCCCATGGTGTTGAATCAAAGGCCTGATGCAATGCTTTTGCACTTTGGATCTGTGTAGCATCTTGTAAAAAATAAAAACGTTCTGAAAAATGTGCACCAGGATGCGAATAATGTTGATTGTAATAGAGAAAATCATTTACTGGCAAAAGTGTATGAAGAACTGGCAGACCCGACGTTACTATCAAACGATCTGATATATTCTGTGACTCTAGAAAATTATATAAATCTTGAATTCCAGGGCCAAATGTATGTGCTCTTGTGCGTACAGCAAGAACATCCTTTTTGTCTGCAAATGTTCCAAAGATTGCTTGCGTTCCAGTAATAATAAGGACAATTATCACTATTGGACGCAGCCAATGCTTATATTGGAGATTAGACGATAATGCATGCCAACCCTTTTCAACCACATATCCCAATCCAAGTGCAAGCACTGCTGCATTCCAAAACATAAATCCTTTTGACTCTTGCAATGGTGATGCAAAAAACAAAATGGTAAACAGTCCGATAATTTGCCACAAATACGGCATTGCAAACAGAACCAACAATGTTCTGTTGTACGTTTTTTTAATGAAAAATAATATTCCGCCAAAACCAAACATGGCAAGCAACCCTCTCCAACTAAGATCTACAAAAGGCACATGTGTTGCCAGACGATTGATATTTGTATATCCAACCTGAAAATTTTCTGATCCCTGAGTAAGATACACTGTTGCGAGTGGATACCAAAATGGCGCAGAAACCAAGATAGCAATAGCTGCTATAAAACCTAACTGCAAATATTTTTTCCCTGTCATATTCTTGGAAAAAAGATTGTATGCTGCAATTCCAAGTGCTGAAAAGAAAAACCAAAAATAGAATGACATAAAGAGTAAACCGCCTGTTACACCATATGCAAGAATATGTTTTTTGGTCATCTGTTTTGTATGTACTGATGTAATGAGAAATAACGTCCATAAGACAATAAGTGCGGCAGAAACAAATTCATACTGTTTCAATATAATGGCGTCTGTATCTACAAACATAAGCAATGCCATTGCCGAAACAAACCAGGCAATATTTTTTGGTGAATCCTTATCACTATGTTTCCAAAAAAATTCTTGAATGTAATAAAAAGCAACCGGGAAAAAAAGAAATACGCACAAATTTGCAAACTTTGCTATTTGTATTCCGTTCCAGTCAAAAAATTTCCCAATATAGCTAAACAGAGAAAAAAATAGTGGTGGATAAAATGCAGGCAGATGTGTATATGCAAAATCAACAAAAAAACCATGATGTGCTGCCGCATAATACAATGCTGCAATAAAATTCTCATCACCTTGCAACCCCCAAAACATGAGTTGTGTTCCTTGAACTAAAAAGAAATAAGAAATTGCAGATAACAATCCAAACATAAACAAAAACAATTTCAGATTTATTTTTTTGTATATTGCATAGACCCCAAATATTACAAAAACAAAAAAACACAATTTTATTGCGATAATATGTTGGATATCAGTAAAAGTGAACAATTGATCCATAATGTAAAGATTTCAATTAAATGTTTATGTTAGTAATAATGTTGTTTGTTTTCCATGTACTACCTCCTGAGCAACTTTTTTTCCTTTTGCAGTGAGTTTCACATGTGTAATAAACCACTTCTGCTCTGTCCTTTTTCCAAATCCTATAAGTAATCCGTTTGAAATAAGACTCTCAATGCTTTTGGTAATATTATTTGTTTTATGCTTTACACTATCTTTTCGCTCAGGACCATAGAATGCCAAAAACACCCCTCTTTCCACTCGTCTGCCTTTAAGAAAGCAGGAGCGCAGGATATGCTTTTGGAGCGCTCGCAGGTGCATAAATTTAGCTTATTTTAGCCAAATAATTCAATGTAAGTATATCAAATTTTTCTGCCAATAGCAACTATGTGTACCAATCAGAAAGATCAAACTGCTGCGACTATTTTTTGACATATACAACACAAGTTTTATTTTTTCTTGATGCGTATCTGTTATAATTTTATTTTCTAGCAAGACCAGGAGGGTCTATGAGACTTTGTTTTGAAACGTTTGGTCACGAAGCCAGCCCACAAGCCGTTCCAAGTTCTGCAGCTGCCGATGCGTGGCGTGCAGCACAAAAATTCGTGAACACCAAGCTAAGCAAAAGCAAAAAAGCCAAGCAGGGTGAAAAGGGACCAGTTGTAGAGTTTCACCAATCAGTGGCAATGGAAGAAGGTGGGGGTTTTCTAGCTGTTGTTGCTGTGACGTGGTGGGAGGTTGAAGATTAAAAGACGGACCTGTCCGATCCGTCTTTTCTAGGGGATGAGTTTACTCGTCCCCTACTTTCTTTTTATTTCTTTTTTTTCTTTCCTTTTTCTTCTCGCATCTGCAATCCCAATTCTTTTAGTTGTTCATCATCTACAGTGCTTGGACTTCCCATCATAACTTCTTCTGCTTTTTGATTCTTTGGAAATGGTACAACCGTTCTAATACTTTCTTCTCCAAGCAATAACATGGTGAGACGTTCAATTCCCGGAGCAAATCCACAATGAGGTGGAGCACCATATTCAAAGGCATCGATCATATGTCCAAACTTATCATCAACATCTTTTTTAGAATATCCTGCGACTTCAAACGCTTTGTACATAATTTCTGGATCTTTATTTCGTACAGCTCCAGAAGAAAGTTCTAAACCATTTGCAATGATATCATATTGGAAGGCCAAAATATCGAGCGGGTCTTTCGTTTCAAGTGCCTCCATACCACCCTGTGGCATTGAAAATGGATTATGACCAAAATCAATTTTCCCAGTTTCTTTATCTTGTTCATACATTGGAAAATCAACAATCCATGCCCATGCAATAACATTTGGATCTGCCAGTTCAAGTTTTTTTCCTACTGCATGACGTACTGCTCCCAGTGCTTCACAACTTGTTTTCCAATCATCTGCAACAAAGAAAATAATACTTCCTTCTTCTGGATTTAATTGTTCTTGCAGATCATTGAGCTCAACACCAGTAAAGAATTTTTTAATTGGACCACTAAACCCGCCATGCTCAAACTTCATCCATGCCAGTCCTTTTGCATGATTTCTTTTTGCAACATCTTCAAATTCTTCTGTTATTTCTTTTCTAGAAAATGCTCCACCACCTGGAACATACAAGGCTCGAACATATTCTGCAGAAGAGAACACGGTAAATTTAGTCGCTGTCCCCCACTCAGAAAGATCTGTAAGAGTTAATTCGTACCGTAAATCAGGTCTATCTCCACCATATGTTTCCATAACATCTTTGTATGCAATACGAGGAATTTTCTTCTCTTTCATTTTCTTTTTTGCAATTTTTGTTGTCAATTCAACAAAGAGAGGCTCCATAAGATCAAAAAATTCATCTTGACTCATAAAACTGACTTCACAATCAAGCTGATAAAATTCACCAGGAGAACGATCTGCACGCGGATCCTCGTCTCTCATACAAGGTGCGATCTGATAATACCTGTCAAACCCAGCAACCATAAGAAGTTGTTTGTACTGTTGTGGTGCTTGTGGAAGTGCGTAAAATTTTCCAGGATGGATTCTGCTTGGAACAAGAAAATCACGCGCACCTTCTGGAGATGATACTGTTAAAATTGGAGTATCAATATTTACAAAATCATTTTTCTCCATGTACTTACGAATGTGTTGTACCATTTTTGCCCTAAACAAAATATTTTGTTTTAATTTTTCTCTTCTAAGTTCTAAAAATCTATATTTAAGTCGCAATTCTTCTTCTTCCTCTCCCTTTCCTGAGTCAAAAATTTCAAAGGGCATTGTCTTTGCATGGCTCAAAATTTCTACTGATGTTGCTGATACTTCAATTTCACCTGTTTTTATTTTTTTATTTACTGTTTTTTCATTTCTCTCGACTACTGCCCCTTTTACTGAAATAATATATTCATATTTTAAACTTTCTGCAATTGAAAAATCCTCTACCTTTTCTGGATGAAATACAATTTGTGTCATGCCATAGCGATCTCTGAGGTCAACAAAAATAAGGCCACCAAGATCGCGGCGCTTATGAACCCATCCAGAAAGCATAACTTCTTCTCCTACGTTTTTTTTGCTTAACTCAGCACAATTATGTGTTCGATATGTCATAAAATAGCTTATTTGTGTACAGACATATGGTATCAATTATTTGCCTTTGGTGCAAGGGTAATATAGATATACAAACTCACAATATGATATACTGCAAATTATAAGAGAAATTCGTTATTTTCTCTAAATTTAATTAAATATTTTCACTCATATGGGTTTTATATCACAGTCTGCAGGCTATTCGTTCTTGGTTTCTTTTGGGACTGTCATGTTACTTATAACATATATATTTTCCAGATGGAAAAAATGGCATACAAAGGACGGTTTTCTTGTGGCAAACCGTGAAGTTGGTTGGTTTGTCGGATCATCAAGTATTGCAGCATCTTGGATATGGGCGCCTGCACTTTTTGTTTCTGTGCAACTTGCTTATCAAAAAGGATTGGCTGGTATTTTTTGGTTTACGTTTCCAAACATCATTGCACTAGCAATTTTTGCTTTACTTGCACCTCGGATAAGAAAACTGTTGCCAGAAGGATATACACTTCCACAATACATTCGTCACAGACTGCAAAGTGATAAAATACACAAAATTTATCTTTTTCCATATTTCTTTTATCAGCTAATGGCCGTAACTGTGCAACTTTTTGCTGGTGGCAGTCTTCTCTCTCTTTTAACTGGTATACCACTGACAACTGTCATGCCCATTTTGGCAATTATCGCTTTAGTATACACACTTATTTCAGGACTTAAGGCATCTATTATTACGGACTTTGTACAATTAGCTATGATATTTATTATAGGTGCAGTTATTTTACCTATGACATGGAAGGCAGCCGGTGGCGCTTCAGCTATCAGTGCAGGACTGGCTGGCATTGAAGGAATCAAAAATATTTTTGATCCAGGAGTAGCATTCTCACTTGGAATTGTAACTTCCATCGGTTTAATAGCAGGTGCAATATCTGATCAACAATATTGGCAAAGAACTTTTGCTATTAAGAAAAAACAACTTGCAAAATCATTTATTATTGGGGCGCTCCTTTTCGGGATTGTGCCTATTGCTTTATCAACTCTTGGATTCTTAGCTGCAAATCCTGCATTAAACGTAGTACTACCATCTGGTATTGATGTCTCAATGATTGGTGTACAAACTGTTGCAACACTATTACCAACTTGGGCAGTATTCTTGTTTGTCATTATGCTTCTTTCGGGCTTAAGTTCCACGCTTGATTCTGGTCTATCAGCAGCCAGTTCTTTATGGGTTACAGATATAAAGAAAATTGAAGCTGACGATGTGGCTATTAGATCAGCAAGGGTATCAATGATTGGAACTGCAGCTATTGGACTACTAATTGCGTATGCAGTTCATTTTATCCCTCAGTTTGGTTTATTCCATCTGTGGTGGATATTCAATACAATTGCTGCCTGCGTTGTTGTACCAACAATTCTCAGTCTATATTGGGATAAACTGGATGCAAGAGGAGTATTTTGGGGTGTGTCAGTTTCTTTTGTAGTAGGTCTACCTCTTTTCGTTTATGGTAATATTATTGATAAACCAATTTGGATTGTGGGTGCCTCACTCTTTATCATAATAATGAGTACCATTTTCTGTCTTGCAATGCCAAAAAAAATTACGCAATAGACAACATGAAAAAACTCCTCTCTTTCATCTTTATAATAGCAATTGTAGCGGCAGGAACCATTGGATTCCTGCGTTTTCGTGATTTAAACACCTATACTGACCTTGCAAATAAAACTCCAAAGCCAACTCAAGAAGTAGTTACTCAGCCCGTTCAACCGAAAAAATCATTCCCAATTTCAAATACAGAACCACGTAAAGATCTCCCTTCTGTCGATCTACGTGACAAGCAAACTGATGAAGTGAAAAAAACTGAAGAAAATCCGCCAAAGGCGGATCAGCCTTCGGCTGAAAAAGAAGAAGCATCAATACCTACTCCGGCAGTAACACCTGAACCTGTTAAGGAAGAACCTATTCAGGAAGTAAAGAAAATTGAGGAGCCAAAGAAAGAAGTAAGTGCGCCAACTCCCTTAAAAATAATTGTTAATGAAGTCATCCCAGATGCAGTATTAACTCGAGCTGGAGTAATCCAGTTTACAAACAGCCATCGTGCAGCACAAGGCTTTTCTGCTCTATCAGAAAATACCTTATTGAATAATGCTGCAACACTGAAAGCACAAGATATGTTTAGTGGACAATATTTTGCACATGTTGGGCCAGATGGAAAAGAACCTTCAGATTGGGTAAAACAAGTGGGATATGATTTTAAAAATACAGGAGAAAATCTTGCACAAGGAAATTTTGAATCTGACCAAGTACTTGTACAGGGATGGATGGACAGCCCTGGACACCGAGCAAATATCTTAAAGCCTGAGTTTACTGAAATTGGTGTTGGTGTTGTAAAAGGAATGTATGAAGGACGTGAAACATGGCATGCAGTCCAAGTATTTGGGAAACCAATGCCAATTTGTGATAAACCAGAACAAGTATTGCAAGACCAGATAGATGCAAACCAAACAAAAATTGATGAAATGAAAAATCAACTGGATACATTAGCACAAGAAATTGAAACCGCTCCGAATTCTACAATCCACAATCAAAAAGCTGAAGAATACAACGCACTTATTCCAACATACAATGATCTTGCAACACTGACAAAGTCGTTGGTTGAAAAATATAATGGTCAGGTAAACACATACAATACGTGTATCAAACAGTAAACCTTATTTTAGTTAATAGTCGGATCAACTTGGGGTTCGGGGTGGCAGCGCGCCGAGCGAGGCCTCTAAAGTTGAGTCCTGCTTTACTCGATGTGTTGTTGCAGTTGACTCTCGTCGAGACGATCGAAAGAGGCCGAGCGGATATAAACAAGTGTTAGGCAAATATAAGAAGCGCATCTGCCACCCTCGAAACTTTTTGGTTACAAAAAGAACAAGAAAATCTAATGTATACCCATAAGATTGCTTCGTCGTCCTAACTTCGTTAGAACTCCTCGCAATGACAGTAAAGAAAAACAAGCTTAGTTAGCTTGTTTTTTATTTACGGTCTACTTCTATTTACAAGACGTGGAAATGGAATACACTCTCGAATATGCTCAACACCACTCATCCATCTAACCATTCGCTCTAAACCAATTCCAAATCCAGAATGAGGAACACTTCCATATTTGCGCAGATCTAAATACCACTGAAAATCATCAACATTCAAACCATCTTCTTTAATTCGACCAAGTAATATATCATAATCATCTTCTCTTTGTGAGCCACCAGAAATCTCCCCTGCTCCTTCAATTCCAATTAAGTCATTATTTAATACTCGAGATGGATCTGTAGGATCAATCTTCATATAAAATGGCTTAATTCCTTTTGGCCATTTTTCAATAAATACAGGAACATCACTGTCTTTTGTGAGCAATCCTTCATCATCATTTCCTAAATCTTCTCCATGTTTAATATCTGAACCAAGTTCATGCAATTTTTTAATTGCTTGTTCATAATCTAAACGAATGAATGGTTTTTCCACGACTGCACGAAGTGGTTCTGGGTCACGTCCTAATACTTCAAATTCAGCCTGACACTGGTCAAGACATGCAGATACAATGGCTTTTACTAATCCTTCTTGAATCTTTACATTTTCATCGTGTTCAACAAAGGCTGCTTCAGCATCCATCATCCAAAACTCTGTAAGATGTCGTTTTGTTGTTGATTTTTCAGCTCGAAACACAGGTCCAAAGTCATAACAACGACCGACTGATCCAATCAATGATTCTAAATACAGTTGCCCTGTTTGAGCAAGGAACACTTCTCCAAGATCAAAATAGTTAACTGGGAATAATGATGTTGTTCCTTCACATGCATTTGGAGTAAAAATTGGTGAATCAGTTCTAATAAATCCTTGCTCATGCAAGTACTTACCAATAGCCATTTGAACAACATCTCGAATGCGCAATACTGCCCATTGCTTTCTTGACCGAACCCACAGATGTCTATTGTTCAATAAAAAGTCAGGACCATGTTCTTTTTTTGTAATTGGATATTCTACTGAATTACCAACCAATTCAATGTCAGAGACTTGTAATTCGTATGTGTCTTCTTTTTTAGGATGTTTACTCACTGTTCCAGTGACCGTTACTGAAGACTCTTGAGTAAGTGCTTGCGCAGTATCCCAAAAAGGTGCTTCCTCTTCTGGCTTTGCAACAACAGCCTGAATAAACCCTGTGCCATCACGAAGCTCAATAAAAGCAATTTTTCCTGAAGAACGAGTATTGTGTACCCATCCTGACAATGTTACCTCTTTGCCGATATGCTCAGAGACTTGGTTAATATATGTATTCATAGACAAAAATCAATATAAGTGCCTTCATTTTAGCCTAGAAACACGTATTTTGCAAGGTAGATCTAGAGTGAGGAAAGTCGTTCTTTGTAGCCGTCAATGCCAAGATTCCCAGGTGCACCAAGGCTTACTTTTGACTCTAAGTTGCTAAGCATATCAACTTCATAGCTATCAACCATTGCTGAAGCCTTTTTGTACGCATCTCTAAATGCCATTCCTTTATTTTTGACAAGATCATTTGCAATATCTGTCATGAAAATATCTTTACTAATATTTCTTTGAATCATATCAACTTTTGGTTTCATAGTGCTCACAAGCAATTTTACAACTTTTAAGCTTTGAACAACAATATCTGTACTTTCAAGCAAAGGTTTTTTTAGCAATTGAAAATCTCTGTTGTATCCAGACAACAGATTTTTTGCGATATCTTTTACCATGTGTTGATAATTGAGCACAACACCACTGTTTGCCCTAAGAATTTCCATGACATCCACATTTCTTTTTTGTGGCATAATACTTGACCCTGTTGTCAAATTTGAAGCTATATCAAAAAAGTTAAACTCTGTTGATGTAAACAAAAGCATATCGTTTGCAAATCTTCCAAGTGTTAACATAATTTGTGACAATGCTTCCATATACAGACTTTCAAATTTTCCTCTGCTATTTTGGCAGTACAATGAATTCACTTGAATACCGCCAAAACCAAGCTCTTTGGTTGTATATTGCCTATCAAGAGGAAATGCAACACCAAAACCAGCAGCACTCCCCAGTGGATTTTTGTTTATGTGTTTGCACGTACTATGTACTATTTCAATGTCGTCGAGCAATGATTCAACAAAACTACACATATAATGACTCACACTCGAAAGCATTGCTTGTTGTGTATGTGTATACCCTGGCATTGGGATATGTTGATGTGTTGTTGCAAAATCCAAAAAAGTCTTGGTAGTTTCTTTTGTTAGCTCAGCAATTTGATCCAGATGTTCTTTCATGTACAATCGCAATGCAACGAGAACTTGATCGTTTCTACTTCTTCCGGTATGAATTTTTTTGCCAACGTCTCCAAGTTTGTTTGTCAGATATGATTCAATAACCGTATGACAATCTTCGTCATGAACAGTAATCTTTATAAGACCTTCTTTCCAGTCCTTTTCCATTTGTGCTAGTACATTTTCAATATTATGCAATTCTTCAGTACTAATAAGGCCAATGCGTTCAAGACCTTGTGCATGAATCTTGCTGGCCAACATATCATACTTCATGATTTGTTGATCCAAAATATAATCCTCTCCAACAGTATATCGCTCAACAAGCGGGTGAAGTTGATCATGATTCTCCTTGTTCCAAAGTTTAGACATACTAAATATATTAGATAATTAAAAACAAAAAATCTCTCTTGCGAGAGAAGGTGCGATGAACAATTTGAGTACATTAACCACGCCAACTCTCGAGAGAAGTGCGGCGGCGGCGGATTGTTACAAATTGATATTGTTTCATACTAGATACAGAATACTAGAAAACATAAAAACTGTCAAATTAGAAGGCCTTTCCCACCCAATCTGGGATATTTCTGTCGTGATGATGACGTGCAAATCCATAAATAATCTTATGCAAAATTCTATATTGAACAGCACTTAAATGCAGACGAGATACGGTCTCAAAATCAGAACCCAAAAGAAATCGAAGTGTTTTTCTTGCTCCTTTACCACAGGGCGTAATACTGTGGCCCAACTTTTCCTTTTCTTTTCTACAACCACTACATATCACTCCCCCACCCAAAAAATAAAAACCAAAGAGTTGAGATTTTTTTGAACACACAACGCAATGAGTTATTACTGGCTGCATACCAAGGAGAGAAAATAATTGCAATACAAATGCATCAAGTACAATCAGACGTGTCTTTTCTATGCTATCCAGTACGCCGATATATTCGTCCAGAATATCATAAACACCTTCATCAAGTTGTCCGGCTTCAGTCAAAAGATTTACAATCCTTATTCCATATAATGTCAGAATACTTTTATGTGGATTCGTTCGTATTGAAATCCTAGAATCAATAGGAATAACTTTTATTAAATGATCCATCTTTTTCCCATGAACTATTTCCACATCAATAACAGTAGACGGCTCAATATGAGCCGCGTGTTTACTTGTAATTTTTTTTATGCCACGCGCCATGACTTCTTGCTTTCCTCTTTCTTTCGTGAGAAATGTTACCATTTGATCATGTTCACGAATGTCGCGGCGTTCAAGAACTATTGCTCTCATACATCTTCTTGATCTAAGTATGCTTTCAGGATAATCATTGCTGATTTTTCATCACGAGATGCTTCTCCACCCATATCGTCTGCTTCTGCAGAACTAAATCGTTCATCAGTAAATGCAACAGGAAGACCAGACGCATCACTAACTTCTTTTGCAAAAGAACGGATACGTTTTGTATTTGGATTTTCTAATTCGTCTTCATGAACACTCAATGGAAGTCCAAAAACGAGCTGGTTGATACCTTCATTCTTAATCAGTTCAAGCAATTGTGTTTTCATTACATCTTGCGATTCACCACTAATAACACCAAAAGGAAGGGCAATATCTAAGCCCTTTTGTGCCCATGCTAGGCCAATGCGTTTTGTGCCGAAGTCTATTGCGAGGATGTTCATACAGACATATCGTACACTAAAACGCATAGTTACGCAAAGAGTCGTCTAGACCTCTCCCTTTTAATCCTTGGAACAAATAATATTACTAATATGTTTTCTTAATGCTACAAAATCATGCTGAAACATCACCTCAGACTTTCTTTTGTCATTGATATATGTATTCACAACTTTTTTTATTGTTCCAGGAGCTTTACCTAAGACAAATACTTTATTGGCCAAGTAAATAGCTTCTTCTATATCATGAGTAACGAGAATCATTGTTTTCTTTTCCTCTTTACATAATGCAACAAGTAACTCTTGCATCTGTGATCTTGTCTGTACATCAAGTGCACCAAAAGGCTCATCAAAAACAACAATGTCAGTGTCTTGCGCAATTGCTCTTGCAATAGCAACACGCTGTTGCATCCCGCCAGAAAGCTTGTGAACAAAAAAATCTTTTACATGGTATAAACCGACTCGTTTCAGCAACTTACTCACTAATCTATCAATTTCGTACTTTGACATACTCTTGCCATAGAGACCGACAGCAACATTTTCATACACTGTCATCCAAGAAAAATTTGAATATGCCTGAGAAACCAATGCTATTCTATTATTTCTCAAATAGTCAAAACTATCCTCCCCATTAATTCTAATACTCCCCGAATAATCATTTTCAATCCCTGTTAGGCATTTAAGAATTGTGCTTTTCCCAGAACCACTCTGACCTACTATACAGACAATTTCTCCTTTTTCAACATTAAAAGATACATCCTTTATTGCATTAAAAAATCCTTTTTCTCTATCATAATATTGTTTCGTAAGATTTTTTACTTCAAGCATATGTTTATCCCTTATACTCAAAAACGTAGGGATATGTTTTTTTAAAGATGTAATCAGTTAAAAAGCCAATTATTCCAATTGCAGTAATCCCTACATACAAATCTGGAATATTTGAAAATCTTTGAGCTTCTTTTATCATATGTCCAATACCTGAATTTGCGGCGACAAGTTCTGCAATAATAAGATATGTCCAACACCAACCCAATGTTATTCTAGAATTATCAAAGAGTTGCGGTGCAATACTTGATAATTTTATCTTTAACAATTTATATGAATTGAAATTTAGTGTATATGACAAATCTAAATACTCTTTCGGAATATTATTCAAATCATCAATGATCAGCAAGATCAATTGAAAAAATGTCCCAATAAACAGAAGAGAAATTTTTGCTCCCTCACCAATTCCGAAAAACAAAATTGTAAGCGGTATAAGTGCTGGTACAGGCAGATATCGTATGAAGTCAATATATGGAGAAAGAAAGGCGTGCACATGCTTCCATGAATTCATTGCCAGAGCCATGGGTACAGCAATAACAAAGGAAAGTGAAAAAGCCACAAATACTCGAAACATTGAAATACTAATATCCTCAGTAAGAGATTTTTCAACAAATAGCTTTTCAAGAGAATGGAAAAAATCTTGTATTGTTGGAAAAAATATTGGATTTATAAAATCAAGATAGGAACTCAAGACCCACAACAATATAAGCATTGTCATTGAAATCAAGAATAAATTTTTTCCTCTTACTAATTTCATGTGATAACGTTATTTGTAACTTTTGATTATACTGTCTGTTAATTTATTTTCTGATGAGACTCTCACACCTGCTGAATGATTACGTTCCAATATATCACCCACAAGATCAAACGTATCATACGCATTATGTTGCTGTCTTTTATCAAATAATTTTTGATTATCTTCTAATGTTAGCCAACTAATCCCTGATTTAATTTCTTCCATCTCGGTTTTTTCAATTCCAAAAGATTTTGCCATAATCTGCATGGATTCATCTGGATTATTTTTCCAATACTCTACAGCATCAAACCAACCATCAGATATTTTTCTAAGAGTTTCCTGATCATGTTCAACCAGTTTTTCTGAAGCAAACAATAAGTCAATAATAAGACCTGGCGTATCTGCACTAGAAACGAGAACCTTCGCACCATCTCTGTTAGATGCACTTATAGATAAATACGGCTCATATGTTCCTGCAATATCAATTTGTTTTGAGACAAATGCATTCCCAGCATCTGAAGAAGGCAAATCCTTAAAATCCACATCAGTAAGACTCAATCCTTCTTTATTCAACAAATACTGCAAAATAAAATACGGTGGGAATCCAGGCTCAGCTCCAACTTTTTTCCCTTTCAGATCCTTCAGTTCATGTATGTCTCCAGAAACCACAACTCCATCTCCACCATGTGATTCATCAATAGCTAAAAAACCAATACCTGGAGGAACATGTTCCTCAACCGCTTGAAAAATATCATACGTTGCACCATACATATCAATTTTTCCACTATTCATAGCAGCCCGGAGATCACCAATCGTTTCAATTCTGACAATATCCACCTCAATATCCTTAAATAGACTCTTCTCCTTTGCCAAATAAAGTGGTGCATATCCTGGAAAAGTCACGATACCAATAGTAACTGCTTTCCTAGATTCTCCTTTAGAAGTACCTTTTTTGCTGTATTCAGCAAAAAAAGGCATAGCAACGATGACAAGGGCTAATAGAACAATTGCACTGATAGTTTTTCTATTCATAATTTAAAATTAGTTAATTATATTTCAATGAACAAATATACCATGAAAAACAGATGGTGTCAATATTATTATAAGATAAAATTGTATTTTTTTGTTTAAAATAAGCCAAATTATCACATGTTGTCAAAAGTATTGACAAAAGACAGATGTTATGGTATACTAGAAACATATGATTGCTCTACGCCACCTCATACAACTCGGTTTATCCGAAAAAGAAGCACAACTATATATTGCTGCGCTCCAGCTTGGTTCAGGGACAGTCCAGGAAATCGCAAAAAAAGCTAATATCAAGCGCCCTACTGCATATGTTGTGTTGGATCAATTAATCGAAAAAGGGCTTATATCAAGAAAGCCCTCTAATGGAGGTACATCTTATATTGCTGAAAATCCTGAGAAACTAGAAGTACTTGTAGATCAGCAAAAGTTTGCACTTTCACATGCCCTTCCCCTTTTAAAAGACCTCCACAAAGAAGAGATCAATCGTCCTAGTGTTAAAATATATGAAGGGGTAGAAGGAATGAAAAAAATTTATTTTGATACAGTCTGGAAAAGTAAAACAGAAATCTTATACTTTGCGTCAATTCGAAAAATAAATAAATTATATCCAGGTCTACTAGACCAATGGGTAAAAGACTTTAATACAGAAAACAGCTTCCAAGCAAAAGCCAGAGAGCTTATTAATCCTGACAAAGAAGACCTTGCATATGGAGTCAATTTCTCAATGTCTGATAAAAGCAGACAAACACGCGTTATTCCAAAAGATTTTCCCATGCAATTTATTGGAACAGATAACGCAATTTTTGATGACAAAGTTATGTTTGTTTCTTTAGAAGGAAAATTGTTTACAACTCTTATTAAAAATAAGGTACTTGCTGATACTATGCGTACGCTCTACGAGCTTGCATGGAGTGCTTCTATACCAATTGAAAAATTTATTGAAAAACATAAAGATGAATATCCAGATCTTTATAAAAAATTACAAAAAAATAAAAAAACCTCCTAACAGAGGTTTTTAAAATTTATTTATTTCTCACTCGGCCTTTTTGTAGCAATCACTGGACCACCTGATGTAATAATAATTGTATGTTCAAAATGTGCACTAAGACTACTATCACTCGTTACAACACTCCATCCATCTTCTGCGGTTTCAACCGCTGCAGAACCGATTGTTATCATTGGTTCAAGTGCAAGAACAACCCCCTCTTTTAGCTCCCACTGCTCCATTTCCTTTGAGTAATAATTTGGCACATGTGGTTCTTCGTGGACATCATGACCAACACCATGACCAACTAAATCCTTTACAATTCCATACCCTTGTGGCGCAACGTATTCCTCTACAGCCTTTCCAATATCTGCAATAGTATTCCCAACCTGACATTGCTCAATAGCTAATGCGAGCGCCTTTTTTGTTACTGATAATAATTGCGTTGTTTTTTCTGGAACAGTCCCTACAGCAACAGTAAGTGCTGTATCTGTAAAAAATCCATTACCACCCTTTCCTTCTCCACTGTTTGCAGGCCATTGCATACCAATGTCGATACTAAAAATATCCCCGTCTTGTAAGACACGTTCTTCAGATGGAATACCATGCACAACTTCTTCATTGACGCTTGCACATATTGTAGATGGAAATGGTGTATGATTTGGAATTTTATAATTTTTAAAAGCTGGGATACCACCAACTTCTCTGATGAGCTCTTCGGCCTTCTTATCGAGATCTTTCATCAATACACCCGGAGCCGCCATGGCTGCGACAGTATCTAAAATCTCTCCAATCAATTTACCGCCCTTTTTAATAAGTTTAATTTCTTCTTTGGACTTGGTATATCCCATAATATAATAAAAGTAATATTTACACGTATATTCAGTCTAGCAATACAAAAACAAAAAATCAAGAGAGCGCTTCTCTTGACTTTATTGCTCTAAAATAGCCACAAACTGTTTATCAACATCTGGAATAGATAGTGATGCATCTACAGACACAAGGACACCAATTTCCTTGTAATAATCAACGATTGGGGCAAGTGCTGTATTTCCTTGTTCTTTAATTCTCTGTGTAATAATTTCTGGTGTATCATCAGATCGAGCAACAAGCTTTCCACTACACTTTTCACAAAGCACTTTTTTGTCATTTTCAAGAGAATACGGAATAATATGACCACACGAATCACATTGTTTTCTTTTGGTCAATCTTTTAAAACTCATATCATCATCCAATTTCATTTCAACAGCTACAACTTCTGATTCTAGTCCCTTACTCACGAAAAAATCCTGATATGCTTTTGCTTGTTCAACAGTTCGGATAGCGCCGTCGAGTACAACACCATCACCTTGCTCTAAAAATTTTTCAATTTCTTCAAACGCAAGTCTATAAATAACTTCTGACTTTACAAGTCTTCCTGCCTTTACATCTTCAAGAGCATTTGCAAGTTCATCATCTAGATTTCCTCTCTTAAAAAGAGCACGCAGCAAATCACCAGTCGAAATATGGCCGTAATTATATCTATCAATTAGTAGTCTAGCTTGTGTCCCTTTTCCACTTCCTGGAATCCCAAGCAAAATAATAATTTTTTTCATAAAGCTGAACTTGTATAAAATACTAACTATTTTTTTTATAATATTCTACAAATACCTTCATTAACCCTTTTCTATCAAATTCACTAATCTTGTTTTTATTCTGTAATGTTTGTAATACCTCATCAATTTGATGAAGAGAAATTTTCCCATCTCCCCTTCTTCTTTTAATAATTTCTTCTTCAACAAGACGTTCTTCTGACGTATCAAGCGTTCTTACCTTGATGCGAGAAACAAGAACACGAATCCTATCTGCAGATAGTTGTCGTTCTTGGTTTGAATACTGTCTTGCTGAGCTAAAAAGACTTGAAAAAAATCCCATAAAACACATCAATTTTGATGGATCCTAACTATACCAGAGCAAGCTGCTTTTTGCAAGAATCAAAAAACCCCTACCAAGGGGAAATGACCAAAGGCCAATTATCAAGAATACAAAAAATTAGACTTTATCGTATTCGTGCATCATGATTTGTGATTCGATTTGTTTTGCAATTTCAATAGCAACACTCACAATAATCAACATACTCATACCACCAATAGCAAGTGATTGAATACCTGTCATTGCTTGAACAACAACTGGCATAACAGCTATTGCACTCAAGAAAAGAGCACCTGTTAGAAGAAGACGACTCATAATCTTTGCCAAATATTCTTCTGTTTGCTTTCCAGGACGGATACCTGGGATAAAACCACCTTGTCGTTGCAAGTTTTCAGCAATCTTATCTGGTTTAAAAATAACTGCAGTATAAAAATAGGTAAAACCAAATACAAGAAGGAAGTAAATTGCACCGTAAATTGCTTGATTGTTAAATGCATCAATAATAAACTTTGATGCTGTACCTAGAAAGCCAGTCTTGTGGATGAAGAATTGAGCTACCATAGGAGGAAACAATACCAAAGAGATGGCAAAGATGATAGGAATAACACCTGCCATATTCACACGAAGTGGAAGATGTGACTGTGCACCACCAAAATTTCCTCGTCCACGCTGTTTTGCATAACTAATAGGAATATTTCTCTGTCCTTCAGTAATAAATACAACGCCGACAATTGTGATAACAGCTACAACGAGGAAAAGAATGTATGTATATAAATCTGAAGGATTGTAGTTTACAACCAAATTCTGAACAGTGTTTGGAATTGCCGCAACAATCGCTGCAAAAATCAATAATGAAATACCATTTCCAATATTCTTTTCTGTAATCAATTCACCAATCCACATGAGGAATACTGTTCCTGCAGTCACAGTCAAAAGCATGAATGCAAACCGTGTACTTGAGATACTTCCAATAATATTTGCTTGTGATTGACTTAACAATTTAATCAACCCAAACCCTTGCAAGAGTGCCAAAGGAATCGTTGCAAGTCGAGTATACATGTTGATCTTTTGTTGTCCTGACTCCCCTTCTTTTTGCAATTCTTCGAGTTGCGGAACAACCATGCCAAGCAATTGGAAAATAATTGATGATGTAATATATGGTGCAACACCAAGCATCACAAGAGAAAAGTTTTCAATCGTTCCACCAGAAAAGAGATTCAACAATCCAAGAATCTGATTTCCATTTAAAAACTGTCGTAGACTTTCAGTATCAACACCAGGAATTGGAACATGTGCTGCAAATCGGAATATAACAAGCATTGCAATCACAAAGAGTACGCGATTGCGTACATCTTTTATATTCCATATTTTTTTGAATTTTTCAAACATGTGTTCTAGAAGGTAATGCTTCCTCCAGCTCCCTCAATTATTTCTGTAGCTTTTTTTGAAGCAATACAATGTTGTACATTAAGTGCATGTGAAAGTGTCCCTGTTGCAACAATCTTTACACCATCTTTTGCAGAAGAAATAACTCCTTTCATTTCAAGCCAGTGGGGCGTTACAACATCGTCTGCTTTTGTAATTTTTGCAAGTGTACTAATTGTAACAGTTTGTTTTGGTTTCTTCAAACTCTTAAACCCACGAATCTTTGGTACTTTTTGCAATGACTGCTTAAAACCACGCAACTTAGTTCCACCTTTTCCACCAGAACGAGACCGTTGTCCTTTAAGACCACGACCGGCATAAGTTCCTTTTCCTGTTGCGTTTCCACGACCAACACGCTTCTTCTTTCTTCGAGAACCTTTTGTTGCTTTAATTGTTTGTGGAGTAATAGCCATATTCAGTATTTATATAGTATCTATTATTTAGCGTCTTCTTTTTTCCCTTTTTCCTTAGCAACCTTTTTAGGTTTTTCAACTTTTTCTACCTTTTTCTTTGCAGCAGCTTTTTCTACACTTTTTTTACTTTTTTCTAACGCTTCTGGCTTAAAAGAAGTAAGTGCCTTAAATACTGCTTTTACATTTGTAACTTTGTTATTTGTCTTTCCAAGCATCTTAGAACTTGCATTTGGTACACCAGCAAGTTCAAGAATAACACGAATTGCACTTCCTGCAATAATACCTGACCCTCGCGGTGCTGGTTTTAACATAACCTTTCCTGCTTTGTATTTTGCTTCAATTCTATGTGGAAGTGTGTCATTCACAATAGGAACTCGAATCATGTTCTTTTTTGCTTGATTTACAGCCTTTTGAACTGCAATTTGAACATCTTTTCCTTTTTGTACACCATATCCTACTCTTCCTTTTCTATCTCCAATCAAAATACACACACGAAAACTCATCTGTTTACCACCCTTTGTCACACGTGTTACACGAGCAAGGTCAACAATATGCTGGTCAAATTCCGGCTTTTCTTTTTTCTTAAATTTACCTCGTCCTTTACGTTTATCTTGTGCCATATACTGGTTAATTGGTTGATTGGTTAATTGGTTAAAATGTAAGACCTCCGTCGCGAGCACCTTCTGCGACTGCCTGGATTCTTCCATGATATTGTTGTCCACCACGATCAAATACAATCGAATCTATTTTTAATGCTTTTGCTTTTTCTGCTAGTGCAAGACCAAGAAGATAACTTGCTGCAATCTTTCCTTTTCTTTCTCCAGCATCACCTTTGGCAGCATCCTTTTTACTGTTAACACTTACCAATGTTTTTCCTTCGTCATCATTAATGAGTTGCAAAAACATACCACGAAGTGATCGAGAAACATTCAATCGTGGACGATCTGCTGTACCTTGAATAGAAGAACGAACACGAGCATGTCTTCGTCTTCTCATTTGTAATCGTGTTGTGAGTCTTTTTTTCATATTATTATAAAACTATGCTGCTGCCTTTGCTGCTTTACCAGCTTTACGTCGAACAACCTCATCAATATATTTAATTCCTTTTCCTTTATACGGTTCAGGTTTTTTGATTGCTCGAATTTCTGCTGCAACATGACCAACCAATTCTTTATCAATTCCTTCTACAGTAATAATATTCTTTTCTGTTGATGCTTTTATTCCTTCTGGAACTTTATAAATAACAGGATGAGAAAAACCTACTTCAATCTTCAAATCAGTTCCTTGCATTCCTACTCTGTATCCAACACCATTGATTTCAAGTTGTTTTTTGAATCCTTCTGTAACACCAACAACCATGTTTTTTACATGTGATCCAAATGTACCCCACAATGCACGTTCTTTTTTATCTTCTTTATTTGCAACATCTACAGTCATTGTGCTTTCTTCAATCTTTACTTGAACAAGTTTATGAATAGAACGTTCCAATGTTCCTTTTGGTCCTTGTACTGTAAGAACACCGTTATCTATCTTTGCAGTAACGCCTTGTGGAATTTCTATGATTTGTTTTCCGACTCTAGACATATATATTTAGTACACTGAACAAATAACTTCTCCACCAACACCTTGCTCTTTTGCCTCTTTGTTGGTCATAAGTCCTTTTGATGTTGATACGATTGCAATACCAAATCCGTTCAAAACCTTTGGGAGTTCTTCTACCTTTCGGTATACTCTGTGACCTGGTTTACTTTCTCTTACAATAGACTGAATCGCAGGACGTCTTCCATTATATTTCAATTCTAACTCCAACAATGCTGGCATGCCTTCTACTTCTTTAATATTTCCAATATAACCCTCTTTATTCAAAATGCCGGCAATTGAACGCTTCACTTTTGAAGCAGGAACCAACACACATTGTTTGTGTGCACGTTGGGCATTCCGAATGCGGGTTAACATGTCTGCAATTGGATCTGTCATAACGTTGTTTAGTCTATTACTTGGTTAACTGGATTAATAAATGATTACCAACTTGATTTTCGAACTCCTGGCAATCGTCCTTGATTTGCGAGTTCTCTGAAACAAATACGGCACAAACCAAATTTTCTCATATATCCACGCTTTCTTCCACACTTCCAACATCGATTGCTCACGCGTGTGCTGAACTTTGGTTTTTTATTTCCTTTTGCGATTTGTGCTTTTGTTGCCATAATGAATAATCTTAATCCTTGAACTTATTTCTTTTTAAATGGAAAACCTAACTTACTAAGCAAAGCAAATCCTTCTTCCTGTGTGTTTGCTGTTGTGTTAATAACCACTTCTAAACCATGAATTTTTTCCACTGATTCTGCCTTTACTTCTGGGAATGAAATACTTTCTTTAATTCCCAATGTGTAATTTCCTTGTCTATCAAATGCTTTTGGATTTAATCCTCTAAAATCACGAATACGTGGGATAGCAATACTAATCAATTTGTAAAGAAAATCATACATCTGTGGTCCACGCAATGTAACAGAAGCACCAATTGGCATACCTTCACGAATCTTAAAGTTAGAAATTGATTTCTTTGCTTTGTTGTGAACTGGCTTTTGCCCTGTAATTAATGTAAGTGTGTTATCTACATTTTCAATATATGCTTTGTCTTTATTATGACGACCATACCCAACATTAACAACGATCTTTTGAACCTTTGGAATTTCCATGACATTTTTCTTTCCTAACTCTTCCTTCAAAGCAGGAACGATGTCTTTTTTATATGTTGTGTATAATTTACTTTCCATATTGATTAGTCAATATACTCGTTACTTTTTTTTGAAATACGTTTTTTATCTGATCCTTCTTGTTTAAATCCAACACGGGTTGGCTTATTTGATGCTGGATCAATAAGCATCACATTACTAATATCCATAGGTGCTGGCAACTCGATAATTTGTCCTTGTTGCCCGCGTTGCTTTCGAATATGTTTCTTCAAAAGATTCAATTTCTCAACAACCACAGATACTTTTCGTGTTTTCTTATCTTTCAACACTTGAAGAACCTTTCCAGTTTTTCCACTGTCCTTTCCTGTGAGAACTTTTACATTGTCGCCTACTTTAATCTTCATATTTATAATACTTCTGGTGCTAATGACACAATCTTTTGAAAACCATTTGTACGCACTTCACGAGCAATCGGTCCAAAAATACGTGTTCCTTTTGGTTCTTTTGTTTTTCTATCAACAACTACTGCTGCATTTTCATCAAAACGAACATATGTTCCATCTTTTCTACGCATCTCTTTTCTTTGGCGAACAATAACAGCATGAACAACCTCACCTTTTTTCACTGCACTTCGTGGTTCAGCTTCTTTTACAGTACAAGTGATAATATCACCAATACGTGCAAACCGTTTTTTGTAACCACCAAGAACACGAATACACATAAGTTTCTTTGCTCCTGAATTGTCTGCTACTTTTAGCATTGATTGATGTTGAATCATACTATTATGCTTCGTGTTTAACTACTTTCACCAAACGCCATCGTTTTGTTTTACTCATTGGACGACATTCTTGAAATATAACTGTATCACCAATATTTGCCTCATTCTTTTCATCATGCACAGCATATTTCTTGCTTGTAACATACTGCTTTCTGTATTTTGAATGCATCTTTGTAGTACGCACAACAACCTGAGCTGTCTTATCACCTTTTGCACTCTTAACCACGCCTTCAAACTGACGTTTCATAGAGCTCTTTGGTTGTGATGTTTTCTTCTGGTCTGTCATATCTTTTTATTACGCAGCAGGAGCATCTTTGCTTTGCTGGTTTGAAATTGTAGCACTATTATTTAATGCAGTCAATATCTTTGCAATGTTCTTTTTTGCTTCACGAATTGATCGAACTTTCTTCAATTGACCTTCTGATGCATGGAAGCGTAAATCTCTAAGAATCTCACGTTGTTCTGCAAGCATATCATGCAATTCTTTTTCTGTTTTTCTTGTAATGTCAGTGTAATCCATATAATTATTTACGTTCAACAACCTTTGCTTGAACTGGTAATTTATGACGGGCAGCACTAAGTGCTTCTCTTGCCTTATCCTCAGGAATACCACCAATTTCAAACATAACTGTTCCTGGCTTTACTACTGTCATGTAGTATTCAGGAGCACCTTTTCCTTTTCCCATAGGAAGTTCAGAACCCTTTTTTGTAACTGGATGATCTGGGAATAAACGAATCCATACTTTCCCACCACGACGCACATATCTTGTAAGCACACGACGTGTTGCCTCAATTTGGCGAGAATTTACCCATCCATGTTCCATTGCCTTTAGACCATGGCTACCAAAAGCAACCGTTGTCATACGTGTTGCAACACCCTTGTTCATGCGGCGACTTTTATGCCATTTTCTGTGTTTTACTTTTTTTGGTATTAACATACGTTTTATTCCTTAGGTTTGGAACGGTCCTTATTTCTATCATTTCGTCTTGGTGATCTTTTTTTGTCACCAGTTGCTTCTTGACTTTGGTCAAATCTATCTTTTCTTCCAAATACTTCTCCATTGTAAATCCAAACTTTGATTCCAATCACACCATAGACTGTATGTGCTTTTACAGTAGCGTAATCAATATCACTTCTAAGTGTAATCAAAGGAATCTTCCCTGCTGACAATGTTTCTGTACGTGCAATTTCTGCACCATTCAATCTTCCTGCCATAGAAACTTTGATTCCCTTTGCTCCAGCTTTCATTGTTCGTTCAATTCCTTGTTTCATTACTCTTCTAAATGGAATACGTCTTTCAACTTCTGTTGCCATTGATTGGGCCATAACAGGTGCTGAAAGTGCTGGAGAACGAAGTTCAAGAACATTCAATTTTACTTTCAATGAAAACTTCAAAATTTTTCTTTCAATGTATTTTCTTACTTCGTCTAATCCTTTTCCACCTCTTCCGATAATAAATCCTGGCTTTGCTGCTTGAATCTTAATTTCCATATTTTTAGGACCACGACCGATTGAAATAGCATCGATATGTGCATCTTTAAACTTACCAGAAAGATATTCTCTGATTTTTACATCTTGCTGAGCAAACAATGCGTATTTCTTTTTTGAAAACCAACGAGAATGCCATGTGTAAATGACTTGCATTCGATGAGATGTTGGATGTACTTTATGACCCATAAAAATAATTTATTTATTTCCTCTACGTTTTGTATCTGCTTTTTTTAATGAAGATGTATTCATTTTTCCCTTTGCTGCCGGTGCTGATTTCTTTACGTTTCGAATTGATTCACCTTTTACTGATGCTGCTTCATTACTTTCTACCTTTTTATCATCGGCTGCCTTTTCAACTTTTTCTTTTGAAACTTTTTTCTTCTTTGTTTCGTCTGCATCACCTTCTAACACAATAGTAATGTGAGATGCTCGTTTTCTAAGTTTTGAAGCACGACCAAATGCACGTGGCATCCATCTGTGCAATGTTTTTCCTGCATCAACAAACGCATATTTTACAATCAATGAATCTTCCTTAATCTGATGATTATGAATTGCATTTGCTACTGCTGATTTCAATAATTTGATCACAGGAAGTGCAGCGTGTTTTTTTGAAAATTGTAATTGAACAAGCGCATCCTGAACAGAGCGACCACGAATAAGATTGACCAACAATCGTACCTTTCTTGGACTAATCTGTAACTGTCTTAATTTTGCGGTTGTCTGCGTTTTCATAAATATTTTTTATCCTTTTGATTGTTGTTTTGCCATTTTACCACCATGACCTCTAAACTTTCTTGTTGGTGAAAATTCTCCCAATTTATGTCCAACCATATTTTCATCAACCAATACTTCAATAAACTGCTTTCCGTTGTGGACTGCAAAATGCATACCTACCATTTCTGGTGTTATTGTTGATGATCTTGCCCATGTTTTAATGGCCTTTTTATCACCAGTAGCCTTTGCTGCCGCAACTTTCTTTAAAAGTTTGGCGTTGACAAATGGTCCTTTTTTTAAACTTCTTGACATAAATCTTTGTTTATAAACTTACTTTCTTCGTTTTTTCTTTCTTGATGAAACAATCAATTTATCACTTTTCTTTCCTTTCTTTCTTGTCTTCACACCAAGTGCTTTCTTACCCCATGGTGTTTTTGGTCCACCTTTCAAACCAATCGGTTGACTTCCTTCTCCACCACCATGTGGATGATCTACTGGATTCATTGCTTTACCACGTACTGTTGGTCTCCAACCAAGATGTCTTTTTCTTCCAGCTTTTCCAAGTCGAACTAATTTAAAATCTGAATTTCCAACTTTTCCTACTGTGGCAGTACATGTTTTCTTTACTAAGCGAACTTCCCCAGATGGGAGTTTGAGCTGTGCATACTTTCCTTCTACCACTTGCAATTGTGCTCCACCACCTGCTGAGCGAACCATTTGTCCACCTTTTCCAGGTTCTAATTCTACATTGTAGACAAACAAACCTGCAGGAATAAATTCAAGTGGCATACGGTTTCCAACAGTTGCTTCTACTTTCTTTTGAGAAGATACAACTTTTGTACCAACCTTCATTCCTTCACCAGCAAGAATATATGCTTTTTCACCATCTTCGTATTGGATAAGAGCAATTCTTGGTGCACGATTTGGATCATACTCAATAGCAATCACCTCTGCAACCATGTCAAATGATTTTCGCTTGAAATCAACACGTCTGTAAAGACGTTTTGCACCACCACCACGATGACGAACTGTTATCTGTCCAGTATTATTTCTTCCAGCACGTTTATTCAACATTTCTGTTAGTTTCTTTTCTGGTCTCTTTTTTGTGATATCAGAAAAGTTTTGAACGCTTGCTCCACGTCTTCCTGGTGTTGTTGGTTTGTATTTCTTTACTGCCATATAAATATATTAGACACCTGCGTGTACATCAATTTGTGTTCCTTTTGGAAGAGTAACCATTGCCTTTTTCCAATCTTTTCGTCTTCCTTGTGATCGACCAAATCGTACTTTTTTTCCATCCATATGAATAACACGTACAGTTTTTGGAAGAACACCATATACTTGCTGAATAGCTTTCTTAATCTCAACTTTTGTAGCATTTCGTTCAACAACAAATGTATATACACCGTTTGATTCATTTCCTGTTGCTTTTTCTGAAATATGTGGACGAATCAATACTTTGTATGCATTTCCTAGACTGCTACCTTTCTTTACTTTTTTCTGTGTTTTTTCTGAAGCAGGAGCTTGCTTCTTTTCAACTTTTTTACTTTCAGATACTTTTTTTACTTCCTTTTTCTTTGCAGGTGCTTCAACCTTAACTTGAGCTTCTTCTTTTGAAGCTTCTTCGCCTTTTTTCTTTTTCAATTTATCTAAAAGTCCCATAATATGTTATTACCCTAAACGTTTTTCAAGAATTTCAATATCTGACTTTGTTGCAATCACATATTGATGATCAAGCAAGTCAGTCACATTTACATCGATAGTACGTTGTAAATCTACTTTTGGTAAATTTCTTGTTGCTAAACGCAATTTATCGTTATTTCCAGCAAAAAGCAATAATGTTGATTTTCCTGCACCAGGCAACTTTGAACGAAGTGCAGCAATTTGCTTTGTCTTTCCATCTGATTCAAGAGCATCTAATACAATAAATTTTTCATCTTTTACTTTATCTGACAAACAAACCTTCACAGCTTTTGCATTCATTTTCTTGTTAATCTTTTGCTTATAGTTTCTTGCTTTTGTAGGACCAAATGTTACACCACCACCAGTCCAAATTGGTGAACGTGATGAACCATGACGTGCACGACCAGTACCTTTTTGTCTCCAAGGTTTTCTTCCACCACCACGAACATCACTTCTGTCTTTTGTGTGTGCCCATGGCTGACGTAGATTTGCTTTAAGAGCTGTGTACACTTGGTGAACAACTGATCTTCCTTTTACACCAAAAATAGCGTCATTTAATTCAATGTCTTCAGTCTTTTTTCCTTCTTGATTGTATACTGCTACTTTTGCCATACAATAGAATTATTCTTTTCCAGCCGCAGGCTGGTCAGCCTCTGGCTGATCTTCAACTTTAGAAACCTCTGCTGCATCTTCTTTCTTTTCTTCAACTTTTTCAGCTGAGGGTTCTTTAGCCTCTGGCTGTTTGTCTTCTGATTTTGTTTCTTCTGCAACTGGAGCATCTTCTGTCTTTTCTTCAGCTGCAGGAGTTGCTTCTTCTTTCTTTTCTTCTGACTTCTCAGCTGCTTCTGATTCAGGTGCTTTTTCTTCTGTTTTTGATTCTTCAGTAGTTGCTTCTGCAGCAGCATCTTCAACTTTTTCGTCCTTTGCAGTCTTTAGCTCAATATTTCCTTCTGCTGTTGAAATAAGAAGTAATCCACCTCGTGCTCCAGGAACTGCTCCCTTGATCCAAAGTTCTTGTGTTTCTGGATGTACTTCTAAAATTTCAAGATTTTTTACTGTTACTTGATCATCCCCCATGTGACCACCCATGCGTGTTCCTTTAAACACACGTGCTGCATCTGTTGCACCAATACTACCAGGCATACGAAGCTGATCTTTGTGTCCATGACTTGCAGGTGAACCTTTAAAGTTGTGACGTTTTACAACACCTTGGAATCCTTTTCCTTTAGAACGGCCTGTTACTTGTACTTTTTCTCCAGATGTAAATGTGCTTACATCAAATGAATCACCACGTTTTAACCCTTGATCTGAATCAACACGGAATTCACGCATATGACGGACAGTTGGAAGACCTTTGATATGTCCTTGTACTGCTTTTGACAATCTAAATTTCTTTTGTTCACCAAACCCAATTTGAATGGCACTAAAGCCATCCTTTTCCTTTGTCTTTACCTGGGTAACAACACATTCTCCAGCTTGAACACGAGTAACAGGAACTACTGTTCCGTCTTCTCGAAAGACCTGTGTCATATTTAATTTTTTTCCCAAAATAAATTTCATATTCTGTTTACACTGTTGTCAGGTAAATAAAAACTAGAAGTTCAAAGGAATACTCTCACACCATTAACATTGGGAATATTCCTTTATACTTCTAGCCAAATATGTCCTTGCGGACTATTCTATGTGGCTTTTTGTAATAGTATTGTAATTATCTTCACCTCTTTTGCTTGTACATATACTCACGCGTAGATGTTTTCCAATCAATATCTGATGGATCTTATCTAGTACAGAGTCGTACATTTAAGTAGCAATATTTTAATTGATTTTGTTTATTTTGTCAAGCCGTAAACCGTCTATCTTGTCCACACGTTACCACCAATAGAACATATCTCAAAAAAGCCTAATTTTTAGCAATATTTTGCTAAAAATTGACCTATTAGCTCATCTTAATCTCAACATCCACACCACTTGGAAGGTTCAAATTCATAAGAGCATCAATTGCTTTTGGTGTTGGATTCAAGATATCAATAAGACGTTTATGTGTTCTCATTTCAAATTGTTCAGCAGATTTTTTGTGAACAAATGTTGATCTGTTAACACTAAACTTATTTGTTTCTGTTGGAAGTGGAACAGGGCCAACAACGGTCGCATTATTTCTTTGTGCAGTATCAATAATAGTTTTAGTCGCACTATCAATAATTTTGTTGTCGTATGCACGAATCTTAATACGAACACGAGGTCCGGAATCTTTTTGATCTTCTTTTTTTACTTCTGTTGTTGCTGTTTTAGACATACTATTTTAAGTCGACGGTAATGAACGAAAAAAGAGCAATGAAGCCCGGCCAAAAGGCCGGGCAACATGAAATATTACTTAGAAATTTTAGTTACTACTCCGGCACCAACGGTTCTACCACCTTCACGGATAGCAAAACGCATTTGTTCTTCCATAGCAACTGGAACAATCAATTTGATCTTCAAATTAACTGTGTCTCCAGGCATAACCATTTCTGTACCTTCTGGTAATTCTACTTCACCTGTTACGTCTGTTGTACGGATGTAGAATTGTGGTTTATACCCTTTGAAGAATGGTTTATGACGACCACCTTCTTCTTTGCTGAGGGCGTATACTTCTGCTTCAAATTCTGTATGTGGAGTAATTGTTCCTGTCTTTGCAAGAACCATTCCACGTTGTACTTCTTCTTTCTTTGTACCACGAAGCAAGATACCAGCATTGTCTCCTGCTTGACCTTGTTGGAGGTTCTTGTTAAACATTTCAACTCCTGTAACAGTAGTCTTCATTGTTTCTGTTTGCATTCCAACAATTTCAATTTCTTCACCAACTTTGATGATTCCACGGTCAATACGACCTGTTACAACTGTTCCACGACCTTCAATTGAGAACACGTCCTCAATAGGCATAAGGAAAGTCTTGTCTAAATCACGTTCTGGTGTAGGGATGTATTCATCCAATGTCTTGAGCAAGTCAAGAACAGGTTTTGAAGCTGCTTCATCACTTGGATTTTCAAGTGCTTTCAAAGCTGAACCACGAATAATTGGAGTTGTGTCTCCTGGGAATTCGTATTTGTTCAAAAGATCTTTGATTTCTTCTTCAACAAGGTCGATAAGTTCAGGATCTGAAACTTGATCTACTTTGTTCAAAAATACCACGATGTAAGGAACACCCACTTGACGAGCAAGCAAGATGTGCTCACGAGTTTGTGGCATAGGACCATCTGCTGCTGAAACAACAAGGATGGCACCATCCATTTGTGCTGCACCAGTAATCATGTTTTTAACATAGTCAGCATGACCTGGACAGTCGACATGAGCATAGTGACGAGCTGCAGTTTCATACTCAACATGAGCTGTTGCAATTGTAATTCCACGTTGCTTCTCTTCTGGAGCAGCATCGATAGAATCAATGTCCTTTGTTTGGGCTGTTAAACCGTGAGCCCCAGCAACCTTAAGAATGGCTGCTGTTAACGTTGTTTTTCCATGGTCAACGTGACCAATTGTACCCACATTTACATGTGGTTTACTACGATCAAAATCTGCCATATGGAGATCTGATGTTGTCCGCACTACCTTGAGTGGTCAAGATAGTTTTGTGATCCAGCGGTGTAAATTACGAAATTTATATAAATTTGTCTATAATAAGGTATTTTTTAAAATAAAAAACGCCTAATTTATACGCGTGATGATTATACTATATCTCTCTTGTGCTGTCAAGGGAACGCTGTGGGAAAATTGTTAATTAGTTAATTAGTTAATTTGGAATTAGAAATTTAATACTCTCCCAATAAACTAATTAACCATTTTACCAATTACCTCTATATCGGTTCTTCAAGAAATACTGGATCATCATCTAATCTTTGTTCATCTAATTCTCCAATATTTTCTTGCTTTTTAAATGGAACATCAAAAGGAAGATCCTCTACTGTTACATCATTTGACTGCTCCTGAGACTTCATCGAGTCAAACTTTTCTTTAATAACTTCTCCTGCAACTGACCAATGAGGAATTGGATTTGAAGAAACCGTTTCCAAGAACGATGGATCTGGAGATGGTGATTGCGGAGCTTCAAAAACTGGATCTTCTTCTTGAGAAATGTGAGCATCCTCGTCTGGGGTAAATGTTGTCTCAAAAGGATTAACTGGATCAGGTCTATGTTCAGATTCTACATTTGAAGATTCAAAAATAATATCTTCACTTGGTCTATCAGCTGTTATATCATCAAAATCAAACGCTGGCTCATCACTCATCACACCAAATACATCTGTTTGGGAACTGTCAATAAGTGCTTCGTATGAATCAAGATCCATAATAACAATATCAACATCTTCTGCTGGGTCATGCACAATAAGACGATCTCCTGTTCTTCGTGCTAAATCAATTAATCTTTCAATACTCATAATAAAAATGCTTTAAATTCGCCAAAGGCGAACCAGCCTCTGGCTGGGGCTTTAAAAGCTTAAAAGGCGCTCCTATTTCTATCCTTCAACTGCATAGTATCAACGTGACTACACACTGTCAACATATCTGTAGATAGACTGTGAGGTAAAAGCAAATAGTAGAAATTAACCCCTTTGAGACGTTATGCCTTTTATCGCCTTTTAACATATGGTATTATCCATGATATGACGCAAGAAGAAGTAGACATTCAACTAAATAATCCCAAAAAATCTGTTATTGAGGGATACTTAGAGCTTCAACAACGATTTGAAGAAATTTATGGAAAACATACTGTTGTTGTTATGGAAGTTGGATCTTTTTTTGAAGTATATGGTGTTGAAAATGATACAGAAGTTATTGGCAAACCAAGAGAAATTGCTGATGTATTGAACATTCAATTAACAAAAAAGAACAAATCAATCAAAGAAAATAATGCCAAGAATCCCCTTCTTGCAGGTTTCCCAACTGCAACATTTGATAGATATATAAGTCGTCTTGTTCAAGAAAAAAAGTATACATTGGTTATTATCCGCCAAAAAGGTATTCCACCAAATGTTACTCGATACATTGATAATATTATTTCTCCTGGAATAAATATTGATTATTGCTTAGATCACAATGACAATTTTATTTGTTCAATTCTTATCGACGAACACCATGGGGTATATTCTGTAGGATATGCTGCGACCGATGTGACAACAGGAAAAACGTACGTCTTTGAAGGACATGGAACAAAAGAAGATAAAACTGCTGCACTAGATAACTTATTCCGACTGCTCCAATCACACAACACAGCTGAAATTGTTCTTACACTCGGATCAGAAACAATAGATAGAAAAACATTACTTGATTACTTGGAACTTGGAGAATTCGAGCAAATACATGTACGAGAAAAAAGGCTCCCTGTTCAATATCAAAATGAACTATTTAAAAAAGCATATACAATAGAATCGTTTCTCTCCCCTATTGAATTTCTTGATATTGAAAAACAACCTCTTACCTCTGAAGCACTTGCACACCTGCTTGAATTTATTGTTGATCATGACTTCAACATTATAGAGCAGCTGAAGAAACCAACGTTGATTGATGCATCAAACTATTTGTATCTTGGAAACAACCCACTAGAACAATTAAACATTATCTCACGTGATCCACAGGAATTAACATTGCTACGACTCTTTGACAACACAACAACAAGTATTGGCGGTCGCTTGTTCAAAGAGCGGATAACCAATCCGATTACAAACACAGAAGAACTTACACGACGATACAACTTGTCTGACTGGCTTGCACCAATATATAAAGAAGTGGATGTACAACTGAGAAAAGTGTATGACTTGGAACGTATTGCCAGAAGAATTAAACTGGGTCGACTCCACCCATTTGAAATTAATTTTTTGTATGACTCACTTTTGGCTGCACAAGAAATTATAACCATTGTTTCATCACAAAATAATCCACATATATTACCCAATGTTGTTTCTGAATCAAATGGATTGAATGACCTTATTTCTTATTTGAAAAAAACATTTTCACTAAGTGAGACATCAAAAGTCACTCGTCATACGATTCAAGCAAGTCTATTTCAGCAAGGTATTCATGCAGAACTTGATATGCTGACAAAACGGTTGGCCTTGGCAGAAGAAAAGCTTGAAATGATCCGAATGCATTTCGTAAAAATCATTAATGAAGCAACAGGAAAAGAACAAGACCAACTTGTCCATGTAAAACAATTGGATAAAGAGGGACATTATATTTCTCTTACAAAAGGACGATATGGACTTATTGAACAAGAAATAAAAGAAACATTTATTTCTTTAGATGGCACTGTGTATGCCCTTTCTGACTTTTCTTATAAAGTACAAACATCAAATGTAAAAATTACAGCAAATATTATAGATATCATCTCTGAAGAAATTGTTGTGGTGCAAGCAAAAATAGCAGGACTTGTACGAGAGTTGTTCAAAGAGCAGCTGGCTTTTATTGATAAAACATTTTCACATGTGCTCGACACACATACAGAATCGCTCGCCAATATTGATGTTGCCATTAGTAATGTAAAAACAGCTATTCAAAGAAACCTTTGTCGACCAGAAATTATTGAAACAGCAGCAGATGAATCATACCTTTCCTGCATTGATCTGAGACATCCACTTGTAGAAGCAAAAGAAGACCATGGAATTTTTGTACCTAACACGGTCGTGCTTGGTGCATCTACATACAATGGAGATGATGAAAAAAAGAGTATTATGGCGGAGCAAGCAGATGGGTCTGCACGTGGGCTTTTATTATATGGAATTAATTCAAGTGGAAAATCATCGCTCATGAAAAGTTTGGGTGTGGCAGTACTCCTTGCGCAAAGTGGGTCTTATGTCCCAGCAACGCGCATGCGTTTTTCTATTTTTAAAGAGCTATTTACTCGTGTTATTGCAAAAGATAATTTTGAAAAAGGATTATCTTCGTTTGCCGTTGAAATGATTGAATTAAAAAATATTTTTAATCGATGTTCTGCAAAAAGTCTTGTGCTTGGAGATGAGATTAGCCGTGGCACAGAAACATATTCTGCAATCGCTATTGTTGCTGCAACAATAAAAAAATTAATAGAAAAAAAATCTCTTTTTCTTTTCACAACACATTTACACCAAATACAATCTTTAGACGTGCTTAAAGACGTAAAACATTTAGCAGACGCTCATCTTTCTATCCATTATGATAAAGATGGAGACAAATTAATTTTTGACAGAATCTTAAAACCTGGAAGTGGCAGTAGTATTTATGGATTGGAATTTGCACAATCACTACATCTAGATGCTGCATTTTTAAAAGATGCAATGGACATCCGAAAACAACTAACAAATGACTATACTGACACTGAATTGCTTACACAAAAACATAAGAGTAAATATAATAAAGACATCTATTTAACATCTTGCGCAATTTGCAAAAGTACTGTTGAAGATGTTCATCATATTGAACCTCAAAAACTTGCAAATAAGCATGGACATATAAAACATTTTCACAAAGATCACAAATATAACCTTGTTCCAATTTGTAAAGAATGTCACCACAAAATCCATGAAGGAAGTATTGTTGTGAGTGGATACAAGATGACAAGCAAAGGGATCCAGCTAGACATAGAAAAAAAATAAATCCGGCAAGACTACCCGGTTGTTTTTTATCATACATCTTAATATAATGAATAAAGATACTATAAATAAACATATGAAAACATATATTCTTGGACTGTGTGCAATAGCACTCCTTTTTACAGGATGTGGACAAACAATTACTCAAAAAGAAAAGGCGCCAAAAAAAGATATTTGGAAAACCTATGTAAATCAGGAATACGGATTTTCTTTGGACATGACTGAAGACTGGAAAGGATTTGGTGTGACAAATGTAAAGGGAGAAATTGGTTTTCCAGTTCTCCGTTTTTATGTTGATGCACGAGCCACAACATGGCAAGAAGAAGAATATGATGTCTTTTATATTGCAATGCATGTAAGAGAATGGTGGGATCAGGAAGCAGGTCCTGTTGATGAAAACGGTGAAGTGTATTATAAAAACGCAACAGAAAAAAATCTCGGAACACTTATTGGAGCTTACCTTGGTGAAAATAATAAGTATGCATTTACATGGTCACGTGGACATGACTGCCCTGGAAAGTTAAATGAAGAAACAGGAGAAATTTCTAGTGACACAAAACAATGTAAGTTATTTCATGATGTAGATGAACTCCTTGAAAGTTTTAAGGGAATTAACCTTGTACAGCCGTCTTCGAAAATTGATGCTGAACATGGCGCTTCTGAATCTGAAGATAGTGAGTTAACGTATACAGAGGAAGAACCAGAAATCGAAATTGAACCAAACAATGATGAAGAGGAAGAAGAATTAGAGCATAAGGAAGATTCTGAAACTGATGTAAAAAAGAAAACTGGAATTGTATCAATTCTAAAATCACTCATTCCAAAAAAATCTGAGTCACGTAAAGCGACTTCGTCTCCACGTGACAAGAAGGAAAAAGTAACAAAACTCTCAACTCCCCTCAAAACCAAACCAACAACTGAAAAAAGTATCGCATCAATTTTAGATATTCCAATTCCAAAACATGCACATTGTTTTTATCATAAAAATTATCGACTTCCAGAATGTTCAAAATTTTTTGTAGGAGACGAAATGAGTGCTTGTCCAAAATTTTATAAGCCTGTTTTTGATAACAATGGCATTTTTTACCCAACTGCTTGCTGGGCAGAACATCTCGGTGTGCAAAACTACACCTATGGACTTTCCTCTCGTCTTCAACAATTTATCACAGACTTGTGGTTCACAAAAAAGAAATATTCTAACAAACACTTTGTTGTCCCTACACCAAACATTGAATATTCATATCAAGGTTCTGGTTTACAAGGATGGAGAAATGGGACATTTTTTCGGTCAACACTTTGGGAAAATAACCGTCGCTATCATTTGTTAGATTACAATATTGATACAGAAGATGGACCACAACAATCTACTTCTTATAGTGAAATGGGAACCATCATCCCTGTATATGGAAAACAGGTAAAAAGTTTGCTTGTATTTGTTATGTTTGATAATGCATATCCAGAAGATATTCTTAAGAATTGGACAAAGACATATACACCTGTCATGAATAAATATTTAAAAAAGAAACAACAAGTTCCAAATCCAATCCAATATGATATTACGCCGGTTGTCATTAATACACCTACTGGTGTTAAGAGACCAAGTCCAGAGAATATCTACTATTCTGACGAAGAACTGAAAAAAATATTTGATGCTGCAACAACCAAACTTGGAAAGTCAGATTTTGATAGTTTTATTGTTGCGCCAGTCTTTTTAGGTGGATTTGGTGGATATTATTCACAATGGAACGATATGGAATTTATTGAAGCGCCACTCCATCCTGCAGATCCATATTCCGCAACTGACAAACACAAAGGATTTTTGGCTTTAGAGGCATTTCAAGGAATGTTTCTCACTATTAGTCATGAAATACTTCATGCGGTAGGATTACAAGGAGATCATGTCCCTATGGGATATGGAACAATGTATTTAGACTTTGTTGGTGCAGACGTAAATAAAAAAACAGGAAAACAATCACAAGATGATTTTATTGACCCCTGTGAATTTTATCATGCATCAGAAGATTATTATGCAGTTGAAATGCCAAAAAATTTACACATAAAAGTTGGACAAGAACCTTCTTGGTTAATACGAACAGAAAGTGATTCTGGAGACTGTGCTGTTGCTGAGGAAGCTTTTGAACATTTAAAAGATACTGATAACGACGGTGTATATGAAATCATGTATAAGAATAATTTGATCGGTCCAGAATTGCAACGAAGTCTGGGATGGGTAGATATTGATGGTGACAAAATCACAGAACTTGTTGATCCAAATCCATATGGAAATTACAAAAAAATAACATATCAAGATGACGACACAGAACTCCTTGGACCATCACCATTTACATTTATCCAAGAGGAAAAAATTGAACATTGTAGATTTGCAAAAGTCCGTTTGAAAGATAGTACAACCGGACTAGTGCCACTTGAATGTAGTGATTTTGAAGGTGAGATTGTTAACTTGTATAATGGTATTAATTATGATTGGAAATCTCTTAACAATAATCGTTTTGGAAATGTACTACTTCCAAGATTGGCGACTTATTAAACTAATTTGAAAATTTATTCTGTATGGATGTGAGCAAAACAAAGATAGAAACAGAGCGCCTTGAACTTGTGCCAGGAACAATGGAATATGCTGAGCAGATTTTCTCAGAATATCGTGATCCAGTCATTCAATATATGAACTATAGACCACCAGAGAGTCTAGACATACTAAAAGAGCGGATTCAAGAGCGCGAAGTGAATATGGAGAAAGGTATTCAGCTATTCATGGCAATTTTATTAAAAGAATCCAAGGAATTTATTGGTATAATGGCTTTAGAAAATTTGAATAAAAGAAATCCTGAAATGGGTGGTTGGTTAAAAGAATCTGCTCATGGTAGTGGGTATGGACGTGAAGCAGCTGCGGCTCTTAAAGAGTGGGCTGATCAGCATGTAGATTATGACCATATTCTTTGGCCATGCGCGACCGCCAACACATCAAGTTGTAAACTTGCTGAGTCTCTTGGTGGAAAAGTTCATAAAGAATACGAGAAAAAAACTGCGCGTGGAAATGTATGGCCTTTTGTTGATTATTGGATTTACAAAAATTAATTTTGCATTATGAAAACAATTTTAGTAGACGCAATTGGAGCCTTTGTAATAAAAGGAGAAGGAATATTTCAAGAAATGCATGACATGCTTGAACAATATCCAAACAAAAAAATTATTTTGACAGGAGCAAACGAAGAGCAAATGAAAAAATATGGTTTAGATAATATGCCATATGAAGTATTCACATTGAATCATGATCCTGAAAAAACTGATCCAGCATATTATAAAACAATGCTAGAACATTTTAGTTTGAATGTTGAAGATGTTATTTATTTTGAGCATGGCATGGATGCAGTAAAAAGTGCACAGTCGGTTGGAATAAAAACACATTCTTATGATAACAATGAAAAGGATCTTGTGGCATTAAAAACATTTATTGATAATAATTTGTAAAATATGAAAAATGACAAACTACATTTTATCATGACTGGTGGAACAATTGACTCATATTATGACGGAACAAAAGATACTGCGGTTCCGAACGAACACTCTGTGGTACCAAAATTTATTAAAACACTCAAATTATATGAAACATGTGAATTTACAGAAGTTTGCATGAAAGATAGTCGAGGCTTAAATGATTCTGACAGAAAAAAAATACTAAAAACTGTAGAAAAAAGTAAACCAAAAAGAACCATAATTACTCACGGAACATATACCTTGTCTGATACGGCACGATATCTTGAAGCACACCTAAAAAATAAAGATAAAACAATCATCTTTGTTTGCTCAATGATACCTTTGGAAGGATTTATTCCAACAGACGCAGGATTTAATATTGGATATGCTGTTGCAAAATCTCAAGAACTTTCTGCTGGAATCTATGTGTGTATGAATGGAAGGATCTTTGCTCCAGATGAAATATTGAAAAAACTTTCTGAAGGAAGATTTGGATCTATATATACAAAATAATTTATAATAAGACCTTTTCAGATATTTATGTCAAAAACGTTGAATATCCAATTTGAAAAAGCAGTTCGTTTTCTTGTAGAACATTTGCCAATTTCTAATGAAACAAGCAGAAAACCACTTCTATTTCACGACATTCGAGTAGGTACTTATTTATATGAAAATAAATACTCAGATTCAATTGTAATCGCAGGTGTTTTACACGATATACTTGAATGGTCTAATGCTACTGAAAAAATGGTAAAAGATGAATTTGGAGATAATGTGGTAACATTGATATTGGCAAATACAAAAAACGATACTATCACAGATAAGGAAGAAAAAACTACTGAGCTTATTCAACGATGCATTGAAACTGGTGAAGATGCATTGATAGTCAAAGCTGCTGATGTACTCGATAGTTTTAAATGGTATTCGCAAGAAAAAAATGAAGCACAACTTGCATATTGCATGAGAAATGCAAATGCAATTTTAAAATACAAACCAAACAATTTTAATGACAAAATATTTGATGAATTAAAACTATGGACAAAAACTTAGTCCGATCAATTATTTTTTTCATAGCAGGCTTTGTCACAATTATTTTCAAAGGAGAAATTTGGAAAATTCACCATCGCCTGTCAAAGAAATTTAATCTGAAACAATCAGACTCTCAAAATTATATCTTGATTTTCGGGATCACATGTTTGGTTATTGCATTAATCTTATTTTTTATTTCTCAATCTAATTAATATGTCACCAAAAAATACTGTTATATTAACCATAGTCGCCGCACTCATTATTTCTATTGGTTTTTATTTCTCTTCTTTTAAGCGAATAAATGATCCAAGCAATGATGCCTGGAGAGAAGTTGTTCAATATAATTGTGAGCAAAGCGGTGGAACATTTAAAAATGACATTTGCTCCTGTCCGTTTGAAGCACAGCTTGGTCAAACAGCTGAAATGATGTATGACAAAACCACTGGGCACTGCCAAACAACAGCAGGAGGACCTGGTGGTGAACTTGGAGAACAAATGGATGCACATATTGGATGTACTATTGCCTTAAGTAATTGTAAAAAGTAATATGATCAAAGCAGAAAAAGATGGTCCAGAAAAAATTGTTTATAAAGGAAGAATACTTGAAATTGTAAATCAGCCAATGAAGGTTGGAGATAAAAAAATGACATTTGAGCGTGCTCGCAGATCTCCTGGTGTTCGTCTGATTATTATAAGAGATGGAAAGATGCTCCTGACAAAGGAATACCGAGAAGAAATAGAAAAACATGATTATCGTCTTCCTGGTGGGAAAGCATTTGATTCACTAGATGAATACAATAAACATTTGTCAGAAGATATACTCCCCTATGCAGTAGAAGCAGCAAAACGAGAAGCAAAAGAAGAAGCTGGAATTATTGCAAATAATATTACGCATTTTATTACAGCACATGCTGGAACAACAGTTGTTTGGGATTTAATTTATTTTATTGTAGATGATTTTGAAGAAAGTGAATCTGGACAAGAACTTGATGGTGCTGGTGAAGTTATCGAAGTGGAATGGAAAACATTTGATGAAGTAAAAGAATTGTGTGCCAATGGAGACATGAACGAATATAGAAGTGTGGGTGTGTTGTTTAAATTTTTTTTAGAGCAGGATAAAGCATAGACATACATGGAATATCTCATTCTTATTTTAACAATCTTAGCAATACATATCTTTGCCTGGCTTACACCAGGCCCACTTTTTGTTTTGATTGTTCGAAACTCACTTGTGTATTCCAGAAAAAGTGGAATATGGACAGCGGTTGGAATTGCAATTGGAAACTTTCTTCATATTTCTTATGCAGTAATTGCAATATTACTTGTTGCAACAACATCTGATACTGCTTTTTTTGTCATGAAATATCTTGGTGTTGCTTATCTTGTGTATCTTGGAATAAAAACAATGCTAATAAAAGTTGAAACGGACAAAACAGACGAGGAAAAGGAAAGAAAAGATATGACAAAATTTAGTGCAGCAAAAACAGGATTTTTTACAAATATTCTTAGTCCAAAAGCATCGCTATTTTTTGCAAGTATATTTGCAGCAATTATATCTTCTGGTGCTCCACTTTGGGTTGTTGTCTTCCTTTGGATTGCTATGCCACTCAATTCACTGATGATGGCTGTAATTCTTTCAGTATTTTTTACGCAAAAAAGAATTCGCTCTGCATATTCCAAGTATCAATACATTGTAAATAAATTTCTTGGCGCAGCATTATTATTGCTTGCTATATTAATTGCATTTAAAGGATAGTTTTTCTTGACGACTTGTATAAAAAATGAAACAATGATTTTAATAAATATTAACTACTAAATATATGTCAGACATAAGAAGAGGAGGAGAACCAAGACCACAAGAGACAACTACTGTTGAGTCTTTGGGAGCTATAAGAGAAATATTTTCAGATGCAGAAGATGCATTTTTGGACAATGAACCAAATTTTTCAAAAATAGAGCAAGCCATAAAAAAAATCAAAGATGAAATTAAAATGTTTCGAGATGACTTTAGTATTATATTAGATGAACCCCCAGCACATCATGGAGGACTTGAAAACAACTTGTTCAGAATTGAAAATATGAGAAAGGCAGTTGCAGAACTTAAAGCTCGTATAGAACAAGCAAAAGCATTGGTCGATGAAAATGAAGACTTTGAACCATTTAGAAAGCAGGTGGAAGCTGCTGAAAAAGTCGTTGAGGCTTTGGAACAAATTTAATAAACAAAAAACTCCCTTTTAGGGAGTTTTTTTAATTCAATTCAATCCTGTTTGTTGTATAAACGTGACAAAAAATCCACTGTTTGATTGGTATTTTGATCCCGAATCAGAATCTGCCTAAACAGATTATTTCGGAATTTCTCTTCAACTAAGCTGAAGAGTCGACTAGAGTTTTTAGACTTTCGTCTAAAACGTACTCCAGAAAGGAGGTGATCCATCCACAGCTTCCGCTACGGATGCCTTGTTACGA